>NZ_JAXHLU010000001.1:0-390470 GCF_034521915.1 Fodinibius sp.
TCACGGATTTCTCCCTTTCCTGTTCCATAAGGAAAAGGCCCGGCCTGCACTACGAAGCTTATAAGCGTAGTCGTGGGATAGGTCAACTTCACAGGTTTAAAATCCCTCAATATTTATAGTAAGGAACCACAGGGTGTCCACACTACAAAGCACGGCCTACGTAGCCAAAGCTACTTCCTGCCTTCGCCGAAGCGTAGTTCGGCTACGCGCAGGCAGGCGGCGTAGTATGCCTTTAGCGTAGTAGTGGGTCATAGCTACTGATTTGCACGGATATATTTAGAAATTAGTTGATTATTTAAACTCAGCCTTTAACCTTCATCTTGAAACTGTTCAAGCAATTCTGCGTCAGCCAAATCCTGAGTGCGATCACTGGCTCTTTTATTAGTGATTAAATCACCTAAAGAAATGAAATACGCGACTTGATTCCCCAGCTTCCCCTGATTTCTATTCCTGAACGCTTCATCAAAAGATATCCCACTAATACCAGTCATAATATCTATCCTGATCGGCTCATAGCCTAATTGAAGAACGGTATCATCATCCTTAAAATCATTGATATCCAGATCTAATGATCCAAATCCAAAGTTTTCAAGAACCGTTAAAAGATTGGTGATATTTTCATCCGAATTATTGACAAAAAAATCTATATCTCCTGTATTCCTTGGTCGAGCATAATAGGCTACGGCATAAGCGCCAACAATCAGATACTCGACTTCATGTTCGTTTAACAATGTTATAAACTCTTCGAAGTCCTTTTCGAGCCTCATTATAGGTATCTTTTTTGTTAAACAATTGGAAATGTTGCTCTCTTAGATCTTGTAGATAACTCAGACGATCTTGCGGCGACTTTTCTTTCCAGAAGGCTATCTCATCTCTATCAGCTTTTTCTCTACTAACAAGTTTAGCTTCTTTAATCATAGCAAAATGTGGTTTGTATGTGTTATCTCAACATATAATATACCCATTAAATGAAGAATTAAAGAATGATAATTTTTCATCAACCGTTTTCTTTGTCTTTAATCTAGCACCAATTATTATCAGCGATTTTTGCCGCGGATTTTTGCGGATATAAACTGATGAATAGGAAGCCATAGTTTTAGTAGTATTTTTTATTTTACCGTATCCCGTGTCTACGGAGTTATAGCATTAACTAAACTAATGCTATAGAAGAACAGATATATTTCGGCATCTCAAAGATCATCAAGATCATAAAAAAATATCCTATTACTAACCATATACATCACCCTAAATTTAGGTTATCCGGATCTTGTCGATTATCCCAAAATACTAATAACTCAATCTCTTGAGAATTTTCTTCTACCTGATAATATAAACTTACCTCAGGAGACAAAACGCATCGATGCGTGTCGCTTTCCTCGGAATATTCATAGATTTTAGGGAATTCGCCGATCAACTTTAGCACTTCACGAACTAATTTTTCAAATTCTTTCAGTTCGGCCTGGGTAAAGTTGTCATCGAAATATTGCAGAATCTCAAAATAAGATATCCTGGCAGTCGGAGTCCAAATAATATCCAAAGGCATTATTTAAAAAACCGATCTCTAACTTGCTTCATTACTTTTTCATGTGGGATACCTTTACCTTCTTTAGCTTCTTTTTTTGCCTGATTAATGTTCTGTTTTGTCTCTTCGGGTAGGTTATCCCAAAAATCCTCACCCGTGGATCTATTTTTCATGGATTGGAGTGTAACCAAATACGCTTTATTATCAAGTTGATCAATCCAGTCTTTTAAATCCTGCTTATCGATTGTTGGTTTCATAGGACTGTGTTTATTTTCTCCTTTCATTAATATAACGGAAAAATGACAACATCTTGTAAAAAAATGGCTTAATGCCTATTTCGGTCAATTAGCACCCCTACTCATCACCTTAGCTCCACACCAAAAAACAAGTTAATAAAATCTATTATGGCTTAACTAATTATGAGTAAAGGGCGAGGGAGATCAGATGAATTTTGTACTTGTGCTGCGTATATCTTTTAATCCTCGAAGCGTTGGCGTAATAGAAGTGTGTAGGTGGATACCTCATCAGAAAGAAATTTCTCCGGTTTGGTTTTAGTCGGGGGTTTGGGGTAAACCGTGATGAATACGTTTCAGGGGCTTAAAGTCCCTCCATATTTATAGGGAGGGACACAAGAGCTTTAGCGTAGTAGTGGGTCTTAGCCACAGATTTGAACTGATATAAATTTACAAGAAGGACGCTGCCAACCCCTATCACTGTCATTTCGACTGGAATACCGTGCCCCTCGGTACGGAACGCAGAAACCTTCATCACTCTGATACTGCTCCAGGTGATCAATAGCACGGGAATTTATTCCCGCGAATGGCTAATGAACGTACCAAACCAGCCAACAGCTGTCTTCAGACAGCTTTATAACTTAATAGCCCCACCTTTTAAGGTGGGGCGGAATGGGTCGGATATAGGTACTGATCGGAATTATTTAACAACCGGTGGCATTGGTAATTTACTGGGAATCACAGGTCTGAAAGTAACGAAACCCCAACCACCCCTACACCCCTCCTTGTTAAGGAGGGGATTTTTTTGTAGCAACTTTACGAATTTCTCCCTTCCCTGATCCATTAGGGAAGGGCTCGGCCTGCACTACGAAGCTTATAAGCGTAGTCGTGGGATGGGTCAACTTCGCGGTTCTAACCTTCAACTTTTAACTTTGCCACTTTGTTACTTAATCTTCCAATCACCTAATAACCAAATCACGATCCTCTGCCTCCGGTTCTCAAATAAACACACCCCGCCTCGTTCCTCGGCACCCCTCTTCATAGAGGGGACTTTTGGTGCCAACTTCACAGGTTTAAAATCCCTCCATATTTATAGGAGCCTGTACCGACTGCTGTTAGTAAGGGACTACAGGATGTCCGCACTACGAAGCACGGTCTACGTAGCCAAAGCTACTTCCTGCCTTCGCCGAAGCGTAGTTCGGCTACGCGCAGGCAGGCGGCGCAGTATGCCTTTAGCGTAGTAGTGGGTCATCTTCTCCAACCAACGGTTGTTCATCTTCCATAAACGGCCCTCAGTCCACCATCATCCAGCGCCGGTCCAACAATATTACAACGCAGCCGTGCCCTTCAAAACGAATGTGTCGTAGGGAGCTTAGTAGCAAGATCAATTAACCCATTGTCTCTTTGTAACTTTGTCACTATGATACTTAATCACTTTGCATCTCAATCACCTAATTACTCAATAACCCAATAACAACTCTACTTTACATAGGTAAACTTGCGGCTTATTACCCTTTCCTTTGTCTTTAATTGATAGATATATACACCGCTGGATAAACCAGCCGGTCTATATCTTAACGCATATCTACCTGCCTGTTGTGCTCCTTCGAAGATTGTTGTCACCTTCCGCCCTACCATATCATACAGTACAATAGAAATCTCCTCGTCTTTGGGTAAAGTATAGCTGATAACTGTGCTGGGATTAAAAGGATTCGGATAGTTTTGATTCAAGCTTAGACTTTGCGGCAGTTCAGGTTCCTCTTCAGGCCTCTCATCTGATATCGCATGCTCCGACTCAAGCATAACATTCTCCATGGCTTTTTTATGTTCGTTGTCAGCCACAACCACCCGTTCTAAAATCAGTCTGGCCTGCTGTTTCCAGTTCTCATTGGCTTCGATCTCTAAAACGGCCAGGCTATCTGTCGTTTCAGGAGTGCTCTCCCCTTTATACACCCAGGTGGCCGAGGCATTTGGAGAATTATTTTCCCTCCTGCTGAATTCGATCAGCTTATTATCATCATCCCACCGGCTTCCCCAGTCGGCGTATGTAACTTTTTTCAGATCCCATCTAAAACCATCAATATCTGCTACTCGAAAACGAATACTGAGTCCTGTAAGATCTACCGCTTCTTCAGCTTTAATGGCAACTACCACACTTTCGCCGCTATTAAGAGCAGGCAATACCAGCTCTGATAGGGGTGGGGACTGCTTTACCGACTGCTTGGATGAAGTACTATTTTTACCGAAATGGAGGCCCAATGGCTTTAAATCTTTATGGTTTACAACACCATCCCCATTGGCGTCGGCGTAAGCCGCTTCCGCAGGTATCCACGATTCTACCTCCCGCTGGGCCCAACCAATTGAGTTATATACTGGGGTTGGACCTTCTGCCAGCCAATACTGGCCTATTTCGAAAACATCTAACTCCTCAACCACTCCATTGTCATCACAATCCCCGGGCCATACCGTAACATCCTGGGCATTTATATTTTCTCCTTGAATATAGACATCATCCATACGATTAGAACCAGTTGATATATCTTCCTGTCCATCCGCACGGAAATCACCCCGCCGAATCCATCGCACGTAAATATTCTGTTGGTCATCGTATTTTGCAGGCAAAGCGAGTTTATCAATAACACCGCTGCTCCAGTCGGATGCCACATTTATGGTATCGGGAGAAACCACTTCCCAATCTAAGCCATCTATGCTGGCTTCCAGCTCAAAATCACGGGGACCCGCGCCGGTGCTATACTGTTTGGAAAATACGGTTACATTTTGAAAGCCTTCGGACGATAATTCTGCTAACCAGTATTTTTCGTCTCCTTCCGTGAATTGCCATCCATCCGAACTTGCTGCCATTCCGGATGCGGCAATACTGCTAAATCCGTCTTTACTGGCCCCTATCAACTGAAAGTCATTATCCTCATTCGCAGGCACACTTTGTGAGGTAACTAACGTTTCATCATCAAAATTCCACCCCGCCAGCGTATGTTGATAAGCAGATTGCTCTGTAACTGTAAGACGAGCGTTCACATTTTCCACGCCATCCCATAACCCTCCGCCGGAATTACTTTGACCTCCGTACACATAGCTTCCTGAGTCTAACTTGCCTCGCAATGCTATATAGTAGGTCCCCGGTTCCATTCCGAAACCTATATTCTTCTTATACTGATGATAGGAATTCTGAGCATTATCAAAGACCATCTCTGTCCAAGTCACCTCAGCCCATCCCGAGGGATCCGTATCATTTTCATTAATACCAACCCATACGGTTATCCGGTCTGACTCCGTATTTTCATCAACAGTAATATCATTCACATATATAGATCCCTCAACCTGAAATTCTTCGCCCTCTGTAATATTATTATCTTCAGAACTTACAAGTTGCAGATCACTTACTGCTTCCTCGACATTTAAGTCCAATGCTTCTGGCTTAACTATTTCAATATTTCTCCCCTCTGAGTCACTTAACTCAACGTGCTCAAATGATATTTGGGATAATCCTACAGTCGTCGCTTGTTTTACCCTGAAGGTGAGCTTTAAGAGATCTCCCGAATCAGGAGCATCAA
This sequence comes from Fodinibius sp., assembly GCF_034521915.1. Taxonomy (GTDB): domain Bacteria; phylum Bacteroidota; class Rhodothermia; order Balneolales; family Balneolaceae; genus Fodinibius. The sequence continues at coordinate 5,328 of NZ_JAXHLU010000001.1, forward strand.
GTGGAGAAGTGAGTGAGACAGATGCACCTACGCGATCCTCGTTTAACAAGTCAGCTACACGCATACCATCGCTCATCAAACCGACAGGATTTGCACTTACAAATTCAAAAACATCAGGATCAAAAACAGCTTCTACTCCGAAATAATAGGCGTCAACAGCAGTGTCAACGCTAAACGTAATGCTAACTTCTTCATTGGGTTTAATATTCTCCTGCGAAGATATTGCGGTTACCTCCGGTGTTTGTGAGGCGGCCCCAATGGGTATTAACCAAATAAAGACGACTAAAAAAATTAGAATATCGATTCTATTTATTTCTTTCTCTTGATAATTCATATTGATTCCCCATTATTGTTAATAGTAATTTTAGCTTTTCATAACTCTCTCGTAAAAGTAAGACCCCACTGGCTTGCAATCCTTACAAGAAATTTCAGTGAGTTAGATGACTTGGGATAATCGTAGGAGATATGAAACTAATCTAATCGTTACAATCCCACTGCATTACAAAGAGATAGAAATGCTCTCATCTTGTTATTTAATAACCGATGCTCTCCAAATAACAATTTTACGGTTTCCAAGTCCCTCCCTACTTGCAAAAACCTGTATCGCCAACTGTCAATAAGGATTAGAGATGGGGCGTGTGAGATGTCGAGTATTCTATTCATGGCCACAGAATTCTTTACCACAAAGCCGTATCCTTCAAAACGAATGTATTGTAGGAAACATGGCAACAAGATAAAATAGAAGTCTACTCCGATTAATACTACGTGAACCTAATGGCAGGAAATCCCTCGTTAACCTATCCGAGTGGCGGGTCACTGCGGAATGATACTGTTTTTTTTGCTTATTATTCTTCCGCCACCGGTCCACCAGCGCTACAATACCCCAACCTCTTCGTTAGAAAGCGGAGCATGGTAACGAGATAGCATTAAAAATAACCCTTTGTAACTTTGCAACCCTACCACTGTCATTTCGACTAAAGTACCTTGCCCCTCGGTCCGAAACGGAGAAATCTTCATCAATCAGATATTGCCCATGGTAATCAATAGCGCGGGAATTCATTACCACGTATGGCACAAAATGTGATAGTAAATCTTCTAATAACAAATGACTGGAAACGAATAACTAAAATACTGCCAAAATAACGGGTCAACGTACCGAACCAGAAGTTCGGCACGAGATGAAATAGGTATCCGAACATCGGTCGTCAATCACCCGTCATCAGTCGTCAACCCACACTCCTCTCCCCCCTACGGCGGCACTCCGCAACGTCGCTAAAGTTATGATGCGTCGGCGACCTTCAAATGGAGACTTGTAGGACCTTTTTTTACAGTTTTAAACAATCCGGCATTAGGGTTATGAACATTCCGGGTATGCTGGTCCGAGCGCCGGCGGATGGTCGCAAAAAATGAATGGATCTTCTTGCGTCAAGATAAAAAACACCGCCAACCTTTTTTAGCCGCGGATTATGGCGGACGAAGTTGGTTTTACTGGCGTTCTTCGAGGGTCCAACTCTCTCAGAAATGTTGAACTATTAGACGTGTTTACCTACAGTCAGCTTATCTGCGGGACTCCCAATAGCCAGGCTTTTGCCGTAAATTCATGAACGCAAATATTGTAATGAGATCATCTTCAACTGTGTATATAATTCCATAGGGAAATCGAGAAACTAAAAACCTTCTTTCGGTGGTAGTAATCTTTTTTCCTGATAATGGATATTGTTGAATTACTTCTAACACATTTTCAACTTCATCAATGAAAATATCGCCAAGTCCGACGACTTGGTTCTCGTAAAAATCAGCAGCTTTAAAGAATTCTTTCCGAGCTTCCGAATGAAATTTAATTATCACTCTTGAATACGTTTTCTTGCTTCACTTAAAACTTCTGATGAAGAATGGAGGGAAGACTCACCGGCTTTAAGTGATTCTTTTCTCTCTTGAATTTCTTTAATCCAAGCTTGCTCAACATCTGGATCAATTTTACCGTGAATACTCTGCAACAACTTATCAGCCAAACGTGCTTTATCCTTCTTGTTTAAATTCAGGGCAGAATTTTCGATTTCTTCAATATCGGTAATCATAATAACGAAGGTTTAATTCAGTCAAATGTAAGTATAACAATAGAAAACTGGAAGAGTAAGTCAATTATTGTAATGGGTATAACCTCATTGTGCATTAGGAATACAAAATTCTGGATGCAGGATGCATAACAAAGATGTCGGGACACTGAATCTGATAGCTGTTTTAAACAGCTTTATGTACTTTTCTAGGGTAGATAGGTTAGCCGCGAATTGGCGCAGATTTGAAATGTTAGTGAGAAGGTATATCTGCCACAGATTGAAACAAATCTACTCAGGCTTAAAAATCATCCATAACGCGGGAATTTATTCCCGCTAATAGCTATAGAGCCTACCAAACCATCTAACAGCTTTCTTCAGACAGCTTTATATACTTATAGCCCCATCCTTTTAAGGTGGATCGGATTATAGGTACTACTTTTAAGTTATTTATCAACCGGTGGCATTTGTTACTTACTGGGGACCTGGACCTGCTATATTTGAGTAGACACCTAGTTAAGGTATATTGCGGTGTTTAAATAACAATTGACATATGGGTAAAAAGAGAACACGTAAGAGTTACAGCAGGGAGTACAAGCTAGATGTCGTTCAGCAAAGTTACCTGCGGGAAAATATCAGTGCCCTAGCCTCTGAGTTGGGATTAAGTCCAGCTATGATTTATAAATGGAGAGCGGCCTACGACGGGAGCTCCTCCAGTAGTTTTCCGGGCAAGGGTGTTGAGAAGCTCACCCCCGAACAAGCCGAACTACAGCGCATCAAGGCAGAGAACGCTGAACTACGTATGGAGCGGGACATTTTAAAAAAGGCCATTGGCATCTTCCCCGATACAAGTGGGTGATTTTCCAATTTATGAATGATCATAAAACAACTATTCCCCATCCGAATGATGTCCCAGGTCTTTGGCGTGAGCCGAAGTGGATACTATCGTTGGTTAACCCGGCTGCCCAGCAAGCGCAGTCTGTTTAACAACAAATTGCGCAAGGCGATCTGGCGGGTATGGAAATCTTCAGGCAAGAACTATGGCTCTCCGCGGATCCACCGGCAACTGGTCGTTGAAGGCTGGGAGGTATCCCGACCCCGTATTGCCCGAATGATGAGCAAGATGGGCATTGCCAGCCGAATTCGTAAGAAGTGGGTTAACACCACCCAATCGAATCACCGCTGGCCAGTGGCCCCGAACCTGCTCGGGCGTAGCTTTTTCCCGGAAAACCTGTCTCAGGTGTGGGTAAGTGATATAACCTACATTCGGAGTGAAGCTGGCTGGTTATACCTAACAACAGTAATGGATCTGGGCGATCGACAGATTCTCGGGTGGTCGCTCAGCGATCAAATGAGCGCCGAACAGACTAGTATCGCAGCTCTTGAGGAGGCTGTAAGCCGACGCCGGCCAGCAGAGGATCTGCTATACCACTCCGATCAGGGAGTACAATACGCCTGCGAGGAGTTTACCAGTAAACTCCGCACACACCGGATCACCCAAAGCATGAGCCGAAAAGGCAACTGTTGGGATAACGCTCCGGCAGAGAGCTTCTTTAAAACACTTAAATACGAACTGGATATGCCAGACCGCTACCAGCACGCAAAAGCAGCTATTTTTGAGTTTATCGAAATCTGGTACAACAGAAAACGATTACATTCGGCTCTGGGGTACCAAACACCGATTCAAGCGGAACAACAACTAACACACAACCAAGCCGCATGATCTACCTTAACTCACTGTCCACTTTTTTGTTGCAATTCCAGTGCTAAAAGTAACGAAACCCCAACCACCCCTACACCCCTCCTTGTTAAGGAGGGGATTTTTTTAGCAACTTTACGGATTTCTCCCTTCCCTGATCCATTAGGGAAGGGCCCGGCCTGCACTACGAAGCTTATAAGCGTAGTCGTGGGATGGGTCAACTTCACGGTTATTAAATCATTCCCTACTCGTGGAGAGAGATTAAGCCTGCTCTACGAAATACAACGAATGTAGTAGAGGATGGGGCATCTAAAATACCACTTCCAATCCCTTCATTACAACGCAGCCGTGCCCCGTTATACGGGTGCCGTGCCCTTCAAAACGAATGTGTCGTAGGGAGCGTAGTAACGAGATAAGAAACTTAGTTACTTAGTCACCTAATCACAGTTGCCCGTCATCCGTCAACAGTCCCTGCATATCAGACAAGATCCTATAAATACTACGCGATCCTTTAAAAGGAGATTCTTTACTTCGTTCAGAATGACATTGCTTTTTCGGTCGTCAGTCACCCATCCTCGGTCCTGATCTACCATTCAACATTCCTCATTCAAAAACTTAACATTATCTACCCCAGCTCAGGCCAAGCATCACTCCAAACCTATCCTCATATAGTTCGCCCAGATCTGAACTGAGCTTCAAATTAACTGCCAGTCCTTCTACGTTTCGGATATCATAGTCCAATCCCAACAACACCGAGTATTGGTCCTTCCGAAACTGTTCACGCGGAGTAACATCCGGCCTATTTTGGGGTATGTGTTTCCCCGGATTCTCTACCCAATCATCTTGGATCCCGTAATTTCTGCTGTACGTGAGTAACGCTTTATATGACAGATGTTCAGTAGGTTGGCCGGAAATCCCCAAATGATGAGCTACCAGTACATTATTTACGATATCGTCGTTTTCAAATAAAATAAGCGGAATACCAATTACGTCATTCTCATAGGTCCATCCATGTCGGTAGACACTGTGATCATAGTAATCCGCTGCGCCAATCAGTTCCCACGATTTGGAATCCATTTGTTTAGAATTAACATGCTCATAGGTAATAGTTTTAATCAGCCGGTTTGTATCCTTAAACTCCAAGTTTACCCCCCATACCCCGTCCCAGGGACTACGAAAGCGCGTAGAAACCTTGTCCTCCAGATAAAATAAACGAGTCAGTGAAGCCGTAAAAGTCTCTCGCTCATAGCGAAGCCCAAATTCATAAGCGGCCAGAGAGTTTCCTATTACATTAGTTAGGTCGCTACCCGGCGCATTGCTTGATTCACTTGCAGCCCGACCTGTAACGACTCGTAGAAAATCTCCAAAAGACCGGGGTAGCCTACCTAAATTGGGATGTGTCCCGCCCCACTGTACGTTATGAACAATACCGCCCATGCCCGACCATGATCCGATATTAACCCGCAAATAAAAGTATTTCTGATGGAGATAGGCGTTTCTCACAAAGCGGTCCTCCTCCAACCAACCGTGGCTGAACATCCCTTTGTATTGCAAGTATCCATCCATCAGCGGGACATCCATAAAATCGGGCGTGGAAATACTGATCCTGGGTAACGGCATTGCATTATTACTTACCATCATTGATCCCAAGGAAAGCTCATGGTTATTGAGTCCGATAGGTTGATTAAAGCGACCGGCATCCAGCTGCAATCCATGGGCCTTGGCTTGCAGGTAGGCTTTGGGAATGAGTACCTGGCTATTTTCAGAAACGCGAAATAAAGCATCCCCACCAACATTTACTTGCCAGTTTCCGGAATTCCATAATCTATGATTTACAGAAATCTCATTCAGCCAGTTTGTCCCACTCGGATCAACCTTTCCATTGACATTGGAATAGAACCAGAATGGCAATGAGGATGAAGTACTTGCATACAGTGATGAGCTAAAGCTGTAAGACGTTTGGGTATCGTCATTACCGTAATAGCTTTGCGCCTGTGCGGATTGGAAAGGATATAATCCGCAAAAAGAAATAATTAAAGCTAGAGTAAAAAAGTGTCGAATATCTGAAATCACGAACAAGAAATATTAGGGGTTGTTAATAATGGAAGTTTCTAAACAAATCGGAAAATAACTGAATTAACCCAAATTTCTAACTCTTTAACTCAGATTGTTGGTATGGTACAACACAGTGTTTAGGTTAAATACAGTTGTGTTCCGAAAAGAATTGAACTGCTATTAACACTGCTTTCTCAGTCATTCGTCTTCCGTCACCGGTCCTCTGTCACCAAAAAAAGATTTCTCTCTCCACTTTTAGTTTAAAGGGAGTTATACTCCCGAAGTAGAGATTTCTTTAGTGCAGGATGAGATGTGTCATCAAAAACACAGATTTCTCACTTTGCTTCGTTGCACTCGAAATGACAGGTTGGAACGTTTAATTACTTAATACTTTTGACTTTCTACTTTGTTACTCTGTCACTTTGTAATTCAATAACCTACTCCCCACTAACTGCTCTTAAAGAATCATCCCCGCTCCAACGGTTTCGTTGGTATATTCATCAATAAGGATGATACTTCCGGTTTTTCGATTGCGTTTGTATGAATCATAGAACAGCGGCTTAGTGGTACGAATCTTAATACGTCCAATATCGTTGAGGCCGATCTCTTTATCTCCTTCAACACGGTGCAGCGTATTAATATTCACCTTGTATTTTACCTCCTTAACAATACAACGAGCCTCTTTGGTGGTATGCTTGATGGCATATTTCCCATTGGGGTCCAGCGGCTCTTTATTTAGCCAGCAGACCATCATTTCAATATCCTGTCCCACGGTAGGTTGGTTGTCCGGTTTGGCAATCATATCTCCGCGCGAAATATCGATTTCGTCTTCGAGGGTCATCGTGACCGACATCGGAGAAAAGGCTTCCTCCTCATCCTGCTCAAAGCTTTGGATCTGATCGATCTTGCTGGTAAATCCTGAGGGCAGCGCAATCACTTCATCACCCGGCTTGAATACCCCACCGGCAATCTGTCCGGCATAGCCGCGATAATCGGGATAGTCCGTCGACTGTGGACGCGTGACCCACTGAACGGGAAAACGGCTGTCCACGTGGTTAAAGTCGCTGTCTACCTGTACGTTTTCAAGCGTATACAACAGCGTCGACCCGCCATACCACGGCATATTATCGGATTTATCTACTACGTTATCCCCATACAGTGCGCTGATAGGTATGTAGTGAATATCCGGAACATCCAGCTTGGAGGAAAAGGTCTTAAATTCGTTACGGATTTCGTTAAACCGCTCCTCGCTGTAATCCACCAGATCCATCTTGTTCACACAGAGCACCATATGCTTAATTCCCAGCAGCGATGCAATAAATGAGTGGCGACAGGTCTGCTCGATCACACCACTACGCGCATCTACTAAAATAACGGCCAGGTTAGCCGTGGAAGCCCCCGTCACCATATTGCGAGTATATTGGACGTGTCCCGGCGTATCAGCAATAATAAATTTTCGATTGGGGGTTGAGAAATAGCGATAGGCTACATCAATGGTGATGCCCTGCTCGCGCTCGGCCGAAAGCCCGTCGGTAAGTAGTGCCAGATTCGTGTACTCATCGCCCTTTTTTCGACTGGATTCTTCGATCTTCTCCATCTGATCATCAAAGATCGATTTGGAGTCGTACAGCAAACGGCCAATTAACGTACTCTTGCCGTCATCCACGCTGCCCGCCGTCGTGAAGCGGAGCAGGTCCATGTCTAAATACTTCTGTGCTTCGTTTTCGTTGCTCATCTTAATAATTAGGAATTGAAAATTGTGAATTAGGAATTGTAATTGCCTAATTCCTAATTCTTAATTGAAAATTTATAATTTAGAAGTAGCCCTGCTTTTTCCGTTCTTCCATGGCCGCTTCGGCTTTTTTATCGTCGGTACGATTACCGCGTTCGGTAATGCGCGCCGAGGCCACTTCTTCGATAATTTTAGGGATGGTATCGGCATCAGATTTAAATGCCCCGGTATTCGTCATATCCCCGATGGTGCGGAAACGAATCTGCTTCTCCTCAAACTCCTCATCTTCGGCCAGCGTAATAAATTGTGACTTCGCCAAATAGGTCCCCTCGCGCTCCACCACATCGCGGGTATGTGCCAGATACAGGTTGGGGATATCGATTCCTTCGGCGGCAATATACTGCCAAACGTCCATTTCCGTCCAGTTACTCAATGGAAACACGCGAAAATGTTCTCCCTGATTCTTACGTCCATTATACAAGTTCCACAGCTCCGGACGCTGGTTCTTGGGATCCCACTGCCCAAACTCATCGCGGTGCGAGAAGAACCGTTCTTTGGCACGCGCTTTTTCTTCATCGCGACGTGCTCCGCCAAATGCCGCATCAAAATCGTGTTCTTCCAACGCATGCAAGAGGGTTGGAATCTGCAGTTTATTTCGACTGGGATTTGGACCTTTGGGCTCTTTCACTTTACCCGCGTCAATCATATCCTGTACGTGAGCAACAATAAGCTCAACGCCCAGATCATCCATCAGCTGATCACGGAATTCTATGGTTTCGTCAAAATTATGTCCGGTATCAACGTGTAGAAACGGAAAAGGAATTTTGCCCGGCCAAAACGCTTTCTGGGCCAGTCGCGCCATGGTAATGGAATCCTTACCGCCTGAAAACATCAGAACGGGATTCTCAAATTGGGCGGCGACCTCTCTAAAAATGTGAATAGATTCCGACTCAAGCTGTCGGATGTGGTTTAGTTTATATAAATGCATTTGATAATTGTGTTTTTTGTCAAACTAAAACGGCTTAAAGTAAGAATTTTAAAACCCAATGACTATTGGATTTTGTAGTTAATAACTTTTAGAAATTAATACCTAACACGTGCCCCGTATTTCTTGGCTATTTTGCATCACTTTATAAGTTATATGATAAGTTATATGAGTTCTATACCCCGCATTAATTCAAAGTTATAAGGGAGTTGTACTCCCGCCGAAAAGCAAGCCATTTCTCGGTTTCTCGAGAGTACAACCCCCTCAAAACTACTGGGTTTAAACCTTTAACTTTCAACCTTCAACACATAAAACTCCATCACTTTCCAACCTATGATCCGAAAAAAAAATGATCAAACGAGTGCATCTTAGATCCTAAGCGAACTTAATGGCAGGAGATCCCTCCTCTACGCTCCCCGAATCACGGGACACCGTGGGATGACACTGCTTTTGCGGTCCTCCGGCATAAAGTAACACACCTCGCTCCCGATTCCTCGGGACCACCCCTCTTAATAGAGGGGAATTATTCGTGCCCACCTGACGGTCTTCGGTCCTTCGTCATCCGTCAGCCTCTTCCTGCAAATACTCAAACACCCACTCCACCCCCTCTTCAGGAGTAATATCCGTCGTATCAATACGCAGCTCCGGATCTTCGGGCTCTTCATAGGGATCGCTGATACCCGTAAAGTTATCAATTTCTCCTTTGCGCGCTTTCTTGTACAGTCCCTTTACATCGCGCTCTTCACAAACTTCCAGCGGCGTTGAGATATGAATTTCCGTAAAATCCTGGCACATGTCGCGGACAAAGTCGCGTGCATCCTGATACGGCGAAATAAATGAGGCCACTACAAACACGCCGTGCTTTTGCAATAGACTTGCTACAAAACCGACACGCTTCACATGATCATCGCGCTCTTTTTTGGAAAAGCCGGTCGTTGGAAAAACGTCCCGAACCGCATCCCCATCCAGATGCTCCACCTCATAGCCTTCTTCCTTTAATCGTGCATATACTTTTTCTGATATTGTACTTTTCCCCGATCCGGATAACCCCGTAAACCAAAGGACGGTGGGCTTTAGTGGCATTTTATTACTACTCATAAGTTAATTACTTGTATAATTTTTAACTGATAATAAAGCTATAATGCTAAATTATAAATTTATGGTGTTGAATTATCTTTTATCAACTTGTTGTGATGTTTTAACTATTGCCGTCAATATTTTTATAATTTCATTAATTTCTTTTAAGTAAGGAGACGCATTAAATTTTAACAAGTTACTATGCTTTAGCAGCCGCAACCAGTATTTCGTTTCCCGGGCCTCTTTCGATGCAATTGCCATTTTAGCTACAAAATCTTTTTTAGATTGAGCTGCTCCCGCTTCCTCTACATTAGCCCCAATACTCGTTCCACTTTTTAACAACTGCCTTGAAATCACATATTCATTTTGCTTAACAAGTTTTTGATTCAACTTTATAATAGCGAGTGCAAAATTGAAACTCCTATTTCTAATAATATTTTTCTTGGGCATAATAAACGAATTGATTCAAAGGTTTTTTAGTAAGACCTCATAATCAATTCATCCTTACAAGATAATCTACCAAATTCAGTTTTTGCTATGTCTAATTCAACACTCAAAATTCAACATTTATACAGTTGATCCTTCAGCAATATTCAAGGCTATTGACGTAGAAGCTCTTTTTAGCTGTGATGTCAGGTTGTATTTTTCACTGTCTGGTAATTTATCAGCTATATCATAGGATAAAGCATTGAATTTCATTGCAAGCTCCCAGACTTCTAATTTTTCAAATTTATAAGTCATAATAGCTAGGTCTTTATTTAATTTCATCGGTCTTCCGTCGCCGGTCAACCGTCTATATATTAGACCATCTATTTATTAGCACCTTACAACTTTTTTGAAAACGAACTTCCATCCTCGGTCCTCAGTCATTAAAAATTCAAAACTCAAAATTCAACATTATCTTCGAGTCCTATCAAAAAGCTGCCATTCTTCAAATCCGACTTATTATAGGTCAATGGCGAAGAATGTATTCCTTCCCGCGCCGAATAGCGATATACGGCATCGCCTGCAGCCACATCCCACTCCATGGTTGGACCCATACGTGGATAAATATCAGCCTTACCTTCGGCTACCAGACAAAATTTTATGGAGCTTCCCGCCGGGACTGTCTCTTTAACCGTCAGCCCTTTTTCTTTAAGCTGATCTATCAATTTATCGGAACCGTGCGACCGGCTTTGTACCGCAGTAAGCTTGTCATCTTTATTGCTACCGGATGAAAAAATTCGTTCCGGAGAATCGGTTCCCACCTGCTTAAAAGATCCCTTGCCCTTTTCAGCATAATACATGGTCTTCTTATCGGGGACATACACTACGCCCAGCACCGGCACGCCCTCATCAACAAGTGCAATATTCACCGTAAACTCCCCATTTTTTTTGATAAACTCTTTTGTTCCATCAAGCGGATCAACGATCCAAAACTTATTCCATTCTTTTCGCTCTCCATAATCAGGGATACCAGACTCTTCTGAAATAATAGGCGTTTGGGGATCGAGCTCCTTAAGCGCATCCACTATAATATGATGTGAAGCCAAATCGGCTTTGGTCAAGCGGAGTCATCGTCCTTGCGGGTGATTTCCACATCCTGCGCATCGTAATAAATTTCAAGCATCGCCTGACCGGCTTCTTTCGCAATTCCAATAATTTCTTTAAGCATATTCAATTTTCTGTTTACCGGGAGTACAACTCCCTCTTAACTTTTTTTATTTCTTATTAATTTTCTAATGGATTATTTGTCACAATACAGATGTCCAAAGATCCTGAAACAAGTTCAGGATGACACAATTTATAAGCTGTTACCCAACATCAAACTTCTAACATCCAGTCTCCAACCTCTACTCTAAAATGACCAAATTTGAGGCACCAAAGATATTGTTATTACAGCAACCATCAAATTAAGAGGCAGCCCTATTTTGGTAAAATCAGTAAATTTATATCCCCCGGGACCATACACCATAAGATTTGTCTGATAACCAATCGGCGTAGAAAAACTGGCCGACGCCGCCATAATGATCGTCATCACAAAGGGCATATAGCTCACTCCAAACGAGGCCGCCATCGAAATAGCGATGGGAAATATAAGTACCGCCGCCGCATTATTGGTGACCATCTCAGTTAATATCCATGTGGACAGATAGACCCCAGCCAGTGCCAGGTGCGGATTATTTTCGGTATAACTCAAAAATCCCTCAGCCAATACCGAAGCCGCCCCGGTTACTTGCAGTGCATTACCGAGTCCCAGCGAAGCCGCAATAACCAGCAGTACCGACCAGTCGATGTACTCTTTCGCTGTCGATGGGCGACAACACTGGCTAAAGATCATCAATCCCGCCGCTAAAAAAGAAGCTTGAAACATGGTGAGTAACCCAAAGGCTACACTCCCTACCATGAATCCCAAAATAGACCATGAATAGACCGACTTATCATAGCTGGGCGGATTGGAATCGCGAATTCCACTAATCAGAAAATAATCACTTGAATTTTTGTACTGTTCTAAAAAGTTGGGATGGGCTTCCAAAAGTAGTGTATCTCCGGTTCTGAGACGAATATCACCCACTTTTTCCTCAATCCGTTCCCCATTGCGCGACACCGCTAACACTACAGCATCGTATTTATTTCTGAACTTACCCTTCTTGATGGTTTCCCCATTGATGGGATGACTCGGAGACACGACCGCCTCAATGAGTACGCGTTCCCCTCGTTCGGAATCCATTTTAAAAATCTGCTCGGTTGCCGGAGACAATCCCTTAACCTGCTGCAGATCAACAATGGAATCGACTACCCCGGTAAATATAAGGCGGTCGCCTGCCCGCAACTTCTGTTCGGGATCTACTGCAGCTAACACATGATCGTCGCGATATATCTCTGCAAGATAAAGGGAAGGGAGATGACGAAGACCGGCTTCCTCAATGGTCTTTCCCGGAAGTGGACTATCACCCTCTACAATCATCTCAATGGTATACTCGCGGGGATCTTTAAAGGTATCGAATCCCGATCCTCGTTCAGGTAATAATTTATCCCCAAAGAAAACCAAATATAAAAAGCCTACAATGGCGCAGGGTATCCCGATCAGGGCCGGCTCAAAAATACCGATGGTACTTGTTGAAGCCTCCTGAATTAATAGTCCGTTTACAATAAGATTGGTGCTTGTACCGATGAGCGTACAGGTTCCCCCTAAAATAGCGGCATAACTCAATGGAATCAGCAGCTTGGAAACTTTTACTTTATTTTTTCGTGCCCAGTCTTCAAGAGCGGGGATGAAGGAGGCCACTACGGGGGTATTGTTTAAAAACGCACTCACCACCATTACCGGGGCCATAATACGAATCTGGGTACGGCGGATACTTTTATATCGCCCGATAATTTTCTCAACTACATATTGAATGGCACCCGTTTCTTTCATCCCTGCAGCTACCACATAAAGTGCGGCCACCGTTAACATCCCCTGATTGGAAAAGCCTACTAAGGCTTCGGCGGGATCAACGACCTGACTAACAATTAATACGGTAAGCCCGCTTACAAAAACAACGTCTGCAGGTATGCGGCTGCCAATAAGCAGAGCAACACACAGTAATATTACAGCAATAACCGTCCAGCCGGCAAGGGTCATAAATGCTAAACTCTTGTATTTTTTGGGAGAATATTGAAAGCACAAAGAAAACGAATTCTCCCGTGCTTTCAAATCACCAAATCACAAAGCAGGATTTAGTAACGAATAATGTCGCAGAGCGTAGCGACGAGATAAACTTAATTAGAGACTGGGTATTTCTATACTATAATGAAGTTTCAATTATTAAAAGACACTACGTTTTGAGGGAGTTGTACTCCCGAAAAAGCTTTCGTTACTCAAGAGTTCAACTCTCTCGTAACTAATTATCTCGTTGCGATGCTTATTACCTCGCAACTCCACAGTTTTGATACCTTGGGGGTTTGGGGCGAATCGCGGAAAATGCAAATTTAGGAGAATTACTTGAGTGGAAAAGAAAACGGGAGTACAACTCCCATAAAGCTACTGGAAATAATTATTTGGCGGGCAAAGTTGTCACTGTTTTAATAAGAGAATAAGTAATAAGTACAATAGAAGCTATTAGGCTTTTCATACATTAGTAACAAAGATTTCTCAGCTCCCTACGGTCAGTCGAATGACAGGTTGGAACATCTTAAACTTAATACTTTGACTTTCGCTGCTGCTGCAAATCACTATCTAATAATCCTATCACAATATCATCATTAAGCGTTTACCACTTAGTGCACAAATTCTACATCGGCCAAACATACGGTATCAAGAATATGAGAACAGACCATAATGCAATTTGTAGGGGAAAGCCCACCTTAAAAAAATCAGTAAATTTATAATTACCCGGCCCATAAACCATCAAATTAGTTTGATAGCCGATGGGCGTTATTAACGACATGGAAGCTGCCAGCGTAATGCCAACAACTAAGCCGCGTACTTCCATACCTTGTGTTTCTGCAACAGATAATACGATGGGAAACATCAGTGCTACCGCCCCATTATTGGTGATAATTTCTGTTAAAATAACCGTAATAATAATCACCCCCGCCAGCACCGCCCGAGTTCCATAAGCACTTGTCAATTCGACCATCCCTTCGCCAATAATTACCGCCGCTCCACTGACTTCCATGGCCTTACCAAGACCCAAAGCTGCCCCAATAACAATAAGTACGGTCCAGTCTACCGACTTTCGGGCTTCACCTGCCTCAATCACATTAAACGCCAATAGTACAGCTACACCTAAAATACCGGCCAGTGCTATATGAAGCACGCCGCCCGCAACCAGGCCAATCACACCGAAATAGCACTGCTACCGATACATATAAATCTTTACCTCCCGGGCGGTGCTCTATTACTTCCGTGGAATCGCCGGGCGCCTCTCCACCGGCCTCACTGGTTAAGAAGAAATCTTCGGTATCTTCATGTGCCCCCCGAAAACCGCGTCCGGTATCCAGCAAAAGAACATCCCCGGGATGTAATATAAATTCTCCCAGAGGCTGATCTATCCGCTTTCCACGACGACGCACTCCTGTAACAGCAGCTCCGAACCGCTCGTGTAATTTCGCTTCACCTAGCGAAGCCCCTACCAGACGCGACCCTTCTTTTACCACAACCTGATGAAGTTCACGATCCTTTTCATTTCGTCTGATCGTCCGTGGTGGCTGATAAGCCAACTTAAGCCCCGGATACCCTTCGAGTTCGGGCGTCTTTGCAGCAATCCCTCCTTGCGCAGCATAAAAAAGATGATCCCCGGCACGCAGTTTTTCCTCATCCGGTACAGGGGCAATTTCATGATCATGCCGATTGATTCGCGAAAGGTAAAAACCTGAAATCTTTGATAGTCCCGCTTCTCAAACCGTCTTTCCTGCCACATCCGCACCGTTCGTAATTTCCAGCTCTACGAGTAGTTCTCTGTTTCGCTCTTCCTGGTAGCGAATATCGCGCCGTGCAGGAGTAAGTCTCGGAGACACAACCACCAAATAAACCAATCCAACAATAGCACAGGGAACACCCACCCAAGCCAACTCAAAAAATGAAAATCCCCTAAAACCGTGACTTTCTAATAATCCATGAGTGATCAGGTTAGTACTAGTGCCAATTAATGTACAAAGGCCCCCTAAAATGGCGGCGTAAGATAGAGGCATCAGTAATTTTGATACTGGGATGTGATATTTTTTTGCCCAGCTTCGTATCGCCGGTATCCCCATAGCCACAATGGGGGTATTATTCAGAAAGGCAGAATAAACTGATACGCTGGGGCATAATCGCAACAGAATACGTTGTACACTTCTTGTTTCCTGACCCAATATAAAGTTACTGGCCCTGTCCAGCGCCCCACTTTCACGAAGTGCAGCCCCAATTACATACAAGCTTCCCAGCGCCAACAGCGTTGTGTTGCCAAATCCCAGGAAAGCCTCCTCCAGACTTAATACACCGCTGACGGTAACAATTGCCAGTCCGGTCAACAAGACGGCATCCGGGCTCCATAAATCGATAGCCAATGCCACAAAAGTGAGCACCAGTACCGCTAATATGATAATTATATCAACACTCATGATCGTTGCTATCAATTCCTGAAATAGATAATCGTTTATAAGATAGAAGAACTCTGCGGATATGCTATTGCAATTTTTAGTGTGGAGATATTGTATAAATTTTTTTCTGATTAAAAAATCTCCATCACTCTTCCCCTGCTATGCAAGTACTTCCCTCAAGGGAAGATCCAATATTAGTTTGGAGACAGTTGTACTCCCGCACAAAAACAACTCTGTTGCTCGAGGGTACAACCCTCTCACAACTAAATGGAATTGTACTTCCTTATGCTAAAGAGGTAATCAGAAGTACAACTATTTAATTCCTCATTTTTAGAACGTAATTATTATTTCGTTACGATGCCCGCATACAGCTAATTTGAAATGGGCTGAGCCTGCAATTAAATAAGTTAAAAATAAAAGATTTCTACGCTCCGGCTGAAACCCACAGCCTCCATTCGAAATGACCAGATTCACTCTTCCGTCAGCCACCAACTGTTAACCATGCTTTGTAGCTTTGTCACTTTCTAACCACATCACTCAATAACTTAATCACCCAATCACCAGTAAACAGCCCTAAAACTGTACCCTTGCCTGAACGCCCACCTCACTGCGCTTGTCTCCTTCAATCTGATTCAGCCCACTGCCAATAATCTGTGTATCTTCATATACGGTGATCCCAAATTTGGCCCAAAGCTCCAAAAAATCGAACGGCTCGTAATTTAACAGTACATACATTCGCTGCCCTTGATCAAAAAATGATTGACTGGAAAACACATACAACAGATCATTTTCGAACTGATAGACCCGCGTGGCAAAACTTTCGGTATCAAACATGGAAAGCCGGGTATCCAGACTGAACTCATCATTGATTCGCAGTCGCAAATCCTGGTACAACAAATAGCCAAGCTCTAATGCTTCTCCGGCCTGACGGCTCCGGACCAACTCCCCTCGTGTACGCAGACGCACTTTATTATTTACCCAATATTCCAGGTTCGCTCGAAAACTGCCGCGTTGTGCATCACCCAATCTGCGCTGACTTCGACCAAAAGAATCCAACACCTCATATTCATCATCCTCAATTTCGCTGCGCAGCTGCACGTAAAAATTAAGATTGCTGGTTAAATCTATCTCTGCCTTTGCCAGCCAATCAAATCCCTGGGTAGGTTGGTTCGTGCCAAAGCGAGCGCTGGGAAATCGAAACTGGTCGATATAGGCACTAAGCGTCACTTTTTCACCAATTGTATGACGCATACCCAAATAAATGCCCTCCTCATTTTTGGGCTGACCGGATACTTCTCCAAATCCATTCCCTAAGATAGATTGAAACTCTTTCTGATACTTTCGATACGCCAGCGTTATATCAGTGTCGTCGCCAAGGCTACTTTCAACGCCGGTAATCAAGCCATAGCCCCCATTTTCACTTTGTGCTACCTCTCCAAAAACAACCGCCGGTCCGGCCAAAAAGGTATAATCCAAGCCGTAGACATAATTCGACGTTCCTTCAAAATCGTACTGCGCATACGTTTGATTACTGGCTGTGATATACCGATCAAAAGTTGTTTGATAACCGGTGGCACCAATAATACCAAAAGGCAGCTCTAGCTGAACATGCCCTCCATATAACCTCTGTTGCAAATTATCTTTCTGAATAAATTCATTTTCGGTACGGTGATAACCATCCGTCCCTGGAAAGCGGGTAGTATCGGGACTTATTTCGCTCGCACTGCGTTTTCTATTCGAATAGAATCCGGTGAACTGGAGTTTTCCTCCATAGGTAACTGCTCCACCGCGATAGTAATTTGTTTCCTGCGCTGATGTATAAGGCTTTATGCCTCGGCCGTTGCGACTCACTGCACCCACCACATTACTCCCTTTGCCAAAAGCAGCTCCGCTCCAAAGTACCAATCCCTGACCAAAACCAAGGCTATAATCTCCACCCACCAACATCTGCAAGTGCCCATTATTTTCAAGTGCCACATGCCAGGTACGGTGATCAAATTGAAAGGGCCCTACAAGTTGTTCGCCGGGATCTTTTTCTTGCGTCAAATTTACTGACAGGTGATCACTCTGATACCCTATACGCTGGTAATACTTGATGGGACTACCGATATATCCACCTTCCTGTGGAGGCTGTTGATACCCCTTTCCTTCTTGCAGGTCCCTCTGAAAACGCGAGAACATCTGAAATTCCCCATCGGAGGTCCAGTAACGCGGATTGGTATAAAGTGCTCTCCCGAGCTCGATACCACTCCCCACTGTTACATACGGGCGCACCTGTTCCAGCGTTACCCGGCCAATACCCGATACCTCATCCAGTTCCTCAATCGTTTCAAATGGTTTTACCTCAGACCGGTATTCAATGATGTTTCGTGCAAGCTTAAGATTTAATCCCGGTATCTGAAGCAAAGCATTTACGCTGGCATTATTAATATTGATGGGATTTTCTGCCAATTCCTGCAGAAATTGGGTCATCTGCTCGCTGTCAAAATCAGTGTCACCGGGATCAAAGTTTTCAATAGCATCTTCAAGGTCATCCTGCACCTCCGAGCGGGTAGTATCCTGTTGCTGTGCCAGCAGTGCTACCGGCATTACAAGAAAAAATCCCAATATAATTAGTACAATGCTGCGCATTACCAGCTAATTTTAAAATCAATGGCGGGGCTATATCCCAATGCTCTGTATTCATGACGCTGAACGGCTATATTTACAGCCCAAAATTTTGCGAGGTACCCAAGTCCACCCGAAAATGTCAGGGGTTCGACAGTAATGCCCGCACGTCCCACTAAATTTTCAACAACGGATACTTCAACCCCACCGCGATATGAAATGGGAAACTGCACATCTTTGACTACATCACTGGTAAATAAGGCAATATCGGACAATTGATATGATAGCCCGATACTTAGCTCACGCGGGCAGCTTTTCATTATTACGTGATCCATACTCCGGCTGATTAATATTCGTAGCCTTAGCTCCAATCCACAAATCAGATATTATAGGAGCCGCTAACCCTACATCAACCCCCAGCGCTCCAGCCGAGCCGTATCCACCTCCAAATGCAACGTGGCTGTAATTGAGGATAGCCCCAAAATGGAATCCGGCAAACGAATGCTTATATCCAAGACGCAACCTATTCTCATTGAATAAGTCATCACCATAGCGATGCGCACCTAATCCCAAAACACCAAATTGTGTAGGATAGTACCCCGCAAAAGCCATATCCGTTATTTCTGCAAGACCAAAATAGCGAACGCCAAAAAACGACACCGTTCGTTCATTCTCCGACATCAGCGCCGGATTTCCAAACATCGACCAGTCGGTACCCTCTAATGCCGATGTTGCTTGTCCGAGTGCTAATTCCCTTGCTCCTATTACGGTTTGTGCTTGTCCCGATGAACCAACCCCGGAAACAAAAATAAAAACAGCATTTATTAATATGATTCTATACCTGTGTAAATGTAATAGCTTTCGTATCATATAACATATGGTCTCTCTGAATGATTTTAAGTAATCTATAAATTCAAAATGAATATTTCCTCTTTAAATTGGATTGCCGGAATTTTATTGGGAATTCTAATCACCATTGGTGGTCCGCAGCCATTGTCTGCACAGGAAATTAATGCTCAGGTTACCCTGGATAAAAGCCAAATTAGCAGCACCTCACTGAACTACCTTGATAACCTTCCTCAACAAATTGAAGAGTACATCAATCAGTTTGAATGGACCAATGCAAACTTCAATGAAAATGAGCGTATCAAAATGTCTCTGCAGATAAATTTATTATCGGTAGAGAATTATAATTTTGAAGCGCAAATAATTGTTCGGTCACAACGTCCGATTTATAACACCACTCGTAATACGGTTATTTTTCTGTTCAATGATGAAGAATGGAATTTTGAATACACTCCCAACCGCACCTTCCTGCACGACGAACTCCAGTTCGATCCGCTTACCAGCCTCCTCGACTTTTACGTCTACACGGTTTTAGGATACGATTTTGATACTTTCGAAGAACTGGGCGGCACAGAGTACTACCAACGGGCACAGAACATCGTATCCCTTGCACAAACAACCTCTGCTATAGGATGGTCGCGCAGCGGTAATCAGCGAAACAGAGCCCAGTTAGTCTCAAATCTTCTACAATCCAATTTCGAGCCATTTCGGACTGCCCTTTATCAGTATCACAGAAAAGGAATCGATCAGTTTTTAAATAATTCAAAGCAGTCGCGCAGCCAGATTTTATCGGCATTGGAGAACATTCAACAAGCACAACGACAGACCTCCTCCGACCTGCTCTTTGATACCTTTTTTAATGCCAAATATCGCGAAATAACATCCATCTTTGAAGATGCTGAACCGGAAGTTCGATTAGAAGCATATAACTTGCTTTCAAACATTGATCAAAGTCATCTAAGCGAATATCAGAAACTGCAGTAGTTATCAGTTATCAAAGGCTTCTGAATTCAAATATCCTAGTCAAATATTAAAAAAGTATACTTTCACCTGTTATTTTGTAATAAATCAAGCTCACTATCACACTGCTAACTGCCAACTGTACACTGAACATTTATTCTCAGGTTTTGTATATTCTCGGCCTGATGAGTTACAATCTTTTTCCATTCTAACCGAAAATATTTTCATCGTATGAAATTTTACGTCTGTATTAAACAAGTTCCCGATGTAGATGCGCCCATCCAAATTAAAGATGGCAACCTAATTCAAGATACCGACCGCATGGTGCTCAATGCCTATGATGCTTCGGCTGTTGAGGAGGCGCTCGTCCTTACCGAAGAACACGGCGGTGAAGTGGAAGTCGTGCTGGTTGGTCCCGATAAGGCCAAAGAAACCATCCGCAAAGCGCTGGCAATGGGTGCCGACAAGGCCACACATATTACTACTGACGATGAGGTTGATTATGATTCAGCAGTGTATGCAAAAATTCTGGCTGCCTTTTTTGAAGATAAGGAATACGACGTCATCTCATGCGGTAAACAATCGCAAGACACCGATGCGGGCTTGGCTGGAAGCATGCTGGCACAACATCTGGATCTACCCTACGCCACCAACGCTGTTGGACTCTCAATGGAGGACGATAAACTTGTTGTAAAACGTCAGGGCGATTCGGGACAAGAAATAATCGGACTTCCTCAACCCTGTCTGGTAACTTGCTCGAATGATATGAATGAACCGCGTATCCCCAGCCTGAAAGGAATTATGCAATCCAAGCGGAAGCCGATGGAAACGATCAACCTTTCGGATATGAATCTCGATGAAACGGCCCTTTCTGCGAAAACAAAAGTAACCGGTTACATGGAAAAACCGGAACGCGAACCGGGACAAAAGTTTGAAGGAGAACCCGATGAGCTGGCCCAGAAAGTAGCTCACCTCCTCGATGAAGAAGAAAACGTCGTATAGTGAGTAATGAGTAAAAAGTAATAATTGATAATTACTCGTTACTCATCGCTCGTTCACCAAGAATTTAGAACGAAAAACAACCTAATTTTACTATGAGTACCCTACTAACCCACATCGCAGTAAGTGACGGAAAAATTAAACGAGCATCGCTGGAAGTATTATCGCGAATGACCCAATTGGCCGAAGCTAATGGACACTCTTCCGAAGCTGTTATTATTGATGCCAATGCTTCTGATCACGTTGATGAGGTCCAAAAATATGGTGCCTCTAAAATTTATGCGATCGAAGATCCTATTTTTAAAAATCATCAAAATACACCGCTGCTTAAAGCACTTTCGAAGGTGCTGGATGAAGCCGATCCGTTTGTGTTTGGCTTTGGATCAACGGAAAGCACCAAAGATATTCTGGGTGCCCTGGCAGCTAACACTGACGCGGCTGTTCTTTCGGATGTATCTGAGTTTGAATTGATTGACAACGGTATCAAAGCGACGCGACCGGTAATGGCCGCAAAGATTCTTTCTACAAATAAAGCCACTGGTGACAACATCTTGGTTTCTGTCCGTTCGGGATCGTATGATCTAAATGAATCTCCCACCGAGGCTGAAGTGGAAAATGTCGATTTCAATTTTGATAAAAATGAACTCGAAGCTACCCTGCGCGAAATCATTGGCGCCTCCGATGACAAGATTGACTTAACTGAAGCCGAAACCATTGTAGCTGCCGGACGTGGAGCCAAAGATGACGAGGGACAAGAACTGGTCGAAGATTTGGCTTCTGTTTTAGGTGCAGCACTCGGTGCTTCACGAGCATTGACCGAAGCGGGAATCATGGATCCGAGCCTGCAAATTGGTCAGACCGGAAAAGTAGTTTCGCCACAGCTCTATATTGCTGTGGGTATTTCCGGAGCCATTCAGCACGTTGCGGGTATGGCCAACAGTAAAGTCATTGTAGCGATTAATAAAGATCCAGACGCACCCATTTTCGATATTGCCGATTATGGCATCGTTGGAGACCTTTACGATGTTCTGCCACCGTTTATCGAGGAGTTGAAGAAAATTAAAGGATAAACAATTTTAAGTTTTGAATGTTGAATTGTGAATTAATTTCAGCATTCAACATTCAGAAATAATCATTCAACATTTATTATGATGGACGAAAAGTTTGACTGTATTATTGTAGGTGCGGGTATTGCCGGACTGGCGGCTGCGATGACCCTGGCACGCAATAACATGAAGTTTCTACTCATCGAAAAAGGCGAATTTGCCGGATCAAAAAATGTATCCGGAGGCGTACTCTGGGGCAGTGATCTGGCCAAGCTCGTGCCCAATTACTGGGAGGAGAAAGACGGTGGCTGGGAGCGTTTCATTAACCATCGTCGGCTTACATTTATGGACGATCAGTCAACTTTTTCCATCGACTTCAAATCGTCGCACTTCAACGAAACACCCTACTCTGGGGTCGTTGTCCTACGCTCAAAATTTGATCGCTGGCTAGCCGGAAAGGTCCAGGATGCTATTGACGAAAGTGATTACGCCATGGACTCTTTCATCGCCACCAATATTAAGGTGGATGAAATCCTGATGGAAGACGATAAAGCAGTAGGTATTCTTACCGGAGAAGAGGAATTCCATGCCGACAGTGTTATCATCTCAGAAGGCGTCAATAATTTGCTCACTCGACAAGTGGGTTTGCAGGATGATTACGTGCCTGCTGATCACATGTTGACGGGCATTAAAGAGGTTATTCGCTATGATCAAAAAGTGCTCGAAGATCGTTTTCAATTGAACGGACTCAGCGGCATGTCGAATGAGTTTGTGGGTTTTGCCACTGATGGTGTCGAAGGAGGAGGGTTTCTCTACACCAACCGCGATACCATTTCGCTAGGATTAGTGGCCGGAATTAAAGATATGCGCGAAAAGGAAAAAAGTCCGCATGATCTGCTGAATACTTTTAAGGCACATCCCGTCATCCAGGATACTATTCAAGGCGGAGAAGTCGTTGAATATTCGGCGCACGTGGTTTCTTCCGGCGATAAGCGCGCAATGCCAAAAGAACTCTATAAAGATGGTGTTTTACTTTGCGGTGAAGCAGCCAACTTACTGATGAATGCCGGAAAGGCTATACAGGGCATGGACTACGCGATGCGGTCTGGAATTTTAGGGGCTGAAACAATCGTTAAAGCAAAAGAACGTGATGATTTTACGAGTAATACGCTCAAAGAATATAAGCAGGCCCTCGAAGAAAGCTACGTTATGAAAGACATCAACAGCTTCCAGGATGCCGTGCACATGTTGCACAATCCGACGATGTACCAGGATGTGCCCAACCTGATTTGTGATTTTGGACGTAAATTCTTCACAATCGACAATGAGCCGACAAAGAAATCACGCGTGCTAATGAAAGAATCTATAAAAGAGCACTCATCCTATTGGGATCTCATGAAAATCGGATTTAAAGGAGCAAAATCCTTGTAAGAAGATAAGATTTTAAAACAGTAAAATTGTTTATGTGTCATCCTGAATTTATTTCAGGATCTGAATCTAAATATTTTATAGATTCTGAAACGAGTTCAGAATGACACATGCTAACTTAATAGCAAGTCATCACTTTTTATTATGAAATTACTTGATCTTACAGAACGACTGGGACTGGTCAGCTATCGCAACCAGGCAAAATCAGATATCAAACCACATATTGAGGTGGATACGGATATCTGTAATTCTGTTTGCCCGCATAAATGTACAACCTACGTTTGTCCGGCCAACTGCTATACGATGGATGAGGACGGGCAAGTGCATTTTCAGGTTGAGGATTGCATCGAATGCGGCACGTGCATGTATGCCTGCGATCAGGGCGCGGTGGACTGGAACTATCCCGATCCGGAAATAGGTCGCGGCGTTACTTGGAACTTTGGATAGTATTACGCCGCAACGCAGAGCATTGCGACTAGATAAAGGTAGAAAAAAATTTTAGATCTCGTTACGATGCTCCGCGTCGTAGCGAGATAGGTTTTAATCTACCTTCCCTTCCAATCTTGTTCCAAGGTTCGACATTAGAACAAATCTATTCCACACACCCGAGAAAATTTCACCCTAAAATATCGTAACTTCAAATAGTCCCGATTCACCCAAATAGTTTTTAGCAGAAGAGTACCGCCAATCTTCAGGAGAGTCCACATATCCTCTTTTAACAGGATTATTATGAATATACTCTACTTTTTGCACCATCATATAATCCCCTATAATTTGTTTTGGATGATATCCTTCATCCCAAAATTGATATTTGCGGTCAGTTTTAAACTTGCTCTTTTGTTCGCAAAGCCTTCTCAACCATATGTGTTTATCATTATTCTTTAAACAATCAATACATTTGCGTGCCGTATATGATTTAAACGCTGCAATTTTTCTATCTAAACAATTGGCTTGCGCAATAAAATGGATATGATTTTCCATGATTACATATGCATAAATTTTAGCCTCTCTCTTATTTTGTAAAAATTTTAGAGCATTGATAATAATATCTGATAACCTTGGACTTCCAAATAATGGTAACCCGTAAATTACTGAAGATGTGATTAAATAAGGATATTCGTCTTCGTATATCTTATAACGAGTCCTACTCATATCATTTTTTATTAGTAAGAGTACTCTATTAAGTAAATCCTTACATCTCAATCCGTCGCACCGCGGAGCATTGCGACGAGATAAAATAAAAAGTTGATTTTTATAGAATATATTATCTCGTTACGAAGCTCCGCGTCGTAACAACTAAGTTGAATTTTCAGATCTGTAAGTAATTCGAGTTACATCGTCCAATCAATAATTACTCTTGCAAAATAATCTCCCAAAATTTTTCTATTTTAATACAGAGAAAAATCCTAACCTATTTTTATTAATACCATCTTATGAGTACCGACGTATTGAATCAACCTACTGAGCTCAGTTTTGAACTTTCCGAAGAACAACAGCTCATCAGAGACAGCATCAAAGATTTCGTTGAGCGCCATGTTAAACCGGACGTAAAAGAGCGCGATGCCAGCAAAGAATTTCCTCATGATCTTGTACAAAAATTAGCCGACCAAGGCTTTATGGGAATGGTCCATCCCGAAAAGTATGGTGGCGGTGGCGTAGGACACGTGAGCTTTTGCCTGGCCATCGAAGAAATTGCACGATGGGATGCTTCCCTGGCTTTGACGGTCGCCTCGCATACTTCACTGGCATCGGGACATATTGCCCTGGCAGCTAACGAATCCCAAAAAGAAAAATACCTGACTCCTCTTGCCAAAGGTGAAAAGCTGGGTGCCTGGTGTCTCACGGAACCCGGCTCGGGAAGTGATGCTTCCGGGATGAAAACAACAGCTATCAAAAAAGGCGATAAATATATTCTCAACGGTACCAAGATTTTTATTACACAGGGCTCGGTCGGTGATATTTACGTAGTACTCGCGAAAACAGATCCCGATAAAGGGACAAAAGGAATTAGCGCTTTTATTGTTGAAGGCGACTGGGATGGTGTTGAATCCGGTGGCAAAATGGAAAAGCTTGGAATGAATTCCAGTGATACGACGGAGGTCATTTTTGAGGATGTGGAAGTGCCTGAAGAAAATCTGTTAGGCGAACTGGGAAAAGGTTTTGTTGACACGATGAAAGTGCTCGACGGCGGACGCATTGGCATTGGTGCCCTGTCGGTTGGAATTGCACGCGGCGCCCTCGAAGAATCCCTGAAATATTCGGGCGAACGCAAGCAATTTGGTTCTCCCATTGGCGACTTCCAAGCTATTGAAACAAAAATGGCAAATATGGCTACTGAAGTGGATGCCGCTCGTATGCTGGTCCACCGCGCCGCCTGGCTGAAAGATCAGGGCAAACCGTTTACTAAAGAAGTATCGATGGCAAAACTCTTTGCCTCAGAACTGGCTGTACGTGCTGCCGATGAGGCCGTACAAATTCACGGTGGCTACGGCTACATCAAGGAATATCATGTAGAGCGATTTATGCGCGATGCCAAGCTGATGACGATTGGCGAAGGTACTTCCGAGGTTCAGCGCATGATTATCGGCCGTGAACTCAAAAAGGAATTCTGGGGATAGATTAATGTTGAATTCAGCTAACCAGTTGACAGGTATCAGAAAATGTTCTGATTCAGACAACTGAATTCACATCATTGTAACCTGCAACTTTCAACCATATAACTTACCTTCTATAAAAGAAAATCCCATAAAAAGAAATCATCCCATGGCCAGCAACAGCTTTAACATAGACGACCCGTTCCAGTTTGAATCCGAGCTCTCCGAAGATGATCGCATGATCATGGAGACGGCTCGCGATTATGCCCAGAGTAAACTTGAACCACGGGCACTAAAAGGAAATCAGGAAGAATATTTTGATAAGGATATTGCTACAGAGATGGGTGATTTGGGATTGCTGGGCTCCTATCTGCCTCCTGAATACGGCGGCGTGGATGCCAGTCAGACCGCCTACGGACTTATTGCCCGCGAGGTTGAGCGCGTGGATTCCGGCTATCGCTCGTTTATGTCAGTGCAGTCGTCGCTGGTAATGTTCCCTATTTTCAAGTTTGGTACAGACGAGCAGAAAGAACGTTTTCTGCCAAAACTGGCAACGGGAGAACTTGATCGGCTGCTTTGGACTTACCGAACCCGATCACGGTTCCGATCCGGGATCCATGTCCACAACAGCAGTCAAAACCGATGGCGGATGGATCTTAAATGGAGCCAAAATGTGGATTACCAACTCTCCCATTGCTGACGTGGGGATTGTCTGGGCGAAAGCAAAAGAAAATAAAGATGACGAAGGCGAAATTCGCGGCTTTATTGTAACCAAAGATATGGACGGTTACAGCGCGCCGCCAACTAAACACAAAATGTCGCTCCGCGCTTCGGAAACCGGAGAAATGGTTTTTGAGGATGTATTTGTACCCGATGAAAATGTATTTCCCGATATTCGCGGACTCAAAGGCCCCTTTACCTGTTTAAATTCTGCACGATACGGTATTGCCTGGGGCACGGTGGGAGCAGCTGAATTTTGTTATCAGAAAGCACGCGAATATGTTCTCGATCGTAAACAATTTGGTTATCCTATTGGGGCCAATCAACTGCCGCAAACGAAGCTGGCCAATATGCTTACCGATATCACCCAGATGCAGCTGCTGGCCTGGCGTTTAGGGAAATTGAAAGATGAAGGACGCGCACATCACTCAATGGTATCACTGGCGAAGCGCAATAACTGCGGAACGGCGCTGGAGATAGCTCGAATATCAAGAGATATGCATGGTGCCAATGGTATCACCGGTGAATATCGCGTGATCCATCATGTGATGAACCTCGAATCTGTAAATACTTACGAGGGTACTTACGATATTCATGGCTTAATTCTGGGACGAGAGATTACCGATATTCAGGCGTTTGTGCCTCGTGGAAATGATATGCCTGAGAATTAGTTTTCCACTAAGACATTAAGAGCACTAAGTTTAGGGATATATTAAATTCTGTAATCTTAGTGCCTTAGTGGTTTGTAAAACCATTCAGTAGGCAAGTACAACTCGCATAGGATCTTTCCTTAATACAATGTAATCCCGAAGCCGTACGCCAGTATTAAAAATACTGCGGCTAGCACAATGCGATAATATCCGAAGTGGCGAAAGCCGTAGTGATCTACGATTTTGAGGAATCCTTTCACGGCTATCCAGGCAAAGATAAAGGCAAAAATACTACCCATACCCAAAAGCACAAATTGGTCCATCGAAATGCCCGATGCCGTTTTAAACAGGTCATATCCCGTAGCAGCGGCCATGGTGGGAATAGCCAACAGAAAGGAAAACTCGGTAGCCTGACGCTCGTTATAGCCGATCGCCGCACCGCCAATAATCGTAGCAGCAGCACGTGACGTGCCGGGAATCAGTGCAAAACATTGAGCAATGCCAATCATCAGGGCACTCTTCGTAGAGATCTCTTCCAGCTCCTCATATTGGGTTTCCCGGTTTCGTGTCCACTTATCCAGCCAGATGAGAACAATCCCGCCCAAAATAAGCATTACGCTTACGACCACCGTATTAAAAAGCACTGCTTTAATGGCATCATAAAACAACAATCCCACCACAGAAACCGGGATAAACGCCCAAAACAGTTTATAGTATAGTTGCAGTCCGGCAAACAGCTTATCCCGATACATCACCACAATGGCCAGAACTGCTGAGAGTTGAATGGAGATTTCAAATGTCTTGAGAAATTCCGAGTTCTCCATTCCCAGCATGTGAGAGGCCAGAATCATATGTCCTGTTGAGGAGATGGGTAAAAATTCGGTAATCCCCTCAATTATGCTGAGGATGATAACTTCAATAATGCTCATGCCGCAAATTGTTAGATGGGAAAGAGGTTTTCAGTTTTAATCAGCATAAAATGCCCGCTACATTCCCGGCCAAGCTGACCATGGAATCCGAAGCAGAATCAGAAATAATCCCAAGCCATAGAAAATGAGGATTTTTTTATATCGAGCGGCATCATCATCCCCACTTTTAGCTTTGGAATAACCGATGGTGATGAGCACAATTCCAATAATCATGGTCAGCGGATGCTCCAGCATATACAGTCGAGACATGGCGTCGCCCATTGCTTCTCCGGAGAAATTTGACAATCCCATTGGAGAAATAACGTATAGAACTAAGCCGATTAACAATTGGAGATGTGCGGCAATGAGTCCAATCAGCGAAATTTTTCGCGACTTCTCGGTAAAAGACTTGTTTTTGATGAAGTTCATTAGTGCATACCCAATAACGCCAACTAAAATGAGCAGCACCAGATAGGCAAGGCCGGAGTGCAGATGTTGTAAACCGGTGTACATATGAAATAAGATTTAAGGAGTTAAATTTATGAGGCTCAATGATACGAAACTGCCGTTGAAACAGAAACTAAAATCAGTTCAACAGCAAAACGTTTTTTTCGAGGCCTTTGCAAAACCCAGAATATCAAGCTCGTCATTGCGAACCTGAGAAGCAATCTCCCAATCAAAGCTGGTAAAAGGAGATCGCCTGCCTATGCCGAAGCTAATATGACATAATAGTCCATATTTTATATAAGGCTCCGCGCAGGCAGGCCGCATTGCATTCCCCGCAAAGGCGGGACAAGGCGCGATGACAGTAAGGTTTTCAAAGGCCCATTTATCATCAAAAAGGAATTCTATTCCTGCTTACTAATTATCCTTTAAAATTGATTTCAGAGAAGCTACAAATGTTTCCGGATCATCCGGAGAAATTACAATGTCCCCATCTTTGGTTGTCAGTACTACCGTTTTATTGCGATGAGTAACATACGCTTTGTAGCTTTTGAGAATGCTATTTCGGAAATAACCGACATAGCCGAACAGTCCACCAATACCAAACGTTCGAACCGATCCGGTCATCGCATGAGGTCTATATTCTACA
This sequence comes from Fodinibius sp., assembly GCF_034521915.1. Taxonomy (GTDB): domain Bacteria; phylum Bacteroidota; class Rhodothermia; order Balneolales; family Balneolaceae; genus Fodinibius. Next base: position 34,829 of record NZ_JAXHLU010000001.1, read on the forward strand.
TCTGTAATATTTGATATATCAATATCTTTGGACCATCCGAGTCGTAAAATCTTCAGCTTACCGCCCTCAATATGATATCCAAATATGCCGAAGCCCAGTGCTCCCAAAATAATTGCCCATGTTATAAGTGTGGTGATTACATCCGGCGTATAATAATTAAGTCCCAAAAGAAGTAAGGTAATTCCACTCGTCATCAAGATTAGCAGCCAATCCCACGGTGCTTTGAAGGTTTTTCTGATTTCTTCCATGGCATCCTCATTAATTTATGTTCCATTGATCGCTTTATTCACTGCCGGCTTTACTTTGGTGGCAAAAAGCTCAATGGACTTGAGTAATTTCTTATGAGGAATAGATCCTACACTCATCTGCAACAAAAAACGATCGTGACCAAAAATTTCATGCTGAAACAGCACTTTGTCAATAATTTCCTGCGGGTCGCCCACGGCATTCGCTCCGCGCAACGTTCGGGAAGCCTCAAACTTATCCCGCGTCATCGGCGGCCAACCGCGTTCCTTGCCTATTTTATCCATTGTAATCTTAAATGCGGGAAAAGCAATATCGGCAGCTTCTTGAGAATTTTCGGCAATAAATCCGTGTGAATTAATGCTCAGTTTTGGTGGATTTTGATCATTTTCCTCCGCTCCTCTTTGGTGAATATCCGCCAGCTGCTTGAACTGCTCGGGCTGCCCTCCAATAATACCAAGTGCCATCGGCAATCCTAGTGCACCTGCCTGATAAGCTGATTTTGGCGTACCGCCTACTGCTCTCCAAACGGGAATTTGATCCTGATACGGCTGTGGATAGACGCCGCTTTCATCAATATCGGGACGATACTTTCCGCTCCAGGTAATCGTTTCGTTTTCACGGAGTTTGAGCAGCAAATCCAGTTTTTCTTCAAACAGTTCTTCGTAATCCTGCAGATCGTATCCAAAAAGCGGAAAGGATTCGACAAACGAGCCACGTCCCACCATAATTTCGGCTCGACCTTTGGAAAGCTGATCAATAGTCGCAAACTGCTGATACGCTCGAACGGGATCTTCGGAACCCAGAACCGTCACCGCACTGCTGAGACGAATCTGCTTGGTTCGCGCCGCGGCTGCAGCAAGTATGGTAGTTGGGGATGAGGAGAGATATTCCTCACGATGATGCTCCCCAATGCCAAACAGATCAAGTCCTGCCTCATCGGCCAATTCAATTTCTTCCATTAGGTTTTCAAAGCGTTTGGCGGGTGTTAACATACGATCTAAGTCGGGATGCGTGGTATTTTCAACAAAAGTGTACAGACCAAATTCCATCTTTAAATAGTTACTTACTTTAATGTTAAAATAATATTATGGGAACACTACAAAATATTATACAAATGAATCGGGAATTTAATAGATCTCCAGGTATTCAAGCAGACATTGATATATTTCCAACCACCCCATTCCCCTCCTTCATAAGGAGGGGATTTGTTTTAAATAACTACAAAAAATTGTCCCTATTTAAAATCATATCTTACAACCAGTTCTCCCCTTTTCAAGGGGAGATTCAGAGGGGTTTATAACATCAGCTGGCTGGACTTGCCATCCGATAGATCTTTTTTATGATTTTATTTGCTCATCTACGCATAATACTGCTACAACAGTATTAGAATGGGGATACGTATTATTTATACTCTAAAATAAAATCTATCACCATTACTTTAATAGAGGTTCTCCCCTTTCAATGGGATTGCTCGGATCACTGCTCCACTCGTACCATCCTCCGTCATATACCGATACCTTTGGCCATCCCATCAGCCAGGCATTCCAGAACGCCTCGCTGCCCCGCCATCCGGTTCCGCAATAAAAGGCGAGCTTTTTGTCGGGAGTCAATCCTTCTTCAATCCACTTTTCGGCCACTTCCTGGTATTCGCGCATGGTATGATCAAAATTACGATAGTTTTCCATATGATAAGCGTCGCTGCCACAGTTGCCGAATACCGCGCCGGGTATGCGTCCTTTTTTTTCGATGTAATGATAGCCGCTACGTTCACCGATAAACTCCTGCCAACTTCTTACGCTAACGAGCTCGGCATCATTGGCCGATAAATATTCCTTTGCTTGGGGGGTATCAATCATCAGTTCTGGACGTCCCGGGATCTCAGTACCAAAATCATCTACGGGATTAGGTGTCACCTCCTCGGTAGAGAGCTCATAACCGGCCAACTCCCAAGAGGTGATCCCACCGTTCAAAATACGAACATCCTCAACGCCGGCATACAGTAAAATAGCCGCGCTTCGCATCGCTCCCAAGTGCCCCGCGCTCTTTCCGGGGAAGCGCTCTTCATCATAAACCGGAGCCGAAAAACGACCATATACCACCACTGTGGTATCGTGACGAATTCCTAGACTTTCCAACCTATTACGCAACTCTTCGGGCGAACGCCGATTCCACGTCTCGGTCGATTCCAGCCAGTTGGTATTCAGCGCTATTGCACCGGGAATGTGTCCCTTTTCATAATCCTCAATATAGCCGTAATGCGAGTGACAAATTACGTAGTCTTCGCTGTCATACTCTTGCGGTTTTTCTCCATCAACTAACTGTTTTACCCACTCAGGATGCACCAGCTGGTGATAGCGCTGCAGCCTGTCCAGCGGCAGGTTGGTATCGGCCAACCATTCCTCCACAAAATCATTATAGACACTCACATTCTGATAGTCCAGATCCAGCAATTTTTCCGCCATTTTTTGGCTTGTCCCGGCATTGTATCCATATACCACAACCGGCTCTGTTTTACGGATATTCTTCTCCTCCAGCACTTCCACCCAATCCATATAGCGCGTCCATTCCAGCGGAATACTTTTAGCTTTGGGGATGTGTCCGCCCCGGTTTTCATCTTGCAGTCGCCAGCCATTATAAGCGGCAATGGGACGCACATCTATCACTTTTCCAACGTCTTTCTCATTAAATACTTGAAGTTCACTTGTAGAAATAGCAGCTATATTTTCCATAAAAAGATCTGTCGATTCTTAATTCTACATTTAAATAAATAGATGGTATCATTTGTCCACCACTTTGACAAATACTTATTGTCATTATCAAAATCTATGTACACTATTAAGAAGAAGTATATTCGAGAATCCTTACAGATTCATATCTTGATGAACTTAAAAGATTAAAATAAAATTTCATCTTATGCGCCCACTCGATACCTCCATCGAACGTACACTTCCCTTTAGCAGCGACAAAAAACTGCGTAAAAAGTTTATGATTGTCGACGATGATATTCCCGGTAATATCAGGTGGGGACGTCTGCTTGAGGAACTTGATAAAATAGCTGAGGATATCGCTTTGGATTACGTCCACCAGTTCGAACCCGAAGGTCGGGTAGTGACCGCTGCTGTGGATGATATCGCCCTGCATGTCCCCGCGGATATCACCAAAGATGTATACCTGCGTGCTCGCATCAACTATGTGGGAAGAACATCCATGGAGGTCGGTATTCGGGTGGATCAAGATAAAGAAGCCGAACACTCGCTGGCGGCATGTTATTTTACGATGGTAGCGCGCAAAGGCGAAGGTGATAAAGCTGAAAGCCTACCCATTCCACCGCTGGATTATGAAAGTGAGATTGAGAAACGACGATACAACGACGCTATTGAACGACAGCAAAAATACCGAGAGCAAATTGATGCGCTCGAAGAACCGCCCAGCAAAGAAGAATTTGAGATGTTACGTGAACTTCATAATGCACAAGAAGATGAGGACTTTGATGGACTTCTAGCGGGTAAGCAAATCCGCAATAGTGTGGAACGCATGTATCCGGATCTGGAAAACGTGCCCCACAAAATATTTGGAGGTTACGTCATTCGCCGCGCCTATGAGCTGGCACTCATCCAGGCCGAGGAAATCATGCCCGATCGCCCGATATTTGTGCGCGTTAATCGCATCAACTTTCTACAACCCATTCGTATAGGCGATAAACTCGATTTCACCAGTCGCGTGGTTTACACCGGTGATACCTCAATGACTCTCGAAATTGATATCGAACGCACCAGCATGGACAAGGTGACCAAGGCGCTGTCTAACACCTGCGTATTTACCTTTGTTAATGTAGATGATGATCTCAATCCACAGCCCGTGCCCGATGTCTATCCGACTACTTATGCCGAAGATGAGCGATATCTAAAAGCGCACCGGCGGCGAATCGAACACCATCAAACGGAACAAGAAAATGACTAAGGTATGCGAGCACTAATTGTTGAAGACGAGCCTTTGCTGATTGAGGACCTCGAAGAGTTTCTGCTTGAGGAACAGTTTAATGTGGATTCAGCTCAAACCCTGAGCAAAGCTTTTGATCTCGTAGCCGCAGAGGAATACGATCTTATTTTGCTGGATCTGGGCCTGCCCGACGGTGACGGCATTGAACTGCTCAAGACGATAAAAAGCGATCACAAAGAAACAGCCGTCATTATTATCACCGCTCGCGGCGAAACTGAGGATAAAGTAAAAGGTCTGGAATTAGGGAGCGATGATTACCTGGCAAAGCCATTCCCTATTGCCGAGTTGAGAGCCCGCATCCATGCCGTAATGCGCAGAAAATATAATATCAGTGATAACCAAATTGCTGCAGGACCACTGAAATTGAATATGGATCACATGAAGGTTTTAGTTGATGATAAGCCACTGGAGGTCACCGAAACTGAATACAAAATGATGCGCTATCTCGTGCTAAATAAAAATAAAACCATTACCCGAATTGCACTTGCCGAACATATTTGGGGAAGCAAAATTGACGATCGTTTTTCGTTAGATTTTATTAACTCTCACATGAAAAACATCCGCAAAAAATTAAGCGCAGCCGGAGTAGAGAATCTCATTAAAACGGTGTATGGTGTGGGATACAAACTGATGACCTATGAAACTGAATAACAAAATACTGCTCAGCAATACCGCTATTAACGCTGGTTGTTTTTGCCCTTACCGCGGTCGGTATCTATCATCTAATTAATTCCACTGTCTATGGTGAACTTGATAATCACTTACTGCAACATAAAATTGATCTCATCAATCAAATCGATGAAGACGCCTCTAATCTAGAAGATATTAAAAAGTTGGGAATTCTCGGATCGTACGAATGGATCGACATTCAAAAGTATGATGGGGCTGTTGCTCCCAACGAAAATAATTTTACAACTATTGATACTCTGCGCAATCCCAATAAGGAAGTAGAGGAAAAGTCTTACCGACGGCTGACCACCGCCATTAATGTCAACGATACGTACTATACGGTTCGGTTATACGAGGAGGTTGCCTCGTGGGAACATATCAGCAGAACAATATTACTAAGTGTGCTGGCGGGACTGCTGATCTGGATACTGTTGCTCTATATTCTCAATCAATTTGTGCTGGATAAAGTACTTGCCCCTTTTTATAAAACGGTTTCCACGCTCGAGCATATTTCCAATCCGTCGGACCTTAACGAGACTTTTCCCGATACTTCCACCTATGAAATTAATGTGCTTAACCGGGCGCTGAATACGATGATGCAGCATATTCGTTCATCCTTTGAGGATCAGAAGCAGTTTATTCAGAATGCATCTCACGAGTTACTGACCCCACTCTCAATTATTCGACAAAAGGCGGAAAAAATCCTTTCCAATGCCGACGCACTCGACAAACAGACCATTAAAGCAGCCGGACAAATTCAAGATACCTCCGTACGGTTGAGTCGTCTAAGTAATGCTCTTTTGCTCATTAGTCGCGTAGAAAATCGGCAGTATTCCCTCGATGAAGTAGTCGAAATTACGGACATCGCTGAAAACGTTATTCAGGAGCTCAGCGACTTTATTGAGATGAAGGACCTCATCCTACAAAAAGAGTTCGATTGTTCTATTAATGTGCAAGGCAACAGCGAATTGATTCAATCTGCTATCTATAACATTGTTCAGAATGCAATCAAATACACGCCAAGCGGATCTTCCATTACCCTCAAAATAAGCTGCGAAGATGAGCAACGTAGCTTTTCGGTACTGGATGAAGGCCCTGGTATTCCTGAAAATTTAATTAATTCTGTTTTTGATCGGTTTCAGAAAACAGAAAATCATACCGACGGTTTCGATAATGACAGCCCCGGATTAGGGCTTTCCATTGTCCAAAGTATCTGTCGGCTTCATGGCTTTAGGTGTTCAGCTCAAAATCGATCGGACAAAGGCGCTGAAGTTTCCATCCAGTTTTAAAGAACCGAAACTTTGAGATTAAATCTCATTCCGATCATTGTTTTAAAAGGTCGATTCTTACCGCATCACTTCTCTTCATAAAAATTATAAGGTTTACTTAATCTCCCCTCTAATAAGTTCTTCATCAGGAGAGCAAACAACAGTTATGGACTTAATATAGCCTATAACCGGTCTCTCATCATGGAGACTTCAAATCCATATTCTCTACAGATTTCATTATTACGTTTACTCACAGAACAACTACGCCTACTCGCGTATTAATGAACAAAGTACATACGTAATGATTTTTTCTGTAATAATTGCGCTGTTAATTTCATTTCAGTCCACACCACAAGATACTACCGATCTTAACAATTTGAGTGTTGGCAAAGCGCTTGAAATTGCCTACGAACACAGTCCACAGGTGAACCAGCTAAAGAATCGAATTGAAGCTCAAAAACAACAGGCCGGTTTAAGCCTGGGCATTAAAAATCCAACCATTACCTATGCCAAAGAGGGTATTGGCCAGGGTACTTTTGGAGAACAGCGCTGGATGGTTTCCCAATCAATGGATTTCCCCTTAACCGGCTACTATCGGGTTAAAAGAGAACGTGCAAATACCGGATCACTGGAGCTCCAGCTACAAACATTGAAACTTCAGCTCAAGGCCAATGTAAAGTCTGCTTATACCAAGCTTGCCTATGCTATTGAATCAAGTCATTTGGCACGAGAGCGGGTAGAGCTATTAAAAAACTTACGGAATGCAGCACAAGCACGTTCCGATCTTGGTGAGTCCTCCGAAATTGATGCCATGCAGGCCGATCTGCAGCTTACCGAAGCACAAAATAATATGGAGAAAGCCTACCAGCAGATTATGGAAGCTCGCTACAATTTATTTGAAACCGTTGGGCTGGATGAAGAGCAACAAACCTATGAAATTGGTTTCCCCGATACGCTGCACTATGTCGCAGTTGATATTAACCAAGATGAAGTACTTCAAAAATTAGCCAGCCATCCGCAGCTACAGCAAATAGATGAAGAACAGCTTGCCGCTTCTTATCAGACAAAAGCCGCCAAAAGCAGTTACCTCCCTGACCTGAATGTGATGTACTATCGGCAGGATTTCGGCAATGGTTTTGATTTTAATGCTTTTGAAATTGGCGTGAGCGTACCCCTTTGGTTTGGCATAAACCAATCTAACAAGGTTCAACAGGCGAAAGCAGAATATCGCAGAGTCGAATGGAAATATCGGGAAGAACAGCTGTCAATCAAGAAGCAGGCTGAACAAGCCTGGCACGGTTATGAAACTACGCGTACCAATATAATACGTTATCGCGAATCGATACAGGCCAAATCAAAAGAACTGGTATATATGACCCAGAAAGGCTACCGGCTTGGTGAACTGGATCTGCTTAGACTACTCGAAGCCCAGCGAACTTATCTGCGAACACAGCAATCGTACTACGAAACACTGAGAGATTATTATCTGCGAGTGATCGAACTAGAGAAATATTTACAAACAGATATCATATTTAAATAAATCCTGAATCTATTATGAACGTTTTGCCATCCATGAAAATAAATTCATCCATTACATCTGCCGGGTTGATTCTGTTATCTCTTTTCTTTCTTGGAAGTTGTGGCTCGGATACCGGACCGGAAGAAACTACTATAGATCCGGGCACTCCTCCCTCCCTCACTGAAAAAGGAGCTAATGAACAGGTAGTGCAACTTACAGAACAACAAGTCAACGACCTGAATATCGAGATTTATACGGTTGAAAAAGAACAGATAAATTTCTCAATCAATGCTCCGGGACAAGTGTTTGCAGCTCCAGAACACATTTCTGTTGTTAGCTCTCCTATTAACGGACGGGTATCTAAAATCTATGCCCATGAAGGAGACCGGGTACAAAAGGGAGACCCCCTATTAAATTTGGTAAGCCTGGAATTTGCCAACCTGGTTGGTGATTATTTGGAAGCAACCGCTGAAGTAACCTATCAAGAACAACAGGTAGAACGCCTGAAAGTATTAACAGCAGAAAAAATTAGCCCGGAACGAACTCTTCAACGTTCACAGGCTGACCTACGACGAGCTAAAACAAAACAGAGTGCTTCTTTAGCGCGGCTCCGTGCGGTGGGTATTACCAATGAAGAAGTCGAACAATGGGACCCGTTTACCTCGGATCCCAAATCGGAGCTTACAATTCATGCCCCAATATCAGGCGTACTAAATCAGCATTTGATAGATCTGGGAGAATCCGTCAACTCTTATGACAAACTATTAGACATCATTGATAACGCCGAAGTACTTGTAAAGGGATTTATCTCGGCAGCCGACGCTCCCTTTGTTCATGAGGGCACTCCTGTAGTCATAACTCAAAAAACAGAAGGCAGTACGCCCCAAAGACAGAGAATTGAATCAACGGTGACATCAGTCAATCCGGCCCTTGATGAAGCAAATAAATCCCTTGTGCTTAACAGCATTGTCCCGACCAAGAATAACTGGCCCATTGTGGGACAAAGTGTTCGGATGAAATACTCTGCACAACCATCAGATTCAAGTTTTACGATTCCTCTTTCTGCCATTCAATTTGAAGAGCAGGATGCGGCTGTTTTTGTCCAGCGTTCTCCGCAAGAATACGTAAAAAGGATTGTTGAGGTCGAACGTATGACTGATGATCATGCCGTCATAGGTTCAGGACTGAAGCCGGGAGAAAAGATCGCCATGAGCCAAGTTTTCAGCCTTAAAGCATTAGAACGCTTCGAACAATTTGCCGACTAACCTACAGCTTCGCCTACTATGTTAAAACGAGTCATCGATTTTAGTCTAAAACAGAAATTTGTAGCCCTGGCTCTGGTCTTGCTGATGGCCGTCGGGGGTATCTTTTCATTATCAAATATACCGATCAACTCTCAACCCGATGTTACACCGGTTCAAGTACTGATCATTACCAAGGCCGGGCAATACTCTCCCTATGACGTGGAGCGGCTGGTAAGCTATCCCATAGAAACCTCCATGAATGGGATTCCAAATGTTAAAGAAGTTCGCTCTATTTCCCAGTTCGGATTATCTGCAGTAACCGTATTATTTGAAGAGGGAACCGATATTTATTTTGCCCGTCAGCAAGTAAGCCAACGCGTACAAAGTATTGCGGGCGAACTCCCTGAAGGCGTATCTACACCCAATTTAGGCCCTATTTCTACGGCTATGGGCGAAATTGTACAGTATGAGGTTAAAGGCAAAAACCATACGCTTACGGAACTCCGAACGATTCAGGACTGGCTAATTGCTCCCCAATTAAAAACAGTAGATGGTGTAACTGAAATTAACTCGTTTGGGGGATTTGTCAAGCAGTACGATGTGTCAGTAGATCCTGATCAACTCAGGAATTTTGGTATTGGTTTAAAGGATGTTACCGAAGCTATTAAAAACAATAATAGCGTATCAGGAGGTAACTTTCTTGAGCACAATCGTGAACAGTATATCATACGCGGATTTGGACAAATTTCCAATGCTGACAACATCGAAAATATTATTGTTAAACGATCAGAAGATCGCCCAATCTATGTCAAGGATATCGCGGATGTAACCATAGGCAAACAACTGCGACAGGGTGCGGTAACGCGGGATGGTGAAGGAGAGATTGTAACCGGTATAGTGATGATGCTTCGCGGCGGAAATGGTCGTAAAGTGATCGAGGATATGGACCAAAAAATTAATGAGGTCAATAAAAGTTTACCCGAAGGAGTTACGATCGAAAAATTTTATGACCAATCTGATCTCGTTGATCGTACGACCGATACTATTGTAACCAACCTCGTAGAAGGCGGCTTTTTTGTGATCGCCGTATTGCTGCTATTGCTCGGTGAAATTACCGGCGCCCTCATCGTTGCGGCCGTAATACCGCTGTCCATGCTCTTTGCATTTATTGGGATGGATCAGTTGGGGCTTGCCGCCAACCTCATGAGTTTGGGAGCCATTGACTTTGGTATGGTCGTCGACGGATCGGTGGTAATGGTTGAGAATATTGTAGAGAAACTGAACAGTGATAAATCCAAGAAGTCGAAACTGCGAATCATCCGTGAGGCTGCCCATGAGGTGGCCCGCCCTATTTTCTTTGGGGTTTTAATCATCCTGATGGTATATGTACCGGTGATGACCTTTTCCGGCATGGAAGGTATTCTCTTTCGGCCCATGGCTATAACAGTTGGTGCTGCGGTATTGGGATCACTCATTTTAGCCTTGGTTTATGTTCCCGCCATTTCAGCCATCGTATTCCGTAATGGGGTAAAAACACGCAAAAATTATGTCATTAACTGGTTAAAGCCACGCTACGAAAAATTTCTCAAGCAAAGCTTGAATAAAAAGGGCATTATTGTCGGTTCGGCTGTTGCAATATTTGGTATCTCTATCGCTATGATGCCCTTTCTCGGTACTCAGTTTCTGCCGGAGTTAGATGAGGGATCTATCCTGATCGAACAAATACGCATGCCTTCGGTTACCCTCGATGAATCCGTAGAAAACGCCAATTGGCTGGCAGGTAAACTCACAAAAAATATTCCTGAAATTAAAACAGTCGTACCCAAGACGGGACGCTCAGACCTTGCCAATGATTGGATGGGTATTCACCAAACGGATGTTTGGGTCATGCTGCATCCTCGTGATCAGTGGCGTGATGGCATCAACAAACAGGATATTATTGAGAATATACGACCCTACCTGGAAACTGAACCGGGTCTGTCATATAACTTTACCCAGCCTATCGCCATGCGTGTAGATGAGTTAACCAGTGGAGTCAAATCTGATATTGCGGTAAAAATATTCGGGGAAAAACTTGATACGCTCAATGCCTTGGGACAAGAAATATCAGGACTACTCAGCGAACTCGAGGGCACCGACAACTTTATTATGGAACAGAGTAGCGGACAGCCCTATTACAATATTAAAATCGATCGCGAAGCCGTAGCCACTTATGGTCTCAATGTAAATGATGTTCAAAGTGTGATTGAGACAGGGATTGGAGGTAGCACAGCCGGTCAAATTTTTGAAGGGCAGCGCCGCTTTGATATACGAGTGCGTCTCCCGGAAAACCTGAGAAAGGATTTTCAGGACATCATGGATGTGCCGCTTCAACTGCCCAATGGCGGGTACATCCCGCTTAAAGAAGTCGCCAATATTAATGCCGAAGAAGGGCCACGGCAAATTTCTCGAGAAAACGGATGGCGTCGAGCCATACTGGGGATAAATATTAAAGACATCGACATCGGTACCTATGTATCCAATTTACAAGAAGCTATAAACCAGGAAATTGATATTCCGGCAGGGTATTTTCTGCAATATGGTGGAACGTTTGAAAACCAACAACGAGCCATGAATCATCTCTATATCGTTGTGCCCATATCGCTGCTCATTATCATTGGTTTGCTTTATATGATGTTCGGCAAGTTCCGTTTTACTATGCTCATTTTCTTGAATCTGCCGATGGCACTATCCGGGGGGATCTTTATTCTATGGATGCGTGGACTTTACCTATCCGTATCAGCCAGTATTGGTTTTGTAGCCCTATTTGGGGTGGCCGTACTCAACGGTATTGTACTGGTTGCACATCTTAACGACCTGCGTAAAGACGGTATGGACCTTAAACAAGCCGTTATCAAAGGTGCCAGCGACCGGCTGCGTCCCGTACTGATGACCGCCCTTGTGGCCAGCCTCGGATTTATCCCTATGGCCTTCAATACCGGCCCCGGATCAGAAGTTCAGCGTCCGTTAGCCTCGGTCGTTGTTGGTGGACTTGTTACGGCAACGATGCTAACACTACTGGTTCTACCTACAATATATCACTGGATGGAAAAAGGAAAAGATTTAGTCGCAAAAGAAAAACCGTTTTAATCAAATACCGGAGTTATTATGGAAGCTGATTACCTGCACCTTATCGTTAACCATATTCCCATTTTTAGCGTGGGTTTCGGCCTGCTAATTTTAGGATGGGGATTAATCAAGAAAAATAATACAGTTCTACAAATTGCACTCACGCTCTTTTTAATTGGGGCTGTAAGTAGCTATGTAGCCATGGAAACCGGTGAAGCAGCCGAGGACATTGTCGAAGAACTCAATGTAGCCTCTCATGATGTAATTCATGAACACGAAGAAGCCGCAGAGATCGCCTTTTGGTTCACCATTTTAACTGGGGTCATAAGTGTCGTGGGATTTTTTGCCCTCTCCTATAATATCCGCTGGCAAAATACCCTCTTTGGGATACTGGCTATTTCAGCATTAATATCCTTGGGAACGCTGTTATACACCGCTTACCAGGGAGGCAAGATTTTTCATTCCAAGGATCAAACGAGCAGTGTTATCCAGCTACCTGCACAAAACTCGTATAACGATGTACCTGTGATCAATCATCTAACGTAACAAGTAGAATCAACATTTATCACAGTTACATTTCTATTCTTTCAATGGAGTGATAGGCTAATTCTATCTGCCTTATAAGAAATATATCTGAGTCCTTAATTGATATAAGCAGAATATAAAACTATATTGTGAGTGAACACTCACTTTAAGCAATAGAACTATATTGGTACGAATAACTTTTATCAGCCTGCTGGTATTTTTGGGATTTTCTGCCGTCACGCTTGCCCAGGAAAAACCGATCTCTTTAGCGGAAGCCATTGATCGTTCTTTGGAAAATGCTACCCATACGCGCATCGCCAAAGCAAATAAAGAAGCGGCCGAAGCAGGTAGCGGAATACTTTCTTCGGACTATATCCCAACCATAAACAGCAGCTTTTCATACACTCGCTCACAATATCCACAAATTGTAACTCCTATTCGTGCTCAAGGCGCTTTTCCTCCCCTCGATGATCAGCTTTATGAAGCCAATATACAGGCCAACTGGGAAATTTTTGATTTCGGTGAAAGTCGGGCAATGCGCCGAAAAGCAAAAGCACTGGCTGATGCGGCCAATATAAAATATGAGTTGGCCCGAATGGAGACCATTGAGTCAACGGCCTCGGCATATATTCAATTACACCAGCTTAAAGAATTAAAGAAGGTACAAGATGAACGCATTCAGACCCTCAAAAAAGACAAGGAACAATTAAAAGCTCTATATCGGGAGGGACGAATAGCAGAAGTGGATCTATTAAAAATTGATGATGCAATAGTGGAAGCAGAAACAGCTGTGATAACGACCGAAAATAATATTGACCAGTTGTTACAAGAACTATCTGATGACCTGGGACTTGAGCATCAATTGAATCCGGATGATATTGCCCCGCTGACCTTTAACGAAGAGGTTCTGTTTAATCCGGATCATGCCACAGTAGATAACGCTCCGAGTATTTCGGCGGCAAAAGAGCAAAAAAAGGCAGCAGATCTCGAAGCTCGTGCTTCGTACAGGGCTTTTTTACCCCAACTCAATCTTTTTGCAACTGAACTACTTAGAACAGGAAGTGAGTTCGAAATAGATGATCAATGGATGGTTGGTATACGTTTTAATATCCCGCTGTTTGCCGGCAAAAGAATTGTTAATAACCAGGTCAAAAAGAAAGAGGCAAAATCACAGCAAATCCAGCTGGAGCAAACGCGTCAACAATATCGTCAACAGCTAAATAAGCTGACCAATGCCCAATTTGAAACCCAGAAACGTATTCAATCAACAAAGACACGTACTAAGTATTTAGAGGAGACTTATCGTATTGAATCCAAATCGTACACACAGGGGCGCAGCACATTAACCGATTTGCTTACAACAGAGTCAAAATTAAACAGCGTACGTGCAGAACTAATCGCAATGCGTGCCCAACTCAGAATATTGAATCTCAACATTGCCGTATTAACAGGAGAATTAAATAAAGAAATAGCCATTAAATTGGCAGAAGGTAAGTCGTTATGAACATGAAAAAGAAAGATATTTTAACCGTTTTTATAATAGCATTTTTGGGAACAGCAGCTATATTATGGATTACTGCTGACACTTCATCTGCAGATCAGCAAGAGAATACTAATCAGGATGCTGCTGTAGCCGTTGAAATCACCAAACCGGTTGTCAAAACTATTGCCGATCACCTTCCCTACCTGGGAACGGTAGCTGGCACAAAAGACGGAAACCTTTCCTTTCGTATTGGTGGAACACTTAACCAAATATACGTTGAGGAAGGGGAAAACGTACAACAGGGGCAGCTTTTGGCAACAGTAGCTGTACCCGAACTGGATGCTCAGCTAAGACGGGCGCAAAGTGAGCTTAACAAAGCTAAATCCTCAAAAGCTTTCTGGGAACGGGAAGTCTCTACAGACAGCACGCTTTATAAAGATGGAGCCATCTCACAAACAGTATTTAACAAAACGGCCTTTAACTACGAGCAAGCATTGAGCAGTTTCCACGCCGCAAAGGCCGCCCTAGAGGAGGTCCGAGAACGAAAAAAACAAACACAGCTACATGCACCCGCAAAAGGGACGATCGGGTCAATTATGATTCGTGAAGGCAGCAATGTTGGGCCCAATCAGCCGGTCTTCTTTTTTCACCAAGGCGAACCGACTGTGTATGCAGATGTATTGGCTCAGGATATTCAGAAAGGAATTAAGGTAGGTAGTTCAGTAACAGCAAAACTTAGCGATAGTACAATAACGGGGACCGTAGAGCGAATGGATGCCCGGGCCAAACCGCCTTTTCGAAGCGTCCGAGTATTTACCTCTTTCCCTGACAACGCTTTTGAGGGGCGTCGCTCAGGGACAGGTGTTACCCTTACTTTTGAGGTTAACAAACAAGAGGATGCCCTGTTAGTTCCTCTCTCTTCGGTCGATTTAAGAGGCGATCAACCGCGCCTTTTCAAAATCACCAATCAAATGACGGTCGAAGCCATACCGGTAACACTGGGTATTCAAGATGGTGAACTACGTCAGGCTGAAGGCGAGATTTCCCATAACGATAAAATTGTCAGTTCCGGAGTTAATAATGTTGATCCCGGCGACCGTGTAGAAATCATCCGAGAAATAACATTGAATAATTAATTATTTAAGATTAGCAACATTATGAACTGGGCAGGATTCTCAATAAAAAACAGGTACACCATTTATGCGCTGATGCTCGCGATCCTAATATTTGGCGCACAATCTTATTATACGCTTCCAATATCACTTTTCCCTGATACTACTGCCCCTATTGTTACCGTCATCACTCAGTACCCGGGTGCTACTGCAGTAGATGTAGCCGATAAGGTCTCCGAAGATTTAGAGGAGGAAATAGCGGCCCTTGACGGCATTGCAGAAGTAACATCCAGCTCACAAGACGGCCTTTCCGTAATAACGGCTGAGTTTCATTATGATGTTAGTGTGGATTTAGCTGCGGTTGATGTTCAAAATGCCGTCAGCCGTATTCGCGGCAGCCTGCCCGAATCTATCGCTGAGCCGCGCGTCTTAAAAATGGATTCCAGCGACAAACCTGTAATTACCCTTGGGGTAAGTTCCGCCGAGAGTGGCTTAAAAGAGGTGCGTGAAATTGCTGATGAACAGATCGCCCCTGCCCTTCAGCGTCTGCGCGGGGTTGCCGCAGTCGATATTTTTGGCGGATACCGCCGGCAGATTAATGTTTCGATAGATCGCGACCGCATGGCCGCTGCAAACATAACACTAAGCACAATCAGCCAGGCTATAAAAACAGCCAATATTTCAAAGCCGCTGGGTAGTATTGAAAATAAACGACGTGAAGTGCTGCTGCGCTTTGATGAACCATTAATCAATGCCGAACAAATCAAGGGTATTCCTATAAAAAATGAGAATAATCAGCGCTTGCTCGTAGGCGATATTGCTGAAGTAGAAGACGGAGTAGCTGATCCCAAGAGTGCATTCATAGCAAACGGGACTGAAGTGGTTGCTATACAGGTCTTAGAGCAAGATGAAGCAAACACGGTTGATGTAGTGGACCGCGTTAGAGCTAAACTACCTGATTTAAGGAAACAATACCCCGGCCTGACTTTTGAAGTTGCCAATGAACAAGCCTCTTTTACCAAACAGGTGACAACAAATATGGCTTCATCTACTGCATTGGCTCTTTTTCTGGCTTCGTTGATAATTTTCGGGTTTCTGGCAAGTATTCGCCGAGCCTTTATCGTAAGTATTGCCATGCCCATGAGTTTTATGCTTACATTTGCTTTAATGAAGCTCAGCGCCATGGAGCTGAATCTGGTAACACTTTCGGCTGTTATTCTAGCAGTCGGCTTAGTTGTTGACGGAGCCGTAGTGGTTATTGAGAATATCAGCCGCAATTATGAGGAAAAAGATTATTCAATTAAAGAAGCCGCTATAGAGGGTACATCGGAGGTATTTTTTGCTGTACTTGTGGGCGTTGCCACCACAATTATAGTACTCATTCCCTTTCAATTTATTACTGGTTTCGTGGGAAAGGTTTTCGGTCCGCTTTCACTCACTATGATGTTTGCTTTCGGAGCATCTCTCCTGATGTCGGTCACTCTTATCCCATTATTATTCTTCTTATTTGAGCGAAACGAAACCAAACTTGATTTATGGATTAAAAAAATTATTAATCCTTTTACACGTGGAATGGATAAGTTGCGTAACGGTTATCTTTTTTTACTGAATTGGTCGTTAAATCACCGCGCCATCCTTCTCACGGGCACCCTGTTTATCTTTATCGGAAGTTTAGCGCTGTTGGCTTCAAGAGGCATGGAGGTATTGCCCAAACTGGATTCCGGAACATTCTTCATCTCCGTTGAAGCAGAAGCGGGTAGCTCTTTTAAAAAAACAAAATCCATTGTCCGTGATATTGAAGACCTGCTCAATGAAGACTCAGATGTAATAAATTACACTTCCAAAATTGGATTTGAACCGGATGCCAAATTTTTTGGCGACGCCGGTGCCATGGGCGTTCAGCAGGCATTTATGGTCGTTGATTTAACTTCCCGAAAAGAAAGAGAACGTTCCATCTGGGATGTTATAGAGCAACTGAGAGAAAAAATAAGGCATATTCCTGGCATCCGTACGGCTGTACTCAAATCTATGGGCGGCACCGCAAAGAGCACCACAACTGCTCCCATTGATGTACGAATATCGGGGCCCGATCTCAATCAACTTAATAAACTGGCAAAAGATGTAGCTGACCGTGTACGCAAAGTCGATGGAGCTACTAATATCTATCGTCAGTGGACACTCGAACGTCCCGAAGTGCAATTTACCGTGGATCGACTGAACACCGCTTACTATGGGTTAACACCCGGTTATATCGCCCAGGAAACATTTGCGGCGGTAGACGGACTGCCCGTTACCCAGCTGGATGCCCCCGATGGGACTGATCCCAATATTGTAGTTCGATATGATTCTACGCAGCGAAAAGTCCTCGATGATGTGCTAAAAACCAAACTAAAAACTGGTTTACCGCTCTCATCGGTTGCAAAAACAGATGTGCAGCTTGCTCCCAATCTTATCACACGGGAGAATCTTATAAGAACAGCCGACGTGTTGGGATTTACTCACGATCGCCCTTTTAGTCATGTTATCGCTGATATTGAATCTACCATTTCAGAAATGCAAGTTCCGAAAGGATATGATTTAAAAGTAACCGGAGAAAACTCAGATCTTAAGGAAACCCGGTCACAAATGTTGACCGCGCTGCTTTCCGCTTTCATCGCTGTATATCTGCTAATGGTAGCTCAATTTAGCTCATTTATTCATCCTGTTACAGTCATGCTTGCAATACCGCTTGTAGTTGTTGGGGCTGCTCTCGGATTATTTATCACTGGAAAAGTAATCTCTATGCCGGTTTTAATAGGCTTCGTTCTGCTCATTGGTATTGCCGTCAACAATTCAGTCATTCTTATAGATTTTATTTTACATCAAATGGAAGGAAGCAGTCGTGACGAAATTGTCAAAAAATCGGTATCGGTTCGGTTTCGTCCTATTATGATGACCACCTTCTCAACGGTTCTGGGTATGCTACCCCTGGCCCTTGAACTGGCGCTTGGTGCCGAACGATTTTCACCCATGGCCATCGTTATTATAGGTGGACTCACAACTTCAAGCTTACTTACAATGGTGGTGGTTCCGGTCTTTTATACGGTCATGGATGATCTCACAAACAAACTGAGCTTGAAAACCTCCTGATGTATTTCTAAAAGAATTTATCCACATCCCATACCCTAGATCCCTAACAAGAACCAAATGTCTCCGGTTGATAGCCGGGGGCATTTCTTTTTTAAAACCGCACGTACAAGCACCAAGTAGAAAAAACTAAAATTTCCTAACTTTTCAGCATTCGCAAAACGGCTTGTACTGTTTCTTCAATCACTTGCTCGGGCTTTAGTGATATCATATTTCGCTGCGTAAATATAATACTTCGCTGAACCATCCCTATCAACCACGCGACAACAATAGTTGGATCTTCCAAACTTTGAAAGACGCCTTGTTCCTGTCCGTCTTGTAAGATATCAATAAATATATCCTTAGGCAGCGGCTTTGAGAGCATCTCTTTGGTAATGATTTCTTCGCGATGATTGGCAATCAAAAGATAGGAAAACTCTCGTTCGTGATTAAAAGCAAATTCAAAAATCGTCCGTACCAATATTTCAATCTGTTGCTCCGGGCTTTTTTCACTTGCTACCTTCTCCTTCAGAGTATTTCGAAATTGGGTAGCACAATTTAAAAATATTGTACGAGCAAGATCATTTTTACTCTTAAAATGGCGATAGATATTGCCCTCAGCCGTATCTGCCCCCTCGGCAATAGAACGAATGGAGGTCGCATCAATACCTTTGGATACGAAAAGTTCTAACGCTGTTTCTACAATTGCCTGTTTTTTTGTAACTGCCAATGGATCAAAATATTTATTTTATAAAATGCGAATATTCACTCACAATATACTGAATTTTTAACTGTTCTTGATTAAAATGGTGAAAAATTAATCTGCTGAAATTCGCCTTTTTAAACAGGAAAAAATCACTTTTAATCTTTAAAAGAATAACGGCATTTCGTATTTTAAGACAAATTACTCTTATTAAAACCACTTGCTGCAAAAGCTTAAACACATATCGTCAATAGTGCTCCTCCTTTTCTTTGGAGCATCGATGCTCCAAAGCATGTCACCGGTCGTGATATCAGAGATGAGTAATCATCACAGTGGAGAAAAAATGTCCTGCAGTATGGACGGCGATTGCAATGGAGCTTCGTGTTCGGTGGATGGCACAAAATCATGCAGTTGCAATCACGCTGCATCCACCAACGATTCTGACAACACGAAGCTTTGCGGCTGCGATCATCACGGAAATACCCCCATAGGAACGTACGCTCCATTTCAGATTAAAGCTCCGCTGGTTTCAGCTTTCGATGGTATTACCTTTTCCTCAACATCAATCTTGCTAAACGTAAATCAGCTTCACTTTTTTATCTTTACGGATGATGTTTTCCATCCGCCCCGCCTACGCGCATAATCACCTGATTTCTTCATCAACTTAAACAACCAATCTGCATCACAGCACGAGATTGCTATTCCTATAGCTGTATCAATTTTGTGATGCGGATGAACGAAACCATATCAGAATTATGCGTTTACAAAAACTATTTTCATTAGCCATAGGACTATTACTCCTTTTTGCCCTTACAACTTCTGCCGGGGCACAGAACACTATTTCCGGCACCATTTTGGACCAATCAAATAGTAAGCCATTGACCGGAGCACACGTACATTGGACCGAAGGTGATCTTACCACGATCACGAACGCCAACGGTGAATTCAGCTTTACCGCTGATGCCAACGAACTTAGGCTGCGTATCACATTTGTGGGCTACAAAAGTAAAACCGTTGAACTTACCGAAGACGATTTAGCAGATGGAGCTACAACCATCTATTTGCGAAAATCTACCGAGGCAATGAGCCCGGTTACCGTGCTTGCCCGAAAAGTATCGTATCAGCCCGACCAGTTTATGGATGCGATCTCGACCGTCAACCTTTCGCACGATGCCGGTCAATTCCTTAAAAATTCACCCAATATTTCAGGCATCCGTAAAGGAGGCGGCTTTGGCGTTGATCCTGTACTGCGCGGATTTAAAAAGAATCAGCTCATGGTTGAGATGGATGGCGTACTGCAATCGCAGGGAGCCTGTCCCAACCGCATGGATCCGCCTACAACCCATGTCCAGATGGAACATATTGAGGAGGTCGAAATTCTCAAGGGACCCTATGCCCTCAAGCACGGCCCCTCATTTGGCGGTATCATCAACTTCAAATCACAGCAGCCGGATTACTATCGCGATCCCGTTCTATCCAGCTACTTTACCGTAGGATATGAAAGCAACATTGATCGCCAGCGCTATGCCGGCGGCATCAAAAAAGAAGGCGGTCGATGGACAACCAACGTCTACGGGGCCTTTGCATCCACAGAAAATTATGAGGACGGTTCCGGAAACAGCGTCAACGCCGGCATGTCGAACGCTGAATATACGGTAGAAACATCGGTTCAGTTGAATGACGCAAACTCCCTTAAAGCGAAATTAAGCCAGAATTTTGCACGAGATGTTGAGTACCCCGCGCTGATGATGGATATGCGTGAGGACGACATCACTAATGCAACACTGACATACATCAATACCGATCTGGGCAACGGTCGCTTTGAGAGCTCTGTTTTTGGCTCGTACGTGGCTCACGTGATGGATAATCTGGATCGGCAGATGTCAAACATGACCGAGGCCGTTACTGATCTTTCTACCGAAACCTACGGTTATGATCTTTCTTATGTGCTCCCGGGGACATCCGGAAGCTGGACGTTCGGCACTGATGCTACGCTGCGCCAAATGGAGGGATTTCGTACTCGTGATTTTAACATGGGTCCCATGGCCGGACAAACAGTCACCGACAACGTTTGGCAGGGCGGCAAGCGCAATCGCTTCGGTGGCGTGGTCGAATATCAACCAAATATCACGGAATGGAATGTAGTGATTTCTTCGCGCTTCGATTATTACTACTCCAATGCCAGCGATCCCGATACCTATTTTGCACAAACGCTGGGCAGCCTCGACCAGGAACACCTTGGATGGAGTGCCAGCGCGGGATTCACCAAAGATCTGCATCCCAACTGGACAACAGGATTCTGGATTGGACGATCGGAACGGTATCCCGGCATGGATGAGCTCTTCGTCAACTACCTGGCTATCGGTATGGATCCCTATGAATACGTGGGCAATCCGCAGCTAAACTCCGAGGCTAATCACCAGGTAGATGCGATGCTTAATTATCAAAACGAAGTAATCAGCGTAGAAGGATCGCTGTTTTACAGCTATGTAACTGATTATATCAGCGCGACCGTTCGTCCTGATTTAAATCCCAAGCAGATGGGCGCACCCGGCGTAAAACAGTTTAAAAATGTGGATGAAGCGGCTTTATATGGCTTTGAGCTGACCTTCCAAAACAACGGGCGCAATAAGCTGGGATATAACCTCTCCACCGCTTACACTATCGGACGAAATGTAACCACCGACGAAGACCTGCCACAGATTCCCGCCTATGAGGCGAATCTAAAACTGGATTACAGCTTCCTAAATGGCAAGCTGATTCCTCAATTGCATCTCCGCGGAGTTGCCGAACAAACACGCGTGGCGGAATCATTTGACGAGCAGCCAACGGACGGATATCTGCTTACAAACCTTAAGCTTAGTTCTCAACTGGGACGTGGCATTCAGCTTTCGGCAGGCGTTAACAACCTGTTTGACGTGACATATCACGAGCACCTGAATAGAAGCTTACAGGGATCAACAATGCCTCTTAACGATCCCGGACGAAGCCTGTTTGTAGAGCTTAAATGGAATGGGATTTTATCCTCACTATAATACCACTAATACAATTATGAGGGGATACTTTGTCGGTATCCCCTTTTTTATTGATACTAATAAATAGCAACATTAAATATTGAGCGGTATGAATAGAAAAACTCTCACCACATTTATTCAATCGGCAAATGCAATCATTGCCACCATTTTTGGATTGATAACAATTTGGGTTGGCGGTACGACGCTGCTGGGATTCTCCGATCCCGGATACGTTATCTTTTCACCCTTGTTAATATTTAACGCCGTAATGGGATTCGCCTATATCGCTGCCGGTTACCTGATATGGCGCAATCTACAGTCAGGCATTAAGGCAGCTAAAATTGTTTTCTTAGTGAACCTGTCGGTACTGTTCCTCATTGCAATCGCCTATTGGCTGGAAGCATCCATTGCCATAGAAAGCTTAAAAGCGATGTCATTCCGGACAGGTATTTGGCTGATTATTTATGCGGGTCTGTCAGGTATTAAAATCAGCGACAAAGCAAAAACTAATTACTAATCATCCGTTGGTATTTCCCAATCTTATTTGTTCTTATTATCCATAGAAAACAGTAGCCCATTAGACTTTACTTTTGTGATGTTCTACCAAGGTATCACGCTGATCTTTCAGCTTTCCAGACAATCCAATTTTATAGATATGGGGATTTTCAAACCGTTTGAATTCACCTGGCAGCCTGCTTAATTGTTTACGACTGAACTCCGTAATTTCTTGCACTGATCGTGATTCCGTTAAGCGTTCACCATCCTCAACCACCTTCTCCAAAAGAGGTTCTTTTTGGAATTCAGACAAATTCCTTGTCTTTTTAGGATCTGTGGGATGATACATCATATCAATGTCTGATTCACCATCTAACGCAACAACTTCACCGCCATAAAATGAGCCATCTTCATTAAACAGCCGATACACCTGCTTTTTTCCAGGCAGATTAATTTTACTAACTGTTTCTGAAAGCTTAAGACGCGGCTCACCATTGGCATACGACAATTTATAAACGCCATCAAGAGCAGAATCAGGTCGACCGGTAACCAAGCTCGTACCCACTCCAAACAGGTCGATAGGTGCATTTTGATTAATCAGACTTTTTATAACATGCTCATCAATCTGATTAGAGGCCGCTATTTTCACATACTCCAATCCAGCCTCATCCAGCATCCTGCGCGACTCTTTGGCCAGCCAGGCAAGATCTCCGCTATCAAGGCGAATGCCCTTTAATTTTTCTCCCCGCTCTTCCATCTCCTTGGCCACTGTTATGGCGTTTGGCACTCCGCTTTTCAGGGTATCATAGGTATCAACAAGAAGCACACAGTCGTGGGGACGAATCTCAGCAAAATCGCGAAATGACTCTATCTCCTCATCATAACGCTGAACAAATGAGTGCGCCATTGTGCCCGATATCGGCATGTTATAATCGCGACCACTTCGCACGTTACTAGTGGCATCAAATCCACCAATAACAGCAGCACGACTGGCCGAATAACCACCGAGCCCGGGAGCGCGCCGCAATCCAAAATCTACCAGTTGACGATCACCGGCTGAAAGTCTCATCCTGCTAGCTTTCGTAGCAATTAAAGACTGATAATTAAGCGTATTTAGGATAAGGGTCTCAAGCAGCTGAGCTTCAATGATAGATGCTTCAACACTAATTACCGGCCGGTTTGGAAATATGACATCGCCCTCTTTGCAAGCATAAATATTCCCGTTGAAGCGAAAGTCTTCCAGATAATCTAGAAACTCCTGATCCATCCCTTCATCTTCCAACAATTCCAGATCTTTTTCATCAAAACGGAGATTTTCTACGACTTCGAGCAGATCTTCAAGACCAGCAAAAACAGCGTAACCGCCATCAAATGGTAGCTTCCGGAAAAAATAATCAAAAATAGCTGTTTCGTCTTTCAGGCCTTTGTGAAAATAAACCTGAGACATCGTTATCTGGTACTGATCAGTATAGGTTGCTGTGTAATCAAACATAATAAGAAACGTTTTTAGTAAAGAGTATCACGATATTTAGTTTTCCGGATAGTTACTTTTCATAGCAAGCACTTTGTCTAGAAGTTCTTTTTGAACATCAAGATCATACTTATCCGAGAGGTGTTGCAGCATCTCTTCTTTATCAGCTGATAACATCTCATCCTTTTTCAAAAACTCTAACAAATCTTCCGTAACCGCCCACTGATAGATCAGCCACTTCCACTCCGTCTGATATGCCCCCACAAAATCGGCGCTAAGAGAGGTATTCTCCTTCTCATGCAACACAGCTGTTTTAACCGTTGCAACTCCCTTTGTTTTAATATGATCAACGGCGACCTTTAAGGTCTTTCCAGAATCATTAACATCATCTACGACAAGAACATTTTTTCCTTTGAGATCAATATCTATGGGATCGGTAATTTCGACTTCTTCTTTTGCCTTGCCTCCTGGCGTATAATGACGGATCTGTATTGCAGTAAGCGTCTTAATATTCAAAAAGTCACACACCAATCGTGCTGGCGGAAAACCTCCGCGAGCAATCCCAACTATAGCATCAACATTCAAGGTAGACTCAGTTATTTTTTTGGATACCTTATAAGCCATCTCATAAACTTCAGCTAAACCAACGATACGGGCTGTAAAATCTTTTTTCATGTTCCCTCCTCTTTTAAATATGTCTTATCGGATATCGACCATAAACAATTTAAGCTATCAAACTCTTTTTTAATAACTTTATACAAAATAGATTTTAAATAAGATGACCTCTTAAAAATCATCTTTCCTATTTGTCCCTAAAATAAAAAAGGACATCCGCAAGGATGCCCTTCAAAAAATAATAGATTTTAAATAACTGGCTTACAGTTATTCTCGAACTTTTAATATACCTTTCATTCCAGCTGAATAGTGTCCCGGGAATGAGCAGATATACTGATAATCCCCCGTTTCTTCAGGTACGGTAAATGTCACTTCAACCGTTTCTCCGCCGCCGGCCAGACCAGTAGCTGCAATTATTTCATCCTCATATTCCGGTGCGATATAATCGTTGTCTCGCGCCCTCATGGAAGCCTGAGCAACCTCATCTACATCAGCATCCTTATCAATAACTACTACGTTATGTGCCATTGCCTGTTTCGGGATCTGACTTTTAGTAGTAAGCTTTATAGTGATTTCTTCACCGGGCGTAGCCTCGATCGTAGTAACGCTAAACTTCATATTATCCATCCCCACCATCTCGATGGTTCGCTGTGCCATTGCAGAAGACACAACACCGGTAAAAATGAGTGCAATTATTAGTGTAATTTTAGTTAGTGATTTCATAGTAAGTAACCTCTTTTTGTTTATTGATATGTATTTATTGATTTAAAAATATTTCTGTTTCTTCCTTCAATTTCGTTAATGCTGCTTTGGGCATACCTTCATCGGGATAATCCTCAGCAGCATCGAGAGATCCTGCTATTATTCGTCCCACATGACCTATTTTTTCGTGAGGAAGGCAAAAATAATCGTACACGCCTTCTTCTGATATCGTTAATAACCACTCGTCGCCTTGTTCCATAAGCCCCGAATCAAAAGGTTTCGCTGACAGCGGAATTCGCTTCGGTCTCCGGTTTTCGGGATGGTACGCCGTTACCGTATGCAATCCTTCGCGTACTAAAAATTGTATCACATCGCCGGGATTGACTGCCACGACCACCGGATCAAACCGCGCATCACCATCAGTGCCTTTGACTTCTACGGTGACCGTATCAGCCTGAGATACATCAACGGCGATGGTATCTTTCCATCCAATAATTGTTACAAAAGTTATTAGTAATATTACTACTGAAAATTTCATCATTTGTTCAGTCCAGCCATTATCGACTCAATTGTTGCCTCAGCCTTATTCATAGGCTGATTCAATCCCTCAACCCGATGAGCAATTCTACCTTCTTCATCCAAAACGGTAACCAAATTGGAATGGGCAAAATGTCCATCGCTTTTCTTTGAATACTGCACGCCCAGCATCATAGCCAGTGTTCGCACGTCAGCATCATCCGCAGTTATAAAGTGCCAACCGGGAATATCCAGCTGCTCATATTTTGCATAATTGTTCAACACCTCAGGCGTATCATTTTCGGTGTCAAAACTGACGGCTAACACGTTCACATCCTCTCGCAAAGATTCATCCACCCCGCTGTATAAACGCCAGGCGTCCTGTATCAGAATGGGACAAACGTCGGTACAATTTCCATAGAACATCACCACAATCACCGGAGTACCCCTGAAATCTGCCAAAGATACCGTCTCACCACGATGATCCGTCCACTTTGCCTCCAGGTGATACAGTGAATGCTCCGAATCCACTTCCTTAGCATTCAGAGTATTATCAGCACCATGATTGTGCTGTGCTGACAAGCTCGTTGCTGTAAGCAAAAAAATCAGTATGAGGTAAAATTTCTTCATCACAAGCTCGCTTTTTGATCTTCAATCGTTTCTACATCGTAAGCACAGCGAAATCCCACGGTGCTGTTGGTGCTTTTTGGACTAAAACTCATGCGCGTTATATACCGTATAGAGGCCGCATAACTGTAAGCATTGCCCAGTTTTTGCATGCGTCCAACCGTGCCACAATCCAAAGAAAGGTCATTGGCAATAACCGGTTTAAAATCTTCGACCCATTCCATAATCAATCCAAACTGATCTTTAACGCCATGCCGATTTTCAATTCCGGTAGAACCCACGGCTCCGATATTTTCATTATCAAACGTTGAGTACCAGCTCATTAAACTGTTGGCAAACTCCCGGGCCTCATCAAGTGAATCAAAATCCATAAGCTGCGCCGAGTACTCCCATTCATTAAGAGTTGGCAGGCGTCCACCCACCGACTGGCAATACGCATTGGCCGCATACCATGAAACATTTGTTACCGGTTGATCCGGATTTACAACTTCATCAGAATTGGTATTCTCCCAGCTTTTCAGATATCCTTTGTATGCAAAAATACTCGGGACATTTCCGGGTTGCCAATTCTCATGATCTTGTAAAAATTTACTGTACTGTTTATTCGTTACAGCCGTCTTATCGAGATAAAAAGAATCAACTTCTACAGGTTCTCCCTTTACTTCGGGCATTACAGAATGAAATGATCCCGACGAAACCAGCACCTGGGCATCAGCCACACTGGACAGGCTCAGCATCATCACTGTCAGTATAGTCAGCGTGATTTTTACAGGTGCTATGTTCGTCAGGATATTCATTTCAATTAATTAAGTAGACGTTTATTAATTTATGGATTTACTTCTCACGTGGTCCAGCTTTCAATGTACCCGTTGCGCCTTTTTCAGCATCAGCAAATTCGTGATCAATCAGAATGTACTTGCCTTCTTCAGGCACGATCATATCTATTGTCGCTGAACTTGAGGCACCAAGTAGCACCGTCTGCATGCCGCGCATTTCATTAAAGGGGTGACCTTCTAACCAGACGCGATCAAAAATACCGCCGATAACGTGGAAGCTTGACGTTCCGCTTGGGCCGTTGTTGGATACGTGGAAGCGTACGCGATCACCGGCATTTGCTTTCAGCGGTTGGTCGTGCAAAATCGTCTGGTGTCCATTGAATACGACGTGCGAAGGATTTCGATTTTGAGCTGCTTCATAATCGTACTGATAAAGATCACCGGATCCTTTTTTCAGGTAATATTCTGATTGTACGATTACATACTCCTTATCCACCTCGTATTCGGTATCATAACCCTCCTTCGGTGAAACAACGACTACGCCGTGCTGTCCCATGGCCGTGTGCATAAGTACGCTTGGCGTTCCGCAGTGATAGATGTATGATCCAGCATAATTGGCAACCCAATCAAACTTGATGGACTGACCCGGGGCAATCGTTCTCCACTTGTCATCTTTGGCAACGGTTCCCGCATGAAAATCCATTGAGTGCGGCATCGGCATCGTAGCTTCTTCAGCCTTCATGTAATTATTCTGGGCCACCTGCTGCATAAAAGGAGAACCTTCTTTTGTTGGCTCCGTGATGGTTACCTCTTCATCCGAACGATTCTTCATCGTAAACGTAATGCGGTCGCCCTCCCTGACGTGCAGTACCGGACCGGGAACGGTTCCACCAAATGTCCACGCCTCGTATTTTACGCCATCTGCCACCTCAATTTCCTGTGCAATAATATCGATGCGAACTTCGTGGGTCTTGTTCCCCTTATAATCGAGCGGCTCAAGGTTGGGAAGCAGACTTAAGTGATCTCCTACCACGGGAGGCCCGTCATAATCTTCAGTAAACACTTCCGCTTCGGGCATCCCAAAGGTCTTGCCATCCATCTCATACTCATCCGTTTGAGCATAGCTCAGGCTCGTAATCCCCGTTAGTAACAATCCTATTATAAGTGTAAAAGTAAGTTTTATTGATTTCATAGCAGTTAAATTTATTGCTGATTACTATTTAAGACAATTTTGTCTTTTATTGTTCTGGAACATTGTTATGCAACCACCATGCCAACATATGATTGAACTAAAGAAAATTCAAAATCTGTCCTCAGATGGGTCTTTTTTAGGAAAAGAATAATTTTTTAACGATGAACTTATGCACCGTTGCAATACTACAATTCCCCATTCCTGCACTGCTGCAATAGTGTAAATATTATTCCTTAAGCTTCATAACTTTCACCTTCCACTCCTTGGGCATCGTTTCGAGATATTCCCATTTGAAGGGTTCATCACTTTCGGCTTCCATCTGATAATAGAGTGGCTTGGGATCATGATCATTGATAAAGACAAATGCTTCTCCGGACTCGAGTTCATCAAAGGCATCGAACACCATATCATGTCGCTTTGCCGGGGGATGCGGACGTACATCAAACGAATTTATGATCGAAACATCTTCCAGGGCGGGATCGGTTTCTTCTTTTTTTGTCACATGTATTACATATTCACCCGGATGATCTTTTTTATATGTCCACGTGTATTCACCATCGAATTTCTTTTTGAATATTCTGCGGATTTCTTCCGGATCTTTTTCCGAGTTAATCTCCATCGTGTCTCCTTTTAGCATCATACCATACCGATGGAATACAGCATACTTCCAATCTTTACGATCGGCTTTGCGGAGATCCAACAAAGTAGAAATATCCTCAAATTCACGTCCTTGTGAGGGCTCAGTCCTTGTTACGCGGACTTTCCATTCCTGTCCGCCGCGCTGCAGGTATTCCCAACCGACCACATCACCATAAATTGATCGAAATTCGTAATACAGCGGCTTGGGATCGTGGTCGTTGATAAAGACAAAGCTGTCTCCCGCCGGTAGTTCTTTAAATAACTTCAGTAGTTTTTCGTGTCGTTTTATGGGGATTAACGAGCGTACATCAAGTTCTTGTTCTGTTTTCTGCATTATTTGATTAAATAATTTTGATGAGTATTAGAAACATCATGTCATGCTGAACTTGCTGTGTCCCGACTCTTCGGGGTTTCAGCATCTATTACACTTATCATTTTAGATCCTGAAATAAATTCAGGATGACACAGGAATAGAATTTACTTCTGTTGCTCTTCCAAAAATTCCTTCAGTACCAGAGCGTGATTATGATCTTCATCTTTTGCGGCATAAAGCAGCGTGACCAACTGTTCCCTCGAATTTTTTAGGAGATGATCAATTAAATCTCCCTTCTCAGTCAGCTCTGCTTTATACCGGTTAGCAAACTCCTCAAATTTATTCGGATCGTGATCAAACCACTTTCGCAGCTCGGTTGAGGGCGCTATTTCTTCGCACCACTTATCAAGTCGGGCCTCTTCTTTGGATACGCCCCGCGGCCACAGGCGGTCCACCAACACGCGATAACCATCATCTTCAGAATAATCTTCGTAGATACGTTTGGTTTTGAACATAATCGAAAAGAGATGGAGCCCACCTCAAAAGGTGGCCTCCATCTTATTTTTGTATTAATCTTTATACGTAAGCACACGCCCCCAGAGGCTCTTCGTACCCCAGATACCACGACGCAGCGTTTCGAGCTGCACGATCTGGCTGTTATCCACAAACATATTTACTTCGGGACCATAGTTTTTGATGTACCAGGCAAAAACCTCAGGATCGGCCGCTTCAAACATCAGCTTCTCCAAGCCGATTTCATTGATAAATTCAGCCGGCACGTCGGTTCGCCACGGATCAGCGTTTTCAGTTATTCCCTCCGACTCGATCATAATCATATAGGCTCCGGCATCCACAAAACGCTTGGCCTGCTTGACCGCATAACCGGTATCGAGCGTGCCTTCGGATTCGAGTTCGCCCTTGGCCGTATCACCGCCGGCGCCAAACTGGATACCGATTTCGGGCTTTGCTTTAAGTCCGGCTTCCTGCACCTTTTCAATAAGTCGCAGCCAATCATCGGTAGGCAGGGTAATAAATCCCGCAGAAAGCTCGATAATGTCAAATCCATAATCTTTGCAGGTCTCGATATACTTATCGACGGCCTCATTTCCCTGTGTAAGCACGTATTCCATAAATCCGCCGGTAGATACCAGCGCCTCGTGCTCGTGTGCAATATCGATAAGCTCGGTTACCGCTTCTCGCGGCATGATGGAGAACGATCCGCCGGAAAACTTGAGCGAGTCGACGTGTTCGCCCATAGTTTCCATAATATCCTTGAGATACCGCTTGCCCATTACATCGTAATAGGGACCGCGAATCTCGGTAATGCCTGTTTTTCGAGGTTTGGATTCCCGTTCGTTCTTGTTGAGAAAATCGAATGTTTTTTGTTCAGCCATAACAGCTACCTCTCTGTAATTTTACTTGGTGAGACACGGCACGCCGTGTCCTTACATGCAATTAAATTTAATAATAAATCGATATTCTTACTTTCAATTATTCAAGCAGTAATCCTTCGATCAATCTCCCTAAATCCCTCTTCTCCAAGAGGGATTTTTAAGACCCTTAATTAAAATATGAGCCGGTAATTTTTTCATGAGTTCCTCCTTAGAAAAGGAGGACAGGAGGATTGATCTCTTTTGTCAATTTTGGATAAATGCAATTTTTTACTGCTGTTTTTTAATGTTGCTTAATAAATTCATCAAATCCGAAACCGAGTATTCCTCAAAATGCTGAACCATATCTACAATCTGATTGCGTAATTCCTTTGTCGTATAGGGCTCAGCCAATCCCTCAAACTTCTGGATGATCGTCTCCCAGCTCATGGGACGCGTATGAAATCCCTCGTAATCACTCTTTTCAAGGGAATGGGTTTTTCCATTTTTGAGATGCACTTTAATCTTGGTCGGCATCTCATCGGGGAATCGGTCGCTGTATTCCTGTTTGGGTGAAACCTTTACTTTCTTCAGCAGTGCCTGAATGTCATCTGCTTCGATGCGGTCTTTCTCGTACTGCTCTGGCATCACCTGTCCGTCAAGTAGCGCAGCCGACACCATATATTGTAACGAGTGATCGGCTTCTTCTTTGGTTCGCACAATTGTTTTATCACCCTCTTCACCACCGCCGATAATGTGATAGGCCACATCAAAAATTTCGATCTCAATTTTGTCCACTTCATCTGCCGAAAATCCGTGCTTCTCTTTCAGCTCAATCATCCCTTCAATGGATGACTGCGAATGGATCTCTGCGTTATACTTTTTGATAATGGTATCAGTCACCCGCTCGAGATCTTCGCTTTGCCAATCGATTGAAAACTGGCCGGCAATGGAATCCATAAATCCTTTGTTACCTTCAAAAACAGCGGGCGGACCCGTAATGCCATATTTGGCAAGCATCGCCGCATGCGTCCCGCCAAATGCTGTATGTGGATAGGCCAATCCTTTCCAGTTCGAGAGTGCACCAGTTCGGGTCACGCGTAGTGCATTCAGTGCCGTTCCCGCGATGGAAATAGCGTTGGCTGTTTTCTCTTCATCCAATCCCAGTGCCTTGGAAACACCGGCCGCTACGGCGTAAGAACCCTGTGTAGTGTGATCGAAACCTTTATCGCGCACCGGGGCTTCATCACTCAATCTACACTGCACTTGATAAGCCACTGCCAATGCCGTCATAAAATCTTTGCCGCTAAGTTCTGTCGTTTCTCCAGCCGCCAGAATCGATCCAATATTATCGCTCGGATGACACGTTTCTCCCTTAGCCAAATAGCTATCGTTAAAATCCAAGTACCTAACCAAACCACTGTTATACAAGGCCGCACGGTCAGGCGTTGTCTTTCCACCCCCGATAAGCGTGCTCATTTCTGATCCACCAAAATCTTCAAGCATTTCTCTAATTGCTTCAACCGGCGGACCTTCAAAGGCTCCGATTGCAGTTCCCAGCGAATCCAAGAGCCTGATTTTTAACTGCTTTTTGGCCTCATCCGATAAATCGCTGTAAGAAGCATTTTTCACAAAAGTGGCCAGTTTATGAACAAGCATAATACTGAAGTTTAAAGTTTGTGATTAAAATATAATAGATCCTACTTTAAATGATTTAATACTGTCTTATCTTCTATTGTACTTATTTATCATCAATTACCATTACATTCAACACTCATTATTGATCGGCCGGAATGTCATAAGTACAGGAATAATCCCCCTCGGCGATATAACTGGTCCGCTGCGCATTCTCGTTAAATAACTTCTTATAAAACATCTCCTCCAGCTTACAGGGCAGCCGTGTTTCTTTAATAACTTCACTAAAGGGACAATTACACTCTTTTACCGTCAGTGACTCATCACTTTCATCAAAGTTAAACTCTGGCATAAACCCCTCCTCTTCCAGCATCTGCATCAGTATCTCAACTTTTGATTCCAAATCCTTGGCCGAGGATTTCTTTATACGGCCTTGGGCTTCTTCCAGGCGTTGGTCCCAAAAATCCTCGAAAAATTCCTCAACCAGCTGCTCACTCCCTTTTGATTTAAGATAGTTAATAATATTGCGAATCAGCTTCGACTCAGAGGATGGAAACAGGCTATTCCCTTTGGAGGTCAGTTGATACTGCAAGCTGGGACGTCCGGGTCCCGATCGCACGTATTCTCTATCCACAAAACCATCCCGCTCGAGCTGTAGAAAATGCTCGCGGAGGGTCGTTTTCGCCAAATCAATCTCATCCACGGCTTCATCAATAGAAAGAGTACCCCTGCGTTTTATTAAATCGACAATCTCTTTTTTTGAGCCGGTAATCATGATGGATGGTTTTTTAAACTTTTAGATTTACGCGTGTTATTGTTGAGTTAACCCTTTGCTTTTATCTCTTCTTTTATACGCGGTAATAAGCTGCCCCTTCTCTATTTTAAACTGTTGATCCAACTGGGAAAACAGGATTTTAAAATTCTCGTTTTGGATTCGCAATGTTGAACACGCATTCCCGGGATTTTCAAACTTATTTCCTTTTTCCCGGATGGTCTTCATAAAATTACGCAGGCGATTTTGATCTTTTCCAATTACAGTAAATGATTTCTCTAATTTTTGGATCGTTCCATGGTTCAAATTGTTGTTACTATTATTTTTGAGGCGCTGGATTAGCGGGAAAAACTTTTCTCGCTCAAAGGTGTAATACATACCGAGCGCTTCTCTGAATTTTTCAAAGTGCCACTTCATCCTTTTAAGCCACGTATATTGATTTCCATGTATTTTAATAACGCGTGGAAAATTTTCCTCTAACTCCTCCAAAAGTGATCGGTTAGAACGTATAAATGAATCTTCCAGGTATCTCGTCCATTTTGTCAGTGAATCATCCTTCTCAGGAACAGAACCTGTATTATTTTTTGGAGTTTCTCCCTTAGTTGTTGAACTGTGTTTCTTTAACCACTGAAGTACCTCTACTTCACTCCATTTGCGCTGTTGGCAGACCGACCGAAGCGTTTCCTGCTCATGGTCAGAGGGTGACAACCCAATAGAAGAAAGTAGCTCACCCGCGTCATTATCTGAGCAAACTATCTCTGAAATAGTAGCTTCAGGGGTAAGTTGAGAAAGGAATTGATCGGAATTCATAACATTATGTATGTCAATTAAGTTTGTTTTCAATCCATTCCTAAGATATCAATCATTTTATGATAAATCAATAAAAAAGGTAAAAACCGTTTTTATAGTTGATATTAATTTCATGGACTCCTACCTTTGCATTGAAGCAATTAAAATCGAGTACGAGTTAGCAGATATGGCGTACGTTGTAACCGATCCCTGTATTCAATGTAAACACACCAACTGTGCGGCCGTTTGTCCCGTTGATGCGTTTCGGGAAGGACCCAACTTTTTGGTGATTGATCCCATTGAATGCATTGATTGTGATGCGTGCGTAGCCGAATGTCCCGAAGAAGCTATTTATCCGGACGACGAAGTGCCCATGGAATGGGAGGATTACATCGAATTAAACGAAAGACTCTCTGAAGAGTGGGCAGACCATGTGATCAACCAAGCCAAAGATGCCCTGCCCGATGTTGAACAATGGAGCGCAAAGCAAAACAAACGTGAACATCTTATTGAAAGCTGGGAAGAAAAACCCGTAGAATAGTTAAGAAAATGACAGAAAGTACTCCCATAGATAGAGGCAAGATAGTCCGGCAACTCCGTGAAGTCATTGATCCCGAACTGGGTGTCAATATCGTGGACCTGGGACTGGTATATAATATCTTGATTGACGATGGCAAGGTAGTGCTCGAATATACCGTCACCACGCCGGGCTGTCCCATGCGTCGCTATCTGCAACAGGAAATTGAAAAGACGCTCAAGTCGATAGATGAGATCGATGAATTCGAAGCGCGTCTGGTCTGGGAGCCAGAGTGGTCAGTCGATATGATCAAGGATGATGTAGAATTCTTTGCTCATCCCCCGCCTATGCAATAACTACGATTGCTAATGAAGTGATTTAAAAACTAACCACCGTGTCATGCTGAACTTGGTTCAGCATCTGAAATTTATTTTGACAAGTATAGATCCTGAAATGAATTCAGGATGACACAGATTCAAAAATTTCACTTGTTTAATGAATCCCGATAAAACACCAACCTACATATTAGTAAGTCTTCTTATTTTAGCGGCCATCGGCTTGCTTACTGGACTCTACTCGGGACTCCTGCGCCTGGGATTGCTGTCCTCAGCCGAACCGGCGATATCTCCCATCGCCCACGGTCCGCTGATGATCAATGGATTTCTGGGTACGCTCATCGGACTTGAACGTGCAGCTGCCCTAGAACATAAATGGGCGTACACGGCACCGGTATTTATGGCGGCCTCCACTATTTTACTGCTAATTGGCTTTCCCATTCCATCGAACTGGGCCCTTATTATCGGCTCAGTCGGACTTACCGCAGTGATGGGCTATCTGTATTATTTACAGCCCAAAATTTACCACCTAATTATGGCTCTGGGTGCCGCCTCACTATTGGCAGGAAACGTTCTTTTCGTAGCTGAATTTCCAATTTATGAACTGGTTGGCTGGTGGGCGGCCTTTCCAATGCTCACTATCTTTGGCGAACGTCTGGAGCTCAATCGCATCATGCGTCCGCCCAAACGAGCTCAACACCTATTTGCAATACTCATTTTGGGATGGATTTCCGCTCTTGCGCTTACCCATTTTGATCGCACTATCGGCTGGATTCTTGCCTCACTCCTACTCATCGTCATCGCCGGCTGGCTGATTAAATACGATGTGGCCCGGCGAACGATCAAATCTACAGCATGGACACGCTACAGTGCCATCAGCTTGCTAACAGGATACGGCTGGCTCATCCTAACGGGATTATTTGGACTCTGGAAGGGCTTTCCTACCGCCGGCCCCATTTACGATGCACTACTGCACATGCTTTTTGTAGGATTTGTATTCAGCATGATTTTCGCGCACGCCTCGGTCATTATCCCCTCACTTTCCGGTAAATTAGTGCCCTACCACAAGTATTTTTATCTGCCTCTTATTTTGCTACATCTGTTTCTACTGGCACGTGTGATAGGTGACTTTGCCTGGTGGCCAGTCGTTAGAAAAATAGGCAGCTATGGTAACGTGATAGCGATCCTACTGTTTTTGGGCGGAATCGCCTTTCAACTATTTAGAGAAACCAAAATTAAAGAATCTAAACTTAACCCTACATCCAACTAAATATTAATTAAACACTTATATCATTATGCCTACCCAAAAAGCAAGTGCACAATGGAACGGAGATCTGAAAAACGGAAATGGAACAATGGAATTTGGAAACGGCGCCTACTCAGGCAGCTACACCTTTGCCTCCCGATTCGAACAGGCCTCGGGCACCAATCCCGAAGAGTTAATTGGAGCAGCCCATGCCGGATGTTTTTCAATGGCATTATCATTAGAGCTATCAGAAGCCGGATATGATCCTAAATCCATTGATACCCGTGCGGAAGTCACCTTTGAGGTAAACGATAATGGCCCCGCTATTAGTGGAATTAAATTAATTACCAAAGCAAACGTGCCCGACATTGGGAACGATGATTTCCAAGAATTTGCTAACGGTGCTAAGAAAGGATGTCCAGTATCTAAAGCTTTAGCTGGCACTGACATCTCACTGGAAGCAGAGCTACTTTAATACACATTTCATGCTGTATAGAACAAAATACTTTCGTATCTTCTATACTTAATTTTTAACTAAAGATTTACACATTTATGACACGTTTTGCACCTTATTTATTCTCACTTATGTTGCTATTCGTCACTGCCTGTGGCGGTGGATCTGACCAGCAACAAGCTGAAGATCAGACAACAGATACCCAAGCTACCGAACAAGCTGATGACGTTCGTACGATCGAAATAGTCGGTATCGACCGCATGAAGTTCGTCGTTGACGGCGAAGAGGAAGGTATCACCACCGGCGAAAAAATGGGCGACTATGTATTGCTCGAATCAATTACTGCCAAACCTGGTGAAGAGATTCGCATTAGTCTATATACCGAAAGTGATCTACCGGCATCTGCCATGGCACACAACTTTGTGCTGCTTACCATGAATGCTGATGCAGCAGCCTTTGCAAATGCTGCGTCTAAAGCCAGAGATAATGATTATATTCCTACTGATATGGAAGATCAAATCATTGCTCATACGGACCTTGCTGCCGGCGGAGAAACAGTAGAAGTTACATTTACTGCACCAGAAGAAACCGGAGAATATGAGTTTCTTTGTAGTTTCCCCGGTCACTATTCTGGCGGCATGAAGGGAATCCTCAACGTAGAAGAATAATTTTCTTCACGATTTGA
This sequence comes from Fodinibius sp., assembly GCF_034521915.1. Lineage (GTDB taxonomy): Bacteria > Bacteroidota > Rhodothermia > Balneolales > Balneolaceae > Fodinibius. The sequence goes on from NZ_JAXHLU010000001.1 coordinate 71,973, forward strand.
TTCTATTTTTAAAGGCGACTGTTTATATCAGTCGCCTTTTTTATTTCTGTCACTTTTTAAAACAGAAATTCAATTCTCGTGTATTATTTCTCGGTTTTTATTCACACAAACTCAGCCATTTTCTGGATCGGAGGCATGCTGTTTACGCCAGGAGTGCTGGTTCCGGCATCCCGACATAAATTACTCAAAGACAAAAAAGGGAACTTTTTTACACTAGTTGGCAGAAAGTTCAGCCGTATTTCCTAGGTACTTTTTGTGGTGCTAATTATTACCGGCATAACCAATTTATTAACAAGGTGCTATGCCGTAGAACAACTTCTAACCGGTTCTTTTTGGGTTGATGTATTTGGAGGTAACCTATTTATAAAGCTGCTCATATTTGCTTTGGTATTAATCATGAGTGGCATTCACGATTTCTATGCCGGACCGAAGGCTGCAAAGCTGATGGATAAAGAGCCAAATAGTGATAAAACCAAAAAGATGCGCAACATTTCCAGCTGGCTTAGTCGTCTTAACTTATTACTGGGATTGGCTATTCTCTACTACGCCATGCGCTTGCTGAGAGGATAATTAGAAAAAATAGAGGTAATAAGTAATGAGTAATAAATAATTTTTTGCTAATTACTCGTCACTTTTTACTTATTACTTATTATAACTCACTGCTCGATTCCAGTGTAGCCCTACAAAAAGAACTACAGCTATAATTTCTAACAAGCGTCCCCAAATAGTCGCTGAACTTCCAATTATATCTAAATACGAAGCTACATTTATTAATATCCCAACATTTAGCACTCCCACCATCAGCATTGCTAAATTGGGATTGCCACGCGATTTATCAACAAGATAGCGCGGCAAAATCCAGTAGGCCGTTCCCATTGTAAGCTGAATAATCCAGCCAAAAATGCTTACCTCGATGTGGATTGATAGCAGGCTCCATACCGACGAGGATTCGGGGTATACCTTGCTGATTAAAATCAGCGCACCGATAACAAATCCTGCCAGCATGTACAGCATCGAAGCTTTAATCATCCAGCGACTTGGTGTTGGCATGGACTAGTTGTTGCTTTATTATTACTAACGTGTCACCCTGAACTCGTTTCAGGGTCCATTTGAAAACTTCATTTAGAGTATAGATGCTGAAACGAGTTCAAAATGACACGTAACGACCTGGCGCATGAATGTTGAGTTATTAAATAATGAACGAAAGCTTAAAAAGCCAGAAGGTGGCAAGATCTGGCAAGGCGTGTCCGCTTAATGCGCGTCTCATAGGGCCTAACAAATTATTTTTATTTTCCCGAAACTTTTATTCCATTTTCATCTTACCCGTAGCGATCATCCAGTGATGTAGTTGGTGATGGGCACCTTCAGATAGTAAGCCTATATATCCCAATGCCCGGATTTTTTGTACTTCGGACTCGTTATTAGTAGTGCAAGTAATCATCCAATTGTTGCCATTTTGTTTCGCATTCATATCCCACCCCTTCTCTTTTTTGATCATATCTGGGTGCATGCTGAATAATTTTTCCAGCGCTTGAACTGCTCGTTCAGAATGAGGACGAACCGTAATTGCAATCCCTTTTTCAATTTGATCTTTTGATAGTATCTCTACTTCTTCAGTAAACGCTTTCATATCAAGCAGATGCTGTCGCAAAGCTTCTAAGTTAACCTGCGACCAATCGGTGTCGGGATTTGCTTCCAGTTTTTGGACTACTTCCTGAATAGTTCCAAAAATATCATTCCCGGGTTCGGTAAGCGGAGTACTATTTTGATGCATGTTATGTTGGCCATAAGCAGTTCCTGTGATACCAAATATAATAAACACAGCAACCCATTTAAGAGCAAAAGTCGTAATTTTATAAAAAGGCATTACTTTTGGAGCTTTGAAATTTTTGGCTAAATGAAATTATATGTAGTGTAAGAAATATTTGGCCCTATAACATTATTTATCACTATTAGCTTTCTGTCGTTCACGTTTCTTCTTTCGTTGCCTGCGGCGCTGTTCTTTCGATTGGATACGCGGCCACAGTTCTGTGATATAAGTCAGGGCGGCCCCTACTTGACTCACCGCTGATATCACAATCAAAATGCTCCACAATGATCCCGTAACTAAATAGGTAGCGGGTTCTGCAACTACACGCAGTATTAATCCAACATTTAAAAAAATATATGTAAGCCAACCCCAAAGCTGTGCTTTAAAACCTTCTTCGCGGGTTCGACCGGGAAACATCCACATGGATACCCCAAAGATAATCTGCGTAATCCACCCGACCATCAACAGGTGCCAGAAGAGCGGCACGATACCGGGAAATTGGAGCCAGTTAAACTCAGCAGCTAATCCCAACAACAGCGAAGCTAAAAAATAAATGAGTCCCGTTTTAATAAATACACGCGCTATTCTCGGCATGACGGATCAAAATCTTTTGGTTCGTTGCGATCACATTTCTTACAGTTCAATTCTTTTCCGAGTCGACTTTCCCTGCCCTTTTCAGTAGTCACCCAGGGACGAAGCATCCACGGCGGATTATGCCGCACGTGCTGGTTATGTCCGCACTGCAGCTCAGCCACCCAATCGTTTTCTTTATCTTTATGAAATCCTATAATGGGCTGCTCCATTACAACTACTGCTCCAACCTTGCTGTAGAAATTGGTTTACGATAGTTGGAATGGCAATCCACACATCCCTGCTGGGTTATGCGATAGTGCTTGAGTACCTTCTGCATATTTTCTTCAATAGCTGCCATTCGCATTGAATCGGCATGATGGTGTACCACCATGTCAAATTCTAAAAACTGCTTCATCTCTTTATCAAGCGTTTTCTTTACCAGTTTTTTATCCTCGGATGTCATCGTCGGATGATCAGATATATTGCCAGCTCCTTCTTCGATCATTGCAAAATTTTCAGTGTAAATTCCACGGTCAACCTGCTGAATATCATCCATCAGCTGCTGCATCATAGGTACCAGAGGCAAGGTTTCTGGCTGATGTGACTTTTGTCCGGATATATCTTGTGTAAATACGGACCCACCCATCAAAACAAAGACACTTATAAAAAGTATGAGTACAATATATTTCGTGTGAGACATTTTATTCTTCATCATGGATTACCTTGTCTAATTTCAAATTCTGCATTGCACTAATAGCCGCTTCCATGGAGCCCTCGGTGCACAATCCGCTCATTGCTGCATCCTGGAATCCTTCACGAGCTGCATTAATACAAGCTTCACGGACATTCTCTGCAAGTTCTGCTCGATCACCATCCTTCATAATTATTCTGCCTCATTCGATTTCTCAAATTTTCCGCTCATCGCCATTCTTGTCGAAAAAGAATTCGCAATATTCTCAGCCATCTCTTTGGCATAATTAGCTCGCTTACCCTCAAAATGTTCATCTACCGTTTCAACAAATAAGCCAACCCAGCGGCCAAAATCATCTTGCTTAATTGGCAATGGCAGATGTTGACGAAATGGACGTCCCTTGTACCGTGAAGTGCCGAACAACAATTTTGACCAGAAGCTCACCATTTTGGGTAGATGCTCATCCCAATCCACGTTGGCCTCCTCGTTAAAAATGGGACCCAGTCGTTCATCCTTCTCAATTTTTGCATAGAAAGCATGAACCAAAGTAGCTATATCTTCTTCATTTCGAATATCATGCATAATCCTAATGATGTATTTTCTTTGGGAATTGGATCAGCTTAAACCAATAAACAGTTACCGCTAAAATTGGAAGTATGGCTCCAATTACCAAAGCATCTACAATCCATGCGCCTGAAAGCACCTGTGGCCAAAGTCCGGTAAACATCAGTAATGTAAAGAGCGTCACAATTATTGACACACCGATAATGTGGAAATACTTTTGGGAGATCATTGATTGATCATTGATCCAGGCAAAAGCCAGCAACGTCAATCCTCCCAACAAAAGAATGTGCAGGTAAAGTACCCGTAATGCCGGATCGGACAGCCAGAAAGAGCTGGGCACAACAGAGGCTCCCAATTGCAATATACCTTTAGAGGTTAATAATAGAGCAGGCCAAACCCAGATCGGATGGCTCCATTTTCCGGATCTAAAGACAGCTCCCATAACCAGTATCAAGCCAATGGCCGCCAGCCCTCCACCCAATCGAGCCGTACCTAACAACATGGGTGAGAGCAATGATTCTGAAATCCCATAGGGAAATGTCAGCGGTGCTCCGATGGCAATAGCTCCCAATGCAAATTGCGGAGATACCCACCAGGTTTGTTCATCGATCTCAAGTTCACTGATTAAAATACCGCACAGCACCAACACCACCCATCCTTCGGTAAAAGCTGCTAGGAAAAAGTGCGTCATGCTTTTCATGAGCAGATGCGACTCGGGAGCTACCTCCTGAATCACAGCTACGCCCCATGCTCCCAGCGAGCAGACAGCCAACAAGATAAGTGCCCCATCAAACCATGGCAAGCTTTCATCATTCTTTAATACAGCCCTGCTCTTCCAGTAGCCAACCATAAACCCATACCAGCCGATCATCACCAAACCCGAAAAGATGACCGAAAATGGAAGCGATGCCGATCCAATGACAACCGAACGATATCCGTAGAATAGGAAAAAAGGATAGGCCATTAATCCAAAAAATATAACCGCTGCAATAGCAGATCTCATCCCATTAATACTTTTTACTTTGTCCTCAGTTTTGCCAATAATTTTTTGCATGATGATATACAACGGTAACGGCACGGCCCATCCAAAGAACATGAGGTGAGAATGTGCGTGACGGATATTTCCCAGCGACAACTCTCCGGGAATCCATCCCATCATCCCTAATCGATACAGAAAGCCCGTTAGTCCTGCCAACACAAAACATGCTATTGATGCATGCAATAACCAATGACTCTTGAAGTGATTTTCTTTTAAATACTTGCTCTGATTCCTCACCGAAACATCAACCCTTAACTTATGTAATACATTAAGTAAAAATTAGAAACTATATGGTGATCTTTTCGTCATCAGTCATCGTCCCTCGAACATCGACAGCAAAAGCCCCCTGCCCTTCGGGTAACACATACAGCGGATTCATTTCCAGTTCGTCAATGTTAGATAAATCGTCACCGAGCTGTGATAACCGCATCAAATATTTAATCACTGTTTCCCGATCGGCCGGCGGCTGATTACGCCATCCTTTCAGCTTAACTCCTGCACGGGTAGCGTCCATCAGTTTTTCGGCCTGTAAGCGATTTAAAGGAGCAATAGCAGATTCAACATCCTGTAACAGTTCTACATCTGTCCCTCCTGTTCCAAACAATACCATCGGACCAAATTGGGAATCCCGACGAAGTCCCATAATTACCTCCTGCCCCCCGCTCAGCATTTTTTGAACCTGCACGCCTTCCATATCTACACCTGCAGAATCGGCCGCCTGCTTAATATCTTTCCATGCCGATTGTACATCCTCAGCATTACGAAGCCCCAGCTTAACTCCGTTGACTTCCGTTTTATGTGAAACTGATTCAGAAATCAATTTCAAAACCACAGGATACCCGATAGATTCAGCTGCTTCAATGGCATCCTCCTCAGTTTGGGCAAATTGCTCAGGTGGAAAAGCGATACCATATTCCTTTAGCAACGATTTCCAATCTTTTTTTGATACAGCTTGTTGTACGACATTCTCATCAAGATCTGTAAATCGCTCAGGTGTTTGCTGAGGTACGTCAAACCACTCCTTTCGTTTAACCATAGCCGCCAATACCGAAGCTACCCGTTCCGGAAAAGCAACATTCGGTATTTTGCGTTTATGTAGTATTGTTAGCGCTTCTTCTACCGAGGCCTTTCCCATGATAGAAGTAATAACCGGCTTGTCATGGACGCCCGCCACTTCGCCCACCACCTCCGCTAAACTGGCCGGCAAAAACCAATCCTGAGGCGCTTGAATCACAACCACTGAATCCACCGTTTCGTCGGTTAACAGTGCATCCAACGCTACGGCATAGGTCCCCGGTCCTGACCCCGCCAATACATCTACGGGATTACTTACGCTTGCCGCTTTAGGTAATCTCGACTTTAAATAGTTTTTAGTCTCTGTGGTTAATTCTGCCAGTTCCATTCCAGCTTTTTCCAAGGCATCAACGGCCAGAATAGCCGGTCCACCCGCATTTGTTAAAACCGCTACGTTTTTTCCTTTGGGAAGCGGTTGCCATGCCAACGCCCGCGCCCAATCAAACATCTCCTCCATCGTACTCGCTTGCTGTACCCCTGCTCGATCAAAAGCAGCCTCGTAGGCTTCCGTACTCCCTGCCAGCGCTCCCGTATGGGATGCCACCGCTCGTGCCCCGCTTTCACCACGGCCCCCTTTCAACGCTACTACCGGTTTATCTTTAGCAGCTCTTTGGGCTATTTCCATAAAGGCCTTTCCATCCGAAACACCTTCGATATAGGCCGTTATTACACTGGTCTGATTATCTTCATGAAGGGCTTTAATCATCTGCGTTTCATTGATATCAACTTGATTGCCCAGGCTTACAATTCTCGAAAAGCCAACACCTGCCCCACGGGCCCAATCGATCACCGAGGCTACCATTGCCCCCGACTGCGAGCAAAATCCAATTTCTCCGGATTCGGGCATCCCCGTCACAAAAGTTGTATTCACCGGCGTATGGGTATCGATAGTGCCAATACAATTGGGACCAATGAAATTGACCTCCCATTCGTTAGCCACTCTTTTAAGCTCTTCTTCGAGCTTTTGTCCTTCTTCGCCGGTCTCGCTAAACCCACCACTAATAACGATCGTATGCTTGATGCCTCGCTGTCCACATTGTTTAATAATTTCAGGAACAACCGGTGCCGGAACAATAATAACAGCTAAATCTACGGGGTCGGGAACTTCTGCGACCGACTCATAACAGGGTAAATCCAATATTTCTGTTGCCGATTTATTAACCGGATAAATACCTCCCTGATATCTGTAATCCTTAAGATTGCGCACAACACCGTAACCCAATTTATGTGGATTTCGGGAAGCCCCAATAACGGCAACACCTTCTGGCTTAAAGAATGGTCTGAGCATAATTAATAATATTCAAATTTAAGAGTAATTTGTCTTATTTTATCCTTTATTTTATAATTTGTCAAAGGCTAAACACCTTTTTTTACACGAAAATATTAACAGGAACCGGCATTAGACTATGGAAAATTCATCCCTAACTCCTTTTAGAACAGATACCATCATCGAACCTTTCCGTATCCGCTCGGTAGAACCAATTCGGTTTACCACAATGGAAGAGCGCGAGCAATTGCTTAAAGAAGCCGGATATAATCCGTTTTTATTGAAAGCTAAAGACGTACTCATTGATCTACTCACCGATAGTGGAACCGGGGCGATGTCATCTAAACAGTGGGCGGGTATGATTGAAAGTGATGAATCTTACGCCGGTTCTTCCTCCTATTATAAACTGGAATCAGCCGTACAGGATATCACAGGTTTCAAACACCTTATCCCAACCCACCAAGGACGAGCTGCTGAAAATATTTTCTTTACCACTATTGCCGGTGAAGGGGATGTTATCCCCAGTAATACCCATTTTGATACTACTCGTGCCCATGTTGAACATGCCGGGGCTGAGGCACGTGATTTAGTGATTGAAGAAGGACATCAACCACAGAGTAACCATCCCTTCAAAGGGAATATGGATCTGGAAAAACTGGAAGAAACGATACAGGAAGTAGGCTCAGAAAACATCCCAGTAATTATGATTACCGTCACAAATAATTCGGGCGGCGGACAACCGGTAAGCATGGCTAATATCAAGGCCGTTTCTAACATCGCTAAAAAACACAACATCCCGTTCTTTATTGATGCCTGTCGATTTGCCGAAAACACCTGGTTTATCAAGACTCGTGAAGAGAATTTTGCGGATAAAGATCCTATCGAAATCGCTCGCGAGATGTTCAATTATGCCGACGGCTGCACCATGAGTGCAAAAAAAGACGGTATGGCTAATATTGGAGGTTTCCTGGCAATGAACAGCGATGAGCTGGCATCAGAATGTCGAAATCTGGAAATTCTTACTGAGGGATTTCCCACTTATGGTGGCATGGCCGGCTACGATATGGAGGCTGTTGCTCGTGGACTTTATGAAGCCCTCGATCCCGATTACCTTCGCTATCGCATTCGTTCTATAAGCTATCTTGGGGATAAACTGACTGATGCCGGCATTCCCATAGTTCAACCTACCGGCGGACATGCGGTGTACCTCGATGCCAAACAAATTCTTTCCCATATCCCACCGACGGAATATCCAGCGTGGTCATTTAATAATGCCCTTTATCTTCTGGGCGGGATTCGCGGTGTAGAAATTGGCACCGTAATGTTTGGCAAACAACCCGATGGCTCTGAAAAACCGGCGGCCATGGAACTTGTACGATTGGCCTTTCCACGTCGCATGTATACCCAAAGCCATGTGGATTATCTGGCAGAAGTAATTATCTCTGCCTATGAGCAGCGTAATAAGTTAAGCGGCTATAAGATTGTCGAAAGTCCGGACGTGCTGCGACACTTTTCTGCTCAACTTGAACCTATTAATGAGTGATAAAAATTGTTCAATTGTCATAGCTAACTATAGATCATCCTGTTCTCAAATCAAGAATTTTATAACGATAAAATAATGGAGCTAACAAAAAGATAGGCTATAAATAGAAAAAGCCCTGCGATTGCAGAGCTCTTTTTCGATCAACTGTTTATAATATAAGGATATTACCCTACACGGAACAAGTATATCTGCTATACTACAACTAATATATAACTAATCAATAAATGATAAAAAGTAATAGCTGTTTATTCGTAGTTTTTTAAAAGGTTTTCATTAATGCATATCTATTCTTTTTTCGAAAAAACATACTACCCTTGTGCTGAAATTTGAAGGTTTGGCCAACATAATCACGGAAATTTCTGTTAAGTATCCTGTAGAATTAAAAGAACTTAGTTCTACAGATTTATTTTCGGAAGGCAAAAATAAAAGCGCGGGAATTAATTCCCGCGCTGTATATATCAATTAATCGAGTTTCTTAAACCGCGACTGAAAGAACCGTAAGTATTCCGGCTCGTAATCGAACTCTAGTCCCGTAATATTTTCACGCTGTTGGTACACGGCTTCCACAGATTCGGCTACCACATCCATATGCGCCTGCGTATATACGCGCCGCGGGATGGTCAGTCGTACCAACTCCAAATCAGGATAATTATGTTCACCTGTTTCAGGATCACGACCGGCAGAAACAACTCCACGCTCCATACTTCGAATACCGGCATCCAGATACAGCTCGGCGGCAAGTGTCTGCGCGGGTAATTCTTCCTGACTAAGATGAGATAAAATCTTCTTGGCGTTTAAGAAAACACCGTGACTCCCAATCGGACGAACCACCGGCACGCCCATATCAATCAGTTTTTCGCCCAGATACTGCACTTGGCCAACACGGGCACGGATGTGATCTTCATCTACCGACTCCGTTATACCGATCGCCAGGGCTTCCATATCACGCCCGGCCATACCGCCGTAAGTATGTAATCCTTCATAAACTACGACCATATTCTGTGCTTTTCGGAAAAGCTCTTCGTCGTTAAGCGCTAAAAATCCGCCGATATTTACCAGCGCATCCTTTTTGGCACTCATCGTAGCCCCATCAGTAAGCGAACAAATCTCATGTACAATATCCTTGATAGGAGTATCCTCGTAGCCTTCTTCTCGCTGCTTAATGAAGTAGGCATTCTCAGCCACACGCGTCATATCATGAATAATCGGAATATCATACTCATTGGTCAGCTCCCGAACTTCTTTCAGATTGGCCATCGATATGGGCTGACCACCGGCCATATTCACCGAGGTTGCAATAGATACATATGGAATTTTATCGGCCCCTTTCTTTTTGATGAGATCTTCGAGTTTATTGAGATCTACATTGGCCTTAAACGGATGCTCATTCTCCGGATCGTGCGCCTCATCAATTATCACATCCACAAAAGTGCCACCGGCCAGTTCCTGGTGCAGCTTAGTCGTCGTGAAATACATATTGCCTGGCACAAAATCTCCCTCATTAATCATCAGCTGTGAAATCATGTGCTCGGCTCCGCGTCCTTGGTGAGTAGGAACCACATGGTCATAACCATAATATTTCTGGATTGCTTCCTCGAGATGATAAAAGTTTTCACTGCCGGCATAGGCTTCATCGCCCATCATCATGCCCGCCCACTGGCGATCACTCATCGCAGAGGTGCCACTATCGGTCAAAAGATCTATATACACATCGCGCGACCGCAAAAGAAAGGTATTAAAACCGGCCTCCATAATTGCTTTTTCTCGCTCTTCCCGACTGATCATCCGTACCGGTTCTACCATCTTAATTTTATACGGTTCGGCCCATGATCGTTCTCGATTATCTGCCATAAAAATCCTTTTTATTATATTTTTGATTCTAAGTATTACTCTGTCTCACGGATTAGTAATTATTGCCGTAAATTATTTTTTCAATCTCCCTAAATCCCTCTTCTCCAAGAGGGATTTTTGAAGCACACTTTTTCTGAATAATAGCTAATCAAGAACTAAGGGGGTCCTCCTTGGAGAAGGAGGACAGGAGGATTGATAAAATCCTGTTCATATCACCTAATTTTAGCGTTTGGAAATAAGCGGGTATAAATTTTCCAGTCAACTCCACAGAAAAATAGATGGTTTCACAAAACCCCAATTTTATTCCCACGGTTACACTCCCACAGAAATGCGTTCTTCGTAAGTATTCAGAATAGCCTGCAGGCGCTGTTTCTGCTCAGATACAACCAAGGAAATTGACGGCAAATTTTCATCCTGATAAGGGTCCGTATTTGCAATTTCCAGGCAATACGCCATGCCTTCTTCCAGGTTCTTCTGAAACTTCTGCAATTTCTTTAATCCAGACTCACCATCCAATTGCCCGGCCAGCTCTTCAACATAATCAACATAGAGCGTAATCTCCTTGGCGAACATATGGGGGCGTTCTTCATCTGCCAGTGATTTACTGCGTCCGTAGATATGATCGACCATCTCCCGAAGTGTATACTCCCCATTATAATAGGCAATATTCGGTCCCGGACAGATGGCCTGGGGCGCCCGATGCTCGGCCAGTATTCCTAGGTTAATAAGTGCGCCATTGCCCAGATGATCACACAGACATGCTTTGCTCAGCACTTTTTCGCGCGTTTGCTCTTTTTTATCCTCAGGCATTTCACTTTGTGCAATTTGATCGAGCTTGAGCAGCTGATACTGCGTGGAAGCCGTACAAATGGGCTGATCAGTAAATTCGGTATTGGATTTCAAGAAACCCTTCGGACAGGGTGAGCCCGGCTTATCTTTTTCGATACGTTCTTTATGCCACTGTTCTGACCCAGTATTTTTGACATTATTGAACGGCACACCCAACGGTGAAACGCCGCTCAGGTAAAGCTCCTTTTCGCCCGCATTTTCCATAAGCTGACGAGTTGGTTTGTCTACAGTTGTAGCTTCTGGAACCAACAGAAACGGACTGCCCCATCCGGTGGAATCCATCTCGAAATCATTTAGCAGACGATCGGCCTCACCGCTGACGCCAATACCACCCTGAACGGTCAATCTTGGTTCGGTGATTTCCCAGTCATCCGAAAATCCATCAGCATTTTCTTCGTAATACTTTTCAATAAGGGGCTCCACCGCTTTTGTAAGCTGATCACGTTTTTCACGAAATTCCCGAAGCAAACTCGGCATTAAATGTCCATCGGATGGAAACGCGTGTCCCCCACAGTTCAGTCCCGATTCAATACGATATTCAAATACCTCTAACCCCTTTTTTGCCAAATACTTTCCCTGTATCAAGGCCGAGCGAAAATCACTCACTTTCAGAATAATTTTCTTCTTTATTTCTCCGGCCGCATCCCTATAAAAATCCTTGAACTCCGTAATATAATTATAGAGACGCGGGTTAAATCCGGCTGATAAAATCAAGCTGGAGGAAACCTTACTTTTAGCATACCCGCGGAGAGCTGCACTGGCGTCACTAAATTCGTTGCTCATCGGTGTTCCGTTACCATCATAATTCAGCTTATCCACCTTCGCCATGATATTTACATCGATAGAACCGGACTTCATCATTCGTGAAAGTTCACATGATAATCGATCCCGCAAACTCCCTTCCTCCGTACTCATCAACTGGTTGTACTTCTCTTTTATCGTACTGTTATCGGGAAGCATCTCGAAATACTTGGCCTTCTCGTTTTTCTCAAAAAAGGGCTTATTTTTTATGACCGAAAACTTCTTTTCCACGATCTCCTGTACCGTATTCAGATAAGCAGTAATTCTTCGGGCACGGCCATCTTCGGCTGTGCGTCCAATATTGTTGTATTCAAAATCGTACTTTTTGCAGTAATACTTGCGGATTTTTTCAACCAGCAGGTCATCCACAATTGAGATTACTGAGTTAATTCCATACGGTCCGACCCTGATAGGAGAATCAATAGAGTGGCCGGTTCCCATTACGGGGATCGAAAAGTCATGGGGAGAGTGGGACATAAATTGGGTCTTATTTCGTATTTAATTGCAAATTTAAAATAATATGCAACACGCAATACGATCTACGTATTGCGTATTTTATTGAGCCTATTTCTAATTCAATTGTTTTTCAAGTTCAAGCGCTTTGGGAAACAGAATATTATTTTCGAGGTGAACATGCTTGTGGAGATCTTTCTCAAAGCCCTCCAGATTTTGATAAAGCAACCGGTATGTCGTACAGGCATCTTCGGGTGGAGTAAAATCATTACTTAACCGTCGAATTTTTGCCATCGAGCTGCCTGCTTCCTCGTGCTCATCCTCCATCATTGCAATGGGATTGGCCGCCTCCCCAAATTCGGGAGCTTCCGGCTGCACTCCTTTCTTTTCTGCCTCTACCAACTGCTTGATATAAGGAAAAAGAATACGTTCCTCTTTATCGAGATGATTGAATATTTCGGTATGGAGCATGGTAAACTCGTAATAAATTTCATTCAGCTCTTCATGCTGATCACCATGCACTTTGGCCACCTTTTTTGCATACTTGCCAATTTCGGGCAGTTTATTACGGGTAAATTCATGGTGATTGTTAACAATATAATCTACCAGAAAATCCAGTGACCATTGATCGTAATTATCATCTTTGATACCGTTTGTTCTTATCTGATCTAAAGCTTGAATAACCTTATCGGGATTCACGTTCTTACCTGTACAAGCCTCTTCAATCGTCCGACCTCCACCGCAGCAAAAATCCAATCCATACTGCTGGAATACCTGCGCCGTCCTGTAATCATCTTTAACAACCTGTCCAATTGTACGTTCTTTTGTAATACTCATAATTATGATCTGAATTTCTTAGGTGATTCTAACCTTTATAATATTAAAGACTATTTTATCCTAAATTAAGAATAAAATTAGACATTTACCCAATTAGATTTAATATCGTGGTGATACCAGATCCAGAAAAAGAGAACGGCTAATGCCCCCGCCTGATGCACTACACCTATCAAAAGCTGAACGTGAGTAATCACCGTTAAAATACCCAGTACATACTGTGTGAGCATCATTCCCAGTAAAATCCTGGCTTTTTGCTTGAGCAGATCGTCTATACTCGAATTTTTATTCTTCCACCAAAAACCGATTGTTGCTATGCCCAGCAATGTCCCCAAAATCCGGTGTGTCCATTGTACGGTTCCCGGATGTTCCACAAAGTTTGCAAGTACAGGTTGTAGCGTCCATGTACCTTGTGGTACCCAATCACCGTTCATCGTTGGAAATGTATTATAGATATATCCGGCATCAAGTCCGGCCGTAAAAGCGCCCCAAACAACTTGAGCAATAAAGAGAATAAGCAGCCCAATAGACCACCGCCTGAGGGAAGGCAGATCGGGACTTGTCTTGGCAGATGATTCATTTTCATAAAGATCGAGCGCATACCAGATACAAAAGCTGAATAAGAGCATGGCCAGCAACAGATGAATGGCCAATCGATAGTGGCTGACGTAAGGTACATCCACAAGGCCGCTTTTAACCATAATCCAGCCCATTGCTCCCTGGAGTGCTCCTAATCCGAATAACACCCAAACGCGCCGCAAGGTCTTTGAATTGAAATAGCCTCGAATCCAGAAAAACGCAAACGGAATCAAAAATACGAGCCCAATAACTCGTCCCAGCAGGCGGTGAATATATTCCCAGAAAAAGATAGTTTTAAACTCTGCCAGCGACATTCCGGCATTTAGCTGCTGGTACTGGGGAAATTCTTTATAGCGTTCAAAAGCAGCCAGCCATTCGGCTTCATTCATCGGGGGAATGGCTCCCATAATCAGGCTCCAGTCGGACATCGAAAGTCCGGAATCCGTAAGACGAGTAATGCCTCCTACAACCACCATAATAAAAATGAGGATGGCACCAGACCAGAACCAGGTTCTTACTGCTTTTCTTTCAAATGAATTCACAAAAAATGTATCGCTCGTCTGTTATTTATGATTGATTGTGTCCGAATTTATCTAAAGGGTCAAAGTCCCTCGAATAATAATTTTTTGTCTAACAAAAAAACTGCCCCCTCTTAATGAGAGGGCAGAAGAAGATATCATCTAATCATGAAGTAATTATGAAACGACCTTTTTTCCGGATCGCAGAAAAGCCTGTGCAGAGGCAAGTCGTGCAATGGGCACGCGATACGGCGAACATGATACATAATTCAATCCAAGGTTATAGCAAAAAGCCACACTACTGGGATCACCACCGTGCTCACCGCAAATTCCAACCTTAAGATCAGACTTTGCATCGCGACCTTTCTCTACTCCCATTTGTACCAGTTGCCCCACGCCTTCTTCGTCCAACACTTGGAAAGGATCATTTTTAAGGATTCCCTCATTCAGATAATGCTCCAGGAACTTACCGGCATCATCACGACTGTAGCCAAAAGTCATCTGGGTCAAGTCGTTTGTACCGAAAGAGAAAAAGTCTGCTTCATCGGCAATTTTATCGGCAATAAGTGCCGCCCGTGGAATTTCGATCATTGTACCTACTTTATAATCGACCTCACTGCCCTTTTCAGCAAAAACTTTTTCGGCAATTTCATCCACAACATGCCGCTCATGGATGAACTCCTCAGCTGTGCCCACCAGCGGAATCATGATTTCCGGATACACCTTTTTACCCTTACTCTTAACTTCAACAGCCGCTTCTAAAATAGCACGCGACTGCATTTCAGTAATTTCGGGATAGGTGATTCCGAGTCGACATCCTCGGTGTCCCAGCATGGGGTTAAATTCGCTCAACAACCGGATTTTACGCTTTAATTCGGCCGTGCTAATTCCCAGCTCCTTCGCAAGTGCTTTAACTTCTTTTTCCTCCTCGGGCAGAAATTCATGCAGCGGTGGATCCAGCAACCGTACCGTCACAGGCAAACCTTCCATTGCCTCAAAAATTTCAATAAAATCCTGACGTTGGTACGGAAGCAGATTTTCCAGTGCACTTCGACGCTCCTCCTCGCTCTCGGAGATAATCATGCGACGCATTTCGCGAATCCGCTCATCCCCGAAAAACATATGCTCGGTACGAGCCAGTCCAATTCCCTGTGCACCGTATTCTCGGGCGCGTAAGGCATCTTCGGGCGTATCGGCATTCGTGCGTACCTTCATATCACGGAACTCATCCACCCAGTTCATAAAGGTTCGGAAATTCTCACCAAATTGGGGAGCCTCCACTTCTTTTTTCCCCTTGATTACTGTTCCGCGTGCGCCGTCGATCGAAATCCAGTCGCCCGCCTTTACGGTAACATCACCGGCCGTAAATAGCTGCTTGTCGTAATTAATATTGATATCATCACAGCCAGCCACACAGGGTTTACCCCATCCGCGGGCGACCACTGCAGCGTGACTGGTCATTCCACCGCGTGATGTGAGAATTCCTTCGGCAGCCGACATTCCGCCCACATCTTCGGGACTTGTTTCAATACGAACCAAAATCACCGGATTTCCTTTACTATGCTCTTCTTCGGCGGTATCAGAATCAAACACCACTTTACCCACCGCAGCACCGGGGGATGCCGGCAACCCTTCTCCAAGAATATCGTTTTTATCAATTTCATCCTCCTTAAGCTGGGGATGTAATAGTTGATCCAGATGACCGGGCTCTACCAAATTTTCTACGGCTTTATCTTTTTCCAGAATACCCTCATTCACCATATCTATGGCAATTTTGACCGCTGCCGCACCCGTTCGTTTACCATTACGGGTTTGCAGAATAAACAGTTCGCCCTGTTGCACAGTAAACTCAATATCCTGCATATCCTGGTAATGCTCTTCCAGCTGATTGGTCAGCTCAAGCAACTCATCATAAGAATCAGGCATCACCTCTTTAAGCTCATTGATATCGCGTGGCGTACGAATACCCGCTACCACATCTTCGCCCTGTGCATTAATCAAAAATTCACCGTAAAGTTCACTTTCACCATCAGATGGATTACGCGTAAAGCAGACGCCCGTGGCACTATCGTCGCCCATATTTCCAAATACCATCGCCTGCACATTTACTGCAGTGCCCAGCAACCCGGTGATCTTATTGATCTTACGATACTTGATAGCTCTTGGAATATTCCAGGACCCAAAAACACCGTTTATCGATTTGTGTAACTGTTCATCAGGATCTTGCGGAAAATCCTCTTCCGTATTTTCCCGGTACACTTTTTTATAACGATCAACCAGCTCTTTGAGATCATCAACATCCAGCTGGGTATCCAGCTCAACACCTCTCTCATCCTTCAACTCCTGCAGAGCTTCCTCAAACTTTTCATGTGCTACGCCCATTACTACATCACCAAACATATCAATAAAACGGCGATAGCAATCGTAAGCGAATCGTTCGTTCCCCATTTTTTGGGCCAATCCCTGTACCGACTGATCGGTGAGACCCAGATTGAGTACCGTATCCATCATGCCCGGCATCGAAACAGCGGCCCCCGAACGCACTGATACCAAAAGTGGATCTTGAGGATCGCCAAATGTTTGCCCCATTAACTCTTCGAGATGGGCAATACTATTCTGTATTTCGGCTTCAAGTCCTTCAGGCCATTCTCCATCATGCTCATTATAGTATTGGCAAACTTTGGCAGATATCGTGAATCCCGGCGGTATGGGCATGCCGATGCTGCTCATCTCGGCCAGGTTCGCACCCTTTCCACCCAGTAATTTTTTCATTGATTTATCTCCTTCTGCCGTGCCGCCGCCAAACGTAAAAACTTGTTTCTGAGCATCCATAATAGCCACCTTTTATACCGTTTTTGAAAACGAACGCGAAGACTTTTTTCGATTTAGATATTTATCAAAACACATCGCAATATTTCGCAGAAATAATCGTCCACGTTCTGTTATTATAATTTTATCGGATTTAATAGTAACGAATCCATCAGCCTCCAACTTCGAAAGACGTTGTAGGCTGTCACTAAAATAATCCTCAAAAACTATGCCCCATTTATCCTCGATTTCAGCAAATGAGAGCATCCTTTTACACATTATTTGCATTATTACACGATTACGCAATTTATCATCATTGCAAAGATGCAATATCTTCGCCAAAGGCCTCTCATTTGCATCCAACATCTTGTAATAGTCACCAAGTTCCTTGGTATTTTGCCAGTAATAATCTCCCACATTCGAAATACCAGACATCCCAAAAGCGTAAAGATCGGCGCCGGCTAATGTACTGTATCCCTGGAAATTACGTTGCAAACTTCCATTTTCCATCGCCTTAGTCAGCTCTTCATCTTCTCGTGAAAAGTGATCCATGCCAATAAACCGGTATTGGTTATCGGTAAGATAGGAAATACTTAATTGCAGCATCGCCAGCTTTTCATCAGTAGTAGGCATATCTTCCTCATTAAGCAACTTTTGGGCGGGCATCATGCTCGGAATATGCGCGTAGCTGTACACTGCGAGACGATCGGGTTGCAGAGTGAGAATATCGTCCATTGTCTTTCTAAAAGTGTTGACGGTCTGCAGCGGCAACCCGTAAATCAAGTCAAAGTTTATGGAGTCAATTCCAGACTCCCGAAGCCATTTGGTTACTTGTTTTGTTTGCTCGAAGCGGCTGAATGCGGTGGATGGCTTGCTGCACTTCTTCGTTAGTATCCTGAACGCCCAGTGATGCTCGGTTACATCCAATATTCGCCAATGTTTGAATGTGCTCTTTCGTGCATTTCCGCGGATCAATTTCTACGCCGAATTCTGTCTCACTATTTGTGTTAAATCGACTATGAATAGCTTTACCGAGTCGCTGCAGCTGATCAGGCTTCAGAAAAGTGGGCGTACCTCCGCCAAAGTGAATCTGTACGACTTCCGAATCAGGATGCAATATTTTGGCTACCTGATCCATCTCTTTTTCCAGGTAATCGAGATAGAGATCGCCGCGATCCTGATCTTTGGTAATTACTTTCGTACATCCACAGTACCAGCAAAGCGAGAAACAAAATGGGATATGAAAATACAGTGAGATGGGATGCGGCTCCTCGTTACGATCTATCAAATAATTATGCAGCACTTTCACATCTTGGTCATCGGCTTCCTGAAACTGCACGGCCGTGGGATATGAGGTGTAGCGCGGTCCCTGCACGTTGTACTTTTTGATGAGATCGAGACTAACGTTTTTCATAGCTATCTGCTTTAATAGAACACGGATTTTACAGATGCTACAGATGACCGCGGGTAATAAATTATTTATCTGCGGTCATTAGCTTAACCTGTGTCATCAGCGTTCTATTGATCATTAAAAATCTTTTTTCTCGAATTGACGCTGGCTTCTCCACAATGGAATGCCGAGCCACAGCATCAGGCAACTTAAAGCAACACTAATGCCCAACATACTCCCAAAGAAACGATTGAATACAGCCCCTGTGTATCCCATGAGGGCCGAAATATCAAATTCAAGTAACACCGTAATGCGAGCTAAATCAATGGGATTTGCCAGTGCTAAGGCCAGCATTGGTTTCTCAATGGGGTAATCTCCAAAAGCAAAAACTGCCAGTAATATGAGCCCATCGTAGAGCACTGCTAAAAAGAGCCAGCTTACCAAGGCAAAACCAAGTCCCTTTACGCGATCCTCAAAAAACTTGAGTCCAAACCAGAAACCAAGTCCCGTAAACAGCAGACTTAATACAATACCCAGACCTAATATCAGCAAAATAGATTGCAGATTGGCTGTAACAATCATGCCAGTGTAAATCATTGGGATAACTGTACCTAATGCATAAGCAACCGCTAGCGGCACTGCCAACCCACCGAATAATCCCCAAAATAGTGAGGGCCGGTCAATGGGTTGGGCAAGGAGCAGTTCGGTAAATTCACGGGACTGATACAGATACAGCGCGCCGTAAATCATCCCTACAAGAGGAATCAGCAAGAGCATGATGTTTGAAATACTAAGCATGGCTTTGGGGCCTGCATTACCGAAGCGAATCATTGCATCGGCAATTAGCAGGTAAATAAGTCCGTAACCAACAATCCACTTGCCGCGAAGCAGATCTTTCCATTGATATTTTAAAATTGTAAGTGCTTTCATGCTGCTGTTTCCTCCATCATTTTTGCCACGGCGCCTTCAAGCCGCTGTTCTTGTTGCCGTTCTATAAGCTCTCGCATTGGGCCATCATATCGAATATTGCCTTCCACCATAAAGATCAGATGATCGGTCAACTCTTCAATCTCACTCATAATATGCGATGTTAACAATACCGTTTTGCCCTTCCCTTTTTCTTCCTGCACCAGCCTCTTAAACTGTACGCTCGACTTGGGATCAAGCCCCGCCGTGGGTTCATCAAAAATCAATATCTCCGGGTCGAACATCATCGCCAGAATAGCGCCCACTTTTTGACGCATTCCGCCGGAAAGTGCTCGCATTCGCTTGTCAATTTCATTATCCAGATCAAAATATTCGAGCAATTCCCTATCACGATTGGTATCACTGCCCCTCATATTTTTAATAAACTGAAAGAGTTCTCCAATCGTCATATTTTCGGGATAGCGAGCAATTTGAGGCATATAACCAATCTTGTTTCGGTATAGCCACTCCCCCTCTATTGATTTTCCATCAACCTGGATGTCGCCTGACGTAGGTTTTACCAGCCCCAATAGTGCCTTTATCGTAGTCGTTTTTCCCGATCCGTTGGGACCAACAATACCCGTAGCCTGTCCGGCCGGAATCTCTAAATCCAGCTCGTTAAGGACCGTACGAGTACCAAAATCTTTGCGTAATTTTTTTATTGAAATCATTGTACAGGTTCCATTTGAGGTTTTGAATCAAGGAGTGTTTCCGGGGTAAGCACCGGCATAAACTTTTCGGCAGCATCCAGAAGATCAACCAGCAAGCTACGCAACAGTAACAGAGACTGCGGTTGTTTTTCTACCAATATGGAGAATAATCGCACCGGACGATGAGGCACATCTCCCACTCCGTCACGATTTAAATCGTAGCCCTCATATTGACTCCAGTAATTCTTATCAAAATTATTGCTGTAATTCATTCTACTATTTGTGGATACTTCAAAAGAGTTAGCCACGAAATTATTCCTGTGAAATTCGTTATCTGTTGAGTTTGCCATCAGCTGAACAGCCCAGCCGTTCTGTTTGAATTGATTGCCTTCCACGTTATTTCGACTGGAAGCTTCCATATACAATCCCACAGAGTTATTTTCAAAGGTATTTCCCTCGATTTTACTTCTGCTTATTTCCTTGGCAAGTAACCCATAAGCTGACGAGCCCCAGTTATCGGCAAAGCGATTATTGATCACATCTACGTGCTGCGAATACATCACTGCCACACCCCCGCCATTGTTCCGAAACGTATTTTCTTCATAGCGACAGTTATCAGAATACATAAAGTGAATACCATAACGAATATTATTTTCGCTCATATTGCCCCTGATATAAGCACCTTCCACAAATTCAAAATAGAGTCCATCGCGATGCCCTGCTACATAATTGTCGATAATCCGAGCATCTTTTGTGTACCAGAGGTGAATAGCATTACCGGATTTAGTTTCGCGCGTACCCGATGCGGTAATATGATTATTTTTAATAACAGAATTGGAAGTTTTTGACAGGTAGATTCCAAAAAAATTATCAGTCAATGTTGCATTTTCAATCAATGTGCTATCAGTTTCCTCAACAAGTATACCAGCATAATCTTCCATAAAGCTAGTGCTAGCGTGCCTTACCTCTACATTTTTAAGAGTCACATCATCAGCCGTAATAACAATTACAAAGCCCTTGTATTCTCCATCTATAACTACTCCATTTTCGCCCAGAATGGTTAGTGGTTTATTTACCCTGATATCATATTCGCTATATGTTCCTTTCTTAATTTTAAGCGTATCGCCTGGTTCGGCCCGGTCAATGCCCTGCTGTACAGAAGTGATATCACCGTCTTTGGATACGGTGATCTGCGTAGCATAACTCAACGGAGCCATGAGCAACAGACCTACGAAAATTGCTATTATTTTTGATATTATATTCATTGCCTCAATCCTTTTTTGAGCAAATTAAATTGTACGGTACTACTTGTTTACATTTCGACTTGGGATACCTTGGCCCAATCCAATAATTTTCCCGGCCGTTCAGCTATGTGCTTCTTTGCTTCTTCTTGGGAGGGAAAAGCAAGCAGTGATTCGCCCATGGGACTATTCACTACTTCACTTTTCACAAACTGGGCCTCCCTGGCATTTAACCAATTACCGGGCTCATCATAGTTACTCACATAAAGCTTTGCTCCATCCAGCTCATCTTCATTCATGCGATGATAAACGGCCATGCATTCAATAGCATCAAACTTTAGCGCCTTACCCTTATCTGTTACAATTTGGGAAGCAAACTGCTTGTCCGTAATCATCATTTTACAATGCGCGCATTCGTCACTGCCATAGTGAACTTCTGCAGGTTCCTGACTACAAGCCGTTACCAGCAACAACAATCCTATAGCAGCAAAAACTTTTATAATATTAGATAAATACATCATTGTTTACCTCCTTTTAATCAATCCTTTTTGCTTCTCCACCATACTGTACCTGCAATACTCATTGATAGCAGTGAAATATAAAACCCAATATGCGGCAGTGAAGTAGCATTAATATTTAACAACTGTTTACTACCTATCAAGGGCGGTTGGTAGGTCATTCCGGGGACTTTAATGGGGGCATCGGGATTTAGATTGTGCCCGTAATCGTAACCCCAGAGATAAAAATCTACCAAACCGGCAATAGCAAACAACACAAACAATCCAAGCCAGAACAATATCCACTTAGGTTTTCCTATTCCCGCAATTACTAATCCACTGAGAATAAGGAACCCAAAAATATACGGCATGACCTTAAGCTCGGGTATAGAATCGGGATTAATTTCCTTCATCCCGATATAGTGATTCAATCCGTTAATATTTTGCAAATCGTTTTCATTCTTGCCCTCAATATTGTCAATAGAAATATTCATTCCAATACCTTCGGGGTACTGCGGAGCTTCCATACTAATACTCCAAATGGGCGTAAAATAAACGCCGATCAACATGAGTGCCGCTACTGCCATTAAAATCCGATTTCGAGTATCCATAATATTAATCCTTACTTAATGTAATACGATTATTTTAAATAAGAGGAAGGGAGGCTTCACCCTCCCACCCTCAAGGATTGAGGTCACTTACTGACCTGTGCTATAAGAGATTGGTGTATCAGAATTTTCTGGTGATACTCGTACATAGCCCTGCATCTCCTGGTGCAGCGCCGAGCAGAAATCGGTACAATAGAATGGGAACACGCCTACTTTCTTAGGTTGCCATTTTAATGTCAGGGTTTCACCAGGCATTACAAGTATCTCGGAAGTGTTAGCTCCTTTCATGGCAAAACCGTGCGGTACGTCCCAGTCCTGCTCGAGGTTCGTCACGTGGAAGTACACTTCGTCACCAACTTTAATGCCTTCGATATTGTCAGGCGTAAAGTGACTTCGAATAGTAGTCATATACACGTGAACTTCGTTACCGTCACGAACTACCTTGGTCTCTTTCTCGCTTTTGGTAGCGTGCGGGTGATTATTGTCATCGATTTCGTAGAATCGCTTCTGATTTTTCTTGACCTTTTCCGCAGCGATTCCCTGGGCGTAGTGCGGCTCACCCTCGGTGGGGAAGTCGAGCAACAGCTCCATCTTTTCGCCAGAGATATCAATCAGCTGTGCCGAGTGGAACAACTCTGGTCCGGTTGGCAGGTAACGATCCTTGGTAATTTTGTTTAATGATACCAAGTATTTGCCGTCGGGATTTTCACTGTCACCGCCCGGAATCATCAAGTGTCCCGGAGAGTAATACACGTCAATACGATCAACGACTTCAGTTTTTTCAATATTCCACTTAACTATTTCGGAAGAGATAAATGCCGTAGTATAGGCATTTCCTTTGCCATCAAACTCGGTGTGGAGTGGTCCCAATCCTGGGTTTTCCACCTCACCATGTAGAATGGAATCGTATTTTAATACAGGGATACCCTGCTCTTCACCTGCGAAGTCTTCGTTTTCAATGGCATCCTGCATTTTGGCAAAGGAGTGAACCGGAATAACCGTAGAAAGTTTACCCCCGGCCGCGATGTATTGTCCCGTAGGATCTACGTCAACACCGTGCGGTGATTTAGGCGTAGGAAGAAAATAAACAATACCTTCCAGCTTTCGCGGATCAAGTACGCGTACTTCTTCAATGACTTCACTTTTTGCAATACCGCCTTCTTCGTGATCGATATAATTGCGATAGTGCTTGCCGGGAATCATTTCTCCCTTGCCCTGCTTGGCATATTCAGCTGCTTTTTTCCAGTTGATAGCAGCGATATAGTCCTTATCATTCTTTGAAGCATTGATCTCTAACAGAGTATTCGCTTCTTCACTGTTATATGAAGTAAAAAATGACCATCCGTCAGAAGGACCTTTTCCTGCATGGGAAAGATCATAATTAAAGCCAGGCATCATAATCTGGAAATCAATGCTCATGTGTCCTTCATCTGACACCTTGATAAAAGAGATGGTCCCTTTAAAATTCTCTTTATAGCTGTCAATGCTCACATCCATATTCTCCAGACTACCCTCCTTCATAGGTATACTAAAACGTGTGGCTGCAGAAACGTACTCGGTATTGGGAGTTACAAAAGATGAAGCGTGATTACCCGCCGAATTGGGAATCTCGATAATCTCTTGTGTTTTAAACTCATCCAAACCGATACGAGCAACACGAGGGGTATTATTCTCATTCATAAATACCCAGCGTCCGTCGGTTTCGCCATCTGTTTGAGATAGCTCAGGGTGGTGTGCATCGCCCCACGGTATAAATCCGTCGGTCGTCTGCAACATAGCTTTAGTTTCCTCAGAAAATCCATACCCATTTACCGGAGCCTGTGAAAAGACCGGAATGGTAAAGATATGTCGACCTGATGGCAATCCATATACGCCCATCTGACCATTGTATCCGCCGGAGAAGAAGCCGTAAAATTCGTCGTGCTCTCCCGGTGCTACGTAGACTTTCTGTGCAGCGTCAGAAGAGGAGCCAAACTCCCCGTTCGAGCTACATCCCATAGATATAAATCCCATAGCTGTGATTGCCGCAAGCGACCACAGTAAAGATTTTTTTAACAATTTATTCATAGTATTTCTCTTTTAGATTATTGATTGGTTGATTGGTGTTATTGTGATTCTTGTGCTAAGTATTCTACGACAGCTCGTGCTTTCTCACGCGTCAATTGTTGATTCGTCATTCGTGTTGGATATTCGGTAGTAACTGATTTTGCAACCGGATGCTTTGCACGCATTTCATCCGTATTTAGTATCAGATTCATGACGTATGCCGGTGACCGTACATTCATTATGCCACCCAGCGGCGGACCCACATAGCGGCTGTCCAGCTTATGACAGGCGCCACATTTCATATCAAAAACCCGCATGCCCTCTTTCGCCAATTCGGGATCTATTTCGCCAATTTCTATTTCTTCATCCACCGGACCAATGCCATGCTCCATTTCAAAATCCGTTAATTTCTGCTCTTCCTTTTCGGCAGAGGCCTCACTTTCATTTTTTTCTCCGCTACCGCCACAAGCCGCAAACAGCAGCATTGTTAATATTATCAATCCTGAAAGTTTTGTTATCTGTGACATAATCCTATTAAAGTTTTAAGAGTTCTTTATCTTCTATTAATAATTAGTACAAGTAATGTGCCAAGAATCAACAGCCGGCTATATGTTGTGTGAAATAACACCTGTATAATCTATTTACTGATATACATGCTTGAAATATTCTTTAAGGATATTACTAGCTATTGAATTTTTGCAGATACACAACAAAATTACTTTTAACCATTGCAGTACTGCAATACATTGTGATTAACCCCAAACAAATTTTCCATCAGGTGTTATGCGTAAATCCTTTGCCTTTCCTTCCTTCGACATATCCTGCAAGCTGGTGGTTGTAAACAACTCATTTATTTCATCTCGAGTATCCTCCCACATTTCATGCATTGGACAAGGTTTTTCACTACCACAGCCGGGTAATCCCAAAACACACTCGGTAAAAATAGCCGACCCGTCAATGGCTTCAACAACCTCTTTCAGCATAATTTCCCTGCCTGACTTTGACAGCCTCACGCCTCCCTTCGGACCTTTCATCGATTCCAGAATATCTTCAGCTGTTAATTGCTGCAGTATTTTAGTCAAAAAATGGAAGGAGATATCCAGCTTTTCACTCAATTCTTTGATTGATACATAATCCTCTCTCGAGATCGATGCAAGATAGATCATTGCCCGAAGGCCGTACACACATGATGTAGAGAAGATCATTTATTTTAAGTTTTAAGACAATTTTATCTTAAATATAACTCGCTTGTAAATAACCTTCAACTTTTTTTGGCACTTTATTTTTGTTATGTGATCTCAGAGATTAGTAGGAACAAACGTTATTCGCTATATCGCCGGATATACCATTGTACGGTCTCTCTCAAACGTTGCTCAAACGACGCCTCGCTATTCCATCCCAGCTCTTCCTTAATTTTAGAGGCGTCAATAGCATAGCGAAAATCATGTCCGGGACGATCTTTGACAAAGGTAATCAGGTTTTTGAAATCCGAGCTCGGTGCATCACCGACCTCCTCATTTAAAATATTACAAATCTTCTTTACCAGATCGATATTCTTCCATTCGTTATTGCCGCCTATAATATAGGTTTCTCCCGATTCTCCCTTATTAAAAACCAGATCCAATGCACGGCAGTGTTCCTGAACATAGAGCCAATCGCGGACATTTTCTCCTTTTCCATAAACGGGAATATCATTGTGCTTGAGTGCCGTACGAATAACGGTGGGAATCAACTTTTCGTCGTGCTGGTGCGGACCAAAATTATTGGAACAGTTTGTTGTAACCACATTCATCCCGTAGGTGTGAAAATACGATCGAATAATAAAATCACTACCCGCTTTTGATGCCGAATACGGTGAATTCGGGGCATAGGGAGAGTCCTCCGAAAAAGCGCCCTGTTCCCCCAGCTCTCCATACACTTCATCGGTGGATACATGCAAAAATCGATTATTTTGCCACTGTTCTTCATCCTCTTTCCAAAACTGTCGGCATTCCTCAACCAAATTAAAAGTCCCCACTACATTCGACTGAATAAAAGGCTCCGGCCCCTTGATAGAGTTGTCTACATGCGACTCTGCCGCAAGGTGGAAATACGCCTTCGGGCTTATAGCTTCGGATGATATTCCGTACGGCCTCGCGATCTACAATATCCAGCTTTTTAAAGGTATAGCGATTCGAATTTTTAATCTCATCGAGATATGATAAATCCGAAGCGTAGCCAAGTTTATCGATATTGAGCAGCTGATAATCGGGATACTTCTCGTGCAAATACAGCAGCAAATTTGATCCTATGAATCCCGCACCGCCTGTAACTAATATTCTCATTCTAAATCTTTATTCTAATTTAAATTATTAGCTCTTATTCTCTTGTCCTGTGAAATACGATTTGAGCCGCTTTTAAACAAACATCTTTCCATAGTGAGTCTTTAAGTACTTTTCACGCTTTATCGCATACTTTTTATTTCGACAACCTTCATAGTAGATCAATTTGAATGGTCGGCGGTTCTTTGTTGATTGAACGTTACCTGCTTGATGTTTCTCAAATCGTGATCGCAGATCATCCGTATAACCTTCTTTTTCGCCTTTTGGCTTGACCCATCCCGATTATCTCGGGACCAGCAAAGCTGAAGTAAAAACTCTCCCGAAAGCTTTCGGGATAACTCCTCGGTGCCGGTTTCATCAATCAACGCTGATTAAATTCTATAGCAGCCCCTCGTCAGACAGAAATTTCTCCCATCTGGTTTTTAACGCTTTCGATAATAATAAGTTGATTACTTATTATGAAATTCACGGTTTAAAGTATGGCCTTGAATTGTATACTGCAGCCAAAGGATGCTATTTTGTAGATTTTATACTGGTGATATACCAATATTATGCACAATTGTCTAAAGACCATCAAAATCTACGCATCCTGCAAGCTAAAGTGATTATACAATTTATAGTCTTGATTTTTTAGTTCCTTTTGTATCAAGACAAAAGGAACACTACAAAATTTAGATTCTGTTTTACATAGTTCAAAAATAAAACACAACGATTTGCCGATAGACTTTACTTTCAACTATTTCACGGTATAAATCCACTACCCGTAACAAGTACTTGTTTTTTCTTCATGAGAATAGATCTTCCTCTTTAATTTCCTGAAGCCGCGGTTGGTGCATATCTTTCTCTGAGATAATGGGATCAGTAACCTTCCAATCGATATTCAGTTCGGGATCATCCCATAACAGCCCCCGCTCTCCTTCCGGATAGTAATAGTCGCTGCATTTATAATACACTAACGCATCATCCGATAGCACCGAAAATCCGTGAGCAAACCCCTTGGGGATAAACATCTGGTGTTTATTTTCGGCGGAAAGTTCCATCGCTACGTGCTCACCAAATGTGGAAGAACCTTTCCGCAAATCTACCGCCACATCCAAAATGGCTCCCTGCATTATCATCAACAATTTATCCTGCTGCCGCTCAATCTGATAGTGCAATCCGCGTACAGTATTCTTCTGAGATTTGGACAGGTTATCCTGCACAAAATGGACATCAATATTTTTCTCCTTTAGGTGCTGCTCCCGGTAGGTCTCCAGAAAAAATCCCCGATCGTCCCGATATACCTCAGGCTTTAGCAATAACACATCGGGGATGTCAGTTTTAATTATTTCCATACTCATATTTTGGAATTCAATTAAGTCCAAGATTTCTCGTATACCCTCAAACTTTGGCGATGATGCTCAGCTTGATTGCGAATATATGGTTTTACTTTTTCAATCGCAGAAGCTTAAACCAAAAATTCCTCATACAACCTCCACCAACGCCTTATATTGGCTATAAAAACGGTAATCATTGCTTTTTTTATAAGAAAAAAACAACGTTGATGTCATGGTGAGCGGAGTCGAACCATCTCCTCGAAATAGATGGCTCTTGAATCAGGGAAATTAGTTAGATGCTACGCGAACCTAATGGAAGGAGATCCCTCCGCGCCGGTCGGGATGACATTGCTTTTTATATAAGAAGCTCCTCATACAAATCTTTCCACTTCGGATTTAACCGTTCAATAAGAACCTCTTTTTTCTTTCGGGTCCATCGCTTTATCTGCTTTTCGCGGTCAATGGCGTCTTGCGGGCAGTCACATTCCTCAATATATACCAATTTTGTGCAATTGTATCGCTTTGTAAAGCCCTCCACCAATCTATGTTTATGCTGCCAGCCTCGGCAAATGATGTCGCCCGTCATGCCGGTATAGAGTACTGTGTGATGAGTATTAGTCATAATATAAACGTGATATTTCTTTTCCATAGAATAGTAAGACCGTTTAAGAGGTGAAATCTTACAAGCAACAATCGTCATTGCTCCCTTTACACAATGACAGCTTTTGTGTATGAGAGTTTAGCCCTTTAAATACTATGCGAACTTTTTCCGGGAGACTGCCGCGGTTATTCCGCTAACGCGGAACGCCCTCGCAGTGACATTGCTTTTTTAAACAACAACGGCTGTCATCGCGAGCGAAATGGAGTGGAGCGTGGCGATCTCCATAAAACAATTTACTAAGGCTTAAAGGATAACCTTTAGATGCTACGCAAATCTATTCAAGAAGATTACCACGGTCGTCCCGCGAATGCGGGACTCCCTCGTAATGACAGCCTTTAAAAAACAACGACTGTCATCGCGCCGTGCCCCATAGTTGCGGGGAGCGGAGTCGAACCATCTCCTTGAAATAGATTGCTCGTGAGCGAGGGAACGCACCTTTACTTACAACCGATTAAGCAGCTTTCGTAACCCCTCTTTCCAATCAATAATCTCAATTCCTGAAATCTCATCAATCTTATGTGTGCATAATTTCGAAAAATACGGACGTTCGGCTTTGGTGGGAAAGGCATCCGAATCAACCGGCTCAATCTCAACGTCCATACTAGCCTGATCAAAAATTTCCCGGGCCAAATCGTACCACGTTATCAATCCATCTGAAGTGATGTGATAAGTTCCACGATGTCCATTTTCCAATAGTGTCAAACAGTTACGAACCACATTTTCAGCAAAAGCAGGACTGCCCCACTGGTCATTCACCACCTGCAGCTCGTCGCGCTCCTGTGCCAGCCGAATCATAGTCTTTACGAAGTTGGAACCAAACTGGCCACACAGCCATGATACGCGAATAATTAAATGGTTTTCAGCGGTCTGACGAATAGCCTGCTCCCCCTCCCACTTGGTCTTGCCATACCAGTTCACAGGATCAGCCGGATGATCTTCAGGATATCCCTCCGGAAATTCCCTTTTATTAAGCTTTGTGCCGGGAAACACATAATCAGTCGAATAGTGCACCAGCTTAAATTCCAGCTGCTGACTCAGTTCTGCCAGGTACAACGGAGCCTCCATATTGACCTTACGAGCCAGCTTCTTATGATCTTCGGCTCCATCCACATCCGTAAAGGCTGCGCAATTAATTACAACATCCGGCTTTTGATCACGAAACTCATCAGAAACCTCCTGATAATGGGTGATATCCAGATCACTTGATGTGTACGAGAGCAAGGCAATCTCATCTGAATAGTCTCTATTAATAATGCGTTGCCACTCTCTGCCCAATTGTCCTGATGCCCCAAGTAGTATTGCTTTCATCATTATTCAGAATCAACCAATTCATTTGCCCGCTTGTATGATGAGGGCGTTCCCGCATCAGTCCACCAACCCTCCATCACCGAAAACCGCATACCGTCCTCTTTTATATAGTGATTATTGACGTCAGTAATTTCCAGTTCTCCGCGATCGGATGGCTCCAGATCCCGAATAAAATCAAAGACCCGGGAATCATACATATACACTCCGGTCACCGCCAACTTACTTTTAGGCTGATCCGGTTTTTCTTCGATTCCAACGATTTTATCACCCTCTACTTCTGCCACTCCAAAACGCTCGGGATCATCTACTTCTTTAAGTAAAATTTGTGCTCCCTCACCGGGATAGGAATTTATTGCCTTCTGCAGGGAGGTTTGGAAGATATTATCTCCCAGAATCACCGTCATGGAATCATCTCCCACAAAGTTTTCTGCCAGTCCCAACGCCTGTGCAATTCCGCCGGCCTCATCCTGCACTTTATACGTAAATCGGCAGCCAAAATCCTTACCCGATCCCAGCAGGTTTACCACATCCCCCATGTGCTCGGTACCGGTTACAATCAATATTTCTTCTATACCTGCGTTGGTTAATTTCTGAATGGGATAATAAATCATCGGCTTATTACCCACCGGCAACAAGTGTTTGTTGGTTACTTTCGTCAGTGGATATAGTCTCGATCCCGTGCCGCCCGCTAAAATAATGCCTTTCATAGTCTTAATTTGTGATCAATGAATGTAAAACCATCCGAAGCATATAAAATTATTACTACGGATGCTCAATATAATTTCTTTAGGCTGATCTTTAAAATATCTCTCACTTAAACTTTTAAAGACCAATTTTTAACTATTTTACCATATAAAACTTTAAATTATGTAACATTATAGTCTGTGTTCCCTCCTGATAGTACAGCAGACGACTAAAAAATAAATATTTTACAATCATCGTTAATGAAAATTAATTAGGTCTATACAGTCGTTATTATAATATTGGCGATGAAGTTTCATTAAGGATGGTAAAACATTTAATGTTTTCTAACATTTGCAATAAAATTGATATTTAGACATCTACAGCTATGGTAGGATATAGTGAAGTATTACAAACAATGGCAGCAATGGTGCTGTTTTCCCTGATCTTGTTGACTTCAAATAAGATAATCTTTCTTAACAGTCAGCATGAAGTCGAAAGTGAAGTTGAGAAAAGAGCTATCACTATTGCTCAAAGTTACATTGATAGAGCACGCGCTCTGCCTTTTGATGCCAATACAGTATCAGGCGAACCTTCTCAAGTACCCGAAGGATTCTCTGATTGTGGCCAGGCCAATTCCACAGATTTCAATGACTTTGATGATTATCACGATTTAAAGGAAAAGGTGGATTGGGAACCCGGTTCTGGTGATGAAGCATTCCAAGTAGATGTAGAGGTATTGTATGTAAGTCCGCCGAATTATGAAATGGCAAGCGGCCACACTGACACACCCTACACCGAATACAAAAAAATGGTTGTAACCGTGACCAGCGACTATCTGAAAGATGGAAACGGTGACAACATTGAAATTAAAATACCGTACTTGCGCCGATATTATTAACAATAATACAAGTTAACATTATGAATCTGGGGCTGACAACAAGTTTTATTATTGCAGGAGTTTTACTCTTGAGTATTCTGAGCATGAATATGAATATCTCACAGAGCTCTACTGCATTAACTATGCGACAAATGATACAACAACGAACGGCAACTATTTCAGAAGTTTTAGAAAAAGACATTTCAAATATCGCTTACGGTCAAGAAAAGCCCTATGATGATCCTATTCTTGATGCCCGGGAGGGATTTATAGAATTCAAAACGGATATTGATGACGATGGAAATCCAGATAATATTCAGTGGGAACACGACGAATCAAATAACCAACTGATTCGAAAACTTAACGGAGATGCAACCACCTTTAAATGGAATATTACTGACTTTAAAATGACTTACCTGGACAGTGATCGAGATACCGTATTGGGTAATGATCAAAATGAGCGCAATGATATTCGATTTATTGATATATCAATGACTGTGCGAAGTCCTGAGAAAATAGGTGGATTGGGGTCATCTGATCCCGAATACATAACAACAAATTGGAATAGAGAGTTTAGACCAATTAACTTAAGCTTATAGAGGTACACTACCATGGGTAGACCAATGTTAATTATCGTAATGGGCTTACTTGTAGCCCTAGGCTATACGTTTATGGGAATGAACAACCAGCGCAAAGCTATGACCCAAGGGTCAGTAAATGCGGCAGAACAAGCCATGGCCCAAAACTTAGCTCATACAGGTATAGAATTTGGAATTAATGAATTAAGTGAAAACCCCAGTTGGGAAGAGGGTGAGAATAATACAATTAGTAAATCCATAGATGGTGGAACAATTAAATATTATTGGGCTAATCTTCCAAGCTCTAGCAACATTGAACTTACTGTAATAGCAACGATTGACAATACCAGTAAAGAGATAGTTGCAAAAATATCCAAAGGAAAAGCCATTGATATATCCAAAGTACCTGGTGCTATGGGTGTATATGGATCGAATACTACTGTTCGAATTAATGGACAGCCTCCAAATATCGACGGTAGAAATTTTTCTATGGATGAAACTTCTCCCAATGATGATGCTGATAGTTACAAGCCGGGGGCAGTCGGTATTCGTAGTCAAGATGACACATTTGAAAAAAAGGGAAAACCCGGTGATGACTCTTTTCTTGTAGGTGAGCCTGATGGTTTTGCGCAGGATTCAGACTTAGATAGTCAAAACTTGCAAGATAATATAGATAATAAATATCTACCTAATGCAGAATCATATAATGGCTTAGATTTAGGTACCAAAGACAACCCTAAAATAGTATCTGTTGAACAGGATGGTTCTGCTAATGGTAATGGTGCCGGTATATTAATTATAAGACCGGGTGTGAATTTTCAAATTACAGGAAATGATAGATATTACGGTTTAATCATTGTTCAAGGGAATCTAGAACTAAAAGGAACACCTCAAGTTTATGGTTCTATACTTTTTGCTGACAACTCTAGTATTGATGTAGAAGACCCCGAAGGTACATATGCGGGTACACCTGACCTACGGTACAGTAGTGATGCCTTAAACAATGTTAATAAGAATCTGCAAACAGGCGGAAGCAAAGTAAAACTCATCAGTATGTATAACTGATCATAGTTTTTGAAGTAGTAACATTTTTAAGATTCACTTATCTACCTTAAGATTTACTAATGCAGAGGGAACCTTTCCTCTGCATTTTTTATTTTAGGCTGACTACAGAAAATGGTTAGGTTATCAGCCAACATTTTATAGGACTATTCGTTTACATAGTGCGAACAAACGGCAATTATCCAATAGGACTTTGATGCAAAAAGCTACTACAATATTGCTGCTCATATTTACAGCAGTAAGTTTTACAACCCTTACAGCAGCGGCACAGGATCAGAATGGAGGGTCGAGCAGAATTAGCATTAGTGCTTCTGCCCAGGTGGTTGAATCCATAGAAATGGTAACGCTAAGAGATATTAGTTTTAGTCCCGTACAACCCAGCCAGCAAACGATTACCATCGATCCGCTTTCTGATACCAACACGGGCAAAATGGTTGCCCTGGGCAATGCCGATTCCCAGATTCGAGTTAGCTTTGTCCGTGAACGCACCTTAACACACGACAGCGGTACCAACTCACTAACCTTCACCTATGAAATTGCGGGCAATGATGAGGACGATCAGAGCTCGGCCGAAATCCTGCAAACCGACAATCGCGACCTGACTCTCAACGGAAATGGAGAATATTATTTCTGGATTGGCGGACAGGTCAACGTTGAAAATGCCAAGCCGGGTAATTACAACGGCGATTTTACCATTGAAGTTGAATATATTTAATTCTACAGGGTGCTTTCTATGAAAAAACTTTTTACTGTAATATCGCTGCTTCTGTTGCCCATTTGGGCACTTCAGGCACAGACCCTTGCTTTAAATATTGAAGCCCCTCCGGAATTAACCATAACCGTCATATCAGATGGAGTTCTTGATTTTGGTAGTCTTTTACAGAATCAGGGTACTGTTCAGATTCAATTGCAGGACCCTCAAACCGAAACTATAAGCATCGAAGGAGAACATAACAGAGATGTTCGTGTTACGATTTATCCTCCTCCAGCACTACAACTAGACGCAGATAATAAACTACCTTTTACCCTTGGAGCAGCTTATGCCAACGACGGCGAAGACAATAAAAATCAGGCAACAGTATTTTCCGGCAATACGGCTACATTTCCAATTTATCAGGATGATGGAGGTGGCCCACCCCCATGGGCCAAAGGAGGAAAAAAAGGCGGTGGTCCCCCGACTTCAAAAGCATACTTATATATTTATGGAGATATAACCGTTGGAAATGACAGAGCCGGAACCTATACCGGAACTATAAACATAAGTGTTGAGTATGATTAAGAAGCGGTTTAAAATTTTATTTTGTATTTCGCTCTTAATTCTTCCCCTAGCCTACTCTGGGGATGCCCAAACCGTGCGTTTCAATATGGACGTACAGCCTGAGTTAGGCGTAGAAGTACTTCAGGATTTAAATTTCGGTACGGTGGTTACCAACAGCGGTACCCAACAAATTGAAGCTGGGTAATCCGCAAATGGGTATTTTCAAAATCAGGGCACTGGCGGCACAAAGCGCGATCCTTAGCCTGCAAAAACCAGACCGCTTAACACCATCCGCCGGACAAGATACAACCAATACCATCCCTCTTACTTTAGATGCAGCCTATTCCCCTGAAGCAAGCAATTATCAGGATTATATGCCCTTTGCCAATGAAGAGCTACGCATAACCCTGGGCAGTGATAATGAACAGGTTTGGGATACCGGCTACGTATATATCTTTGGAAATATTGACGTCGGCAATGTTACTCCGGGCGCCTACTCGGGCACGTTAGTTTTGAACGTCGTTTACCAATAGAAGTTACGATTTATTAATCTTTGGCAATATTGAAACGCTCTAA
Source organism: Fodinibius sp. (assembly GCF_034521915.1). Lineage (GTDB taxonomy): Bacteria > Bacteroidota > Rhodothermia > Balneolales > Balneolaceae > Fodinibius. Next base: position 107,266 of record NZ_JAXHLU010000001.1, read on the forward strand.
AGAATATTCCTTGTTAATTAACTTCACTAACAACGCTAGTTACTTAACTTTAGAAAAGTTTAGAATCCTTTAATTAAAAGGCTCTAACTAGGAGACCCAAGAGATCATTTTTATCTTGGGAGTGAAGCAAACAAAGAAACTCAATTTATCTACAAACAATAATAAACGGCTTAAATTATGAAACGATTACTCCAACTTACTCTCGCATTTTTTTTGATGACCGGTTTAACAACAGCTACATTTGCACAAATTGATGCCACAGCAACCGTTGAATCAAATGTATCTGTTACCGATGGAAGTAACTTAGACTTTGGAACTTTAGCAGCTGGTGCTAGCAGTACTGTAAATGTTGGTGACGCTACTGCCGGTACATTTCAAATTACAGGTAACGGCGGTCAGCTTGATCTAACTTTTTCCTTTGCAAATGGCGGAAACTTAGTAGGCCCCGGTGCTGATATCGCTATTAACTTCGATAATACTAGTGCAGCTTGGGACAACTTGGCAACCAGTCAAAGTAATACATTCGACCCTACGGCAGGGGCCACTACTTCTGCTCTCTCTGCTGACTCCGATAATACTCTTCATGTATTCATCGGTGGTACTATTAATGCAGCAGCTAACCAAACTGCCGGTACATATTCCGAGGAAATTACATTGACCGCTGCATACAACTAAGTATTTTTTCCTTCACTAAAAGCCAAGACCTAATTCGTCTTGGCTTTTTTATTTGTTAGACTGCGCCAGAATAGTTCAATCAGTAGCTTACTATGCTTTTTTGTACAAATTTCTTAGGTTCCCCAAACGGCAATTAAAACCAGTCTATCCGCAATGAAAAAACTGTTATTTATATTTCTGCTTCTTTTTGGGGTGCTTTTTACCGGCGCCAAGGCGCAAATTACCATCGCTCCCACCATGGTTTTTATTGACCAGCAAGAGCGTTTTGGAAGCTTTTTGGTACTAAACGGATCGGATCAGGCGCAGGAGGTATCCATTGAATTTCCCTTTGGCTACCCCACAACCAATACGGAAGGCAATGTAGAGATGGTATATGACGACAGCAGCCGGGCCCAGCAGTACGGTATCAGCAACCTGGTTAAGGGCTTTCCACAGAATTTTGTACTCCAACCCGGTCAGCGCCAAACGGTGCGAATGACCGTACGACCCAAAGACTTTTCGGATGGCACCTACTGGACACGCATTAAAACAACGTCAAATGCTCAGAACCCTGCTGTGGGTGAAGAAACTGATGATGGAATAACGGCCCAAATCACTTATAAGTTTGAGCAGGTTACGACTCTATTCTACAAACACGGCGATACCAATACCGGTATAGAGATCCAAAAGTTTAGCCAGCAAAATTCGGAAGATAATTTTGAATTTATTACCGATGTCAAAAGATCAGGAAACTCTCCTTTTCTTGGAACCATCATATTAACGATCTCAGACCGTAGTGGTAATACCGTAGTAGAAAAACGTACTTCCACGTCTATCTATTTTGATTACCGACAAGTATTTGAGGTAGCACAGGATGAGCTGGAAAATGGTAAATATACGGCCAAAATCACCTTTGAAACGCAGCGACCCGATGTGCCTTCGGAAAACATCGTTCAAATGGAACCGGTATCTCAATCCATAAGCTTCACCAAAAAGTGAGTAAAGAAGGACGTTTTTTAATTCTATCTCTTCTTCTATTCGCTTTAAGTACGCCTGCCCTTTCTTTTAATAATAGTATACAGGCTGCACCGACATCCAGTTTTCAGGACGGACAAGCTAACCAGCAGCAGTCAAATCAACAGGAGATATTTCTTTCCTTTACCTACCGCAATTTCTTTGAAAAGGTTATTACCGCCTATTATGAGGACGGCACCTACTATCTTCCGGTTTCAGAAATATTCAGCAGTCTAAAAATCTCTCACGAGGTAGACAATGGCAGTTTATCTATCCAGGGCTTTTACCTTGACCCCGATAATAATTTTCGATTCGACTTTAGCAACTACGAAGTAACGCTGGATAACAAGGGAACCTTCCGTTACGATGCCTCCAAAATGCTGGTTAAGGAACTGGATTTCTATGTGAGTCTTGACGTGCTATCCGAAGTGTTTGACTTAAACTTTTCTGTGGACCTCAATAATCTGCTATTGCAGCTTGAAACCCCCAACACCTTGCCCATTGTGGAAGAGTACGAGCGACAACGGCGCAGAGAGCAACAAGATAAAGCCAATATCGGGCAAAGCTATCATCCACTTATGTTTGAACGGGACCGAACGTTTTTCGGAGGTGGCTTTTTTGACTATTCGCTCACTTCAATAATAAACGAAAACCAAAATTCATATACCTATAATTTTGACCTTGGAGCAGAAATAGCCGGTGGCGATCTCGAGGGTTCTGCATTTGGTAACTATTCCGGCGGATCATCAAACTTTACCACCAATAACCTGCGCTGGCGATACGTCATGCGCAATAATGACTACCTCAGCCAAATATACGCCGGACAAACACGTTCTGATGGATTAAGCAGTCGAAATTTTACAGGGATTAAACTGACCAACGAACCCATCGAGCCCCGGTATATGTACGATTCCTATGAGGTGGAGGGCACTGCCCCAATTGGCTCAGAAGTTGAGCTTTACTACAATAATGCCCTCTATGACTTTACCAGAATAACGGAAGACGAACAGTATCGTTTTTTAGTGCCACTCACTTATGGTACTTCGCGATTGCGGTTGCGAATCTATGGTCCCGACGGGCGCATCCGGGAACGAGAAGAGCGAATACAGATCCCTTTCAACTTTCTGCCGGAAGGGGAATTCAGCTATCACCTGAACGCCGGTCAACTTGATAACCCTATTTTTGGCACCACTACAGAAAGTTATATGACTCAGGGCGATGTAGCGTATGGAATCTCAAACTGGCTGACCCAGCAAGTTGGGGTAGAATATTTTGATGAATATTCCAATGAGTCGCCTGTTTTCTATAGTTCTACTTCTGCGCGGGTTTTTGACGATTACTTGTTAAATCTCGATATCGCTCCCAATGCTTTCTATCGAATATCCGGGAATGTTGTTTATCCCTCATCTGCCAGCTGGGGCATAACCTATTCCAATTATACCGACAACCGGATCTATAACCCCGTTGGTAACGAGCAGGAATTTTCAGCTAATGCATTTTTCCCATTATCAATAGGAGAAGTGCCATTAAACTTTCGATTTCAAGGGAATTACGCTCAAAATTCACCGCAGGATAATATGAGCTATTCCATTGACTTAAACTCCCGCATTAATCGCCTGAATCTCAGGTTCAGTTACCGGGATCGTCAGTTCGGCGACTTTTCACTTGATCCAAGCACCAGCTCAGATCTGAGCGCATCCGCTACGTACCTCATTTCCAGAACCCCCAACATACCCCGTTATCTTCAAAATACATTTATCAGTGGCAGTATCGATTATAGTCCGGGTATTGGTGCATTCAGAGAGGCCGAAATACAAGCCTCAAAAAGCATATTTGAACATGGAAGAATCCAGGCCTCCTACTCCAGAAATTTTTTAAATGACCTGAATTTTCTAAACCTTGGCCTGACCATCGACTTCAATGCATTTCGAAGTACGTCAAATGCCCGGAAATCAAGAGATCAATATTCATTTACACAAAATATTAGAGGTTCCATCGGGTATGATGATTACAATAAAGATTTAACCGTCTCAAACAGGCAGCAGGTAGGACGTTCTGCAACATCTGTTCGTCTTTATGTAGATGCAAACAATTCCGGGACCTACGACGAGGGAGATGACGTAATCAATGAAGAAGCAGTTCGCATTGGACGAGCCGGCGTCATGTCTACCTCTTCGGAGGGTATCCTTCGATTCAGCCAGCTTCAGTCCTACCACAGGATTAATATGGAGGTCAATCAATCAGAAATAAAAAATCCTATGCTGGTGCCTGAAATAGAAAAATTTTCTATTGTTACAGATCCCAACCAGTATAAACCAATAGATATTCCCTTCTATACTTCCGGGGTAATATCGGGCAAAGTCGTAAAAATGACCAAAGGGAAAGAGAATCCACAGTCCGGCCTCCGCGTATATTTGGATGCTAAAGAGGATACCACATATAAAAAAGAAATGCGCACCTTTAGCGATGGTACATTCTATGCCTATGAAATTCCACCGGGTAACTATAATTTATATATAGATAGCAAACAGCTGGAGTTCCTCGATGTTAATTCGCAACCCGATACCATGGAGGTTGAAGTTGAGGCCCTGGCCGAGGGAGATTTTGTAGAAGGGTTGAACTTTACCCTAAAACCTAAAACAACGCCTGAGCCCATTGCAGCCGATACTGTATCTGCTGACTCAACCACTGACACTACGTATATCTCTGATCAGGAACTCTATTATAAGATCCAGATTGCCAGTTTCAGGACGTTATCAAAAGCTAAAGAAGTTGCTATGGAAGCGGCAAGCAAACTTAAAGGATCCTTTAGTGTGATATTGAATACTAACACCGACTTATACGCTATTCGTAGCCTCCCCTTGCCAAATCGGAATCAAGCTATCCAAAACATATTATCATATCACCGCAATACCTTTGAAAAAGCCGCACTGGTTGTCCTCGACAGTGGAAATATTGCACCTGATGCCCCTCAATCAGACTTTATCAAGCTGGGAGAATTTAAAACAGAAGATGCTGCTAACCGCTTTGCGGAACAAACCAAAAATGACTTGGATCTATTAACCTCAGTCAGTTTTAATGAGGCCAATGAAAAGTATTTGGTATATGTAGATGAGCGATATTACTCAAAAACATCGATGGAATCCCAACTGGCTACTATACAAGACAAACCATCTTATGAAGATGCCTCTATGGCAAACATCCAAAACTATTCGCTATTTCTTGGTGAGAAAGACGAGCGGGCAATGAACTTTAGTTTTGAAATCCGCATTGAGAATCCGGGAGGTGAATTGGATGAAAAACTATTAAAATCCATGATTGATCCTGAATCAGGAGCGGAATTCAAAAAGTCTAACGGTACCATTGTTTTTGAAGGGCTTATATCCTGGACAAAGACCAAGCAATTGCAACAGAAGCTTGCTGATATCCCTGCAATAGAACATCCGATTACAGTACTGATTGAAAAATAGAAGGATTGGCTGGGATTCTACTATTCTCTTTTCTAAAGGTATTCTACAGTCGCTTTCAGTTCTCCGCTGTAAGAACCTCTTTCGGGACTATCTTGTGAGTTTAGACCCTGGAAACGAATATTACCAGCATTAGTCTCTATATCATTAATAGCTGTGATATTGAGATTTATCTGATTACCATTCGAATTAAAGAGTTGTAGCTTATCTGATACTTTTACCAACGTATTATCACTGCCCTGTAAACGCATTGCCCCAAGATCGGAGTTTCCGTTTTCTGATAAGTTAACTTTATCCGGCTGACTCATTACAATACTTGCTCCCTCTACTACTTCAACACTCACTTTCATTGACGCCTGTGCTGATTGTTGTGCTACAGCTGAACTGGCAAGTAGCCCGCTTATAAGTATTGTTGATATGAATATTTGTTTTAACATAATTGTCTCCAAGTATTTACTCTCTGGGAGTAATATATTAGAATTTATTAATATTAAAAATTTCTAATGTTAATTAGATGTTCTTAATTTTTAAATATAGCCATAGCAGTATCAGCAGGCGTTTTTACAAAGATTAGAATTATATCAGTAGATTTATTTTAAGGAGAGAAGATATAATCCGAGGAGAAATGAGAGATTCTGACAGTCAAGAAATCAAAAAAGTATGAAAAAGTATCTCTTACTTATTCAGTCATAATAGCTTGATGAGGTTTGTATCTGTCAAAAAATTCAGAGCAATAAAAAAAGCCCTGAACCTTACGATTCAGGGCTTCAATAAATGAAAAATAGAAGATTTTGAATTACCATCCCATCCGACCGCTGAATTTGCGATCGGATGGATTAACAACTCTCTAAAGCATGTCCATCAGATGGTTTCTACAAAATAGTTCTAATATTGGCACTCAGATTACAGCACCATCCCCAAAGGATTCTCAAGCATACGTTTCAGCGTATCTAAGAATTTAGCTGCTGATACGCCATCCACAATACGATGATCGCTGGACAGGGTAACTTTCATCCGCTTGCCGGGAACCACTTCCCCATCTTCTACAACGGGTTCTTCACGAATAGCTCCCACCGCAAGAATACAGGCGTTGGGCGGATTGATGATAGCCGTAAACTCTTCGATACCGAACATGCCAAGGTTGCTAACCGTGAACGTACTGCCTTCCATCTGTTCGGGCTGCAAGTCGCGATTCTGAGCTTTTTCAATCAGCTCTTTACTTTCGACCGCAATCTGTTGTAATCCTTTCTGGTCAGTATTATCAATAACCGGAGTAACAAGTCCCTCGTCAATACCCACAGCCACGGCAACATTAACATCGCCATGTTCAATAATTTTATCTCCCTGCCATGAGCTATTGATATCAGGATGCTGACGCAGTGCTGTTGCACATGCTTTCACCACAATATCGTTAAAGCTGATTTTAGTATCACTAATTTCATTGAGTTGCTTTCGGGCATCCCAGACCGCGCTCATATCAATATCAATGGTCTCATAATAATGCGGGCTACTGAACTTACTTTCAGACAATCGTCGAGCAATGGTCTTTCGCATCTGAGATACGCGGTGCTCTTTGTCCTCCCTTGATACCGTAGCTGCCGGTGCTGCAGCAGGCGCTTTCGAAGGTTCGTAACTTTCTATGTCTCGTTTAATGATTCTTCCGTTTGGACCACTTCCTTCTACATTTGCAAGATTGATGCCCTGTTCTTCAGCCATATTTCGCGCCAAAGGAGAAGCTTTAATTCGTCCGTCATCAGGTTGACCGTTTCCTTTCTCATCCAGATCACCGAATACGGGATCGAAACTTTCCTCTTCTTCATCAGCCTCTTTAGCAACTTCTTGCTTTTCTTCATCAGAAGATTCCTTGGAACCGCTCTCAGATTCAGCTTCTTCCAAAATATCACTGATATCTTCACCTTCCTCACCAATCACGGCAATCAAACCGCCGAGTGGCACAGCATCTCCTTCATCAACAAGAATTTTTAGGATCGTCCCGGCATCAAAGACCTCAACTTCCATCGTTGCCTTATCAGTTTCCACCTCGGCAATAACATCGCCGGATTCCACTGTATCTCCTTCTTCAACATTCCACGAAGCGATAACGCCTTCTTCCATCGTATCGCTTAGCTTGGGCATTTCAACCTTAACTGCCATAATAGTTAAATTTAAATCGTTTACTAATTGTAATTTTATTCAACAAATTTGAAACTCAGTGTTTACTTGCGATAAGTAACAGTATTAACTGCATCTATCACCTGGTCCGGACTTGGCAACCACTCATCAAAAAGATTTTTGGCAAAGGGCGCATTTGTATCCGGCAACGTAACGCGCTGTACAGGGGCATCCAGATAGTCAAACGCCTCGCGCTGTATCAGGTATCCAACCTCGGCCGCGAATCCGCCAAACGGATGCGCTTCATCAACAATTACGCAGCGATTGGTTTTGCGGATGGATTTCACAATTGTTTCCATATCCAGCGGCTTAACAGTACGGGGATCAACAATTTCCACATCAACATCTTCCTTGGCCAGCTTTTCGGCTGCCTGGGTAGCAACGTGGTACATTTTTCCATGCGCTACCACCGTTACGTCACTTCCTTCGCGTTTTACTTTGGCCTTTCCAATGGGGATGGTAAAATCATCCTCTTCGGGCACTTCGCCTTTCAAACCGTACATCTGCTCAGATTCCATAAAAAGTACCGGGTTATCATCGCGAATGGCCGATTTCAAAAGACCTTTGGCATCGGCCGGCTCTGAGGTATAAATCACTTTAAGTCCGGGAAAATGCGCATACATGGAATCATACGAAACCGAGTGCGTGGCACTCAACTGTCCCGCTGAAGCATTGGGTCCCCGAAATACAATCGGAATCTCCACTTGTCCGCCGGTCATATATCGCGCTTTGGAAGCGTGATTAATAATCTGATCAGCGGCCAGCACGGCAAAATTAAAGGTCATAAACTCCACAATGGGTCGCAGGCCATTCATGGCCGCTCCTATTCCGATACCGGCAAAACCGAGCTCGGAAATAGGCGTATCGATCATCCGCTTTGACCCGTATTTATCGAGCAGACCTTTGGTGACCTTATAGGCTCCATCGTATTCGGCGACTTCTTCGCCCATTACAAAAATATTTTCATCCTGAGACATCTCTTCATCTATTGCTGCCCGGATTGCTTCTCTGAATTGTAACTCAGCCATTTTATCTAGATTCTCAGTTAAGTTAGCTTTTCGTAGTACTTATTTATTATCAAATTCTGTAATCGCTCCACATTTTAGAAGCCAGAAGTTTGAAGTTAGATAAACCCTTAAAACCAGCATTTAAATCCAATCTCAAACTTCCAACATCCAGCTTCTAGGTATGGAATGGATAATCATCTTCGGCAAACATGTGATCGTAAAGATCTTCTTTTTCGGGGAAATCACTTTCCTCAGCAAAATCGATCGCATCCATCACCGTGTCTTCCACACTATCTTGAATTTCATCAACCTTATCTTCATCAATGATACCTTCATCAAACAGGTAGTTTTTAATTCGCGCAATCGGATCGAGCTTTTCATATTCTTCGAGCTCTTCATCCGTACGATACTGCATGGGATCCGACATTGAGTGTCCGCGATAGCGATACGTTCGAATCTCTACAAACCACGGCTCAGAGTTTTTTCGGACGTCCTCGGCAATTTCTTTCATCTTTTCGTAAACCGTGAGCACATCCATGCCGTTGATCACCATTTTCTTCATCTTAAAACCATCGGCACGATCCACAATTTCACCAACCGAATGTCGGTGTACGGCCGTACCCATTGCATAGCCGTTATTTTCTACGGCATAGATACAAGGCAAACCCCAGTTTTGGCTCATATTCAACGTTTCGTGCAGGGCGCCCTGTGGAACAGCTCCATCGCCCAGGAAACAAGCCGTAACACGGTCATTTTGCTTGTATTTGTTGGCAAAAGCAATTCCGCCGCCGAGGGGAATATGTCCGCCTACAATTCCGTATCCACCCCAGAAGTGTTCATCCACATTGGCAAAGTGCATCGATCCGCCCTTGCCTTTTGAACAGCCGGTCACTTTTCCATAGAGCTCAGCCATACCTTCTTTGGGGGATACCCCTCGAACTAAGCCCCATCCGTGATCGCGATAGGCCGTAATAATATCATCGTCATCATTCAGGGCGTAAGTCGTTCCGGTAGAAATAGCCTCCTGTCCCATATATAGGTGGAGGAATCCACCGAACTTCCCTTTTTGATACATCTGCATTGCGCGTTCTTCAAACCGGCGCTGCAAATACATCTGTTCAAACATATCTACAACATCATCGTCCGATAAGTCGAGATCACTATGTTTCTTATCGGTGGGATCGGGCAATTCCGTACTGCGAACAATCTCTCCGTCGGTACGGATACCGGTTCCTTTTGGAGTAAACGAAACTTCTTCAGCGTTTTTTTCTTTTTTAGCCATAATATCTTTAACAGCAGATTAGCTGTTACAACGTTTCAATTGAAAATTTCACTCAAATCAGACTCAGAAAATATACCTAAAATTATGGAAGATTACAGGTAATCCGTTAATCTAAATGTTTGTTGATAATTGACGGAAGCTGATCAAATAATTCTTTCAGCTTTTCCGGTTTTCGTCCGCCGGCTGTTGCCAGGTTCGGCTGGCCTCCGCCTCCACCGCCGAGCATCTGTCCAAGCTCACCCACTAATGCACCGGCCTTTAACTCTTTTTGTTTAATGAGGTCTTCGGTTACAGCCGCCATCACATAGACTTTGCCTTCTTCAGAATCTTTGGCCCCAAGCACCGTAACCGTTCCTTCCTGCTGTTTATCGAGCGACTCATACCCCAGCTGTTTCAGCAGATCCATATCGGCATGCGGCACTTCACCGGAAACCAACTTGATACCGCTGTTGAGTTCCCGCGCATTCTGGATAAGTCCATCTAACTTGGAAGCACTCTGTTGTTTGCGCAAATCTTCAACCTCTTTTTCCAGCTCTTTTCGTTCTTCAATAAGCTGATGTATATCGCGCACCAAGTCTTGGCTCTGACCTATCTCTGAGCGAATTTGCTGTACCAACTCGTTTTCTTGCCGCAAATACTCGTCCACACTCTTTCCTACTTTTGCTTCAATTCGTCGAATTCCAGCCGCTGCAGAAGATTCACCGGTAAAACGGAAATAGCCAATTTCGCCGGTAGCATCTACGTGCGTACCACCGCAAAGCTCCATCGAATAATCCGGATCAAAAGAAATTATGCGGACCTTATCACCGTATTTTTCGCCAAACAGCATCGTAGCCCCGCGCTCTTTCGCTTTATCAATAGGTACATTGCGCTCTTCCTGTTTAGAAATATTCTGCTGTATACGATTGTTGACAATTTCCTCAATCTGATTCAACTCACTATTCGTAATTTGATCATAATGTGAGAAATCGAATCGCAGATGTTGTTCATCAACCAGTGATCCCTTTTGTGCGATATGATCGCCCAGCACCTGTTTTAGTGCGGCATGTACCAAGTGTGTAGCGGAGTGGTGCTTTCTGACTTCCTTGCGTCGGTCGCCATTGACCATTGCCTCCCACTCTCCTTCGGGATCTTCGGGCAATTTATCAACAATGTGAATGTAGCCGTCCGGCGATTGCTGTACATCCAGCACCCGCAAGTGTTCATCACCATTGCTGATGATTCCCGTATCGGCTACCTGACCACCGCTTTCTGCATAAAAAGGTGTTTTGTCCAAAATAAGAGCATTTTGGTCGTCACCTTTACGCATAGCTTTAATATTACTCCAGGTTGAAAGCGAATCGTATCCCACAAACTCAAAATCTTCGGTATCGGTAACAGTAAACCATTCTTCTTGGGATGATTGATCCACGTTGAAGTTCCCCGCCGCACGAGCGCGTTCTTTCTGTTCTTTCATACGTTTATTAAATCCTTCCACATCAACATCCATGTCCCGTTCGCGCGCCATCAGCTGCGTCAAGTCGATGGGGAATCCGTATGTATCATGCAGTTTAAAAGCATCTTCGCCGGATATTTTGTTCTTACCCTCGGCCATCTCATTAAATAGTTCAATGCCCTGCCCCAGCGTATTTAAAAAGCTTTTCTCTTCGGATTGAATAACATTCTGCACGTAATCCTGCTGGTTGACAAGAACGGGAAATACATCTTTGAACTGTTCGGCCAGCGTGGGCACCAGCTTGTAGAAAAACGGCTTTTTCAAATCCAGCTTGTCCCAGCCGTAGCGAATAGCGCGCCGCAAAATTCTACGAATCACATAACCGCGCCCGTCATTACCCGGCGATGCCCCATCAGCAATAGAAAAACTTACCGCACGAATGTGATCGGCAATAACCCGCATGGCAATATCGATCTCATCGTCATCACCATAGGTAACATCCGCAAGTTCACCAATTTTATTAAGCAAGGGCGCAAAAAGATCGGTGTCGTAATTCGACTTTTTATCCTGTAGGATTGCACAAATACGTTCAAAGCCCATACCCGTATCTACATGCTGGGCAGGCAGCTTTTTAAGTGAGCCGTCGGGCTGACGATTAAACTGAATAAATACCAGGTTCCAAATCTCCATCACCCGCGGGTCATCCATATTCACGAGCTCGGCTCCATCTTTTTCTTTACGCTCCTCGTCAGGACGAATATCCACATGTACCTCGGAGCACGGGCCACATGGTCCGGTTTCGCCCATCTCCCAGAAGTTGTCCTTTTTATCAAATTTCAGAATGTGATCGGGATTGATAGTGGTTTCCTCTTCCCAAAGTTCAATCGATTCTTGATCTACCGGAAGTCCATCGTCCTCATCCCCTTCAAAAACCGTTGCATACAATCGGTCCGGATCAAGTCCCCATTCATCAACAAGCAGCTCCCATCCCCAGCGGATGGCTTCACGCTTAAAATAATCTCCGAACGACCAGTTACCGAGCATTTCAAAAAGCGTGTGGTGATAGGTATCGTGTCCGACTTCTTCAAGGTCATTATGCTTGCCGCTCACACGAATACAGCGCTGACTGTCAACCGCTCGCTGCCAGGTTTCACCATTTTTTTCGTAACCGGATTGTTCATCCAGAAAAGATCGGTTTAAACTGATTCATCCCTGCATTTGTAAATAGCAAAGTAGGATCATTCTGGGGTACAACCGGTGCGCTGGGTACAATCAAATGATCTTTTTCTTTAAAAAAGTCCAGGAATTCCTGGCGTATTTGTGCAGAACTCTTGTGGGACATCAGTTTTGTTTATCTTAGTTTCAGATTATTCAGACCGTTGAAAATAGCAAAAATTAGTGTTGAACTCATCTTAAAAACGGTTGAAATAATAGTTCTTTTGCACACTATTAATTGCGATTATAGATTATGTTCATACATTATTCTAGAAGAGGCCTCGCAAAACCTATTCTTTCGTGTCATTCTGAACTCGTTTCAGAATCTAAATCTTCTATATTAGTTTTAAATATAGATCCTGAAACCTGTACTCCGAAGTTTTAACGTAGGAGTATAAATTCCCCGCATAGGCGGGACACTGCAGGATGACATTTTAAGTTTTGCAAAGTCCTCTAATAAACAAAATATTTGTCGATATGCGTCCCATTATCAATAGTTTTCTACGTGGATTATTACTCGTCTTTCCAATCGGAGCTACCATATATGTAATTTATTCGGCTATTAGGTGGTCAAATAATTTTTTTAATGATCTGCTTTTTGAGTGGCTCAATATCGATATTCCCGGGTTGGGTATTATCACTGTTTTCTTTGGGATTTCGGCCATTGGATACATCTTTTCGCGAGCTATCACCAAACCTATTGTTACATATTTTGAACAATTCCTAAAAAAGGTTCCCTTCATCAAAATTATTTATACTTCGCTGAAAGAGCTTACCGAAGCCTTTGTCGGGGATAAAAAACGATTCAACAAACCGGTTCTTATTGATTTAGGTGGTATGGAAGCCAAACGAATTGGTTTTGTTACTCAGAAAGATCTCAACCAGTTTGGTATCGAGGATATGGTTGCCGTTTATTGTCCCCACTCTTACAACTTTTCGGGAAACTTATTCTTGGTGCCCACCCAAAACGTCACTCCCATTGAATTCAATTCTACTGACGTAATGAAGTACATCGTTTCTGGAGGGGTAACAAATATTACGAACTAGTTTCGCATCAATTAAGAATAGTAGAATAATGATAGAAACGAATTACAAGCTGTATCTCACTTAATACACTTCTACAAATGTTCGTGCAGAAGGCTTAACGTATCTTTTAAGATCCCTTTCGTCCCATTCTTCGGGTGTTTTCCCGGATGCGGGCTCTCGAACATCCAGATACTGGGTAAATCCTTTTTTAGCCAATGCACGATAAATACCACTCTCCATCCCTTTAAGTCCACAAATATACATTAGCGTGTTCTCCTGCTCCATGAGGGGATCAAGTAATTCGGACTCATCCCATAAACAGGTTTGTACATATTTTTTAGTGCCGTCGGGACGTCGATCTTCACGGGAAACATGAGGCAGGTAATGAAAATTATCGTGCTTCTCATCCAAGGGCTCAAAATAATCTGCATAAAGTAAATCTGTGCGATACGCGCAGCCAAATATCAGTACGATTTCATTTTCAAAACCGTTATCAAGCAGCTCTTTAATCATGCCCCGATAGGGTGCAATACCAGTGCCTGTAGCAAAAAAGACGTAATTAAAGTCGGTGGCATTTTCGGGCAGTAAAAAACGGCGTCCGCTGGGACCGGTCATTTTTACTTTATCCCCGGGCTGCAGGTCTGCCAGGTAATTGGAGCATACGCCCAAATACAGCTCATTATTATCAAATTCTTCTATCGTTCGCTTAACCGTTGTAGATATCAGATGTGATTTGCCATCTTCTCCTTTTGTAGGCGAAGAAACAGAATAAAGCCTCAATTTATAATCGCGACCCTTTTCATTTTTTCCGGGCGGTAAAATGCCTATTGACTGTCCAACACGAACGTGTCCTTCCAAATCGGTTCCCGAAATATCAAAAGTCACATGACGTACAAAATTGGGGCTACTTTCTTTCGTGCAAATCCTATTTTCGACGATTGGCACTTCGACAGGATCTTTGGGCGTATAGATATTTAATTCTACTTCTGGGAGTTTGATCTCCGGCATAATTGTAATTTAAAAAACGTTATTTAGATCAGATTTAAACGGCTATGAACTTGTGAATGTTCAGCCAAAATTACAAGCGGATTTTGTACTTATATAATCTCTAAATACGAAAAGCCAGCCAGCTAAAAACGTTTTTAATATTGTTAGATTTGATTAGAAATGAGACATCGATCCAGTGTAGGGATGTAACCGCAATTATCAGCCTTTCAGTACTTGTTATATTACTATACGGACTTAGAAAAGATACTGATAATTAATTTTCAGAGCTACATTTTTCATTCAGTGGTAATTCGACCGCAATATGTCCTATTCTCCTCATGATGCCACACTGAAAGATTTGCTTAAATCAGATTGGGAAATAGGTTTAGAAAGAAAATCGATATAATCGGTATTATTCATTTTCTTCTGATGAGCCAAGTCAGAATTTCCGGAAATATAAATTACTGGAATCGACATTTTTTCCTGAATCCTTCTCATAGCTTCAATCCCATCCATCTCTCCTTTTAGACGGATATCCATTAAAATTAGATCGGGACTGTGTTCTAATGCCTTATTTATAGCATCTTCTCCGGATGAAACTTTGTCGATAACCTGATGACCCATACTGGTAACCATTCGCTCAATCAACATGGCAATAATCATCTCATCCTCAACAATTAACACTTTTTTTGTCTCCATAGAAGCCGTTGTTATACAAATATTTTTAAATACTGTGCCTTTTTGTTTATAAGAGTATTGAGTTGCAGAGTTGTTACAAATCAGACCTCTATTATTGGTATTAGTTCCATTAATATTTCTTAATAATTTATTCCAAAAAAGGATTGGGGGTACCCCCTTGCGGTATGTGTATTAACAACAGAAGTTGAACACAATTATAAAAAAACTACAAAGAGGTAATGTTATGAATCTACTTAACAGGCTATCCCTAATTATTTTAATACCTGCATTATTATTTGCCGTAAGCTGCAGTGTTTCTGATTCCAATTCAGGCGGTGAAAAACAGGTAGCAGTAAAAATGAAGCTAAATCAAATGTCAACAGCCACTGCTAAACAAATCTCATCATCACCCACCATACAATCGGTAGACTCCCTGACGGAAGTTAAACTCTTAGTCGAAGAACTGGAGTTGGAAAGTACGATGGATGAAGATTCTCTTGATTTCGAAGTCGATGACTTTGTTGTGAACCTTCCGCTCGATGGCAGCGAAATCGAACTTTCGTCAGCTAATGTGCCTGCGGGAGTGTATGATGAGTTTAAAATGGAAATCGAACACGACGATGACACCAATGTAAACGATCCCGATTTCATTAACGAATCCGGCGATGACGATGGATATACTATTGTTATTAAGGGCGTTTACAACGGTGAAGACTTCATGTATCGCTCCCAGGAAGATTTTGAAATCGAGATGGAATTCAATCCTCCTTTCGAAATTAATGACAGCTCCTCTCCTTCTATTGCAATTAACATAGATCCCAGTGGTTGGTTTAAAGATTCATCCGGCAATGATCTGGATCCCACAGATCCTGCTAACCAAGAGCAAATTGATGAGAACATTGAAAACTCATTTGATGTGGAGGAGGAAGAAGACGATGATGATGACGATGATAGCGACGATGACGACAGTGATGATGACGATAATTAGTCAATGATGTCATCTAACATAATGCAGTTCTAATTATTATGAGGGCAAGCCTTCCACAGGTTTGCCCTTTTTTTATGAGTTTCTCATCAAAAAAAATTTTTGCCAAAATAAACCTATAGAGTTCGTACTTTTAAAAATTCACTCTTGGTTTTACTTTTAGCTCATGATTGATCCCGCAAGTGTACCCCTTGTATTATTTGCCTTAGCCACTGCACCTGCTAAAAAAGCAGATGAGGCAGCAATAGCTCAAAAAATTAAAGAAGGCAATCATGATGCATTCAAGAATTTTTATGACCTTCACTACGACTCTCTATTTCGCTTTTTAGTAAGCAAAAATACGTCCCCGGAAAATGCCAAAGATCTCATCCAAAAAGCATTTATTTATATCTGGGAGCATCGGGAACAGATTGACCCACAAAAATCTTTGAGGGCATATATTTTCCAAATTGCTTACACGCGCATGCTTAATCATCATCGTGATAACAAAAAATTTAATGTCGAAGAGGCTGTTCCGGAGCAACAAACCTCTCACACTCCCGAGGATTCTGCACAAGCCAGCGATCTAAAACGATTAATCGATCAAGCTATTGAAGACATGCCCGAAAAGCGGGGCACTGTATTTCAGCTATGTTTTATTGATGATTTTACTTATAAAGAAGCAGCCGAGGCATTAGAGGTAAGCCCCAAAACGATTGAAAACCATATGGGGTTAGCACTTAAGGATATGCGCGAGTATCTTAAAAATTTTCAAAATTATTAGGGGTAACCCCCAACCTGATGTGTACTATATATGAAAGCCTGATATACTCCTAATTCTATATACCATTTAATAATGAATCTCTATCGAAGATTAAAAATATCAACCGCGGTTCTGCTCCTTATTACAGCCGCAGGCTGTACACTCGATGATGTGAGCAGCAGCAATGATGAAACTATTACGGAGCAGGATCTACAAGCGGCCAGTCAAATTTTAGGGGAATCCCTTTCCAGCGACAACAGCGGCATTTTATTAAGCTTAAATGATGCACTAACAAACTTCTCGAGTACCAACTTCACTACTTCTCAAAATAAAACCGGCACTCCAACTACGCAGGATGATCGCAGCGGTCGAGGTGGAGAAACAAATTACAATTATTCCTATGACCAGCAAACGGGTACTCATACCATCTCCTTCAGCAGACAAGTTGATCGCCCTCTTTTTAGCAAAACTGTTATAGATACGCTTAATTATATTTTTAAGGATAATAATGGTGCGTTTATTGAGTCACCTGATACTGAGGCAGATCGCATTGAATTCATAAACTATAATGCCAATCGCGAAGGAGAAATATTAACACCTCGCAAGAGTTCCTTTTTTGTACGTACTGATACCTTTCTAATCGACGGTGTTTCTGATGCAACGCCCGTGCTCTCTATTGATGGTGTTCACAATAGTAATGGAAATATCGAAGTTGACAACCAGGTCGAGAACCAAGCCTTTGAACGCAGCTACGAGCTGGAAATCAATTTTTTAAGCATTGAAATAGAGAAACCCTCCAGTGGTCCCATTGATCTTAGCCGAGGGGTAACAGGTACCTTAAGCTGGGAAATGACCATCCGAAAAAGCGCCAATGGCAGCTCCGATTCCAAAACGCTTCGCGGCACTATTGAAATGAGTGGAGACGGTACTGCACTTCTTCGATTTCAAGACTTATTTAAAAGGTTCCAGGTTAATCTTAGGAACGGAGATGTTAAAGATCAGGACGAAGAATTTGAAGGCCGTGTCCAGTCGGTAAACATAAGTGAAGAATTCATAACACTCGTGAATGGTCGAAGCATCTATCTTACTAAAAACACTGAAATTGATGATGACGATTATACATCTTTAGAAGAAGTACAACAGGCTGTTAACGATGGCGTTTTTGTCTGGGCCGAGGGTGAAGGATATGTCAATAATAACCGATTTTATGCTGAAGAAATTGAGTTTGAGCGGGAAGATGAAGAAGGTGATGCTGAAGGTGAAATAGAATTCAAAGAATGGGTTTCTTCGGTAGATCTTGAAAATAAAACGTTTACACTTGCTCAGGATGTAGTAGTACAAATAACCGAAAATACTACCATTGAAAATGAAGGCGACTACATCACGCTACAAGAGGTAGCTGATGCGCTTGAAAATGGTGCAATAGTTGAAGCTGACGGTAGTGCGTTGGAAGAAACGGAAAACCCGGATATTGATCTCACAGCAGTAAACGTTGAGTTTGATCGTGAAGAACAAGATGATGACGATAATGATGAAAACGATTAGACTAAGTGTATAAATGGCTGACCAATTACCACATAACGATCCAGACTTACAACTTGCCCGAAAAGTTGGTAATCATCAGTTGGATGAAAAGCCGCTATCGGATATTGATGATCCACTCATTAATCAACTGCTGACTTATAAGAGGCAAAAAACAAGTGAGAATCCCATCGATCCCGATGATAAACAACAGGTTTGGGATGACATTGCTTCTGCAACACAGCCACAGTCACAAAGTGCCAAGGTTACATCTATTTTTAGTTCAAAATCGATTCAATGGGCTGCTGCAGCTGTACTCATTATTGGGGCAATATTCAGTTTCGTTTACCTTAATTACCTTAATCAACCGCAAATAGTGGCCCAGTCACAAACAACCATTAAAACAGTAACACTCAGCGACGGAAGTTCGGTAACTTTGCGTCCGCACTCTACGCTGTTTGAGGTTGAAGAATCTGCTACGTCACAACAGTACCGACTCGAAGGTGAAGCGATATTTGATGTCACCTCCGAGCCGGACCGTACTTTCCAAGTCACAACTGCATTGGGAAAAGTTACGGTTTTAGGTACTCGTTTTTCGGTAAGTTCGTGGGGTAAGCAAATGCAGGTTTTTTTGGATGAAGGATCTGTGGAAGTCATATCTACTCAATCACAAAACCCTGTTCAACTTTCCCCCGGTCAATCTGCCTCTATAGACAGTAGCAAAAATATAACCGTTTCCGAGAAAGCAAATCACAAAGAGTATTTTGATTGGATTAATGGGGAACTTGTTTTCGAAAATAAAGCGTTGAAAGATATTACTGCTGAAATTGAGCAACAGTTCAACATCACCATCACATTACCGGAAACGATTGCTGAAGATTCTCTTTCCGGTCAATTACCGCTGGATAATCTTGAATTGGCTCTACAGGATCTTGAACTTGTATTAAATGGCGAATTCTCAAAAACCGGCGAACAAAGTTATACTTTTGAAGCAAATTAACGCATGACCATTTATAAGTTTTTATTCAAGAGTTTCGTTATTTCGGGATTATTAATCATTGGAGTTACGCAACACGTCTGTGCACAGTACCAGTATAACAATAAGCCCGTACTTCAAATCATCAATAATTTAGAACAGGAAACAGCTTTCGGATTTCTCTATCGGGATGCCCTTCTCTCTGATATCAAACTCAGCTTTACTGCCTCAGAAACAAATCTTTTTTCAGTATTTCGTACAGCTTTAGCCCCACATCAACTATCCCTCGATGTTGACAGCACCCGAAAACAGGCAATCATTTATCAGAAAAACACAGACGGAGCAACAGACCGAACCATTACCATACGCGGTCAGGTTGTAGATGCCCAAACCGGTGAACGCCTCCCTTTTGCAACGATCCGCTGGAAAAAGCAGGGTACCACCAAAGGAACCGGCGCTAATGAAAGCGGGGCCTTTTCATTCAGCAGAACATTTAACCGCCAAACTATTGATATAACCGGCTCTTATGTGGGATACAGCTCTAAGACTATTCGCTTAAACTTGTCGCAGAAAAATGCGATCAGAGAACTCACGTTCCGGCTTCAGCCCACGCGTATTGACGGAAATGAACTTATTATTACAGGCACCAATTCTTATAATGATATCGATCAAAACGTAACAGGTCTGGTAAATATGGGCACCTTTAGCCCGATGGGAGAAACCAATGCCCTTCGTGCCTTGCAAAACCTCCCCTCTGTATCACTGGCCCCGGCCTTAAGTGACGGTTTAAATATTCGCGGCAGTACCACTGATGGCTTTCAAGTATTGATTGATGACATTACCATATATAATCAAAGCCATCTTTTTGGCCTTGTTGACAGCTTTAATGCAGATATTTTAAAACGAAGTGGTTTTTTCTATGATATAGCACCCGCACAATTTCAGGCGCCTCCCGGGGGCACCCTCTCACTACTGACAAAAACGGGTTCACTGGATCAACTGTCCGGATCTGCAGGCCTCAGTAATACATCGGCTCGGATTTCGCTTGAGGGTCCCATCCAAAAAGGTAAAAGCAGCTGGCTCATTTCAGGACGCACCTCGTACATGAACACCGTTGACTGGTTCAACAATACGGATCTAGTTGAATGGGGACTTAATATTGATCGCAACAAAGACGTATTGGATAATGATCTCATTGATTTTAAATCCCAATTGGTTTCTCCTAAACAAGCGGATGCTTCATTTTTTGATCTTCACGCGAAAACGTACTTCGAAACGCAAAGCGGAAACCAACTTATTATCAGTGGATATTGGGGCGGCGACGATACCCGGCAGCAAGCCAACCGCCTTTATCGCTCTTTTTCGACAAATAATCCTGAGAACCTGGAAGAACGCCCTGTAACAACCGCTAATGATTGGCAAAATGCAGCGGCAAGCATCAAATATCAGCAGTGGTTTGGCGATAACATCTATTCAAATACTACTTTTGGTACCAGTATTTATGAGACTTCATTTTTAAAGGAGGATTTTACCTATATCGACATTACGCAAGCCCAGGGAGCACTGCAGGCCTTTGTTTTTCCATTTGAGAATCAAAGTATCTTAAATGAAATAAAAGCTGAACAACAGCTACAACTAACAAAAGAACATTGGACAGGAACAGGTGGCGTTTCGTATCATTATTACCTGGGAGAATATTTTGAGGATTCTTTTGAACGTCCCGGCTATTTTTCTTCACAGTCATCACATCAAGTTGACACCTACCTTCAACTCGACTACAGCGGCTTTGAGATGCTCGATATTTTTGGCGGTATGCGATTGCATTACTACAGTAACGGTAATTTTGTGCAGTGGTCTCCCCGTGTAAAAATCACTCTTTTCCCTGATTCCGATCTATCACTCTCCGGCGGATACAGCAAAAACCATCAGTTCTTAAATAAAATAACACTCAGTAACACCGTTACATCCGATATATGGATTTTGGCCAGCAACAGGCAGCCTCCCACATCAGTAGATTATTTCTCAACCGGAATCTATTACGATCCATCCGATCAGCTCTATCTGCAGGCAGAGGCCTACCACAAAGAATTTAAAAATATACGTCTTCACGAGATCAACACTTTCTCACTAAGCAATACCTTTAACAATACTCCCTGGTATGTACAAAATAGTGGTCTCGGAAAAGGATTGGAGTTTTTGATGCGAAATCAGTTTCAGCATTTTAAGATCAATCAGACATTAACTATTTCCGAAATTACGTTATCCAATCCGGAAATTAATGACGGCGACCCTTTTTATGCTGACTGGGACCGGACCTACCGTTATACAGCGTCCGCAGAAATAAATCCCATAACGAATTTTTCATTATATCTATCCTGGATGTATGCCAGTGGAACACCCAACAAATTAGCCACATTTGGTCCACAGAACGAGGAGCGTCTTGGAAATTATTATCGCACTGATATTTCTGCCGAATACAGTCAATCGTTTGGTGGAACCGAACTCTCCTTCTCACTAAGCGTTTACAATCTCTTGAACAGGAAAAACCCCTGGTACAGAGATCTGTCTTTCGTAATAGATCAAAGCTCTCCCCAAAACCAATTCCGTAGCGTTCCGGTAGATGTGTATGATATAGGCATCCAGCCATCGTTCAATATCAGCATTCGTTTTTGACACAATTGACTAAATTGAGGTTTGTCCCGATCTGTTTTTTAGCTATAATATGACAAACTAAAGTAAATCAAGTTGGGATGGATGCAGAAACACTTACTATGATCTTCTTTATCGGGGGGATTGTACTCATGATAATCGAAACACTCATCCCGGGAGGCGTATCATTTTTCTTGGGCGTAAGCGGACTTTTTGTTGGCGCACTGCGCTGGTTTGGAATTTTAGAAGATCCTGCCACCTCTATTATTACCTGGCTTTTTACATCGGTAGCACTCATCCTAGCCATGCGTCCCATATTAATGAAGTACTGGGGTGGAGAAAGCAGTTACAAACTTGCCAATGAAGATGTGGAAGCCATGGATCAGGTGGTAGATGTCGTTGAGACCGTCAATCCAGATGATAACTCCGGACGCATTCGTTTCCAGGGCATTTCGTGGCAAGCCCGAACATTGGAAGGCGAAATTCAAGCAGGTACCAAAGCAAAAATCCGGTACCGCGATAATGTAACGTGGATCGTTGAGCCGGTAGATGAGTTCGAATAATAATCCGATTAAAATAACACCAATTCCCCACGGATGAATCCGTGGTCTAAGCCTTTAAAAAAATCACTTTAAGCGAACTTAAAAAAATTTCTTAGCCTAATAATTCATCATTAGGCTAAATGACCAAGCAAATACTCTTATCTATAACTAAAAAATCAACCATCATGTGGACGACCTTACTTATTATCATTGCCTTGGGCGTCTTTATCTTTACAAAAGTATTTATCATTGTAGAGATGCGCGAAGAAGTCATTCAGGAACGACTCGGTAAATACATTAAAACACTAAAACCAGGACTGCACTTTTTAATTCCTTTTGTTGATCGCCCTGCTTACCGTCAAGAAATGCGCGAGCAGGTGATCGACGTGCCCAGCCAAACCTGTATTACCAAAGACAATATTGAGGTAGAAGTAGATGGCTTGGTATATGTTAAAGTGATGGACGCCT
The DNA here is from genome assembly GCF_034521915.1 of Fodinibius sp. Taxonomy (GTDB): domain Bacteria; phylum Bacteroidota; class Rhodothermia; order Balneolales; family Balneolaceae; genus Fodinibius. The sequence goes on from NZ_JAXHLU010000001.1 coordinate 130,086, forward strand.
ATAAAGCCAGCTACGGTATCGGCAATTATAAGATGGCGGCTATAAATCTTGCGCAAACGACCATGCGGAGTGAAATTGGCAAAATCACGCTGGATGATACCTTCTCCGAGCGGGAACAGATGAACGAAAATATCGTCCGGGAAATCGACAAGGCTTCCGATCCGTGGGGAATAAAAGTACTACGATACGAAATTCGGAACATACGTCCATCAGATAATCTGATTCACACGCTTGAAAAACAGATGGAAGCCGAACGCGATAAACGCGCCGAAATTACCAAATCTACCGGAACACGCGATTATAAAATCAACGAATCGCAGGGAGAGCGACAAGAGGCTATTCTGCTTTCTGAGGCACAGCGGCAAAAGCGAATTAACGAAGCCAAGGGCAAAGCCAAAGAGATCGAACTTATAGCCAAGGCTACCTCCAAAGGCATTAAACGCGTATCCGAAGCCATTGCCAAACCCGGGGGTGATCTGGCTGTTAAAACAAAACTAATCGAACAATTTATCGGCCAGCTGGGCAATGTGATCGAACAAGCAAATGTATCCGTACTGCCTACCGAAACTGCTAATCTAAAAACATTTTTTGAAGGCGTCAGCAAGGTAAGTGACGGCACACAACCTTCTTCTGCCTATAAAGCCACCAAGGGAGGCCAACAATGATAGAACTCATCAGCCAAATTGTACTCGGACTTTTAAGCATTTATGTACTCTTTAAATTCATTCAGTCGATTCAACTCGTACCTACACAAAAAGCATATATCGTAGAACGACTGGGTAACTATCACCGAACACTCGGACCCGGATTTCACGCTTTGGTACCCTTCTTCGACCAAGTAAAATACAAGCAGGATCTGCGCGAAGAAACCATCGAGGTAGAACCACAGGAATGCTTTACAAAAGATAATGTAAAGGTTGAAGTTGATGGGGTAATTTACCTGGCCGTTATTGATCCGGTCAATGCTAGCTACGGCGTTACTGATTACCGTTTTGCAGCCGTTCAGCTGGCGCAGACGACAACCCGCTCTATTATCGGTACCATGGATTTAGATGACACCTTCGAGGATCGGGCGATTATCAATAAAGAAGTCGTCAATGTGCTCAGCGAAATGGAAAAAGCCTGGGGTATCCGGGTTCTGCGTTATGAGATCAAAAATATCTATACGCCTAAAACCATCCAGAATGCTATGGAGCGTCAGATGACGGCCGAGCGTGAACGTCGGGCGACCATCGCCAAATCGGAAGGGATTATGCAGTCAACGATTAATGATGCGGAGGGAGAAAAAGAGGAAATTATCAATAAATCGGAAGGCGAAATGCAGCGGCAGATCAACGAGGCCGAAGGTGTTGCCCAGGAAATTGAATCCATAGCCGAGGCAACAGCAATATCAATCGAAGAAATTGCCGATGCCCTTTCTAAAAATAAGGGAAAAGAAGCTATGCAGATGCGGCTTGCAGAAAAATATATCAGCCAGCTTTCAAAACTTGCCAGCGACAAAAATGACGTCATCATACCGACTGACATCACCAACTACGACGCAATTATGAAGGGGCTTTCGCTGGATAAAATTTCAATTGTACCGGATGAAGAAACAGGCTAACATTGTTACAGCATGGAAGATGTTTGCACCCCCAGATTTTTAATTCCAACTAAATTTTAAGGGTGTGCATTTTTAAAAGTTCATATATTGTTAGTCAAAAAGCCTGGCCTCTATGAAATCATCTAAAAAAATATCACACTACTCTGAAAACAAATGGGACAGCTGGCTTACAACACTGGCCGAACAGGAATACTTTTTTGTTGATAACTTTATTCCTGATCAACTCTACAAAGAAACACAACAATATTTTCAACAGCTACTTGATGAACGTGAATTTAATAAAGCCGCTATTGGCACCAATCAACAACGACAGATTGAGTCTAATATCCGCGGCGATTTTATCTACTGGCTGGACAAACAAGAGGATACTAAAATAAGCTCACTTTTTATTCTGTTTGATGAAGTATTGGCAAAACTAAGAGAATATCTCTTTTAAAGCGTATCTAATTATGAATTCCACTTTGCACTATATCCTCCCCACACAAGATATGAGAAACACATAGATCAATTCCACGGGAGGAAGAATCGGGTTATCTCCATGCTCATCTACCTCAATGAAAATGGAAGCCCGGTGACGGAGGAGAACTGAAAATATATGAGCCAGAGGGTGACACTACTTTAATTGAACAACTTGCCAAACGACTGGTTATGTTTAAGAGTGATAAGGTAGAACATGAGGTTTTGCTTACCCAAACACCGCAAAAAAGTATTACGGGATGGCTTTTACATCAGCCGGCTACAATTGGGCACTTTTTTTTAAAGCGGGTTCACGGACAAGTTCCAATACCAGATTATTATAGCCAGAATTGCTAACAAAGCTACCCAAATTCCAATGGCAATGCGGGTAGCCTTTTTTGCTTTTTCGACCTCCCACCAGCTGCGGGGCTGAATGCCCTGCACCAAGAAGGTAAGTATTCCAGCCAAGTTAATACAAATAAGGTTTGTGGTCGTAAGAATCACCGAACCTATTGCCAAATTTGTATATCCTGCCCCCAGTAACAATCCCACGTTAACCAGCGGCGGAAGCAAGGCAACCGCCACCATCACACCTACTATTGCGGCAGGTACACCTCGAGTATAAGCCAACACTCCAGCGCTACCTGCAGCCAGTGCGATGGTGATGTCACCCAGATTCACATTTGTTTTATTAATGAGTTGCTGCGATTCAAGATCGACCTGCATCACTAATCCCATTAGAAAAGCCAAGCCCAATGATGCAACTATTCCAGCGACATTGGTTTTAAGGGATTGCCATCCCAAATCCAAATCACCGAGTGTTACTGACAATGCCATGGAGACGTTAGGACCCAAAAGCGGAGCAATAACCATCGCTCCGATAATGACAGCAACATCATCACGAACGAGTCCAACCCCTGCAACAAGTGTTGATAACAACACCAATCCTACAAACACAGTATTCAACTCGCTTCCGCTGGCAACATCAGAATAAAGCTCTTCACGACTAATTCGCCCAATGCTTTTTCCCTCCGATTCGTCCTGCTCCTCATGAGAATCTTTTTCATCCTCTTCCTCTTTAGGTTGCGGCAATGTTGCCTCTACCTCAAAGAGCATGATCCTAAACCCTTCCACATGCGAAAACTTTTCGGCAAGTTCATCGGTAAGAGCTTCCGTGCGATTGGCATCCACCAATATCCGCAATATTGAACAGCCATCCTCCAAATTGTCGGACCAGACGCCAAATACATCTTCCTCTTCAACAAAAGTGCGCGCTTCTTTTGCAGTCTCGGGCGGAGCAATAAGCTCCAGCATGCGGTAATTCATTTGCCAAACTTTTTTGATAATTTGCTACAGGGTACAAAGGAATTCGAAAAGTAAAAAATGAATATTTAAATAACCTCAACAACTAGATTACATAATCGTAGTAATGACTTAATTGTTAAATTTCAATCATTAAAAACGAATGTAAAACTCAATTTTTTTATATGAATGCTGAAGAAATAAGAGCTACAATTGAACATTTTTTTGAGGCAATGGATACCCAAGATCTCAAGGTAATGAAAAAGCTCATCCCTAAAACAAATTCAACTGTACATATAGGAACGGATAAAGGCGAAATTTGGAAAGGATGGAAAGAGCTCAATAATGCTACGGAAGGACAGTTTGAAGGGCTCGAATATTACAAGGCAAATATTCGAGAGTTAACGTTTAATGTTGCAGAATCCGGAGATGTAGCCTGGTACTTTCACAAACTCGATGCCAAAATTAAATCGAATGGCAGTATTACTCATTGGAAAGGGGCACGCTTTACCGGCGTTTTGCAAAAAATTGACGGGCAGTGGGTAATGGCGCAAACACAAGTTTCAATCCCGGAATCAACCTGATCCTAATTTAATTGAGCGTAAATTTTTCGAGATTGTCCTTATAATTTCTGCTCATTCGAAGGGTCTTCCCGTCGCTTAAAATTACTTTTGAATCTCCGGAAAACCACGGCTCTATTTCTTTAACTTCATTGATATTTACCATCCATGATCGATGAATGCGTACAAACTGAAGTGGATTTAACTTTGACTTCAGGTTCTTTAACGAACTTCTGATCATGTATGACTTTTCAGGTAAATGGAGCTTTAAGTAATTACCAGAACATTCGATCCACCGTATTTCAGAAACATCGACAAAGATATTTTTGTCTGAGTTTTTAACCAAAATGCGATTTAAATACGGTTGTTCAACTTGCCCGTTTATTTTTTCCGCTTGTTGCTTATTCTCCATTCTTTGTCCCCTTTTATTTTAGCATTTACTTATTTGATACGAATATATTGCCTAACAGTTATTCATTTTGATGCAAATACAGTTTATCATCTTCTCGGATGTACTCGATTGATAAGTCGAGCGAATCTGCAATTCGTTCTAACGCTCCCAGCAGTGAATGGTCAGCTGTTAATGTAAACCGATACTGTCGAAGTGAGTCCTCCTCAAGTTCAATATCTACATCATAATTGCGTTCAAGATATCTAAGAGCAACAAACAACCTGTTGTTGACAAATTTAATTTTCGGATCCTTCTTCTTAACGCTGCTGTGTCGTACTAATAACGGTTTATCAAAGTTTACTTTTTCTAAACTATCTTCTTCCCGTACAGAATCTTCCGGTGCTTTAAATCGCAAAGTGGCCGATTCATTTTCTGCCAGATCAAGTGGCTCCAATCGTTCATCCTTAGAAAAGAAACGAACTTTCCCTTCATCTACTTCCACAATTACTTCTGGCTGATCAGGATAAGCCTCAACTTCAAACTTTGTTCCCAGAACCCGGATAAATGAATACTCTGTATTTACAACAAATGGACGAGCGAAATTATCTTTAACCTCAAAATAAGCTTTGCCTTCCAGGCTAACACTTCGGGCCTCCTTCTCAAATCCTTTTTCAATAATTAGCTCACTATCAGCATTTAAACGAACACTCGATCCATCGGCAAGCGTAACGGTCGTATCTGAGCTGGATGACGCCACTACTGTTTTAGGATACTTTGAGGTAGTTTTTTGGTTGATTTGCTGTTGCTCTTGCTCTAAAAAGAACAATACAACAAACAGTGATAATATTATTGCGGCAGCAATACCCATCCATCTGTGTATTACATTACCTGTAGACTTCTTCTTGTATTTTGAAGGATGATTGATATCAGATTTAATATGTGCATATAACTCATTAGAAGGGACTTCAGGATATTCGAGAACATCTTCAAATGTTTTAGCAACTCTGATGTCACGATCAATTTCAGTCTCCAAGAACTGCTGCCCTTCATCCGTCTTTAGCCATACCAATACCTTTTTAGCTTCAGCATCGGTACATTGACTGCTGAGATATTTTTCGAATAGTTCTTTATCCATGTAAATCTTTCAATTAATACTTCTGTCTTCTCTTCTATAACTTAGTACACCTGCCAGCGACAAAAGTATTATGGATTTTTTTAAAAAATTGAGAAAGGCTACTCAAAAGAGAGTTCGGTATGCTCTCCAAGTTGCTTCTTAATAAATTTTGATGCTTTATAATATTGTGATTTTACCGTATTTACCGAGATATCAAGCTTCTGAGCAATCTTTTTATTTGATTTCCCTTCCTGCATTTTAAGTTCAAAGATCTCTCTTTTCCCCTCCGGCAACTGTTTCAAAAAGAACTCAAATACCTTTTTATAGTTTTTGAGCGTTAGTTTAGCTACCGTTTTATTCTGTGATACCGGCTTCAAATGAGAATACTGTTTATTCTTATCTTCGTCTCTCTTTTGATTCCTGATCATGTTCAACACATGATTCTTTGCCATTGTAAATAAAAATCCCTTAAGTGATTGCCCGGAATCAAGTTTTTCGCGGTAATCCCAAAGCTTGATAAAAACATCATGAACAGCATCTTCAGCCTGCGGTTTACTTTTCAGATATTTGAAAGCAATTCCATATACAGGCCTATGATATTTTTCATAAACTTTACGAAAAGCCTGCTCGTCTCCCTCTTTAAGGTTTTCTATAAGATCACGATCGATATCCTGTTTCATAAAACTGGTTACATCCCAAAGTTCAAATACAAACCATAGCCCCTACTTAAAACTTTGTAATAAAATAAAAATCCTACAAAACCATTGTTCGATTTAATTTTTACACGACTATAACTATTCCATGTTACAATTTAAGATCTGCAACCAAAACCATGAGGTCCTTATTGAAAAATGTGTAAAAATACAAAAGCCCAACCCTTTGGAGGTTAGGCTTTTACTAATCTGTTGTGGAGGTGCGGGGAGTCGAACCCCGGTCCGAAATGGTTCTTAAAAGTCAATAAACCAATATTTTCCGCTACTTGTCAGCCAGTGCTAACACATTGTTAAATCTATGATAGGCAAATTGACTATGCAAATCCTATAATTTCTTATCGTAAACCTACCTACTATTGTCGAGAGAACTATCCTCTTTTATGATGCTTAATCTTTTCCTCAGAAATAAAATACAAATCATTATGTGACCTTGAACAAGCAACGTACAATTTATTTTTAGTTACTGGACTTAACTTTTCAAGCTTTCCCTTTTTATAAAATCTTTCTGTTTTTTGATTCAAAACAACACAAACATTTTCATATTGGTTTTCTCCCTTGCAGTCCCCCCAGTTCCTTGAGTAACAATCGTATTTATAATGTTCTTGGTAGAAAAGCTTTACAATTTGATCATCTTGATAAAGGTCCTCAATTTCTTCTGCTGTTTCAATATATTCAACTAAAGTAGAATCTTGTTTGTGAGATTCAATTTGAATTCCCAGTTGATTATTAATGAAACCACAAACTGTTGGACTACATCTCCAGCTTTTCTCAAGTTCATCTTCGTTAACCTCAACTCCCAGAGCTTCAAATTCTTTTAGATATTCACCATAATCCTGATGCAAGTTCTTGTTTGTATTACCATCGCGACTTGTATCAAATGTGTGTTGGTAGAAGTCACCAACAAGTTTGACTTCTAAGTCAGTGGTTAAAATACTTTTTAAAAGGTTAAAGTCATGTCCTGCAAAATCTTGAATCTCATCTATATAAAGAGCATCATAATATTTTTCTATCCTTCGGTTAATATCTTCTAAAACATCAAGCTCTTCCAATAATCTGGCAATACGATTATGATATAACCTCCTATTTTTTGAAACATAATATTCAATCTGATTTGCTTTGGTATACCTCTTACTCGGGGGAGGATAGTCATAAGTTATACCTCTTGGTTTAATCTTATAACCCAAAAAAGGATTAAAACAAAAAGCGTATAGAAATGGGAAGTAAGTATATAGGTCTATATTCTCGGGTAAGTGGTCAAACTTTTTTGCTATTTCATGTTTTAAATTTCGATAATTATTAATCGTATAAGTTATTACCAAGTAATTCTTCTCAAGATCAAGATTCTTAATTATATGAGTTGTTTTCCCTGACCCTGCAACAGCTGATATTATTGATTTATCCATTCTATAGCTTCTTCAATGTATTGAGGAGTAGAGAGCTCATCTCTTTTGTTATCAAGTATCTCAAAAGCAGATTCAGTTTTGTTAGCCAACATATACTCTTGTACACTTAGTGTCCGCCTTCCTTCAGCGAACAAGTCATCACAGAGGCTTTCATTTTCCTTATAAACAGCCTTTTCAAATGTTGAAACTGAGTTATCTTGGTCTGCAAATACCTTAGCATTTTCACTCAAATAATCAGCATATCTTTCTTCGCAATTCACTTGATAGTTGCCATCATTATCTGTGATAACAGCAGTTTTAACACCAAGCAAGTTGGAAATTTCTAAATACCTCTTAAAACTGGTTCCCCCAACGGAAATAATATGTATATCAGTTTCCTCGATATCAGTTGAAGTAACCTCTTCAAAAAAAGCTTTTAATAAAATAAACTCAGCATCTCCCTCGACTAACAAAACCTTTTTCGATAATATAAATTCAAGAAGGTTATTATTAGGAGCCTTCATAAAAAAACGGGCTGTATCCTCACTTAAGTCATCTAAAAGCACATAGTCTGTACTTAAACTATTTAGCAAAATTGCCCTTCTTAAATCCAACCTGCTACTTATTAAACTATTATGAGTGGTTATGAACAACTGCTTAGTCTCCGAATCATGAATCTTTTGAATAAGTTTCTTCATGTTCGTATGACTGAGGTGATTTTCAGGCTCTTCCAAAAGAATGGTATCTAAATCACCCTCATTTTTTTGAAGGGCAAAATCGGTTTTTATAAAGCATTGTTTACCTTTGCCTTTATTATCAAGCGCAATTTCTCCCTCTTTAATTGTAAGATCATTTTCGAGATTAGACTTAGGCCCTGTATCTACAGCAAAAGAATAATCCCCTTGAATTCTTGTGTTTAGTTCTGATAACTCTTCTCTCCTAAACTTGTCTTTGTAATTTCGGTATTCATTTTCATGTTTATTCTTCTCTGCATCTTCAGTATTAGTTGAATAAATCGTCTTTATATATTGTCGTTTAGCATAATCACTACTTATTAAGGAGTTATCAATAAGTAAGTGTTGCATATACTTTCTATAGCCTGAATATGATTTGCCAGCAAAAGTTTTGAAAGTTATAGAGTAAAATTCAAAAGGAAAGTTATCTACCTCTTGATCAAGTATTTCAGCTATTTCAGAGCTCAGATCTTCTCTTGGCTCACATAAAAGCTGTAAACCGTGAGTATTTAAATCGCTTGAATTATACTTGCCCTCTAAATCCTTATTATTTTGATCATTCAAATATAATTCGACAAATAATATCGGCAAATCCGCATACTCTTTTTCTGATTCTAAAAATTCATTAATAGTATTTTTATTAAACAAACTTTCTAATCCATACCTCTCGACCTTACTTCGACTTCCACTCAAAACCAAGTCAATAGCTGATACTAATGTACTTTTCCCAGACTCATTATCTCCAATGAACAAATTTAATGTTTCATTAAAATCAAGTGATAAGTTTGGAAACCTTTTGAAATTCTGAAGCTTAATTCTCTTAATGATCTTGTCCATAAATGATCTTGTTTTTTAGTGATATGTTCATAAACGTTAATAATTATGATAGACAGATGCACATCACACATTTATATTCAGTCACCAGCATCTTAAATTATTATCGTATCATTACACTAATTGAGACCACAATTTGATATAAGACTCTTGATAATCTATATAGAGAAGTGGGGACTCGAACCCATCACTAAAATCCTTCTTCAAAAGCTCTAAACCTACCTTCCAATAGCTTCAAGAATTAATGCTAACAAATTGTTCAATTTAGAAGGGCAAAACTACCATTCTAAGCTATCTAAGACCTGTCTCTTAAAGAATTCAATTATATCTATTATGCTAAGTCAATGGTGTTGAGGGAGATTATTAGCTGATTAATACAAGCGCTCGAACAGTTCTTTTTTTGCGAGCCTCGTAATTCTTCTCAAAACTTAACAAGCCCAAGCAATAGTTTTCCGTTAGCTTTCTATTGATTAAACTACTGGAAGGTTTACTTCTAATAGAGAAATACTTGTTCCCATTACCCCACCGATGGGTGTAAGGGGTACGTTGGGGGTCCGAATGTCGCTCAGCACAGTGATAGTACCGTTTTTAATGCGTGAGCTATTTTGGCCCCACAATTCATCTATCCGTTAGGTACTTAATAGAAGCCTAACGAATTAATTACATTATGTCCTCAACTAAATTGCGAAGTTCGCAAGAATGGAAAATGACGAAAGGGCTCGCTCTGAATGCGAACCCTTCGTAGTTCAACATCATATGTTATTCTGAGTTTAATTATACCTGAATTCAGCCTGATTTAAGGGTAAATTGCTATATACGTTTACAGTAGAATCTTCCCTTAAGAGTCTGGCTCTTCCTACCGCCTGTATTAAATCAGCCTCAATACATTGAAGTTGTAGTTGTGTTAGCTCAGGATGATTAAAGCTATTGAATTTGAACTCAAACCCATTATATCTGACTAAATTATACTCAAAATTGACTTCTGTTTCGTCAAAATCTATACCTATAGCTTTTGCCCTTAATAGGTATAGGGCATTGGTTTTGTGAGGGGTTCCAATCACATCAAGGTTGAAACCTTTCAAGTAGTCATGTCCCCTCAAATTTCCGAAATGCATTAAATCGTCTGCCTTTGAGATATCTTCCTTCTTTCCTTTGAATGTAATTGCAGCGTCTCCAGTAAGCTTGTCATTTGCCTCCTCAATAGAGCCTTCAAGGCTGGTTTTACTGTAGCTTTTCTTTGTATGCTGAATAATATTACCTGTAATCTCAATATTTGATAAGTCAACCACCTTAACCCGTTCGCCATACAGCTTTTTATAAATCATTGGACTACAAGTCGCGCTCATGATGGCAATCTTTTTATCCTGAGGCAGTTCTTTGCGAGAAATATAATGTAATTCTCCCTCGTTTTTATAGACATAATCAGCATTAATGAAGCCCACTACATCAAAAGAAACCTTACTTTCGATTAACTCTTCTTCGATATCTGATAGCTCTAACTTGCAATCGGGTATCTTCTTAATACTTTTTTCATCCATCCAACTACATTGACTATATAGCTCATCAAAGAAATTTAAATAATTCTCTTCAACGTCTAATAATAGTAGCTTGTTTAGCTGATTTAATGTAGTGCTTTTGATAGAAAGTACATGCGAAATTGGATCTTCATCAAAGATCAACGTATTGTGATCATACTCATTACAGACGCCTCTTGGATGGGTAGTAAGGACAGTTTTCTCAGTGTTATATGTTCTATTATGTTGACATATAAATCTGGAAGCTTTATCCCTATCTTGTTTACTATTGGCATGATGTCTTAACCAGACGAGCAATCTAAATTTTTCATTACTCAGGCCAGCGTTGTGATAGAATTCAATCTCTTCATTTCGAGTTGAGTTCTCAAGACTGGGCGTTTCAGGTGAACAAACATGATCGGCTTTCATCTTATCTGAAACCTCGTCTTTAAGAGCATGTGTTGGTAGTGCTATAGTTACTCCTTTTGCCTCAAGTAGATGGCGGGTCTTACCAAAGCCTGCAGGACATTTAAAAAGGTAGATACTGTTACTTTTGTCTTTTGAAAATGCCTCAAACTCTTCCTTAAATTTTTCTTCCGCTTCTGAAAGACTCATCAAGTCAGGCTTTTCTAATTGCCTAACATAACCTTGTGGTTTTCTTACAGAACATGCTATAGTATCATAACGATGATCATTGGTATGAGGAGAGTATTGCGCGAGTGGCATCGGCTCAAAATAACCACCTTTCAATCTTCTATTCTTCTTTCTTAGATATTTTAGCGTGTTAAAGTTCGTATTGGAGTAATCTGTATTACCGTCATTGTTATGCCTTTGCATGATCTCTTTCATCCATTTAAAACCCCCAGAAATCCAATATAAATTAGAGGCTAAACCCAATAGTTTTATTTGATTCAACTGCTCTCCTTCAGCAAATTCTCTAAGAATTTGGACCTTGGAACACGCTTCTTCGAAGTCAAATTTATTACTGTTCTGTTTTTTTCTCTTTAATTCTTTGAACCAATAACCATCACAGTTTTTGAATGGAGTATTTTCATCCAAATGGTCAGTCCTACCATAATTCTCTTCAATTGAATGTATATCGTCTATACAATTGATGAAGCTCTCTTGATCAGGGAAATATCCATTTAGAATTTTCAGTTCGTTGTCTTTTATAAGAGTTTTTGTGCTCATATTTCTGAAGCTTTTTCAATTTGAAATTAACATTAAACTCATTGCAAGAGATCGCTCCCGAATGAGTTCGAGGTCCTAATAAAAAAGTTGCCTCATCCAATCCAATGAGAATTCTACAGGGGTTTGGAAAAAAATCGTATATCTCAGAACTGGTTTAGAAAAAGGAACTTGATATAGTATATGATAGGTCAAGGTTGTTGAGAATGGTGTAATGCCCATAAGCTTTGTTCAACCTTGTAAGAGTTATTACAATAGATGCGTATCCTTATGTATAGTTATTATAAGTACACGCTTTTGTTGAATTTCACTTATCGAGATGTTGTCCTTCGGTTTTTGCAAACGCCAAACATCCTCCCAAACCTATTGATCCAACAAGATGAAATGTACTTTTTTGAGTAACAGTCAACCTACATATTCAAAAGAGTATTTTTCTGGACAAGAGCATTAGAAATGTACGTTCTATTTTAGATAAGTCATTGGTTGTGAGGAAGTTAGTTACTGAACGTAAGTGTTATTTATACTTGCAAGTCATTACAAGAAATGCGTACTCTTATACAATTAATATAGAAGTACGCTTTTTATGAAAAGCATAGAACTCTAAAAAGTTTAACTCTCCGTACAGCTGAACCTCTCCATCTCACACCTATTGATACCAAACATATAAAGAAGTGTTTTTTTTCTAATCGTACACTGTTTGTATTGTACTTAACTTACTTTAGTACCGTAAATTAGAAATGGTAAGCTAAAGTCGAATTTTTCTTATCCAGAGGGGGAATTGCGAGCCTCGCAATTCAACTTTTACAGTAGCTACTTTTCAAAGTTAAGTCAAATTTTTGGCTTTTTAGCTCTCCATTGGTTATTTATCAACTTAACATTCATGCGTGCACACCTAATGCGCGATTGCGTTAGGTGTTAAATAGAAAATTCAGCATGTTCACTTTTATTTTAAGCTTATTGATTTCAGCAGGATTTTATAAGCTCTTAGAACACTTCTTTAGCAAAGAAAAAGATAGTATTAACAAAACGTTGGGATCGTTGGCTTTCTTTTTCTTCTTAACTATTTACTACGGTTCCGGCTATTTTGGGTTTAAAATACCTGGCTCAGTATTTGAGAGAAATGAATACAAAGCAGTCGTAGAATTAAAAGTCAAAAATGAAAACTCGATCCGACTTATTGATGGCAAGATCCAAAAATCTATTTTCAAAGGAAGAGAACAAAGTTACAGCCAATATTATCTACTTTACTTAGAACTTCCATCTGGTCAGAAAAAATACTTTACAGAAAACAATCAATTACTCGGGAAAGCTTTGGAACTTGAAAGCTATGTAAATTTGGAAGATGACTCAGGGGATAACTGGAGTATTTGCTTACAACCTCTTTTGCCCTACTATTTATGGATGAACAGGTAAATTAACAACTAAACAGTGTCATCAAGTGAATGTCCTCACCTATTCTTGCCCGCTTCCTTTCCATTAGTTAACCTTCAGTTTATAAACAATTTCAACACGTTGGTTCCTTCAGCTTATGCGCAATGTCATAATAGATATTTAAATATTCATCATTATGGAATACAATTATCAATACATAAAAAACCTAATCGCTCATAAAGAAGAGGAATCTTTAAAGCTGGAGTTCAAAAACACAGAAGCACTCAAGAACAAAAAGGAAATGGCTAAAGATGTATCTGCGATGGCTAATTCAGCGGGAGGAATTATTGTTTATGGGATAAATGAAGTTGACCACAAAGCGGACAATTTATCTACTATTGATGGCAATAAATACAACAAAGAGTGGTTTGAAAATGTGTTGGTATCAAACATTCATCGCCCAATTAAAGATCTCAAAATTCATCCCATTAGATTGGAAGGAAAAATCTCAAAATCTATTTATGTGATTGAAATTCCTGAAAGCGAAGACACTCCACATATGGCTTCTAATAACAGATATTATAGAAGGCATAATTTCCAATGTATTCCTATGGATGAATACGAAGTCAGGGCATTATATTTTAAAAATAAAACGCCTGACCTCTACATCTCATCAATGACAAATAAAACATCTGTCGAAATTGAAGAACATCACGGTCGAAAAATAGCCTTTAGTAAACCGAGCTTCCAGATATATAATGAAGGAAATGGTATTTCTTTAAATCACAAGATTGTTATTGAGATGAATGAATTAGATAAATATACCATCTCTGTAGATGCATTGAGAAGTAAAACCTCATTATCTCAATCATTAAATGAAGATAAGAGTCGGATAATATCTATTTATGACAAAACACCAATATTTCCAGAAGAACTAACAAGCATTGGTGATTTTAAATTTGGTTATTTGTTTGATGAAATCAGTAAAGAAAAAGAGACAGATGAGAAAAAAATAAAGGTCAAAATTTTACATGAAACTGGTGTAGATTCAATGAATCTGAGTTTATATGACTTTTACAGGAATACAGACATTGAAAAATACATATAGTCACGCATTAAGCAGGATGCCCCCACATTCTCTTACTTTATCTTGCGAGACTCGCAATTAAGCTTTATCAATAGTTACTATCGAACATAAGTCAAAGCTTGTGAGGAGTTAGAGCGCTTGAAATTTTGCGGTTAAAGCGCTTCAACCTCTTAATGCACAGTTAGCAGACCCCTATTTATAACTGCTTCTATGAAGGAACTTTTTTAGCAGTATCACCATCCTCAACAACATTGATCCATCCAATATTATACTTGTCACATATCTTAACCAGTTGGCAAGAGTACACCGATTTTATATTTGGCCTCAAAATTAGTACAATCGTTAGTAAATAAACTTTATGCTAAGACATTGATCAATGAGAGAAGGAAAGCATATCTTCTTAGGATTTCTAATTTTATTTATTAGCGTAAGCTGCGGAAAAGATTACAAAGTTATTGAAAAGTTTCCTGAAAGTATGCAAGGAGTCTGGAAACAAGAGTATGAAGATATTTATTGGAAAATTAACTCTAATAAAATATATCTAATAGATAAAACTACTGAGGACACAGACACCACAGTTATTAATACTGATGAGATCAGACGGACAGGTAGAGCAAATTGTAAAGACTGTGCTAATTGGGGAATAGAAATCGTAATTCAAGATGGATCAAAAAGCTGGCGAAATTTCTATTTAGATAACTATAATGAGCTAAAGAAAAATTTTGATGAACTCTTAGTAATCCCATCTATGAAAAGTTCACACGACAATCAGAGAACTTATTTCAGTAAAATGAGATTAAATAGGATTTACAATCCAAATTAAATTTTTAGCTACGGCCGAAATATGAAAAATAAAATAGAGCTACAAAACAAAAGATTGGATTTAAATACGATAAATAATTTCCATCAACACTAATAAAAACATTTCATGTTCCGCATTATTTTAGGAACTATCGTGTTAAGTTCCGCCGCTATAAATTTGGTTAATCAGTTTTCAATCAAGCGTTGGATGATGACCCTAATCCTAATTGGTCTTGCTGGGTTATTATATTTTATCAATGTTTTTTTAATAAAATACTACATCAAAAAGAATGCACCCACATTATGGAATAAAAAAGAAAGTATTTCAGGTATACAAAATTGGGAATTAACAGCTAATACTGGAGTCGTTCCGAATTGGGTTTCGTGGTTAGGGATTTTATCTATATCAGCTTTAATAACTGCAATCGTACTTTGGGTTATTGCTTTGCTATAAAAAGATGCCACATAAACTCCGCATAATAAGCACCTTACACTTTCTTATTATCTGCTGCTACTGGCTTTTGAACTCTTCCTTCATTACTTAGTAATTCAATATTTAGTCGTACCTCTGTCATCAAGGTCATAGGTTATTTGCAAAATAAGCTGAAAAAAACTCGCTATTTGGTATTTAAAATCATTAAGAATCAGTTATGGAACGAAATTGGATTGATAAATACTTCTGGCAATTTATCATTATCACAAGCATAGTAATTACTGTAATCATAAATCTCATCAAAGGTTTTCCAGTAACCACCTATCCTGAAGAACCATATTTTCAGATGCTTGGAAATATTGGAGTAATCTTACTATTCCCCTACATGATTATGATTCCTTATCTAATATACCAGAAAATGAAAACAGGCAAGATACCGCAAGAAAAATTTCACAACTGGTACTTTGGCATCTGGTCCACATTTATTGTCTTTTGGATAATCGGAACACTTAATTGATATGCAATTTTTATTATATCAGTTACCACTTATAAAATTTAGCTGGTAAAATTGCGAACCTCGCAATCCAACTTATGCAGTGGCTATTTATAAAGTTAAATCAAAGATTGTGAGGAGTTAGAGCGCCTGAAATTTTGCGGTTAAGACGCTTCAACCTCTTAGTACATAGTTTGCGACCCCTCTTTTAACTGCTTTTAGAATGGGGAATTTCCTGAGCGCTTGCCCCACTTCTTCCAACACCTTGATCTATTGAACTACTTTAGCTTTGAATGAAAACAAATATAAATGGATATTATCTGTACATATTATTCATTTTGAAAATCCACTTTTGAATCCCTGAAGTTTCTCCCAGTTGTTTTAATGATACACATCATATATTATGAAAATTGATTGATATGAATAAACATAGGTTAGCAAGCCTCTAAAAATTGAACCTCATTAAGATGATGAAATCCAGATATTTTTTACTCACTCTTTCACTTTGTACTATTCTATTTTGCTCATGTTCGAAAAGCGATGATCCAACAATAGCTATTGAAGGTGTTGTTGAAGATGCGCAAGGAAATCGAATTTCAAACGCAAAAATTGCTTTGACATATCATCTTTCTGGTTCCAATCCTGATACAGCTTCTAATGACGGGGTAGGCATCCAATTCCAAGTAGCGTCTGAGCAAAATGTGACCCTGAGAATTAAAGACAGCTCTGACGATTTAGTAACTACGTTAATTGACGAAATTAAACCTGAAGGTATTTATCGCTATTCTTGGAGTCTGAGGAATGATGAAAACCAGTTTATTACAAGTGGAATCTATACCTATGAGATAATATTTGGTAATAGTGACAATTTTGAGAAGAAATTGTTTTTAAATATCGGTCACTACGATGCCTATTCTTTTGAAGAGGTTTCATATTTAGCCAGAACTGATGAAAATGGTCGATTCAAAATCAATAAAAAAGATCTGGTTTTCGACAATCCCTCACTTGATGAGCTTTCTTTAGAAGGCAATCTTAGTAATCAGCTCACGATATGGGCAATTGACTCTGAAATGGGTGTTGCGTCAAATTCGGATGTATTTTACGATGTTCAGAGTTCGGAAATCCAACAAACAAATATCACCTATTAATCCAATGGTCCGGCTTGCTAACCCGCGCATTAACGCGGACAGGCCTCGCCATTCCTTTGCCTTCCTTTCATTTATTAGTTAATGTTTCGTTTTAAAACTAATTCAACGTTCCGGCGCCTGCCGGTTATGCGCAATGTCGTTAGCCGTACAACAACGTAAACTAAATTTTAAATATGTCATTTCATCTGAGAGTACTCTTATTAACAGTTGCTTCCCTCTTTTTCATTACAATAAATACATTTGGCCAGTCTCAACAAAGCTTCGTTGACTCTACATTTTCAGCATACATGGATAGTGCCAGTGTAGATCTAAGAGAACATAGTTATTCAGACAGCCTCCAAAAGAAATATTCTGACGAGTTCTATCAATATTTTGTACAACATTCAAACACAGAAACAGGTCGGCAAGCCTTATGGAGGGCATTTCTATTATGGGGCAATTTGGGAGAAGCTAAAAAAATGGATAAGGCGATGACTCAACTTGACTATGATTCAAAAATCTGGCGTCAAATTATTATTCCGATAAGTAATGGATATCACCTTAGCGATCAAAAAACAAGGAAGGATTATATTGACCTTCTTGAAAAACTTAAGACCAATTTAGTTGACCCCGAAAGTAAGTCTGAAGTACTTTTTGCTTTGGCTCGACACTACAACACCAAAAATAACAATAAGAAGGTTATAGAGCTGGCCAGAGAAATGATCGAAATTAACGCCAACGATTTCTATGTGGAAAAAGCATTAGGTTTTCAACATGAAGCAGAATCATTAGGTATTGGAGTTCAGGCTCCAAATTTCAGGGCAAAAACCATTCAGGGAAATAAAATCTCGCTTTCTGATCAAAAAGGAAAAATTGTAGTGCTTGAATTCTGGGCAACCTGGTGCGGTCCCTGTATGCCTGACATTCCACATCTTAAATCAATCAATTCCAATTATTCAGAAAATGATGTTCAAATTATTGGTGTTTCGTTAGATACTGATAGTGAAAAACTGAATAGGTTTGTAAAAGAGAGAGAAATCAATTGGCCTCAGATTTTGCAATCCCAAAGATGGGACGATGAAATTACTCAGATGTACAATGTTTATGTAATTCCAAAAAGCTTTGTTATTGGTCGGGATGGCAAGATCGTTGCTAAAAATATACGTGGAGAAGAACTTGAAAAAGAAATTGCTAAGCTTGTTAAATAATAAGTTGTCCGGCTAACCCGCGCATTAAGCGGACACGCCTCGCCGTTGGTTTAATCATTGCGAATCTCGCAATTTTGAAAAAGCGGGAGCCTAACATGACTCCCGCCCTATTTCTCTACTCATTTGAAGCTATCCTATCACGAAGCTTTTTCATATCAGAACTGATCTTTGCATTTGTGACTCGTGCGTAGTGAGATGTCGACCGTCTATCACGGTGTCCAAGTAAAATTTGTACCGTTTCTAATGGGATGTCATTATCCAAAGTAACTGATGTTGCAAAAGTATGGCGACCACAGTGAGTCGTCAGATTCTTTTTGATTTCACAACACTTGGCAATCTCTTTCAGGTATTTATTCATTTTTTGATTTGAGATTACAGGCAGAAAGTCTGGGCACTCTACATATTTATCATAGATTTCTTTGGCTTTGCTAAATAAAAGAAGGTGAGCTGGTTCATTCGTTTTAGTTCTGTTTTGTTGTAGCCAGATATCCCCTTCATTGTCTTTGTAGAAATCAGTCTCCCTATCCAAGCTTGCTAAATCGCTATAGGCAAGGCCAGTGTAACAGCAAAACACAAAACAGTCGCGCACTCGCTCTAACCTCTCACAATCACTGAAATCATATTCCTCGATACGTTTCAACTCATCCATTGTAAGATAGGTAGGCGTTTTCTCCTTTTTACTCATATTAAAACCATCGAAAGGATCACGTCTGATATAGCCTCTTCTTAGAGCAATGTTAATGATCTTCTTAATGTGTTTCAGATATTTGAAGGTGGTATTGTGGGAAATCTCTTTCTCCATTTTAAACCAGTGCTCTAAGTCCTCAACAAACTTTAAGTTGAGTTTTGACAAATAGATATCACTCTTATTGTATCTATCATTTAGAAAGCTTTTCGTATGCTTTAGCATTGTGCAATACTTGGCATAGGTAGCCTCAGCAACCTCTCCCTTATCTGCTAATTCTTCCATTTTTTCGTTGTGTTGATTGAATAATTCAATGAATGAAATAGCCTCGTTCTCCCCTTTCATTTCGGACAGAAGACGTTCAAGAGTTACGACATCATGTTGGTTGATCAGAGCATTTTCAGCCTCTCTAACTTGATTCTCAATAACACTGAGGGTTTCATTGATAGAGTTAGACTGTGGATGTGAAGAACTTACTCTCTGGGTATCTTGATTCCAGTATTGGCTATCAATTTTCTGACCAGTCGAGCGAGTTGACTTTTCTCCCTCAACACTAATGCGAGCATAAATTGTGGAAGAATTATTGCGGGTAAGCAAGTAAAAATAGACGTTACTTTTGCGTAACATGTTCGAGCCTCTGTTAGCTTTATTTGCAATTTGTGTTAAAAGATGTGCTAACACATTGCTAACAAGTAAGGCTTAAAACTAAGCATGTGGACTCCGAAGGAGCCACTTTTTGAGCGTCTAAAGGCCGATTACAGCCTTCAGAACGGTCTCAAAGCGAAAAAAGTGGAGGTGCGGGGAATCGAACCCCGGTCCGAAATGGTATATCGTTCAAGCATCTACATGCTTAGTTGCCGTTTAAAGTTCGCCTGAAGCTTCGCCCGGCAACAGGCAACTTCAGACTAGACTGTTAAAGTTTTACGCAGGTTCGACAGTCAACGAAACCTACGCTATCCTGTCATAATCGGCGCTCCATTCAGCACTGACAGGCAAGAAGCTGAAGGAACGGCTAAGCTGCGTTACGCAGCTAAGCTATAAGAATAGTTGTTGTCAACTACATTTAATTGCATGATGATGATTTACGAGTTCATCGCTCAAACTCGGCATGCAGCCTGCGATTTTACTCACTCCGTCGAATCCATTACACCCCCAATAAATCAAAGAACAGCAATCTTTAAAGAACGTTTCTTGTACTCCTCATGTTTCACTTTATATAACAAATTAAAGCGAGGTAAAATTCAAACTATTTTACGCCAAAGTCAATGTAACAGATTATAATTATTTCTTATTGATTTCTATTACAAAGTTCGATAATCTACTTTTAAAAGGTATAACTTGATGGACTTTTTACCGTTATGAAAAAAACACACCTTCTTATTTTAGCAGTAAGTTTTCTCACTTTCGGTTGTATCACCGGCAATCAAGAAAGGGGAAATACTCCTCCGATAATGGATATTAGCATTAGTTACGTTAACGAAGAAGGAGAAGATTTATTGGAACCAGATTTTTTTCGGTTTTACAACATCTACTATCTGCAAAAAAATGAAGACTCCGGAGAATTTGAACGTATTAAAGCAGGTAAAAACCAACATTCTTTTTATTTAGATCAAGAAACCAATCGCTATGCACTTCGTGTTTTTCCCAATCGGGAATTTATAGACGGAAAATCCACCACGCTAATCGAAGATCATCGTGATAATAAAGATACCCTGCGCGTGCAAGGATATAATGAAGGTCGCGGCTCAATAGCCGAGCGTATCTGGTATAATGGCGAGCTGGTTTGGGAAACAGCACCCAATCCGCCAAGACGTTATTTCACAATCACTAAGTCCAGCTTATAAAGTGCATATCATTTAATAACCTTTTCTCCAGCCGGTTCTCGCAAATTATAGTTCGAGCTCATCACTTTTCCGTAGGCTCCGGCATTTGCAATCAAAATAACATCCCCCTCTTCTGAATTGGGAAACAAGCGATCAATACCCAGCTTATCACCTGATTCACAAATAGGTCCAACGATATTTACAGTCTGATTGGTAGGCTGCTCTAACTTTGAAAGGTTAACAATGGTATGCCGAGCGCCGTAGAGAGCCGGCCGGATAAATGAATTCATCCCTGTTTCGATACCTACATATTGCATTTCCCCTTTCCCTTTCAATTGTGTTACCTTACTCAATAATACACCGGCGGTAGCAACTAAAAATCGTCCGGGCTCAACCCATAGATCATACTGCGGATGAGCTTCTTTAAACTGCTTCAGTGATTTATCAACCTCTTCGATATCCAGGATGGCCTGAGTTTCATTTTCTTGAATCCCAAAACCACCACCCACATCCAGTATGTCGACACCACCAAGCTGTTCAGCAACGTTATGCAGAATCACAGCCGTATCTTTCCATGATTGCGGATCTTTAATACCGCTTCCTATATGAGCATGCAATCCCTTTACAGATATCTCATGCGCTTCAATCAATTCTTTTAGTTCGTCAATCTCAAAGCGAGGAATCCCAAATTTTGATTGCACACCGCCGGTTTTAACATGCTCATGGTGCCCGCCACCATGGCCGGGATCAATCCGCAGAAAAAGCTCTTCTCCCTTAAACAGACTTGGCCATTTCTGCAGTGTATAGATATTATCGAGCGTCACGTTAACGCCCCGTTCCAGTCCCTTTTCATACTCAGATCGGGGAGCAAAATTGGGAGTAAACAGTATTTTCTTGGGATCGATATCAGGGAATAGGTCAAACACTTTTTCCACTTCTCCAATCGATACACACTCAAAGCCAAAACCAAGTTTTCTAAATGTTTTTAATATCTCATCATTCGCATTGGCTTTCATCGCGTAGAGTCGAAATGATACCGCATCCAGATTTTGTATAAACCCTGCGTATCGTTTAACCGTATCCAGATCATAAACATAAGAGGAACCGTTATTCTGCATAATTTCCAGCAGTTGTGCGCGTTTTTCCCTCCACCAGTCCTTTCCATCTTCTTTTACCTCATCACTCTCCTTCATCAACTGCGACCAGGTTGGACCAAACGAATCCTGCTTACCCGACTGTAAAATTACTTGTTCGTGCAGCTGACGGACCAATCGATCGGCTTGCTTGCTTTCCACCACAAAAGTAAAGTTAAGATCATTCGCTGCCTGACTCACCAAATAAACCTGGTGTTCCTGAAAGACCTCAAAGGCCGAACCCAGCTGATGCAAAATAGTACGAATGCGACGTCCCAAAAGACTTACAGCTGAAACAGATTCAATGACTTCAACATGGCAGTAATTCTCCAGATCCTGCACAAACTCATCGCGAATATCCTGGAAATGATCATTCAATCCCGGATCAAGGGAAACCGTAACGTTGGACTGCGAAGTGGATACCAGATCAATAGACAAACCAAAATGCTTAAACACCTCAAAAGCATCCGCCAAGAAACCAACCTCCTGCCACATACCCAGCGAATCCATACTCACCAGAATTACATTATCACGAACGGCAATAGCTTTCACAATTGCTTCATCATCAGAACCCTTGGCAGAAATTATTGTACCGGACAATTCAGGCCTCAACGTACAGCGCACATGGATAGGGATATTATGCTTGCGAGCAGGCATTATACTCCGCGGATGCAATACCTTCGCCCCATTTGTGGCAATTTCCTGGGCTTCTTCGTAACTAAGATGATTTAACAACCTCGCAGAAGGCACAGCATGCGGATTAACCGAAAACATGCCCGGCACATCAGTCCAAATTTCTAACCGTTCTGCTCCAATTTTGGCAGCGAAATAGGCTGCCGAAACATCCGATCCGCCGCGACCCAAAATTACGGTTTTATTTTCCGAATCACTGCCGATAAATCCCTGTGTAACTACAATGGGACCCGCCTTATCCAGCGCATCAGCAACTCCTTCATCATAATCAGTGGTGCTAACCGCAGAAATAATCCGTGAGCGTTCGGTGGCATTTTTACGGATAATCGTTTTTATCTGTTCCCGTGCATCCATCCACTGAACACCATCCAGGGTTTGTTGCAGGTAGGCACTGCCCAATTTAGTTGCCATCAGCTCCCCCATCGCCAAGAGCCGCGCCTGAACCCGGTAGCTTGCTTCACCGATCAGCTCAATCCCTTTTACAATATGTCCCAACTCCTCAAAGTCATCAGAAAGCAGTTCTTGGGCAGCAACGTCCAGTTCTCGACCTAAATCAAGATGCTGCTCTTTAATCTCTTCTACCTTTTTGAGAATAATTTTATCAGACGGCGTTTCAATAATTTCTTGAAGTGTATTCGAAACCCCGCTTAAAGCAGAATGCACCAGGCACACCCTGTAGCCATCATTGCGTCGTTTTTTAACTTCCGATGCAATTTTTTTCCAATTCTCCAGTGATGATACACTGGTGCCCCCAAATTTTAAAATAATCCATTTCGAACGTTCGCTGGTCATATTGTATTGATACTAACTGAAATTCTTGTTTTTACTCATATAAATAGCCGTAAAGATAATAATCTCTGAAACCGTTTTTTGAAAAATTCAGAAACTAATTTTCGGTGAGTCTTTTTATTCTCTTACTTTGTGCAACGTTAATTACGATTTATAAATTATGGCTATTCGAGACGTGAAAAAACTCATAGCAGTGCTGGTTATTTTTCTTTCAGCACAATTTACATATGGGCAACAATCTGCTTCGGTTAACGGATACATTTCTGACGCCGAAACCGGTGAAACGCTTATATCAGCCAATATTGCTCTAAAAGACAGTCGTAAAGGCACATCATCAAATACTTCGGGATACTTCTCCCTAACAGATATCGATCCCGGAACATATACCATCGTTGCTACTTACGTAGGGTATCAGCGCCACGAGCAGGAGATTTCTCTGGAGCCCGGACAAAGCTTACGCCTTGATATTGAACTTGATCCGGAAGGATTCCAACTCGAAGAAGTCGTTGTTGAATCAGAGCGTGAAAAAGAGGAGCAACGTAATATTGGTATTGCACAAATGCAGACGAAACTCATTAACGATTTGCCCTCTGTTCTTCAATCTGATGTCTTTCGATCGCTGCAGTTACTCCCGGGAGTAAAAGCGGCTTCCGACTTCTCAAGTGGACTCTACATTCGCGGGGGAAGTCCCGACCAAACCTTAATCCTGCTCGATCGAACAACAGTATACAATCCTTCGCACTTTTTCGGTTTTTTCTCAACCTTTAATCCGGATGCTGTTAAAGACGTGCGCCTCTACAAAGGCGGGTATCCGGCCAAATACGGCGGTAGGCTTGGATCGGTACTTACCATCTTTAATAAAGATGGCAATAGAAATGAGTTTAAAGGATCGGTTACAGCAGGACTGCTCTCTTCGCGCGTTTCTATAGAAGGTCCTTTCAAAAAAGGGTCTTATATGCTTGCCGTGCGTCGCTCTACCCTGGAACCGGCACTTGCCATATTACAAAATACTACTGAGAACATTCCTGAAAGCTTTTATTTCCTTGATGTCAACGGAAAAGTCAATTACGATGCCAACGAGAACAACAAAATCTCACTGGCCTTTTACGCCGGAACCGATAACCTTGAATTCCCCTTCGCCACCGATGCAGGCATTGACCTCAATTATGGCAATCAGACACTCAGCTCAACCTGGACCCATATTTTTTCTGGCAAGGTATTCTCGAACTTTACCCTAACCGGATCACGATATTTTAACTACCCCTCCATAAATATTGCTTCAACGCCCATCGATCGCTCTAATAATATCTACGATTTCTCGCTCAAGGGAGATATCGAATACTTGCCCAACGACAATCATGAAATTTCTACCGGCTTTTGGATGGGAAATATGACCTTAAAACTACAAGACAGTTTTGATGGTGAAGATACATTTAGCTCGCGTATCCAATCACAGTACGGTTCATGGTATATTCAGGATAAATGGGATATAACAGACCAGTGGATTGCTACTCCCGGATTGCGAGTAGCCGGATTTAGTGAAGGGCAATACCTGCGGCTGGAACCCCGCATGTCGCTGGAATATCGTCCTACCGATCGTATCCGCCTGCAGGGAGCTTATGGACGTTACAATCAGTTTTTGACGCTGATTTCCAACGAAGCCTTTACCGGTTTTGATGTCTGGCTCACCACTGACGACGGCGTTCCTCCCGCTTATGGTAATCAATATGTGGTAGGAGCAAAAACAATTCCATGGGAGGGCTACGGTCTGGACCTTGAACTCTACTATCGTTCGATGCATGATCTTTTTGAACTCGATCCTTTTATTTCGGATCAAGCCGGATTACCGTACAAAGAGATTTTCCGTTTTGGAGATGGATATGCATATGGAGCAGAACTTTACTTTGAACGACAGGTTGGCCGATTAACAGGATTTGCCGGATACACTTTTAGCGTAACACGACGAAAGTTTCCCAACTTTAACGATCCAATTTCGAATCAAGGTACCGCCCGATACTATCCACCGAAATATGATCGCATCCATGATCTCAACATTGTTTTACAATACGATATTAGCTCACGGTGGTCAACAACGATAACCTTTAATTATGCCACCGGACAAGCCTATACCAAACCACTGGGACGCACAACCGCTTTTGATGTTCCAACTTCCGGACTCAGCTTCGACCAGCTGATAGTCGGGCGTGTTAATGCATCACGACTACCCGACTACAACAGGCTGGATTTTAGCTTTAGTCGTAAGGGCACTTTTTTTGGGATGGGAGAAGCGGAATGGCAATTTCAAATTATAAATGCCTACTCTCGTCGCAATGTTTGGTTTTACAATTATAATTTGGATGAAAATCCAGCGGAGCGCGAAGCAATAAAGCTGCTTCCCATTTTACCAACCATTTCATACACCGTCGATTTTTAACCATGAAAAAATTATTAGCAATAATAACTTCCTTGGCTATCTTGTCAGGCTGCGAACTTTACGAGCAAGATAAATACCAGGAATACTATGTCGTAGAATCGTATTTAATTGCTAACGGTAATCTTCAGCAAGTTCGACTTTCTACCACAAATCCAATCGATGAGACTTATCAATTTGAGGATAATGCCATAACCGGTGCAACGGTAAAAATTCAGCGCTTAGATCCTGACAGCTCTGTCGTCGAAGAGTACTCCTACCAAGAACAGCAGCCCGGTATTTACACTCCTATTAATAATATTACTGTACAGGCCGCACAACTGTATCGCCTGCATGTAACTACACAAAATGGGGATGAAATTTCTGCCACTACATATGTCCCCGGTAACTTTGAAACCGTAAATGAACTGGAACCTGCCTATATATATCAGGGCCCACAGCAAGTTGAACTCACAACCACTCCCAGCTCATATATAACTGATCGCCAAACTTATTTTATTTTTACTATTAATACATTGGACCCAAACCCCAATAATTTAACGCCCTTTTATGCTGATCAAGTGGAAGATGAAGAAACCGATATTGAGGAGTACTACGTTAACTCATCGGGTATTGTAAATGAGGGCAATTTTGAACAAAATTCCGACGGCACCATCACCCTGCGATTACCCTGGCTGGCCGTTGCATTTTACGGTTCCAATAATATAATTGTGAATGCCATAGATGATAATCTCTATGACTTTCTCCGATCCCATGATACGCAATCTGGAGGCACAACTTTATCGCCCGGCGAAATTCAGAATATCCGTTATAATGTAAACGGCGGAATTGGTATTTTTGGAAGCATGGCCAGTGATACCAATGGCACTTTTATTGCTCGACCATAATCTACCGCTGATGTATTCACACATTTTTAAATACATAATAATATTCGTGTTGGCAGCTGGTTTTGCCCTGCCTGTAAAAGCTCAGGATTCCGATTCCTTTAAATTAGCCCGTATTCAATACCGTGGAGGCGGCGATTGGTATAACGATCCGTCAGCGTTACAGAACCTGGCTGAATTTGCAAGACAACAGGTCCCTATCGCAATAAATCCGGAATATGACGATGTTGATATTGGCAGTCCTGATCTATTTAATTATCCTTTTGCGTTTTTAACCGGCCACGGTACCATCACCATAAACCAGGCCGAAGCCTCAAATCTGCGAACATATCTGCAAAACGGCGGTTTTCTTTACGTTGATGATGATTACGGACTGGATAAACATTTTCAAAAAATGATCGACAAAGTATTTCCCAACGAGGAGTTAGTCGAGCTCCCTTTTGACCATCCGATCTACCATCAAGTATTCGAATTTCCCGAAGGACTCCCCAAAATACATGAACACGATGGCAAACCGCCGCAGGGATTTGGCATTTTTTTGGAAGGCAGGCTTGCTGTATTCTATACGTATGAAACGAATTTAGGGGATGGCTGGACAAATCCCGAGGTACATAATGATCCTGCTGCAATCAGAGAAAAGGCTCTTCAAATGGGTACAAATATCTTAATATATGCCCTCACCAGCGGGCGATAACATTGTAGTGCGTTCAGTTCGAATGAAAGCAAATATATTATGCACGATCCCTTTTTAATAAGGCGTAATTTACGGATATTTAACCAACTTATAATTCAAGCAAATCTCCTGTAATTATGATCATTCCTATAGCCAGCGATCATGCCGGTTTTGAGGCCAAAGAAAAAGTTAAAACTATGGCTCGAAGAAATGGATCACATGCCTGTTGATTTTGGCACTCACTCTGATGAGTCAGTTGATTATCCCGATTTTGCTGTACAAGTAGCTGAGAAAGTTAATGACGGTGAGCACGAAAAAGGGATTCTTATTTGCGGAAGTGGACAGGGAATGTGCATGACTGCGAATAAATATAGAAACGTTCGCGCCGCACTGGTATATGATGATAAATCTGCAAAAATGACTCGACAGCATAACAACGCAAATATTTTATGCCTGCCGGGTCGAGAACTTAGTGAAGAGGACTTAAAAAAAATTGTCGAGATCTGGCTTAATACCGATTTTGACGGCGGCCGCCACGAACGTCGCGTTAATAAAATTCACGATCTAACCGATAAAGAGTAACATTTATGCAACCTCTATCCGATCAAGATTCTGATATATATCAACTTTTAGCCGAAGAAAAAGAACGGCAAAATGATAATTTAGAACTCATTGCATCTGAAAACTTTGCTTCACGTGCCGTCATGGAAGCAATGGGGTCTACACTAACAAATAAGTATGCTGAGGGATTGCCCGGCAAACGATATTACGGCGGCTGCGAAGTGGTAGATAAAGTTGAAGAGCTTGCCCGCGAACGAGCCAAAAAACTTTTTGGAGCCTCCTGGGTAAATGTTCAGCCCCACTCGGGAGCCCAGGCAAATGCCGCAGTCTATCTCACTTTTATGAAACCCGGCGAAACACTGTTGGGTCTTGATCTCTCGCACGGCGGACATTTAACACATGGATCGCCCGTCAATTTTTCCGGAATATTGTATAACTCTGAATTCTACGGGGTAGATAAAGAAACCGGCCGTATAGATTTAGAAGAAGTCCGCAAAAAGGCCAAAGAAATACAGCCAAAGCTTATTTCTATCGGGGCCTCAGCTTATCCCCGCGATTTTGATTACAAAGCATTTCGCGAAATTGCTGATGAAGTCGGAGCCTACCTGTGGATGGATATGGCGCACACTGCCGGACTCATCGCTGCGGGCTTACTGAATGATCCTCTACCCCACTGCCACGTAGTTACCACAACTACCCACAAAACATTGCGCGGTCCGCGCGGCGGCATGATCTTGCTTGGAGAAGATGGAGAAAATACACTCGGTGTCACTGCTCGCAAATCCGGACGGACAAAAAACTGGAGTGAGATACTCGATTCCGGCGTATTCCCGGGAACGCAAGGTGGTCCGCTCATGCATGTTATAGCATCAAAAGCTGTTTCTTTTAAAGAAGCGCTGCAAGACGATTTTAAATCATATCAAAAGAAGGTACAAGCGAATGCCAAAGAAATGGGAGATGCGTTTATGGAGATGAACTACAACTTGGTAAGCAACGGTACCGACAATCATCTAATACTTGTCGACTTGCGCAATAAAGGCTTAACCGGTAAAGTTGCTGAAGAAGCACTGGACAAAGCTAATATAACCCTCAATAAAAATATGGTCCCCTTTGATACCGAAAGTCCGTTTGTAACTTCGGGTATCCGTATTGGATCACCGGCTATGACCACCCGTGGATTTGGAACCGACGAGTTTAAAACAATTGCTAAGCTGATCGATAAGGTACTGCAAGATCCGGAAAATGAATCTGTGATAAGTGAAGTGAGAGGCCAAGTTTCTGAGCTCTGCAAGGCATTTCCTCTTTATGATTTCGTAACAGCTTAGTATTTGTCCCATATCCTTTTATGAATGAAGAACGACAAATAATGACCGAGGATTTACCCGAAGCAAAGAAGCCCAAAGATCGAACCGCCAACATGTCGTTTTTAGATCATCTCGAGGAACTTCGTTGGCGACTCATTAAGGGGCTTGGTGGAATTGGCATAGGTATGATTATCGCTTTTTTCATTGGGGATTTTCTTGTTTCTGAAGTTATGCTGGGACCTACCCATTCTAATTTTTTCGTGTATCAGCTTCTTGGCATTGATGCCATCGATCTCACCATCCAAAGCAGAAAACTACCCGGGCAATTTTTTACCTACTGGGGTACCCTGATCGTCTTTGGAGGTATTTTGGGTTCTCCCATCCTATTTTATCAGCTATGGTCGTTTATAGAGCCGGCCATGGAAAAATCGGAAAAATGGAAATCTTTTGGTCACAGTGCTTTCATTACCTTCTTTTTTCTGTTAGGCGTTGCTTTCGGATACTTTATTCTTGTTCCCTTTGCCCTTCAGTTTTTCAGCCAATTTCAAATATCTGATGCCATCCACAACGATTTTGATATCAACGAATATTTTAGCTCGCTTACAATGTGGGTGCTCTCATGCGGTATTATCTTTCAACTGCCGGTGTTGAGCTATTTCTTTTCCAAATTCGGATTACTGACCCCCGAATTTTTAAAACAATACCGGCGACATGCGATCATTACCTGTTTCGTTCTCTCAGCTTTTTTGACGCCCCCTGATCCGGTCTCACAAGTGCTTATTGCAATTCCTTTGGTATTGCTTTTCCAGCTTTCTATTTGGATCAGCAAATTAGGAGTTCGCAAACGCAACAAAGAGCTGGAAAAAGCGTTTAGTGATGGCTAGAGACTTAAAAATTTTGTTTTCCCGTGCACTGTAAATACGTTACCTTTAACGCTATTAAATTAAACATAGATAGAAATTTATAACTACCTCATTAAAATCAGATTTTAATTAGTACCAAATCAATGAGATTTATAAAAAAATTACCTTTTCTGCTGGTTGCATTACTCTTTTCTTCAGTACTTATTATTCAGGGCTGTAGCGATGAGAATAACCGCCCAACCGGACCGGACTTTAGTAATGTACCCGAACCCTATAACATGTCAAATGCAGATACCACGTATACCAAAGAGGGTGGGGTCGAAATTTATGTCATCGAAGAGGGAGTGTGCCCAAGCGGTGAAGAGGAGTTTTGCACCGTTACTCCTCGTGATCAAATCAGTTTAAAGTATACAGGGCGAATTTTTGATGGTGGAACAGGTGAGGGAGAAATTTTTGAAAGTACTTATGTGGACAGCACTCGCTCTTCTGCAATTATCACAAACCTGACTCCGAATTCTACACAACAACAGGCAGCACAAATCGAGGGATTCCGACGTGGCCTGTTAGGAATGAAGGAAGGAGAAAAAAGAGTTATTATTGTTCCTCCGTCATTAGGATACAGTGATAGCCGACCAGGAGTAAATGGTATGGATCTAAGAGATGAAACCCTTCGTTACGACGTAGAACTGACTGGTATTCAATAACAGCTCATATCTTTATAAAATATATTCCCTGGGAATCTTGGGATTGATACTCGTTAATATTTCGTAGGGTATCGTATCAATTTTTGATGCCCAATCCCGCGCATCACTTTCGGCATAAAGCAATTCAACCGAGGTTCCAGGCTTATATTTATCATCACCCAGAAAAACCATGCTGTAGTTCATGGTTATATTACCTACCAGTGGATATTTCTCCCCGCCTATCCGTACCGTAAGCTCTTCTGATAAACTTCGTTTGAGACCGTCATCATAACCCACGGGAATGACACCCAAATTTCCGTCTGAAGGAGCCTGCCATGTCGCTCCATAACTAACTGGGCTTTCTTCAATAATAGGCTTTATTTGAACGAGATTTGACTTCCATTGAAGTATAGGTTTGATTCCTTCAATATTCGTTTTGCCCGGTGCATAACCATAGAGTCCAATACCCAGACGAACCATATCAAACTGCTCACTTGAATAAAAAGCAGTAGCACCGGTGTTTGCAACATGGGCTGATAGTTTGCCAGGAAATTGCTCTCGAATTTTTGTGAACAAATGATGCTGTTCCGTAACAAAATCCGATTCCGGACTATCAGCTGTTGCAAAGTGGCTATAGAGTCCGGTACAAAATAAATTCTGATTTTCCTCCATCAACGATAGAACCCGTTCCGACTCTTCAGGGGAAAATCCCAAACGACCCATACCGGTATCAAAATTGAGGTGATACGAAGTTCCATTGGGAAGCCAGTCAAAATGTTCTTTGGCACTCACCGTGGCCGTTAAATTATGTACCCTGTATTGTGATGCGGTCGTTTTCTGCGGAACTTCAAAAACCAGAATAGGCTTTGTGATATCTTGCTTTCGCAGCTCAATCCCTTCGTGAATATCATTTACGGCAAAAGCTTCTACCATAGGTTCCAAAGTACTGGCTACCTCTACGGCGCCATGGCCATAGGCATCCGCTTTTACCACAGACATCACCCGAGTATCTTCATCTAAATATGATCGAAGTGCCTGCAAATTTTTTTTAAGCTTAGCAAGATTAACTTCAACTGTGGCATTCGATTTCTGAATCATAAAAACGGTACTATTAAAAATTGAACCAGGATTTCTTTTTCTCTTTTAAAATTACGTTTGCAGCATTATATCCTGCTGCCCCAAAAACACCTCCACCCGGATGACACGATGCCGATGATAAATACAAGTTTTCAATGGGCGTTTTATACTCGCTCATCTCGGGAATGGGACGAAACATAAACATTTGATCAAAACTCATCTCCACATGCATTACATTTCCGCGCAATAACCCATGCTTTCGTTCAATATCAAGTGGCGACTGTATATACCAATCTATGAGCTTGTCTTCCATATTCGGCGCATAGCGCGTTACCACATCATATATTTTTTGGGCTTCCCGTTCCCTGATATCATCCCAATGCAAGCCATTCTCCAGTTCATATGGATGCCACTGTGCCCACGCAAAAAGGGTATGTCCTCCGCTCGGTGCCACATCAGGATCAATTTGTGAAAACGTCATTGCCAACACAGCCGGATCCCCCGGTGGCTTTTTCTGTAGGTAATCACCAATTGCATCATTCATATACTGAACCGAAGGCGCCAGAAGCTGCATTCCGTTATGGATAAAAGTATCATCAGGACAAGCCGAATAACGGGGCAGTTCCTCCACCGCACAACGGATGACCATTCCAAAACCATTGCCCACGTTTATATTTTCCACTTTTTCATAGGTAGAACTTGGAAGATGATCACGCCCTACCAATTTCATCATGGTCGTTTGCACGTGCGCATTTGAGATAATAGTATCAGCCCGGTATTCCTCTCCTTCTGCCAAAACTCCCAGTGCCTTTCCATCTTCAATAATAATATTTTCAACAGGTGATCCGGTAATAATCTCTCCATCGTGCGCTTCAATAAATCGGGCCATCGCCTGTGTTAACATTCCGCTGCCGCCGCGCGGATGCTTAGCTCCACTCTGGTGTAACATCGACTGCCAACCGGCAAAATCGCCCGTAGCGGGATGATCAGGCGTTGGGCCCGACTGTGCCGCAAACCATATTAAAGCCGCCTTCATATGCGGATTTTCGAACGCATCATCAACGACTTTCCCATAACTGCTCAGTATTTTCTGGAGGCCATCAAGCTGCTTTCCTTTTTCGAACATTCCGCCATCACGTATCTGTCCCTTGGCAACTTCGGTAATAATATTCTTTCCGCTGGGCGGAACCATAAATGCTTTTAAAACCCCCTTGTTAATGCGTCCCCAGAATTCCACAAAATTACGATAGTTTTCGACATCTTCGGGAGCCACTTTGGCAATAGAATCCAAGGTGCGTTCCAAATCCTTAAAAAAATGAATAACGCCCTTTCCCTCCGGTACCGGGTACGACATAATTGGATCCATTTCAATGTAATCCAACCCATACTTCTCCAGCTCAAGCTCTTCCAAAATCCCGGTCTGATGAATCATAATATGAACAGAAGAACCCTACATCCATCCGAAAACCCTGCGGGTATTTATCTGACTTGAACATCGTCTCGGTACTCACCGCCCCTCCCAGTTGATCTTGACGTTCAATCACTGTAACAGAATAGCCTTCTTTGGCCAAATAGCAACCGGTAACCAAGCCGTTATGACCTGAACCTATAATTATAACATCTTGTTTAGACATTGTTTATAACACTCACTTTTGATAACATACTTCAAAATTTAACGTACAAGGTTTTTAACAATTCATCACCGCAATTAATTCTGAAACAACATACTTGGTTTAATTTTATGAACTTCTTCAAAACACTTATTGCCGCTACGCTGGGTACCCTTATCGCACTGCTGCTTATTTTCTTTGTTGGCATTATCACTATTTCAACAAGTTCGCAGGAACCGGAACCATACATCCAGAGTAATTCCGTGCTAAAAATTTCTCTTCGCGGGACGTTACCCAGCCAGGATTCACAAAACCCACTGGATGAACTCTTGAACCAGTCAAACAATGATAAGGTCTCCCTGGAAACATTGAAAGAAAATTTGTCCAAAGCTCAAGTTCATGATAATATCGAAGGCATTTGGCTTGAGATTGATTTTATGAGCGAAAGCTGGGCAAATCTTCAAGAGGCGCACCGGCTTATAAGTGCTTTTCGCGACAGCTCTGACAAGTTCATCTATGCCAGTACCAACGATCTCGGTTATAACGAAAAAGGGTATTACTTGGCAACAGCGGCCGACTCTGTTTTTGCTCCGCCGGAAACATTTTTCGAATTTGATGGATTTTTCAGCCAAGTTACATTCTTCGATGGGATGTTTGAAAAACTGGGGATAGATGCAGAAGTCATTCGCCACGGTAAATACAAGGGCGCCGTTGAACCTTTTTACAGAAAAGATCTATCCGATGAAAACGAATATCAGCTAACCCAAATCTTAAATCAAACAAGCAGTACCTTTCTGGATGCGGTTAGCAATAAGACCGGCCATTCTATCAAAGAGCTGAATCAACTGTTAAATGGTCAGCCTAACTTGACTACCCAGTTCGGTTTTGAAAATCAGCTGATAGACTCTCTGGTCTATACCGATGAATTAGTTGCACATATGAAAACAAGAATAGGCCTCGACGAAAGTGCTTCTATCAAAACGGTAGACTTTAATCGCTATTCAAAAGTTACCCCATCCTCAGCCGGGCTTTCTACTCCATCAACTTCAGATAAAATTGCAGTAGTATATGCCGATGGACCTATTATGCCGGATGTGGGTTCCAACTCCCCATTCAACAATCAGCCTCAGATTACTGTTGATTTTATTGAGGAGCAGCTCGAAGAAATTCGAGAGGATGACAATATTAAAGCATTAGTATTGCGTATCAACAGCCCGGGCGGTTCCGGCAGTACTTCTGATGCAATCTGGCGCATGATGCAAGAAACCAAGAAAGATATACCAGTCATTGTTTCGATGGGCGGCGTTGCTGCTTCAGGCGGATATTATATAGCCATGGCCGGCGATTCTATTGTTGCAGAACCAACAACTATTACAGGATCCATCGGCGTTTTTGGCACCAAGTTTAATACCAAGCAATTAATGAATGACAAGCTGGGTATTACCTTTGATGAGGTAAAGACACACGAACACGCTGATTGGCTGCTTCCAACCCGGGAATTCACCTCATCTGAGGAGAAAGCATTTCAACAGTATATCGACAATTTCTACCAAACTTTTATCACCAAAGCGGCTAAAGGACGAAATATGGAAGTTGATCAGATGGACGAACTTGCCCAGGGGCGCGTCTGGGTTGGGGCTGATGCCCATGAAAATGGTCTGGTAGATGAGTTGGGCGGCCTCGAAAAAGCACTGAGCATAGCAGCAGAAAAAGCCGAATTAAGTGATTATAAAATTGCCAAATTCCCCAAACCGAAATCAATCTATGAATTGTTTATGGGTTCTGCAGCTACTCAAGCCAAAGCCCTGTTACCCAGCAGCTGGTTCTTATCTAACGAAATACAAACTGTGGAACAGCAGTTTTCTGTTCTCAAACGTCGCGATGCATTAACATTATTCCCATACGAAATCAGCATTCAATAAATAACCGATATGAATATAGGTTCTTTTACGGTAGAAGTGTTAAGCGAAGGGCACTTCGAGCTTTTTGAAGATGGACACATCAACCGATCTAAAAGAACTGCACACTCGGGCTCAACCCCCAAATATCCCAGCGATAGCAATGCTGTTATGGTTGGGATCAATCCCGTTTTAGTACAATCGGGAGGCCAAAATATATTACTCGATACCGGTCTTGGCTGGGGATTAGATGCAGGCAGCCAATATACAGATGTTTCCAACGTATGCACCAACCTGCGTATCTTTGGGCTAACCCCCAAAGATATCACCCACGTGATTCTAACTCATTTGCATTACGATCACGCCGCCGGCTCCTCCTTTACAGATGCAGAAGCCAAAACGCAGCCTACTTTCCCAAATGCCACATACTATGTCCACCAGCAGGAATGGGACTTCGCACTTGAACAGAGTAAAGGACAGCAACTATCGTACTGCGAACGGTATCGCCTGGACGATTTTTACCGATTGGTCAGTGATGAGCGAGTTACCTTTTTATCCGGTAATAAAACAGAGATTATGAACGGTATTACAGTCGTTAAAACAGGAGGACATACGCCCGGACATCAAATTGTGATCCTTGAAAGCGATGGAGAGAAGGCCTACTATATGGGAGATTTATTACCGACCGAATATCAGCTTAATGAGTACGCCATGGAAAGAGCAGATATCTATCCTCTCGAAGCCAAGAAAAAGAAAGTCCGGCTTCTGCAAAAAGCCTGTGACGAAAAAGCCTTATTACTTTTCTATCACTCTGGAAATGGACAAGCAGGTCATCTATTTAAAGATGACGACAAAAAATATGTTTTAGCTAAACAGCTACCCTAACAAGGTTGACTATTTATTCATGGAGAGCAAGAACTCTTCATTATCTTTGGTCCCCTTCATCTTATCGAGGACAAATTCCATCGCTTCAAAACTATTCATGCGATTTAGATAACGTCGTAAGAGTACCACTTTTTCATGCTCTGATTCCGGGACAATAAGCTCTTCGCGTCGCGTTCCGCTTTTAAAGATATCCATCGCCGGATAAATTCTGCGCTCAGAAAGATTACGGTCAAGCACAATTTCCATGTTACCGGTCCCTTTGAACTCCTCGAAAATAAGATCATCCATACGAGAACCGGTCTGAACCAGCGCTGTAGCAAGAATAGAAAGACTGCCGCCATTCTCAATATTACGGGCTGAGCTAAAAAGCTGACGGGGCGCTTTTAGCGCTTCTGAATCTATACCGCCCGACATTGTTCGTCCGGACGACGGCTGACAAATATTATATGCACGCGCCAATCGAGTAATAGAATCCAACAATACTAATACATCGTGCCCACTTTCTACAAGACGTTTACTTTTCTCAAAAACAATCTCAGAAAGGCCAATATGATTTTCCGGTTTTTCATCAAACGTAGACGCTACTACCTCTGCATTTTCAACATTGCGTTCCATTTCGGTTACTTCCTCAGGACGCTCGTCAATAAGCAGAATAATGATCTTCGTCTCGGGATTATTCTCATTGACAGCATTTGCGATATTACGCAGAATGGTCGTTTTACCTGTTTTAGGTTGTGCAACGATAAGGCCACGCTGTCCCTTTCCTATCGGCGTAAACAGATCCAGAGCACGGGTAGTATATTCTGTTGGTTTATGCTCCAGTTTAAGTCGGTCTTCGGGATAAATAGGCATAAGATCTACAAAATCCTCACGGTTATCCATGTCATGAGGAATTTTACCATTCACCCCATCTACGCGCAGAAGAGCAAAATACCGTTCTCCGACTTTAGGCGGACGGATAATTCCAATCACGCAATCACCCTGTTTAAGTCGAAAACGCTTTATCTGAGAAGGTGATACATAAATATCATCGGGACTGGCCTTGTAATTATAATTCACCGACCGCAAAAAACCGTATCCATCAGGCAGAATTTCCAGCGTTCCCTCCTGTATCAGATATGGACCTAATTCGGGCTGAATTTCAGCCAGCCGTTCATCAAGCGTGGGGGCATCCGATTCAGGCAGAATTTCATGTACACTTTTTTTCTTCTTTTTCGTGCTTCGATTATTGTCGGAACGTCCGGAGTTACTACGACTGCCATTATTATTGGACTGATGGTCACTACCATCTTCATCCAACTCTCCTCGAGCTCTTGCTTTGTCACGAACTGATTGTGTAATACGATTAATCAGTTCTTGCTTGCGCAAGTCTGATACCGAACTTAATCCCTGTTCACGGGCTAAATAACGAAGTTCCTTAACTGTTTTTTCCTGAAGAGTATCTATTTCTTCAAGAGAAACTCCATCGGTTTGGTAATCCGACATAATCTTCTTCTATCTATTTTTAAATATGAAAATGGGTTACGATGAATAAAATGATCCTATAATCTTTTGTCAGAAGCTATAGAGAATAGATCTACGCTGTAATAAGGGAGCAAATTCAGGTAGATATGAGTTATTGGTTTAAAACAAAAGTTGAAACCCAGTCCCGAACTGTTTCATAAAAGTAAAAACTTCCTGAAAAAATTACTAATTCTGAATCAAAATCGTCTTGCATTATTTTTTTTCGATCTTCATCAGAAGCAGGAAAGGGATTTGCCTTGGGCAACCATTCTTTAATATCGTCAAAAGTTGCTGCCCGTTCAAGGCCTAGGGAATAATAATAGATATTTTTGAATTCTAAAAATTCTGTCATCACTTCCTCCCGAATTTTATCTTGCATCAACGAGAGCACCAACGTTGCATTCTCAACATTGCCCACAGTTTTTACTGATTCTTTTAAAACCTTTACGGCCTCCAGGTTATGCCCGCCGTCGAAGTACCAATGCTCACCATCAACAAGTCGCTCAAACCTCCCAAAACCGGTATTAACACGCTTAAGACCACTTATAAAGTTCTCTTCTGTTATACTCCCATACTTATCCCCAAGTACAGAACAAACTTGCCAAACAATTGCCACATTCTTTGCCTGTATCGGCGAAGTTAAATTACTGGAAATATTAATCATCCTGTCATCAACCGTTAACTGGTAATGCCCAGTTTTTATGTATTTCGGATTTAAATTATCAATTGTATAAAAAGGACAGGCTTTCTGTTCGGCAATTTTAACAATTTCGTTTTGGGCTTGCATGGGTAAATCCCCTATCACTACCGGACGACCTTCTTTTAAAATACCTGCCTTTTCCCGTGCGATTTCGGTAATACTATCCCCGAGAATATCGGTATGATCCAGCGAAATACTGGTTATTACACTTATTTTCGGGTCGATGATATTGGTAGCATCTAACCGACCACCAAGGCCTACCTCAATGCAGGCGATATCCACATTCGATCGCGCAAACCACCAAAAGGCAATGGCCGTACTTATCTCAAAATAGGTCAACGTATACGCTTCAACATCATCTATATACGTATTAAAAAACTCCAGAAGTTCATCGTTCGAAATAACATCACCATTGATACGAAAACGCTCATTAAACGCAATGATGTGCGGAGAGGTGTACACTCCGGTCTTATAACCTGCCTTTTGAAATACAGAAGCCAATATATTGCATGTGCTTCCCTTTCCATTTGTACCCCCGATATGAATTGAGTCAAATTCTTCATGCGGGTTACCAATAGCATCGCAAAAATTACGAAAACGGGATAAATCAAAGTTTGCTGCAGAAGCCCCCCTGGATTGAAATTTAGGGATGCTATCGAGATACTCTCGAACGGATTGTAGAGAGGTAAAACGCATTGAAGCTGAATTTAATCGTTTTAATTTCGTTCTTAGAAAAAAGCTCTTTACTTTGCGATAGCAAAATATCGCTCGTCATATATTATGATTTATAATTCGTTGGTTAAATCACTTTTATTTAAGCTTGACGCCGAGCAAGCCCATTCTACCATCCATCGCTTTGCTGAGACTGCCTCAAATAGTAGTATCTTAAAAACTTTGGCAAAGAGTTTATACAATTATCAATCTGCGAAATTAAGTCAACAAATATGGGGATTAACATTTAGAAATCCTATTGGACTTGCCGCAGGTTTCGACAAAAATGGAGAAATTCCCGAAATAATGGAGGCACTGGGATTCGGCTTCGTAGAAGTGGGCAGCATTACCGCCAATCCCAATACCGGAAATCCCAGACCCCGTGCCTTTCGCTTGCCCAAAGATCGGGCAATTATCAACAGAATGGGATTAAATAATGACGGAGCCCAAACTATTGTTAAGCGATTGAAAAATAAAGAACTATCCATTCCATTGGGGATTAATATTGCCAAAACCCATGATCCCAAAATCATGGGGGATGCGGCAATTCAGGACTATGTGCAGAGCTTTAAAGAAGCCAAGAAAGTAGCCGACTATATTACGGTTAACATATCATGTCCCAATACCGCAAAGGGGAAAACATTTGAAGATCCCTCGGCTTTGGATGAACTGCTATCAGCCCTAAAAATACGT
The DNA here is from genome assembly GCF_034521915.1 of Fodinibius sp. Taxonomy (GTDB): domain Bacteria; phylum Bacteroidota; class Rhodothermia; order Balneolales; family Balneolaceae; genus Fodinibius. Next base: position 169,996 of record NZ_JAXHLU010000001.1, read on the forward strand.
GATGATGCTCGTGTAGTGCCTACAACCGTGAAATTCTCTTCCGATCTCACCAAAGATCAATTGCTGCAGCTGTTAGAAATATGTGAAAATCACCGCATCCACGGATATGTGGCATGCAACACTTCCGCATCCCGTGATGGACTACAAACAAGTGAAGCTGAACTCAATAATATTGGTCGGGGCGGACTAAGTGGCCGACCAATTGCTAATAAAAGCATTCAAATTGTTGAATGGATAAGCGAGGCAACCAAAGGGCAAAAACCAATTATTGGCGTAGGCGGTATTGATAATTTTAGTACAGCCCTCAAAATGTTGTTAGCAGGAGCAGATTTACTCCAAATGTATACCGGACTAATTTATGAAGGTCCCGGACTTATAAAATCGATCAACCGTCAGCTGTTAGGCGAATTAGAAGAACTGAATATCAAATCTATCCATCAGCTGGTAAAAGCATTCGATTAACGTCGGATCGGGAAAGATATCCGGCAGGTAATTTCATCTGGAGCTTGCTCTGCCTCTAATGGTGCAAACTGTAAATGATCATCAAAAGCTTCTTCAAAGGACTCTTCTATACCCAGCGAGGTTTTTTGTGAAATTAGTTCATATGACTTTACTTTTCCATCCTCTCTCACCACAAACGAATACGTTACATTGCCAGACAATGACATCCCCTCTAATCTTTTTGGATAGGTAACCTGCTTCAAAAACGATTCCATGCTCGGCTCTACATTCAGTGAAATTCCCAGATCTTTACAGGTGATATTTTCTTGTGATCCGGATTGATGCTCTTGCAGCAATTTACTCAACTTATTTACCCTTTTCTGCTGTTTGGCATTTGGAAAAGTAGTATCAAACTGCTGAATAGCAAATCGCACGCTATCCCAGGAAGCGCCGGAAAAATCCAGCTTTTTTTTCAATATTGCTGCTGTTGTTGCCGAATCAACCCTTGACGTATCGCTCGAATCAGCCGTCAATGAACGTTTATCAGTAGAATCAACAAAATCACTATTATCTTTAGCCCGATTAATGTAAGCCTCGATTGATTGATAAAATATATGTGGAGCCAGATCAGAGTCACGATTATCAAGCGCTAATTTTCTTAATTTTACCGCCTTTTGAGAAGTAGTATCCTGCAAGTGACGATAATACTGATTTATCAATTTTTTCGTCGTATCCTGTTCAAAAGTACCCTCAGATCCATCTCCCATCCTAACCTTGACCCGCCGCGCATACCGTGTTTGGGGATATTTTTCCTGAATAGTTTTACCCCAGTACTGAAGACTATCAGTATTATCTTCGGTAGAAAATATTTCAAAAAGGGAATACATCGCCGGAGGATGAAGCTCTTTGGCGATATCATTTTTAAGAACCTTGTGAAAATAATGCCGTGCACTATCGGGCATATTTAAATTCAGAAATAACAAATTGCCCAACTTATATTGGGCATTGGCTTTCACCGTTCTCAGCTGATTTTTTTGCTCTGCCGTTCGGGGTATTTCCTCGAGATTCAACTCTACAACCGATTCTATATTATCCAAACTATTTGCGGATTGGTTATTATCAGTCACCTCAAAATCCTCTTGTCTTTCCGCCCCTCTAATAGCTTCTGCTCTTCGCCAGTTGTCAACAAGTGGACGATCCCCCCAACGCAATCTAAACTGCGTTTTGTATTGTTTTACAAACTGTGCATTTTTGTAATTAAGATATCCATATTGGGTGGGTATCTCGGACGTGCCGGCGTCCTCCACTCCAGCGATTTCAGTATTAGCAAAAACGGTTGATTCTTCTCCTTCATTCTTTTCCAGCTCCCGTTGCATTTGCGCTCGTATAGCATTCAATGCCGAGTCTAGCTCCTGTTCTGAAAGAGAGCCCAACCTCAACAAGCTATCCGCTCGGGTTATTGATTTTTTCAGTTCTGTATACTCACCATACGTATCCGCTAATTCGGCCGGATTGTCAGAATCACTGCCATTTGGTGAAGAACTGTTTATCGTAGAGGAAGAGTCGAAATAAGCAGCTGCAACTTGGTACTGATTATATTGATCACTATATATTTTACCCAGTCGAAAATAAATATCAGCTTTTAAGTCACGTGGCTGCTGGCTTTCGGTACCATACAAAAGATTTTTAAACATTTTTTCGGCCTTTCCGGCCTCTCCCATCATCTCATAGGTTCTGCCTATTTCAAACAAAAGCCGGCCGCGACGGTCAAGATTTTTATCATCTTTCCGTAAGGTTTGAAAAATGTCAAGAGCCAGATCAAATCGGGTCGCCTTTCTGGCAATATCAGCCTGCTTAAATTGAGACCAGTAGAGATAATCAAAATCGGGGAAATTATTTTTAACTTCTCCAAAAGCATTAAAAGCCTCTTCATATCGTTCCTGCTGCTCCAATACCTGTCCAAGCAAAAAGTACGTTCGGCCAAGCAGTGACTTACTTTGAATGTTTGATGTGGCGTCAAATAAATAATCAACAGCTTCACCCCAATTCTCCAACATAACGTGGTGCTGACCGGCCAGGGCCTGTATCTCCCCCCTATACTTCCGAGGCCATTTTGACGGGTATTGTTCGAGCTCAGATTCTACAAAACTTACTCCAGCCGTATACTGCTTTAAATCAAGTTGGGTTCTGCTTTTCCAAATGATGGCACGTGAAATCATTTCGGGGGACGAACCGGCATTTATTAATTCTTCAAATTTTTGAAGGGCCGGATAAAACTCCTGACGATAATAATTTGATTTGCCAATCAACAGAATGGCATCATCCACCCATTTCGACTCGGGAAACTTACGCAACACCTGTGCCCCCTTATCAATCGCATTTTGAAAATCATTATAACCGGCTTTATTGGGGGCGGGATGGATGCGAGCCGGTGAAGAGGGATCAATAGTTAGAGGCTGGTTGTTGACTTTCTTTAATCCCGACTTAAAACTCTCGCGGGCATTATAAAAGGTATTATAATAAGCCGTAAAATTATTCCAAGAACTTTTCAGGGAGCTCCCACATCCCACTAAAAAGACCCCTGTTAACAGTAAGAGAAGATACTTCCTCAAGGTTTATCACTTATTTTTAATTATTCGATCGTACTCACCTTAATCATATTCGTACGTCCTTTTTTGGCGATTGGCATACCCGTAGCAATAATCGCACGGTCACCTTTATTTACCAATCCATGATTTTTAAGGTGTTCCTCCATCAATTTTACACTTTTGTCGGTATCAAATATTTCATCAATTTTTATGGGTTGTACACCCCAAACCATTCCCAGCTGCTTACGTACTTCATCACTCTCAGTAAATGCAACAATAGGTACTCGCGGGCGGAACTTAGCGATACGTCGGGCGGTACTGCCAGAATGGGTAATCGTACTGATGACCTTCGCATCCACATTTTCGGCTAACATCACACAAGAATACGCCAGCGATTCAATCACCTGTTTCTCTTTCCACTCAGGTTTCCGATACTCCAGACTGTTGTAGATATGATCGGCATTTTTTTCAACCAGACCACAAATTTTATCCATGGTTTTAACCGATTCCACCGGATAATCTCCCGCAGCCGTTTCGCCCGAAAGCATTACCGCATCGGTCCCATCGAGCACGGCATTAGCTACATCTGAGCTTTCAGCACGAGTTGGGCGGGGATTTTCAATCATTGAGTCAAGCATTTGAGTTGCCGTAATAACCGGCTTGCCCGCCTGGCGACATTTATCAATAATATTTTTTTGCACCATGGGAACTCTCTCACTGGCAATTTCTATACCAAGATCACCCCGGGCAACCATAATACCGCTGGACTCCTCAATGATATCATCAATAACCGTTACCGCTTCGGGCTTCTCGATCTTTGCAACAATACCGGCATTGGAGCCTTGAGCCCGTACCCTCGAAATAACCTCCTGAATATCATCAGCAGAACGAACAAACGACATAGCCACATAGTCCACATCTTGTGAAACTGCATATTCAAGATCTTCGATATCCTTTTCGGTAAGCGACGACATCGACAGATTTACATCCGGCAAGTTGAGTCCTTTACGAGATTTCAACAACCCGCCGACGACCACCTGTGCCACTAATGATGACTCATCTTTTTTGATCACCTTGAGCTCAAGTAATCCATCATCAATCAACAGCCTATTTCCTTCTGTAGCATCATTAATCAATCCCTCATAATCAACAGGAATTGTTTCTGAAGTACCCTCGATCTCTTCTGTTGTTAACGTAACATAATCTCCGGACTCTACCTCCTGTCCCCCATCTTTCATCGTACCAATCCGGATTTTTGGGCCCTGCAGGTCCGCCAAAACAGGGAGACTCACTCCATATCGATCAGCTACTTTTCTTACATTCTGGATGACCTTGCCATTTTCTTCGTGCGTACCGTGAGAAAAGTTAATCCGGGCAATATTCATCCCATTTCTCACCAGCTTATCGATTTTTTCCTCTGTGTTACTACTGGGACCAAGGGTGCAAACAATTTTTGTTCGTCGTTCGCTAATACTCATTTAAATATGTTCTTTTACTGTAAAATTTATATTTCTAAATACGCTGAGAAATGTTTTGCCGTAAATAATAGTTTAGTATAAAAACATTTCAATGTATGAAATTATAACTATAAACGTTATCGGATATAGGCAACTCTTTATAAAAACAGAACTAATACTTTAAAAGTTTTAAGCAATTGGTATATTAAAATTCGGATACTGTATTACGTCTCTCCAATATCCTTTAACTGTATCTTTTTATGAACTCATATATACAAAAAACGTGGTTCCTTAAATATCTTTTGATTCTTGGTATAGGATTAATGGGATGTGCCAAATCCATAAATCCCGACATTGAGCGAGGATCAGACTATAATTTCAGGGATGGATATCCCGAAGTTCGTTTTTCTGCCATCGGGTTAATTGACGATCAGGGAGAACCTAAAATTGATATTGCAGCTGATATTGTTTTGGGAAGCCTCATCTATAATAAAGAGGGTGACAAATACATAGCTAACCTTACTATTGATGTTCAAATTATTAACCAAACCAATCCTGATAATATTATCGGATCAAAACAGTATGAAATTGATATCGAAAAAGAAGATCCCAATATCGTATACAGCCAGCAGATTCATACCTTTCAGGAGGCACTTGACGTAGAGCCGGGACGATACACCATTAATTTTACTCTTACTGATCAAAGTTCGGATAAAAAAATCACACACTCTGCTGAAACCTACCTTCCTAATCCCGAAAGTAATATATCTAATCTCACAAATATTCGGATGGAAGGAAAAAATATGAGTTCAGAAAATCCGTCTTGGTCGCCCATTACCACTTATGATGTGCCCGGCCGCGTGGATTCACTGAAATTTGTATTCCAGGTTACTAATAATAACTCCAGCAAACCGCTGGTAATAGACTCACAACTGCTTCGCTTCGAATCGGATACCTCGTACGCCCGACCCATGCACTTTAATGATTACAGCCCTTCGAGCATACAGTACAAGGGCATTGATTATAACCAAGAAGAAGTTATCCAATCTACCCAGCGTAAATTAATAGAGCGGGGAAATGTACTTATCGAATTTACTTTTGGGAATCAACGGCGCGGTAACTATCGATTCGAAGTGCAGACCAATATTTCTTCTGAGGAATCTGATGAAGCATATAAAGCCCGTGATTTCGCAGTCAAAAGTAAAAACTATCCCTCTATAAAATCGGCGCGAGAATTGGCTAAACCCTTAGTTTATTTAATGCGCGAGAAAGAGTATGAGGAATTAATAGCTATTAATGATCCTGACTCACTAAAAGCTGCTGTTGATCGATTTTGGCTTAAAAATATTGGTAGTAAAAGTCGCACCAAAAGTGTTCTTAAGAAATTTTACAATCGGGTAGAAGAAGCCAACAAGCAGTTTTCAAATTTTAAAGAGGGTTGGAAAACTGATCCGGGCATGATGTATATTCTTTTAGGTCCACCCTGGTATGTTGATGAGCGATTAGACGAAATGTATTGGTCTTACTCATATAACCGCTCTGATCCGGAAAGAAACTTTTATTTCTTTGAGCCCAGGCATAAAAGCGAATATTTTCCATTCAATCATTATATCTTAAGACGATCACAATCGTACTTTACACTGCAATACCAGCAAGTTGAATTGTGGCTGTCCGGATCAATTATGCAACGAAGTTTATAGAAAATTTTTGTATCAGCTCATAAAGATAATTCCACAAGAGCTATACTCTTTAGTTACGAGCGATTTGCACTCTCGTAGTACCTTAGTTATAGGGAGTACAACTCCCTTGAAGCTAAATAGATAATTGAGCTTTCCCCTTATAGACGGGACGGGCTCAGTAGTCAATTATATCTACTTTTAAACGGTCAACTTTCAGTGAAGCCTACAGTTCCAAACAAAACAAGCTATTATTATTAAAAGTAACTTTTTTAACATAGGCTACCTCGTTTACTTTTCATTATAGTTAAACGGATCCATGTATTGATATACATAAACCGTAATGCCTGCCTGATTACATCAAACAGACAACATGAGTTGCCCTGGTTTTTATATGTAAACTTGTGTTAGAGCCCCACAAAGGTGGGGTAATTATTTATTTCTGGAGCCCTGGTTTTAAATGTAAGATTGTTTTGGGAGTATCCCTGATCCCAAAGCTGCTGCCAATCTTTTCAAAAATAGGTTTAAAATCAATGCCCGTGTGATAAAAAGTATTATTTTGAGATAAGCGGTAATAAATTACTATCAGCTGATTAGGCTAAACAAACCAGCAAAGGATTGGAATCATTGAAAGTTTTAACACTCCAATCATTTTATTCACTCCATCAACAAAGTCAAGGCACACCCTTCCAAATCTGTCATCGCGAGGGAGTGATTTATGCGACCGCGGCGATCCCCAAACGATATTAAAAAGCACTTACTCCATTCGGGGATGGTCGCTCACCATGGCAGGGCTTCTTTGATTGAAGGAATTGCCACGTTCTCTTCTGTGGCTCATAATGTCAGTTTCTTCTTTTTGAATAACGCTCTTTAAGATTGCTCTACCGTTAGGCCAGAGATATCCCCTCATCTATAACTTCTTTCCCCGATAGTGCATCCCCATTGGAACTAATTTATTATACATCCAATCGCAAAACAGTATTCGACCTAACATAGCACCCAAATAAAAAAGCCGCCCTTTTTACAGGGCGGCTTTTAAAAGTTTAATGAACGGAAGGAAAATTAGTTATTGTATCCCTCGTTCTGCTCAATATTTGAGTTGGCTCTTATCTCAGCATCCGGAATCGGAAGTGCAACACGATAGTCATCAGCAGGTATCAACTGCGTACGTGCTGAATTTGCATCGCCAACTTCTATATCTCTTCCTGTTCTCAGCAGATCATACAGACGGTGCCCTTCCATAGCCAGCTCCAGACGACGCTCAAGAAGCACATCATCTACTGAAACCGGAGCAGTATATGGTGACCCGTTATCATATCGATTGTCAGCTACCCGATTAAGTGCTTCTAGTGCTGTCTCCTGAGCACCAGTACCACCAGCGGCGATAGCTTCTGCATAATTGAGAACAACTTCGGCATAACGAATAACGCGTACGTTATCTGTGCCAAGCACATCTGAATATTTGCTCATCATACGATCACCTGCAGCGTTATATAAGTTCAAACGAACATCATCTGCTTGGTGAGCATTGTATAGATCACTCGATACTTGAACATCACCGTAGTTCGTGGGACGATAAATTCGAGCAATATTATCCGTTCCCAAACGATCGGTTGACGTAAAAGCCAACTCAAAGAGTGAGTTCGGGCCTGAACCTGTTTCCCAAGTTTCTACTAAAGCATCCGCTGCTGTAATAGAATAACCGCTGTTATTGATGATATCCTCAGCAATTGGAATAACCGCGTCATTTTGTCCCGTATATAAGTAATAACGGGTTTGCAGCGCACGTGCTGCCCAATAATCCATTTCAGTTGCAACATCAGATGATTCATCCAACATAGAAACTGCTGTGTTGAGATCTGACTCAACAGCGGCCCAAACATCAGCAACAGCATCACGTGATGGAATAAAATCATCACCTTCTGCTTCATCGGCCGTCAGGTATTCCGTTTTGATTGGTACTCCATTACTGGGATCTCCACCTGCAACATATTGCTGACCAAAGGCAAGCAACAGATTCATGTGAGACAATGCACGAATGGCATAGGCTTGACCTTTGAGATGATCTACTTCAGTAGACGATTCTAAGTCCGCCCCTATTGCAAGATTAGCTCCTGCAATAGTTTCATAGAACACATCCCAGACGCCCAATGCATAACCACTGTTAACCGTAAAGTTAAACTGATCTTGTGCAATAAAACGACCAGAATTATTGTTTGCCCATGCATTATCTGACATGGCTTCTGCAGAGACATAAAAGTCCCTTCCATACAGTTCTACACGATTTAGATCATCATAGGAACCGTTCACTACGGATTCCAAGTCTTCTACAGTCTGTACTGCACTGTCCGTAGGTTTATTCTGATCAACAGCCGGTGTCAGGAAATCCTCACAACCACTGCTGAATCCTGCTATAAATAGCAGTACAACTAAATATTTAATGTAATTCTTCATTATCAATACGTTTAGAAATTAGCTTTAACTCCAAAGGTGAATGTCTTCATCGGCTGGGCTGACAGCGATGTAAAACCACTGGCTTTCTGCTCAGGATCGTACTCCAGATCTTCATCAAACATGTGTGTCCAGAGGTTACGACCATTTACATAGACCGTAGCCGAGGTAAGACCAACGTTCTCCAACAGTCGCGGAGGAATGTTGTATCCCACATTCAATGATTTCAGACGCAGGTGATCTCCGTCGTACAAGAAACGAGAAGAAGTTGCGTTGGAATTATCGGTTCTAAGCAATACCGGTCGTGGATTTTCTGCATCCGTATTGTCAGGAGTCCAGTAATCGGATTGTCCTGCATACTGACCGAAAACAGCATTAAATGCACCGAAACCATCAGATCTCATATAATACGCCCAGTTATCAAACAATTTGTGCCCAAAGGCAAACGACATGCTAGCCTGTGCATAAAATCCGTATGCATCAATACGTGTATTGATGGAACCGAATTCGGTGGCTTGTGCATTTCCGCCCTGGTAATACTCATCAGCAGCGTTATAATTGTTTGTCGTTGTACGACCGCCGTTACCGTCGTCCATGTACCACAACGGATCCCCGTTATCGGGGTCAACACCGGCCCATTCTTTCATGTACCAAGCATCCACTTCGTAGCCTTCGACGGCACGATATCGTGTACTGGTAGTAATTTCAAGTGGATCACCATTTACATCCGTTGGCAACGAGGTAATCTCGTTATTAACGATGGTAAAGTTACCACCCAGGTTCCAGCCAAAGTTGTCAGTATTGATAACCTCAGCATTCAGCTCAAATTCAAAACCTTGATTGTAAAGTTCGCCAGAGTTTTGAACCTGTGAGTTATGACCTGTAGTTCGGGAAAGTGGAACGTCAAACAGCAGATCACGACTATCCTTGCGGAAGAAGGTCGCAGAACCGCTTATGCGTTCAAATACCTCAAACTCAAGTGCAATATCCAGTGAATTGGCTTTTTCCCAAGTCAAATCAGGATTACCAAGCTGAGTAGGCTGAATATTTGGCTGATCGTTATAGCTACCAAAACCTACCAGTGTTTGATAGCTGTTCAAATCAATAGAAGCATTACCCGTCAGTCCGTACGAAGTACGAAACTTCAGGAAGTCTAACCAGTTAATATCCTGCAGGAATTGCTCCTCGGTAAGGATATATCCTAAACCAACAGACCAGAAAGTACCCCATCGTTTCTCCTCAGAAAAACGGGAGTTCCCTTCCTGTCGAATACTGACATCAGCTAGTACTTTGTCATTAAAGCTATAGTTTACTAATCCAGTAAATGACTGTACCGACCAATCTCTTGTAGTACCCAATGCACCTTGCGGTGTTGCAGTAGTACTCAAGTTAGTGAGACCGTCTGCGGCAATACCTTGACCCCAAGCGTCAAAATAACGAGCTTGATTTTTCTGGCTCTCAGCAATTACACGCACATCAAAGGTGTGATCTTCAATAGGTTGGAATACATAATTCAACGTATTTCTCCAAACGTAGTTGAAGTTCCGGTTGTCGATATCATTAACCAAGCCGCGAACGTCTTGAGCATCACCATAAAATGGATTGTCATAATACTTTTCCTCGGTCATAATATAGTCCAAGGCAAAGTTTGTATTGAATGACAGATTCTCCATGATCTGAATATTCAGATTGGTGTTATTTAATATCCGCGTATTACGCTTACGATCAATATCATTATTCTGTACATAAACAGGATTAAAAATATTGGTTCCATTTGGCTGAAAGATATTCGCACCAATAGCTCCTATATTAGGAGTTCCATCCTCGTTAAAAGCAGGACCTGTGGGTGGCATGAAGAACTCAGCTAAAACCGGACTACCGAAATAACCGGCGCCCTCGAGGATACCATCCTGTTCTACAAATGACCCCGTAAAGTTGTTGTCGAGTGTTACACGATCATCGAGCTTGTGAGAGATATTCAATTTCCCTGAATACCGTTCAAGACTTGTACCAATTTGTGCACCTTCTTGATCAAAGAAATTACCCGAGGCATAAAAAGTTGTTTGCTCGTTTCCACCTCGTGCAGAAAGACTGTACTCCTGGTGAATAGCATTCTCATTGGTTACCACATTGCCCCAGTCGGTACCATTTCCTTCGCCATTCCAACCTGAGCTTCCATCGCCATAGCTAAGGGCCTGACCGCCGACAAAGTTATTGTAAGAATCGACAAAAAGTCTATCCCATTCTTCAACACCCATTGCACCGGGTCCATCTACCGCACGATTACTGAAACCGCGCTGTACATTTACCGAATAGGTTACATCCGATGCCGAGCCACTTTTCGTTTGAATAACGATTACACCGTTAGAACCACGCGCACCATAGGGAGCAGTAGAGGCGGCATCCTTCAGAACCGTGATAGATTCAATATCAGAAGGACTCAAGCTCGAGAGTACACCTAACGAACTGGTAGCAGGATCATCAAAAGTCGTGTTTTGACCACTTACTACGGGCACACCATCAATTACATATAGCGGAGAAGTACCGGCATTAATGGAGCTAATTCCACGAATACTAACGTCCTGTACCGCACCCGGTGTACCGGTTGAGGCAGAAATATTTATACCGGTAGTATTACCTTCAAGTGCCTGGTCAATAGAGGTAACAGGCGAAGCTTCAATATCGTCAGAACTTACCTGCCCTACCGATCCAGTAAAGTTTCGTTTTGAATACTGACCATAACCGGTCACAACAATATCGCCCAACTCGGCAACATCGGTTTTCATTTCAACATCAATAGTTGTTCGCCCATTAATGGGGATCTCCTGCTGGACGTAACCAACAAAGGAGAATCTTAACACTCCATCGGACGGAGCATTAATTTCGTACGTACCGTCGGGAGCCGTTGCGGTTCCCCGGTTTGTACCTTGTAGCATAACTGTAACTCCCGGAAGCGGTTCGCCATCAGCAGCATCCACAACCGTACCAGAAACGGTAACGTCTTGTGCAACTGCCGAAGAGACAAACAGAAAACCGAAAGCACATACTAATAGAGATAGTACCTTCAACTTCATAATTAGATAGTTTTTGATTAGATAATTAGCCCTCAAATGCCGCCGATACAATAACTTTTATGTAATAGCCATTGTAGAAAGAGCAACATCGGAAGGAGTTTATTGGTGTTAAGATATGTTGGTGTACCAACACATCTTAATTTCTTGTTCAAAATTTGAATAAAAGAGCAACCTTTTGAAAACTAATAGCCTTAAATACCAAACGTTTAATATATTTTCTGTAAATTTGTACTGTATCAAAGAAATGTAATTTACTAAAACCAGTCACTAACAACGTTAATAATTCCCCGGATACTTATCAACTAAAAATTTTGTGTTTCTTACCGCTGTTATTAAGTTGAATTAATGAAATTGAAAAAATATTTAAAAAGTTAAGTTTACTCATCCGCAATCATACAATTATGATTAAACCATTGCGAATTTTTTTACTTTTCTTAACATTCGCCGGATCAATATTTCTGTTCAGCTGCAGTTCCAGCAAAATTGATGTTACACAACAGGGGTCGGATTATACGTATAAAGTAGGACATCCCGAATTACGCATTAATGCTTTCGGTTTTATTGATCAAGAACAAGGACCTACATTAGAAATTACTGCAGAAGTTATTAAGGGAAGCCTGGTTTACAGCCAACAAAATGACTCCCTTTCAGCGAATATTGCAATAGATATTCAAATTGTTGATTTGGATAATGGCGAAAATATCATTGAAAGCGAGCGCATTACAAAAACAGTTTCCAGCAGTAATGAGCAGATTACGAGCAGCCGAGAAACCATAACGATTAACTATTCGCAACAGGTATCTCCCAGCAATTACCAGATATCAGTCACAGTTACAGATTTAAATTCCAAACGTAAGCTTACCCAAACCACTGAAACCTTTATTCCCGAAACGGATGAGGGGGAGTTTACCATCAGTACTATACAAATGTATGGCAAAGAGGATGATACGGATTGGGCTCCCATTACCGGCTATGACGTACAGAGCAGCGTAGATTCACTGCGATTTATCTTTCAGGTAATTAGTCCTCAAACAGAACGCCCGATGACGATTGATAGTCGCCTTGTAGAATTCAGATCAGACACCGGTCTTCCCCGATCAATGACCCGCAACAATTACAGCCCATCATCCATTGAGTACAAGGGGATTGATTATGATCGCGAAACGGTAATTCAATCCACACGGCGTGTTCTTTCTGATTATAGCAGCGTATTTGTTGAGTATAAATTTGCTAATCAAAATCGGGGGAACTATCGCTTTGAAGTCACAACAAAGAAGGAGGGGGATGAAGAAGATCAGTTTAACGGACGAGCTTTCGGTGTAAAAAGCCCGAACTTTCCTGCCGTCCAAAACCTCAATGAGTTAGCCCGTCCGCTGGTCTATTTGATGGATTCTAAGCAATACGAATCTTTAATGGAAATCTCTGACAAAGACTCCTTAAAACGAGTTATTGATCGCTTTTGGTTAAAAAACATTGGTAATAAACAAAAAACACGGCGCGTAATTGAGTTGTATTATACCCGGGTTGAGCAGGCCAACAAAATGTATTCGAATTTTAAGGAGGGATGGAAAACCGACCGAGGCATGATATATGTTATGTTCGGTAATCCTTTTTATACCAGAGATCGGCTCAGAGCACTCACCTGGTACTACTCCTATAATCTTGAAGATCCTGAATACCGCTTTCGATTTGTACAACCACAATTAAATAACAAGTTCTTTCCTTTCGACCACTATCTATTACAGCGGCAGAGTTATTATCATAGCAGGAGGTATATTCAGCGTGATCTTTGGCTGAGTGGAAGCATCTTACAGCGACGAATTTAGGTTTTGAAGTGATTAGGTTACTGAGTGACGAAGCAAATAAGTTTCGAAGTTACAAAGTAACAGGTAACAGAAACTATCCATCGTTGTGAAAAATCAACATAGTTGTGTAAGAGTTGCGCATTAGTTGTGAGAGAATTCTACTCTCGAACAACAACTAATTATAAAGCACCTTTTCCTTCGGGAGTGCAACTCCCTCGGAACAAAAGTGAAATAAAAGCAATGTCATCCCGAGCCCTACTCCGCTATCTGCTGCCTCAAAGCTCCAAGGATTAGGAAAGCTTCGAAGGGCAGGCGTAGCCGAGGAATCTCCCAATTGCAATTCGCGTAGCATCTGAAGAACTTATTCCTTAAGAGCCTATAACCTATTTCAAGGAGATCCTTCGAGTCCGCTTCGCTTCCCTCAGAATGACATCACCGTTGTTTTTTAAGAAGCATCTAAAGTACTATCCTTATTAATGCTTGCGAACAATTCCACCCTGGTTCAAGGTTGTAACTTGGAACAGGTACAATATTATGCCTCAATTATGGCACAAGTTATAAACTTGCGCCATTTCATACTCATTAATCAGGATTTTAACATATAGTTGTGAGAGAGTTGCACTCTCGAACAACTAAGATCCTTCGGGAGTGCAACTCCCTCGGAACTAATTCAACTCCCTCGGAACTATGGGAACTAAAAGATATTTTATAACTCAGTCTCTTAGTAACTTTATCAGCTGATAATCCTTACACAGTACTTCGGGGAATACGGGACGGTATCTGTACCAACACTTCATAATTCATATTATTTCGCATTTCACTAAAAGAAGAAACCGTTATTTCCTGCTCTCCCTGATGACCAATAATGACGACCTCATCCCCCTTTTTAACATCAGGAATATCTGTAACATCCACTGTTAACAAATTCATATTAACCAATCCCGCCACCGGTGCTCGTTTCCCATTCACCAGTACAATTCCCACGTTCGTCAAATTACGAGCAAACCCATGGGAATATCCTATGGGAACAGTAGCAATGGTTTCATCTCGGCCGGTAAGATAAACATTTCCGTATCCCACAAATTCACCGGCGGGAACTTGTTTCGTGCTCAAAACATGACTTTTCCAACTCAATACGCGCTCGAGTGGATCTTTATGCTCTTTATTAATTTCCGGATATTTCTTCACGAAGTTCATATACGTTTCCCGATTCGGCCAAAAGCCGTACTGTGCAATTCCAAAGCGCACCATATCCATAATTGTTTCCGGATAATTTAGTGCCGAGGCCGAACAGGCGGTGTGGCGTTGTTTGGCTTCAATTCCCTGATCTTCAAACCATGAACGGTATTCTTTAAAATTTTCGATCTGCTCTTTAATCCGCACAAAATTTCCAACACTTTCGGCCCCGGCAAAATGGGTACATAATCCATCCATCTGCAGGTGTCTCCCATTGTTTTTAATGATGCTAACGGCCTCTTCAAAATGTTCACGCTCCAATCCCAGGCGATTCATGCCCGTTTCAAGGTGGAGATGGATCCGCGCCGGCTTTCCAATCCGATCTGCTTCCTTAACGGCATTTTTCAGACGATCCAATTCAAAAATAAAAAATGAGATGTCGCGCTCAATGGCCCATCCCAGTGCTCTGTTATTAATCATCCCCATAATCATAATATGAGTATCTTCCTCCGCACTTGCGCGAGCAGCCTGACGTGCTTCATCTGAGCTGAAAACAGAAAAGTGACGAACACCGCATTTCTCCGCCATTGGAACAAAGTGACTAATACCGTGTCCATAAGCATTTCCCTTTATAACTGAGCTAAATACTACATCTTCACCAATGTAGTCCTTTAAAAAGGCGATATTTTTCTCAAAAGCCTGCTTGCTTAACTCAATCCATGAGGGATATAACTCGTTATTCATGATCTGTCAATCGCTTCGTTTATAATTTGCATGAACATTGAAATGCCGGTAACTATAATTTCATCGGGAAAGTCATAAGTCTGAGCATGCAACGCCGGATGATTCTCCCCTGCCCCTAATCCAAACATTGCCCCCTTATGATCCTTAGTAAAATGACCAAAATCTTCCGACCAGCTAAACGGCTCTTTTTTATGATGAATTTCAGATCCGACCTGCCCGGCAGCAGATTCAATAATTTGCACTGCCTTATCATTATTCACCGTGGCAGGAAATTCCTCAACCCACTCAATATCAAGACCAAGATTATAAGTATCGGCATGCCCTTTTGCTATTTGGATACAATGATCTTTTAGCTTTGCTAACAAATCATCGTCGTAGGTTCTCAGCGTCGCCATTACCGTACCCTGACCCGGTGACGTTCCAAAAGCACGTTCTCCCAGCACAGCATGAATAACGGTTACTTTTGCTGATTGTTCCAACGGTACCTGAAACTGTGGTACTGCCGAAAATGACTGTATCGTTTGTGCTACTGCCAACGCAGGGCTATTTCCCTCTTCGGGATGAGCTGCATGAGCTGTTGCTCCGTCAAAACGAATAATCAATCCTACCGAGGCGGCAGCAAAAGTATCATTTTTAGCAACAACCTGGTGCTTTGGAAAACCCGGTAAGTTGTGAAGTGCAAAATAGTAATCAGGGGCTAAATCCTTAAATTTCGAGTCTTTAATCACCCTCTGTGCCCCTTCCCCGGTCTCCTCGGCAGGCTGAAATAACAGTGTCACCTTTCCAGCTTTCGGTCGCTTATTTCCAAGTAATTTTGCCATACCACCAACAATCGCCATGTGTCCGTCGTGACCACATTTATGACCGATGCCCTCTGTTTTAGATTGGTAAACGGCTTTTATCTGATCCGATATTGGCAATCCATCAAGTTCACAGCGAATCAGCAGATGTGGACCGGCCTCTTTGGAATCATAAGTTGCTGTTATTCCATGACCACCAATATTGGTCTGCAACTCATCGGGATTGGTAGCTAACAAAAAATCTGTGATGATTTCTGCTGTTTGGTGCTCCTCTCCCGATATCTCAGCCGCAGCATGCAGCTGATAACGTAACTTTTTTAATTCAAGTAAAAGTGGTTCTATATCGAAATTGAGAGGCATGCCGAATGTTCCTAAATCACAATTTGTGCAAAGCACAATTAGTGGATTTTCAAGCAGAATTTCCAATGCTTCTTTTATCCCTTCGGTTCTTCGGGAGTACAACTCCCTCAGAACTGAGGGAACTGAGGACAGAAGTTAAGTATGGAGTAAACTCCCTCACAAGTTGCGAGAGAGTTGTACTCTCGAGCAATAGCAGTTACTATTAAAATTTATTTGTAAGGATCGGCTAAATTGAATGGTCTTACTTAAAAAAAGCCAACATGAGTTCGTGGAAAATTCATCCTGATACCCAATATTACTTTTGTACAACCTCTATCACAAAATGGTATCCTGTTTTTACAAGAATTGAATATTTTTCTCTGATTATTAACAGCCTGATATTCTGCCAACGAAATAAAGATTTATCTATTCACGCATATGTAATAATGCTTAATCACATGCACTTAATTATTTCCGCTGGTAAACCTGAATCTATTCCAAATATCTTCAGAGATTTAAAACGTCATACTTCCTCTGAAATAAGTTCTTTGCTAAAAACGCATGGAAAAAGTAATGCTTTACGAATTTTTAAGAAAACCGCTAATAAATCTAATAAAGATCAAGAATATAAAGTCTGGCAATCTGGTTATCATCCTATTAGTTTAGAAACAGAACACTTTTTTAAGCAAAAGTTAAATTATATACATCATAATCCTGTCCATAAGGGATATGTAAATGAGCCGACACACTGGCGATATTCCAGTGCTGCCAATTATGCCGGTTATGATGATGTACCTTTACAGGTGGATAAGATATTCTGATACTTTTATTTCTATCGTTCTTCGGGAGTACAACTCCCTCAGAACTGAGTTTGAAACTAAGAGTCCCCCAGTTGCGAGAGAGTTGCACTCTCGAGCAACGATAGTGTTCGGTATTAAACTACAATTTCAGTATAAGTCACCCAGCACTATTCGGGGATCCGGATATTTTTGCAAAGTCTCTTCCCTGTTTTCGGGGGCTACAACGCCCGGCATATCAGCTTCTTGGGGATCTTCAACAGAAAGTTGAAAATGAAGATGAGGCGCCCACCCTCCGTTTACTTGTTGACTGCCAAGTGTGGCTATTTTTTGTCCTTTTTTTATTTCTTCTCCAATCGAAACCATCGTGAGAGATTCTTTAGACAAATGTCCATAGAGAGCGTAAAGAGAGGAATCATTCAGCTCGTATTTAATTACAATTGTAGGTCCGTAATCCCCGGGCTGATCGTTATTCTGTATATAACAAACTTTCCCCTCCCAAAATGAAAAAACCGGTGCTCCCGATCGGGTCCAAATATCAATTCCCATGTGAATATTACGCTCATTATCAAACATCGATTCCATATACATATTTGAGCGCTTTTCATTGTATTTCCCAATCCCCCACTCTTTTGACCGGATCAAATCCGCATCATATCCCCTGGTAAAATCAAATACAAATAGCTCATCCCTGTTGTCGGGATAATCCATTACTTTGGCAAAATTATAATCAGAAAATGTACTCATAGCAGTTCCGTAAGTATTGATGGGAGAGATATACCTTGGTTAGTAGAGGATAATATCCTTTTCCAAACTATTATCCAGCTTCGAAATTTACAAGCGGATATATTCTAACTACTCCTCGACTATTTTATCGATGTAGTCAGAGTTCATAATCCCCAATGCGCCCATATATTTCATGCGGAAACGGATAAAATCACCCACTTCGTATCCGGCCTCATTATCACCCACATCCAGGATAAGCATATCCGAGCTGGCATCGGCAATCTTAAAATCATCATCGTCATTAATAAGATGATCGGGATCAATATCGAGATACCCAATATCCAGGATAGCCCGATAGGATGTCTTGCCATATTCTTCCTCATCAATATCAGCCACTTCGCCCTGAGGATTCATACCCAGCTCCCCACTCGGCACCTTGGGCTTTTCAGCTATCTCAATAACTTGAGAATACAGTTCCATCACATCATTGTGCATCCCTTCGATAGTGCCATCGGTAAATAGATTTTTCCCAAAGAATAGGGCTTCTCCCACTCGAAAGTGATTTACTCCGCTTGGCAGCTGGTTCCGCAGCAGCAGAGGAATAGTAACCGTAGTGCCTCCCGATACCAGCGGAATTTCTTTATTAAAGCGTAGCTCAATAATCTGCTTATACAGCGATAATTGAATGAGCTTATCCTCATCCGGCATTACGCCATGCATGCAGTTCAGGTTCGCCCCGATGCCGATTACTTCAATATTTGACAGCTGAAATACCTTCTCATAAAAGTCGATCAGATTTTCACGGATCACTCCTTCGCGCAGATCCCCCAGCTCAATCATAATAATAACCTTATGGATCTTATCCTGTTTCTGCGCTTCTTTTGACAGAGCATGCAGCGTTGAGAGCTCCGTATTCAGGCTTACATCAGCATACCTTACCACCGAATCGATAATATCTTTGGGCGGCGGCTTGATATAGGTAGTAAGCGTACCGGGATCGATCTCTTTAATCTTTTTGAGGTTGCTGATACGGGAATCCAGCATCTCTCCAATCCCTAAATCGGCTACCTCCTTCAGATATTCTTCATGCCCGCAGAGTAGCTTGGTGGTAATACCCCACTTAATATCATTATCCTTAAAAAGGGTATCCAGATAGTTATAATTATGGCGAAGCTTGTCTCTATATAGTTTTAAATAGGCCATTCCCTATTTGCTCAATCGCATTTCAAGATATTTGTTCGTAAACCCGTATTTCTCATACAGATATTTGGCGGGATTATCGGGTTCCACATGCAGCGCAATATCTCCTTCTGTTGCATCAATAATGCGCTCCATCAAATCCTTGCCAAGTCCTTCACCACGGTAATCACCATGTACGGCAATATACACCAAAATATGCTCAGGGATAAATCCGCCCATATTAGTATGATTAATAATAACAGCCCCCACAATTTGATCTTTTTCGTGAGCAACTAATATAAAACCGTCCTGCCCTTCTCCATCTCCATAAGCATAGGCAATACTCGATAAAATATGTTTTTTTTCATCTCCATATTCATCCAGATGCTCGTAAAGAAAATTGGCAATATCCTCTCTACTGAATGTCGTCGGATTCTCAATATCAGAATGTACTAAATCGAATTCAATCATTATTGATTTATAGCATTAACATTATCTGCTGATTTGCTAGTCATATTCTCGGTATTTTTATCGGGAAATGCCAGTGACACGGCAATAAACACAATTGCCGAAACTGTAATTCCAAAAACATTAGCATCCAATCCTGCCGGGAGCTTGTCCATTAATAACTCTAATGAGACTGTTGTAGAACCACCAAAAATCATGGCTGCAATGGCGCCAGTACTACTGCTTTTTTTCCAATATAATGCTCCAATAATCGGTACAAATAAACCCGACACCATAAACGCATACGAATAAAGCATCAAGTCGAGCACATTCGTCATTGTTGTAGCAATTAGCAGCGCAAATGTTCCGAGTACCAGTGTTGTAATCTGCGAAAACCGTAAAAAGGAATCACTGTCATGATCAATATCTCTAAAATAGCCAATAATATCGGAAACTACATTACCGGATGCCGCCATCAAACAACTATCTGCAGTGGAGAGTATAGCCGAAAAATAAGCACTCATCATAATACCCATAAGACCAACGGGCAGTACGGTACGCAACAACATCGGCAACCCGGTTTCGGGGTCGGTTTCGGATACATCGGCGGCCCCCAAATATTCAAACATACCCTGCTCAGCACCCACTTTTGCGAAAAGTCCAAGTGCAACGCCCATAAAGGCCATAATAGGCCATTCAAAAACACCGGCCAAGTACCATGCTCTTTTAGCTGTTTGTTCATCATTACAGGCATAAATGCGCTGATAGAGGGTCATTCCCACAAACCAGATAGGAATTATGGTAACCGCCCAGTAAACCACATCCTGCCAAGAAATATTCGTCATCGAAAGCAGGGCTGGATCCACGTTCTGTGATATGCCTTCCCATCCACCAACCGCTGTATACGAAATGGGTATTCCTATAAAAATAAGTCCAATCATAAGAATCGCCCACTGCACAGTATCAGTGTAAATAACAGCTTTAAGTCCGCCCATTACCGTATATAAAACGGCCACTGATCCCATAATAATCAGTGCTGTCTGTAGATCAAGGTTGGCAAAAGTACCATTGGCTAATTTTGCGCCGGCCAGAATTTGTGAACTGGTAAATCCGGCATATCCTACTGCAGAAATTATGCCCGCCACCAAAGCTACCTGAGGAGTAAAATAATGCTTAAAAACTTCGGGGAACGTATAAGCAGTGTCGAATACACGATTTCCTTTTACTTTAGGGATGAGGAATACGGCCGCAAGCCAAGCGCCTAACAGACCGGTAAAGAGCATCCATGATCCAGACATACCCATAGTAAAACCCAGGCCGCCCAAACCAATGGAAAAACCACCGCCTACATCAGTTGCAACAACCGAAAGGCCAATATGTAGACTATTCATATTGCGTCCACCCACATAATAATCGTCGCCCCCCTCATTTCTCCGAAGGAAAAAGACGCCAAACCCCAACATTCCTACCATGTATAGGAAAAAGATCGTCAGGTCAATCCAATGCATATCCTGTTACTGTGTAATTGAATTGGACTTTCATTTAATAAAAAAACCCTTGAGCTATTACACTCAAGGGTTCCTACTTTTCTAATGCGTTAATATACCTTATAAATGCTGTATAGTGCAAACCCTTCAAGGGCTACTAAAACTTGCTTTCTGTGCGATTTGAAAATGATTGTTCTTTAGAGGATTCAGTTTCTTTGGCTTTTGCCTCATCGATATCATCCGACTTAAGCTCAAACTTATTCATATTTATCTTTGCCGATGAGGCATTTTCCAAATCTTCTAAATAGATATCCCCCTCATGATAACACCCTTTCGCTAGATATATACTGGGAGCATAGATATCGCCTTCGACCCATCCATCCTCTTTAATCAAAACAGATGAGGTAGCCTGAAAGTTACCAATCACTTTGCCTTCAATTATAATATTTCCAGCAGAAATTTCCCCCTCAAAAAAGGTATTTTTGCTGATAACAATTTTATTATTTTCCACCCTGCTAAAGCCAAGTTTTTGTCTCGGTTAAATCACTCCTGTTTCTATAATAAGATTTTTCTTTGCAGTCTCTCAAAATTTCACCCTACAAATTTCAAAAATTAATTTATCTTAATCCATATACGCCCTATTTTTAGGATCAGCAAACAGAAAATTAATTTAAAGATGGACTTTTCATGATCTCAACTTCCCAAGCTATTGAACTCGAAGATCAATATGGCGCTCATAATTATCATCCCCTGCCGGTTGTTTTATCCGAAGGCGAAGGAGTTTTTGTTTGGGATCCGGAAGGAAACAAATATTACGATTTTCTGTCTGCATACTCGGCAGTAAACCAAGGGCACTGTCATCCACGAATTATTAACACATTAAAAGAGCAGGCCGAAAAGCTGAATTTGGTTTCCAGAGCTTTTCACAGCGATCAGCTTGGGGCTTACGAAAAGTACATGCATGATCTCTTTGGTTATGACAAACTTTTACCCATGAATACGGGCGCCGAAGGTGTTGAAACAGCTATTAAACTCTGCCGAAAATGGTCGTACGAAAAGAAAAACCTGACACCTGAAAAAGCAACGATCATTGTTGCCAAAGGCAATTTTCACGGACGAACAACCAGTATTATTTCATTTTCTAACGATCCGGTTGCCCGCAAGAATTTTGGTCCCTACACTCCGGGCTTTGTTTCTATTCCTTATAATGATTTGGATGCCCTTGAGAAAGCTTTACAAGAGAAAGATGTAGCCGGATTTCTGGTAGAACCTATTCAGGGCGAAGCCGGAGTTGTTGTTCCAGATGACGGTTATCTTAAGAAGGCCGGCGAATTGTGCAACAAGTACAATACACTGTTTATTGCTGATGAAATTCAGACGGGCATTGCACGAACAGGTAAGATGTTATGCGTAGATCACGAAAATGTTCGTCCAGATATTGTGATCTTGGGCAAAGCTTTATCCGGAGGGGCTTATCCCGTTTCGGCCATAATGGCTGATGATGACATCATGGAGTGCTTACGCCCCGGTGAACACGGCTCAACATATGGCGGAAACCCACTGGCATGTGCTGTTGCAATGGAGGCTCTTAAAGTAGTAGAAGATGAAAATTTAGCTGAAAACGCTGATCGGCTTGGGGAAATATTTCGAGAAGAAATGAATAATCTTATTCAGGAATCGGAACTGGTAAGGCTGGTTCGCGGTAAAGGCCTGCTGAACGCAATCGTTGTTAACGATTCTGAAGACAGCAAGACGGCATGGAATATTTGTCTAAAGCTGAAAGAAAACGGACTACTGGCGAAACCTACTCATGGCAATATCATTCGCTTTGCTCCGCCGCTCGTAATGAACGAAGAACAGCTACGAGATTGCATTTCAATTATCAAGAATACGATAAAAGAATTCGAAAAAGTAAAGGTTTAACACATAGCTTGTTCAACCCTACTAAAAGCTGGCACTTAGCTGAATAGCGAAGACATCATCTTTTAGTTCTAAGCCCTTGTTCTTGAAAATACATTCTTTCTTGCTAAGATCTTGAGTGAATAAAAACTTATATTGGAAACAAGAATTTTGCGCTGAAATTTAATTCCAAACAGGTTAATCAAATATCCCGATTGTTAAACCTGTTAAATTAAAGTACGATAAGAAATGCCAAATAAAAAAGCGGCTTTCTGAATCTCAGAAAGCCGCTTTCGGTAGTGGCGGGGGGAGGATTCGAACCTCCGACCTCCGGGTTATGAGCCCGACGAGCTACCAGCTGCTCTACCCCGCGATGTGAGTCGGTAATAATAAGGCTTGACATGGGTAATTGTCAATAGTAAATTCAAAATTCTTTCCCGGTTAGACTCCGACACATAAACACTAATTAAATACTATTAGGAGGCTTATGTCCACGAATAACACAGTCGCTCCCGCACAAGTACACAACATTTTACAAAAACATATTTTAACCGACGGCTATGATATTGTGCTCGATCTTGAGAAGAGTGAAGGCACCTATCTATATGATGCAAAAAGCGGAGAGCGCTACCTGGATTTCTTCACCTTTTTCGCCTCCAACCCACTTGGTATGAATCATCCTCAATTAGCCAATGAGGAGTTCCAACAAAAGATCGGAAAAGTGGCAATTAACAAACCATCGAACTCGGATGTATATACCGAAGAAATGGCCGAATTTGTGGATAATTTTGATCGCGTCGGCATCCCCGATTACCTGCCCTACTCCTTCTTTATTTCCGGTGGAGCACTGGCCGTTGAGAACGCCCTGAAAGTGGCCTTCGACTGGAAAGTGCAAAAGAATTTCCAAAAGGGCTATCGCCAGGAAAAAGGTCATAAAGTACTCCACCTCGAACAAGCTTTTCACGGGCGCACCGGGTATACGATGTCACTGACTAACACTGATCCCAAAAAAGTAAAGTATTTCCCAAAATTTGACTGGCCGCGAATTATTTCACCGGCCATGAGGTATCCCGCAACAGAAGAACGCATCCAAGAAACTATAGCAGATGAAGAACGGGCCATTGCTCAGGCTGAGCGTTATTTTGAGATGTATAAAGATGAAATTGCCTGTATCATACTTGAGCCTATACAAGGAGAGGGCGGCGATCGTCATTTTCGTAAGGAATTTCATGAGGCACTAAGGAATTTGGCGGATAAACACGAAGCGCTTCTCATTTATGATGAAGTTCAAACCGGTGTTGGACTTACAGGTAAATTTTGGGCGCACGAACACTACGTAAAACCCGATATTCTGGCGTTTGGCAAAAAGGCACAAGTATGCGGAATTCTTGCCAGTAAGCGTGTTGATGATATCGAAACAAACTGTTTTCACGTTTCCTCGCGGATAAACTCAACCTGGGGCGGCAACTTGGTTGATATGGTTCGATTCGGACGTATACTGCAGGTAATTGAAGACGAAAATCTTGTTGAAAATGCGGCAACTGTAGGGAACTTTTTACAAGATAAAATTAATAACCTATCGGATCAGTTTGAACATGTAACCAACCCGCGCGGGAAAGGACTTTTCTGCGCCGTTGATTTCCCCAATACTCATGCACGCGACTCGGTTATCAAGGAGTGCTTCAAAAACAATTTGATGATCCTTTCTTGCGGAGAGCGAACCATGAGATTCCGTCCGCCCTTAACGGTTAATAAGCAGCAGATCGATGAGGGAATAGATATTATAGAAAAGTCCATCAAATCTGCCATGGGCAAATGCCCGGCACTGAAGAACACCGATAATTGATGCAGGTTACAGGATGCAGGATGTAATTTATCCTGAAACTTGTGCCTGGTATCCTTTTCTTGCTCCTACACCATCTGATGTGATTCGGGCTGGATCGTAATCTCATTGAGTACCGATCCCTCGGGCTGATTTGCGGCATAATAAACGGATTTCGCCACTTCTTCCGGCGACAACATTTTGTCTGTCTGCACGCGCATATCTACCGTATCGCTCTCCCACATCGGGGTATCCACGCCGCCGAGATGCATTAGAGTAAATTTTACACCACTTCGTTTATGTTCTTCAACCAGTGATTTAGTAAATCCTGTGAGGGCAAATTTTGAAGCAGAATACACCGATGAATTTTTCATGGGATACTTACCTACACTACCCGGAAACATAATTACGCGACCCTTTTTCTCGGTGGCCATATAACGCACAACAGTTTGCGTCACTAAAAAAGTACCATATACATTCACATCCAACATATCTTTAGCTTGTTCGGGATTAATATCAAGCAGCGGCTGTATTATTGCTGTCCCAAAGGCATTAACTAATACATCGATAGCTCCCAGATCTTCGGTTACTTCCCGGGCCATCTTCGAAACTGATGCCAGATCCGTAACATCAACGCCAATAACGTAAGCATCACCGCCGGAATCATTAATTTCTTGGGCCACTTTTTCAGCTTTTTCCTGATTTCGTGCAGCAAGTACAACCTTTGCACCAGCTTTCGCAAAAACGCGGCCACATGCACTTCCTATTCCTCCCGAGCCGCCAACTATAAGTACAATTTTATCTTTCATATCAGATTTATTTATTAGCCGCAGATATTCATCAATCTGCAGGGATTATTAATTCTTTGATCGTAAGATAATTGAATAGAATTAGCTGAACTTTCGTTCAAAAAAATTTGGCTGTCAGCAAACAGATTACCAACAGCCTATACTCATTTAATAATTGGAGAGTCCAACTCTCCAATAACTGAGTTTTAAAAATTCTAAAAAGAATCTACGCTACAACATCTTCCTTTTGCTTCATAGCGCGTTCAATAACATTATCGTAGATGTCATACATCTCTTTAACTGATAAAGAAACAAAATCGCCAATTTTAAAATCGTCTTTTTCGCCACTCACATTTCCCAATTCCGCGAAAGGTATGTTATTATCTGACAGTTGATTTTCCAGGGCCGATTTTTGAGTAGGTTCGCAGGTAACCACTACACCAGATTGCGCCTCACTGTAAAGCACCTCATGTTTGTTGTCTCCAAGTTGATTAACTGAAACCCAGGCTCCCTTTTTGGAAAACATTGCCATTTCGGCCAGTGTAATTGCCAATCCGCCATCGGAAACATCGTGAGCAGCATTTACCAGATTTTTCTGGATTGCATCAAGCAACGTAGACTGCAGACGCCCTTCGAAATCGAGATCTATATCAGGCGCATTACCGGTCGTCAAGTCATGTACGGCATGCAAATATTCACTGCCGCCAAGCCCTTTTCGTTTCGCTCCTATGTAATAAATAACGTCCGTTTCATTCTTAAAACCGGGCGTCATGGTATTATTTTCAAGATCCTCTATTAAACCGAGCATACCAATCACTGGTGTAGGGAAAATAGCCATCTCCGGATTTTCGTTATAGAAACTAACATTTCCACCGGTCACGGGGGTGTTAAGCACCCGACAGGCATCACCCATTCCAGCAAGTGCTTCTTTGAAGGTCCAGTACACTTCCGGTTTATAAGGATTTCCAAAGTTCAGGCAATTGGTAATCGCCATCGGCTTGGCACCGCTGCACACCACATTTCGAGCCGCTTCGGCCACAGCAATTTGTCCGCCGCGACGCGGATTCAAATACACATATCGACCATTACAATCCGTTTTAACAGCCAATCCTTTATTCGTTCCTTTAATACGCACCACACCAGAATCTGAAGCTCCCGGACCGTTAACCGTATTCGTGCGGACCATCGTATCGTATTGCTCATATACCCATCGCTTCGACGCGATATTAGGTGCGTTCAACAACTGCTTGACTATTTCGTTATGATCGGAGGGGTGATTCAGCGAGTTGACATCAAAAGACTGTGTTTCTTCTAAATACTCGGGTCTCTTTGCCTCACGTTCATACTGCGGAGCACCTCCGCCTAATGCTAAACTATCAGCAGGAATATCTGCTTTCACTTCGCCGTCTTTGAAATAGGTGACGTTTTGGCCCTCTACTACTTCACCAATCACAACAGCATTCAGATCCCACTTCTCATAAATATCAATAATTTCTTGTTCACGGCCTTTTTCAGCAACCACCAGCATACGCTCCTGACTTTCAGAAAGCAACATTTCGTAAGCCGTCATCCCTTCTTCACGCACTGGTACCTTATCTAGGTTGATTTTCATTCCAAAGCCGCCCTTTTCACTCATCTCAGAAGAAGAACTACTGATTCCGGCTGCTCCCATATCCTGCATACCGACAACAGCACCAGTTTTAATAACTTCCAGACTTGCCTCAAGAAGCAGTTTTTCAGCAAAGGGATCACCTACCTGAACACTGGGGCGGTTTTCCTCACTCTCCTCGCTGATCTCTTCCGAAGCAAATGTTGCTCCATGAATACCGTCACGACCAGTATCCGACCCAACAATAATCACCGGGTTGCCTACTCCCTTCGCAACTGCAGAAACGGTTTCGCCTTTCTTTACAATGCCAACACTCATGGCATTCACCAAGGGATTGCCCTCGTACTTTTCGTCGAAATAAATTTCACCGCCCACCATTGGCACACCAAAGGAATTGCCATAATCCGCAATACCGCGAACTACTCCATCCAACAGAAAACGAACACGGGGTGTATCCATATCGCCAAATCGTAATGAATTAAGGCTGGCAACCGGACGTGCCCCCATCGTAAAAATATCGCGATGAATGCCACCAACGCCCGTAGCTGCTCCCTCATAAGGCTCAATAGCTGATGGGTGGTTGTGACTTTCTACCTTGAATACGCAACCTAGTCCATCACCAATATCGACCAGGCCGGCATTTTCTTCTCCGGCTGCCACCAGCATCTGCGGACCTTCGTTGGGCAGCTTTTTAATTTCGAGAATAGAATTTTTGTACGAGCAGTGCTCGCTCCACATCACAGAATACACGCCAAGCTCCGTAAAATTGGGCGTACGACCGAGATAATCTTTAATCATCTCAAACTCTTCTTCGGTCAATCCGTGATCTTTAGCTAATTCAAGTGTTACTTCCGGCTCCTTCATCGTGTTATCAGACATTAGGCTTATTGTTATATGATGGAAAGTTGAAGGTTCAAGGTTAGACAGAGATCCAACCCTCAACCTTAAACTTTAAACCTTCAACAAATTCTTTAAATCCATAAAATCATCAAATACAAAATCAGCTATCTGATGTTTTTCGGCTTCTCCATTCTGCGTAAACCAAGCTACATTCCATCCGAAATCCGTTCCGCCTTTAACATCAGAATTCAATGAATCGCCCACATATAGAATCTCATCTCTATCAACCCCCGATTTTTCAGTAGCATGTGCAAACACATCGGGATGCGGCTTTAAGACCCCCACTTCTTCAGATATGACAGTAGTATGGGCTGAATTATATAAATCAAATGCCTCAAACTTTTTACGCTGCGTTTCCGCAAATCCATTTGTTAAAATACCCGCAGGATACTTCTCAATAATATTGTAATAAGCTTCTTTCGCACCATCCATCCATTTCCAGTGATTGCGGTATGCCTGCATATAAAACGTGCCAACTTCTTCGTACCGACTCTCATTCAGACCGAATTCTTTTAGCGTCAGCTCAAATCGATTGCGCTGTAACTCTTTTCGGCTGACTTTTGCCTGACTATATAAGCTCCACTGCTTTCTGTTTACTTCATGATAAACATCAATCAATTCTTGAGAGGAAACATCATCAAAAAGATCAAAATGAGTGTGAACATCTTTGAGTCCTGCTGCTTCGGCAGATTGGTGATCGAGCAGGGTATCATCCAGATCAAAATAGATAAATTTGTAGGACAAGAGTATAACTATGTAGGTTAAAAATGATTTGTTCAAAGATAGGGATTTGAATGCTAATATTTAAAAACGAATAGGGTTCAAATATTTATTGCTGTGTGGAAATATTGAATTATTTTTAATCATATTAGCTGCATCAATTTATTATCACTTTCGTATATTTATGCTCTAAATTATTAATAATAAAAAACGTTGGTCATGAATATTAAGACTATTATCGGATTGGGCGTTATTGCCTTGTTGGTTTTTATAGGGATTGGAAAATACAACACGCTTGTTGAGCAAGAACAGACTGTAGAACAATCGTGGGCTCAGGTTGAAAATCAATATCAGCGACGGGCTGACTTGGTTCCCAACTTAGTTAACACCGTGAAAGGAGCCGCAGATTTCGAACAGGAAACACTAACCGAAGTAACCGAAGCACGCAGCAAAGCCAGTTCGATTCAGATATCAGCTGAGGACCTTAACGATCCACAAAAGATTCAGCAGTTTCAACAGGCCCAACAGCAACTTTCCGGTGCCTTATCGCGGATGCTTGTAACAGTGGAAAAATATCCTGAGCTGAAAGCCAACCAGAATTTCAGGGACCTACAAGTCCAATTGGAAGGAACTGAAAATCGAATTGCTACAGAACGTCAGCGTTTTAACGAGGCCGTGCAAAAATACAATACTACCGTTCAGCGGTTTCCCAATAATCTCTTTGCGGGTATATTTGGATTTGATCAGAAAGCCTACTTCGAAGCTGATGAAGGCGCCCAGGAAGTTCCGGAAGTTAATTTTGACTAAGAATATAACCTATTATGCCAGCACGACAGTTTTTAACCGAAGAAGAAGAGCAACAGATCGTTGATGCCATTAATGCGGCAGAACAAAAAACATCCGGTGAAGTTCGTATTCATATTGAGCATCACTGCGAAGGAGATGCGTTAGATCGTGCAGCCCAAATTTTTCATGATCTGGGGATGGATGAAACCAAGCTGGAAAACGGCGTTTTAATATATATTGCTACTGAAGATCACAAGGCATCCGTCTATGCAGGTAAAGGCATTCACCGTGAAGTCGAAGAGGGATTCTGGGATGATGTGCTACAAATCCTTATCACTCACTTTAAAAAAGAGGAGTATGAACAGGGTATAGAGAAAGCCGTCCATAAAGTAGGAGATAAACTGGAGGAACTATTTCCCTATCACCAAAAAGGTAACCTCGATGAACTTTCGAATGAGATCAGCTTTCACGACAACAAAAGTTAGGTTTTAATTTTTAGCACTGTCTCTATGTTTTCTACCAAATCCACATCATTTTTTACAACTTTTCTGATCGCAATTTTCCTGCTGCCCAGCCTGTTGACGGCTCAGGATCTACCCTCCGAACCGGTGGGACACGTTAACGACTTTGCAAAGATGTTAACTTCCGGTGAACGCCAGCAGCTCGAGCAAAAACTGCGTAATTATCGTGATACTACAACCACAGTAATATCAGTTGCTATTCTTGATAACTTAGGAGGAATTTCTATTGAAGAAGCCGCAACCACCCTTTTTAATGATTGGAAAATGTGGGAAGACAATAAGGATAATGGTGTACTTATATTAATTGCTCAACAAGAGCGAAAAATGCGCATTGAAGTTGGATATGGCTTAGAAGGAGCTATTCCCGACGTGATGGCGGGACGGATTATACGTGAAATTTTAACCCCTAACTTTAAAAATTCTAATTACTACGAAGGTTTAGATCGTGCAACGTCGGCAATTATTCAACTTGCGAGCGGGGAATTTGAGGGACAGTTAGCTGATGAGGGATCATCAAAAGATAATAGTACTGCCGATTTTATCATCTTTATGCTATTTCTCTTTTTCGTCTTTTATGCTTCCTCTCGTGGTGGAGGAAAAGGTCGTGGCAAAGATCGCAAACGTCGAACACTTGGGCCCGGTGGATTTATCTTCTTAGGGGGCGGAGGCTTCGGAGGCGGAAGCTCCGGTGGCGGTGGTTTCGGCGGTTTCAGCGGCGGGGGCGGATTCGGCTCCGGCGGTGGTGGTGCCAGTGGCGGCTGGTAAAAATCCAACCATTTAATACAAGAGCCCTATACTTCTACATAACGGATATCTAAAATCTTAAATCGTTACCGCTTGAGACTCAGGTAATGCCTGTTTTAAATCGGAAATAATATCATCAACGTCTTCTATGCCAACAGCTAAGCGGACCAATCCATCTGTGATACCCGCTTGTAAACGCAGCTCTTCATCCATCACCGAATGCGTCATCGAAGCCGGATGCTGTATTAATGTATCCGCCGTGCCCAAACTCACTGCCAGCGTACAAAGCTTCACATTGTCCATAAGTTGAACACCCGCTTCAAAACCACCTTCAAGTTCAAAGCTCAGTATCCCTCCATAACCCTTCTCAAAAATATTGGAAGCCAAATCATGATCAGCATGAGAGTTCAAACCAGGGTAAAACATTTTGCTAACGGCTTCGTGCTCCTCTAAATACTCAGCCACTTTCATGGCATTCTCAGCGTGACGCTCCATCCGCAAATGAAACGTCTTTAATCCATTTAATAATAACCAAGCTTCAAACGGACTCATAACTCCGCCAAGATTTTTGCGATAGGTGGATATGTTGTACGTATCCAACATCGATTGACGAGCAATCAGCGCGCCTCCAATAAGCGTTCCATGTCCATTTAAATATTTTGTAGCTGAATGCAACACCATATCTGCTCCATGCTCGAGGGGGCGCAGATGGTATGGAGTAGCAAAAGTATTATCAACGATAAAGATCAGATCGTAAGCTTCAGCCAGATCAGCAATAGCAGAAATATTTGCAACCTCCATTGTTGGATTCGCTATCGTCTCGGCATAAATCACTTTAGCATCACCATTCTCACTGAGGGTATGCTCCAGTGCTTCTAAATCATTCAAATCCACAAAGTGGGTTTTCATACCCAGTTCAGTAGTTTCCTCTTTTAAAAACTGACCTGTACACCCATATAGTGCCGGTTGTGCAACAATAGATCCGCCTTGGGCTATAGCAATCAAAGCAGTGCTTATCGCCGCCATTCCACTACTAAACGCCAATGCAGACACTTCTTCAAAATCCGGGAGACCTGTCCCCTCCAAACGAGCAAATATATCTTCGAGTCGATCAACGGTCGGATTTCCAAGCCGCGAATAGGAATGTGTTGCTCCTCCCTCTTCATGGGCAAAAAATTTACGTCCATCTTCTACGGAATTGAATCGAAATGTAGAAGTTTGATAAATGGGCATTACATGCGAACCAAACGGATCATTTTCAGGATGGTCGCCATGTACTGTTTCACTTTCTATACTGAATTTTGATTTATCCATGGTCTTGGTCCTCGTCTATTGGTATATGATAATTTTCTTTTTTAGTGGACAGGACGATATTGCTATAAATGCGTTCAATACCCGGAAGACGCGTTAATTTATCGTGCATGAATTTTTCGTAAGCCGACATATCTCTAACTACAATTTTTAACAGAAAATCAGAATCACCTGTTATATGATAACAGGACTGTATTTCAGACATTTCGTTAATCCGGTCACATACTTCATCTAGTGTATGCATCTGGTGCACCGCCAATCTCAGTGAGCAAAATACGACCAATCCCTTTCCAATCGCTTCTTCGTCAACGCGAGCTCCATATCCCTTTATGATACCTTCACGCTCTAACCGCTTAACTCGCTCCAGTGTTGGCGTGGTAGTGAGCCCCACTTTTTCAGCCAGTTTATTATTTGCAATACGCCCGTCTTGCTGAAGAATAGACAATATTTTTCGGTCAATATGATCTAACTGAAAATTAGGCATATAATATTATACTGTTAAAAATGTATTATATAGTGTTTTTAACTACTTAATAAATAATATATGGTTTAATTAACTAATATATTACGATTAAGTCAATATATCCTGCTACAAATAAAAAAGCCCTGCCAGTTATAGAACTGACAGGGCTCCTAACAATCAATAGAATTGAGAGAAAATTTTATCCGGCAATATTTTCAGCTTCGGCACTGTCTTCAAGTTTCGGTGTCGAGGGCGTTAGGTTTTCGTATTCCTCGAGAGTAAACTCATCAACCTGAACCATATCCACGCGGGCGTCTTCGGCTTTGCGGATAAGTTCAGCTTCATCCTCCGAAATAATGCCTTTTTCAAGCGCCTGATCGATAACAAAGCGAGTCTGTGTTTTAGGCAGCTCTTTTTTCTTGGTTGCTGCTTTGATCTTGTCATAAACCGGCGCTGCTTCCTCGGAAAGCTTGAAAGCATTTTCGTATCGTCCCAATGCTTCTTCTTTGTCATCGGAAATATACATGCCGTCAGTCAGACGATCTCGCTGCTCACCGCGTTTTTGCATCGCCTGGGCAACTTTGTGTCCCAGTTTATTAGATGGGCTGCTACCAATACGATTCATACGCGACCACAAAGCAATGGGACCACGGAACAACCAGCTGAGTCCGGGCACTTTAATTTCGCGATAGATGGCATCAAAAGCTTCTTGGATCTGAGCAAACGCATAATCCATTGACCATTCGAAAAAGATACGATCTTCTTCGCGCTGACCTTCGGCATCATATCTGCGCAGCGTTGCGGTAGCAAGATACATCCAGCTTAAAATATCCGCGAAGCGACCACTAATTTTCTCTTTTATTTTGAGTCCACCGCCATAGGACCCGAGCGCGATATCCGCCAAGAAGGCAAATGACGCCGAAGCCCATGAAAGCTTCTTATAATATTTTTTAGCAGGTCCACCCACCGGTGAAGAAGCAATCGCTCCTCTTGTAATACTCATCAACAAGGCACGTGCCTTATTTCGTCCCACGTGCCCAATATGTTTCCAGAACACATCATCAAAAGCCTTTACATCACCGCGGGTCAACGCATCAATTTCGTCGAAAGCATACGGATGACATCGAATAGCTCCCTGACCAAATATCATCAGGCTACGCGTTAAGATATTCGCACCTTCAACTGTAATAGCAATAGGCAATGAAATATATCCATGGGCAAAAATATTCCTAGGCCCGCGCGATATTCCGGCTCCTCCCTGTATATCCATAGCATCGTTAATAATCTGACGCCCCAGTTCTGTGAAGTTGTACTTGGCAATAGCAGTTACAACCGAAGGTTTTTCACCTATATCAAGGCCGGCACAGGTATAACGGCGGGCGGCCTCCATTAAATAATTGAATCCACCAATTCGGGCCATCGGTTCTTCGATGCCTTCAAACTTACCTATATTGATACCGAACTGTTTTCGTACGGCAGTGTAAGCTCCAAGTGCGCGGGTAGCAACTTTAGCACCGCCCGTACTTTGGGCCGGCAGTGAAATTCCGCGTCCCACGCCAAGCGATTCCATCAGCATGCGCCAGCCATTACCCGCCTGCTCTGGACCGCCAATAATTTGGTTAACAGACACCACGGCATCATCTCCGTCAATGGGACAGTTATAAAATGGCACGCCTAATGGATCATGGCGACGTCCTAAAATAATGCCATCAGTTTCACTTGGGATAAGCGCACAGGTAATACCAGGATATTCGCCCTTTCCAAGATGATTTTCCGGATCTCGTAGTTTGAAAGCGAGTCCAATCAGGGTTGAGATAGCCGCGAGGGTAATATATCGTTTGGTGAAATTGAGACGAATATAGAGCTCACCATCATCCCCTTTAAAGACTTCACCTTCAGCCGTCATTGCTCCGGCATCAGATCCCGCGGTCGGTTCTGTAAGAGCAAAGCAAGGCATCTCTTCACCGGTAGCCAAATTGGGCAAATATTTATCTTTCTGCTCGTCGGTCCCATAATGCATTAAAAGCTCAGCGGGACCTAATGAATTAGGCACCATCACGGTTGTAGCCAACGGCCCACATCGCGAAGCTAACTTCGTGACAATGGCACTGTGTGCTGAGGCCGAAAATTCGAGTCCACCATATTTTTCAGGGATGATCAATCCAAAAAACTTATGCTCGCGCATAAACTCCCAAACTTCATCCGTAAAACCTTTACGTACAAACACATCCCAGTCACTGACCATAGAACAAAGTTCTTCAACAGGACCGTCCAAGAATGCCTGTTCTTCGTCACTCAAATCGGGATACGATTCGTTGGCCAGTCGCTTCAAGTCTGGCTTACCTGAAAACAGCTCCGCATCCACCCACACGTTGCCGGCTTCGATAGCCGTACGTTCGGTTTCAGAAATCTGGGGCAAAAAGTTCATTGCATCCAGCAATTTCATCAACGGTCCGGTAAGCACCGTTCGCCGAATAGGTTTTATATTAAATACGACCACCAATGCTGCAAAAACTACAAAGAGCCAGGTAGGCGCAGAAAATCCCCAAAGTGCTACAAATCCGGCTATGGCCCAAATCCAGAGTGGCGTGCCCCAGAAGGCCAAGAGTGTAGCAACAATAACCATGCTTACAATCACAGCCCACAATGGGTACTGAAATAAAAATCCAAAACTCTCATTTAACAAATCCATAATAGTCACCTATTCGTTATATCACACTTACTTGTTTTTTGTTTGTAAAGCCGTTCTAACCTTATATCCATCAATTATATGCTCAATGGCCTCATCAATAAATTCTTGCTGATTGATACGGGTATCCAATCGCTTTGACAATACTACCGACATTACCCCGTGCAGCTGTGCCCAAAACGTATATGCTGCCATTCGGGGCTTTTCTTCAGCAATCAGTCCGGCATTAACGCCTTCTTGTAATACGCTACTTACAATTTCGTAACCTTTACGAGCCTTGCGAAATTTTTCTTTGGGATATCGGGTCATCTCATCCGAGCTCGTTAAATGAATTATCTGATATTCCCGCTGATTATTTAACGCAAATTGCACGTATTCATATGCCAGTGCTTCGAGTTTTGCTATCGGGCTATCTGCTTCAGCAGCTACTTGTTGCAGCTGATTATTCAGTCGTTCAATGGCCTGCTCCATTAATGTGTGAATCAGATCATCTTTATTTTCAAAATGCAGATAGATGCTGGTAGCACTCACATCAATTTCACGAGCAATTTTGCGGAGAGAAAAATTGCGATATCCCTCTGAAAGCAACACATTGCGTGCGGCTCCGACAATTTGCTCTTTAAGATTCAATTCCTTGGTTTCACTCATATACGCATAGGTTAACAGTGTTAACTTATGTAAGTAAACATTCTTAATGCGATAAAGCAATACTCTAATAAAACTATTTTGGGGAGGTATTCAGTTCCTAATCAAGTTCCCAGCTAATTTCTTCGCTGGGAAGAGAGAACTTAATGAATGAAATGGACCGACCTTCTTGAAGGTAACGAGCTTCGTAATGGGTTTGAATAGTTAGCAATTCATCATTAGGACACTCCTGATAAATATTCTCAACAATCCTATGCACCTTACAGCCAGATTTTGCTACCGATTCCCTGGTAAATGAAAAGAGCTCATCACTATCAGTTTTAAAATATATGGCACCTTCCTCTTTTAAGACGCGCTGGTAAATCTTTAAAAACTTCGGACCCGACAAACGATTATTGCGATCCGAATAACGAGGATATGGATCGGGAAAGGTAATCCAAATATCATCAACTTCATCGGGTGCAAAATACTCGTCTAAATGATCAATATAGATTCGCAAAAAACGCACATTATTTAATCCTTCTTCCAGTGCCTGTTTGGCTCCCTTCCAAATACGATCACCTTTTATATCAACCCCCACAAAATTTTTATCGGGATTGCGTCTTGCCAACTCTAATGTATACGTTCCCTTACCGCAGGCCAGTTCTAAGACAATCGGATTCTCGTTCTCAAATATATCGGAGTGCCAGCGACCCTTTGGTTTTTGGGATCTCGCATCCTGAAAGTCGGTAAGCTCCAGCGAATTCGGAAATGCTGTCAATTCTTCAAATTTTTCCAGCTTGCCCTTACTCATCCTAAATAACTAAATAATCAACTGTTAGAAATACTTTTTTAGGGTGCAAGTCTAAAGATATCCCAGTCAGTACCTAACTTTTCATAGCAGAGTCGATCGTGCATTCTGCTCTCACGTCCCTGCCAAAACTCTATTCGTTGGGGGCGCAAGAGAAATCCACCCCAAAAGTCCGGCAACGGAACTTCCTGATTCTCAAATTGCTCTTTTATCTCTTGGAACCGGTTCTCCAATTCTTTCCGGGAGCTCACTTTGGTACTCTGCTCTGATGCCCAGGCTCCCAATTTGCTTTCCCTGGGTCGTTGCTTAAAATAATCCTCCGACATTGATCTGCTTACCCTTTCAACCTCTCCCTCAATGCGGACCTGTCTTTCCAAGGGTGCCCAGTAAAAACATAAGGCAGCATGGGGATTTTCATTCAGCTCCTGTCCTTTCCTACTTCCATAATTCGTGTAAAAACGGAATCCGGCCTCATCTACTCCTTTGAGCAATACAATGCGAGATGATGGTTTTCCCTGCTTTGTAGCTGTAGAAAGAGTCATGGCATTAACATCCAAAAGATCAGCAGAATAGGCTTGCCTAAACCATTCCATGAACTGATCTATGGGATCCTCACAAACCTCTGACTCTGCCAATGCCTGCTGGGAATACTCGCGCCGTAATTCTGATATCCTTTTTTTAGACTGGCTATCTTCAGACATTTTAAATCCTATCCGTCAAAATATTCAGGAGCATTTCCTTTTTTCCACTTGATGTTACACCCCATACTTGGTTTCTGATCTTCTTTCACTTCACCATCAAAAAGCAGATCTACAGCTTCACGAATATCATTGCCAGTAACTGGCTTATCATTACCCGGCCGGCTGTCATCAAATTGTCCGCGATAGACCAACTCATCATTTTCATCAAACAAGAAGAAATCAGGGGTGCAGGCAGCTTGGTAAGCTTTTGCAACTTCCTGAGTACCATCGTACAAATAAGGAAATGAAAATTGCTTCTCACGAGCCAACGAAGCCATCTTAACTGGGCTGTCATCGGGATAATTTTCAACATCGTTGGAACTTATTGCAACAACGCCAATTCCTTTCTGCTGTAAATCTCTGACTGTCATTACAAGTTCATCCAGGATGTGCTTAACAAAAGGACAATGGTTACACATAAATACTACCAGTAGTCCCTTGGCATTATTGAAATCATCAAGCGAAACCAACTGATTATTTACCGTATCAAATAATTTAAAATCTGGCGCTTTTGTGCCAAGTTCCATCATTGTAGAAGGAGTATTAGACATAGCGAAAATCGTTAATTGGATTTATACTTTATATTCAGACTGAACGTACAAAATTTAGCCGTTTTATGTTCAGTGAATATATACGAAATGAAAGGGAAAATGAATAAAAAAAGCCCGATATCTGCATAACAAATCAGGGCTATAATAATTTATGAAAAACCTGTTCGCAGATATCGAGCTGAAGGTACTATCTCTGATCATCTTAAACGGATATTTATACAGGATGTTACACTTAAAACAATCTTAATTGCCCTTCCTGGGGCCGCTGAAAGTATTTCGTCGAAAGCCGCAGTTCTTTCTTGTTCAAACCCAGCTTTTCAACATTGATTTTAAACATATTTCTTATTTGACTGGCGAATTCGCCCCTTCCATGAAAGCGTTCTCCAAATTCACTTTTATTTAATTTGCCATCCCTGATGTCACGAATCCTATTTAGCACCTTCTCCTTGCGGTCGGGAAAATATTGTTCT
This sequence comes from Fodinibius sp., assembly GCF_034521915.1. Taxonomy (GTDB): domain Bacteria; phylum Bacteroidota; class Rhodothermia; order Balneolales; family Balneolaceae; genus Fodinibius. The sequence continues at coordinate 208,631 of NZ_JAXHLU010000001.1, forward strand.
AACCATTCTTTAAAAAGATCCTTAACACCATGTGGCAATCTGACGATTGTGTAAGCAGCCTGTGTTGCGCCGGCATCTCTTGCTTTTTCCAAGATTTCAGGACATTCATGATCGGTTAGCCCCGGTATAATGGGAGCCACATTAACGCCCACCGAAATACCACGATCGGCCAACTCCTTAATAGCTTTCAATCTACGGTTGGGCTGTGATGTTCTCGGTTCCATCACACGGGCCAAATCGCGATCCAGCGTGGTAATAGACAGCGTTACATGTACGGCATTATATTTAGCAAGCTCTTCTAATAGATCGATATCACGGGTAACCAGATAGTTTTTAGTAATGATTCCTACAGGGTTTCGCGCTTCGGCAAAAACTTCCAGGCAACTTCTCGTGATCTCCAGCTTCCTTTCTACAGGTTGGAATGGATCGGTAACCCCGCTCAATGCAATGGGTTCGGGCTTCCATTTTGCGGAAGCGAATTTGGATCGAAGTTTTTCTGCAGCATCATATTTTACCATGATCCGCGACTCAAAATCGAGTCCGGCCGAAAATCCCAGAAATTCGTGTGTGGGACGCGCATAGCAATAAATACATCCATGCTCACATCCGCGGTATGGATTTAACCCATAAGTAAAGGGAATATCGGGACTGTCATTTTTAGATAATATCTCTTTGGTATCATCAGCAATAAGCTTGGTATCCTGTGCAGGTTTTTCGCCCGTTTCTTCGTCAAGCTCATAATCGATATACTTGCCCTCAAAACGATTGGCCGGGTTATCTGAAGCCCCGCGACCCCGAATTGGGTTTTTATCTTTTTGATCCATGAGAATTCGTTATCCGTTGTATTTCTACTATAGAATAACAGTATTTATGACAACATAGTGTCATGAAATTTGATACCTATAAAATAAAAAAGCCCGAGCAAATTAAACCCGGGCTCTTGCCAAATAGTTATACGTGATTTAGTCACAGGCTATATCTTGGAAACTTTCATCCCAGCATAGTTGATTTCCATCTGACTCATGATATCCCTCATTGGTTTCTGAATTCCAGTTAATAGAGTGGTCTGGTTCATCAGTATATAGCATATTAAATAGGTGATCAGATTGATTGGCTTCGTAATTAGCCGATAATCCCACTTCACCGTTTTCATCATACCAATTTACATCCATCATTTTTTCACTATCACTTGTTATATCCCATGCTGAAGTATAAGCAATACGCTCTTCACTGGTATTTTCATCGAGAGTATTAAAGATCCATTCCCCACTCTTACCATCGGGAGAAATAATGCCTTCTAATATTTTATAGTCTTCGACACTGGTTTCTCCATCATTGTAACTCCAATACATATTCCACTCGTAATCATTGGCCATCTCTTCTGCAGTTACACGGACAGATACACTTTTATTCTCATAATTATAAGAATACTCCCACACCCACATCCCATCTTCGAAATCCGCTTCTTCTGCAGAACCAGCCAATAATAAAGGAGTATATATGCTGGCAAAAGTAAAAACAAACTGATTTGCTAATGCAATGTTACGGGCTCCGTAATAGTTATTGGTCTCCGCTAAAGCGTTACTTGCAAAATTTTTGGGTTGATTATCCTCAAAAAATGAAAAGTCAGGTTGCATCTCTTCACTTAATATCTGCGGGAATGCAGGGGCTTCTGAAGGGTTTACATCCGGACCGGTACTGTCATCTCCACAGGCTACCATTCCCATAAATAATGCAATAAAAAACAAGTATTTTGTATAACGAAACATTTTAATTCCTCAATTAGTTGTAGTGATCTCCTTAACAAATATGAAGTTGTCTAAGAAAATAGGTCATCCAGACAATTCGTTCGTTAAGGAAAACCCTGTATACTTTGTAATCTTTACAACCTAATTGAGGATTAATAGTTATGCCCTATATACTGTTTTAATGTTCACGAATTCTTTAATACCGAAGTGCGATAGTTCACGACCATACCCGGATTCTTTAACACCCCCAAATGGCAATCGTGGATCGGACTTCACATACTCATTAACAAAACAGCAGCCAGCTTCCAGCTCATACGCTGCAATTTCCTCAGCACGTTGAAGGTCCTGAGAAAAAACAGCCGCCCCCAATCCGTAATTACTGTCATTCGCTACTTTAATAGCCTCGCGGGTATCTTTTACTTTGATAACTGATGCCACCGGACCAAACAGCTCTTCCTCATAGGCAGGCATACCTTTTGAAATTTCGGTAAGAATTGTTGGAGGGTAATAAAAACCTTTTCTATTGGGAATAGATCCCCCAAGAATACACTCTGCGCCAGCACCCACACTTTGCTCAACCTGATCATGAAGTTCATCACGCAAGTCTTTACGTGCCATTGGACCAATATCCGTTGAACTATTAAATGGATCGCCCATTTTCTTTTCATTCATCTTATGAAATACTGCTTCGAGGAATTCATCATAAATATCTTCAACAGCAATTAACCGCTTTGCAGCAACACAGCTTTGTCCGCTGTTAATCAGCCGGGAATTCACACAGGTTTCGGCGGATTTTTCCACATCGGCATCTTCCAAAATGAGATAGGGATCACTCCCGCCAAGCTCGAGCACTGTTTTCTTTAGCACACTTCCCGCCGTTGATGCTACAGCTTTTCCGCCACGGGTACTACCTGTAAACGTAACAGCAGCAATATCGGGATGCTTAATCAAATCTTGTGTTTGATCCACATCTGCAATTACGGTACGGAAAAGATCATCAGAAATGCCGGCCTCGTGCATCAACTCTTCTATAGCCAAGGCACATCCGGTTACATTGGGCGCGTGTTTTAAGATCACCGCATTACCTGCCATCAGTGCAGGAACACCAAACCTAAAGAGCTGCCAGAATGGAAAATTCCACGGCATAATGGCTAAAACGGTTCCCAATGGATTAAAAGTCACGTAGCTTTTGCTGGCATCAGATTTTATAACTTCTTCAGCAAGAAAATCATCCGTATTATCTGAATAATAATTACATACCCAGGCACATTTTTCGGCCTCTGATTCACCCTGCGCCAAAGGTTTTCCCATCTCACGAGCCATCAATTTGGCATACTTTTCCTTGTGTTCCTCCAACAACTCAGCAACTCGCTGTAATAGTAAGCTTCGCTCATAAAATGAATTGCGACGCCATTTCTCCTGGGCCGTAGCTGCATCGCTTACAATAGCATTCAATGCATCATCCTTCATTTGATCATACTCTTCGATAAGCTCTCCACTAGCTGGATTAATAGATTTCATAGCAGCTCTTTCTTAATTATTAGTATTTATTATCTGAATAATTAGTTTACGAATAGCAATCTTCTCAACCAACTTTTAACCATATTTTTTGACGGTCTTATTGATAATCTGCAAAGTTGACCGTAACAATTCCTCTTTAATAATAAGCGGTGGTGCCAGTCGCACCAGTGTATTCGAATGAAGCGTCCATCCTAAAATAATACCTTTCTCCATACACTCTTCCACTACCTTTTGGGTTAACTCACGATCTTCCAGTTCCATCCCCAGCATCGCTCCCACACCGCGAATTTCTGTAATACCTTCAGCCGTTAATTCATTCCGAACAATTTGCTCAATTTTTTTCGCCTTCGCGCCGTAGTTGTCAGAAAGCAATTCCGACAGCGTGGCATGGGCCGCAGCACACGAGACGGGATGGCCGCCAAAGGTAGTTACGTGATTCAACGGAGGATCGTGTTTAAATGTCTCAAATATCTGAGATGAGGACACAAAAGCTCCCATTGGCATGCCGCCGCCCATTGCCTTTGCCAGACTCATAATATCAGGGACTACTCCATATCCCTGAAAGGCAAATAGTGAACCGGTACGATAAAAGCCTGTCTGGATTTCATCAAAAATGAGCAGTGCCCCTACCTCATCGCATCGCTTTCTCACCGCCTGCAGCCACTCTTTTTTTGCAGGGATGATTCCTCCCTCACCCTGAATAGGCTCCATAATTACGGCTGCCGTCTCTTTGTCAATGGTTTCCAAACCGTCAAGACTATTGAAATTCAAAAAATGGACATCGGGCAGCAGCGGAAGATATGGATCGCGGTAAACATCTCGACCGGTCACACTTAACGAACCGTGGGTATCTCCGTGATATCCATGATGGAATCCCACAAACTTATGTCGCCCCGTATGTTTCTTGGCCAGCTTCAACGCACCTTCATTAGCTTCGGTACCGCTATTCACAAAATAAACGCGATCCAGCGAATCGGGCAGTTGCGAGGTAAGCAGCTCAGCATATTTCGACTGCGGCTCCTGTATAAATTCACCATAGACCATCACATGCAGATGGCGATCTACCTGGCGTTTTACTGCTTCTACTACTTCGGGATGACGGTGCCCTAAACTACTGACCGCAATACCGGAAATAAAATCCACATATTTATTTCCATCGGTTGTAAAGATATACGGACCTTCTGCCCTTTCGATTTCCAATCCCATGGGCGCATCGCTGGTCTGGGCAACGTGGTTATAGAAAGACTCTTTTTTATTCAAAATACGTTACCTTCTTTAATAATTATGTATTCAATCAAATATTATAAGAAATAAGGTGACTTTTTAATTGAGTTTACACGTCTAAATTTTATTTTAAACTAAATTAGATATTTTTTTGCATGTCAACTTTTAGCACAATTCTTAGCTTACTTATTGTAATCACAGCCTGTACTCCATCAAAAAAAGATGACTTATCAAGCAAAAATGATAAAAGTCATACTGATTCTCTTATTATACAATCACGCAACGATACTATGGGTGTACAACCTCCCGCTCCTTCACTTCCTCCGGGAACAGTAAAAATAAAAGCGAATATAGAAAAAATTAAAAAACTAAGAGATGAGGTAGCCGTTTATATCACAGTTTCTCAAGTACTACAACGTGGTTCTTCCACACCATTACTCCAGAAAGAACAATCCGTTAAAGTTGATGCCACAACATTTAATAAAAATGCAAACCAACGATTCCTCACCTTAGAGGAAGGAAAACAATTCATTCTACTTGTGGGAAATACTCAATCCCTGGGTAATCAGTCTCAAAAGTGGACTCTAAACAACATTGAAACTGATTCTTCAAATAAAACCATCTCCGATGACTCGTAACGCTATAAAATATTTGCTTCTTTCAACCCTTCTTGCAGTTGGGTTGCTCGCTCTATTTTTATTTTTGCCTCAAAATACTTCTACCAACCAAAAGGCAGAGCAGATTGAAAAGCCTACCTCAAATCAAGTTGAACGATTAAAAAAGAAAGCAGCCCGGGGCAAGTACTATTTTCGGATGTTACGAAATCCGGCCACAAATAAGATTCCCGATGATGCCCGCCAGCGAGAAGTGCAAAAGGCAAAGCAAATCCCAACGCGCCAAAACATAGATATTCAATTTTCTCATCAACAAAAAGGACTTCTGGACTTCCACAATTTTACTTGGGAACAAGCCGGACCCTTTGATGTAGGCGGTCGAACTCGAGCATTGGGTGTAGATATCAATAATTCAAATACTATTATTGCCGGGGGGGTATCGGGCGGAATCTGGAAATCTACCGACGGTGGCAGCTCATGGAATCTCAAAACAAGCGACTTTACCAATCTTAGTGTTACTTCACTGGCCCAGGATCCTACTGAGCCGGATACATGGTATTATGTAACTGGTGAATTTTTGGGAAACTCAGCATCTGACCGCGGATTTACTGCTCCCTATTACGGTACCGGCGTTTATCGATCCACTGATAACGGAGAAACCTGGTCAATTATTCCTTCCACTAAAGATGAGAACGCTTCATACAACAGCCCTTTTGACTTTATGAGTCGTGTTACGATTAGCCCGGTTACGGGATCTGTATTTATTGCAAGTCATGGCTTTGGAGTACTCAAACTTAATAAATCTACCCAAGAATTTGAGTTGGTTCTTGGCGGAGTAGGAGAGCATCTTTATACTGATGTTGTTAGCAACTCAAATGGGGATTTGCTTGCGGTTATTTCCGAAGCCGACGCTGGCGAACAAAATCAAACTAATGAGCCTGGCATCTATTTATCTACTGACGACGGTGCCAGCTGGACTAATGTTACGCCATCCACTTTTCCCAGCACGCACCGCCGTACTGTCGCCGCATTTGCACCTTCTGCACCAGACTCAGCTTACATATTAACACTCAAAGGACAAGGGGACGAAACCAATCAAGGGGTCAGTTTTCATATGCTCGATCTCGACCTTGGAGCAGAAATGCTGGAGGATTCAGAAGATCGTTCCGAAAACCTCCCGGATTTTGGTGACCCTGTAGGTGGTATGGAACTTCAGGGTGGATATAATATGCTGGTAGCTGTAAAACCCGACAGTCCAGAGTTTGTAATTGTAGGCGGTATTAATCTGTTTCGTTCTCGTGACGGATTTGCCACTAGTCCCACTGGCGGCTATAATGATGATGACAAAAATGAATACTGGATAGGCGGATATGCTAAAGAGAATAATTCGAGTCAATATCCCAATCATCACCCGGACCAGCACGAATTTTTCTTTGATCCAAACAATCCAGACCGCATGTGGTCCGCCCACGACGGCGGCATCAGCGTCACTGATAATCTTACAGCGGTTGCGGTGGGCTGGCAAGACATGAACGAAGGCTACGTTACCACACAATTCTATTCATCTGCTATATCCTCCGAAATAGATGATGACCGGGTAATGGGCGGCACACAAGACAATGGTACGCCCTTTTTTCGGTTTGATAGTGAAACCAGTGAAAGCACAACTTCAGATGATATCTCTTTTGGCGACGGAGGATATGCATTCTTCACTCCATCGCACCTCTTTGTATCTCGACAATTAGGAAGTGTTCTTCGCTATAAAAGATCTGAAGATGGTGGACCTACTAATCCATTTGCATATGTGGATCCAATTGATGTAAAAGAGCAATTATTTGTGCATCCGTATGTTGTTGATCCCAATGATGAAAGTATTATGTATTATCCTGGAGCCAACACACAGGGAGGCACCTGGAATATCTGGCGTAATACCAAGGTTGATGATATTAGTAATTCAAGCAATCCCGATGGCACTTCGAAAGAATGGGAAGATTTGAACAATCTAAGTGTTCCATCCGGATATGAAATTTCGGCTCTTACTGTTTCACAAAATCCTGCCAACATTTTATTCTATGCCGGATCTTCCCGAAATCAACAACCGGTACTTTACAAGCTAAGAAACGCCCATGAAGCCACCTCTGGTGCAGAAGAGATATCAATACCTGATGCCGCTGATGGTTCATATATCCACGATATAGAGGTGAGTCCTACCAATGCCGACGAGATTACCGTAATAATCTCAAATTATGAAGTTGAAAGCATTTATCATACGCTCGATGGCGGAGAAAGCTGGGTGGGAGTAGAAGGAAATCTCGGTGATGGTGGTGATTTAGGTCCCTCAATACGTTCCTCAGTCACTATTCCAGGAGAACAAGGCAACATCTATTTTGTTGGAACCAGCACCGGTATTTACTCGACTACGAATCTCGACGGATCAAATACAAACTGGGAACAGGAAGCAACAGATGAAATTGGTTATGCCGTAGTTGAACAGCTAAATGCTCGATATAATGATGGAACTATTATTGCAGGAACTCATGGCTTAGGAATGTACCGCGGCTCTTTTAATGGTAGCGTTTCACTACCTTCAATAACAGTTAATCCTACCAAATCTCGGGCCGGGGAAAAAGTCACAATTGCGGCCTCTAACTTTGAGTTTAATAACAACCCTGAAGAAAATGAAGTAACCTTTGGTACAGTGATGGCCAATGTGCTGGAGGCTACTCCAAACGAGTTAGTTGTTGAAGTTCCACGAGGAGCTATTCCGCGCAACTCTAATTCCAATGCTATTCAAGTAAAAGCAACTGCTGGCAATACCAGTGCAAGTCAAAACTTCACTATTTTACCCCCTAATGACTTTGCCATAAAGCAAAATTATCCTAACCCATTTAATCCTTCAACGATCATTCCGTTTGATGTTCCAGCCAGAACTCGAGTAACTCTAACAATATATAACATAAGTGGAGAAAAAGTATTAGAGCCTATCAAACAAGAATTCTATAATGCAGGATCTTATACAGAAAGAGTTGACCTGTCAGGTCTGGCAAGTGGCATTTACATCTATACTATTTATGTACAAGCGGTATCGGGCGGCGATGATGCACTTCAATCCAAAAAAATGACTTTAATTAAATAATAATTTTGTCCCTCATAATTATTCTCTCCACTCTTCCATGATTTTTTTGAATTCGGACTGGAACTCATGGGTACGGTCCTTTGCATACCACTTATGCAGCTTCTTGGCCCATTCTTCTTTGCTGATACCTTCATCATTTTTCCATGCCATCGCTTTTTCCTGGGCTGCATCAGGTCGCGGTCCCCATGTGCCAATTTCCTTGAATGTATCGGCATCCAGACAAATTAACTTCGGAATAGAACGACCGCCATTGGTTAAGTACTCATCCATAATATTCAGATGCTCATCCCGGAGAATAAACTTTATATCTATATTTTCGGATTCATTGGCAATCTTAACAAGAGCTGGAATATTTTGAGCCGCATCTCCACACCACGCCTCAGTAAGCACCAACCAAATCCAATTTTCGTCAAGCTCATTCAATTCTTCAACCAGTGAATCCATAAGCTCTACCCGCTTATCAAGACGATTCATTCGCTGCACGTTCATCTTAGTATAATGAACCATCTCTTCGGAGTGATTATCGCCGGTAGTTTTATCCTGCTCCAACAGCTCATCAATCATCTGGCGGTATTCATCATAATCCATCGCTTCATTAATAATTTCAGGTGTAATAACACTTTCTGCAACACTGTTCATACTGTCTGTAGATTTTGAAAATTAACGTTGTAACTAAAGACGATAATAGATCTCATATTCTTACTGCAATAACAAATAGCCTACCCAAGATATTCCATTATTCTTGAATGCTTTAAGAAAAGGGCCACAACCAGAAACCCTACAAATGCCATCGATGTACCATATTTGATCCACATAACCTTGCTGTAATCTTCGCTTGTCGTGGACAACCCTTTTAACAATGCAAAGACAATTATCCCAACAATAAATCCCATCACTCCAAAGAGAAAAGCAAGCCAAAAGTTCGACATTCCAATAGCAAAACCTACCAAAACAAGTCCGCTTAAAAAAGCCGAAATAAAAAATTGCGTTACTCCTTTTTTTCCATATTGCAAGGCAAATGTATGGTCACCCCGCTTCCTATCTTCCTCCACCTGATATATTTGCGATATGGGATACAGGCTTAACAGCATCAGGGTAACACCAACGGCCGCAATCCAAACCGAAATATCAAGTCCTGAATTTCCCGCAGCCAGATAACCCAACAGTACTGAATTAAATCCCGTACTTACGCCAATGGCCACAAGACTTTTATGGGGATGATTTTTCCATCGTGCCAACGGCGTGGAATACAACCAAAAGAAAAATATGCTGATCAGATATATACCGCTAAATAAAAAACCTTGGGCGACAGCAATCCCCAACCCAATTCCCTGTAAAATCAGGCTGGCAGCCCACATCCACGACTGCATCTCAGGTGGATTTTGTAGTCCGCCAATCGGTCCCTCATCCTTATCCCAAAAGGAATTATATGCGGTAGCACCGCCAAAAAGCAACAAATGAACATTAGCAAATTGAAGAAGAAATGATTGTACGTCCAGATCCGCACTTAAAAATCCGCCGAGTAAAAATCCACCCGACAAAATAAATAGCTGGTAGTGCCAACGCAGATGTAGTATAAAATGCCAGAGTTGCTTAGTTATATGAATATTTTTGTGATCCGGCATTGGGCATTACTTATAAGTTACTGGATTCAAAAATGTCAGCATACCAATTTTAGGCTTATCAATCCAACAAAAGATTGGTATTTTAGGAGTTATGATTTTAACCGAGACGCAAGAAATATCATATATTAAAAACCAATTATCGCCAGATCAATGGCGAACTCAAAAAAGCGATCACTTCCAGAAAATCAGTACTCTTATTGATGATTACCTGGAAAGGCGATCGCACCAGAAAAAAGATCCGGTACTCGATTTCCTATTCGAATATTACGCCTTTCGTCCCTCATATCTAAAACGCTGGTCACCGGGTCTCGGCACACTGCTTATTAACGGAGCATCGCACAATTGGCCATTCGATGAAATGGCAACAGCTGATGGAAATTCCTTTTTGGACATAAGCCATTTTGATAAGGGACGTATTTCTTCTGCTAAATGGATTTTAAATGTACTCGAGCAATCCTTAACCCGAAAGCCGTCATTTGGCTGTTTTGGGATGCACGAATGGGCTATGGTATATAAAGCCGATCGGGTTCGCCACGATTATCTATCCCTGCGCATGGATAAAGAGGAATTAGCTGAATTTGTGGAATCACGCCCGCTGGTTTGCACTCACTTTGATGCCTTTCGCTTTTTTACGGATGAGGCTAAACCACAGAATAAATTTGAGCTCAATCGGGAAAAATTCGCTGATATGGAGCAGCCCGGATGCCTGCATACCAATATGGATCTATACAAGTGGGCTTTCAAAATGTACCCGTGGATTTCCAGTGAAACAATCAGAGAAGCTTTTGAGCTGGCTTTGGAAACACGTGTTATGGATATGAAAGCCAGCCCCTATGATTTGCGCGACTTTGGGTTAGCCCCTATCAAAATAGAAACCGATGAAGGACGCCAGCAATATATGAAGAAGCAGCGATCCATTTTTAAAAAGTCGCAGCCAATCCGCCGACAGCTTATCGAGGAGTACGAATTCATTATAAAAGCTGCCTCCAACAACAAGAGGTAAAGATCCTGAAACAAGTTCAGGATGACACTTGCTGATTTATATTCTGATCCCACAAGTCTTTTAACTGTGGATTCAATTTTTTGATCAAATTAAATTTCCACTCCCTATGTCAGTTTTTAAGTTGCTTCTCTCTTTCTATTGCTTCTTTAATATTTGGATACCGCTCAAAATATAACAGTACATCTAAATTGTATTTTGTAGTAAATCTTGAACCATAGCCAAACTTATGATCAAGTATTCTTTCATCTAATTCACTTGAAACGCCTATATAAAGCACGTTACGTTTAACATTAGATAAAATATAAACATAACCATTTTTTCCCGATGTATTCCGATATCCCATTGTTATCCTTTTTATTTTTATTATAAAATCAACAATAGTAAGATACTTTTGAGGGTACCTCCCTTACATAGAATATGTGTCATCCTGAACTTGTTTCAGGATCTATGATTTGCAATAAAGAATCAGGAACCAATAATCTTTGACTGCCTATCATCTAATGCGTATTGTTCTAAAACAGATAAAAAATCCAAACTCCAAATCTTATCATAATAATGGCTGAACTTGAGGACGCCGATTACGAAGCTTATGAACAGGATATCAAGCTGCTCGTCGACACTCTTCGCAAGTGCTTTAACGCCGAAAAAGCTCGGTACAGCGTAGTCGGACATCTTAATACCCTATTTATTGAAATTGAAGGGCTGGATGAGCTTTCAGCTGAAGAAATTTCGGAAGTTGCAGAACCGGTTCTTGATGAGCTCGACATGGATTTTGATGAAATTTCACTTATCCCGCTAAAGAATTAATAAAAGTTTTAAATTTTGAAAAAGGATATCATTCCTGAACGGAATCACCTATTTTCAAACATATCTTGACTGTAATACATATTTCAAAATATAACTTAGGGTTTTACTTATTATGGCAAGTGCAACTACAGATTACCAACTCAGGTGTGTGGCCAACGACCACCTTAACTCAGAAGAAGAAACAACTACCTACTGCACACAGTGCGATAGTGTTCTTAGAGTCCACTACGATAAGCCTTCCGATGGGCTCCAATATCCGCTAAAAGAGCTCAAACCTGACCCGTTAAAAACCCATCCTTCGGCACTCAAAAAGTTGGACCGCTTGTCAGAAACCTATGGCGCAGACCTCTGGGCCAAGCTCGAATTTGAGCATCCCACCGGCTGCTTTAAAGATCGCGGCAGTTATATCGAAGTTCAGAAAGCCCTCGAACTTGGTGCTGATGCTATCTGTCTTGCCTCAACCGGAAATATGGCAGCCTCGGTAGCAGCATATGCTTGTTATTTTAAGATTCCCTGCTTTGTATTTGTACCTGAAAAAACGACGGATGCTAAAATTGCTCAGGCTACTATATACAACGCCAATATTATCCGCATAAAAGGAGATTTTAGCACCTGTGAAGCACTTTGCCGTAAATTTGCGAAATCCGGCAACTACTATTTAGCCGGCGATTATGTTTTTCGTGAAGAGGGACAGAAGTCTTTCCCCTACGAACTCCTGGAGCAGAATGGTGACGATTTTGATTACATTTTTGTCCCTGTGGGATGCGGAACTAACTTTGGTGCAATCTGGAAAGGATTTTCCGAGCTCAAAGAATCAGGCGAAATTTCTAAGCGACCAAAAATGATTGCCATCCAACCCGAGCAAAGCTCTCCGGTCGTGGAAGGTATCTTCAAAAAAGAGAAAATCATCAAGAAGCAGGTAAATACGATGGCCCAGTCGGTGGCTGCTTCCGACCCGGTAGACTTCCATAAAGTGATGCTGGGCATTGAAGAATCGGACGGCTCGGCATACACAGTGACCGAAGATGAAATTCTGCAATCACTCAAGGAGATGGCCGTGGAAGAGGGCCATTTTACAGAACCGGCCTGTGCCCTTCCGCTGGCTGCTTTCAAAAACAATATCGATAACTTCAAAGATAAAAAGTGCCTGTTTATCCTAACCGGATCTGGCCTTAAAGATACCAAGGTGGTTGCAAAGCACTCCTTATCTTCACCGGTCCTTTCGCCCGATATTGATAAGGTTACAAACTATATCAAATCTGGCTTTATCGAGATGCAGAAGGATTCCTGGGGTAAGTCGCGTGATACGTTTATGGCAAACCTCAAGATGGATGAAGATCACGAAAAGCTCTACAATGAGTACATATCCAAGATCAATAAAAAAGGCAAAACGCTTAGCAACAACGAGATTGAAGTGCTTCAATCGTTGATATTTAATGAAGATCTGGATCTTGAATATCCTGTTGAGGTTCTTGATTACAAAATAACCATGCGCAAGCACGGCTTGGTACAAGCTGCTGTCAAGCTCGATATACAGGGAGAAGAAATTATATCAGAGGCCAAAGGTGTTGGTCCCATTGATGCTATTTTATCTGCTATTCGCGCCGAAACCAATTCGGTCTTCCATCTTGAGGTCAAAAATCACGAAGTAGAAATACTGAGTCCCGACACAGATTCACTGGTTGTCGTCACGCTTACTTTGGCTAACAACGATCAGGAATGGGTATCGAAAGGGGCTTCACCGGATACGCTTGAAGCGGTTATTCAAGCATTTACCAAGGGAATAGCAATAGCGATGAAATCTACTGTGACCTAACCAGTTAAAGATTATCGATAAGTCCCCGGCACTTGGAAGTGCCGGGGACTTGGCCTCATTCATAAGAAGAATCATCCATAAGTATCCAAAAGCCACGTTTTTAACTCTTCGTAGTCGTCTGACATCCTAATACTTTGTTTTTGCTTATCCAGACACGCTTCAAGTCGGGTTGGCATATCAATTTTCTCATCGATGACAGGCTCAATCACATCCCCAAACTTCGCCGGATGTGCAGTAGATAAAATAACAAATGGTGAGGATTGAGCTTCTCCAAAATATGACCTTTCAGTCATCTGATACTGCTGAACCGCCCGGTAGCCTACTGCCGTATGCGGGTCCATCAAGTAATCTTTTTTTCGATACACTTTTTTGACAGCTCTTTTGGTTTCGGCATCAGAAAATGATGCACTCCATAGATGCTCTTTTATTTTCTGATGATCACCGTCAAAGATATGTATAATCCGTTCGAAGTTACTGGGATTACCTACGTCCATTGCATTTGATATCGTCCGTTGTGAAGGACGTGGATGAAATTTTCCGGTACGTAAAAATTCCGGAACTACATCGTTGATATTAGTAGCAGCAATAAATCCGGCGGCGGGCATGCCTATTTTTTGGGCCATTAGCCCCGCAGTAAGATTGCCAAAATTTCCGCTCGGTACGCAAAAAATGGGTGCCTTTTCTTTCGGTAGTTGATCAACCGCATAACCGTAGTAAAACATCTGTGGGATGAGCCTCGCGATATTAATAGAATTGGCTGAACTCAGCATTAACTGCCGATTTAGCTCCGAGTCCGAAAATGCCTGCTTCACCATCCGCTGACAATCATCGAATGTGCCCTCCACTTCCAGCGCCGTCACATTTTGACCAGCTGTAGTAAGCTGCTGCTCCTGGATACGACTCACTTTCCCACTGGGATAAAGCAGACAAACCTTGATGCCATCCACACCTAAAAATCCCTGTGCCACAGCACTGCCGGTGTCTCCTGAAGTAGCAGCTAAAATCACTAAGTCTTGATCAGATTTCTCTCGCAACGCAGAAAAGATGCGAGACATAAAACGAGCTCCAAAATCCTTAAACGCCAACGTAGGACCGTGAAACAGTTCCAGGATATATATACCATTTTGAAGTTCAATTAACGGAGCATCAAAATTAATAGCTTGGCCAACGACATTTTTCAAAGCTGAATCATCCAGCTCATCTACAAAGAGACGACTGATTTCATATCCGATATCCGGCAATGTTTTCTGGTTGATTTTATTCCAAAATTCATCTCGCAGTTTCGGCCAATGCTCCGGCATATACAATCCCCCATCGGGCGCCAATCCCCGCAGTGCCGCCTCGGCAAACGAAACCGAATCTGCTTTTCCCTTAGTGCTGATAAATTTCATCGCTCCTCCAGAATCTGGGGCCCCGCTTTATTAATTTTAGATACGTAAACCTCGTTTTCGAGTCCAACTTTGGTAAAGATGTCTTGCATCGCTTTGCCCACGGATTCAGCTGTTTTTTTATCCACTGATAGTGCAAAAATAGAAGGACCCGAGCCCGAAATTCCACTTCCGAGTGCACCGGCATCAAGAGCAGCTTTTTTGACGTCATCGAAGCCTGGAATCAACACCGAGCGAACCGGCTCAATAATCACATCCTGCAGCGATCGGGAAATGAGTCCGTAATCACCTTTCAACAACCCGGCAACCAATCCACCGACATTACCCCACTGCGTTACCGCTTTCTGTAATGAGACATTACGGTGTAAAATTTTTCGCGTATCTTCAGTTTTAATTTCTATTTGGGGATGTACAACCGTCGCAAATAACGATATTGGACAATCTAATTCAAAGACGTCTGGCGGTTGTTGACTACGGATAAAAACAAATCCCCCAAACAATGAAGGAGCAACATTATCGAGATGAGGTGTTCCACACGCTATGCGTTCGCCTTCGGCGGCAAAACCAAGCAGTTCATTCCGTGAACACGGCGAACCCAATAAACAATTTACCGCTACAATTGCACCTACTGAACTGGCCGCACTGGAACCGAGCCCGCTTCCGAGCGGCATCTTTTTATAAATTTCCAGCTCGATCCCTACATCACTATTAACGTGCTCGAGCAACTTTTTTGCCGCAACGCCGGCTGTATTTTCATCTACCGAGGTCGGCAGAGCGCCTCCTTCTCCGGTAACTTTTGTGATCCGAATTCCCGGCTTTTCAGATCGACATGCTATAATCTCATCACCCGGCCGTTCAAGGGCAAACCCCATTACATCAAAACCACAGCTGACATTGGCAACCGAAGCCGGGGCAAATACTTTCACTCTGTTAAGCTGATCACCCATTTCACCACTCCTCTCTAAATGAAGGCGTATTGCTAATGCGCAAAATATCGGCAATGATGCCGCTAGCTGTAACATCAGCTCCAGCTCCCGGACCTTTTACCACAATAGGACTTTGCTGGTAGTGCTGCGTCTTGAAAGCCACAATATTATCACTGCCGTCCAGTCCGTAAAACGGATGATCAACATCAATTTTTTCGAGCTTCACAGTTGCATTTCCATCTTCATAGCGAGCAATGTAGCAGAGCTTTTTATTATTAGCCTCTGCATCCTTATAGAGTTCCGTAAATTCATCGTCATGCTCTTTCAGAATTGCAAAAAATTCCTCCACAGAATCGACTTCACGTGCTTCTTCAGGAACAAGATTTTGAATATCGATGTTATCAAATTCAAGCTTAAGTCCTGCCTCACGGGTTAAAATAAGCAGTTTTCGTCCCACATCATGTCCATTAAGATCCTCGCGCGGATCAGGTTCAGTAAATCCCTTTTCGCGTGCCGTACGTACTACTTCGCTGAAGGATGAGCTTCCATCAAAGGTATTAAAGATATAGCTGAGCGTGCCCGAAAGCACTCCCTCGATTCGCATCACCTCATCACCGGTAAGTACCTGTTCTTTAAGAGTTGCCACTACCGGCAAACCCGCACCCACATTCGTTTCGTAGAGATAGGCTACGTTATTCTGGAATGCCAACCGCTGCAATTCTTCGTACTTGGCAAGTGAACTGGAATTAGCTTTTTTATTCGCTGTCACAATCGAAATATTCGACCCCAATACCTCTCCATAAACCTGCGAAACTTCATCGCTGGCCGTACAATCGATGAAAATACTGTTCGACAGATTCAATCCTGCCATCTGATCAATAAAATTACTGATATTTGCGTCGTCACCTTTGGAAAGCATCCGATCTTTCCAGTTATCAAGAGCGATACCATTTTCATCAATCAAAAACTTTTTACTATTGGAGATCCCTGCCAGCTTTAGTTCAAGATGGTAATCGTCAAGCAGCTTTTTGGCCTGCTTCTGGATAAGCTCCAGCAACTTTCCACCAATTAATCCCACCCCCACTAAAAACAAATTTACCGTCTTCAGATTTGCCAGGAAAAAGGCATCATGCAGCGTATTTAGCGTTTTTGTTTCGTTCTTGCGATCTACTACAATGGATATATTACGCTCGGAAGATCCCTGGGCAATTGCTATTACATTAATTCCGTTCACTCCCAATGCTTGAAAAACACGTCCCGATATGCCCGGTTTTTGGCGCATATTATCACTGACCACCGCCACAATCGATAGATCATCCTCGACCTGAATTTCATCAATATTATTATCCTGTAACTCGTAGCTAAATTCTGCTTCAATCGCTTTACGAGCTGCTTCTGCCTGTCCTGGCAAAACCGCCACACTGATGGTATGCTCCGATGATGCCTGGGTGATCATGATGATATTCACTCCTGCATCAGCCAATGCACCAAACAGGCGCGAAGAAATACCCGTTACGCCAATCATCCCGCTTCCGCGGACGGTGAGCAGCGTAATGTTATCGATAGATGAAATTCCTTTGATCACCGATTCCCCGGGTACCGACTGATCGCTGATTCGCGTTCCATCGACATCAGGTTTAAAGGTATTTTTTATCAGGATAGGGATGTTCGCTTTCATCGCCGGCTGCAATGTAGGCGGATAAACAACTTCAGCCCCAAAATAGGAAAGCTCCATCGCCTCTTCATACGACAGTTCCGGAATCACAAAATAACGCTTCACCTTACGCGGATCGGCAGTCATCATCCCTTCGATGTCTGTCCATAACTCAATCGCATCAGCCCCGAGTGCCGCACTAATCAGTGATGCAGTATAATCAGAACCACCACGTCCCAGCGTAGTAGATTCCCCAGATTCAGTTGAAGCCACAAAACCGGTAATCACTTGGATGCTGTCGGGATCGGCTTGCTCAAAATAAGAACAGATATTTTCAGCAGTTTCATCAAACAGCACCCGCGCCGAACCAAAATCTCGGTTGGTCTTAATAAGCTGACGTGCATCAACATAATCTGCCGAGATGCCAGTATCATTCAAGAACTCACTGATAATAAAGGCCGAAAAGCGTTCCCCGAATCCCATTACAAAATCGCGTGTCCGGTCGGTAAGCTCACGGGTCAGAGATACCCCGTGCAGCACATCATCAAGCTCGTTGAACATCATTTTAAATTGAGCCAGCGTTTGACTCTGTTTCTGGATGCTCACCAATTTTTTGATGACTGTATTATGACGCTGCTCCAGCTCTGTAAGAATTTCCCGATAGGTTTCATTCCCTTCAGAAGCATGGGTAATCGCTTCTTCAAGCGAATCCGTTACACCTTTGAATGCAGAAACCACCACGGCGATCTGATGATCTCTCCTTTTCTTTATAATAATGTCAGTAACTTGCCGGATGGCATCGATGGAGCCTACCGAGGATCCACCGAATTTTAAAACGCGCATAAATATAAATATGTGATTATAATAATTGAGAACTGCTTATCAATTTCATAGTTACCGCAGTGCATCTTCAAGTTCAAGCGAAGCATCACTATCGGCATCTCGATATTTCACGATCAGCGGACAAGCGACATTAAGTCCCTGCTCTTTGGCCCAGTCACCGCTCATGGGACGCGTGCCCGGAACAACAACGGCTCGCTCAGGAATATCTGCTCCCTTGCCAAGTACTTCCTCATTGACGCAGTCATAAACAGGAATCGATTTTGAAAGGGTGACGCCGGGAGCAATTACAGCTCCTTTTTTAACAAGTATTCCCTCTACGATAACCGATCCCGCGCCTATAAAACAGTCATCTTCAATAACTACTGGCGACAATCCAACCGGTTCAAGCACGCCGCCTAACTGCACTCCTGCCGACAAATGAACATTTTTTCCAACCTGAGCACAAGACCCAACCAGGGCATGACTGTCAATCATCGATCCTTCATCCACATAACCACCAACATTAACATAAGCAGGAGGCATAATAATAACATTCTCCGCGACATAGGCTCCGCGACGAACGGATGATCCGCCCGGTACCAAACGCACATTTTCATCAGCTGAAAATCTGCGGGGCGGCAAGTTGTGCTTATCCACAAAACCATCATAAATACCCGAGTACTCGGTATTTTCTCCGGCCGAGAAAGAAGCCAAGATCGCTTCTTTGACTTCCCGGTTTGCTTCCCATCCATCACCTTTTGGTTCGGCCGCACGTTCTTCCCCGGTTTCCAATTTATCTAAAATTTCTTCGTAGTTATTAGTGCTCATTTGTTAATAAATTCTTTTAAAATTATTTAAGTTTCCGACACTTCAGAAGTGTCGGAAACTTCATTTTAGCTATTCTCTTTATACCAGCGTTGGATCATATTATCAGCATTTTTGAGGATGCTGATATCCTCAACATCTTCTTCTGTTAGCGGTGGATGCAACGTAGAATTTTCTATCCATCCCTTATCGTGCAACAACACTTTTGCCGGAACAGGGTTGGGTCCACTAAACATAGCATCTGTACACTCTTGCCACAGAGGCAACAGTTCCGGACCACGACCCTCCAAACACCAATCCACATATTGATGCGTCGCTTTGGGCCAAACGTTCGAAGCCACCGAAACCAATCCATCACAGCCCGCCATCGCAAAAAATGGAAGTAATCCGTCATCACCGCTGTAAAAGGTAATATCCTTGGCCGTCTTGCGGTAATTCTGAAAATCTTCAATACTCCCGCTTGCTTCTTTAACCGCAATAAAGTTGGGATGATCAGCCAGCTCTTTTAATACCAATGGACTCATTTTACTGCCTGTACGCGACGGTACATTATATAGCATGCATTCCTTGTCGGCTGCATCTAACAGCGATTTAAACCACTGCACCTGTCCTTTTGGGCCGGGCTTGGCATAGAGCGGGGTTACCAACAGAAATGAATCCACATCAAACTGATGGCAATACTCGATCCATTCAATCTGGTTGCGGAGATTAAATCCGCCCACTCCTACCATAATTGGAATATCTACATTGAGGCTTGCAGCTGTTTTAACCACCTGCTTTTTATCTTCAAGAGGCAGTGCCAGCCCTTCGCCCGTACTGCCCAAGACAAGCACGCCGTTGCCAGCTTCATTCTGCTTGTGGATTAGCGAAGCCAAATCATCGAGATGAATATTCCCATTCTCTTTCATGGGGGTTACCAAAGCTGTATAGAGTGGTGTATCTGTTATACTCATAATTATTGCTGCATTACGTTATCAAAGATAGTTGAAAGATCGTGAAAACCCGGACTCACATCACCGTTAACAAGTTGTTCCGCTGCCCAAATAGCTCCTTGAGCAAATATTTTGCGATCGTGCGCCTGGTGTTTCAGATGAATTGATTCTGTATCTGTTTTCACTTCAAGCTGATGAATTCCTTTTATATCACCTTTGCGCTCTGAGGTAATTTTCGCTTCTTTTCCCAGCCATTCCTCCCACGAAATAGCAGTCCCGCTGGGGGCATCCTGTTTATGCTTGTGATGGATCTCATGAATGTAAAACTGCGGATCATCCAATACTGAAGAACTCTGGCCAATGATATCCAAGCATCGGCGCACAATATTCATTCCCAAACTAAAATTCGAGGCCTGTAGCCATTTGAGATTTTTCTCTTTTAGTTGATGGTCCAAGTCGACCGGCCAATCATAACCGGTTGTTCCCCATGCGGCTGGAATTCCTGAATCCATAAGCGGATCTATCAGCTCATCTGCAGCTGCCCCCGGCACGAACAAAATAGCGGCATCAGCCTCCTTAAGCTTTTCAACCGTTGGTTTATTTGTGGAATCGAATGGACCTACAATTTGATCCTTTTTTAATATCTCAACGACTTTGCCACCGGTTTTTCCTGTGCCTACAACAGCAATTTTCATACTCTTTTTCTTTTAACATTAAACGCTGAATGAGTGATAAGTATAACCTTTTCAGTGTCTATTTTCATCCATTTGCGCAATTACCCAAATATAATGTAGATTCAGGCTTAACAATTCAAAAACCACCAAATATGTATACCTTATTTGCAGCGCCCGTTTTTACCAATGACGCAGTCGTATTAGGACTCTTATTACTAATTCTGGCATTCATATTTGTCACCTCGAGCAGCGACAATCCCAAATGGCAAAAATTCTATACCTTCGTGCCCTCGCTGCTTCTTTGCTATTTTATTCCATCTATTTTTAACTCCCTCGGTTTAATATCGGGGGAAGAATCCAATCTCTATTTTGTAGCCTCCCGATACCTGCTTCCCGCCAGTCTGGTGCTCCTTACCCTCAGTATCGACTTTAAAGGAATTATTAGGTTGGGTCCCAAAGCTATCATCATGTTCTTAGCAGGAACTGTTGGTATTATGATTGGGGGTCCGCTGGCGCTCATCACAGTAAGCTATTTTGCGCCTGAAATGACCGCAGGGGCAGGTCCCGAAGCCTTATGGCGTGGACTTTCAACCGTGGCCGGGAGCTGGATTGGCGGCGGGGCAAACCAGACAGCTATGTTCGAAGTGTTCGATCCCAGCGCCGACCTGTTTTCTGCCATGGTTACGGTAGATATTATTGTTGCAAATATCTGGCTGGCTTTTCTGCTATACGGTGCAGGCATTTCTGAAAAAATTGACGCATGGTTCAAAGCGGATGCTTCACCCATTACGGAACTCAGAAAAAAGATCGAAGACTATCGCGCCAATGTAGCTAAAATTCCTACCCTCGCTGATATTACAACAATTGTTGCTGTTGGCTTTGTAATAACAGCTATTGGTCATCTTGGGGCCGATGGCATTGCCCCCTGGATTGGTGAAAACTTTCCCCAGCTCAGCAACTTAAGCCTGGACTCTGAATTTTTCTGGATCATTGTTATTGCCACTACCGGTGGTTTAGCTCTTTCATTTACTCGAGCTCGTAAACTCGAGGGAGCAGGTGCTTCCAAAATTGGAAGTTTGTTCCTGTATATCCTGGTAGCTACTATTGGGATGAAAATGAACGTGATGGCTATTTTTGAAAGTCCCGGTTTCTTCCTCATCGGACTGCTCTGGATTATCATTCATGTCATTATTTTGTTTATAGTAGCCAAGATTATTAATGCCCCATTCTTCTTTATCGCCGTAGGTAGTCAGGCCAATGTAGGAGGTGCTGCTTCAGCGCCCATTGTAGCCTCAGCCTTCCACCCGGCCCTTGCCCCTGTTGGGGTGCTCTTGGCCGTCTTGGGATACGCTGTTGGAACATACGCAGCCTATATCTGTGCTATCATGATGCAATTTGTGAGCTGACAAAAGGCAGACGGCAAAAGGCAAACGTAATTTCTTTTCACGTTTGTCATTTGCCGTTTCACTTCTCACTTTTGCCCAAATTATTTACTGATTAAAAGCGGGAATTTTTCTATTTTGCAGGTTATTTCACAATAGCTTTTTTAACACTTCTACATGCGCATTCTCAAATTTATCGGCGTTTTTCTGGGAACACTCCTTGCCGTATTTTTTATCGTTTTTGGATTCAACCTGGATGCCCTTAAAACTCTATATAATAACAGCGGCGACCTCCAAGAGGGACAGGAATGGGTTTCAAAGGCTACTTCGCTCAAAGGGCTTACCCAATATATCGGATCCAATCCACAGCATACGACTATTGTCTCTCGTTCTGTAGCTAATCCAGATACGACCATTGCCTACGGTGCAGATAAGCCACGCACGATGGGGACGCTCTCAAACTTCTTTCTGATTACCACTTATGCCCGACTGGTAGAAAATGAAATCGATCCAGATGAATTGATTTCACTTGACAAAACAGACCGTTTTCTACTCCCTTATATTGATGAGTCCCACCACGATGATGCCAAAAGTGCTCTCCAAAATAGAGATGTTATTACTGACGATGGCAAAGTCCCGCTAAACGAACTTTTGCAAATCGCTATCATTTATAACGACTTGGCAATATCAGATTTTCTGTATTATAAATTTGGTCAGAAAGCAATTGAATGAAACATTCGATCTGCTTGAACTTGAATCCACTGATCTACCCCTTCCCTTTTCAGGATTGTATATCACTCTCCATCCCGGCTTAACTGATAATAAATTTAATGCTCACTTTGAGAAACTATCAGCTTTATCCGAGGACGAATTCCGGGCAAACGTTTCAAAAAATGCCGAACGTTTTAGGACGGATGATACATTCCATGATCGGGTTACGAAACTCTTTGAAGAAGAACAAGGTCTGGGTATCGGCTTTAAAGAACGGAGAAATATTCTGAGCCTATTTCCAAAATCAACGGGACAAGAATTAGCAGAGCTCATGATTCGCCTTGAGCAGAATGAGCTTATTTCTGCCTCTGTTTCGAAAAAAGTAAAGGGAATCATGGATTGGCCCTATCAAGAGCAGGGATTAAACAATGATTTCAAATACTACGGTGCCCTTTATGACAACAGGCTTGGCCTGCTTAATGGTATCGACTACGGCGCCTCTGTTTATTCCGAGGAACCGTTCGGACAAGCAGTATTTTTTGACTCCCTGCAAGTTGCTTTTTGGTTTCACATGAGCAGCAACCTAATGCATCAGGATTACCAACAACGTATGATGTGGGACCCTGCATTGCGTCAAGCTACGCTTCAGGAAATCAGCAAATAGTCTTACATTTCCAGTAGTCAATATTAAAATAATTGAGTAACCACTATGGCAACATCAGACAAAGTTAACGAAACGGTTCGCGGCGGTATCACTTTGGGTACGGTCCTAGCGGTAACCATCTCATGGTCGGTAAATAAATCAATTTTATGGGCTATTGTTCACGGTCTTTTTAGCTGGTTTTATGTGATTTACTACGCATTAGTCTATTAAACGTTTTGCACTTTTTACACCATGAATAAATACAAATACCTATACCTTTTTTGGCTCTTACCCGCCGCTTTTCTATTTCTAACCCTACATCAGGGATTGGTTTACTATGGAGTTACCGATACCTATGAAAATGGAAACAGCTATACTGCTGAAGTTGTGGAATTCGAACTCAAACAAATTGCCGCTCAAACAAATGGTTATATCATTTTGCGATTTACGACTGGCGACAACCAAGAAATTCAGCGAAAACTTTCGCTACCGGTCGAGATGGCAGGGGACTTGCAAGATATCCGCGTAGTTCCGATTCGCTACCAACCCGGTGCCATGCAGGAAATTGTGATGATGCCCACTTATGAAACGCATAAAAATCTTATCTGGACAAATGCTCTTATGGCGGGCGTTGCTTTGTTAATGACTTTCTTTATTGGACTTGCAGCTCATCGTTTTGCTAACAAAAAGATGAATGAACCTGAAGAAGAATTCGTCATCGAACGAGTAGATTAATTTGTTATGACTCTATCAGATTCTACGAAAGGCACTCTTTATCTCATCCCCAACACCTTGGGCAAAACGCCCGAAAACAATACCATCCCCGATTATGTGCTGAATGTTATTCGGAAGATGCAAGTGCTTATTGTAGAAAATGTACAAACGGCGGCACGCTACCTTCAGTGGGTTGGAGATACTGTTCCCGAGTATGAAATTGAGTTTCTGTTACTTAATAAAAAGACACCCATCCACGAAATTGCTTCGTTTCTGGATCCTTTAAAAAAAGGAAAAGATGCGGGATTACTTTCTGAGGCCGGATGTCCTGCTGTGGCAGATCCCGGATCGGAACTCATAAAAATGGCTCATGACCAGCAGATTAAGGTACAACCGTTGGTAGGTCCCTCTTCCATTTTACTGGCACTGATGGGATCAGGCTTTAATGGACAACAATTCACCTTTCACGGTTATCTTCCAATTGACAAAAATAAACGTCAGGCGGCCATTCAACAGTTAGAGAAGCAATCGAAATCGTCGGGTGGTACGCAAATTTTTATGGAAGCACCACATCGAAATGATGAGGTCATTAAAGATGTCATCCGGTTTTGTGAACCGACTACTCGGTTTTGTACGGCCACCAATTTGACGCTGCCTGATGAACAAATTGTCTCCCAAAAAATAACGGAGTGGCGACAAAACTCCATCGATTCCATACACAAAGAACCAACGATATTTCTCCTGTATGCCTCGTAGTTCTTAAATAAAAAAAAGCCTGCTCTATCACAGAACAGGCTTAAAGAATAAATACGAATTAAGGTATTACGCTCCCGCTTTTTCCAACATATTAACAATGCCTTCATAGTCATGAGAGCTGGCCTGATCTTTAGCTGTCCAACCGCGATCATCCATTACACTAACATCACTATGATGTTGTATTAACAGTTGTACGATTGCATCAAAGCCGTTACTGGATGCCCAGTACAATGCACTCGTTCCCCGGTTATCACGGTTATTCACTTCTGCACCATGATCAAGCAGATATTGAACAACATCCAAATGGCCGTGCTTGGCCGCTTTCATCAATGCTGTCCGGTCATGCTCATCACTGGTATTTACATCAGCACCATTCTCTATATGCTTTTTAACGTTCTCTATATCTCCATTTTCTGCTGCTTCAAGAAAGGTGTTTTCTTCCATATTTAAACCTCCTTATTTAGGATTAAAGGTGGGTCTCTAAAGCCATTGTAAATGTTTGGAAGACCATAGTCAACCCTTTAAGAAAATGTTTTTCAAAAAGAAAAAGAGGATACATTTCTGCATCCCCTTTAGACCTTTATAATTAATTAAAAGCTTACTTCAATCCGAGTACATCCACGCCTTGATTGAAGGTTACATCGACCGGGATTGACTGCTCGGATAATCGATCCAAAGACCGCTGCAGCTGTTCTCCGACAGTGCCATACTCTTCTACAAATGCTGCCACGCCTTCATAATCACCATCGCCCTGAAGGGTCAGGATCTTATTGGAAAGGGAATCAGTTGCTTCGGCCATTTTATCAAAGTTTACGCGATAGGTCTCGGCCTCTTCATCATAACTGAAAGCGCCTTTCTCCTTAAAGTAATTGAACCGAATAAGATTGGCCTTCCCATGCGCACTGGATGATCCAAATCGGATAGACCGAAAAATGCTGGCCATAAAGGTTACATAATTATTTTCAATCGTTCCCTCTTCGACCATGCCATCCTCGCGCAGCTCAGAAACCATATACAGTCCCAACACATCGGCCTTGCCTTCCTCCAGTGCCGATGCATGTTCTTTGAGCGCCTCGCGAACTGTTCCTTTACCATTAATTGTATTTTTGATCCCAAGACCGTGAGCCACTTCGTGGAACATTGTGTTGCCAAAGAACGCATCAAAAGTCAAGTATTGACGCTGGTCTTCAGCAATAAGAACCTCAGAGATGGGCTCCAAAATTTTATCATATTTGGCCCGCATGGCATTTTTTAATTGCAGACGACGGGTTCCCTTCTCCAGCTGGACTTCTTCATCGTTCGGCAAATTTATTGCTATAGTTTTTGACCCGGCATTGGCATCCCCGGCGTAATAAACAGCATCATAGGCATTGAGGTCAGAATCGCGTCCGGGTGTTTCCTGCTTGTATTCCTCAGCAACGGGCAGCCCTTCCTGAAGTTCGGGCAGAACTTCGGCATATTTCGACAGACGGTTACTCCATTCCTTGTCTTTAATCAGCACGAAGGTTTCGTGAGCTGCTTTGTAGCCAAACAGCTGATCCTCATAGGTTTCGATGGGACCTATTACCACTTCAATGGTATTATCTTTCATATCCAGCCATGCCATATCGCTCTCCTGGTATTCATCTGTGAGAAGCGCTTCTGCACGGAGATTCAGATACTTCTTCAGTCCCTCATCCTCTGCTAGCTCAGCTGCTTCCTTCAATTTATTAGCAGCTTGTTGATGCTGCTCGGCAAAAGCCTCGTGATAAGGAATGGTTGTCAACCCACCATTTTTTGTACGGCGTACCAGCGTATAAAGATCATCTTTGGCTTCAGAATCCCAGTTCTCGAATTCCTCTTTGGTCATATCCGGTGGATAAAAATTGGCACCTTCCGGTTTTGGTCCCACATCATCAATAAAAGGTTCATTGCCATTCAGTCGATCCCACGGACCGTAATTTATACGGGCAAACTCTTGTTCTTTCTCAGAAGTATTGTTTAAAAGAGTTTCCTTGTTGCCATAGGCTTCCTCCCAGAATACCTCGTCCATCGCCTTCCCGGCGTCAATAAGCAACTTTATAATTTCCTTCTGATTATCGCTGAGGGACGAAACATCCGCCTTTAACGTGAATTCGGTATATTGGTTCAACCGATCATCAATCGACATTTCGCTATCACTTTCCATACCCTGACAACCTGCCAAGAAAACGGCAATTGCCAGTATTACTAACGCTTTAGGTAAGGTAAATTTCATATTAATCAATATTTTAGGTTACAGATTTAGGACTAATCAATATACTTCTGTTTGGGAAGCATATCGCGTTCTTTTAGTTCACTTAGAATCAATTCTGTCATATCACTTTTAAAAGGAAATTCGTACCTGATATCGAGAACGTAAGCTTTTACCCGAAGTTTGAGGACAAAATTTTCTTCATGCACTTCATTCAATGCAATTATTGCAACAGGCTTTTGTAAATATACATAACGCGATGAAACCGCGGCGCGATAGGCAATTCGTTTAACTGTATCGACATCCACATTCATCGGCAAAAATATTTCTGCCACTACCTGGCAATCCAAGGCACTGGAATTCGAATTTGATACCGCCGTGTTCATCAATTCACTGTTGGGAATCGTCACTACAGAATCATCGGGAGTAACGATTCGGCTAGACCGCAATCCAATCGAAAGCACTTCACCGTAATGCTCTGCCACCTGAATTTTGTCTCCCACCTGGAATGGCCGATCCATAATAATAATAAACCCGCCAAAAATATTTTTTAGTATGTCTTGCGCAGCAAATCCCACAGCTATACCCACCGATGCCAATACCGTAATAATAGTACTCAAGGGCGGATTGATAATACCCGCGATAATGATATATATCGCAAATATCCAAATCACCAATCGTACAACCGGCACCATGCGTTTGATCCCAAGTCGATAACTGGTAAACTGCTCTGACAGGTTTTCTAACACTACCACCACAAACCGATTTAGGAAATAGGTGATAATTAAAGCAATAATAATAGCCAGTATTACACCTACAGAAATAAGATTTTCAATCTCCGAGAGAGCTTCTCCGGTTTCTTGGCCCACCTGATCCAAATTAGAGCTCGTATCGGCTCGGGTGGTATCAAGATTAACGGTATCTTTCTGTGTTGTATCAATCTGTACGGGGCCAACTATCACCGTAGTATCGGCCTGTTGTGCTACGGTATCTTGATCTTGCATGACAGATAGACCAACATCATAAAATCCCAAAAAGATGATGGTCGTAAGAAGTATAATCTTGCTAAATCTATACATGCTGTAATTACCCCAAATGAATTATATTTCGTTCTTTAAGCACCCGAACAACCTGTCGGAACATTAAATGGTTAATGGTGTACGACTCATTTTTTTCAATCAACATTCCGCGCGACCGCAACCGATTCAGCAGCAGCCTGCTTTCTTCCAGCGTTATATTCATTACCATCGCCAATTCTTCATCCAATAATGTATCGTGTAGCACAAAAGCAGCCAGCGCAAATAGTACCTGAGGGTTTAGATCCTTAATCATCTCTATAGAAGTTATCTCAAGTGACTGTATATGAAAATACGTCTCATCAAAATCCCGGATGGATCGAATCCAAAATATCATCGCAATAGAGGAATTTCCTTCGGCCAGCGTTGTAAGCTTCTCGAAATATTCTTCCTTCAGGTGTTCCTGAGCCTCCTCTTCCTGATCTTTTAGCTTTCGATACGTACGAGATTGTTGTATTTGATCATCCGGCTCAAAATAAAGGGAATATCCACTGGCCTGATGCCTGCTTAAAATAAGACGTTTAATCTGCTCGGCATTTAGCGAATCGCTTTTACTAATATGAGAAAAGTATTCGCTGATCTGTAATACCTTATCCAAGAACAACCAGGCGTAACGAGAGCAGCTGACCATCCAAAAAATATTATTGCGCGTCTCTGAAATAAGATATGATAACTTCTCAATAGCCTTAAAGCCGTTAATATTACGGACAAAACAATTTTGGATTGACTCCAGGATAACTACTCGGCGTTGGTTAGACTCCTTTATAGCTGTAATCAACCCCTCGATAGTCTTCGTAGATTCAACCTCTAATATTGTTGCTATTTTATTTACAAGTTGTTCTTCTTCCCAAATAGTTTTTGTAAACTCTACGGTTTCAACTTGCACGCCTTCGAGCTCTGATTCAGCTACTAAATTGAGAAATGATGATTTTCCACTGCCCTTTTCCCCAACCACTGCAAAATTAGTGGGAAACTGATTCTGCCACTGCTCATACGCTCTTTTAAAAGTTATGGTCGATTCCTGTGGAGGCTCAAAAAATCTTTTATCAGCAAGCGAATTAAAGTCGAACAAGCGCCGGTAGATATAGGGCAACGTGTTCATTTTCTGATCCGTCTCTGAAAGATAGGTCGCAATATCTGCCCGTTTCGACTCCTGAATCTTTTGCTCCTTAAATCCCAGAAACGCTTTGAGGTCGACACCGATTGTTTTTGCTTTTTTCCAAACAAATCGGCTCCACAACATCAGCCGATCCTCAACTCTTGCCCACCGTGAGTCTAAAACTGTCTGCCAATCCTTTGTTTTCTCTTTCATCCTATATTTGGCATTCAGCATCTGGAGCTGTTTCGAATCCCCCTCGTGCAACAGGGCCAACAAAGAGGAAAAGAATTCTTCACTTCCTTCATCAATAACATCATCGATCTGTTGCCATTTTTCCTGCACCCGGTCATTTAGCTCCTGAACCTTTGCCAAAATGCGCTGTAGCGCTTCCCCCGCCACTTTCGTGGGATCTTCATTCTCAACTACATCTTCATTCGGAGCTTCCTGTGCCGAATCAAAATTGACTGATATTATATTTTTGAGCTCAACAATTTCTTCCAGATTTTGAGATAGAAACTCCTCGTACTGCTGGTTGGCTGGCTGCAATGGTTTCATGAATAACTCTCTAAGAGTCCGAATAACCAATTGACGCCACTCCACTTCCTCCTGATTTACCGACGGCGGATTTTTATCGAGCTCGGCATCGAAAATAAGTTGTGCTTCTTGTGGAGACTGTCCCACCTTTAAGAGTAAATCCTCAAATAAATGCTCCGTTTTATCTGCTAAAATTCGTTTATCCAACAGTTTCTTAATAGGCTCAATCAATCGCTCATCCACAAAAGTGATAAGCTTTTTATGTAACTTCTCCAGCTCATCCAGCGAAGCTCCCTGACCAACTTTTTTAATAGCCTCCTCAAGATTTGCTGAAAATTCCCGGAGTGGATCTTTTAGCGATTCTCGGAATATATCCTCAAACGCTTTTTTAAAATTTGAAATCTGCTCTCCAATTTCGGAACGTAACTTCAAAAACTGGAAAACATCCATGGTTCGCTCAAAAAAGAGCTGTTGTACAAGCTGCCATTGCTCTTCTTGGGTCCGAAACCGGTTGCTTATTTTTTCTTTCTTTGTCTGCAGTCGTTCTTCATCAAAAAATCCCCTATTCCATTCAAGGGTGCCCACTTTTTCGATGTCCCTAACTATTTGAGACTGCTTATTACTAAGTGCTTGCTCAACCTGATTCAATAGATCAGTCTTTCTCTCCTCCAGCCTGGCTTTTTGGTCTGATACAAAAGCAGCTAAATCTAATTTTTTCTGCTCTTCTGTTTCTTTAACCAGTAGCTCCTCAATATCCTTAATCAGATCCAATTGTACGCGCTGAAGAATATGTCCCCATTCCAAAACCGACTCATCATCTAACAAATGATAACACACTGCCTTCTCTAAAGGGATTTTTTGCTCCCAGTGGGGATACGCTTTTTTGTTACCTCCAAAAATGCTCTTTAGGGATTGAGTAGCTCCATATCCAAACTTAGTAATACCGCGGACAATACTTTTTCCTCGTTTGCCGAGTGCTACCCAAACAGCATCTTCTTGCGTTACTGCAAACCGTGCTTCATTTTGTTTCCATGTAATATCAGCCGGAAACTTCTTACTGATCTTATCAACAGTTGGTAAATATATGTCTAAAATACTCTCACTGTCTTTACCGGATAGGATATCCTCAATATTTTTTAATATCCCCGGAAATCCTTGTTTTAACATATCATCTGCGGCATACTTCCGTTCAATAGCCGAAAAATACCTCAAAAGCTGCTCAAAACTATTGAAACGTGCCTTAATATGCTGGACAAGATGGGCCTGCAGATTCTCTTCAATTTCCTCCTGTAGCTTATCCCTAAATTCTTGACGATCCAATAGAAATACCTTCGTTAATTTAATTTTCCGTAATTTGACTAAAATATGAGGAAATACAAATTATTACTCACCGTTACTTATTGCGAATCATGGCAATAATCGCTTTTTCTTCTTGAGCAAATATTAGTTAATTTCGATCAAAATATTCTTCAGCATTACAATGAAATGTAAGGTGATCGATCCCATTTTAAAATATTTGAACTCCCATTCAAAATGCGGACACTTTTGGTCACTATTGGCAATCTGTCTCTTTTTAAGTTTTGGATTATCCCAGCCTCTGCAGGCGCAGGATAATTCGCTGCAAATGGTTTCTACTGCCGAGCGCAGCGACGGCAAAGGACAAGTTATTCGATTTCATCTAAAACAGCCTGTAGATTCTTTTCAAGTTTATCAGCCCGATGTGGACCTGATACAGATGACCCTATATCAGGATAATATCGATACCACTGATATCGAGCTGCCAAATATCTCTTCCGCTTTTGATGAAATCAGTTTTTACGACATTCCGGACGGCATTGGCATTGACATCTACATTACTGAAGGTAAATTCTACGATGGGAAGGCATATCACGACGGTAACAGTGATGACCTATTGCTGGGACTTACGGAAGTAGATAAAACTGAGTTGGAGTATCTTACCAAAGATACGGAACCGATTATCTGGTCAAGTTTTACAATTACCGAAAAAGACTTACTGGAAGGGAATGGCAACTATGAGAGTACCGACTATAATGAAACGAGAAATAAAATGAAGTTCGATGTAGTCGTCATCGATCCCGGCCATGGCGGTCATGATCCGGGTTCCATCGGTCACAGGAATGTCAAAGAGAAACATATTGTACTCGACATTGCTAAAAAAGTAGGGGGCTACATCAACGAGTATATGCCCAATGTTAAAGTTGTCTATACTCGTGAAACCGATAAATTTATCGAGCTTGAAGAACGCGGTAGTATCGCAAATGAAGCTGAGGGCGACCTGTTTATATCGATACACTGTAATTCCCATTCTTCCCGCCAACCATATGGAACCGAATTGTTTTTTCTAGGACTGGAACGCAGTGAATCTGCCTTGGAAGTAATGAAACGTGAAAACAAGGTTGTGCGACCAAATAATGATACTGAACAACGTGAGTTAAGCCAGGAAGAATTATTAGTCTACGAATTGGCAAATAGCAGTTATATCGCCGCCAGTGAACAAATTGCAGGCATGATGGAATATCAGTTTGACGAACGAGCCCAGCGTCACTCACGGGGGGTAAAGCAGGGACGTTTTGTGGTGCTGTATCATGCTTCTATGCCTGCTGTACTCGTTGAAACTGGTTTTATCAGCAACCCCAGCGAGGCGCGTTATTTAACTTCCGAACGCGGACAGGCTTATATTGCCTCCGCTATTTTCAGGGCTATCAGAAATTACAAGGAAGGAAATAGTAATCCATAATTTCAAAATCATTTTATATTGGACCCTCTGATAATTGGCGTTGCAGGTGGCAGCGGATCCGGAAAAACTACTGTTGTACAGCATATTATCAATGCTATTGGTGAAGAAGATATTCTTCTGATTCAGCACGATTCCTATTACCGAGATCTTAAACACTTATCATTTGAAGAACGTACGCAGCAAAATTTTGATCACCCTTCTTCGCTCGAAACCGAATTAATGATTCGTCACTTAGAAGCCCTAAAGGAAGGTTATCAAGTTGAAATCCCTATTTATGATTTCACCAAACATATCCGCAAGGAAGAAACACGACTAGCTGAGCCCAAAGAGGTGATTTTGGTTGACGGTATTCTCGTCTTCACCGAAAAGGAATTACGTGACCTCATGAACATCAAGCTCTATGTTGACACTGACGATGATATCCGGCTGCTTCGACGTATTCAGCGTGACATTGTAGAACGCGATCGGGAGCTTGAACATGTACTAACGCAGTACCAAAAATATGTTCGCCCCATGCATCTCGAATTCGTAGAGCCCACAAAACGTTATGCCGATATCATCATTCCTCACGGCGGCGAAAATAAAGTCGCACTCGATATGGTAAATGCTCTTATCCAAGATCGGCTTACTAATTCTGAAGTAACGGAGGAAGAAAACGAATCAGTTGCCGAATAGTTTTGTTATAAAGGATCAACAGCAAAATTTGTCAAGAATATTAATCGTATATTATTATGGATATTAATAATAAAATAGCCATTGTTACCGGAGCCAGCAGTGGAATTGGAGTCGATTTTTCTCAGGCTCTCATAGATAAAGGAGCTACCGTTTTCGGCTTGGCTCGTAGCACTGATAAACTTAAAAAAGTACAGCAGGAGCTCAGCCAACAGTTTAAACCTGTCACCATGGATATCACCGACCATGACGCCATAGAGAAATGGATCGATGAGACTTTTTCGGCGGATCATCAACCCGATATCCTTATTAACAATGCCGGCTTGGGCCGTTTTGCGGATGTTGATAAGCTTCCATTGGAAGACTGGGAAGCTATGGTACAGACAAACTTATCCGGAACATTCTACATGACGCGTCAGATTGTTCCAATGATGAAAGCAAAGAAATCGGTCTGTCATATCATCAATATAGCCTCTATTGCCGGCAAAATTGGGAATCCTAAAATGACCGGTTATAATGCCTCAAAATTTGGGGTTCGGGGATTCAGCGAAGCTCTCTTTAAGGAAGTTCGGTACGACGGCATTAAAGTTACCTGCTTTTATCCGGGATCTATTGCCACCAGCTTTTTTGGTGATAAAGATATGGATACCCACGATAACATGATGCAACCCGAAGAAGTGGCTCAGGTGCTAATAAATGTTCTCGAAACGCCCGACAACTTCCTGATTAACGATATCACTATGCGACCGTTAAATCCCAAAGCACCCGAAGATCAATAGATGAAGAGGTTCCCTACTCTTATTTTTCTGCTGCTGTTTTCAGTATTGAGCTGTTCAAATGATTCTTCCAAACCCGATCAGCTCATAGCAGAAGAAAAATATATCGACTTGATGGTGGAGCTACAGCTTGTACGATCTTATGGAGAAATCAATTCGCTGGATAGCCTTACGGTCGATTCACTAACCGATGAAGTTTTTCAAAAGTACAAAACAACTGATTCGGTGTTTGTTCGGAGCCATAACTACTACCAACAGTTTCCAAAAAAACAACAAATGCGCATCGAAAAAGCAATTGAACGCTTGAAAATGGATCAGGTGTCAGATACTACCAAACAAGACACTACAGCCAACTGATCTACGAATCTTTCCATGCGTATTTATCGCCTTTGGTAATCAGCATCTGCTCTCGGAGTAGATAACTCAGCAATCGTTTTGTTCGAGCTTTATTCCAGCCAACCTTATTTGCAATCTCGGCAAATGACCTCGGACCTTCTTTGAGCACATTTTTTATCTGATGTATCTCTTCATTTTTAATTGGAATTGTAGCTTCATTGGTATCCAAACAGTTGTCACAGTGTCCACAAGGCTCTAAATTTTCTTCACCAAAATAATGACGAATATAAACTTCCCGGCAGTTCTCTGTTGAAATATAACCTTTCATGTATTCCAACTTTTGCAATAAGTTGTTACGATGATTTTCCAGTTTTTCTGTGCTCAATGAAAGATTGGAATGTCGTTCCTCGATCAACCTAATCAGCGGCAGCTCCCCAATGGATTCATACTTTAGCATATGATCCCGATCCTGTAAAACCTGCAATCCCTTTTTTACGGAATTTGCCGAAACCCCCAGCTTTCTCTGTATATAATCAAATTCCAGATACTTCATTTTTCCAAATGCTTCCCCTCCAAATTGACGGAAAAGCACATCCAGAAATTCCGCTTTCTGCTGATTTTCCAAGGCATTAATCTGATCATGCACATAATCCTGACTTACAATAAAATGTATCCCAACCTGTGGGGTGATGTGTTCTATAAGTTCAATAACTCCCAGCTGGCTGAGGACGTCCAGAGCAGTTCGCACTTTTCGCCGTGATAATCCGGAACGTTTTTCGAGGGCCTGTATCGAAACTTCTTCTCGCTCCTCCATCTCAGAACCCACTGCCAGATTCAACTCGTCACAAAGCACATCATACACTTTTTGCAGCTCCTCTTTACCGGGATAGGAATCCTTAATACGCTTCTCTGCAATAATAGCATCGGCCTCCTTAAATAATAATATGGGAAAACTTTCTTCTCCATCGCGACCTGCTCTGCCCGCTTCCTGATAATAGGACTCCAACGAATAAGGCATCTCATAATGGATAACATAACGGCAGTCACTTTTGTCAATTCCCATCCCAAAAGCATTTGTTGCTACCACCAGTGGCGTTGAACCATCAATCCACTCCTGCTGTATTTGTTGTCGGTCAGCCGAATCAATTCCAGCATGATAAGCCCTTGTTTTTATCCCCATCTTCTTTTCAATCTTTTGGGATAATTCTTCACAATTTCGACGGGTACCTCCGTAGATGAGTCCGGATCCTTTCGGAGCTGCCTGTTGAACAGCTTTTAAAAGCTTATTGTCTTTTTTCTGTGTTTCAACAACCCACCATTTAAGATTGGGACGATCAAAACCCTTGGAAACGATAACCGGATCTTCCAGTTCCAAACTTTTTTGGATATCATCTCGTACTTCCGGCGTTGCTGTGGCCGTCAGGGCTATCCAGGTTACCTCGTCAGCAATATCTTCCAAGGCTGGACGAATTTCCCGGTAACTCGGGCCTAAAATCGTGTCCCCATTCCGAGATACAATGTGCCTCATCAATTGCAATAAGATCGATATCCAACTTGGGCATTTCGGCTTCCCAAAGGGTAGTCTTAAGTCGTTCGGGAGAACAATAAAGCAGATCATACATCCCGTTTCGGGCATTGGCAAAACGCTGCTCAATCTCCCAGGATGAAATAGTACTGTTCACAAATGTAGCCGAAATCCCCCGATCGTTAAGCTGTTCAACCTGATCTTGCATCAGGGCCACCAACGGTGAAATCACAATAGTCACTCCATCCAAAACGGTTGCCGGCACTTGGTAGCAAACCGACTTTCCGCCCCCCGTCGGAAACAGCACCATCGTATTTCTTCCCTCCAATACCGATTGAATCACCTTATCCTGCCCGAGACGAAAGGATGGAAATCCCCAATATTTTTGAAGAGATTCCTGCGCTTTTTTAAAGAGGTTCTCACCCATAAATTATTTAGTCAAAAAATTGATATCTATTTATAGTCGCACACAATAGAACAAGACTACCGAATAATAGTAATTTTTTTAGCCAGAATTTATTGGTGAAAAATGTATCTATAAGTAGCCAGATACATCATTGTGATTTCTTCGTTATGTATTGTGATGTATTCACTTAGAAAAATTATTAAACCAGCGATGAACAATTGTAAAATGCAGAAATAGCAGGGAGAAAAAATTCCATTTGTCTTTTTCTCTGAAACCCATAAGTTAGTCAGCAATGAAATCAAACGGAACACATATCACATTTTTCAGCGACAGTACTACTGTTGCACGCCCATCTATGTTCCGGATTTCTGTACGGCCGCGGCCCCTTCGGGCTCAACAATAACCTTCCTTCGGAGGATACATGATTTTTGTGCCACTCCGTATGACCCTCACCTTTTTCAACTGATACTTTCACTCCAGCGGATAACTTTATCGCTGAATTTCTATTAATCATTGCCGTACGATGAACATCAAACTTTCTGTAGCCGATAAGAAGCATTTTTCTTATGCCGAGGAAATTTGCAACCTGATGGAAAAAGCCGCCAAAAAGCGCGGTACAGACGCTGAAATCATGCTTGAGCATCAGTGAATTTATGCTTCAACATATCAAAATAAATAAAGAAGCTATTGAAGATGAGCGCTATAAATACATTTACAGTGTAGAAGAGGTGAACCAAAAAGTGCTCGAAGTCATACCCTTTCGCGAGGCTTATCAGCAAATTGGGAAAGCCATCAAAAAAGGAAACTTTCATCCTGATCGTACTATCAACCATACACACGAAGGCAGTATTGGCAATCTTTGTAATGATGAAATAAGAAAAAGATTTACTAACGTATTTAACAAATCAAAATCTAAAGAGAACTCATTATGAAAACAGAAGTAACTATATTAGGAGGCGGAAATTTAGGTAGTGCGCTCGCTAACGGACTTGCTCATACCGAAGAGTACAGTACAACCGTTACGCGCCGTAACATCGACCTAATTAAACATCTGGAAGAAAAAGGGATCACCGTAACATCAGACAATAAAAGCGCTGTTGAAAAATCCAAATTGCTTATTTTAGCTGTTCAACCCACCCAGATTGAGGCGTTGATCGATGAAATAAAACCGGTACTTGATCCGGATAAGCATATCCTCATATCCGCGATTACCGGACTTACGGATGAAGAAATTACCGAACTCACCGGACCCGGCTTCCAGATTATCCGCGTGATGCCCAATACAGCAGCATCCATTAACCAATCGATGACTTGTATCGAAAAAACACCTCACGAAGAAGCTGAGCAAGAAACGATCAAGCTGTTTAACACCTTGGGTAAGACGCTACTCATCGAAACCGAATTGATGGAAGCATCAACGGTACTCGGAGCTTGCGGCATTGCCTTTTTTCTGCGCTATATTCGTGCAGCTTCGCAAGGTGGAATCGAGGTCGGTTTCCACGCGCAGGATGCACAGCTTATTGCCGCCCAAACAGCGCTTGGGGCCTCAGCTCTGCTTCTAAAATCGAATGGGCATCCCGAAGCAGAAATTGATAAGGTTACGACCCCCAAAGGATGCACAATAGCAGGACTCAATGAGATGGAACACAACGGACTTAGCTCTGCACTCATCAAAGGGATAAAAACGTCATATGATATGATCGAAAAAATTCGGTGAACATTATTCATTCTCAAAAAAAGCCCGATCAATTAAATGATCGGGCTAAAAAATTATTGAGATGTAATCAGGCGCAAAATTATGCTTCCGTACCAGAAAGCGTTGCTTTCACATAATTACGTCGCATTTCGGCAATAGCTGAAATGGAAATTCCTTTCGGACATACAGCTTCACATTCGGCATAATTTGAGCAATCGCCGAAACCTTCTTCATCCATCTGTTCAACCATGGCCACCGTCCGTTTTTTGCGCTCGGGTTCCCCTTGTGGTAATCGATTCAAGTGTGCAAGTTTAGCTCCTGTAAACAGCGAAGCTGAAGAATTCGGACAGGCTGCCACACAAGCCCCGCACCCAATACAAGTAGCATAATCAAACGCTGTATCGGCAACGGTTTTATCGATGGGAATAGAATTAGCGTCAGGTGCTGATCCTGTTTTGACCGAAACATAGCCTCCCGCCTCAATAATACGATCAAAAGCAGTACGGTCTACAACCAAATCTTTGATAACAGGAAATGCCTTGGCACGAAACGGCTCAATGACAATAGTATCACCATCACTAAAATTACGCATGTGCAGCTGACAGGTACAGGTCATGTCTTTAGGCCCATGGGCTCGGCCGTTAATCACCAGGTTACAAGAGCCGCAAATTCCCTCGCGGCAATCGTAATCAAATTCGATGGGTTCTTCTTTACCTTCTGCAACAATTTCCTCGTTAAGTACGTCGAGCATCTCTAAAAAGGACATATGCTCGTTCACTTTATCGAGGGTATAGTCAACCAGCTTTCCCGGTTGATCAGGCCCATCTTGTCGCCAAATCTTTAGATATACGGTAAATGTATCAGCCATAATTCTATTCTATAATCAAAATAAGATGTTAATTGTCATACCAAGGAGATCCTTCGTTTCACTCAGGATGACTTCGTCATTTATAACTGCGTTGCTTCAGTTCTACAAAATCAAATTCCAGATCTTCTTTATGCAGCTCTTCCTGTAGTTCTCCGTTCACGCCCTGATATTCCCAAGCTGCTACATAAGAATACTCTTCGTCGTTCCGTAGTGCTTCGCCTTCTTCGGTTTGATGTTCTGCCCGCAGGTGACAACCACACGATTCGTCGCGATGCAGGGCATCTTTTGCCATCAGCTCACCGAGCTCAAGGAAATCGGCCACGCGTCCGGCAAACTCCAGATACTTATTATAATTAGATGATTCACCCGGAACACGAACATTATTCCAAAATTCTTCTCGAAGCTCCTGAATTTCCTTGATTGCCTCCTTAAGTCCTTCTTCGCTTCGCGAAATTCCAACTTTATCCCACATAATCTGTCCCAATTCACGGTGGAACTCAATCACACTTTTATCACCGTCTACTTCAAACAGCTTGTCAATTTGAGACTGGGCATTTTTCGCTGCCTCATCAAAGGCCTCGTGATCTTTACTGACATCATCGAGATCCGTACCAGCAATATAATTACCAATGGTATAAGGGATGATAAAATATCCGTCGGAAAGTCCCTGCATGAGCGCGCTTGCACCAAGACGATTCGCTCCGTGATCAGAAAAGTTCGCTTCACCGGCTACAAACAATCCGGGAATATTGCTTTGTAAATTGTAATCAACCCAGAGCCCGCCCATGGTGTAGTGTACGGCAGGGAAAATTCGCATCGGTTCTTCATAAGGGTTGTCATCCGTAATATTTTCGTACATCTCAAAAAGGTTGCCGTACTTATCGGAGATCGCCTTTTTGCCCTCGCGTTCGATAGCATCGCGGAAATCAAGATATACAGCTCGTCCCGTTTGCCCAACGCCCATGCCTTCATCACAGACAATCTTGGCATTTCTGGAAGCCACATCTCGAGGCACCAAGTTACCAAATGCAGGATATTTTTCTTCTAAATAATAATAGCGGTCCTCTTCGGGAATATCGTTAGGATGACGGTCATCTTCTTTATCCTTTGGCACCCAGACTCGTCCGTCATTACGGAGGCTTTCACTCATCAGCGTAAGTTTCGACTGATAATCCCCGGAAACCGGAATACAAGTCGGATGAATCTGTACATAACAGGGATTGGCAAATGCCGCTCCGCGTTTATGGCAACGCCATGCAGCCGTTACGTTTGAATTCTTTGCATTAGTGGAAAGATAGAAAGCATTGCCGTATCCGCCACTGGCCAGCACAACAGCATCAGCCATCCAGCGCTGAATTTCACCGGAGACAAGATCACGGGTAACTATTCCACGTGCCTTTCCGTCAATGATCACCAAGTCGAGCATTTCGTGACGGGTATGCATCTCAATTTTACCTTCACTAACCTGGCGCATCATCGCTTGATAAGCTCCCAAAAGCAACTGCTGACCGGTTTGTCCACGGGCGTAAAACGTTCTGGAAACCTGCGCACCACCAAACGAACGATTAGCAAGCAAACCGCCGTATTCCCGTGCAAAAGGTACGCCCTGCGCTACCGCCTGGTCAATAATTTCGTTAGATATTTCTGCCAATCGATAGGTATTGGATTCACGAGATCGGTAGTCCCCTCCTTTAATCGTATCATAAAATAGACGCCAAATGGTATCGCCATCATTAGGATAATTTTTGGCGGCATTAATTCCACCCTGCGCAGCAATACTGTGGGCGCGTCGGGCCGAATCCTGAATACAGAAACTCTTTACATTGTAGCCTAACTCTGCAAGACTTGCCGCGGCAGATCCTCCTGCCAAACCGGTACCTACAACAATAATATCGTGCTTACGCTTATTGTTAGGAGCAACAAGTTGTATATCATTCAAATGCTTGGACCATTTTTCTTTGAGCGGTCCGGAAGGAACTTTTGAGTCTAAATTCATAAGTCTAAAAGTGGATTTACAAAATGATTATTGGCACAGAATGAGGGCTGCTTCACAGCCTCCGCCAAAGTAGATATAAAGTGGTATAAAGAGAAATCCTACCGCCATCAGCACGGCAAAAATAACGCCTACCGTGTAAATCAATGCAGAGTATTTGTTGTGTTTCATCGTCAGCGAAGTAAAAGCGCTCCAGAAACCGTGTCCCAAGTGAAAACCGAGCAGTATCATAACCGCGGTGTATCCAAAAGCATACAGCGGTTGTTGAAAGGTAGAAAGCATAAGCCCCTTAAGATCGCGCGCTTCCTCTCCACCCGGCAACGTAACCATTTCTGTAGCGCCGAACTTAAATGTATCTATATGAATCACCAGAAAAACCAATAGTACGACACCGGTAAATATCATGGATTTTGAAGCCCATGACATATGGCTCGGCCCACCCTTGCTCTGATATTTCTCATAACCTTCGGGACGAGCCTTTCGACGATTCCACCAGATTGATATTCCCACATAGGCGTGCAAAAGAAAAGCTACAGCCAAGCCAGCTTCGAGGATGTATAACAACCAACCCATACTTTCAAGCGCATGGGCCGCCTCGTTAAAGGCATGAACATCCCCAAAAACCTGAAGATTCGTAGCCAAGTGGAAAATAATAAATATGATTAATCCTACTCCGGTTACACCCGTTAGTATCTTACGACCAACCTGAGATTTTAGCGCGTCTAAAAATGATGGCATTGTAATTGATAATATTTAATAATCTATTGTTATAACCGCTGCATAAGCGCCAACGTTCGGACACCTAATCCATAGGGTTGAAGATGTATTTTAATGGATAAAAAGGCAAGGTTCTACGATATGGTTTTATGGGTTAAATGTTATTCAGAAATGTTCTAAATTGGATGTCTATATTTATTCCTCTTAAATCGTTATTTGTTAATCATTTATCGCCAGTAAAATAATTTCTGCATTGTATACAATTTCCCAGACAACACAACATTCTTTTCGTGAAAAAGGATCAAAATTCATTGGATATCTCTTTCCCGTTTCGTCCAAAGAAGAATTTGAGGATCAACTTGATAATATAAAATCGAAATATCCCGACGCCACCCACCATTGCTATGCCTGGCGAATCAATCCCACTAATACAAAAGAATTTTCTACGGATGACGGTGAGCCCAGCGGCACAGCCGGACAACCGATTTTAAATAAGTTAAAATCCTATGAAGTAGTTAATTGCGGATGTGTCGTTGTACGATATTACGGAGGCACAAATTTAGGCACATCAGGATTGATTCAGGCATACGGTCGATCGGCCGAAGGGTGCCTTGAACAAGCTGAGCGCAGTACCATCATACCCACAAAAAACGTGGAGATTACCTATCCCTATAATCAGCAAAAAGAGATTGATCAGTTAAAAAACCGTTTCGATCTCAAAGAAATCGAGGCCCAATATTTAGAAAGGGTAACCATAAAAATAGCTTGTCGGTCCGATCAAGCAGAATCTTTTTTGAATGCACTTAAAAATCTGGAACATGCCGGCGTTTCTACAGAACACTTAGGAAGTGGCTATGTAACAATGAGTACCAATTAAGGGTGATAATAAACCTGAAAATCTGCTTCTTGCTCCGTACTTTTAGTCATCAAATTTCAGAGACTAATAACAGATTATGAAAATTTATACTAAAACAGGTGATTCAGGAGAAACCTCGCTCTTTGGCGGGACGAGAGTGCCGAAATCAAACGAGCGTATTGAAGCCTACGGAACCGTTGACGAACTTAACTCCTTTGTGGGATTAGCCACCAGCTATGAACTTTCTGATGCCGGTACCAAATATTTGCGCAAGGTACAGGAGCTACTCTTTACCCTCGGTGCTGATCTGGCCACTCCCCCATCGTCCCAAACTCGAATCGACCGTATTTCCGAAGATGATGTCTCCTTTTTAGAAGATGCTATTGATGAGCTGGAAAAGGATCTCGAAACCCTAAAGAATTTTATTTTGCCGGGAGGGTCTCAGCCGGGCGCAACACTGCACGTGGCCCGAACCATTTGCCGCCGCGCCGAACGGGCAACAGTTGCATGTTCGAAATCTGATAATATTTCTGAAAACTGTATTAAATTCCTCAATCGCCTTTCTGATTTCCTTTTTGTCGTGGCCCGCTACGAAAACAAACATGCCGCCGTTCGCGAAGAAACCTGGAAACCGGATAAGTAGTAGACAGTGAACAGTTGGCAGTTAACAGTTAAAAACTTTCCTCTGATTACTGCCAACCGATATCCTAGACTTATTAATCAACTATTAACCGATAACAAATAACAAAACATGTCATTAATGATTTCAGTCTCGGGCATCCGGGGCGTATTTGGTACCGATCTAACACCGGAAAATTTAACACGCTTTACGGCCGCATTTGGTCACTGGTCGGGCAACGGAAAAATTGTGGTGGGACGTGACACCCGCGTTACCGGACAAATTTGTGAGGATATCGTTTGTGCCACGCTGCAATCGGTGGGCTGCGATGTTGTAAAAGTAGGAGTGGCTCCTACTCCAACAGTAGCAATGGGGGTTTTGAAACACGATGCCGACGGAGCCATCATTATTTCGGCCAGTCATAATCCCGAAGAATGGAACGCACTTAAGCTGCTTAACAGCAAAAGTGAGTTTCTGGATGATAGTCAAGGCAAAAAGGTTATTGAGATCAG
This sequence comes from Fodinibius sp., assembly GCF_034521915.1. Classification (GTDB taxonomy): domain Bacteria; phylum Bacteroidota; class Rhodothermia; order Balneolales; family Balneolaceae; genus Fodinibius. Next base: position 252,207 of record NZ_JAXHLU010000001.1, read on the forward strand.
TGAAGAGAAATCCTATTCCTACCAGAAATATGACCAGGTAGGGAGCGTAACAGAAGATGACCAACTGCTGGATTATCACATCCAAAAAATATTGGACCTTCCCTACATCGATCCGGATCTCATTGCTTCAAAAAACTTTTCAGTAGCCATTGATCCCGTAAATGGTACCGGAGCCGTGAGTTTGCCCCCATTGTTTGAGGCTCTCGGAGTGGATACTGTTCATGCAATTAATGATGAACCCACCGGCATTTTTGCGCACGTAGCCGAGCCTCTCCCCGAGCATCTGGGAGATATTTGTGAACTCGTGAAAGAAAAAAAGAGTGATTTGGGTATTGTTACTGATCCCGATACTGATCGACTTGCCCTCGTAACAAACAAAGGCAATTTGTTCGGAGAAGAATACACCCAGGCCGCTGCATTTGATTTTCTGTTGGATAAAAAAGCGGGTCCCTGTGCCACCAACCTGTCTTCTTCACGAGTAGCCGAAGATGTAGCTAAGAAATACGGACAAAAATGTCATCGCTCATCGGTTGGAGAAATAAATGTAGTGAAAAAGATGCAGGACGTTGATGCCGTGATCGGCGGTGAAGGCAATGGCGGAGTAATTAATCCTGATCTGCACTATGGTCGCGATGCGCTGGTGGGCACAGCAATGATACTTCAATTATTGGCTGAACGCGATGTCACAGCAGAAGAATATCGCAATAGTCTGCCCGATTATTACATGCGTAAAAGTAAAATGCAGCTGGCTGATGTTGACGGCGATGCCCTGCTCAAAAAGGCAAAATCGGAATATGCAAATTACAATCCCGATACAACCGACGGCGTAAAAATAGATTTTGAAGATGGATGGGTCCACCTCAGAAAATCCAATACTGAACCCATTATTCGCGTATATTCCGAAGGCATAACGCCCGAGAAGGCAGAAGAACTTGCTGAAGAAGTGGTGGCTTCGATTCAGTAATTTTTAACCGGATTTTACTTTCGTATCTTATGCTTTTTCTGACTTTCTAATCCTCATACATAATTCGCTTTTATGATTACATCGATGACGGGCTTCGGTCGCGGCGAGGCTTCAGAAAACGGTATTACTGTAACAGTTGAACTAAAATCAGTGAACAGCCGCTACCTGGATATTTCACTTCGCCTGCCGCAATCACTGCAAGATAAAGAGCTGGATATTAAAGAAATCCTGCAAGATCACGTGGAACGAGGCAAAGTAAATGTTTCTGTTCGGGTAGATAAGTCAGAAACCGGGGAACCGGAAATTACTTTTAATAAAAAATTGGTTGAAGGCTATAAACAGCTTCTTAATGAGCTGCGTGATGCCGCAAATATTGAAGCTCCCATTACTCTGCAGACGTTGCTGGAGTTCAACGATATTTTTGAGCAGCGTGAAGATGATGAAGAAACTCGTAAACAGATTTGGGAGCTCGCTCAAAAAGCAGTTGAAGATGCAGCTTTAGAGTTAAAGGACATGCGTCTGCAAGAAGGCAGTCAGCTCGAAAATGATCTCAACCAGCGCATCGATCATATTGAGGAGATGTTGAATATCGTGATGGATAAAGTGGATGGACGCTCTGAGGAGATTAAAGAAGATCTTGTTGAACGCATCAACGAATTGATTGACAGCGATAAGATCGATCCTGATCGCCTGGAGATGGAAGTTGCTGTTTTAGTGGACAAGATGGATATCACCGAGGAAATTGTGCGCACCCAATCCCACATCAAGTTTTTCCGGGAGGCTGTCAACAATGACAACTCCGTCGGTCGTCGACTCAATTTCCTGAGCCAGGAAATCAACCGTGAAATTAATACTATTGGCTCCAAAGCAAACGACTCGGAAATATCGCAGTATATCGTCAAAGCCAAAGAAAGTTTAGAACAAATTCGAGAACAGGTACAGAACGTTGAGTAAGAATCCCGCTCCCGGTAAAGTTATTGTAATAGTAGCACCAAGCGGTGCCGGAAAAACTACCATTGCTCAGCGCCTGCTGAGGAAGTATCCGAAGATACAGTTTTCGGTATCTGCCACGACTCGGGAACCGCGAAAAGGTGAAAAACATGGCGAAGATTACTACTTCTTAAGCGATGAAGAATTTGATCAAAAAATAAAAAACGAGGAATTTCTGGAGTGGGAGCACTACAGCGGTAACCGCTATGGCACACTGCGATCTGAAGTTGATAAACTGATGGAATCTGGGTATTTTCCCTTGCTTGATATCGAAGTGAAGGGAGCCCTTAACGTACAGCGGCTCTACAACTCGGATGCCATTTCCATTTTTATTGAACCGCCCTCGTTGAAAGAACTTAAAAACAGGCTCTCTAAGCGAGGCAGTGAAACAGAAAGCTCGCTAAAGCAACGCCTGAAGCGGGCAGAAATGGAAATAAAATATGCCGATCGCTTCGATTATTCTGTTGTTAATGACGACCTTGAAGAAGCATATACAGAAGTCAAGAATATTATAGAATCCTTTATCACTGACTAAAAGCTGGATTACAACATGGGTATTAAAACATTAAATATTGAAAAGCTGAATAAGGACACTGGTAATCAGTACGAGCTGATTACAATCATGTCTAAACGGGCACGTCAAATAGCGGCTCAGGAAAAGCTTGAACTTGATGAAAAACTCAAGTATTTCGAAGGATTTGAAGATGACGATGAGTTCACCTTCAACGAGGAACAGGAAAATATCTCAAAAGAGTTTGAGAAACGTAATCATGCTACGCAACGCGCTATTGAAGAAATGCGTCGCGGAGAAATTTATTTCCGTTATCCACAAGAAGAAGATTAATTTATGTTATCCGGCAAACGGATAATACTGGGAGTTACCGGAGGAATTGCAGCCTACAAGGCTGCTTTTCTTTTACGTGCTTTACAAAAAGCTGGTGCCGAAGTGCGTGTAACGATGACGCCCGCTGCTACGCGGTTTGTAGGTACCGAAACCTTTTCTTCTCTTTCTAAACACGAGGTTGCAGTTGACGTTTTCCCCGAGAATGAATCGGCAACTCAATCATGGACACAGCATATCTCTTGGGGCGAATGGGCTGATCTTTTTATAATTGCCCCCTGCACAGCCAATACCCTAGCTAAAATTGCGACTGGAGCAGCTGATAACATGCTTACTTCAACGGTTTTAGCCGCTCGTTGTCCGCTACTTATCTGCCCAACTATGGACGGCGAAATGTATAAATCCCCGGCAGTACAAAAAAACCTGAGTACCGTTCAGGAATTTGGCTATCACGTACTGGAACCGGAAGAAGGCTATTTGGCCAGTGGATTGGAAGGCAAAGGACGTCTGCCCGAAACAAATCTAATTCTTGAAAAATGCAGTACTGTTCTCAGACAACATCAGTCAGAAGGTCCCTTAACCGGCAAAAAAGTGGTAGTCACCGCAGGACCGACCCGGGAACACATTGATCCCGTTCGGTTTATTTCCAACCCCAGTTCGGGAAAAATGGGCTTAGCTATGGCTGAAGCAGCTCGAAACATGGGCGCTGAGGTTACCCTCATTCATGGTCCAATAACCATGAATGCACCTACCGATATAATCAGTATTGAAATTAAATCTACCGAAGAACTTTTTGAGCAAGTAAAAAATCATTCTGATGCAGATGTTATTGTAATGGCAGCGGCCGTATCTGATTTTACACCCGAAAAGAAACACGCTGAAAAAGTAAAAAAGGATAAGGCCAACTCATCCATCAAACTCAAGCAAACCCCTGATATTCTTGCCTGGCTCGGGGATCACAAAAAGAATGGGCAAGTACTTATCGGTTTTGCGATGGAAACAGAAAACCTGATCGAAAATGCCGAGAAAAAGCTCAAGAAGAAAAAGGCCGACTGGATTATTGCCAATTCCCTAAATGAAGATGATTCCGGTTTTGAATCCGACAGAAACAAGGTGCATCTGCTTGGAAAAAAAGACGCAGTACAGATAGAAGGATTAAAATCCGAAGTTGCCCGAGAGGTGCTGTCTCATATCTTCGATAACAGTTAATGCTCACCGTTTTCATTAGTAAGCAGCAAGCTTCCGCTTCCCGTTTGTTTCTTACTTTCAAAAACAACCTTAAACTCTGCTCCCTTATCAGAGGTATAAAAAAGTTCTCCTTCAAGCTGATTGGTCAAAGTTTCTATTAAATTCATACCAATTGAAGCGTGGTCTTCCACCAAAAAATCTTCCGGTAATCCTTTGCCATTATCACGTACAACGATAGAAATCTCCTGATTGGATTCCCTAAGCAGAATCTCTATTGTCCCCTTCTGATCGTCATCAAATGCATGCTTATAGGCATTTGTTACCAGCTCGTTGATGAGAATTGCAGTTGGTATAGCCTGATTTATGTCGAGCAGAACATCCCCGGTATCTACCTCTACATCAATATGCTGATGATTAAATGGCAGCGTGTTTTTAATCGTATCAATCAATTTAGATATATATTCCTCAAACGAGATATCAACAAAATTCTCTGACTGATACAACAGCTCATGCACAATACCGATTGACTGTATCCGCAGCTGTCCATCATTCAAGGCATTTCTTATTTCCTCATTATCCGCCTCAAATGCCTGAAGCTGTAGCATCCCCGAAATAATAGCCAGGTTATTTTTCACCCGGTGATGAATCTCCTCTAACAACACTTGCTTTTCTTTAACCGACTGCTTTAACTGCTCCTGATATTTCTTCTGCTCGGTAATATCCACGTAAATACCAAAGCCGGCAATGGCCTCATCATCTAAATAAACGGGAATAGCTCCTAATAAAAGATTAAGTTTTTCTCCCTGCTTATTATACCTGATGATATCAGTATAAAACTTATCCTCCTCAAATCCCTCGTCAGGCATTCTTGGCACAATTTGATCATCCTCCTCACCAACGATTATTTCATCAATATCCTCATTCAGGAGCTCATTTTCGGTATAACCAAAAAGTTCTTCAAAACTTTTATTTACTTTTTGCACCCTGTTCTTGGTATCGATCATTACCATGGCACCGGGCGCTTTAAGAAACAGCTTTCTAAATAACTCCTCGCTTTTTCTAAGTTTCTCCTGCGCTTTTTTCTGCTCTGTGAGATCCCGTACAATAGCCTGCACGTAAACATCGTCGACCAATTGCAGTCGATTCAAGCTTACTTCCACATCCACCGCTTTGCCATTCAACGTTTGATGCTGCCATTCAAAAACTTGGGATATTCCTCCAAGAGCCTTCTGGATTTTTTGGTGAGCTTTAACAGACGATTTTTGTCCATCGGGCTGTAGTTCGGGCGAAAAATTAGCAGGAGATTTCCCTAAAATCTGCTCTTTTGAATGTAATCCAAAAATATTAAGCACTTGGGTATTGCATTCAATAAACTCATCACCATCCATAATAAAAATGCCGTCATTGGCATTCTCAAACAATCGTTGATAGCGAATCTCCGCCTGTTTCTCATCGGTCACATCTTCAATAAATGTAAGAACAGAAATAAGGTCACCGCTCTCATTGCGCATCACCGAAGTATGAACACTTAGATCTATTAAATGACCCTCGCGATGGTACATCTTAACCTCGAAGTGCGTCTTGTCGCCCTTGCCACTGATAAGGTAATTCATATTTCTTTTAACCACACGGAGATCATCTTCAAAAAAATTAAAAACTTCGGGAGAATATCCCAGCACCAAATTTCTAGGATAACCGGTAATCTCTTTGGCTCTTTCAGACCATTCTATAATTTTAAAATCCGCATCCCATTTTATCATAGCCAGCGGACTGTGATTTACGTGATGATTCAACTCATCAAATGCCCGTTTTGCTTTCTTTTCAGCTTCCACGCGTTCTGTCACATCATGGACAAATGCCATACGGGCATTTTTGTATCCATTTTTATAGGGATGGGAAGAAACCATCACATAAATAAGAGATCCCTCTTTCGTTTGGTGTTGGGCAACTTCAACATGATTGGATTCATTATCTTTTCGATTCTCAATAGCAAGATGTAGCTCTTCGCTGGCTTCCTTCGGGCGTATATCATGCAGATTCAAGGAATTGAGTTCATCTTTTTGAAACCCATATTTCTCAAAAAAAGCATTATTGGCTTCCAGTATATCAAGCGAATCCTTGTCATAGATAAGCACGGGGTTGGGGTTAAGATCAAAAAGTGACCGATCCATAGATGATATTTGACTTGTCCTTCTATTTTATGCTAAGGGTAACTGATCAATCTATCTAATTCAAGTTTTGTGAACTTAAATTAAAACTCCCACTTATAGGTTCGATGTGTTTTATGATGGAAACATCCCAAAGCCTCCAAGCTGCGCTGCATCAACCAGTTACTCTCGCTTACCCAGGCTCCTTCCAAATATTGAAGGGAGGGCGCTGCTTCTTTAGTAAACTGAATACCGCGGGTAAATGTGAGTGCCTCTAAGCCTATCTTGCGATATTGTGGGCGGGTGCCGTAAACAAGCGTTCTTAAATGCCGTGCCCTACGTTTAAACCATAGCAGTTTGGGATAGTGCCACCAGCGCAATTTTCCCCCTGTTTCTTTTGACAACTCATTGAGATCTGGTACACAAACTATAAACGAGGCCGGTTCCCCATCCACAAAAGCAATAAGCACGCTCTCAGGAATTAAGACCGGCTTAAGTTTCTGAATCATTGCCTCAACGGTATCCTGGGTGAGCTCGGTAAACTCCGTTTCGCGCTCCGTAATATCCTGCTGGCTCCAGGCTTCGTTATAAATTTGACGCATATATTCCGCATCGCGATAAATGTTTTTCTTATCTATAGAACGCAAGGTCACATCTGATCTGGCTTCAATACGATTTGTTATTCGTTTCATACGATCCGGTATGGGCTGATCAAAGTTACGCTTATAACTCCAGTGATCGTCGAGTTTTTCCGCGCCGGTCTGTTCCAGAAATTCTTTGTAATACGGTGGATGATAAAACATCCCGTAAATGGGAGGTTCTTCATAGTTTTCCACCAGCAATCCCCAATAGATATCATTTTCGCCAAAATTAATAGGTCCGCGCATAGCATTATATCCGCGTTCCTGATGCCAGTCTGCAGCAAAATTTATTATTTCTTCTGCAATTTTCGGATCATCCCGCATTTCTATAAATCCCATCCCTCCCATAGTAGGATCGAGCACTTTATCGCGCTCCGGCGTATTCATCACTGCAAAACGTCCTACGACTTCATTGTCCTCTTTCACGAGAAATCGCTCGCACTCTCCTTTGTCAAAAAATACATTTTCGTCACGATCAAAAATACTCTCTATTTCAGAACGGAATGGCGGTGCCCAATGGGGATAGTTTTTATAAATTCGAAATGGCAACTGATGGAATGCATCAATCTGTTGGGATGTACTTACCAATTCAAAGTTATAAGCCATTTTCAGGGAGGTCGCTACGTTTAAAATCTAATCTTACGATTCCTCTAAATCGGGTAATTATTCATAGATTTCCAATGGAATAACACCTATTATTAGAGGGCAAAATGCCAACTTAATATCGACAACTGGCTTGAAGGAACAAAAGAAAAAACGGCTGATAGCAATTCTGTTATTAGTATCGTGTTTTATAAGCGGATTCATCCTCTTTTCTACCTCTGATAAAAACTCAAAACGACTTTCATCACTGACCGAAGCTGATTCACTCATTCAGCAACAGTTTTCAAGTTTTAATATCTCAGAAGATCAGATATCTGTTTCCACTACTCAAGTAGACTCAAATTTTTCTCGTAAAACATATTATGTGGGGCTGCCTTACCGATTTCTCAAAAACCCAGTTTCATGCCGAGCTCAATAATGCCCTTTATCCATTTGGAATACAAACTCCGGCTCGGGTCACCTTTCCTCAGAAAAATGTAGATATTCAATTATCATATAAGGAGACCGTAATCCGGACGATTTCACTGCAAACCGATCCCAAACTCTCGCTGCAACAAAATGATATCAGCCTTCTGTTAAGTTTTGATGAGATACCCGAATCGCAACTCATATCACAACTGAATACTCTTGCCGAACCCATTCCCCTGGTGCTAAAAATTGAACAACCAATGCAGGTTCAGACGTTAAAAAAAGAACTCAATGGGAAATACCCCTCTGTTATTTTTTGGTTTCAAAACAAGAATGGGAATGATCTGATCAAAACAAATCCACAGGCAGCACGTGCCCGACTGGATCGTCTACAGGATATCTCTCCCAATTCCAGGGTTTTAATTACTCAAAATGATGCTTCTTCGTTATTAGAAAATTTTAGCAGGCTTACATTTGTCGATGCCTCAAATGCCCAGCTACTGCATGAACAGTTGGGGAAAAAAGTATTCTATGAAGAACTTACGCTATTACAATCCAATACTCAGTCTTACTTAGCGTTAATTACCGGAACGGAAACAACGGTTGAATGGCTGATAGAGAAATTACCTGACCTTAAAAAAGCAGGTGCTCGTATCATTCCACCGCCAAAAATGAATTTATAGCATGATTGATCGTCTTGATACTGACAAATGGCTGAAACGCTTTGAACTTAACCAATTTCCCGAACCCAAAATTGTGCAACTTAAACATCCGGTGTTGCTCTGTCACGGGTATGGAGCCATCGCATCACTTGTTAAACCATCGCCGCTTTATGATGTAGCACTACTTCTTCGATCACACAATGTACTCGCATATGCCCCTAACATTGTTCCTTATGCCAAAATTGAAACCCGGGCAAATGGTTGGGTTAAACTCATCAAAGAACTCACCGGAAATATTCCCAGTGGTAAAGTCAATATTATAGCTCACAGCATGGGCGGACTTGATATGCGCTATGCCCTTTCGAACCTGGATGTTGCACCACATGTAGCTTCGTTTACTACAATAAGCACGCCACATCATGGAACCAGCCTGGCCGAACTTACCTTAAAAACTCCCGATGCAATTCGTGATAAACTGGCAGATTTCCTCGATTGGATGGGAGATCGTATCTTTCCTCATACAAAAAGTGATTCAGTAGCATCGGCGGCACAGCTGACCCGTGAATATGTGACAGAGGTTTTTAATCCCGCAACACCAGACGTTGACAACATTCCCTATTACTCCTATACCTCGGCAGTGGGTAAAGGCACCAGCGAACCCATCCGGGTAATTACGCGATATCAAAACATGCATATTTTCAAAGAGGAGGGGCCCAATGACGGGATGGTATCAGTAGAAAGTGCCAAATGGGGCGAACATATTAAAACCTCTAATCTCTCTCACCTGGAGCAAATGAACTTGCGCGTCAAAGATGATCGCGAAGCGCTATACCATTCTTTTTGGTTAGATGTGGTTAAAATGCTCGAAGCCAAAGGACATTAATCTTACAGCTCAATATCTTCTTTTTGTTTGAGCAGGGTATAAGCCGTCATATCATATTGGATAGGCGTTAATGAGGCGTAGCCTTTTTCCAACACGTTAACATCCAGATCGTCTCCTTCATCAAGCAGCTTTAACGTACCGGTCATCCAGTAATACGATCTGTTGTTCGGATCAACGCGGCCTTCAAACTCTTCCACATAACGACTATTCGCCTGGCGCGCCCACTTTATGCCTTTAAGTGGTCCCGCAGGTACGTTTAGATTCATTGTAATTCCTTTGGGAAGTCCCTCGCTGAGTACATATCCAATTACTTTACGCGCCGCATCTTTAGCACCGGATAAATCCGCATCTTCATCATAATCTGTACAGCTTACCGCTATCGAGGGATACCCTAAAATGGTCCCTTCCGTGGCAGCACTTACCGTTCCCGAATACAAAATATTAATCCCGGCATTGCTACCGTGATTAATCCCACTGACAACTAAATCCGGCTTACGTTGCATCAGCTGATCATGGGCCAATTTAACCGAATCAGCCGGAGTACCCGTTACCGCCTGTCCGTTAAAACGACCATCAATTTGAAAAGAGCGCGAACGGAGCGGCGTGTTTACGGTGACGGCGTGCCCTACCGCACTTTGTTGACGATCGGGAGCAATAATTTCCACATCGCCAAACTCGTCGGCAACTTGGGCAAGGGCTCGTATACCCGGAGAAAAGATGCCATCATCATTACAAACTAAAATTACCGGATTCTTATCGGATGTACTCATAGATAAAGTCAGTTAATCGTATTGTTCATTTTCATTCGGAAAATCACCGGATTTTATATCCGTAATATAACGCTTAACTGCATTCGTCATCGATGAATGCATGTCATCATATCGGCGAAGAAATCGCGGTTTAAATTCCTTGTTAAGCCCAAGCATATCATGGGTAACCAGCACTTGCCCGTCACAGTTAGGTCCGGCCCCAATACCAATAGTTGGAATAGCAACCGAATCCGTTACTTTAGCTGCAAGTTCAGCGGGAATTTTTTCTAATACTATTGAAAAACAACCGGCCTCTTCTAATCGCTTCGCATCTTCTACAAGTTGGTTGGCCTCAGCTTCCTCTTTTGCACGCACCTTATAGGTACCAAATTTATAAATACTCTGAGGTGTGAGCCCTAAATGCCCCATTACCGGGATGCCGGCATCTACAATTTTTGCAATCGTCTTTGCAACTGATTTACCACCCTCTAACTTTACTCCATGGGCACCGGCCTCTTTCATCATGCGGCCGGCATTTTCGAGCGCTTCTTCGGCTGTCACCTGGTAACTCATAAAGGGCATATCAGCAATAACAAGCGCCGTTTCTACGCCCCGAACCACACACGAGGCATGATAGATCATGTGATCCATCGTCATTGGTACCGTGGTTTCATAACCCGCCATCACATTGCTGGCAGAATCACCGACCAGAATCACATCTATTCCCGCCTGATCAACAATACGTGCCATGGTATAATCATAGGCAGTGAGCATGCTAATCTTTTCAGATTGCTGCTTCATTTCTACGACAGTCTGGGTAGTAACTTTTTTAGGACGATCTGAAGATTGTTGAGTACTCATTTATTCTTCGCTTGGAACTATGGCCGCAGTGGCATCCAATTCACAGACAACATTATCATCAACACGAGCTTCTGCTGTCATATTATAAAAGTTACGCTTTTCCTGAACCAATTTTACTTCCATCCTGAGCTGATCACCGGGCACTACCGATTTACGAAATTTTGCCCTGTTAATCCCCGTAAATACCGGAATATAGTCTTCCGGATTATCAATATGAGAGTGCATCAACATCAAACAGCCACTTTGAGCAATAGCTTCTACCTGAAGTACACCCGGCATAATGGGCCGATTGGGAAAGTGACCGTTAAAAAAATCCTCGTTGGCTGTTACATTTTTTATGGATAGAATACGTCCCTCTTCAACTTCTAACACGCGGTCAACCAGTAAAAATGGATACCGGTGTGGAATTAGCTCTTTGATTTCATCAATTGTTAGCTGGTCCATAGTCTCGTAATATTTTTTAAAAGTATAATAATATAAATGATTTATTCTACGGTACCCACATAAACGTAGGCGATTCCACCTGTTAATTTTTCAAAAAAATGTGAAGAAAATGATCCTGCTTCTTCCATCAGCGCTATAAAGTCATTTCCTGCGGGAAATTCAGCACTTGTTCGGGGCAGATAGGTATAGGCCTCTCTATTACCGCTTATCCACCCTCCTAATGTAGGCATAATATATTGGCTATATAACTCATACGGATATTTAAGCAATCCTTTAGGTTGCCCGAATTCTAAGACCACCACCTTTCCACCCGGAACTACAACTCGCGCCATCTCTTTTAGGGCTTGTACAGGATCATCAACATTGCGAATTCCAAAAGCAATACTTGAAATATCAAAAATATTATCCTCATAAGGCAAGTCCATGGCATCGGCCACCTCAAAATCGACGACCAAATTATTTTCTTTCGCCTTAGCGGGAGCATGTTCTATCATCTCAGCACAAAAATCGGTACCCAGCACATAGCCTTCATCACCGACCGCCTCCTTAAACTCTAATGCCAGATCACCAGTTCCCGTAGCACAATCCAGCACCCGATCACCGACCTTAGCTCCGCTAAGAGATACTGTATGATCTCTCCATATATGATGGATGCCAAATGACAGGATAGTGTTCACCCGATCATAATCATCGGCAATATCGGCAAACATTTTTCGAACTTTCTCACTCATAAAACTTTATACAATTAATCAATTTCTACCTGTAGTTAGGATACGGCCTCTTCTTTAGATTGTACTTCGGTCAAATGATCAGTCTTGTTAATATATAGTGATTTAAACCCGGAACCATTCCACTTTAGATGGTACAGAGCCCCATTACAATGTGGAATTTCATGCATCCTGCTAAGTCCATAGCCAAGCCATTCTGATAATAAGATACGTAATAATCGGCCATGCAAAACAAACAACAAATTTTTGTGCTGATATTCTTGAAGTATCATTCTTGCTCTGTTATCGGCACGTTTGAAAACCGCATTAGGACTCTCACCCTGATCAGAAGCAAAATCCACCGCTCCTGACTTCCACCGTTCATGGAGATGTTTCAACTCTGATTTAATCTCCGAAATGGGCTTGCCTTCCAAAATACCAAAATCCATCTCATCCAAATCACGGTAAGCCAACACATCCAAACGTTGTTGCTTAGCTATGGTCTCGGCCGTTTGTCGGGATCGCTTTAAGCTGCTGCTGAAAATTTGTTGTATTGATATATCTTGCAGATCACGAGCTATAGCTTGTGCTTGCCGAATACCTGTATCATTCAATGATGCATCAATACCGCGCCCCTGAATTTGGTTACAGCGATTGTATTCCGTTTCTCCGTGACGAGCCAAATAAATATTTGTTTCACTGCCCATGTTAGCTCTTCCCCTTTTTTCTGCTTGTTGCCAGCTCTACAAATTTATCTTCCATCTGCTGTACTTCGGATGGCTGCAGGTTGTAATGCATACCGTATTTAATCAGTATCATTTTAAATACACGATCATTGAGTGTCAGCCTTTTATCAACGCCTTCATCTATTTTATCCCACAACCGTTTTAAAAGGCCCAGCTTCATCAAAAAGAAAAATACGAGTCCGATACCGGCAGCCAAATACTGTCCGGTCATCCCTAATGCACTGATAATAACCAGTGATGTAATCAGCAAATAGCCGTCAGTATTCAATAACTTGAGTACCTTGCCTAGATAAACTGTCACAAATGCGCTTTTTGAACGATACCATAAAAAGTGAAATGCAATGGCTATCGTCACGGCAAATATGGGATGAATCACCAGCAATAATACTAACAATAGGGTAAGCGATAGGCTGTCTGCACTGCGCACCCAGGCAATAGCTTCTTCGACCAACTTATCCAGTGGACGTTTTTCCAGCAGTCCCGGTACAAACTGCTTAATCTGATCAGTGGTAATATGAAACCAATCTCCGGTTCGAGTAACGATACCGAGTTGCGTTTCGAGAAATAGATTTTTTGCGCCGGGGTATTGATTTTTCATAAGCCGAAAAATATCCTTCTTTTTGCAAAAAACGAATTTTCAATGCGATTAATTATGCCTGCGCCACAGTTAAAATGATAACAGGTCCAGCCCCTGCCTTTTTTAATGTATCTGCCAATTCAAAGGTAGTGGCGCCGGTTGTAAATACATCATCAATTATCACGCACAATCGATTATTTATCAATGGCTTATTGTTAACCCTGAACGCTTCTTGCATATTGTCAAGACGTTTTTCGAGGCTAAAGCCCGTTTGGGAACGGGTATTTTTAATCCGAACGATATCATCTATTTCACAAATAGGAACTTCTTCCCAAATCTCCTGAAATCCCTGCGCCAACTTAAACGCCTGGTTAAATCCACGGTATCGATATTTTAAATAGTGCAGTGGTACCGGAACGATCACTGATTCATGATCATCAAATAAATCCACAATGCCGGGATGCCTTTGCACGCGCCGACCCAACGCTCTGCCCAGATCGCATCCCACAGTTGTAAGTCGCTCGTACTTTAGCTGATGCAGTAAATTTTGCAGGTCACCGCCCTTATCAAATTGCCAAAGTGCATGTTGAATCACAATTCCATCCGGCAAAAGTGAATCAGAAGAGACTTTCTTATTTTCGGGGTTACCGTCCTCAAAACGATTGGTCAGACAAAATGAGCAAATCTGTCGCTGTTCCTCGGTATGCTCGCGACCACAGCAAACACAAACATTGGGAAATACTACCCTTTTAAAACCGTTAGCAATTTTTAGAAATATACTCATCGGCAACTATTTTTATAGGTAAGACCTATTGTCAGCACAAATCCTTACAGAGAAACTTCTTTTCAGCAAAAAATTTTTGGCAACCACTATATTTATTTAGATTATACGCCGAATAAACGGTTTGCCACTACTAATTCAGAATATTATTTATGGCATCACTCGGAAGAGATCTTGCCCACATTCGCAAAGAGCAAGAATTGAGTCTCGAGGAGATTTATGAGGCTACCAAGATTCCAACAAGGATTCTCGAATCTATCGAGGACGACTCAATTTTTACCGACTTTGAAAATAATGCTACTTACATTCGCAGCTATGTACGAAGCTATGCCAAAGCATTATCTATAGATGAGAAACAGATTATCTATGCCCTGGACAAAGTTCAAAAGAATGACTATTCGGGATCGCTTCAAAGTCTGTTTGATGAGCAGCCCAAACGCTCTTTTGAATTCGATGAGGAAGATGATGACGCTGATGAGGAATCGGCAGATTCGGACGAACTCCAGGATAAAGATATGGTTCACGATCATTCACCTGAGTTCCAATCCGACCAAACCGACTCATCTGAGAATTCTCCGGAAACACCAAGATCCTCCCCCCTGCCAAAAGCCGACCATCCCGATGTCAAATCGGTGGACTGGGCTGACATGGGCCGAAAATTTAAGCCTCTAAAATCAGTACGATCCAGAACTTGGGCTGGAATTTTTGTCACTCTTTTAATAATCATTGGGACTGTTTCTTTCTTCTACTTTTATGAAACCGACCCGGTTTCCAATGAAGTGGCTAATAATCCAACAACCAATCAGCAAACAGAGTCTTCTGAAGAAAAGGTCAGTACGGATTCCCTCGAACTGGATATCGTCCCAGCAACCGAAACAAATGATACTACCGAACAGCAACCAACTGCTACAGCTGATGATATACCGAATGAGGCCCTCTCTACTTTGCCTGATACCCTGAGCATAGTACTTTATGCTGCCTATGGACGATTAGAGCCAGTACGCGTGTATACCGATATTATGAATGACATTAATCCCTATTGGATTGAACAGGGGGAAGCAATTCGATTTAATTTTGTAAATGAACTCAATATCCGCGGACAATTTAGCCGCATGGTATTATTGCTCAATGGTCATCCTGTTCAAAATCTCCGCGAAGAATTTTACAATCCCGATTCAAGGCTGCTGGAAATCAATCGCAGCTATTTTGAAAATGACCCTCAATGGCTTCAACCTGCTCCGGATTCACTGCAAATTGATGCCCCTCCCCCATCTACCATCAGAGATCGTCCAACTTTTAATTAAATCGATACAAGCTTTCTCTTAAAATGAACAGAAAAGAGGCAAAAAAACGCGTTGAAGAACTACGCGAATTGCTGGACAAAGCCAATAAAGCCTATTATCAAGACGCGCAACCTTTTATTTCGGACAAGGAATTTGATGATTATCTGGCAGAGCTAGAAAAACTTGAAGAAGAGTATGACCTCGTTGAACCACAATCCCCGACACAACGCGTAGGTGGTGAACCCAGCAGCGATTTTAATACTGTTGAGCATCCCGTACCGCTGTTAAGCCTCGACAATACCTATAATGAAGATGAGCTTAACGATTTTGACCGCCGGGTTCGTGATATATTAGAGCACGATAATTTCACCTACATGGTTGAATTGAAGTTCGATGGAGCAGCTATTCGACTACGCTACGAAAATGGCAATCTGGTGCTTGGAGCAACACGTGGAGACGGAGAAAGAGGAGACGAAATTACCAGGAATATCAAAACCATTAAAGATATCCCGCTTCATCTCGATAATGATTTCCCTGAAGTTGTGGAGGTCCGCGGCGAAGCGTATATGGAGCGGGAAGCCTTTGTACGAATGAATGAACATCGCGAAGAACAGGGGCTCAATCCCTTTGCCAACCCGCGTAACTCTACGGCAGGCTCGTTAAAGATGCAGGATCCACGCGAAGTGGCCCGGCGACCCATCCGTTTTTTCAGCTTTGATTTACTTACGGATGATACTGATGCCGAAATCACACAGTATCAAAAAATGAAGCTGTTGGATAAATTCGGGTTACCGGTGTGCGAGCATTTTAAGCAGTGCGCTGATATTTACGAGGTACATGCACAAATTGATGAATGGAAAAACCTACGTCACGACTTGCCTTTTGAAACAGATGGCGTAGTTATAAAGGTAAATGAAGAGAAATACCGCGACACCTTGGGAACGACTTCTAAAGCTCCCCGCTGGGCTATTGCTTATAAATTTGAAGCCCAACAGGCCACAACTACGCTGCAGGATATTACACTTCAAGTTGGACGGCTTGGTAAAATAACTCCTGTAGCAGAGCTTAAAGCCGTTGAACTGGCCGGTACTACCGTAAAACGAGCTTCGCTGCATAACGAAGATGAAATTCATCGAAAAGATATTCGGATTGGAGATCGCGTGGTAGTAGAAAAAGCCGGTGAAATTATTCCCCAGGTAATAAGCGTAGTTAACCCCGATCGCGAAGATCGTGGCCCACGTTTCGAAATGCCCCAACATTGCCCCGCTTGTAATGAAAAACTGATTAAATTTGGGGACGAGGTGGACTGGCGATGTATCAATCCCGAGTGCCCCCCGCAGAAACGTCAACGTATCGAACATTTTGCTTCGCGCGATGCCATGGATATTGACGGACTGGGCGAAGCTGTTGTGGATCAGCTAGTTTCAGAGCAGTTAATCAGCAATTACGCTGATCTGTATGATCTCACCCAAAAACAACTTCTGCCGTTAGAACGTATGGCCGAAAAAAGCGCCCAAAATCTTATCGATGCTATTGAAGATAGCAAATCTCAGCCGCTGGACCGGGTGATCTACGCCATGGGGATACGCTTTGTGGGTAAAACTGTAGCACGCGACCTGGCTAATGGCTTCCAAACAATGGAGGCTCTCATGGACGCAAGTCAAGAAACAATGGAGGAAATTGAGTCTATCGGCCCTAAAATTGCGCAGTCGGTCAACAAATTTTTCAACCAGGACCACAACCGTAAAATTGTCTCGAAGTTGCGAAACCACGGACTCAATTTTGAGATGGAACAAGAGGAGCAAGCTTCACAAAAACTGGAGGGCAAAACATTTGTACTAACAGGGAGCCTACCCTCGTTAACACGAAAAGAGGCAACACAACTAATCGAAAAACACGGCGGCAAGGCAACATCGTCCGTAAGCGGTAACACCGACTATCTGCTGGCAGGCGATTCTCCGGGCAGTAAATACGATAAAGCCGAAGAATTAAATATCCCTATACTTGATCAAAATACATTTCTGGACCTTATCGATGAAAAACTGTAACCTACTACCGGTTTGGTAATATGGTTATGGGTTGGTATAATTTTGTAATCAACGTATCTTATCCAAACACTTTAATATTTTTGTCAGGTTAGGTTTCACAGAAACGGACTGAATTTACATTTATGGGTATTCTTGAAAAATTGGGATTAGCACCCAAAAAGAAGCAGGGCGCTCCTGTAATCGGGGAAAAGAAGAAAAAACAAGAAGAAGCCTCTTCATTTAAGTACAATCCTTATCTAAGAGCATTTATCCTTGTTCTATTTCTGGGAATTATTGTCCTTGCCATACCAGAAAGCTCCTATAAAGAACCCATTAACTACAATATTGGTGAGCCCTGGCGGGCCGACGACTTAACAGCTCCTTTTACTTTTGCCATCCAAAAAAGTGACCAAGAGCTCGAAAAAGAACGTCAAACAATACGAGAAACAACTCCCCCTATTTTTCATAAACAGCCAGATGTTCAAATTGAGGTGCAAAGCAAGTTAGATTCTCTCTTTCAGAGTTTCGGGCCACTAAAAAAGGGCTATGAAACCTGGCAGCAGTCAAAGCAAGATGAGGAATCAGATGCTCAGCGAGACAGCCTGCGATTCGAAGAGCTAAAAAACAGAGCACCCATAAATTTATCTGATTCGGTCTGGCAAACAATTCTGGAAAACTATGAGTCTGTCACTCCTCAAAACAACAGTTCTAACGCCGGTACAAACAATCAGTTTTCTGAGGTAAATCTTAAAGATCAGCTTGAAACACTTGCTGATGAAGTCCTTGAAAACGGGGTTTTAAATGTTCCAAAATCAGAATTATCTAACGATGAAATTACGATTCGTGACTTACAGGATCGCACCGAACAAACCCTCAATTTAGTAAACGTCCGTGATCTGCCTGAAGCAAAAGAATATGCACAATATCGTCTTTCACGCAATTTTTATGACGAATTAGCTAAAGCGGGCAGCGAAATTTTTGCCCAAATTATCCAGCCGAACTACATTTTCAATAAAGAAGAAACCCAGGCACGAATCCAGGATGCTCTTGACCAAATATCCACTTCAAAAGGAGCCGTTGCCCAGGGACAGGTTATCATTCGGCGGGGTGATATTGTTACTCCTGAGAAATATAATATGCTGCAAAGTTTGGCTGATGCTCGTGCACAGAAGGCAAGTACCCTAGAACGCTGGTTACGTTATGGCGGGAATATCATAGCAGTCGTTTCTATTCTTACCATTTTCTTTTTCTATCTCTATCTGTATCGCAGGTATATCTTTATCAACAATTCGATGTTAACACTGGTACTCATTGCCTTTTCTTTGGTTATTGTCAGCAGTGGCATCGTTTATCATTTCGAAGATATATCTCCCTTTATTGTACCTATTGCCATTGCTCCCATAATACTAACCATTATTTTCGATTCCCGGGTGGGGCTGTTATCAACTATTACCTTAGCCCTTTTAACCGGCCTTATTAATGGCAACAATTTTGAATTCGTTACTGCTACCACGGTTGCTTGCAGCCTCGGGTTATTCTCAGTGCGTGATATTAAAAAGCGGTCACAATTTTTCTTTACCACTCCGGGCATCGTATTTGGGTCGTACCTTGTGGTAGTACTGGGCTTTAGCATGACCACTTTTGACAGCTGGAGTGTTCTCGGCAGCGAGCTCCTGTTTATTGCCATCAACGCAATATTTATTCTATTTACCTACCCGTTGATTTTGCTCTTTGAAAAGTCGTTTAACGTCACAACCGACTTTTCACTCTTAGAATTAAGCGATACAAACCTACCGCTGCTAAAAACATTAATGACAAAAGCACCAGGTACTTTCCATCATAGCCTGCAAGTATCAAACCTTGCTGAAGCTGCGGCAGGCGCTATCCGCGCAAACGGCCTGCTTTGCCGAGTTGGAGGGCTCTATCACGATATTGGTAAAATGGATAATCCGGAATACTTTATCGAGAACCAAACCGAAGGTAATGTGCATGATAAACTGAAACCACGCATGAGTGCACTTGTCATTAAAGCTCATGTCTCTAATGGGGTTAAAATAGCCGAAGAACACGGTCTGCCCGACATAATCATCGACTTTATAAAAACCCATCACGGTGATTCACTTATCAAATTTTTCTGGGAAAAAGCCAAAGAGCAGGCTGATACCAGTAAGAAAGAAATTAAAGAAAAAGATTTCCGCTACGACGGTCCCCTGCCCCAAACAAAGGAAACTGGAATCCTATTACTTGCCGATGGTGTTGAAGCAGCTTCGCGAGCGATGAAAGACCCCAACTACCAGAAGCTTGAAAACCTTATTGACAAAATGATTGATGACCGCGTCAATGAGGGGCAACTCAGTAAAACGCCGCTTACTTTTCAAGATATCCGAGCAATTAAGGAAACATTCCTCAATATTTTGGTAGGTATATACCACAGCCGAGTTGAGTATCCGGATGATGAAAAAGAGCAAGAAAAGAAAGCATCAGAAAAAACAGAAAACATCGATCTGGAAGAAACACCGGCTACCGATGAAATGCCTGACCATCCCGACTCCCCCAAAAAGCCGCCACGGGTAGACGAATATTACAATTCGTAATCAGCATGCATTTCCAACAAGAATTACAGCGATATCTACAGTTTGTTAAGTTGGAAAAGAGCCTCTCCAAAAACTCCGTTGTATCTTACAAAAATGACCTGAAACGATATTTGCGATTTGTAGCCAACGACTTGCAGATATCTGACTTGGGAGGTATTGAGTTGCGCCATATCGAAAACTACCTCGAAGAACTGACAGCCATGGATCTATCGGTAAGCTCTATAGCCCGTAATATATCCAGTATCCGCGGCTTCCATGAATTTGCCGTTGTTGAGGGTATGGCCGAAGCAAATCCTGCCGAACTTATAGATCTGCCTAAGAAAGCGAAGAATCTGCCCGACGTTTTAAATCCTGATGAAGTAGAAGCCATTATCGACATTCCGAACCGCGAAACAGATGCCGGCATACGTAATGCTGCCATACTGGAAACGCTTTATGCTACGGGCATGCGGGTCAGTGAGCTTACCGGTCTTGAACTCGACAATCTCATTTTTGAGATAGGATTTATCCGTGTGGTTGGGAAAGGAAATAAGGAGCGCCTGGTTCCTGTCGGAGAAATGGCCCAATCGGCACTAGAGCATTATATCGAGGTCGTACGTCCGAAATTTCAGAGTGATAAAAATCCCCAAAAAGCCGAAAACAAGGTTTTTCTGAGTCAGCGCGGTAACCCTCTGTCACGGATGAGTATTTGGAATATCGTCAATGATGCTGCCGAGCGAGCAGGGATCGAAAAAAATGTATATCCACATATCTTTCGTCACTCTTTTGCTACTCACCTATTAGAAGGCGGAGCCGATCTTCGAGCTGTACAAGAGATGCTGGGACACGCTTCCATTAATACCACCGAAATTTATACCCACGTTGATCGCTCCCTATTGCACCAGGTTCATAAAGAGTTTCATCCAAGGGCGTAATTAAACCTCTCTATCCTAAATAATGTGAATTAATCCATGATGCAAATCATGGACATAATTGCTTTTTTTATATCATAAAAAATAATCTACAGAAGAAATATGCGTACCAAGTCTGAAATAACCCACCTTCTTAAAGAGGTGCGTCATGACAGTGGGCAAGCTATGGAAAAATTATTTCCACTCATTTATGATGAGCTCAAAAAAATTGCCCATTCTAAACTCCAAAAAGAGCGTAATGATATCACCTTCACCGAGACCGCTCTTGTGCACGAAGTTTACATGAAGATGATTGATCAAACAAAAATTGAGGTGCAGGACAAAAATCATTTCATGGCTATTTCTGCACGTTGTATGAGACAAATTCTGATTGACCATGCCCGAAAAAAGAAAGCTGAAAAGCGAGGCGGCGATAAAAAAGACGTAACATATATTGATAAGCTTCTAAAACAAAGACACAAAACCGAAGAGCTGATCAATCTTGATAACGAACTAAATAAATTGGCAAAACTTGACCAGCGGATGGCTGATATTGTGGTACTCCGTTTTTTTGGGCAGATGACCGTATCCGCCACAGCAAAAGCCCTGGACATATCAGAACGAACAGTCAAAAGGGACTGGGCAAAAGCACGAGGATGGCTTTATAAAGAATTAAAAGGGTAATCTAAAAAAGGCTTCACTTTTTTTATGGAGCAACATCAATGGAAAAAGGTCAACAAAATTGTTGATACTGCACTTGAATTGGACGAACAAGAGAGGGCAACTTACATTGAAGAAAGTTGTAAAAATGATGAAAAGCTAAAGCGGCATGTAACCAAACTTCTTGCCGCTATTAAACAATCAGAAACGGAAGATTTTTTAGCAACCCCAGATACCTATTTTGAGAATATTGCTGGGGAAATATCGCCGGCAAATGCACCCGATGCCTCCTCCATGGTTGGCCAGCAAGTGGGCAACTATAGTCTTCATGAACTTATAGGCCATGGCGGGATGGGATCTGTCTTTAAAGGTAAACGCGCCGATGAAGCCTATGAAAAAGAAGTAGCCATTAAGATATTACGGCGCGGAATGGATACCCCATCAAATATTGCCCGGTTTAAACGGGAACGAAATATCTTGGCAAATTTAGAGCATCCAAACGTTGCTCGTTTATTGGATGGGGGACTTACCAAAGAGGGTTTGCCCTACTTGGTCATGGAATATGTAGATGGCACTCCCCTGCTGGAACACTGTAATCAAAATAATTTAACCCTTAAAGAAAGATTAGAACTATTTGAGCAGGTATGTTTTGCTGTTCAACACGCCCATAAAAATGCTATTATCCATCGTGATCTAAAGCCGTCTAATATCCTTGTTACCAAAGATGGAAAGGTAAAGGTGCTGGACTTTGGCATCGCAAAACTTATAAAAATGGATGGTTCGGAGGGTATAACCTTCCAAACTCGCACCGGTTCCCGCATGCTCACATGGGGCTATGCAGCACCCGAACAGGTTACGGGAGAAACTGTAACCACTGCTACTGATTCATATGTTCTTGGAATCCTATTATATGAACTTTTGACCGGTGTTCATCCTTATAAAATAGATGATAAAAGTTTTATTGAGCTTGAAAAACAAATAAGAGAACAACAGTCCGAAAGCCCATCAACACAGTTTTCTGAGTTATCTGTAAGTAAGAAAAATACAATTGCGAAAGAGCGTAAAACCACAACCAATAAGCTTTCAAGTGCTTTAAAGGGCGACCTCGATGCTATAATCATGAAGGCTTTGCGTAAAGAATCAGATAAGCGCTACAGCTCGGCCGAACAACTTCTCGAAGATCTCAATCGGCGAAAAACCAATCTGCCTATTCTTGCTCGGGAAGATACCTTTCGTTACAACGCTTCCAAATTTATAAAA
This sequence comes from Fodinibius sp., assembly GCF_034521915.1. Lineage (GTDB taxonomy): Bacteria > Bacteroidota > Rhodothermia > Balneolales > Balneolaceae > Fodinibius. Next base: position 275,113 of record NZ_JAXHLU010000001.1, read on the forward strand.
CGGCATAGAACTAATCTTTCGGCAGCCGCGGGCTTTTTACTACTACTAATAGGCTTTACTATATTCTACACTTGGCAAATTACCCAAGAACGCAATAGAGCCCAGCTTGAAGCCCAAAAAGCTAAAGAAGTTAGTACGTTTTTAACGGATATGTTTCGGGCCAGCAATCCCAACTATAATCCTCAAGATACGGTTACCGCTGCCACCTTCCTAAAACGAGGACAAGAACGTATTGATCAACTCGAAGGGCAACCCGAAGTGCAGGCACAGCTGCTTGAAGTAATGGGACGAGCCTATACCGAGATTGGACAATTTGATAAGGCAAATCCCCTGCTACAGAAAAGTCTCCAGCTTCGAAAAACACATCAGGGAACTACAAGTATCGCGTATTCACAGAGTCTTGACGCCTTCGTCGTTTTTCAACGACTCAAAGGGAATTTTGCTGAAGCAGAATCGCTTACCCGTGAATCTATTTCTATAATAAGAAACAATCATCCTAATAATAAAAAGCTTCTTTCAAATGGATTAAATGAGCTTGGGTTAATGCTTGACCAACGGGGTAAATATGAAAAAGCCGACTCTGTTTATAAAACTGTTCTCCAGATTCAACAACAGCTTTATGAATCCAGCCATCCCAAACTTGCCCATACACTAAATAACAGAGCTGGAGTACTACGAAAACAAGGGCAATACGAAAAAGCAGAAAACCTTTATCGAAGATCATTGACTATTTGGAAGGAGAAAAATGGAGACATCCACCCAAGTACAGCAATGGGCTATCACGATCTTGCCTTAGTACTAAATCAACAAGGAAAACTTGAAGAAGCGGATTCTCTTTATCATAAAGGGCTAAAAATCGATAAACAGCTATACGACCCGCCTAACAGGAACATTGCTCAATCATATAATAATATTGGCATTTTTTATGGGAAGCAAGGCCAATACCAAGAAGCTAAACCTTATTTAACGAAGGCGCTAGCGATGCGCCGTAAATTATTCACGGAGTCCCATCCTAAACTTGCAGAAATCTTGAATAATCTGGGTCGACTTCACATCGAACTGGGAAACTATGGAAAAGCTCACCCTTACCTTCAAGAAGCACTCAAAATTGATCGCAAAAATTTTGGTCAAAAGCATCCTTATGTGGCTGGTGATTTGGCAAACCTAGCACGTATTGAAAAAGAAAATGGGTCATTAAATATGGCTGAAAAACATTTGCAGAAATCCTTGTCGATTTTTAGAGCCACTTTACCTTCTGATCATAGGAAAATAGCCGATATACTCACAGAACTTGGGGATCTGCTTGTTTTCCAGAATAACCCAACTGAAGCGGTCTCTTTATTAAAAGAAGCCTTAACAATCAAAAACAAATCATATGATGAGAGAAGTTGGCAAATTGCCTATACCAAATCTTTACTCGGTAACGCCTTGGCCAAGAATATGGAATTCAAGAAAGCTGAATCATACTTAGTACAAGGATACGAAACGCTAAAAGAAGAACGCGGATCGTCTGATAATTTTACTACACAAGCCAGAAATAATGTAATAGAACTCTATAAAAACTGGAACAAACCCAAGATGATACAAAAATATTCCTCTGCTAAATGACATACTCTTGATAAGAAAACCTGCCAGGAACAATACCTGACAGGCTCACTTATCCTATCAACCAAATAAGTTATTTGTAGAAGCCGAAATATTCGGCTACAGCTTGATAATTTATAGTATCGAGACCATCAAAAATAATAGCTCCCGATCGTGACAAAATAAAGGACTCTGCAAAATTACAGAGTCCTTGGGGAAAGATTTTTAAAACTTGTCAGTTACTATTTTACCGGGCTCCAATCTGGGAATCTTTCGTCGGCACTATTATTTGAGAGATTTACAGGACTTCCAGTACCGTCAGCATTTATTTTATAAATTTCATCATTCCCGTCACGATCAGAATCAAATATAATTTCTGATCCATTCCGCGACCAGCTAGGATATTCATCGCTTGCAGAATTTTTTGTAATACGTTGAGGACTACTACCGTCCGCATTTATTACATATATCTCTTTATTTCCGTCTCTGGAACTGGTAAAAGCTATCTTGCTGCCGTCAGGAGACCATACCGGATTTGTATCACTAGAATTAGTGCTTGTCAACTGCTTTTCATTACTACCATCTGGGTTCATCGTATAAATATTAAAGCTTGTATTTGTCTTCTTACTTACAAACACAATTTTACTACCATCAGGCGACCAACTGGGATCTTTTTCATTAGCACTGGTGTTGGTAAGCAGCTGTTCATTGCTGCCATCGGGTGCGATAGTATATATTTCTTCATTGCCACTGCGATTATCCCCAAACACGATTTTAGAGTCGTCAGGGGCCCAGCTGCCGTTAAATGTGTCCCCAGAAGAATTTGTAACCTGTCGAATATTTGAGCCATCAGCATTAACAATAAACAGATTAAAGTTTCCATTGCGATAACTGGCAAAGAGTACGCGAGTTCCTGAATAAGAAATCTGCGGTAAATAATCCGTTGCAGGATCATTAGTCAATGCTTGCTGATTCGATCCATCTGGATCCATCAAATAAATATCAGCAACAGAACCTCTAGTTGTTTGAAAAGCAATTCGATCATTTATAACGGCTTGGCATTTAATATCAAAAGAGGTAGATGTGGTATCGCCGGCCGTAATATTTATTGTTCGTGGATTTTGGCCCTGCACACTACAGTTTTCAGCAATAGCAGATAGCTCAAGCTGATGGCTTCCCTGCTCAATATCAGGAAATGTAGCAATGCCGCTATTGGCTACGCTTGATGGAGCATCCCCGTCGATGGATAAATCGTATCGATTGTCGTCCTTGTCACTGCCGGTGGTGTTCGTGTGTACTTCCAGGGTACCATCCATTATAACATCAAAATCGGGGCCGGTCGTGGATTTCTGCTTGACTGTCACCTCCATCGGCCCATCAGCAGCGCCTTGCGGCACTTCGGTAATAAGTTCATCCTCGGAGGCACTCTTGATAGTTGCCTGCGTGCCATTGAAAGTAATGCTGTTCTCAGACGCTGTAGCGCTAAAGTTCATGCCTTTGATCGTCACTTCGGTGCCCACCGTACCGCTGTCGGGTTCCACGGAGCTGATGCCCGGGGCTTTGGCCTCTACTATAAAGCTGGGACCCGAAGCAGTAACCCCTTCGACGCTCACTTCTACCGGGGCTGACCCTTCGGACAGACCTTCCGGCACTTCGGTCTGGATCTGGTCTTCGGTAGCACTGGTCAGCGTGGCAGCGGTGCCGCCAAAGGTTACATTCATATCTCCCTTGGGACGAAACCCTTTGCCTGCAATCGTCACCGAGGTACCCGGCGGGCCGCTTTCGGGCTGGACGCTAGTGATTTCGGGGTTGGGTCCTCCGGAGTCTGATCCGCAGGAAGCCAGCAGTAATATTGTGATGAATAGGATCGAGAGTTGTAGCAGTTTGTTCATGATCTGAGATGTTTATAAAATTCCAATTACATAGCAACATGCGTAACGGCGAGCGAAAGGAGGACAAATAAAAAACCTACAGCAGCTTTCACGCCACTGCAGGTCATATCATTTATGTGTTTAATCAATAATTACTACTTCACCGGACTCCAAAATGGTGCCGAATCTGCATCACCATTATCCGTGAGTTTTTTAGGTGACCCGGAACCATCGGCATTGATCATAAATATTTCTGAATCTCCATCGCGCGTACTTTGAAATACCAATTGCGATGCATCAGGCGACCAGGAGGCATTGAGATCAACAGCTGAATTATCCGTTATTTTTCTCAGTTCTCCGCCTGATGTATTCATAGTATATATTTCTCTATTCCCTTCACGATCACTGTCGAAGAGTATTTTGTCCCCTTCCGGCGACCAGCGAGGGTTGTAATCATTATCAGAATTATCTGTTAACTGTTGCAAATTCGTGCCATCCGTATTTATGCTGTATATCTCCGGATCTCCGTCCCGATCACTGACAAACACTATTTTTTTACCGTCCGAAGACCAGCTGGGAGTAATATCTTTAGCTGAATTTTTGGTCAGGCGTTCCAATTCTGTCCCGTCGGATTTTGAGATATAGATCTCATCATTTCCGCGCCGATCATCATTAAAAGCAAGTTTTGAATCATCAGGAGACCAAGATGGATTACTAGTTGAACTTTCGAAAATCGTAACCTGCTCCTGATTAAATCCTTCCGGATCCATGGTAAATAAATCTAATTTCCCGGATCTGTCACTGATGTACGCAATCCTAGTTCCATCATGAGCAATTACAGGAAATCGATCGTTGGGATTATTAATATTATGAGAGGTTACAAGCTCTACATTCGAACCATCCGTATTCATTAAATAAATATTATCCTTTCCGCTTCGATCGCTATAGAAAGCGATCTGGTCATTAGCTGCAACTTGGCATTCTATATCGAAGCTGGTAGTCGTAGTATTCTCTGCGGTAATATCTACTTGCTGGGGGTTGTTTCCGTCCACCGAGCAGTTACCGGCAATTCCCGACAGTTCCGTATCGTAGTTGCCCTCTTCAAGGTCTTCGACGGTTATCGTCTCGTCGGTGCCCATGGAATGATCAGACCCGTCTACACTAAGTGTATACCCGTCGGAATCCACATCCGAACCGCTGGTACTGGTCGTCACTTCCAGGGTTCCCGTCGTGGGTTCTTCGGGTTCAGGGTCGGGATCAGGTTCTGGCTCGGTACCCGTGCTGTTATCTCCGCACGAAATAACCAGCCCTATTAACAAAAGGGGTAGTAGCGTTCGTAGTAGTTTTCTCATAGTAAAAGTATTTATTTAGCATGATAATTGAGTTAGATCTTTCAGCGAGCAAAATCCTACTAATAAATATTGGAATCTATCCTATATGTAGTGGTTTTGGCGCTATTAGATCTATTACACAGCAACATGCGTAACGTGAAATAGAATGGTGACAAATTTATTACCTAACCAATACCCCATAAAAAAAGCCCTGCCGAAAACGACAGAACCCTTGTCTTTAATACACTTTTTTTTGGAGTTTTATTCTTTAATACTAGAGCGTTTTTTCCCTCCTGATACGTCACCTCCTTAATTTCATCAGTGGTCATCTTACTTTTAGCCACTACCCTTTCAGAAGTATTGATCTACCGAATACTATTTATTAAGCCGGGTGAATTCGATACGAATAGACTTTAAATATGTCCAAAATTACATTTAGGTATTAATACTAAAGGGTAATAGTATTTACTCTCTTGAATATCCATTCACAAAGGCATACGTTTTAAAAGATTAATTCTTGGGGTATAATCTGGAAAGGATTATTAAATAATGAGAGATAAATCAGAGATTACACAGCTCTTGGTGGAAGTAAAAGAGGGATCCGACGAAGCCTATGAAAAACTTTTCCCACTTGTCTATAAGGAATTAAAACACATTGCCTGTTCCAAGCTCAAAGAAGAACGCAATGATATTACGATTACCGAAACCGAGCTGGTGCACGAGGTGTATCTAAAAATGATCGACCAGACCTGTATTGAAGCTTCCGACAAAGAACATTTCATGGCTATTGCCGCCCGATGCATGCGGCAAATTCTGGTGGATCACGCTCGCAAGAAGAAAGCCGAAAAGCGCGGCGGTGACCAACAAGATATTACCTATGTAGATGAACTGCTTAAAATAAAGCAGGAATCCACTCAAGTTATAAACCTGGATAAAAAACTGAACCAACTTGCCGAATTCGATGAGCGACTGGCTGATGTGGTTACCCTCCGCTTTTTCGGGCAAATGACTATTCATCAGACTGCCAAGGCACTGGATGTATCGGAACGCACCGTCAAGCGCGACTGGGCCAAAGCCCGGGGCTGGCTATATAAGGAATTGAAAAACTAGTTATTTGTTATTCGTTATTAGGTTCTTGAATTAAATTTGGTAATAGCTGAAAACGAATAACTATTAACCAATAACAAATAACGAAATGAATCAACAAGAGTGGCAAAAGATTGATGCAATCATCGACACTGCCCTCGAACTGGAGGGAGATAAACGTACTGCTTTTATCGACGAGCAGTGTAAAGGGGATGAAGAGCTGAAAACTCAAGTTACCGAGCTGCTCGAATCCATTGAAAATTCAGACACAGAAAATTTTTTAGAGGGATCCGCCCCCTATCCCAAACATCTGGCCGCCGATCTTGCCAAAACGGAAGACAAACCGCAGGAATCTTCTCTTATAGGAGCAACCATCGACTCGTATCGTATTTTAGAACTCGTCGGCCACGGTGGAATGGCCTCCGTTTTTCTTGCCGAACGCGCGGATGAAGTATACAAAGGCAAAGTAGCCTTAAAGCTGATGCGGCAAGGCATGGATACGCCCTCCAATAAAGCTCGTTTCAAAAGGGAACGAAATATCCTGGCCAACCTGGAGCATCCCAATATCGCCCGACTGCTCGACGGCGGGGTAACCGACAAGGGACTGCCCTATCTGGTGATGGAATACGTAGATGGCACTCCGCTTTATACGTATTGTGATGAACATAATCTTACCATCGAACAGCGACTGGATCTCTTCAAATCAATATGCCAAGCCGTTCAATACGCCCATAAAAATGCTGTTATCCATCGCGATTTAAAGCCCGCTAATATCCTGGTAAAAGAAGACGGAACCGTAAAAGTGCTCGATTTTGGCATTGCTAAACTGCTGGAGCCCGAAGATCCCGACGAAACGCTCTTTCAAACCCGCACCGGCGCCCGTATGCTGACGCTCGGATACGCCGCTCCCGAACAGATAAACAACGACCCGATTACTACATCTACGGATATCTATTCCCTTGGAGTTGTGTTATACGAGCTGTTGGCAGCAGCATCTCCATTTAATATGGAAGGAAAAAATTTGTCCGAAATTGAATCGCTTATTCGTACCAAAACTCCGGAAAAGCCTTCGTCAAAATATGGTGAACTTTCGCAACTGAAACAGGATAAAGCAGCTTCGCAGCGTGTGGCCAATCCAGATAAAATTTCCCGAAAGCTCAAAGGAGATCTGGATGCCATCGTAATGAAGACCCTGCGCAAAAATCCGGATGCACGGTACAGCTCCGTTGATCAGCTATTACAGGATTTGGATCGCCTGAACAATAATTTACCGCTAATAGCCCGCAAAGACACTATTAGATACAAAATATCTAAATTTTTAAAACGCCATAAGACGGGCATTTCTGCGGCCGCTGGATTTATATTATTGCTGGCGGGGTTTGCCGGTTTTCACACCTGGCAGATTACAGAGGAACGTAACAGAGCTCAGGAAGAAGCTCAAAAAGCACGCACTACCTTGGATTATTTGATCGGGGTATTCCAGCATGCCAATCCGAATCGTCCCGGCAATCAAGATATAACGGCTCAGCAAATACTTGAACAGGGCACAGAATACATCCAAACCAAAGTTAAAGATCAGCCGGATATTAAAGCACCGCTAACGCAATCCATTGGGATGATTTATCTGCATCTGGGTGAATACGATAAAGCCGAAACACTTTTGCGGGAAGCTTTAACACTTAATAAAAAGTTCGCTTCCAAGGAAAGCCGGCAATGGGCGGCTAGTTTAAACAGTTGGGGCGAATACAATATGGAAATCGGCAAATATGATACCGCTAAAAAGTATTTTAAAAAATCGGCTGCGGTATATAACAGTTTAGGTAACAAGAATAAATATGCCTCAATAATAGGAGAATTGGGTTGGATAGACTATAGAAATGGAGATTATGAAAGGGCCGATTCTCTGCTTCGCAAAGCGCTGGAAATCAACCGTACCGTACACGGCAGCGAAAGCAGGCAAGCAGGCACCGACTTACAGTATTTGGGATGGATTAAAAACGCCCAGGGCCAGTATGATAAAGCAGATAGTCTCTTCAGAGAAGCGCTTTCCATTCGAAAGTCTGCTCTCGGAGAAAACCATCGACTCGTCGCGCAAACACTGCAAAGCCTCGGACGAACGCTTTACAACAAAAACGACTACGCCAAAGCTGAAGAAATAGAACGGCAAGCCCTCGACTTACAGCAACGCATTTATGATCAGGACCATCCGGATATCGCTACTTCACTGAGAATTCTCGGGCTAATTAATATGCGGCAGGAAGAATTTCCGAAAGCCAAAACATACTTTGAAGATGCTCTAGATATGCGCCTGAATTTTTTGGGAGAACATCATCCTGATGTGCTGAAAACACAAAATGACCTTGGTTCGATTCATTTCTTTGAGGGCAATTACATGAAAGCTGCCGATCTTTTTAAACAGGTTGTAGCTTCAAATAAAGAAGTAAGAGGCCCCGATCATCCGGAAGTCGCTACCAGCTTAAATAATTTGGCGATGTCGCTGAGAAAAGCAGATCGGAAAGATGAAGCAATCGAATATTACAAAGAAGCGCTAGAAATTGGTCGAAAAAATTATAGCGAAGAACATCCCAAACTGATACAGTTCCAGCGAAATACCGCCATACTTTATGAGGAATTAAATGAATATCAAAAAGCCTCTGCATTATGGCTCCAAAATTTTAACGTGCTAAAGCAAAAAAACGGCCTAAACAACAGCGATGCTAAAGAAGCGCTGAATCATTTAATTACGTGCCATCGCAAACTGGGCAATGCTGAAAAGGTGGATAAATACAATTCGATATTAGCTCAAACAGATAATTAAAAACCCACGGCGGCCTTTACGCCACTGTGGGTCAATAATTATTGTACAAATTTTTATAAATACTTTGCTATTCTACCTGTCTCCAATGGGGATTTGAATCGGAAGCGACGTTCTCTGTCAGGTTTACCGGCGACCCGTTGCCGTCAGCGGCTATTTTATATATTTCGCCATTCCCATCACGCCTGCTTCTAAAGGCAATTTCGGTTCCGTCCGGCGACCAGGTCGGAGCTATATCACTTGCACTATTATTGGTTACCTGTTGCACGTCCGACCCATCGGTATTTATTGTATATATTTCATCGTTCCCGGTCCGGTCGCTGACAAAGGCAATCTTCGAGCCATCCGGCGACCATCGCCCATCATAATCAGCATCGGAATTCTCAGTTACTTGCTGACGATCGCTACCGTCGGAATTTATGGTATAGAGCTCTAGATCACCATCGATATCACTATTATACAGAATTTTTGAACCGTCCGGAGACCAATCCGTATAATAGTCATCAGCACTGTTGCTAGTAAGCTGTTGCTCATTGTTACCGTCGATGCCGATAGTATAAATTTCTGTATCACCACCTGATTCATCAACAAAGGCCAGCTTGGAATCATCCGGCGACCAGCTGGGTGCAAAGTAGGCATTAGACAAACCGGACTTAATTAGCTGCACGTTCGATCCGTCGATATTCATCACATATAACCCGTGAGAATCACCCCGATCACTGACAAATGCTATCCGGGTCCCGTCATGAGAAATAGCTGCGAGTCCGTCATAGTCCGTATTTGTGGTTAGGTTGGTGGGAGATGAGCCGTCGGCGTTCATCAGAAAAATATCTTCACTCTCATCCCGATCACTGATAAAAGCAATCTTTCCATTTGCAGCGGCTTCGCAGGTGATATCGAAAGACGTTGAGGTCGTCTCACCCGCGGTAATATTTACACTGCGCGGATTTTCACCATCCACTGAACAATTTTCCGCTATATCAGTCAGCTCAGCGTCATAGCTGCCTTCTTCCAGATCTGATATTGTTATTGTTTCGTTTGGACCGATGCTTTCTGTTGAGCCATCAACCGAAATCTCATAGCCATCATCCTGATCATCGCCGCTGGTAGAGGTGGTGATTTCCAACGTTCCTGTTGTCGGTTCGGGATCAGGATCCGTGTCAGGTCCGGTACTGCTGCTATTACTTCCACAGGAGATTAAAAAACCCATTACAAAAATGACCAATAATATGTGCAACAAATTGTCTCATAATACTACTGACTTTACTCAATATTGGTTTTCCACTACATAGTACTATGCGTAACGGCTGGCGGAATGGGGACAAATTCAATTCCAAGAATATGAAACCCGCAACGGGATGGCATCCCGCTGCGGGCAAAATATAATACTATGCTACTTTATTGAACCAGGACTCCAGGATGGATTTTCATCAAATCCCGGGTCGGTTGTTACCCTAAAAGGTGATGTTCCATCGGCATTGATAATATAAATATCCCTGCCGCCGTCCCGATCACTTTCGAAACCAATTGAAGTTCCCTCGGGCGACCAGGTTGGGGAAACATCAAAGCTACTGTTATCGGTAACTTGCGATACATTATTACCATCCGAATCCATAGTGTAGATCTCTTCGTCTCCGTCACGATTGCTGGCAAATGCTATTTCTGTTCCATCAGGTGACCAGACAGGTTCACGATCACCTTGCGTAGCATCATCCGTCAATGGCTGAACATTGGTACCATCAGCATTTATACTGTAAATATTCCAATCACCGTCTCGCAAGCTCTGGAATACAATGGTGTTTCCGTCCGGTGACCATGATGGATTGTAATCGGCAGTAATATTGTGATGAATAGGATCGAGAGTTGTAGCAGTTTGTTCATGATCTGAGATGTTTATAAAATTCCAATTACATAGCAACATGCGTAACGGCGAGCGAAAGGAGGACAAATAAAAAACCTACAGCAGCTTTCACGCCACTGCAGGTCATATCATTTATGTGTTTAATCAATAATTACTACTTCACCGGACTCCAAAATGGTGCCGAATCTGCATCACCATTATCCGTGAGTTTTTTAGGTGACCCGGAACCATCGGCATTGATTATAAATATTTCTGAATCTCCATCGCGCGTACTTTGAAATACCAATTGCGATGCATCAGGCGACCAGGAGGCATTGAGATCAACAGCTGAATTATCCGTTATTTTTCTCAGTTCTCCGCCTGATGTATTCATAGTATATATTTCTCTATTCCCTTCACGATCACTGTCGAAGAGTATTTTGTCCCCTTCCGGCGACCAGCGAGGGTTGTAATCATTATCAGAATTATCTGTTAACTGTTGCAAATTCGTGCCATCCGTATTTATGCTGTATATCTCCGGATCTCCGTCCCGATCACTGACAAACACTATTTTTTTACCGTCCGAAGACCAGCTGGGAGTAATATCTTTAGCTGAATTTTTGGTCAGGCGTTCCAATTCTGTCCCGTCGGATTTTGAGATATAGATCTCATCATTTCCGCGCCGATCATCATTAAAAGCAAGTTTTGAATCATCAGGAGACCAAGATGGATTACTAGTTGAACTTTCGAAAATCGTAACCTGCTCCTGATTAAATCCTTCCGGATCCATGGTAAATAAATCTAATTTCCCGGATCTGTCACTGATGTACGCAATCCTAGTTCCATCATGAGCAATTACAGGAAATCGATCGTTGGGATTATTAATATTATGAGAGGTTACAAGCTCTACATTCGAACCATCCGTATTCATTAAATAAATATTATCCTTTCCGCTTCGATCGCTATAGAAAGCGATCTGGTCATTAGCTGCAACCTGGCATTCTATATCGAAGCTGGTGGTCGTAGTATTCTCTGCGGTAATATCTACTTGCTGGGGGTTGTTTCCGTCCACCGAGCAGTTACCGGCAATTCCCGACAGTTCCGTATCGTAGTTGCCCTCTTCAAGGTCTTCGACGGTTATCGTCTCGTCGGTGCCCATGGAATGATCAGACCCGTCTACACTAAGTGTATACCCGTCGGAATCCACATCCGAACCGCTGGTACTGGTCGTCACTTCCAGGGTTCCCGTCGTGGGTTCTTCGGGTTCAGGGTCGGGATCAGGTTCTGGCTCGGTACCCGTGCTGTTATCTCCGCACGAAATAACCAGCCCTATTAACAAAAGGGGTAGTAGCGTTCGTAGTAGTTTTCTCATAGTAAAAGTATTTATTTAGCATGATAATTGAGTTAGATCTTTCAGCGAGCAAAATCCTACTAATAAATATTGGAATCTATCCTATATGTAGTGGTTTTGGCGCTATTAGATCTATTACACAGCAACATGCGTAACGTGAAATAGAATGGTGACAAATTTATTACCTAACCAATACCCCATAAAAAAAGCCCTGCCGAAAACGACAGAACCCTTGTCTTTAATACACTTTTTTTTTGGAGTTTTATTCTTTAATACTAGAGCGTTTTTTCCCTCCTGATACGTCACCTCCTTAATTTCATCAGTGGTCATCTTACTTTTAGCCACTACCCTGTCAGGAGTATTGATCTACCGAATACTATTTATTAAGCCGGGTGAATTCGATACGAATAGACTTTAAATATGTCCAAAATTACATTTAGGTATTAATACTAAAGGGTAATAGTATTTACTCTCTTGAATATCCATTCACAAAGGCATACGTTTTAAAAGATTAATTCTTGGGGTATAATCTGGAAAGGATTATTAAATAATGAGAGATAAATCAGAGATTACACAGCTCTTGGTGGAAGTAAAAGAGGGATCCGACGAAGCCTATGAAAAACTTTTCCCACTTGTCTATAAGGAATTAAAACACATTGCCTGTTCCAAGCTCAAAGAAGAACGTAATGATATTACGATTACCGAAACCGAGCTGGTGCACGAGGTGTATCTAAAAATGATTGACCAAACCTGTATTGAAGCTTCCGACAAAGAACATTTCATGGCTATTGCCGCCCGATGCATGCGGCAAATTCTGGTGGATCACGCTCGCAAGAAGAAAGCCGAAAAGCGCGGCGGTGACCAACAAGATATTACCTATGTAGATGAACTGCTTAAAATAAAGCAGGAATCCACTCAAGTTATAAACCTGGATAAAAAACTGAACCAACTTGCCGAATTCGATGAGCGACTGGCTGATGTGGTTACCCTCCGCTTTTTCGGGCAAATGACTATTCATCAGACTGCCAAGGCACTGGATGTATCGGAACGCACCGTCAAGCGCGACTGGGCCAAAGCCCGGGGCTGGCTATATAAGGAATTGAAAAACTAGTTATTTGTTATTCGTTATTAGGTTCTTGAATTAAATTTGGTAATAGCTGAAAACGAATAACTATTAACCAATAACAAATAACGAAATGAATCAACAAGAGTGGCAAAAGATTGATGCAATCATCGACACTGCCCTCGAACTGGAGGGAGATAAACGTACTGCTTTTATCGACGAGCAGTGTAAAGGGGATGAAGAGCTGAAAACTCAAGTTACCGAGCTGCTCGAATCCATTGAAAATTCAGACACAGAAAATTTTTTAGAGGGATCCGCCCCCTATCCCAAACATCTGGCCGCCGATCTTGCCAAAACGGAAGACAAACCGCAGGAATCTTCTCTTATAGGAGCAACCATCGACTCGTATCGTATTTTAGAACTCGTCGGCCACGGTGGAATGGCCTCCGTTTTTCTTGCCGAACGCGCGGATGAAGTATACAAAGGCAAAGTAGCCTTAAAGCTGATGCGGCAAGGCATGGATACGCCCTCCAATAAAGCTCGTTTCAAAAGGGAACGAAATATCCTGGCCAACCTGGAGCATCCCAATATCGCCCGACTGCTCGACGGCGGGGTAACCGACAAGGGACTGCCCTATCTGGTGATGGAATACGTAGATGGCACTCCGCTTTATACGTATTGTGATGAACATAATCTTACCATCGAACAGCGACTGGATCTCTTCAAATCAATATGCCAAGCCGTTCAATACGCCCATAAAAATGCTGTTATCCATCGCGATTTAAAGCCCGCTAATATCCTGGTAAAAGAAGACGGAACCGTAAAAGTGCTCGATTTTGGCATTGCTAAACTGCTGGAGCCCGAAGATCCCGACGAAACGCTCTTTCAAACCCGCACCGGCGCCCGTATGCTGACGCTCGGATACGCCGCTCCCGAACAGATAAACAACGACCCGATTACTACATCTACGGATATCTATTCCCTTGGAGTTGTGTTATACGAGCTGTTGGCAGCAGCATCTCCATTTAATATGGAAGGAAAAAATTTGTCCGAAATTGAATCGCTTATTCGTACCAAAACTCCGGAAAAGCCTTCGTCAAAATATGGTGAACTTTCGCAACTGAAACAGGATAAAGCAGCTTCGCAGCGTGTGGCCAATCCAGATAAAATTTCCCGAAAGCTCAAAGGAGATCTGGATGCCATCGTAATGAAGACCCTGCGCAAAAATCCGGATGCACGGTACAGCTCCGTTGATCAGCTATTACAGGATTTGGATCGCCTGAACAATAATTTACCGCTAATAGCCCGCAAAGACACTATTAGATACAAAATATCTAAATTTTTAAAACGCCATAAGACGGGCATTTCTGCGGCCGCTGGATTTATATTATTGCTGGCGGGGTTTGCCGGTTTTCACACCTGGCAGATTACAGAGGAACGTAACAGAGCTCAGGAAGAAGCTCAAAAAGCACGCACTACCTTGGATTATTTGATCGGGGTATTCCAGCATGCCAATCCGAATCGTCCCGGCAATCAAGATATAACGGCTCAGCAAATACTTGAACAGGGCACAGAATACATCCAAACCAAAGTTAAAGATCAGCCGGATATTAAAGCACCGCTAACGCAATCCATTGGGATGATTTATCTGCATCTGGGTGAATACGATAAAGCCGAAACACTTTTGCGGGAAGCTTTAACACTTAATAAAAAGTTCGCTTCCAAGGAAAGCCGGCAATGGGCGGCTAGTTTAAACAGTTGGGGCGAATACAATATGGAAATCGGCAAATATGATACCGCTAAAAAGTATTTTAAAAAATCGGCTGCGGTATATAACAGTTTAGGTAACAAGAATAAATATGCCTCAATAATAGGAGAATTGGGTTGGATAGACTATAGAAATGGAGATTATGAAAGGGCCGATTCTCTGCTTCGCAAAGCGCTGGAAATCAACCGTACCGTACACGGCAGCGAAAGCAGGCAAGCAGGCACCGACTTACAGTATTTGGGATGGATTAAAAACGCCCAGGGCCAGTATGATAAAGCAGATAGTCTCTTCAGAGAAGCGCTTTCCATTCGAAAGTCTGCTCTCGGAGAAAACCATCGACTCGTCGCGCAAACACTGCAAAGCCTCGGACGAACGCTTTACAACAAAAACGACTACGCCAAAGCTGAAGAAATAGAACGGCAAGCCCTCGACTTACAGCAACGCATTTATGATCAGGACCATCCGGATATCGCTACTTCACTGAGAATTCTCGGGCTAATTAATATGCGGCAGGAAGAATTTCCGAAAGCCAAAACATACTTTGAAGATGCTCTAGATATGCGCCTGAATTTTTTGGGAGAACATCATCCTGATGTGCTGAAAACACAAAATGACCTTGGTTCGATTCATTTCTTTGAGGGCAATTACATGAAAGCTGCCGATCTTTTTAAACAGGTTGTAGCTTCAAATAAAGAAGTAAGAGGCCCCGATCATCCGGAAGTCGCTACCAGCTTAAATAATTTGGCGATGTCGCTGAGAAAAGCAGATCGGAAAGATGAAGCAATCGAATATTACAAAGAAGCGCTAGAAATTGGTCGAAAAAATTATAGCGAAGAACATCCCAAACTGATACAGTTCCAGCGAAATACCGCCATACTTTATGAGGAATTAAATGAATATCAAAAAGCCTCTGCATTATGGCTCCAAAATTTTAACGTGCTAAAGCAAAAAAACGGCCTAAACAACAGCGATGCTAAAGAAGCGCTGAATCATTTAATTACGTGCCATCGCAAACTGGGCAATGCTGAAAAGGTGGATAAATACAATTCGATATTAGCTCAAACAGATAATTAAAAACCCACGGCGGCCTTTACGCCACTGTGGGTCAATAATTGTTGTACAAATTTTTATAAATACTTTGCTATTCTACCTGTCTCCAATGGGGATTTGAATCGGAAGCGACGTTCTCTGTCAGGTTTACCGGCGACCCGTTGCCGTCAGCGGCTATTTTATATATTTCGCCATTCCCATCACGCCTGCTTCTAAAGGCAATTTCGGTTCCGTCCGGCGACCAGGTCGGGGCTATATCACTTGCACTATTATTGGTTACCTGTTGCACGTCCGACCCATCGGTATTTATTGTATATATTTCATCGTTTCCGGCCCGGTCGCTTACAAAGGCAATCTTCGAGCCATCCGGAGACCAGCGCCCATCATAATCAGCATCGGAATTCTCAGTTACTCGCTGACGATCGCTACCGTCGGAATTTATGGTATAGAGCTCTAGATCACCATCGATATCACTATTGTACAGAATTTTTGAACCGTCCGGAGACCAGTCCGTGTAATAGTCATCAGCACTGTTACTCGTAAGCTGTTGCTCATTGTTGCCGTCGATGCCGATAGTATAAATTTCTGTATCACCACCTGATTCATCAACAAAGGCCAGCTTGGAATCATCCGGCGACCAGCTGGGCGCAAAGTAGGCATTAGATAATCCAGACTTAATTAGCTGCACGTTCGATCCGTCTATGTTCATCACATATAACCCATGGGAATCACCCCGATCACTGACAAATGCTATCCGGGTCCCGTCATGGGAAATAGCTGCGAGTCCGTCATAGTCCGTATTTGTGGTTAGGTTGGTGGGAGATGAGCCGTCGGCGTTCATCAGAAAAATATCTTCACTCTCATCCCGATCACTGATAAAAGCAATCTTCCCATTTGCAGCGGCTTCGCAGGTGATATTGAAAGACGTTGAAGTCGTCTCACCCGCGGTAATATTTACACTGCGCGGATTTTCGCCATCCACTGAACAATTTTCCGCTATATCAGTCAGCTCAGCGTCATAGCTGCCTTCTTCCAGATCTGATATTGTTATTGTTTCGTTTGGACCAATGCTTTCCGTCGTACCATCAACCGAAACCTCATAGCCGTCATCCTGATCATCGCCGCTGGTAGAGGTGGTGATTTCCAACGTTCCTGTTGTCGGTTCGGGATCAGGATCCGTGTCAGGTCCGGTACTGCTGCTATTACTTCCACAGGAGATTAAAAAACCCATTACAAAAATGACCAATAATATGTGCAACAATTGTCTCATAATACTACTGACTTTACTCAATATTGGTTTTCCACTACATAGTACTATGCGTAACGGCTGGCGGAATGGGGACAAATTCAATTCCAAGAATATGAAACCCGCAACGGGATGGCATCCCGCTGCGGGCAAAATATAATACTATGCTACTTTATTGAACCAGGACTCCAGGATGGATTTTCATCAAATCCCGGGTCGGTTGTTACCCTAAAAGGTGATGTTCCATCGGCATTGATAATATAAATATCCCTGCCGCCGTCCCGATCACTTTCGAAACCAATTGAAGTTCCCTCGGGCGACCAGGTTGGGGAAACATCAAAGCTACTGTTATCGGTAACTTGCGATACATTATTACCATCCGAATCCATAGTGTAGATCTCTTCGTCTCCGTCACGATTGCTGGCAAATGCTATTTCTGTTCCATCAGGTGACCAGACAGGTTCACGATCACCTTGCGTAGCATCATCCGTCAATGGCTGAACATTGGTACCATCAGCATTTATACTGTAAATATTCCAATCACCGTCTCGCAAGCTCTGGAATACAATGGTGTTTCCGTCCGGTGACCATGATGGATTGGTATCGGCTTCATTATCAGTTGTTACGCCTGTTATATTTGATCCGTCATTATCCATTGTAAAGATATCATCGACGCCATCACGCTGGCTGCTGAATACAATCTGGCTTCCATCGGGCGACCAGGCAGGATATTCATCCAAAGCA
Source organism: Fodinibius sp. (assembly GCF_034521915.1). GTDB lineage: Bacteria > Bacteroidota > Rhodothermia > Balneolales > Balneolaceae > Fodinibius. The sequence goes on from NZ_JAXHLU010000001.1 coordinate 292,862, forward strand.
GCATTATTTGTCAGCTGCGTGACGTTTTTTCCGGCTTTATCCATAACGTAAATCTCCTTGTCTCCGTCGCGGTCGCTTACGAAGGCAATCTTGGTTCCACTTGGGGAAACCGCAGCTTGTCCGTCAAACGTGCCGTTATCGGTGAGCTGCGAGGCTCCGCTACCGTCATCTCCTATGGTAAATATTTCGGCATCGCCGTCACGGAAACTGGTGAAGACCAGCTGATTTTTGAGCGGCTCCTGACAGTTTATACTGAAGGTTGTTGTTTTCGTATCACCCTCAGTAATGGTGACCGTGCGCGGGTTATCGCCTTCTACTTCGCAATTATCGGCCACATCAGTCAGTTCCGCTTCGTGATCACCGACGGGCAGTTCGGAAAACAGTACAGATTCGTTGGCACCTATGGTCTCGGTTGTTTCATTTACCGTAATTTGATAGCTGTCATCTAGATTTTCGCCGCTTGTTTCTGTAACAACATCCAGCTGACCCGTAGATGCCTCCTCAAGCATAAGCACACCGAAGGGTTGGGTAGTCTGCTCTCTCTCAGGCGATTCGCCTGCAAGGTGTGCATAAACAACTACCATCGTCTCATTCTGCCCCAAATCAACCTGCGAAAGAGCTACATCTTCAATTTCAGACGGGCTCCATTCGTCACCTGGAACCCACTATACTCACCGGGTACCCACTCATCACCTGGAACCCACTCATCACCAGGCACCAAAGAAGGACCTAGAGTTATTTCTCCCGTTAACAATCCTGAAGAAAGTTCATCAGCCGAGGTTTCAACAGCTTCGGTTGTGGTGCGATTAACCACCTCACCATTTTCCACCTGGAACGCAGAAAGCACAATATTACCACTCCACCGGGTACCAGGTATCATGCTTACCTGCACATTATCATGGTAATAATCCCAGGTAAAGTCGCTGGGGGTTTCCTGAATCATGCTACTCAACCCATCGGAGGGCTCCGTCGCAAACTCCAAGGGCTGTGGTTCCTCTTCACCGGTAGATTCATCACCGCAGGAGATGAATACCAGCGGAACAATCAATAAAACGAATACAATTATAAATAGTGATCGTCGCATAATATTATGGTTATATTCCAATTAATAATTCCCCTACATAGTAATATGCGTAATAGCGGGCGAAATTGGGACAAATCGATCTGTGATTTTAATTCGCCGGTAATTACAGTTGTCCACACCTAACAATAATTCTCTCAGTTTTATGAACTTTAGTTCTTGCTCATTCATTGGTTTCATGTAGAATTCTAATCATAGATTCACCACTCACATTATTTATGGAGTCCTCATCTTCTACTGTCCTAGAGTGGTCATACTGTTTTTGAACGACTATAACAGGACTAACTTCAACGGCTTCCCAATTATGGAGTGCATAAATATCTTCAACAGTTATAGCCCATTCATCCAGTTCAACTTCTTTATGTATTTCATTTTCGTGCAGCAGCCACCAACTAAATGAAAAATTAGGATGGATATTACAGGAATTCTTTTTCATATCATGAAATTGTATCTGCAGTTCCGTTTCCCCGTTCGTTGTAGTAGGATCCCCGTATACAAATTTATGCACTTTTAACCGGGCAGGATCAGGCAGTTCGCAATTTAATTCTGAGTGGTTATAATTTGCCCATGTAAGATCACCGCTTCCCGTGTACATGCTATCTTGCTTGTCATAGTTAAGCTCTACCGTTGCCTCTACCTGTTCTTTAATTGTTGATGAAAGACTTGAGGATTCTTTTGAAATACTCTCCAATGTAGTTATTGCACTAAACGTCAAGGTTAAATTACTGATTTTGTCGCCGCAGGGATCTGCCGGTTTTTTTACAGGTTTTTCAATCTTATCCCAGGCTGTAGTTATAGCATCCACCAAGCTGGAACTTTGTCCCTCGCGTTGTGCTTCAATTTCGCTTGTTGCTATATCAATATATTGGGCAAACACGTCATAACCATCCGCGAGGCTAAACATTTTGAAATTGAATCTTTTTTGAGCGGCTTTCATATATCGGAGAGACTCTTGCTTGCACTTGCCTTGATTGTTGCTTTGCCATTCACTGGTTGGTATAAGATGACCATCAGGTCCTATAAGCATATAAACTACCCGGGTCCCAGAGTCATTTACTTCGGTCGCAATAAAATCAAAAATATTAGGATCACTATTTGCGGTAGTTGGTGTCTGATCATCATTTACTGACTTAGACGGTGCTGTCCACCCTTTATTCTGCATGACCTGTTTTACCGCATCCACAGCTTCCTGTTGGGCTACCGGCTGAATTTCCTGACACTGAATCTCAAAGGTAGCCGAGGTAGTTTCACCGGCTGTCACAGTAATTGATCGCGGATTATCGCCATCCACGCTGCAGTTACCGGCAATATTTGAGAGCTCTGCATCGTAGCTTCCTTCGTCCAGGTTATCAAACGATATGGTTTCATTGGAAGAAATATCTTTCTCATTATTTCCCAGCGTAACTTTATATCCATCGTCATCCTGATCATCACCGCTGGTTGAGGTGCTTATCTCAACCGTTCCGGTTGTCGGTTCAGGATCGGGATCAGAATCAGGATTCGAGTCGGGTCCCGTACTGCTGCTGTCACTCCCACAAGATATTAGAAGTCCTATTACAATGAACAGTATCGATATATGTAGTAAGCGTCTCATAATAACTTTGTTTTGTATTCTATACCTTTGCGTTCTACATAGTAACATGCGTAATAGCGAGCGGGATTGTGACAAATTTAATTCATGAGATTTTACCCCTCCCCTCAATACATTAAAGATGGGTAAATTAAAAATGGGCCCTGCCTCTCAGCAGAGCCCATTTTAAGGCTATCTAAATGAAATTACTCTCTCTGGATTTTAATTATCGATAGAAGCCATAATATTCTGATACCGCTTTGTAATCGGAGGGATCCAGTCCACTGGGAAGAATTTCTCCTGACTTCTGCTTTCTTTGATCTTCGGTATTGGAAGCTTCAACTCGAACAATCTCTATACGTTCATATTCTGTTCCTCCACCAGATGATTCGATAAAAAAGGCTGTATAATCATCATTTATGTTTCCGAAACTAACAGAATATGTTGAGAACACCCCATCACCAGGAATAGGATAATATCTGAAGGTAGAATTATTAAGCCCTCTGTCATTAGCCAGATAAACTGACCAAGAACTATTCCTAAATTCATCATTACTTATGCCAGGAACGCTTAGAGTCAAAGAAGATTGACTTCCAAAATCATGTCCCGGAAAGATATACCGTGTAACATTGGCATTGCCGTCGGCGCCTTTCAGGTTAATGGGCGTTCCCCATCCGTTTTCCGTTTTGGGTCCGTACATATCATAATTGGCTTTATCCAGGTAAAAATCGCCCAGATCACCTAACGAAGCATCAGGGGCACCAGTGCCGGCATGAATCTGACTGCCGTCTTCCCCATCTTCACCCATTAAAACCATAATAGGATTGCCCCAGCCGTCGTCGTCTTTGGGGCCATAGAGTTCACCGGTATCTGTGTTCAAGTAGTAATCTCCGTTGTCACCGATATCAGAGTCCGGTGCGCCCTGCCCGGAATACATCATACTACCATCTTCACCTGCTGGTCCAACAGGGCCTTGTGGACCTTCTGGTCCCTGCGGGCCTTCAGAGCCGGCGGGACCTTCGCAGGCTATAAAAATTGAAATTGAACAAACTAAAAGTATCGTCACTATTCGTGTTATTCGTTGCATAGTTACTATTCTTTTTTAGAATTAATGAATACTACATAGTACTATGCGTGACGGCGAGCGGGATGAGGACAAATGGATTTCGAAAAATGAATTTGGCCCATTTTTCATCTGGCTTTCGCATATACTAACAAAGGAGAAAGGAGATACTTTGCTTTTTTATGGATCAGCAACGGTGGAAAAATATAGAATCAATTGTGGATAAAGCGCTGACTTTGTCAGATCAACAGAAACAAGAAAAGTTTATCAAAAAAGCCTGCGAGCCCGACCAAGACCTCTACAAACAAGTCAGCGCCCTCCTAACTGCTATCAGGGAATCAAAAGACGCGAACTTTCTGGATGAACCTTGATATCAACAAGCTATCAATTAAAAAGATATACCTTCCGAATTCATATATACAGAAACTCACCTGTTGATTCTTCTCTTTTAAAAAAGGGCTTTGCAAAACTAAAAAAGACCATTCATCAGAAAAAAGAGTCAATACCATTCTCTTCCCTGAAAAGATTAGCTGTCCTGCCTATGAATTAGGGCTTAGTACTATTCGATGAACCCCCGAAAAACCGATCAAAACTACATTTAGCTGGTTTAAGAAAGAAATATGTTGATATATAAATAGTTTGACATTAAATGTTTTTACATTTTGGTAAATAATTTGTTATATCGTCTTAGAGGAAGAAATCTCCTCTGACTCAAATAAAAACAGGAACGAGGACAGACACGATATGAAAACAACAGTTAGATTATTTTCTGTATTCATACTATTGCTATTGCCCTTTGTGTTATTTGCACAAAGTTCAGCTACGTTAGAAGGTACGATAATGGACTCCAATGGTGAAGCACTTGCCGGAGCCAACATTTTCTTGGTAGAGAGCTCGCAGGGTACTGCTGCAGGCGAAGACGGCAGCTATACCATAGAAAATATTGATCCCGGTACATACACCGTTAGAGTTACTTTTGTTGGATACCAGCAGATAGATGAAGAGATATCATTCTCTGCAGGAGAAACGGTTACCCAAAATTTTACCATGCAAGAAACAGCTGTCATGGGTGAGGGAGTAACGGTAACGGTAGGTTCACGAGCAGGTCATACTGCTGCCGATGAGCTGGCGGTTCCTGTTGATGTATATACTGCCATCGACCTGGAAAAAGCCGGTACCTCTGAAGTTGGTCAAATGCTTGAACAGGTTTCCCCTTCGGTCAACTTTCCACAACAGACTGTTGCCGACGGGATGGATGCCTTGCGATCGTTTACCTTGCGTGGACTTAGTCCCGATCATACGCTGGTACTTATCAATGGAAAGAGACGCCACAAATCGGCATTGGTAAATCGCCTGGGATCGGGTATCCAAAAAGGATCGAGCCCCGTTGATATGAATGCTATTCCGGCCAGTGCGATCCAACAAATGGAAGTCCTGCGTGATGGGGCCGCCGCCCAGTATGGTTCGGATGCCATTGCAGGGGTTGTTAATATCCAGCTTAAAGAGGAACCGGTCCCCTTGTCGCTCAGTTATAAATTAGGCGGTAATGCTACCGATAATTTTTCCAATGATGGAACTACCCAAGATATTGCTGCTTCATATGGTTTACCCATTGGAAAAGATGGATATATTAACCTGTTTGGAGAGGTGCGCCTGCAGGATCCCACAAATCGCGCCGGTGCCAGCCCGCGTGATCAAATTACCGCCGGCGATGGCGACGTGGTTATGGATATGGATGGCGATGGTGTTCAGGAGGTAGTTGAAAAGAACAATCCTGTCTCCCAACCCAACTTCCACTGGGGTAGCGGAGAATCTGACAATTATTACCTATGGGGTAATTCTGCTATACCGGTTAACGAGTCAATGGAAGTATATGCCTTTGGGGGATACAGTTACCGAGATGCTCTTGGCCAAGGCTTTTATCGCCGATCTCTGGGAGATCGAAATTGGCCGCAAATTTATCCCATCGGATTTCTCCCGGAATTTGATATAAAAATCAATGACTACTCGGGGTCACTCGGTCTTCGCGGACAGATGGGCGAATGGAATTACGACCTTAACCTGCAAACAGGTAGTAACAATTTCGAGTACAACATTGCAAACTCACTTAATGTGACGCTTGGTCCGAGCTCGAATCAGACGGAATTTTATGCAGGCACAGTTGGTTTCCAGCAGTCTCATGCCATGCTCGATATCGATCGAACATTTGATGTAGGGCTTGCTGGACCGCTTAACTTTGCTGCGGGCGCTGTTTATCGCATTGATCAGTATGAAATTACGGCCGGAGAAGAGGCTTCATATATTGACGGTCCGGTGAAAGTTAATCAAAATGGAGGACGCGCCGCCCCGGGTGCTCAGGTATTTCCCGGATTCCGTCCAAGTCAGGCGGTGGATGAAAGTCGTAATAACATTGCTACATATGTGGATATGGAAGCTGACATTACCGAAGAATTTCTCGTGAATATTGCCGGTCGATTCGAAAGTTACAGCGATTTTGGAGAAACCATTAACGGTAAGCTGGCTATGCGCTATCAACCACAAGAAGAGCTCATATTCCGGGGGGCGGTAAGTACTGGTTTTCGTGCTCCAAATCTTGCACAACGTTATTTTTCTAAGGTTTCCACAACCTTTATCAATAACGTTCCCTTCGAAGTTGGACTCTTTAATAACGATAGTAATGTAGCCGATGCCCTCGGTGTTCCGGATCTAAAAGAGGAAAAATCGTTCAACGTGAGTGGTGGTCTTGCGGTAAGTCCCACTGATGCTTTCACCTTCACTGTTGATGTTTTCCACATCGATATCAAAGATCGGATCATTTTATCAGGTAACATGGGTGGTCCCGAAATTGAGAACCTTGTTTCTCAATTCGGAGCGCAGCGCGTTCAGGTCTTTTCCAATGCCATTGATACCCGTACATGGGGTATTGACCTAACAGCATCATACCGTACGGTGATAGGCGAAAATGGAACCTTGTATTTAAAGAGCGCCTTAAACAGCACCCGAAACCGCTTGGCAAGTGGCGTTGCTACCCCAACACAGCTAAGTGAATCGTTCGGGGAAAGTATCTTTGGACGCGAGGCTCGTTTAGAACTTGCCCGGGAACGCCCCAAAAATACGCTTAACCTCGAGGCAACCTACGACAACGGTCCATTTAGTTTCAGCATGATGAGCAAACGATATGGAGAGGTTCTCGTACCGGATCAGGATCCAGCTGAGGATTATACCCTAAGCAAAGAATGGGTTATTAACCTCTCAACCAGTTACGAAATCGTAGAAGATTATGCTCGCATCACGGTGGGAGCTCGTAATCTGCTGGATAATTATCCGGATCTGACGCCTGATCACTCTAACTTTCTTGGCATCTTCCCCTATCCTACCGCTTCACCGATGGGATTTAACGGGCGCTATGTCTACTCAAAACTCTCTCTGACGTTTTAATTGTAATTCATTTACCCAACTTCTCTCTACTCCTTCATTTCCGGAGTAGGGAGTACATTGGGTATTATTTTAGATATTAATAAGTAATTCTCTTACAATTCAACTCTTTGCAAAACGTTACGTCAAATCCTGATTTATACAGGATGGCGCAAAGCTTTTCTCTAAAAAACACTAAGAACTGCATGCTCAAAAAAAATTTAGTCTGATGAACAAACCAATATTCTCTCGATTGCTTAGCTGTATTCTATTCTTCGCTCTTTTTGTATCACTGCCCAGTGAAAGCATTGCACAAACCGGATGGGCCAAATCCTATGAAAATGGCATTGTCGTATCCGCCGAAAAACATGCCTCTGAAGTTGGTAAAAAAATTATGCAGCAGGGTGGCAACGCTGTTGACGCTGCTGTAGCTGTACAATTTACCTTGGCCGTTACCGAACCACGTGCCGGTAATATCGGCGGCGGCGGATTTATGGTACTGCATATGGCTGATGGTACGACCACTTCACTGGACTTTCGGGAACGAGCCCCACAAAAAGCAACGAAAGACATGTTCATAAGAGACGGGGAATATCAGCCGGATCTAAGCCGAAGATCGGCACTGGCTTCTGGTGTCCCGGGTGTAGTTGATGGTATGATCAAGGCTCTTGAACGGTACGGTAACCTTCCACTGGAAACGGTAATAGCCCCGGCCATAAAACTGGCCCGGGAAGGATATCGCCTAACCTGGCTACAAGCACAGGATTTTAATGACAAAGCAGATGAATTTAAAAAGTACCAATCCTCTACAAAATATTTTACCAAAAAAGATGGGAAGCCTTTTGAAGAAGGAGATCTTTTTGTTCAAAAAGATTTAGCCAAAACTCTTGAACGAATTGCACGATTGGGCAGAGCCGGTTTTTATTCGGGAACTACTGCTGATCAAATTGTTGAGGAAATGAAACGGCAAGGCGGTATTATCAGCTATAGTGATCTCAAAAATTACGAGAGCAAGTGGCGCGATCCCGTAAAGGCAAGCTTTAACGGTTACGATCTTCACATTATGCCACCGCCCAGCAGCGGCAGCATTGCCATTGCCCAAATGCTTACTATGCTCGAGGATTATAATTTAAAAGAACTCGGTTTTAACTCGGCAAAGTACGTTCATCTCATTACCGAGGTCATGCGTAGAGCATTTGCCGACCGGGCCCATTTTCTCGGTGATCCCGATTTTGTCAATATCCCGCAATCAGAGTTATTGGCAGAGGATTATAATCAGCAACGCATGGAAAGCTATAGCTGGGATAAAGCTACTTCCAGCGATGACATTTCTCACGGCAATCCCATTCAGGTTATAGAATCCACCGAAACAACCCATTATTCAATTGTGGATAGTGACGGCAATGCGGTTGGAGTTACAACCACCTTGAACGGTTCGTTTGGGAATAAGCTTGCCGTTGACGGTGCCGGATTCCTGCTTAATAATGAAATGGACGATTTTACCGCCCAACCCGGCGAACCCAATATGTTTGGACTCATACAAGGAAAAGCCAATTCCGTTGCTCCCAAAAAGCGGATGCTCAGCAGCATGTCTCCCACCATTGTTACCAAAGATGGAAACGTGCGAATGGTCTTGGGAGCCGCCGGCGGACCTATGATTATAACGGCGACATTCCACAATTTTCTTAATATGGCTGTCTTTGGGATGGATCCCCAAAAAGCCAACTCAGCGCCGCGTTTCCACCATCAGTGGATGCCTGATAAATTGTATTACGAAGAATTTGGCCTAAGTCCCGATACCCGGCAAATGCTGAAAGAAATGGGACATACACTTGAATCACGCAGCAGCATAGGGCGTACCCATACCATATATATCAGTAAAGACGGATTAAAATATGGATCACCAGACCCTCGGGGAGATGGTTCTGCCCAGGGATATTAAACCTAATGAGTTTTAAGTTTTATTCACCCGATTGTAATATATCTGTATTGCAATCGGGTTTTTTATTTCAAGCCTCTACAATCCTCACTGTGGACGCCACAAATCTTGTCAGTAAAAAAATCAGCATATTTAAGGTTGTAAATTCCCGCTTCTTTTGTCATAATCATTATCGTATGCTCAAAATTAAATTAATATCTATTGGTCATGAGTAATGATATCGATACTGCAGTACAATCTATTGAGTGGCGAGAGGATCATGTTCGCATCTTAGATCAAACATATCTGCCCGGACGCGAAGTCTATAGCGATATCCGAGATGTGGGACGCATGTGGGAAGCCATCAAAAAGCTGCGCATTCGGGGAGCACCCGCTATCGGTATTGCAGCGGCCTACGGCTTATATTTAGGAATTAAAGATATGCCTGAAAATGCATTCGAAAGCTTTATGGTCGAAGTTGATCGCATTGCCGAATACCTGGAGGGAGCCCGGCCTACGGCCGTAAATCTCAAGTGGGCAACCGATCGGATTAAATCAACCATCCGGGCCCATAAAGATAAGGATATCAGTGAGATTAAGGAGATCGTTTTGCAAACAGCCAAGACCATCCACGATGAGGATAAGCGAACCTGCAAAAAGATTGGCGAAAATGGCGTTGAGCTCATTCCCAAAAATGCGCAAGTACTAACCCATTGTAATACCGGCAGTCTTGCCACAGGTCAATACGGTACCGCCCTTTCGATAATATTTCACGCCCATGAACAAGGTAAAAAACCATTCGTTTGGGTGGATGAAACGCGTCCACTGCTACAGGGATCCCGCCTTACCGCCTGGGAGCTGATGAATGCTGAAATCCCAATGAAAATAATAACGGATTCCAGCGCGGGCCTACTCATGCGTCGCGGCGAAGTTGATCTGGTTATGGTAGGTGCTGATCGCATTGCTGCAAATGGTGATGTGGCCAACAAAATCGGGACCTATCCCCTCGCAGTTTTAGCGAGAGAAAATGAGATACCTTTTTATGTAGCGGCTCCCCTCTCGACCATCGATATGGAAATGGAAACCGGCGATGAGATTCCGTTGGAGGAGCGCGATCAAGAAGAGGTGCTTAACTACAGCGATGCCCAAGTAGCACCCAAAAAAGCCGAGGCCTATAATCCCGCTTTTGACGTTACTCCGTATTCATATATCAATGGCATTATAACCCAAGAGGGAATTATTGAACCGCCGTTTGAGGAGGGATTTAAAAATATTTTTAGTGATTGAGAAGTCAGAAGCCAAGCATCATCTAATTTTTTTCAATATAGTATCGGTATCAATACTGCCATGAGAGCCATGCCAAACCACCTCACTATTATCCACTAAAATAGCCTGGGGCGACTCGTGACGAACATCTAGCTCAGAAGCTATTTCATTAGAGGCGTCACGGCTGCGTACAACATTTACAAAATGCATATCGGCATGCTCTTTAATATCATCCGCCCCCATCTCAAGATCTCCTTTCGCAACAAAACAAACGCTGCAGCGATGACTGTGTTTGTAGATTAGTTGCGGCTTTTCATTTGATGCTTCAATAATGGGATCCACCTGAGAAGGATCTGAAATCATCTCCCAAATCTCACTCGTTTCGGATCCCGAAAACGCATTTTTTACTGAATTAAAAAGTCCCATAATAAAATTTTGTTTTACCTATCTATGCTGGTCCGCAGCAGAGCTACGGAACGAGAATTACAATAATCTAAATAATATTATCTCGTGACGATGCTCTGTCAAGTGATCTTGTAACCTGACAGATAGTTCAGTTTATTTACCCATTAAAGCTCTTGTGTCATCCTGAACTTAGCGTACCCCGACACTTCGTGAGATTCAGGATCTATCATCCAGCTAAAATTTAAAGATGCTGAAATAAATTCAGCATGATATTTTAATAATTGATTTAAAATTCATATCCCTGCTAATTCCATCCATCCGATCGCGAACCAAGCGCTCGGATGGGTTGAAATTGTCAGTCGCCCAGGCAAATGCCAATATCCCGCGCCGTCTGCATGGTATCACTCTCCAACGAAACCGACTTCATTTTTCCCTCAATACTGGTGATGGGGATACGCGTTAGCTTATTATCCTGCAACACGACCAGTTTATTATAGTCGTGCTCTTCCACACAGCGAATGGCAGCCGCACCGAAACGAAGCGAAATAAGCCGGTCGTAGGTTGAGGGAGATCCGCCGCGCTGAAGGTGTCCCAGTACAACCGATCGCGACTCCTTACCCGTCCGCTCGGAAAGCTCATCGGCTACCTGGTCGGCAATACCGCCCAATTGTACCTCCTGCCCCGGGGTTTTGCCCTTGGTAACGATTTCTCCGTCTTTTTTGGTTGCTCCTTCGGCCACTACAATCATCGTATAATGAAGTCCCTTCGACTCCCGCTCTTCAATTTTTTCCACAATAGAATCATAGGAAAACGGAATTTCAGGAATTAGGATCACATCGGCAGAGGCTGCAATACCAGAGTAGAGTGCAATCCATCCGGCATAACGCCCCATTACCTCGACGACCATCAGGCGGTGGTGCGATTCGGCCGTAGTCGTAATCCGATCGATCGCTCCTGTCGCAATATCAATAGCCGTATCAAAACCAAGCGTCACATCGCAGCCGTAAATATCGTTATCAATGGTTTTGGGCACGCCCACAATATCAAGACCTTTCTGGATAAGTTTACTCGCAATATTCATCGAGCCATCACCGCCTATAGCAACAAGGGCATCAATACCATGCTTTTCAAAGGTTTTCACCAGCTTATCAGATACATCTTTTGTATCCCAACTGCCGTCGTCTTTTTTGTACGGCATCTCAAAGGGGTTGCCACGATTGGCCGTTCCCAAAATAGTACCGCCCTGCATCGTAATTCCCTGCACGGCTTGGGCATCGAGCTTTATAAAAGGTTCATCAGTAAATATTGAACCATATCCGTTTTTGATGCCATACACTTCCCAGCCTCTTTTTAGTGCTGCCAATGTAGCTGCACGAATAGCGGCATTAAGACCGGGAGCATCGCCACCGCCTGTATTAATAGCAATCTTCATAAATTAATTTTGTTTTTCTAATGGTTCTCGTTCCCTTTCAAACACTTCTTCCACTTGTTCAATTCCAAGACCGCGTCGAACAATCTTGGTACTATCATCAGTCATATCCAAGATAGTGGTTTCTTGGGAAGGTAGATCCTGCTGGTTGTCAATAGTCACATCTACCTGCTTATCAAATTTTCGTAAGAACGGTTCCCTGTCAAATTTTTCCAGGGCGTCTTCATCCATTTCGGGCTTCTTAGCGGTAATTGCAAGCATGGGATTACCAACCTCACGGACCAAGCCTTCACAAATAGGATAGTCTGGCACGCGAATACCTACCGTTTTTTTCTTGGGATGAACAAGCAGCTTGGGCACCTCTTTGGTAGCAGGCAAAATAAAGGTATACGGGCCGGGAATCAGCCGTTTGATCAGCTTAAAATTATAGTCAGAAATATGTGCAAACTTTGCTATACCCGACAACGAGTCACATAAAATGGTTAGGTGATCACCCTTTCCCAGCTGTCGAATTTCACGAATCCGCTCAATCCCTTTTTTATTTTTATAATCACAGCCAAGAGCATATTGACTGTCGGTCGGGAAAAGTACCACCGCACCATCTTTCACCTTGTCGGCGATTTCAAATAATCGTTTTACATGGGGTGTCTCGGGATGCAGTTTGATTCGTTCTGCCATGAATAAACCTCAAATGTTTTTGGAGTTATACGATATTAGATAAGCTCAGAAAAACGCACGGAATGATTCACTATAAAATGTTGTGATAGTAAACGAAATGGAATAACATTCAACTTCATAATTCCTCTTATTTTATGCGCTTTTGAACTTCATTAATAACACATTGATCACGGATAATCAATACTATTTCTCATAAATCATTAAATAAACTATTAAAGTTATGGATACATCAGTGCAAGCACAATGGTTAGGACATTCTGCTTTTAAATTCGTGAGTCCGCAAGGCACCAATATTTTAGTTGACCCTTTTCTGTCGGGAAATCCATCCACCCCAGATGAGTATAAACAACAGGATGAGATCGATTATATTCTGTTAACCCACGGACATGAAGATCACGTGGGCGACACGCTGGATATTGCCGAAGCTACTGGTTGTAAAGTCGTTTCACAGGTAGAGCTTTCGCGATTACTGGTTAGCAAGCACGGTCTCGACGAAGAACAGGCTATCGAATTTAATAAGGGTGGTACAGTAGCCTTCGATGACTTTTCGGTAACTATGGTAGATGCCAACCACAGCTCTTCATTCCAGGGTGACTACGCAGGCGAATCAGCCGGGCTGGTGATCTCTTTCTACGATGATATCACCTTCTATGACCTTGGGGATACTAATATCTTTTACGAACTGGAACTCTATGGTGAGCTCTATGAGCCCGATATCGTTGCCGTACCTATGGGCGACCACTATACGATGGGTCCCGGTGAAGCTGCTATGGCCTGCGATCTGCTTCAGGCCGATTATGCCGTACCCATTCACTACGGCACGTTTCCACCATTAACAGGCGATCCCGAAGACTTCAAGAAATACACCGAGAAGTCAACTGATACCGAAGTCTGGATTCCCGAAGCAGGAGATCATTTCTTGGCATAAGACTCATTTATACTCCAATAGAAAAAGGCGCAAAGTTTCTTTGCGCCTTTTTCTTATGATTAATGGACTTGAACGAAACCTTATTTCTTCGATAACTTCTTCTCATCCGGCTTAACAGTGACTACCGGTGTACTCAGCGACTGCGCTACCTTTTCTGTTGTAGAACCCAGTAATAGGTGAGCAAAACCGCTGTGACCATGTGTGGCCATCACAACAACATCAGCATTTTCGGCGGCATAATCTTCAATACCCAAGTGGGCCGAAACCCCTCGTTCAATTGCAGTGTAAATATTAATACGTCTATTTGATGCATTATCTGATACCACAAACTGATCTCTGAACTTTTCATCACCGCGAGCTATCTTAACATTATCAAAACCCTCGGCAGCCAGATAATCATCCAACCGACTTATGAGAGACTCATAAATATTTTGTTCATCGGTTTTTTGGGGATCCCGGCTTTCAGAATCCAACGGACTACCATAAAGCTCCTGTACGTGATACAAAGTAATATCTGCATCATAAATGGTCGCCAATGTCAGTGCCATCGGAAGCGCTGTAAAGGATAACGGAGATCCATCCGTAGGAATCATAATATCCTTAAGCCCCTCGGCATTGAGTCCTTCATCCACGGTAAACACCGGGACCGATGAATGACGAACTACTTTGTTGGTTGTAGATCCACGCAGCAACGATGATTTATGATGGCCTTTCGATGCCATTACAATAAGATCATGATTATTCTGTTTGGCATGTTCTGCGATAGCTGTCGAAGACTTTCGATCGATGTTACAAACCACTTCTCCCTTGTTTTCATCAGCAATATAATCATCCATGGCCGTCTGCATCTGATGGACAGCCTCTTTCTGTGCCATAGGATAAATTTCATCATCCAAATTTAATGGTGCCTGCATATTCGACAAGCTTTTATGGAAATAGGTCAGGGTCGGAATAATGTGAATAAAATCTACCTTGGCTCCAACCCGATGAGCAATTTCCTGGGCATGACGATAAGCCAACTGAGCGTTTTCCGAAAAGTCTGTAGGTACTAATATTTTTTTAATTTCCTGCATGACAATAGTCTTTAATATGGAGATTCATCAGTTTATTTAACGTTAGGTTTCCGTCCGTAAATAGTCAAGTCCCATCACCATAATTAATCCGATAAGCATTCCCCAAATACCACTCCAAAAATGGTCCGTCCCCGCCTCCTGAACGGTTAAATACGGAATAAATGGATTACTCTTAACAAGCTTGTTCTTAACGGTCAAAATCTCTATTTCTTTTTGTGCGCCATCACGATTCACCTTTTCACCCAGCCGCTCAAATTCAGGACGATTTTGATCCGGCGGATTATTTCGAAGCTCCGCCGCTTTTGAGCTGTTATAGGCCACCACTTCGGTCTTGCTAACGATTTGCTTAAACGTCCGATCCTGATACGGCCAAATCACATATAGCGATCCAATTAAAAAGCCAATGAGTACCGCCAACGTTTTTGCTTCGTAGCGACTTAACAGCCACGACAATAACCTTGAAAAAAGCACCAGTCCAACTACAGCCCCTGCAACAAAAGGAAGTAATGATAATAACCCGGCTGTTGTCTCGGAGGTACCCACCTTACCAAATTGTGCTAATATATAGTCGTACTTTCGCAGGATAAGCAGGAAATACGAACCTGATATTCCGGGTAAAATCATCGCACAAATAGCTATAGATCCGCTGATAAAAACAAACCACGGTGCTTCGGGCGTATCAGTCGGAACCAAGGTAACAACCCAAAATCCAATACCCGCACCAATAAAAACCATCAGTCCATGCACCCAGTTAAAGCCCTCAATAGCTTTGATAAGCACAAAAATAGATCCCACTATTAATCCAAAAAAGAGTCCATATACCAACTCCGGATTGGTAAACATATACACCTGTAGAGGCACTACTTTTGTAAAAAACAGTATAGCACAGAACATACCCGAGAGCAGCACTACCATAAATTTCCAGTGTACCTCACGAAGGGCGTCCCGAAATTTTAATGTGACGAGCTGCTTAAAAAAGCGCGTATCAAAACTCTTAATCGCATTGATAAGGCGCGTATAAATTCCGACGATCAGCGCCAGTGTACCCCCGCTTACTCCCGGCACAATATCGGCCGATCCCATCAAAAAACCTTTAATCAATAAAAAGGGAGACTCACTCCAGCTTGTAGAATCGGACTTTGAATCAGAATTATTGGTTTTTGACAACGGAATTAGGAATTAAGAATTAGGAATTAATGAATGCCAAAGATATAGCAAGGATCATAATTTTTCATTGAATAATTTTTAATTCCTAATTACTTCTGCCATCCTTTTTCACCGATCAACGGTACGAACTTAAAATCACTGAAATGCTCCTCTTCAAACTCGTCCTCCCGAATTTTGATAATGCGTACCATTTCCTGCCTGTTTTCATCCCCCACCGGAACAACCAGGCGTCCATTAATATTGAGCTGTTCAACTAAATCCTCGGGAACAACCGGGGCTCCGGCCGTAACCACGATAGCATCATAAGGTGCGTAGGCCGACCATCCGAGCGTACCGTCACCCAGCTTGGCACGAATGGAGTATCCCAGCTCTTTCAGAGTTGATTTGGCCTTTTTGTAAAGCTTTTCATGGCGTTCAACGGTATACACATTGGCCCCCAGCTCACACAAAATTGCCGCCTGATACCCTGATCCGGTTCCAATCTCCAGCACTTTTTCGCCGGGCTGTATTTCGAGCAATTCCGTTTGTCGTGCAACGGTGTATGGCTGTGATATGGTTTGCTCTTTACCAATGGGCAATGCAGTATCTTTATAGGCACGATCCTGTAGTGCCGTATCCACAAAAACATGACGCGGAACTATGTTAAAGGCCTCCAGCACACGCTGATTTTCAATACCCTTATCAGCCAGCGCTTGAACTAATCTGCGGCGACGCTGTTTAAACTTTGGATTATCTGCTCCTGAACCCCAATTTAACATGACAAACTTTTGTATTTTACCAACCGATTATAAATTGAATATAACATAAGGAACTTGTGGCAATATATTCGATTTTTAATCAATGAAAACTTTGTTACTATCAAAAATTGTGGATAGAACTTCAATTGAGACCAACACCTTGAGATTATGAAAACGTTTCTAAAGATAGCCGGTGCACTTGTCGGATTAGTTATTATTATTGTTATCGGGCTGAATATTTACTTTACGGATGAGCGCCTAAAAAACACCGTCATGCCCTACGTCGATGATGCCGTGGGACGTACTGTAAATGTAGAAAAAATGTCGCTGACGCTGTTCAGAACTTTTCCCCAGCCAGGCATAAGTATACAAAACATGAGTATCCCCGGAGAAACCGAAGGTGACACCCTCCTTTCCTTAGATGAACTTATTGTTTCAGTTGAACTTTTCTCCCTGTTGGGCGACCAAATAAACATTTCGGAAATCAGTCTTAAAAATCCGCAGTTCACGTACATCGTAAATGCCGACAGTACTACGAATATCGATTTTTTAATGGCTGAAGATGACGCCGCGGCCGATACAACGTCTGAAGCACTGGCTATAAATATTCCCTATTTTAATATTAGCGGAGGTGATTTTGGCTATCGGGATGCTACTTCGAAAACCGATGTACGGATAGACGACCTCAATGCCGATATTTCCCTCAACTACGCCGATCTAATCACAAGCACCATCGATCTGCAATTGGGTGGGCTTTCGGCTTCTATGGGAGAAAGTACCTATCTTAACAACCTGCCACTGAGTATAAGTCAGCAGTCCACTATCGACCTGGAAAACGAAACCATAACACTTGATGAAGGGACTTTTTCTATTCGCGGACTGGCGCTTAATCTTACCGGCTCGCTGTCTGACTGGAGCAATAATTTAACCACTGATCTTACATTCAATTCTTCATCCGATAATTTTGGGGAGCTATTACGTCTCGTACCGGCTGAGTACGAAGAATATACTCAGGGACTTGAAACGCGCGGGGCGCTGGCGATTAATGGCACACTTAAAGGAGCATTACTGGGCGAAGAATTGCCAAACTTTGATATCGGAATTACCGTCAGTGATGGCTACGTAAAAAATCCGGATCTGCCCCAGTCTATCGAAAACATCCAGTTGGCAGTCAATGCAACCAATAAACTGATTGCCGTCAAAAACCTAACCGCTCGAGCCGGAGCAAATAACCTTTCGGCAAGCGGTCAGCTCGAAAATCCACTGGAAGACAACGCCACGTTTTCTGTTGATTTCGATTCGGATGTCAACTTGGCTACCGTCAGCGACTTTTATGACATCAGTCAGTTTAATATTGAAAACCTGGGCGGACAGCTTACTGCTAACGGACAGGCCTCCGGAAGTATGGAGGCTCCCGAAGAAGCAACTTTTGATGCTACCATTTCGCTGAGTAATGGCTTACTCAAATATGCCGATGTAGCCAAACCTATCGACAATATTTCTATCGATGCCAAAGCAAATCAATCGGTCATCACTATAAACAATATGGAGCTACAGGCCGCAGCCAACACCTTTTCGATGAAGGGATCAATTAACAAGCCGATGAGCGAAGATCAGCGTAGTATTGATATGACAACAGATTTAAGTTTTGATCTGGCTACCATCAAAGATTTTTATCCCATCGACGAAGATACGCTAAGCATGCGTGGACAATTCAAGGCTCAGGCCGTCTTAAAAGGACAAGCCGATCAGATAGAAAATGCAGTACAATCGGGAAATATTTCGCTTTCTAATGGATTTATCAGCCATAAATCACTGGGTAAACCCATTGAAAATATCACCTTGAATTCGTCTTTGGATGGTCCCAGTCTTATAATCTCAAAAGCCAGCTTTACCACCGGCGATAATAACCTTGGCATTTCAGGAAGTGTGAGAAATTACCTGAGTGATAATAGAACGGTCGATATAAAAATGACCGGAAAGGCGACACTCAATCAGATTAAGGATTACTACAAGCTGGAACCTACACTAACTGAACTTACGGGATTAGCTGATCTCAATTTACGTATCCAGGGTGCTCCTGCTGATCCGGCAAACATGCAGTTCAACGGCCAACTAACAGCGCAGAACATCAATATGGATGGAGAAGCCATGGTCCAGCCGGTTACCGATCTCAATGGAAAGCTCAATTTATCGCCCGGTTCTGTAGATTTGGATCAGTTGTCCTTTAACATTGGATCTTCTGATATTGCCCTATCGGGATCCCTCCGCGATTATATGGAGTATCTCAAAGCAGAAGAAGATCGAAGTACAACCCCACAACTCCAGGGAACATACAAAAGCAATCTGCTTAATTTAGATGAACTGATCGACTGGAGCGATACTACCGAAACGGAACCGATTCCCATCCATCTACCCGATTTAACAAGTTCGGTAAATGCCGAAATCAGCAAGATGATCGTCACCGGCGTTACAATGACGAACTTAACCGGTGAAGCTTCCACATTCCCGGACAAAATTACCATAGATCAAGCATCCATTAATCTTTTTGATGGGCAAGCAACAGGCTCTTTCACCTGGGATGTCCCAGAACCCGAGCGCACCATGATCTCATTCAACGGTAACTTGGACGGGTTGCAAGCTGCTGCCTTTTTTGATGAGTTCCAGGTGCTCGGTGAAGACAGCAATTTCCACGAATATATATCTGGAGAATTCAGCGCCGATGTAAAATACTATTCGGAACTCGACAAGTTTTTGTCTCCGGTCATCGAAACATCAACCATGGACGGAAATTTCGGGATGACCAACTCACGGATCCAGGGACATCCCATCCAGATAAAGCTGGCTGCACTTTTAAATGCAAAAGAGCTCAACAATATCGGTCTTGATAAATTTAACAGCACCTATTCGCTCAAAAACAGTGTGTTTACCATTAATAACCTGCGCATGACCAGCGACGATATCGGCATGGAGCTCAATGGCACCCAGCACATGGTATCCGGTAAAATAGATTATCAAACCAAACTCTTCCTGCCGAGCCGCTTCAAGAAAGGAATTGCATCCGTGATAAGCTCCCAGGCCGTTGAAGCTTTAACACAAGAGAACGGTACCATTATGGTTCCGCTTCGGATGACAGGCACCCAGGAAAATCCAACCATCCGCCCGGATAAAGAAGCAATTGCTCCCATTGTAAAAGACTACCTGAAAGATAAGGGTAAAAATCTTCTCAAGGGATTATTCGACAACTAATTACAACGATTTTACCCCAATACACGTTGTCAACTGTTGCTATGAAACGTTATCTTTGCGAACTGGAAACGCAATTTTATGATAAATAAGGAAGCATCCTGATTCATGGATAAATTACACATTTACAATACACTGTCCCGTAAAAAAGAGGAATTCAAACCCATTAAAGAGGGCTTTGTAGGCATCTATGTTTGTGGACCTACGGTGTATGGAGATCCCCATCTGGGACACGCCAAAAGTTATGTCTCATTTGATGTAGTCATCCGATACCTCCGTTATTTGGGATATAACGTTCGCTACGTCCAAAATATCACGGATGTAGGGCACTTGACCGACGATGCCGATCAGGGAGAAGATAAGCTTGAAAAGCAGGCAGCCATCGAAAAGCTGGAGCCTATGGAAATTGCCGAAAAATATACTTACAACTATTTCCGCGATATGGATGCGCTGGGTGTTCAGCGACCTGATATTTCTCCCCGTGCTACGGGACATATCATCGAGCAGATCGAGATGGTCAAGAAGCTACTCGAAAATGGGCACGCCTACGAAACCGACGGCAATGTCTATTTTGATGTCTCTTCGGATGAAGATTACGGCAAGCTCAGCGGCCGTGATGTTGAAGATCAGGAAAGCGGTGCTCGCATTGAGACTGCCAGCGATAAGCGTTCGCCCGAAGATTTTGCCCTCTGGAAAAAAGCTGATGACGGCCATATTATGAAGTGGCCATCACCCTGGGGCAAAGGTTATCCGGGCTGGCATGTAGAGTGCTCGGCAATGTCAACAAAGTACCTAGGCGAACATTTTGATATTCACGGTGGCGGCATGGACAACCAATTTCCACATCACGAATGCGAGATTGCGCAGAGCGAGGGTGCTTTCAACAAACCGTTTACCAACTATTGGATGCACAACAACATGGTTACCCTTGAGGGACAAAAGATGGGTAAATCACTGGGTAACGCTATCTCGCTGCACGAGTTTTTCTCCGGCAATCACGATCTGCTAACCCGTGCCTGGGATCCGCAAGTTATTCGATTTTTCTTACTGCAAAGTCACTACCGCAGTACTACCGATTTTTCTGAAGATGCGCTTTCAGGGGCCGAAAACGGACTTCGAAGTCTGCAGGAAATGATTAAAACAATTGACCGTGCTGATGGAGGTTCCGAAGATGCTTACGATCTGAAATCCCTGAAAACGGAGCTGGAAAGCAAACTCAATGACGACTTTAATACGGCACAAGCCATTGCCGTTCTTTTTGAGGAGCTAAAAACCCTCCGCAAACAAATTAATAGCGGAGATATCCCCGAAAATATTGACGATATCAAAAAATTTCTGAGGGATTTTGTGGACGGTGTGCTGGGACTCTGGCCGCAAGAAGATCAATCGTCAGCCGGCGATGATAAGACACATGATCTTATTGAGCTGCTCATTGATATCCGCAATAATGCACGGCACGAAAAGAATTTTGAACTTTCAGATACCATCCGCGACCGTCTCGAAGAACTGGATATCAAGCTGATGGACAGCCCCGAAGGCACAGATTATAAAATCGTGAATTAGTAACTATTAATAAGTTATATAAACTTTTTTGAACATAGGCATTATCCACTTCTCCCATTTCAAAGAGAGACATGGGAGGAGGTCAAACTACAAAATCATCTATTAGTAAAATTAAAACCGTAAGATTTCTAAGCAGTTAAAAAGAGTTAGATAAGTATTAAGAATTGTTATTATGGCATAATATCAAATTATAACCCTTAAAGTGAGTATTCAACCACCCCTGCACCCCTCCTTTATAAGGAAGGGATTATGGTGCTTGTATCTCAGAATTTTGACAAATAATAAAAGTCTCCCTTTAAAGAGGGGCTATAAATACTCAAAATGAATTGTTCATTACCAATTTTTTGAACTACTTGGGATTTTGGACACAAAAATAATCATTGTTCTATAATATAGATTAAATTTGAGTTTAAAAGATGGAATTTCATCTCTTAGAACATTTATCCAACCACCCCTATCCCTCCTTCATTAGGAGGAGATTTGATAGTCGTATTTATTTACGTATAGTGATTAACAAAAATTCTCCCCTTCCTAAGGGGAGACGTAAGAGGGGTTATTTAAGATGCTTTTAAACAATGAGCAAAGGGAAAAGCAAAATATTTAATCCACAACACACCAAAGCTCAGAGAAAGTATTTGCGAAATAACATGACCAAAGCAGAAATTATTCTTTGGTCTCAGTTAAAAGGACGAAAATTACTGAACTATAAATTTCGTCGCCAACATGGAATTGGAGATTATATCGTAGATTTTTATTGTCCCGAAATAAATCTTGTTATTGAAGTTGATGGAGAATCTCATTATACCGATAAAGGTGCTACACATGATGATAAAAGAACTGCATTTTTAAATGATCTGGGTATAAAAATTCTGCGTTTTACTAACCCTCAAATCAAAAATAATATAGAAGGTATGTTGGAACATATTATTACTGTTATAAAAAAATTAGAATTACAAAATTCATAATTTACTTTCCAACCACCCCTACCACCTCCTTCATAAGGAGGGGATTATGGTGCTTGTATCTCAGCATTTGGACAGATAATAAAAGCCTCCCCTTACTAAGGGTAGATGCAAACCGTGCCCCGAGTATTCGGGGAGGGGTTAAAACAAAGTTATTAAACGATATACTTTTACATGAACTTATTACTTTTAGCGAACGATTATTTTACTTGGTCTGCCGATCCTATAGCCTTTAGTCTGGGACCACTCGAACCGCGCTGGTATGGAATTCTTTTCGCTTGTTCATTCTTGGTTGGTTTTTGGCTGACAAGAAAAATGTTTATCCATGCAAAACGCGATCCGGAAGAAGTCGATCAACTCTTAACATATATGTTAATTGCTACTGTAGTTGGTGCTCGTCTGGGACATGTACTGTTCTACGATCCCGGCTTTTATCTGCGGTATCCTTCCGAAATTTTAAAAATCTGGCACGGCGGGCTGGCCAGTCACGGTGCGGCCATCGGTATTATCATCGCCATGTACCTGTTTGCCAAAAAATTCAGGGATATGAGTTTTCTATGGCTGGCTGATCGTGTAGTCGTCGTCGTTGCCATTGCAGGAGCATTTATCCGAACCGGTAATTTTATGAACTCTGAGATTGTTGGGGAACCCACAGAAATGGCTTGGGGTGTCATTTTCACCAGAGTTGACATGATTCCTCGTCATCCAACCCAGCTTTATGAGGCACTGCTTTGTATTGTAGTATTCGGGATTTTGTGGAAAGTATATCACTCCTACCGTAAAAGTCCCCCAGAGGGATCACTCTTTGCTCTATTTTTAACTACATTATTTACCGGACGCTTTTTCCTCGAATTTACCAAAATGGAACAGGCCGCTTTTGCCGCCGACTGGGTATTTAATATGGGGCAATGGCTCAGCATCCCGCTTATAGTCATCGGAATATGGCTGATGATCAAAAAAGTAGAATGGAGCCAAACTCCGGTCGCTGAATCACAAAAAAATTAATCTATTAACTTTCATTTATCATGAAATCATTAGATCCACAAATAAAACAGAATATTGACAGCTGGCTAAATGGCAATTATGATGAAGAAACCAAAGCTGCCATCCGCAAAAAGGTGGATAATGAAGAATACCAAGAGCTGACGGATGCCTTTTACAAGGATCTGGAGTTTGGAACGGGCGGGTTGCGCGGAATTATGGGCGTGGGCTCTAATCGCGTAAACAAATATACCTTTGGGATGGCCACCCAGGGGTTCAGTAACTTTTTGAAGCAGAATTATCCCGATGAACAAATTAAGGTTGTAATTGCTCACGACTGCCGAAATAATTCTGAGGAACTGGCCCAGGTAGTAGCTGATGTATTTTCTGCCAATGGTATTTATGTTTACTTGTTTGAAGGGTTACGCCCCACCCCGGAACTTTCATTTGCAATCCGCGAACTGGACTGTCACGGCGGGATAATGCTTACGGCTTCACACAATCCCAAAGAGTACAACGGATACAAGGCCTATGACGAGCATGGCTGCCAACTGGTTGCTCCTCAGGACAAAGCAGTAATGGAGGAAGTCCAAAAGATCGAGGACATCAATGAGGTCAAATTTGAGGGTGTATCCGAAAATATAGAAACCATTGGCAAGGACATTGATGAAAAGTATCTGGACGCCTTAATGGATATCTCTTTGTCACGGGAAGCAATAAGTCGACAAAGCGATTTAAGTATCGTTTTTTCGCCTATTCACGGTACTTCCGGCGTAATGGTACCCCCTGCCTTAACGCGATGCGGCTTTAAAAACGTAACGCTCGTGGAAGAACAGATGACTTACGACGGAGATTTCCCTACGGTTGAATACCCCAATCCCGAGGAGGAGGAAGCCTTATCAATGGCCTTAAACAAGGCCAAAGAAATTGATGCTGAATTGGTCATGGCTACCGATCCAGATGGAGACCGTGTGGGCATTGCTATCAAGGATCATCACGATGAGTGGGTTCTGCTTAACGGAAATCAAACCGGAGCACTGATCATCAACTATGTCCTTAACGCCTGGCAGGAAGCCGATAAACTCGATGGCGATGAATATATCGTTAAAACAATTGTTACATCTTATCTAATTGATACTATTGCCGAAAACTATGGTGTAGAGTGCTACAACACGTTAACCGGCTTCAAATACATCGGTGAGCTGATGACCAAGCTGGAAGATGAAAAACAATTTGTTGCAGGCGGTGAGGAAAGCTATGGCTATCTAATTGGCGATCATGTACGCGATAAAGATGCTATTATTTCCGCACTCATTATTGCCGAAATGGCTGCATATTATAAAGATCAGGGGACCAGCCTTTTTGATGCCCTGTTGGATATCTACCTTCAACATGGGTACTATCGCGAGAAGTTGGTTTCGGTTTACAAACGCGGACGCGAGGGCGCTGAGGAGATCCAAAAGATGCTGAAGAATTACAGGGAAAATCCACCCAAAACATTGGCCGGATCTGATGTCGTTGTTATCAAAGATTATAAATCACAGGTATCTAAGAATGTAAAAACCGGCGAAACCGAAAATATTGACCTGCCGGTTTCAAATGTTCTGCAATTTATTACCGAAGATGGTACAATGGTGACGGTTCGACCATCCGGTACTGAGCCTAAGATAAAATTTTACTGTAGCGTTAATACCAAACTTATCAACCGTACCGGTTTTGATAAAAAAACCAGCGAACTGGAACACAAAATGGATACCATTATTCAAGAGCTAACCAAAGAAAACTAATTTCTTGATTTTTAATGAGTGATGAGTCACATCTTGAGTATTACTCATCACTCATTTTACATCTTCCCTATTTAATTCAATTCTAAATTTTTACGGATAGTGGATTAACAAGAATCACTCTGTATATTCCTGAGCATCGATTAAAAAAGACTATGAGTGATTTATTACAACAACCCGCATTTGATGTCTTTATTTATGCCCTAATTACCGCTGTGGCTACGGGTTTGGGAGCACTCCCCTTTTTCTTCTTTAAGAGTTTAACACGGAACTGGCTTGGCATTTCTAATGCCATTGCTTCCGGACTTATGATTGCGGCAAGCTTTGGCCTTATCTATGAAGGCATAAATCACGACCTCTGGTTTACTTTTTGGGGCATCGTTATCGGTCTCATATTTATTATTGGCAGCAAAAGGTTAATCAATAGATATGACGATAAATTCTCTATTAAGCATATCAATCAGGCTGATGCCACCAAAATGCTGCTTATCGTCGGAATTATGACCGTCCACTCATTTACTGAAGGCGTCAGTGTTGGGGTTTCCTTCAGCGGTGGAATAGATCTGGGATTGTTTATTACCACCGCCATTGCCGTGCACAATATTCCCGAGGGATTAGCTATAAGCCTGGTGCTGATTCCGCGAGGAACATCCCCGTTGAAAGCTGCTTGGTGGAGTATCTTTTCAAGCCTTCCCCAGCCGTTGATGGCCGTACCCGCCTTTTTGTTTGTCGAAATATTTGAAACTTACCTACCTATGGGACTTGGCTTTGCCGCCGGGGCCATGATATGGATGGTCTTTGCCGAACTCATCCCCGACGCTTTGGAGGAAAGTGATACCTCCACCGTCGCGACAACTATAACTATATCTATTGCCCTAATGATTATATTCCAAGTTCTGATTGAATAACAGATTATAAATTTTAATTTGTACCGGCTTTTAATTATTAATTTCTTCAACTCTT
This sequence comes from Fodinibius sp., assembly GCF_034521915.1. Classification (GTDB taxonomy): domain Bacteria; phylum Bacteroidota; class Rhodothermia; order Balneolales; family Balneolaceae; genus Fodinibius. Next base: position 319,090 of record NZ_JAXHLU010000001.1, read on the forward strand.
ACAAAGACCTTTTCTCTAAATAGATATTAAAAAAAATGAAATACCCATTCTCTTTATTTTTCAAAACGCTGGCTCTCAGCATTTTTGTGGGAGCATTTTTATTTCAACAACCAACATTAGCTCAGGAGAAACAGCGCTATTCCAGCGTCAAAGAAGCCCTCTCTAAAAGCAGTCAGCTTAGTGGCTCCAACGGCCCAAGAAATGTCAACTGGATTGACGACGGCAACCGATACTCGTACATGAAATACAACGAGGAAACGGAAAATATGGAGATACGGGCGTATGATCCCGCTGCGAAAGAAGATGAACTTATCTTCAATAGTGCCAACCATACTTTTCCAAAATCCGATTCTACTTTTGAATACTCTTCATTTCAATGGTCTGATGATTCAAAATACCTGGTATTTCAATCGAACTTTCGGCCGGTATACCGCCGCTCGGGTATTTCTGACTACTACCTTTATTCTGTGGAAGACGGATCTCTCAGCCTACTAGTAGAAGATGCACGAACGGCAGAACTTTCTCCAGACGGAAGTAAGATTGGCTATGAACGGGACGGAGATCTCTTCGTGTATGATCTTGAAGCCCAGAAAGAAAAGCAGCTTACCAATAGCGCCAAGGAATATTTTTATAACGGACGCTTTGGCTGGGTATATGAAGAAGAGTTCGGGCTGGCCCAGGCGTGGGTATGGTCACCCGACAGCGAAAAAATTGCGTACTGGCAAACCGATGAACGCCATGTCAATATTTTTCAAATGACCGATTATTCAGGACAGCATCCTGAATATAAAAAGATTCCCTATCCTAAGGTGGGCGATGAAAACCCAAAAGTGAAAATCGGGGTTATAAATGTAGAATCCGGCCAGCAACAGTGGATGGATACCCCGAGCGACGGCTACATTCCCAGAATTTACTGGACAGCCAATGAAAATAAACTGGCAACCGTACATCTGAATAGAGCTCAGAATCATCTCAAGCTGTTCTTTAATAATATCAACAATGGTGAACGACAGCTGATAATGGAGGAGCAGTCTGATGCCTGGATCGATGTATTTGACTTTTTTGCCGGTATCGATCACCTGTTTTTCTTTCCCAAAGACAGCAAAGAGTTTTTCTGGATTTCCGACCGCAATGGCTGGAGTCATATCTATCGCTATGGATATGACGGCTCTGTCAAAAATCAGGTTACCAAAGGAAAATGGGAAGTCACCTACGTACACACTGTGGATTATCGCAACAACAGGATCTATTACACCTCCACCGAAGAATCACCGCTTGAACGGCATCTGTACTCCATCAACTTTACCGGTCGAAATAAAACCAAGCATACCCAGACAGAGGGAACGCATAATATCAGTATGGGCTCGAACAGTAGGTATTATATTGATCGCTATTCCAATACTTCAACTCCAACACAGGTTGAGCTCTGGAGTACAATGAATGGAAAGTTAGAAGTGCTTGAGGATAATGCTTCAGTAGAAACGTTTACAGAAAAACATGTTTATGCTCCGCGAGAACTGTTTTCCTTTACGACTTCCGACGGACAGAAATTGGATGGGTATATGATTAAGCCCATTGATTTTGATCCTGACAAGGAATATCCCCTGGTACTCAATATTTATGGAGGTCCCAGTGCACAAGGCGTATATAACAGCTGGGAATCCGGCGGTTGGAATCAATACCTGGCGCAGGAAGGCTATCTGGTAGTAAATGTAAACAACCGTGGAAGCGGAGGCTACGGGTCTGAATTTGAAAAAATTGTTTACAAGCAGCTGGGCAAATGGGAAGCCAAGGATTTTGTAGAAACAGCCCAATTTATGGGTAATAAAAGTTGGGTAGACAGCAGCAGAATGGCCATGCGAGGACACAGTTACGGTGGCTATATGACGACCTATACTCTGTTTAATTATCCCGATGTTTTTGATGTTGGTATCGCTACAGCACCCGTTACCGACTGGCGATTTTACGACAGTATTTATACCGAGCGTTATATGGGACTGATCGAAAATAATAAGGATGGTTATGAGGAAAGTTCATCCATAACACATGCCCAAAACTTAAAAGCGAACCTTTTGCTCTCACACTCTACAATGGATGAAAATGTGCACGTCCAAAACACCATGCAGCTTTTAACCGAGCTCACGGGAAATGGCCAAGAGGTGGATTTGCAGATTTTTCCTCCCGGTGCACACGGAGTTGCCTTCAATACCGCAAGTTACTACCTGCTCTACACTTCGTATGTGGACTATCTAAATCGCCATTTCAAATAGAATTTGAATTTATTTCTATCACAACCAATAATCATCTAATCTTGTACTATTACTTTCAAATGATGGGAGAAGTCCTTGAGAAAGTAAATTGACCTCCGTTTTCACATACATTTACCTACTTAACTTAAAATGTACTAAAAAAAATAAAGCGTAATTTTACCTTCACATAAATGTCGGTAATAGTTTATTTTTGCTCCTAACATCATGGCAGGTTTAATATATTTTTGCAGGTTTCATTCGATCTTTTTATTCGATAATCTTTATTTTAATCACTTAGCTCATATTAAATAAGTTCAAGTGATCTAGTAGTTCATGAAGCCATATCCCCTCCTTTTTTGTATATCTCTCATCATAATTCCACTATCTGTATTTAGCCAACAATCTGATTCAGAAAATGAGACCATCCGCGTTTTCCTGGATTGTAATCGCTGTAACGAATCATTTATCAGACAAGAAATTCCTTTTGTAAATTATGTACGAGACAAAGAGGATTCTGAAATCCACCTCCTTATTACCCGACAAAGAACCGGTAGTGACGGAACCGAATATACCCTCAGATTTTTAGGCAGAGACCGTTTTAAGAGCCAACAAGATACACTAAAATATATTTCTCCAAGTTCTGACACTCAGAATGAAGAGCGGAAAGGACTTGTCAGGACTATCAAAATTGGACTCTTACCCTTTATTTCAAAAACCAAGGCCATAGAAAATATAACTGTTGATTATAATAGAGAAGGTGATGTTCAATCTACGGCCGAAGAGGATAAGTGGAATTACTGGGTTTTTGAACTGGATGGAAGAAGTTTCTTTAACGGCGAAGAATCACGAAGCAATTTATTCATTTCCCTTGGTGCCTCCGCCGACAGGGTAACCCCCGAATCAAAAATAAACTTTGGCTACGATTATAATTTCAATCGTCGAACTTTTACAGAATTAGACTCATTAGGTAATGAAAGCACAAATAGTTTCATTACCCGAAGCCAGCGCTTTGATGGTTTATACGTCAAAAGTTTAAATGATCACTGGTCTGCAGGTATATCTGCTGAAGGGCTCTCCTCTTCCCGTGAAAATATTGACTTAAGCATTTCAGGTAGTCCTGCAATAGAATACAATATTTTTCCGTATGAAGAATATTCTACACGCGAAATCAGCTTCCTCTATAAGATAAGCCCCGGGTATTTTGATTATGAAGAGATCACAATTTATAATCAGAAATCAGAATTCCTGATCCGCCAACAATTGCGTGCTCAAATGGAATTCACCCAACCCTGGGGTGAGATTGAAGGCCGAGTCAATGCTTCCACTTTCTTGCATGATTTCAGCAAAAATCGAGTCGATATGAATCTCGAATTTGACTTTAGAATCTTCCGGGGACTTTCACTAAGTATCGATGGACGATATTCCCTCATCAATGATCAGTTATCTATCCCGAAAGGAAATATCAGTGATGCCGAACAACTCCTTAACCTACGTGAACAAACAACCTCATACTCTTACCGCGGATCGATAGGCATTGAGTACTCATTTGGATCGATATATAATAATGTAGTGAACCCTCGTTTCTGATAGCAAATAGCAAAGGCCGGGTTCATAACCCGACCTCTGTTCTAATTTTTTTGGTTTCTATTACGATTCACGAGATTGATATCCCTCTCCCAACATTGTATTTAACTTTTCACCGCCTCGAATACCAAAATCAAGCGTACGAATAGGAAACGGAATCATAATGTCATTCTCATCAAAAGCTTGGGTAATGGCAATAATGGCATCGCTTCGCGCTGACAAGAAATCAGGATTCTTACGAAAATTTACCCAGAAATGGATATTAAAATTAATTGAGCTACCGCCGAATTCCTCATAATAAAGCTCAACTCCCTTCTCGGCGTTATAGTTATCCAATCCCTTAACAGCCTCAATAGCTACCTCCTTGGCTTTTTCCAGATCATCACCGTAGGAAACACCGCAAGACAAATCAATACGCCGCAATCCAGTGCTTGTAAAATTTTCAAGCGGATTTTCGAATACGCTCTTGTTGGGAATATATACGACCTGTCCTTTTGGCGTACGGATTATGGTATTTCTAAGATTCATATTCTCTACCTCGCCATAAAACCCATTGGTTTCTATAATATCACCAATACCAAACGGGTGGCGGATGGACAAAATAACTCCTGAAATAAAATTCGAGGCGATATCCTGAAATGCAAAACCTAATGCCAAACCAATGATACCGGCACCGGCAAGGAGTGAGGTTACTGCCCCATCAAGTTTGAGAACGCTTAAAGCAATAAAGAATCCAATACCAATTATTAAAACGCCCGCAATGGTTTCCAGTAAATTGATAATTGTTTTATTGCTGGTTGTCTTTTCCAGCATATGTTTTACGCCCTTGCGGACAAGGCGGCCAAGTATGAAAAACGCAATCAGTATAAGCAATGCTACCACTAAATTAGGTAACATTGCGATAGTCGTTTCCAACCAATTTATCAATTTTTCTGTGAGTGTACTGTACACATCCACAAATTCGTCTTCCATTTCTTGATTCATTTGTTATAAATTTTTGGTTGTCATTAATTTCTTTAGACCAGATTTAAATCTCTAAAATTTAAATACAAAAAAAGATCATTCATTTAAATAATGATTTCATAATATGAGGATATAATCCCTGCATAGTTCCCTAATCAATTATCGATCGTAACTATTACATACCATTTTTAATATCCAATAGGAATGTCATAAAGGAATAAGCTGTTCTTGTATCTCATAACAAAAGTTTAACCAAACATTATTTATCTATGCCTACACGTAAAGCAAAAGCAAGCTGGAATGGAGATCTCAAAAACGGGAAAGGAAACATGTCATTTGGAAGCGGAGCCTATAAAGGTTCCTATTCATTCAAATCCCGTTTTGAGGATGGCACGGGCACTAATCCCGAAGAACTCATTGGGGCCGCTCATGCCGGCTGTTATTCCATGGCGCTTTCTGGTGAATTAGCAAAAGCCGGATATGCACCCGAAGCCGTAACAACCAACGCTGATGTTGCTCTCGAAATGGTGGACGGTAATCCTGCAATAACTACCATCACCTTAAACGTCACGGGCAATATTCCAGATATTGATGAAGATGAGTTTCTGGAGTTAGCCGAAGGAGCTAAAAAAAATTGTCCGGTTTCAAAAGCATTGGCAGGAGTTAATATTAAACTGAATGCCATGCTCGAAAACTAAATTTCTTAACTGTTGATAATTTATCTTCGGGGATGTCTTTTGAGGCATCCCCCTTTTTATTTGCAACGGTATTACATTAAAAAATCATTGTTCTTTGTTTAACAAACGTGCTTTAGGATTTGTATCTTTGTAGATATGACTACAAAAACTGATATCGACGAAAAAACAAACCTGAAAAGCCTAACCAAAGAAGAGCTGCAGGAGTTTACTGCGGATTTGGGACTTCAATCCTTTCGCAGTGACCAGATTTTTCAATGGCTATACCAAAAAGGCGTGCACAGTTTTGATGAGATGACCAACCTCTCTAAAGATCTGCGTTCTCGTCTCAAAGAAATAGCCAAGGTCCCAACTATTGAATATGTGACCCATCAGGAATCTGAAGACGGAACCATGAAGTTCCTTTTCAAACTGCAGGGCGAAGAAGAGCATAAAGTTGAGGCTGTGCTTATTCCAGATTTTTATGATGATGGAGCTGCCAACAGGCTCACGGTTTGTGTTTCATCACAGGTGGGATGCGTGTTTGGATGTTCTTTTTGTGCGACAGGAAAGATGGGATTTTTTCGCAGCCTGACGCACGGCGAAATCGTCGATCAGGTACAATATATTAACGAGCTCTGCGAAGAACGGTTCGGCAAAGGAATCACCAATATTGTGTATATGGGAATGGGCGAACCGCTCCATAATTACGAAGCGGTCGTTAATTCAGCAAATATAATTACTGATGAGCTTAGCATCGGTCTTTCGCCCAAACGTATTACGGTTTCAACAGTTGGACTCACCAAGCAGATTAAGAAGCTGGCCGACGAGCGTCAGCCGTTTAATCTGGCAATATCACTGCATGCGGCCAATGATGAGAAACGCGACGAGATTATGCCTATCAATAACTCGATGGGACTCGATAAATTGAAAGAAGCGGTCCAATATTATTACGACAAGCTTCACCGGCCTATTACCTACGAATACCTGCTATTTGATGAATTTAACGACAGTCCCGAAGATGCACAGCAGCTCGCTGATATTGTGCAAGTGGGCGCCTAGTAAGGTGAATATTATCATGTACAACGATGTAGCCGGAGTTGCATTAAAACGAGCCCGTGAACAACGCCTGGATGCTTTTATGCAGGAACTTGTTTCGCGCGATGTTACGGCTACCGTTCGACGAAGTCGAGGTGACGATATTGATGCGGGATGCGGACAGCTTGCCATCAAAGAAGGTCAGCCTATGGGTAAAACCATCCGCAAAAATTAGTCGTGGATAAAGTTTAAGAGTCGACCAAAGCGAGGCAACATGCGCTCACCATCCCAGGAGAAGTAAATAATGCCCGCTTTACCTACAATGTGAGTCTGAGGTACAAATCCCCAAAAACGACTATCTTCACTGTTATCACGATTATCTCCCATCATAAAGTAGTAATCCTGTTGAATCGTATATTCATTTGTCGGCTTACCGTTTATGATAAACTGATCTCCATTCCGCTCTACATTATTCCCCTCATAACGAGTAATAATATTTTCGTAGATATGATAATTATCAGACGTTAACGTAACCGTTTGTCCTTCAAAAGGCACAACTACCGGCGGAATGTGATGATGATTGTTAAATCCGGATGAAAAACTAAAATCCCGTCGGTTAAATTCATTGAAATCCTCCGGTAAAACAAACAATTCTACATTATTAACTTCAGGCCAACCGCTCATTTTTTCAGCTACGTCCTGCGTCATCGTCACCCGGTATGATCCCTGGTTTTGTGACCCGATAAGTCGTCCTCCAGCTGCCTCAACCTTAGCCGGACTCAATCGAACCCGATCGCGAACCGTAACAACATAGGTTTGCTGGATTCCCTCAAACGATTTTGCCTGGTCTCCATTAATAAAAAGCTCCGCATCATCAACAGCAACCGTATCCCCGGGCACGCCAACAGCACGTTTAATATAGCTTGTTTTTGCCGCAATCGGATCCAAGTCTATAGGATAATTAAATACGACAATATCATTGCGTTCAACTTCACTTAAGCTTGGCAAACGCGTCCACGGAAGTACCGCGCCGGGCAAATAAATATTCGTAAACGGCACGCCTAACACCATCGGTGTTCGGGCTCCGTAGCTAATTTTAGAAACAATTAGAAAATCTCCCGTCAACAGAGTTTTCTCCATTGAAGGTGTGGGAATACGATAGGCCTCAAATAAAAGAGCACGAATTATTATCGCTGCCACTGCTGCAAAAAGCAGGGCATCCATCCATTCCCTGAGCCAACTTTTTGCTTCTTCGTTCTCTTTTCCTTTTCGCCGTTTCCTTCGAGAGCGTCGTTCCTGGCGCTCCTCTTTCGATAATTGATCTGCCAATGTAACTCCTAAATATAAATTAATCTATACTCATTCCTTCAGGTGAGTCAATTTCTTCATTTCGAAACTTCCCATCCTCATATTTAACAATATACCACTGCTCTTTCTCAGGTGAATAAAAGTAATCTTTGAACTCACCGAACTCTTCAACTGACAACAGCTTTTGTACAAATTCCCTTTTTATTTGAGGCATCAAATCTACGTATTTGCTTGCTCCGCCATACGTTAAGCCACTCCCAAACGGTCCGTTCCAGTCTAATACCATTAACGGGATGCTGTCATTTACCATGAACCAATATTCAAATTGTATGGCTTTACCGGGTCTAAAGTTCTCTTTATAAATGAGATCCTCAAGCGTTTGCGTAGGATCCCCAAACAAAGCTTGTAACCGGGCCCTGATTTCATTGGTTTGCCGATCATCGAGCTTAGTGTCTTCATATAACCCCTGTCCGGTTAAGCTTATGTCCCGGATTTCACGCTCAAATTGAGCGCGCTCTTCTTTGGTTATCTTATCAAATTCTGCGGCCTCAAACTGAGCAAAAGCCGGCAGTGAGATCAGACTTAATAATAGAATTATGATTCCAATAAAAGCTGCCTTCGAAAAAGGTAAGCTTGAAGCTTCTTTAACTGAATTAAAAAATGTTCTGTTCATTACCTAAATTACCATTAATTATTATTGTCATCGTCCATAGAAAGGACCGCTAAAAATGCTTCCTGAGGTATTTCAACCGTTCCTACCTGCTTCATACGCTTTTTCCCTTCTTTCTGTTTCTCAAGAAGTTTGCGTTTTCGCGAAACGTCACCACCATAACATTTTGCCGTCACATCTTTTCGGATGGCCGGAATAGTCTCACGGGCAATAACATTATTGCCGATAGCCGCCTGAATGGGTACCTCAAACTGATGTCGATCAATAAGCTCTTTTAGCTTCTTACATAACTTGCGTCCCAGATCATATGCTTTATCTCTGTGTGTTATGCTTGATAACGCATCAACCGGTTCTTTATTTAATAAAATATCCAATCGCACCAGATCACCCTTTCGATATTCCAAGAACTCGTAATCAAGGGAGGCGTATCCCCGGGTTCCACTTTTAAGGCGATCATAAAAGTCAAAGACCACTTCGGCCATGGGCAGCTCGTACTTGATTTCCACACGCTGACTCTGCATATGGATCTGGTTTACATATTTACCGCGCTTCTCTTGGCATAAGGTCATCACCGGACCAATATAATCCGAAGGTGTTAAAATACTGGCCTGGATATAGGGTTCATAAACCGCCTCCACATTGGCGGGATCCGGCATATCACTCGGGTTATCAACAAGTACCTTTTTATGCTCCCCACGTTCCGTAATATGCACCTCATATTCCACATTGGGCACCGTCGTAATAATATCAATATCAAACTCGCGATCGAGTCGCTCCTGAACAATCTCCATGTGGAGCATTCCCAGAAATCCGGCCCGAAATCCAAAACCCAGTGCTTCCGATGTTTCCGGCTGATAGGTCAGCGATGCATCATTAAGCTGCAGTTTTTCGAGCGCCGATCGCAAATCCTCAAAATCATCCGACTGCGTAGGGAAAAGTCCGCTAAATACCATCGGCTTCGGCTCCTGATATCCGGGAATCGGTTTTTCTGCGGGATTATCAGTTCGTGTTACGGTATCACCCACACGAGCATCCTGCAGCGACTTTACGCTTCCGACAATATATCCCACATCGCCAGCCTCAAGCTTGTCGGTCTTTTCCTTTTCGAGTTTTAAAAAACCAATTTCTTCGGCTTCGTATTCCTTTTCTGTTGCCATAAAACGGATGCCATCACCTTTATTAAGGGTTCCCTGCATCACGCGCACATACACAATAGAACCGCGATAGCTGTTGAATACAGAATCAAAAATGAGAGCCCGCAATGGCTTCTCAGTTTCTTGCTCCGGGGCAGGAATACGCTCCACAATGGCTTCGAGAAGCTCATCAACACCTTCCCCGGTTTTGGCAGAAACATGCAAAATTTCATCATGAGTGCAACCAATAAGATCTACAATCTGTTGTCCCACTCCTTCCACATCGGCACTTGGCAAATCAATCTTATTAAGCACCGGAATAATTTCGAGGTCCTGATCTATAGCTTGATACAACGTAGAAATTGTTTGCGCCTCTATGCCCTGGGCTGCATCCACAACCAATAGCACTCCTTCGCAAGCTTTCAGCGCCCGAGAAACCTCGTAGGCAAAGTCAACGTGACCGGGCGTATCAATCAGGTTAAAAGTCACATTCTCACCGTTCGGACGTTCATAGTCCATCCTGATGGCGTGACTCTTAATCGTAATGCCGCGCTCACGCTCCAAATCCATGTCGTCGAGAATTTGCTCATGCATCTCGCGCTCGGTGATAGCACCGGTACGCTCCAAAAGTCGATCTGCGAGCGTGGATTTGCCGTGATCGATGTGGGCAATAATACTAAAGTTGCGAATCTGAGTCATATAGATGTGCCTGCAGCACTATTTTTGCTTGCTCAAAAGAACGCTAAAGATACAAAAATGACGATGGCATTGCACAAAATATTCGTCTCAGGGTTATAAAAAATATTTTATAAAAAAACCCAACACCGGTTAAGCGTCGGGCATATAAATTTTTAAATAATCCTAGGAATTACGCTTCCGGGATATCGAGCGGATCCTCTTCTTCTGGCTCAGGACTTAACAGCTCAACATGAAACCGAAACTCTTCCTTTTCTATCGTCATTGTGTTATACATCTCGCGAATAAGTTCAAACACAACCTCCGTTTCACCGCGCACACTTGTTGACATATAATTTACATCTACCTCAACCTCATGCTGGGCCACCAGCTCAAGCAAAAAATCAATACTTTCTCGCGGATCAGAAGCTTTCAGTGGGATGTAGGTAAATTGGGCAGTTGTAATCATAATATAATGTCTGTTAACTGTTTTAATTAATGGGATGTAAGAATAGCCTTTTACCAATAATACTTCAATCAATTCATCATAAAATTTCATCCTGTTATTTAGTTCCTCAAGAAATATCAGAAATCCCGGAACATTGAAATTTTTTTGCTCTTTAAATGGAGCTAATTAGATATCATCAGAAAGATAGATCCATGCATAAACGAATTGTTCAGAATCCCATCATTCAACTTACGCTTTTTACGTTGATGCTAATTGTATTTGTAGTTGCCATATCTGCATAATTTTATATTCAGAAATTAACAGTTGGATTTTTCAATATTCATGTTCATTCAAAATACGGTCACCAAAACTGCTGATGCAGCATCAAATAATATGCAGCTAATAGAAAATTCAAACTGATATCATTCATTTACCCCTCAAGGTAACATGAATAGTCGAAGGCTCTTGCCGCACGGCAAGGGCCTTTTTTCTTTGCGGAATGATTTTCCCACTCATCCAGTTTACGAAATTCAATATCGAAAGAGCTTCTTTTTAAAATTACGTTTTTAAAAATGATTGTGGAAGAATTCCGTAAAAATCTTATCTTTGGCCTGATGCAAAAACAAAGCCTACACATATCCGTCCATTCTCACCTCCATCACGGCGGTTGGCCCCGTCACTAGCATTACTTTGTGTAGCTGAAGCTACATCGTTTCCCCTTACTTTTTTAACAGTTTTCCCAATTAAATTTCAATAACTATTTGTTATGCAACGCACCGCTGACTCTACTACTTCTTTACGTATAGCCATTCAAAAATCAGGTCGGCTTACCGACAAAACCATTGAACTGCTCAAAGGTATCGGCCTTCGTTTTGATGATTACAAACGAAACCTACTCGTAAAATGCCGCAACTTTGATGTTGAGCTACTATTGATCCGAGATGATGATATCCCCGAATATGTACAGGATGGCGTCTGTGACCTCGGTTTTGTAGGCGCTAATGAAACACAGGAAAAGGGCGCCAATGTTACCATTCTCCGCGGACTTGATTACGGAGTTTGCCGTCTTTCACTGGCTGCTCGCAAAGATGGTGATATTCAATCTGTTGCAGACTTTGAAGACAAATCGGTAGCTACAAGCTATCCAAATTTAACACGGAATTTTTTCGAAGAACAAGATATCAATGCCGAAATCGTAACCATTTCGGGGGCCGTAGAAATTGCTCCCCGTCTTGAGGTAGCCGATGCCATTTGCGATCTTGTTTCTACCGGAAACACACTCAAAGCCAATGGACTCGAAGAACTGCAGACGATATTAGAATCCGAAACACAACTTATCCGAACCAACAAAGAACTATCGCCCGGCAAGCAGCAGCTCATTGAAAAGTTCCTGCAGCGGATGGATGGCCACCAGCAAGCCGAGCGCAGTCGTTATATCATGATGAATGCCCCGGAAGAAGCAGTCCCAAAAATCAAGGAAATCATTCCTTCCCTTAAAAGTCCAACAGTAATGCCGCTTGCCGATAACGGCATGGTTGCCGTTCATACAGTCATCCCTATTGACGAATTCTGGATCGTGATGGAAAAACTAAAAGCTGAGGGCGCAAGTGGAATTGTGATTTTACCTATCGAAAGCATGATACTGTAATCTTATATTGACCCTCTTTGAAGCATAGAAGTAAAACTAATGTTCAGAATCTTCTTGCTTCTCGCTCACAAATAACAAGAGGACAGCAACACTATGAAAAAGTATTCTTATAACAGTTTATCAAAGGATGAACTTAAAACACTCTGTCAGCGACCAAAAATGGATTTCCGGTCCATATTCGGACAGGTTGAACCCATTATCCAAAAGGTAAAACAAGAAGGCGATACGGGCATCAATCACTTTACGCAAAAGTTTGATGGTGTAGCCCCCGATCCGCTCGTAATCAATCCTGCGGAACAGGAGGTTACTATTAACGAAGATATCAAAGAAGCAATCGACACCGCTTTTGAAAATATTTACCGTTTTCACAAAGCACAGCTTCCCAAACCACTGGAAGTAGAAACAATGCCCGGCGTGCAATGCAAGCGAGTTGCTCGTCCGATTGAGCGTGTGGGTTTATATGTCCCCGGCGGAACGGCCATCCTCCCCTCTACCCTGATGATGCTTGGCATTCCTGCCATGCTGGCCGGCTGCTCTACTATTGTAGTTGCAACACCTCCTAAAAGCGATGGTTCTGTTGCAGATGAAATACTGTATATCGCCCAAAAAATAGGGGCAACACATCTCTTAAAAGCGGGTGGTGCACAAGCGGTAGCCGGAATGGCTTTAGGCACCGAATCTGTTCCCAAAGTGGATAAAATTCTGGGTCCCGGAAATCAATATGTAACAGCTGCTAAAATGATGCTGCAAAACAGTGAAGCTCAAATTGCCATTGATATGCCGGCCGGTCCGTCAGAAGTTCTCGTCATTGCTGATGAGACAGCAAATCCTGCGTATGTAGCAGCAGATCTGCTATCACAAGCAGAACACGGCGAAGACAGTCAGGTCGTATTAGTTGCAACCCCTGATTTTGATTTAAATCAATGTCGCCGTGAAATTGACGAACAACTTACAGAGCTTCCCCGCCAAAAAGTTACTCAAAAAGCTATAAATAAAAGTTTTATCCTAACGGTAGATACCCTTGATAAAGGTTTTGCATTTTCCAATCAGTACGCTCCGGAACACCTGATTGTACAGTGCAAAAATCCGGAACAATACGAAGATCAAATCATGAATGCGGGATCGGTATTTCTGGGACCATGGACGCCCGAAAGTGCCGGAGATTATGCATCAGGAACCAATCATACGCTCCCGACTTACGGATATGCACGGATGTTCAGCGGCGTTTCTGTGGATTCTTTTTTAAAGCAGATCACTATGCAACAAATTACGTCCGTGGGATTACAAAATGTGGGACCTACTATTGAAAAGCTGGCGGAATTGGAGGAGTTAGAAGCCCACAAAAATGCTGTATCTATCCGATTAAAAGACATAAATAAAAATACTTAAGGATTTATTTAGCACATTATGAATCGATCTTTTGATCTTGAAAAACTTGTTCGCCCCAACATTAAAAAGTTGGTTCCCTATCACAGTGCCCGTGAGGATTTTGGTGAAGGACTGTTACTTGATGCTAATGAAAATAGTCTGGGTGCTCCATTTTCCGATAATCAACAATTGCATCGCTACCCCGATCCCAAACAAACAGAACTGAGAAAACTTATTGCCGAATGGCGGGGCGTTCGTCCTCAAAATATATTTACCGGCGTCGGAAGCGATGAAGGAATCGATCTGCTGTACCGAATTTTCTGCCGGCCGGGAGAAGATCGGGTATTGACCACTCCTCCTACCTACGGTATGTATAATGTATCAGCCAATATTCACGACATCGCAGTTGACGAAGTGCTGTTGGATGAGGAAGGTTTTCAGCTACGGGTAGATAAAATTTTGGATGCCGTAAAATCGACCACCAAAATGCTTTTCCTGTGTTCTCCGAACAATCCCACCGGAAACACTTTTGCAACCTCTGATATTCAGAAATTAGTTGAAGAATTTGAAGGTATAGTTATAATCGACGAGGCCTATATCGACTTTAGCAATCAGGATAGCTGGGCCTCCAAGGTAGTTGAATATCCCAATCTTGTGGTACTTCAAACGCTGTCCAAATCATTTGGATTGGCCGGTATCCGGTTGGGAATTACTTATGCGCAAGAAGAGATTATTGATTACATGATGAAGGTGAAGGCACCGTACAACATTAACAAATTGACGGCAAAGAAGGCCATCGAGGGATTACAAAACTGGAAAACCGTGCAATTTCGGGCAGATGCCATAAAAAAGGAACGAAAGGAGCTTAAAGACAAGTTGGAACAACTGAAAATAGTGCAGAAGGTTTTCAAAAGTGAAGCTAACTTTTTACTTGCTAAATTTACCAATGCCAAGAATATCTACAAACAACTTACCCAGCAGCATATTATCATCAGATATCGTGGCAACGAACCTCTCTGCGACAACTGTTTACGCATCACGGTAGGAACCCCGGATGAGAATGAACAATTAATTTCAGCTTTAAAAAGTTTAGGATGATGAAAATAAGAATTTCTACTGAGGCATTGTCCGGTTCCAGTAACAATTTACTATGGAGCGGTGCTCTCTACGGTCTCAAACGACTACAAGAATTTGATCATCAACTTTTTTTCCTCACTGATGATTTGTCCAAACAACAGCAAAAGCTTCTGGAGAATGAAAAAATAACATCCGTAAAAACCTTGCCGGATGCCATTGACCTACAGATTATTGCTGAAAAAAATAAACTTGAAGCATTGGATAATAATGGATCCGAAATTGAATCGGCTCCGGATTGGATCGCACTGAGCAATAAAATTTGCTTTCCTACCCGCAAAGCTTCTCAAGAACGGACAACGGCAGAAACTGATATCAATGTAACCGTTAATCTTGACGGTACCGGGCAAAGCAATATTTCTACGGGACTTGATTTCTTTGACCACATGCTGGAGCAGATTGCCAAACACGGGTTAATAGATCTGGATATTTCTTGCGACGGGGATCTTGAGGTGGATGAACATCATACCATTGAAGATGTTGCCATAACACTTGGAAAAACAATTAATAATGCCCTTGGCAAGAAAATTGGAATTCAGCGATACGGATTTGCGTTGCCTATGGACGAAACCCTTGCGACCGTAGCCTTAGATTTTTCTGGCAGACCCTATTTAGAGTTTGAGGGTAGTTTTAAAAGGGAAATGGTTGGCGATGTTCCCACTGAAATGGTTGAACATTTCTTTTACTCACTTGCTATAAATCTACAAGCTACCTTGCATATTTCAGTTAACGGCGACAACGACCATCACAAAATAGAAGCTTGTTTCAAAGGATTTGCCCGCTGTTTGCGTGCTGCTGTCAGCCGTAATGAACGAAATTTAAATCTATTACCCAGTACTAAGAACGTATTATAAGATGATCGCTATTATCAATTACGAAGCCGGCAATCTTGCCTCCGTTTCAAATGCTTTTAAGCGGCTCAATGAACCACATATCATTACTGATAAAAAAGAAGAGCTCAATGAGGCTGACGGCATCATTTTTCCCGGTGTTGGCCACGCGCAACCGGCCATGAAATCCCTGCAAAAGAATGGGCTGGACAAATGGCTCAAAAATACCAAGAAACCCGTATTGGGGATTTGCCTTGGAATGCAACTGTTTTATGAATCATCCGAAGAGGGTGAATCTGAGGGATTAGGTATTATTCCCGGCCGACTTGAAAAGTTCGATTCTTCCAAAGCAAAAGTACCTCACATGGGATGGAATACTTTTCAGGATATTTCTGACCATCCACTTGTGAATTCATTAACCGATGATCAATATTTTTATTACGTACACAGTTTTTTTGCTCCTCTCAATACTTACACCGTAGCAACCTGCGAGTACATTCAGCCTTTTACTTCTGTTGTGTGCAAAGACAATTTTTGGGGAGTACAATTTCATCCCGAAAAATCAGGAAAAGTAGGATCGCTGATCCTGCAAAACTTTCTAAAGCATGTTCACAACAAAATGAATATGCAAAAGTAGAAGAGTTATTCAGTCTTTACTTATCTTCCTTCTGTTTCTTCTCGAGAATCTGTTAACTGTCTCATTTTTTTACTTTCACAATTAAATTCTAACAAATTCTTACTTAATGAAAGTTATTCCCGCTATTGATTTATTAGATGGGCAGGTCGTCCGACTTCGCAAAGGAGATTACAATGAAAAAACTGTTTATAATGATAATCCCCTTGCTGAAGCCAAAAAATTTAAAGAAGCCGGATTTGATCATATCCATATTGTAGATCTCAATGGAGCAAAAGAAGGTAGATTTGTTAATATAAAGTACATTAAAGAAATCATTAGCGAGCTCGGTATCTCCGTACAAACGGGGGGCGGCATTCGCAGTTATGGAGATGCCAAGATGCTGCTGGAGCAGCAAGTATCAAATATCATCTGCAGCTCAATGGCTGTTAAAAGTCCCGAGCAATGGCTAAAAGTACTTGAGGATTACGGTAGTAAAGCAATACTTGGTATGGATCTGAAAGACGGCAAAGTCGCTTATGGTGGGTGGCTGGAAACACTCGATAAGTCGCTGGAAGACTTTCTACAGCCAATGATAGACCGAGGCCTTTCAACCGTTTTATGTACCGATATTTCTAAAGACGGCACCCTTGAAGGACCCAACCTGGAATTATATCAGCAGCTATCAAAGCAATTTCCATCACTAAATTTCATCGCATCCGGCGGCGTTTCAGATGTAAATGATCTTAAAGCATTATCCAAGCAAAACCAATATGGGGTAGTCGTTGGACGCGCATACTACGAGGGTAAACTCTCTCTCGACGAAATGCAATCATATCATTCATAGTAATCACTGCTTAACGCCCGAAGTCATCTTGCACTCTTACAATATCATCTTCATCAGATGGATTATCCGGATCGGTGTGCTGCCATATTTCGGCCAAAATTCCCCAATCATCAAGTCCAACTAAACGATGACGTTCGCCCTGTTTTAATTTTACGTATTCACCAGCTTGCAACGTATCTACAGATCCTTGTTCATCGGTATCGCTGGTCATCACTCCGACAGGACCTTCAAGCACCCGCCATATTTCAGCGCGCCGGTGATGATATTGCCATGAGAGTCTTTTTTGGGGTTGAACAACTAAAATTTTAGGACTCAGTTTTCCCGATATTCTCAAATCTTCAATATCCTGATCTCCAAAAAATGTTTTGCCAAATTGGGGAGCCTGATCCTCATCAATTACAAAAAACCCGCCCCACGGTCGTTCATAATCTTGATCAACGATAGTAAAGCCTTTTTTCTCTATATACTCCTTGGTCTTATCAAATATCTCTTTCTTGGTTCGTTTGCTACTCATCAGAAATTATTTTTGTGATTTCCTTTTATTGAGAGGCAAAAGGTACAAATAATCCAGTACCTCACATAAAAAAAGCCGCGGCAAAACCGCGGCTCGAATTATTTGTAAGTTAAAATCAATTAGTTTTCGCGTTCGCAATCAATCTTTGGTTCTTTTTGACACGGATCAACTGCCGTTGCTCCACATTGAGGACACTCTGTTGGTTTTGCCATAGTACTCGGTCTTTTGAGTTAACCTTCATTCAACCATACAAAAATATTCAATAACACGATCCTCAGAAGGGAAATTTAAATTCGGTCTAATTAATTATTCATTACCAAAAATTACACGTTTGGGTAAACATTTTTAGTGTTCACTATTTTAACCTGTTTCCCTAAGATTTTCTATATTAAGCTACTAATCAATTATTGATCTCCACGAATCTGTTCTATGCTCGCAAAACGTATTATTCCCTGTCTCGATATTAAAGGCGGTCGAACCGTTAAAGGCGTAAATTTTGAAGGACTGCGCGATGCCGGAGATCCCGTTGAGTTGGCCAAGCGCTATTCCGATGAAGGAGCAGATGAGCTCGTATTTTTGGATATCACGGCTACGAAAGAGAAACGAAAAACCCTGGTTGATCTCGTAAAAAAAATCGCGCTCGAGATCGATATCCCCTTTACTGTGGGGGGAGGAATCAGCAATACTGAACAGATCGCAGAACTACTACATGCAGGTGCTGATAAGGTGTCTTTGAATAGTGCTATCGTTCGTGATCCTGACCTCATTAACAGAGCAGCCGAACAGTTCGGCTCGCAATGTATTGTAGCCGCCGTCGATGCCAAACGTATTGAGGATGAATGGATCGTTTTCATTTCGGGTGGTTCAAAAAATACCGGAAAAAATGCCTTGGAATGGATTAAAGAAGTTGAAAAACGCGGCGCCGGAGAAATCCTCCTTACGAGTATGGATCAAGATGGAACCAAAGAAGGCTATGATATAGAACTACTGCAACAAGTCAACGAATTTACCACCATTCCCGTTATTGCCAGCGGCGGTGCCGGCACCAAAAAACACTGTATAGATGCCATAAAAGAGGGAAATGCTGATGCTGTGCTGGCCGCCAGTATTTTTCACTTTCAGGAAATTGAAATTTCTGATCTTAAAGAAGAGCTTCAGAAGGCCAACATATCTATTCGTACTACCAAATAAATTTTAATAGGTCGTATCGTGTAATCCGTATTATTCTGTTTATCAAAATTACACTATGCAATACGCAATAAGCTTTAAAGTATGATTAATATCGATTCTCTAGATTTTGAAAAAGTTAATGGATTAATGCCGGCCATCATTCAAGACGCCAATAATTTTCAAGTATTGATGCTCGGCTATATGAATAAAGAGGCCCTGCAAAAAACACTTAAAGAAGAACGCGTTACATTTTTCAGTCGCACCAAGCAGCGACTTTGGACCAAGGGTGAAACATCGGGCAATTATTTGGATGTGGTGGATATCCAGCAAGATTGTGACGATGATACCTTGCTCATTTTAGCTAAACCGCACGGACCTACTTGCCACACGGGCGAACAATCCTGTTTTTATCGAAAAGATTTTAAACCCACAAAAAATTTAAATTTCCTAAACGATCTGGAAGAACTTATCATCAGTCGAAAGAAGGAAATGCCAGAGGGTTCCTACACGACTTCCCTTTTTACCGATGGGATTGACAAAATTGCCCAAAAAGTGGGTGAAGAGGCTGTAGAAACGGTTATTGAAGCTAAAAATGAGAATCACAGCTTAGTTGACGAAGTATCAGACCTAATCTATCACCTGCTGGTTTTATTAGTTGAGAAAGGCGTTCCGCTACAATCTGTCGTAAAGAACCTTGAAGAACGTCATGACAAATAAAGACGGATAGTTCAAGTTCTACACTTGGATCAGAGTTAGTAAATCCTTCCCCATATAACAAGCGCGGGAATTAATTCCTGCGCTATTGACGTCATTATTCTAAAATTCATCGGATTGCAACTCCAGTCACTCGATGTATTTAAAAAGGGTTCTGCAAAACCTCCGAAAATTAACTTGCCATTACGAATCTAAGAATCAATATTCCGATCAAAGTTTTAAAAAGGAGATCGCCGCACTTCGTTCGCGATGACAGTATGGTTTTCCAAAGATCTCTCGAATATTATTTTACGCCCAGCACTTCTTTTGACATGTGCATCGTTACCAGCATGTGCGGCACGTCTACCACTTCGGCAATTTTGAGATCCCCCGCCAACGAACATAGCGCATAGGCATCATTGCGATCCATGCCGTGTTCTTCTTCGAGATAATCAATCATATAACGCGTTGCCTTCTTCGCCGCTTCATCAATGGTTTTTCCGAACCCGGTTACCGCATAATAATCATCCGTTTCGTATTGCGGCTCTTGAATTTTTCGTCCTCCTTTGATCACTTCCACTTCGTAAACAATGCGCGTAGGCGCTTCAATGGCCGTACCACAAACTTCTCCGTGACCTTGTGCGGCATGAGCATCACCTATTGAAAACAGGGCTCCTTCTACCTGTACAGGGAAATAAATAGTAGTTCCCTCTGTCATATTGGGGTCATCCATATTACCGCCGTTAGCCCGCGGCGGTACGGTTGAAAGCTCTTCTTCTGTATCTGGCGCCACACCCATGACGCCCGGAAAGGGATCGATAGGAATATTAATACTATCGTTAAAAGCTGCAGTATTATCCCCTTCATTAAATTCAAACGTCTTCAAATACGGCTCATCAAACTCATCGGCCAAAAAACCGAAGCCGGGAATAATACCGGTCCATCCCCAACTGCCCAATTCAATTTTGTGCAGTTTAACTTTGAGCACATCTCCCGGCTCTGCCCCCTCAACATAAACAGGTCCGGTTAGCGGGTGAATGGGATCAAAGCTTAAATTTTTGATATCCTCTACCGTGGATTCCGGAGTTAACTGCTGGTCGGATGCCTCTTCGGTATTTACTTCAACCACCGCTCCCGACTCCACGCGAATAAGCGGTTCTACGGTACTACTCCAGTAACTATGCGTTTGATCGGCTGAGAGCGTATACTGCGGCTCCGGAACAACCTCTAAATTTCCGGTATCCGACATCTTTTGTTCACATCCTATCCCCAATAACAATATTAATCCGAATATTAAAGTATGCTGTTTCATTGTAACCCTGTTTATAATTAACATTTGATTATTTCTTAACGGCTACTTTGTATAGCCAAATTATAAAAAACACTGCTGCCAATGCGCCCAGCCAATCGGCAAACGGTGCAAATGACTCCGGAACTAACCTGATAGCATCGGTACTCTCCTGTATGGCAAACGGAATGGCCAACACTATACCAATCAGTGCCTCTCCAGTTATTAGTCCCGATGAAAACAATAATCCCCTGCGCTCTGCCTTAGTTTTAGCGGCTTCCACATCGGCTCCTTCCTGTTTTGCTCGATTGACCACCATTCGTCCGGCCCACCATGCAATCATACCTCCGATAAAAATAGGTACTGTAAGTTCAAGAGGCAGATATATCCCAACTGCGACTGCAAGTACGGGCGTTCGAAATTCATACTCTTTGGATTCGAGGATTTTATCCAAAATAATAATAGCCACCGCAATAACCGCTCCTATCCAGATCATATTCCATTCCAAATTGCGGGCGAATACCCCTTCAGCCACTGACTGCATGAGCGTAGCTTGTGGAGCGCTCAACATTTCTGCGGAACTCATTCCCTCACGCGGCAAAACCCCACCTAATCCGTATGCGTTGAACAGTAAACTCAATATTGGGGCAATAACTAAGGCTGCCGAAACAACACCCACAATCTGCATAATTTGCTGTTTATACGGAGTTGCCCCTACGATCTGACCCGCTTTTAAATCCTGCATATTATCACCGGCAATAGCAGCGGCACAAGCCACCATTGCCCCAACCAGAATTGCCGCAGCTGCAGCGGCCTGAGCTCTTCCCGTATCAACTGAGAAATCAAGCTGAGAACCCAAAAGAGCCAATAGTATCAGTGACGTTGCCAAAATAGTAGCTATGGTTACCCCCGAAATAGGGTTATTGGATGACCCTACAAGACCGGCCATATATCCGGCAACAGAAGAAAATAGAAAACCGGCCACTAACGAAAATACAGCACCTATTCCCATTGTGGTCCAATACAGTCCGCTCGATACCGGCAGATGCGTTGTATCAATAACCTGGGTGAACACGATAAAGATCGGGACGGCTAATCCAATGATTCCCCATAACACGTAATTGATAGGCATATCACGCTCGGTGCGTGGTATATCGGCACTTTCTCCGGTACGAGCTTTCTTAACCGCTTCCCATGATGATGCGATTCCATCCTTCAGTGGTTTGGCAAGTGAAATCAACGCCCAGATACCTCCAACAACCATGGCTCCAACACCCATATAGCGAATCTTTTGACTCCAGATTTCGAGGGCCGCATCGTATCCACTCATATTTCCAACGACTTCGGCGACATCAGCAGGACTTGCAAATGCCATGTACAGTGGAATTCCGAACAACCATGAAATGAGTCCCCCTGCAAAGACGAGTACCGCAATATTTAATCCCACAATATATCCGACTCCCAGGAGAGCCACCGACAGTTCTGTCCCCATCCCGAAGATAGATTTACCAGCTGTCACCGATCCGCTTACTGATCCCGAAAACAATTTAAATCCTGTTTGTCCCAATTTATACAGTGCGGCAGCCAGACCGGCCCAGGCAATTTGTACAATACCCTTACCACCTTCGGTCCCCGCCTTCAACACCTCACCGGTAGCAACGCCTTCCGGAAATTTAAGCTTCTTCTCGATGATGAGAGCTCTTCGCAGTGGAATAGTAAAAAGTACTCCAAGAATCCCGCCAAACATGGCAATGGCCATGGTATCGAGGAAAGGAAAGTCTGACCAGTAGCGGAGCAAAATAAGGGCGGGTAAGGTAAAAATAACTCCCGCAGCTAATGATTCACCGGCCGATGCCGCCGTCTGCACAATATTGTTTTCCAGGATATTTGACTCTTTAAACATCCGTAATACTGCCATGGAAATAACGGCCGCCGGAATGGAGGCCGAGACTGTCATCCCCACTTTTAATCCCAGATAGGCATTGGCACCGGCCAAAATGGCCGAAAGCAAAATTCCCAGAATTACCGCTTTAAATGTTATTTGCGGATAATCATCCTCCGCTCGAACATACGGTACAAATTGCTTGGTCTCGTCACTCAAATCATTCCCCCGTTATTTCTGGTTGATTCGCTGCAAATTAAAAGAACTAAACAAGAAAGCAAGAGGCAGATTAACCGGTTGCCATTTTCATCCCTACTCTTTGCTTACTATCGGTGTTTTTGTACTTTGGGCTGCAAAATATCAGTAAAGAATACAACCACCTACTATGAAAATTACGATCGATCACCTTGAAGATTTGCACATGGAAGCCCAAAATGAAGAAGGCGGCAAAATTCGCATGGATGGGACAACCGAAATAGGAGGAATCGAAGGAGGATTTAGTCCCATGCAGTTATTACTCGCAGGAATTGGCGGCTGCAGTGCTATCGATATTATTGGAATTCTGGAAAAGCAGAAACAACCACTCGAAGATTTACAAGTCATCGTCGATGGTGATAAACAATCCGCCGGAACCTATTCTGAATTTAAGACCATCCAGCTGAATTTTGTTTTCACCGGCGATCTCGAAGAAAAGAAGGTGGAACGAGCTATTGATCTGTCACTCGACAAGTATTGCTCGGTTTCAAAGGCTCTCGAAAAAGGATCTGAGATCTCCTACAGTTATGAAATAAGATCCAGCTAATATCGGAAAGCTCTCAAAAACCGAAAAAGAAAGCCATTCGCACCTAAACGAGCATAACGAATACCGAGAGCACTCCACGCCATTTTATCTGAACTCGAGTTTTGTGTTCGATTCAGCCAAATACGCGAGGGCCTAGTTTTTAACTCAGGTTATTTACTTTGAGTACTAAAATCTATATCGATCTTTAGCGCGGGAATTAATTCCCGCGCTTTCTATTTTTCAGGCTTTAATAGTACCCAAAAAGTATTTCTCTATCTCAACTCTCCAAAAATTTAAATACCTGAAGATTTGAACGCTCTCACCTATCCGTAACACAACCCTCGGAAGCTGACGAAACCAATTTGGCATATTTATAAAGTGATCCGCTTTTTACATCCAAAGGTGGAGCCTCCCAATTCTTGCGGCGCTCTTCCAGCTCATCTTTTGAAAGGTGAACATCAATTTCCCGAGTATCCGCATCAATCGTAATCGTATCCCCATCTTTTATTAGCGCAATAGCACCTCCAACCTGTGCCTCCGGCGTAACATGACCAATTACAAAACCGTGCGAACCACCCGAAAAACGTCCGTCGGTAATCAGGGCCACATCCTTCCCTAAGCCAGCCCCCATAATGGCGGCCGTGATGGAAAGCATTTCGCGCATTCCCGGCCCACCCTTAGGGTCCTTCGTAACGGATTACAACCACATCGCCCTTTTGGACTTCTCCGCCTTCAATACCTTTCAGGCTTTCCTCCTCGGAGTTATATACACGCGCCGTACCGGTAAAACGCGTGCCCTCCTTCCCCGTAATTTTGGCAACAGCTCCCTCCGAAGCCAAATTACCGTATAAAATTTGCAGGTGGCCGGTCTCTTTAATAGGATTATCGATGGGCGAAATAATATTCTGTTCCTCAAAAAGACCAGGTACATCCGCCACATTTTCTTCAAGCGTATTTCCGGTAACCGTCAGGCAATCACCGTGCAGATATCCTTCTTCAAGTAGCAATTTTTGCACTGCCGGAACGCCCCCCACATTGTAAAGATCCTCCATTACATACTTACCACTTGGTTTTAAATCAGCCAAATACGGTGTTTGGTTACTAATCTCTTGAAAATCATCAATCGTAAATGGGACTTCTGCAGAACGGGCAATGGCCAGCAAATGCATCACTGCATTAGTTGATCCGCCCAGAGCGACAGTAATCGTCACTGCATTTTCCAGGGCCTTTCGAGTAATAATATCACGTGGTTTGATATCTTCCTCAAGTAAATGAAATATAGCATTTCCCGCCCGTTGGCATTCTTCTATTTTTTGCTGATGGGTTGCAGGAATTGAGGAACTGAAGGGCAAGCTCATTCCCATCGTTTCAATAGCGGATGCCATCGTATTAGCAGTGTACATTCCACCACATGCTCCGGCCCCGGGACAAGCGTGCCGAAGCACATCATGCATTTCATCCTTGCTTATCTCATCCGACAAATACTGTCCATAAGATTCAAAAGCCGATACCACGTCGAGATCTTTTCCATTTAATTTTCCCGGTCGAATGGTGCCTCCATATACCATAATTGAAGGACGATTAAAGCGAGCCATAGCCATAATTGAGCCCGGCATATTTTTATCACATCCCACAATCGAGATATTGCCATCGTACCACTGTGCTCGCATCACCGTTTCAATTGAATCCGCAATAATTTCGCGCGACTGTAAGGAATACTTCATTCCCTGGGTCCCCATCGAAATTCCATCGCTCACACCTATGCTGTGAAACACAAAACCAACCAGTCCCGCATCCCACACACTGTCGCGAACGTGCACAGCAAGATCATTTAAATGCATATTACATGGATTCCCCTCCCACCCAGTACTGGCAATACCGACTTGTGCCTTCTTCATATCATCATCGGTAAGGCCGGCGCCATAAAGCATAGCCTGAGAGCCAACCTGCGATTCTTTTTCTGTAAGTCTTGAACTGTATTTATTGAGCTTGTGAGACATAAACGGCGTTTTAGACAATTTATATTTTGTGATAAGAGACTGCCAAACGATTGAAATATTCTCTATACAAAAAGACAAAAAGCTACAATAATCCAAAGATTATTCAAGAGAACAATACAAATAATCTGTAATCAGAATTAAATTTGACAAGAGAATATCCGTTACCTATAATATTGATTCTTATTTGAAAGAAATAGCTGAAATTGAATTCACAAGCAATAAATATTAACGCATTAGACAAACAATCGGGAGTATTTTCCGATCTGTTCAATGCTGATGGTATTTTTATGTTGCTTGTACATTCGTTGCTCTCTCCCTTCACTTCTTTAGCTGTTTCTATCTCTTCTATAGTAGAAATAATTAGTATAGAGTCTGTAATAGGTCTGCTAAACCTACTAATTATTCTATCTATTCTAATTTCTGGCATTATTAACCTAATCCTAATTATTAACTAACCATAACAGCCAGAGGTTAGAAACTGAATTCCTGATCATATTTAAACTTTCTTCTGACCTCTGGCGGGAAAAGTATATCTGCGAGGTCACATGGAATCTGCAAAAGCAAATACAAGCAACCATAAGAACCAAAAGAAATCTGTCACAGAAAAGCCATCACCCGTATTAAACGGAGCTGGTATTCTCATTAAAACACTGGAAGACCTCAATGTTGATACCGTATTCGGCTATCCGGGCGGTGCCGTTTTACCCCTTTATGATGAGCTGTTTGACAATAATGATATCAACCATGTTCTCATCAGACACGAACAGGCCGGCTCGCATGCCGCCGATGGATATGCCAGAGCCACGGGCAAACCGGGCGTAGTAATGGCGACATCGGGTCCGGGCGGTACAAATACCGTAACAGGCATTGCAACAGCGGCAATGGATTCAATACCGATCGTCGTTTTTACCGGACAAGTTCCCAGAGAAATGATCGGCAATGATGCTTTCCAGGAAGCAGATATTGTTGGCATTACGCGTCCCATCACAAAGAATAATTACCTGGTTAAAGATGTGGATGAGCTGGAAAAGACGGTTCGCGAAGCCTTTCATGTTGCTACCAGTGGACGTCCGGGGCCTGTATTAGTGGATCTTCCCAAGGATATGCTTCAAGCAAAAGGACGGTTTAGCGGACTCCATAAAGTATCGATCCCAAGTTACAAACCCACCAAAAAAGGTCATTTCACGCAAATCCAAAAAGCTGCTGAATTGCTTAGTGAAGCCAAAAAACCCCTGATTTATGCCGGCGGTGGAGTCATCCTTGGTGAGGCCTGGAAAGAGCTTACCGCCCTGGCCGAAAATCACAATATTCCCGTTACCACTACCCTTATGGGATTAGGCGGCTTTCCAGAAAGCAAGCCGCAATCGCTTGGAATGCTGGGCATGCACGGCACCTATTATGCCAATATGGCCACGACCGAATGCGATGTTCTGCTTGCTGTTGGGGCCCGGTTTGATGATCGCGTTACCGGCAATCTGGAGGGATTTTCTCCCCACTCAAAGAAAATACACATTGATATTGATCCCGCGAACATCGGAAAAAATGTAGCAGTTGACGTGCCCATTGTCGGTGATGTAAAACACGTTTTACCGGAAATTGACAAGCATACTGAACAAGCCAGAGACCGATGATTGGTGGGAAACCATCAATAAGTGGAAAGAGGAACATCCGCTGAAAATACCTGATGAGGACAACAAAATTAAACCGCAGCAGATGATGGAATCGATCTCTGACATCACCAACGGAGAAGCCATTGTAGTGACCGATGTAGGGCAACACCAAATGTGGGCTGCTCAACATTATACCTACAACTATCCCCGCTCGTGGATCTCATCGGGTGGACTGGGCACTATGGGCTATGGTTTTCCTGCCGCGCTGGGAGCTTATTTTGGCTGTCCCGACCGTCCGGTTGTATGCATTACCGGTGATGGTGGATTTCAGATGACAGCCTATGAACTGGCAACGGCCGTGGAGTACGAAGTGCCCCTCAAGATTGCCATCATGAACAACGAATGCCTTGGCATGGTACGGCAATGGCAAGAACTATTTTACGATGAGCGATACAGTCATTCTATTCTCAAAAAAGGGAATCCTGATTTTGTCAAACTCGCTGAAAGTTATGGTGCCGCCGGGTTCCGGGCATCCAATAAAAATGAGATGGAGCAAGTGCTTTCCAAGGCTATGGAAATTGACAATCGCCCGGTTGTTATGGATTTCCGGGTTGACGAACGTGAAAATTGCTATCCGATGGTACCCTCGGGAGCGGCATTAAATGAAATGGTTTTGGGGGATAAGGAATGAGCTCAACACAGAACGGTACAGCAACCAGCCCAAAAAAGCACACCCTTTCGGTGGTGGTAAAATATAACCTCAATGCGCTTTCTCGCATTATCGGGATTTTCAGCAGCAAGGGGTTTGAAATCGACAGTATCAGTTTTGGATCAGGAAAAGAGACAGGGCTGGCACGAATCACTATTACCACGCACGGTGATGAGCAAATTATCGAGCAAATCACTAAGCAACTGCATAAAATTATCGATGTGGTAACGGTTTCCGATCTCACCCATCAAAGCTTTGTAGAACGCGAAATGGCGCTGGTAAAAGTTAAGGCACAGCGGTCGGCACGATCCGAAATAATGCAGATTACCGATATTTTTCGCGCCAAAATTATCGACATCAGTCCAGATAACCTGGCCATAGAAATCACCGGCAATCGCGACAAGATCAACGCATTTATCGGCATGGTACGTCCATTCGGCATTATCGAACTGGCACGAACCGGTACTGTAGCACTTAAAAGAGAATTCAAAGGATCAGTTTAACAACAAATACTCAATTAATATCTATTATGGAAGCAAAAACATATTATAACGCAGATGCAGATCTCAAATTTCTGACTGATAAAACGGTAGCCATCATTGGATATGGAAGTCAGGGTCATGCACACGCATTAAATCTCAAAGATAGCGGCGTAGATGTGGTCGTGGGTCTTCGGAAGGACAGTTCATCACGCACTGAGGCCAAAAATAAAGGTCTTGATGTTTACTCAATTGCCGAAGCAGCTCGGAAAGCAGATATTGTAATGGTGCTTATCCCCGATCAATACCAGGCGAATGTATATGAGCAAGAGATAAAACCGAACCTTTCTGATGGCAATGCCCTTGCATTTGCCCACGGCTTCAATATCCACTTTAATCAAATACAACCCGACTCGAATGTGGATGTATTTATGATCGCTCCCAAAAGTCCGGGGCACCTGGTGCGCAGAGTTTATAAAAAGGGATCGGGCGTACCCTGCCTTATTGCCGTGGACCAAGACTATACGGGAACCGCCAAAGATACCGCACTGGCCTACGCCAAAGCTATTGGAGGCACCCGCGCAGGCGTCTTGGAAACCACTTTTAAAGAAGAAACCGAAACCGACCTTTTTGGCGAACAGGCCATACTTTGTGGAGGCGTTTCTGAACTGGTAAAACAGGGCTTTGAAGTACTTACCGAAGCGGGATATCAACCCGAAATTGCCTATTTCGAGTGCCTGCACGAGCTCAAACTTATCGTGGATCTGATGTACGAGGGCGGCATTGAACGCATGTATTACTCCGTAAGTGATACCGCTGAATACGGCGGACTTACTCGTGGAACGGAAGTCATTGATGAAGTCAACAAGGAGCGGATGAAAAACGTGCTCAAGCGGGTACAAAACGGGGCTTTCGCCGACGAATGGATCAAAGAAAATGAAGATGGCATTCCCAATCTCAAGCAGTTGCGATCACAGTTAGGTGACCATCAGATTGAAAAAGTGGGCAAACAACTGCGCTCTATGATGGAAGGAATTTTGGAAGAGGAAAGTGAAGTTGACGAGGCCGCTGAATAATGGATCAGAAAATCTACACATTTGATACTACGCTCCGGGACGGCACGCAGGGCGAAAAGGTAGCTTTTTCAGCTCAGGACAAACTGCGCATCGCCAAGCGACTCGACCGTTTTGGCATCGACTACATCGAAGGAGGCTGGCCGGGCTCCAATCCCAAAGATATGGAATTCTTTGCCCGGGCCCGCGAGCACACTTTTGAACACGCTCGTATTGTGGCATTTGGCAGTACCTGCCGGACCGACACAGATCCCAACAATGATCCGAATATCCAGAGACTTATTGAAGCGGAAACGCCAACGGTTTCGATCTTTGGCAAAAGCTGGCTGCTTCATGTAAATGAAGCCTTGCAAACTACGGCGGAAGAAAATATCCGTATCATTCACGACTCGGTGCACTATCTCAAAGAGCATCACAAAGAAGTTATATATGATGCCGAACACTTTTTTGATGGCTATAAAGCCAATCCCAATTACGCCCTGAATACTATCAAAGCCGCCGAAACGGCCGGTGCTGATACGATTGTACTTTGTGATACCAATGGTGGTACGCTTCCGGCGGATATCACCCGAATTATTACAGAAGTTCAAAAGCATATAAATACAGAAGTTGGAATTCACGCTCACAACGACTGTGAGCTTGGCGTGGCCAATTCTATAACGGCTGTAAATGCCGGGTGCACTCATGTACAGGGTACTATCAACGGGTATGGGGAGCGATGTGGCAATGCCAATCTCTGTTCCATTATCCCCAATCTACAGCTTAAACAAAACTATTACTGTGTGCCCGAAGATAATATGGCTCACCTTGCGGGGCTCTCTCATTTTGTGAGCGAAGTTGCGAATCTAAATCCCAACGACCGTCAACCCTATGTGGGTAAAAGTGCTTTTGCTCACAAAGGCGGCATCCATGTGAGCGCAGTGATGAAAAATGAAGAAACCTACGAACATATCCCTCCCAAGAAGGTGGGCAATAAACGACGCGTTCTTGTTTCTGATTTATCAGGCAAAAGCAATATACGATTTAAATCCAGCCAACTGGGCATCGACGTAAATAATGATAGTAATGAAATTTCTGCGATCGTAGATAAGCTTAAAGAGATGGAAAATAATGGCTACCAGTTTGAGGCCGCAGAGGCTTCGTTTGAACTGCTCGTCAAAAAAATGAAGGATCAATATGAGGAATTTTTCTCGCTCGAGGGCTTCCGGATTATTGTAGAGAAGAATATCTCCGGCACCTCCCGAACCGAAGCCACAATTCGTCTTTCCGTAAATGGACAGATGGAACACTGTGCTGCGGAAGGCAGTGGCCCCGTTCATGCCCTCGATAAAGCACTCCGCAAAGCAATGCATCGCTTCTATCCGGAAATTGCAGACATGCACCTACAGGATTACAAAGTGCGGGTTCTCAATCAAAGAGATGGAACTGACGCACAGGTACGGGTACTTATCGACTCGGCTCATCCCCAGGATTCATGGACCACTGTTGGCGTCTCCAGAAATATCATTGACGCCAGTTGGGAAGCCTTATCAGACAGTTTTAACTACTATTTATCACAACAATATCGAACACATAATCAAAAAGCTATATAACATGACTTTGTTAAACCGACTACCAAAGCCCCAGCTACGCAGTCTGCTGACTGCCTTAAATCTATTGTACCTACTCCACGATCACCAAAAAATTATTGTACAAACGTCGATTAAAAATCCACCTGATCACTATTATGAGTACACAAATTCAAATTTTTGATACGACCCTTCGCGACGGTGAACAATCTCCCGGATTCAGCATGAATCAAGATGAAAAACTGCGGCTTGCCCTTCAGCTCGAACGCATGCAAGCTGACGTTATCGAAGCCGGCTTCCCCATTGCTTCGGAAGGTGATTTTAATACCGTGCGTGAAATCAGCAAAAACATCACTCAAAGCACAGTGGCGGCCCTTTGCCGCACTACTAAAAAAGACATCGAACGAGCGGCAGCCTCACTGGAACCGGCTGCTAAACCGCGCATTCACACTTTTATTGCCACTTCTGATATTCATATGAAGTACAAGCTCAAAAAAAATCGCAAAGAGGTGATGGAATCGGCAATAAAAGCTGTTGAATTATCTAAACAATACTGCGATGAAGTTGAGTTTTCGGCTGAAGATGCCTCACGAAGCGATCCCGAGTTTTTGTTCGAAATATTTGAAGCCGTCATCGATGCGGGAGCTAACGTCATCAATGTGCCCGATACGGTAGGCTATGCCATGCCCTGGGAATTTGGCCAACTCATTAAAAGCATTCGACGAGAAGTCCCTAATATTGACCAAGCTACTCTAAGTGTCCACTGCCACAATGACCTTGGCGTAGGTGTTGCCAATTCGCTTATGGCTTTGAAAAATGGCGCACAGCAAATTGAATGCACCATCAATGGAATTGGAGAACGCGCCGGCAATGCATCACTCGAAGAAATTGTGATGGCTATTGCCACCCGTGAGGAAGAAATGAGCACGAATATTGTAACCGAGCAGCTTGTGCCATCCAGTAAGTTATTATCAGAAATTACGGGTCACAAAGTGCAGCCAAACAAAGCCGTTGTAGGCGATAACGCTTTTGCTCACGAAGCGGGCATTCATCAGCACGGGGTGCTTAACAATCCTATGACTTACGAGATAATGACACCCAAGTCGGTAGGACTTAAAAGCAATAAAATTGTGCTCGGCAAGCATTCAGGCCGTTTTGCACTGGACAAAAAACTGCAAAAAATGGGGTATGCCCTTACCAAGGACAAATTGAACCAAGTATACATGAAATTCACTGATCTTGCTGATGAGAAAAAGAAAGTCAGCGAAAAAGACTTGCTAAATCTTATCAGCCAAACATTACCCCAAAGAAAAATATCCGGAGACGATATCAGAACCCTATAAATTATTTCGAAGAGTACAGCTCCCGCGCAAACAGAGAAGCTGTCAGCCGTCAGCTATTTGTCAGGTAGTTGCTGCTGATAGCTGAATACTGATGACTAAGGGGCCTGATACCTGATCAATTTCAACTGAAAAACAAATTTAAAATTTCTAACTACTTAATATTAAAACATTTAGCATTATGGGAATGACTCTTACAGAAAAAATTTTAGCGAATCACAGCGGTGCCGCATCCGTGGAACCCGGTGAAAGCGTATGGGTAGACGTGGATGTACTTATGACACACGATGTATGTGGCCCGCCCTCTATCTCTATTTTTAAAGACCAATTTGGCGAAGGTGCCCGCGTTTGGGATAAAGAAAAGCTCGTCATTATTCCTGACCACTATATTTTTACCGAAGACAAATACGCTAATCGTAATGTGGATATCCTGAGAGCTTTTGCCGCAGATCAAGACCTGCCCTATTTTTATGATGTGGGATCTGAAGACTACAAAGGCGTTTGTCATATTGCCCTGCCCGAAGAGGGATTTACCCGTCCCGGCGAAATACTTTTTGGCACTGATTCGCATACCTGTACCGCCGGGGCGTTCGGACAATTTGCGACAGGCATTGGCAACACCGATGCGGCCTTTATTATGGGTACCGGTCAACTTTGGGTAAAAGTACCCGAGACTATGCGTTTTGAATTTCACGGCACCTCCATGCCTCCCTATTTGATGGCCAAAGATATCATCCTGCAAATTATTGGCGATATTGGTGTTGATGGAGCCACTTACCGCACCATGGAATTCGGAGGACCGGGAATAAGCTGCATGACAATGGAAGACCGTATGACCCTCACCAACATGGTAATTGAGGCGGGCGGCAAAAATGGCGTTGTGGAACCCGATGCCACAACAGAAGCATACGTTAAACAGCGCACTGACAAACCTTTTGAACCGGTGTACAGTGATCCCGATGCCAACTATCACTCCAAATATCGATATAACTTAGAAGAGATGGTTCCGATGGTTGCCAAACCACACAGTCCCGATAATAAAGCAAAAGCTATTGAGCTCGAAGGTACGACGCTGGATCAGGCATACATCGGATCATGCACGGGTGGAAAGCTGTCAGATTTTAAAGCCGCGGCCGAAATTATTGCCGGCAATGATCTCAAAATTGATACTTACGTTGTGCCCGCTACTACCGAAATTGCCGATGGACTCGAAACCGAAACCGTAAACGGCAAACCACTAATCGATATCTTCAGAAAAGCCGGCTGCAAAATTGGTCAGGCCTCATGTGCGGCATGCCTTGGCGGACCCTCCGACACTTTCGGCCGGCTCAACAATCAGGAGGTATGTATTTCTACCACAAACCGAAATTACCCGGGACGTATGGGATCCAAAGAATCGGAAGTCTATTTGGCCTCTCCCTATACGGTAGCTGCATCTGCCGTTACCGGAAAGATTACGGATCCGCGCGTTTTTATTCACCAAACTATTATTTAGAACCTACTAACCCATTACTTATTGATAGCTATGTCAAAACAAAATCAAACTATTAAAGGAAAAGCGTTTGTGCTCGGTAAAAACATTGATACCGACCAAATTATTCCGGCCGAGCATCTTGTTTACAGCCTCGATGATCCCGAAGAACGAAAATTTTACGGTCGACATGCCCTTTCCGGGGTTCCCGATAAGCAATCGGGGCTTCCGCAAGGAAACATCCCACTGGTGGATGATGATCAATTTGAAAGTGAGTTTTCCATCATCGTAGGCGGTCCCAATTTTGGATGCGGATCATCTCGTGAACACGCTCCGGCTTCGCTCGATATTGCCGGTGTTGAGGCCATTATAGCCCCCACCTTCGCGCGTATCTTTTATCGTAATTCAGTGGATGGCGGATTTGTTATTCCCTATGAAAGTCTTCAGGACCTTAGTCAGGAAGTAAAAACCGGTGATCAAATTGAAATCCATCCCGAAAAACAAACGGTAATAAATATCACCCAGAATACCAGTTACGAAATTCGTCCACTGGGAAGTGTGGCCAATATTGTAAATGCTGGTGGAATTTTTGAATTTGCACGAAAGGAGGGAATGATTGATGTCAAAAACTAAAGAACTTATTGTATTACCGGGCGATGGTATCGGACCGGAGGTGACCAAAGAAGCAATTAAAATACTGCAAACCGTTTGCAAGCGGCACAACAAAAAACTAAGGATTCGAAGCTTCCCGGTGGGAGGCGCCAGCATCGATCGCTACGGACGTCCCCTTACGGAAGAAGCCCTTAAGGCATGCAAAGAAAGTTCAGCAGTGCTGTTGGGCGCAGTCGGAGGTCCCAAGTGGGACGATCAACCTAAAGATAAGCGGCCTGAAGCAGCTCTGTTACAACTACGAAAAGAGCTCGATCTTTTTGCAAATCTCCGCCCCATCACCACCTATAAATCACTTCTGCAAAGCTCCCCATTGAAACGAGAAATCGTCAGTGGGGTGGATATCATGATTGTCCGTGAACTTACCGGTGGAATTTACTTTGGAAGGCCGCGATTTATCGAACAAACGGAAAACGGGGAGCGGGGCGTAGATACCCTGTCGTATACAACCGAAGAAATTGAGCGGGTAGCTCATGCCGCCTTTAAAACAGCCGCAAATCGAAATAGAAAGATCATTTCTGTGGATAAATCCAATGTATTGGATTCTTCACGGTTGTGGCGAAAAACAGTACAGGAATCAGCCAAACAGTGGCCCGAAATAGAACTCCAGCACATGCTGGTTGATAATTGCGCAATGCAGCTCGTACGTAATCCCAAACAGTTCGACGTCATTCTAACGGGCAATATGTTTGGAGATATTCTCAGCGATGAGGCTTCTATGATTACCGGATCTATTGGTATGCTACCTTCGGCCAGTCTCGGCGAAGAGTTTGCCATGTACGAACCTGTTCATGGATCGGCACCCGATATTGCCGGACAAAGAGCTGCTAACCCGATAGCTGCCATTGCTTCAGTCGCACTTATGTGTCGTTACTCACTGGATATGCCCGAAGCTGCCCTTGAAATTGAAGAAGCCATTAAAGGTACTCTGGAAGATGGATTTCGAACCGCTGACATTTATGGTCATTCAACAAAGGAATACCGTGCCACTACATCTGAGATAGGAAGTGCAATCGACAAACATTTAAGTCCCAATCTAAAACCAGGAAACTTACTCTAAATAAGCAGAGAAAGAATACTCCAATTTTTATACAACTAATGAGAATACATCCAAAAGCATTAATATATAGGAAGCGCTTATTCGGTTTACTCTGTTGCGACAAGCTGCAATGATGCTGAATTCACGCAGTATCGCAGTCCCGTGGGTTTGGGTCCATCAGGAAAAACGTGCCCCAGATGTGCATCACAGACATTACATAATACTTCAATGCGCTGCATTCCGTGGCTGTAGTCTTCTTCATATTTAACGACATTATCTTTTACAGGCTCCCCAAAACTGGGCCAGCCCGAGCCTGACTCAAATTTATCGGTAGAATCAAAGAGCTCTGTGCCACAACAAACACAGGCATACAAACCCGGCTTGTGACTTTCGCAATATTCGCCTGTCCCCGGCCGCTCCGTACCATGCTTTCGAGTTACATAAAACTGCTCGTCGGTAAGTTCTTGCTTCCACTCTTCATCATTTTTTTCAACTCTTCTCGGCGGTTCAGGATTACCTTTTCCTGCGTATTCATTTACCTGTTTCCAATCAATCATAAGCTTCAACTAGACTATTAAAAAGAAAAAGGCCAGAATAAATCTGACCTTTATTGTCGGGACGATCCCGAATAATCGGGACACCCCTTCGTCCCGAACGAAGTGCGCTACCGGACTGCGCTACGTCCCGTTAAGGGATATTAAATTAGATATAGTCCACTTCTGAAGTGGACTATATCTTAATCTTAGATTTATGCAATTTTTTTGATTAAATCAGCAGTACGAGCCGAATATCCTGCTTCGTTATCGTACCAGGCAAGAATTTTAACAAGGTTGCCGTTCGCTTTGGTAAAGCCGCTGTCATAAATACAAGAATGGGGATCACCTAAAATATCAGTAGAAACCAACTCTTCTTCTGAATAAGCCAATACCCCTTTCATGGCACCATTAGCAGCATCCTTGAACGCCTTGTCAACCTGTTCAACGGTAACATCCTTACTAAGAATGGCCGTAAGATCAGTCAGTGAACCATCCGCAACAGGAACCCGAACAGCACTTCCATCTAACTTACCCTTAATTTCGGGCATCACTAATTCTACCGTTTGCGCAGCTCCAGTTGTTGTTGGTACTAAATTTAATCCAGCGGTACGTCCACGACGAGGATCCTTGTGCGGACCGTCCAGAATATTTTGGCTACCCGTATACGCATGGGTTGTGGTCATAAATCCTTTTTCAAGGCCAAAGCTATCATCAAGAACTTTTACCATCGGCGCCAGACAATTGGTCGTACAACTGGCGTTGGAGTAGATTTGGGCGTTGTCATCAATAATATCATCATTTACCCCCAGCACTACGGTTTTTACATCACCGTCACCTTTTGCCGGAGCAGAAATGATTACCTTCTCAGCACCTGCTTCCAAATGTTTGGATGCCTCTTCTTTTGTGCGGAAGAACCCCGTTGATTCTACAATAATATCAGCACCGCGCTCTCCCCATTTCAAATTGGAAGGGTCCTTTTCTGCTGAAACTCCAATCTTCATTCCATCAATCGTAATACTGTTCTTAGTATGGCTTACCTCACCCGGATAAGTACCGTGAACAGAATCACGTTTAAAGAGGTAGGCAAGCGTCTCAGCATCCATTAAATCGTTAACACCTACAATATTAATTTCATCTTTGTGGTACGCCATAATAGATCGCGCTACCAATCTTCCAATGCGCCCAAAACCATTAATACCTATATTAATTTTACTCATAAATTGTAACCTTTTCGTTACTTCGTTAAAGTTCTCGCGATATTAAAATCGCGTGTTATTGACTTTCAACTAAAAATAAGAGTTCAAACGATCTTTTGTAAACTATTCCTTAATTAATTTGCCACTAATCTTCATCCAGATCGATATCTTCGGAAATCTCTTCTTCATCTATTAAATCATCAATCTCATCTGTATCAAGAAGATCATCACCATCTTCATCATCCAGATCAGATTCTTGTTCATTGGCAGCATCGGCCTTTGCACCGGCCCGCCGTAATTGACTTGCGACTTCAACATTATCATTATCCAAAGCCAGTGACAGGGCTGAATGACCATCTTTGTCTTTCACTTTTATCTTTGCCTTGTTTGCCAGCAAATAATTAACAATATCGGAATGACCTTCTCTGGCAGCAAGCATTAAAGGAGTCTGCCCCCATCTCTGCTCAGCATTAACATTAGCACCATTTTCGACCAATAGTTTAACGGCCTCTAAATTTCCTTCGCGGGCCGCGGCAATAAGACTCAAGTCACCGGCCTTAGCTCCGTGGTTCAACAACTTTTGAATAATATCGACATGTCCATTTTCGGCTGCCCTGCTAACAGCTGTGCCCCCCATTGATGTTGAGGCATTAACATCAGCACCCTCATCCAATAAAAAATCGACAACCTCGGCCTGGTTATTTTCAGCTGCTAAAATAAGTGCAGTGACCCCATTTTTTGCAGTCTCATTTACATCATACTCATCTTCACTGAGCTTCTTTAATTGGGCCAAGTCTCCATTTTTTGCGGCATCCAGCAGTGGTGATAACTCCATATCAACATTATTTTATTGTAGGATAAAAGTGAAAGTGATTATATGACAATTATCTGATTATTTGTCAAAATAAATTTCCTTTTTGGGATATTTTAATGAAGCATTCCATGGCCGTTATAGCCGTTCATAAAATCCTTCCCGCTCATTCGCTTTTTACCTTCCAGTTGTACTTTTTTCAGTACTACGCTTCCGTTTTTACAACCCGCAATAAGATCATCATTATACATCTGCAGGCGTCCATGAGCTAAATCTATGGAAGGACCCATTTCTGATCGGTACATGTTAAACTTCAGATCGTCCAGCATAGCCCATGCCGTTGGAAATGGGCTAAGACCACGGATTTTATTGTGAACCTTTTCGGCCGTTTTACTAAAATCAATCTTACAATCCTCTGTAAATAATTTAGGCGCCGGCGTTGCTTTATCGTGATCCTGTTCCATCAATTGATAGGAATTCTGTTCTATCTGATCGACAGCATCCAATAACAATTCACTGCCCATTTTCTTAAGGCGCTCGTACACATCGCCCGTAGTCTCATTGGGACCAATATCGGTTTCTCGCTGCACAATGATATTCCCGGTATCAACTTTTTCATCCAGAAAAAACACCGTACAGCCGGTCTTCTCTTCTCCATTCATAATTGCCCAATGAATGGGAGCAGCTCCTCGATACTTGGGAAGCAGTGAAGCATGCAGATTAATCGACCCTTTTTGGGGCAGATCAAGAATTTTCGGTGGCAAAACGCGAAATGCAACAACAACAAACAGATCAGCGTTTAATGCCTTGAGCTTATCATAAAAGCGGGAGTCGTCAAGTTCTTCTACTTCAATAACCGGCAAATCCAGTTCAAGTGCTCTTCTTTTTACAGCCGTTGGTGAAGGTTTTGCACGTCGACCGCGCCGCTTATCCACATTACTTACAACTGATACAATTTCGTGGTCTGATTGGTGCAATTTCTCCAGGCTGGGAATCGCAAAATCCGGAGAGCCCATGAATACAATGCGCATAAGAACCTCTATGTGGCCTTTTGCTTTTTGGGAACGGTAGGATAATCTATCTCGGCACGTCCCTTGTCAATATCTTTGAGCTTAGAACTCAATAATTTGCGTTTAAACATGGAAAGATGATCCAAAAACAAAATGCCGTCAAGATGATCGGTTTCATGTTGTATTACTCTAGCCAGCCAACCGTCGATTTCCAGTTTCTGCTCATTAAAATCACGGTCCAGATAGTTTACTACAATTTTTTCGGGACGGGTTACTGATGCGTTAACGCCCGGTATGCTGAGGCACCCTTCCTCCATATCAACTTTCTCTTCACTTTGAAAGCTGATCTCAGGATTGATAAATGCCATAGGCCCATATTTACTGCCTCCCTCTTCTTCTGTCAAGGGACCGGCATCAGCTACAAATATCCGGAGCAATTCCCCTATCTGTGGAGCAGCAAGTCCGACTCCATCAGAATTGTACATAGTATCGAACATATCGTCGATAAGTTGCTGTATTTCAGAAGTATTTTTTTCGACGGGTTTTGCTTCTTTGTGAAGCACTTCGTCATCATATGTAACGATCGGTAATACGGACATTATCTGCTTTTACAAGTTCAATATATTTCTGGAGAATAATAGCGGCAGCGGCCTGATTGACACGGTCAGATTCGCGACGTTTCATTTTAGGGACGCCTGCTTCGACCATTGCTCGAACAGCCTCTTTTGTAGTATAGCGCTCATCAATTTTAGCTATTTCGATATCGGGGAATTGTGTCTCAAGCTTGGCCAGGAATTCCTCAACCATCTTGATGGCCCTGCCTTCATCCCCTTCGGGAGTAAGCGGCCATCCTACCACAATTTTCTCAACGTTTTCATTTGCAACCTGTTCACCAAGCGCTTCAAAAACGTCATCAACATGATAGGTTCCTATGGGATTGGCGACTGTTTTTAGTAAGTCGGTACGGGCTAAGCCAATCCATTTTGTTCCTACATCGATACCGACTATTCTTCCATATTCTGCCACGGCTAATCTTCCATTTCTTCTACTTCCTCTTCATCAAGAGGTTGCTTTAAAAATTCTTTTAAAAGTTTACTGGGTTTAAAATGTGTTTTGCGATGAGGCGGCACATAAATTTCTTCGTTTGTGCGCGGATTTCGTGCTTTCGGCTTCGCTTTGGTCTTTTTCACTTCAAAAACACCAAAATCGCGTAATTCAATCCGACATGTTGGATCTGCATCCATCATCGTTTCGCGCAGTGCGTCCAACACTGCATTCACCCATGGATCAGACTGAACCATTGGTTCGTCCATCTGCTCAGCAACGCGTCTTACAATATCTCTTTTGGTATAGGTTATCATAATCTGAAAATGATCTTTTTAACTCTGTAATTCGCCACTATTTTATTCTTGTCCCTGGTCTCCAATAGTGGAAAAGCACTAATTTTTTATCTGGTTGATGATATTACTTTTATCCCAGAGATAAAAATGATCTTCTTCGATAAGTAGTAACGAAAACAATGACTTATTCGTACCTGAATACACTTTTTACGCCTCCCACCTTCTGCAACTTATTGATAATACGGCCGAGGTGGTCAATATCATCAACATAGACCGTAAGAATGCCTTCAAACATACCACTGTCGCTATTTACGTTGATACTTTTCATATTCGTTTCAAGCGACTTCGAAAGCACATCGGTAATGTCGTTAATCATACCCACGCGATCTTCACCGACCACCTTAACAGCACCAAGAAATTTGGAGTCAATATTTTTCGCCCAGGATACATCCACAATACGTTCGCCATCGGTTTGTATCAGATGATGAATATTTTTGCAATTTGAGCGATGCACTTTCACATCACCGGTTCGGCTGATGAATCCCATTACATCATCACCTGGAATGGGATTACAGCAATTGGCATAGCTGTATTTAACGTTGGTGAGCTCACCATTGATCACCAGTGCTTTGTCATCGCTAATCGACCGGGCAGCATTAATATAGGTCTCTTGGATTTCCTCTTCCGTTGCGGGAGCCGGCTTATCTTCATCCTCCTTCTCCTCAATGCGTCCCTTACTGGTAAACTGTTTAACAACATCGTAGAGCTCATTAACATCAAAACTGCCCTTTCCGATATCGTAAAACAGATCCTGCGTAGAATCGAATTTCAGCTTTTGGGCAATGCGCGTAAGATCCTGTTCTGATATTTCAATATTAGCGCGCTTGGCTTTCTTCTCCCAGATTTCACGTCCCTCGTCAGCCGTCTGACGTTCTTTCTGTTTGATGTACTGCCGAATTCTCGACTTTGCCTTGTGCGTAACAACATCGTTGATCCAATCGGGATTTAAATTGATCTTATTTCCCGTAATGATTTCCACCTGATCACCGATATCCAATTTCTGGCGAAGCGGTGCCATTTTACCATTCACTTTTGCCGCAATAGCCCGCTCTCCAATCTCACTGTGGATATCGAAAGCAAAATCAATAGGCGTCGCTCCCTGCGGCAGCGTTCTTAGCTCACCGTCGGGGGTAAACACATATATTTCATCCTGATATAAATTCAGCTGAAAATCCTTAACAAATTCGGTTGCCGCATCGGGACGAGGATTATCCAATACATCGCGCACCCAGTGGACAAACTTATCCAGCGTTTCAGAGCCGCCTTCTTTGCCCTCTTTATACTTCCAGTGTGCAGCCACCCCTTTTTCAGCGATATCATCCATGTGGCGGGTGCGTATCTGCACTTCAACTTTGCGTCCTTTTTTGGTAATAACCGTTGTATGCAACGATTGATAGCCATTGGCTTTAGGCACCGAAATAAAATCACGAAACCGCTTGGGAATAGGCGTATACCAATCAGTAATAATAGAATACACGCGCCAGCAGTCCTCTTTAGTGTGAGGTTCCTCGAGAATAATGCGAATAGCAAAAAGATCGTAAATTTCCTCAAAGGGCTTTTGCTGGCGCTGCATTTTTCGAAAAATTGAATAAATATGCTTGGGACGCCCTTTCATCTCAAACGTAAAACCCTGATCATCCAATTCTTCCTCGATGGGATCCATAAACTCCTCGATAAAAGCTTCCCGGGCTTCTTTCTTTTCCCGAAGCTTACGAGCAATAAATTTATAGGAATTAGGATCAATTACT
Source organism: Fodinibius sp. (assembly GCF_034521915.1). Classification (GTDB taxonomy): domain Bacteria; phylum Bacteroidota; class Rhodothermia; order Balneolales; family Balneolaceae; genus Fodinibius. The sequence continues at coordinate 361,259 of NZ_JAXHLU010000001.1, forward strand.
TTAAAACAAAGATCTTCGAGCTCACTTTTGATATTAAAAAGCCCAAAACGATGGGCCAACGGAGCATACAGTTCCATCGTCTCTGAGGCTTTTTGCATCTGCTTCTCGCGCGGCAGATGCTGTATGGTACGCATATTGTGCAGTCGATCCGCAAACTTAATTAACACCACGCGGATATCTTCTGCCATCGACAGAAGCATTTTCATAAAGGTTTCGGCCTGCTTGGTGTTGCGACTCTTAAAAACACCCGAAATCTTTGTCACACCGTCAATAAGATGCGAAACCGTATCGCCAAATTTTTCTTTGATATCATCGAGCGTCACCTCCGTATCTTCGACCGTGTCATGCAGCAGCGAGGCAACGACCGAAACGTCATCAATATTAATTTCTGATGCCACAATTTTCGCCACAGATACCGGGTGATAGTAGTAGGGCTCACCGGAGGCACGATCAATACCCTCGTGTGATACATAGCAGAGCTTGAATGCGCGGGAAACAAGGTCTTCGTCAACCTCTTCCAAATTTTCACGGCATACTCTTAACAGCTCATCAAGATCCTCTTGCTGAGGAGGATCCAGAATGTAGCTGTCCAGATCAATATCATATTTCGTTTTTGTATCTGCCATATAGCTTACACAAAGAAGTTTTTAAGCGCTTTCATTGGTAGTAAGAACAATACCAACGCCCTTTGCATTCAAAAAAGGGACTGTATACTTATTTAGCAATCACTAAATTAATTAAAATAAAAAAGCGGACGCCTTAATATAACGCCCGCCTTTTGAACTTATGTATATTTTTTAGAATGACAATGAAACTCCAAAAATAAGCCTTCCGGTGCTATTTTGAATATCAGAAAGTTCATCACTGTAATTAGAAATATCTTCAAAACGATATTCGACAAATGGTTTAATCATCGGTATTGGACTCACTTCAGCCCCCACAAAACCGTTCCAATAGATAGCACTATCATTATCTTCTGCATTCAAAGGAGATCCTGACGGAAGATTATCCCGACTCACATCTAAAGTAGAAGCTCCCAATCCCAGTCCCACATATGGACTTAATAAACCGAGAGAAACACCACCTACAGCCGCTAAGCCATAATCATAATTGGTTATATCAGTAGAATATGTTCTGTTCTCATATGAAATATCATCATTAAAATAACTGAAGTGGCCTCTTAGAGAAAGATTTACTATGGGAAGTTTTTTAAGAATTTCACGCTCAAGCCGCAGGCCTAAACCATTTTTCGGCTCCTCATTTCTAATTTCGTAGGAAGCCCCGATACTGGTTTGGGCTATACTCGACTGGGGCATAATTCCCAGCGTTAAGACAACTGCAATTATTGCTAAAATGCTTTTAGAAAATTTCATAATGAACTCCTCTTAAGTGTGAATTTTTATTTTAAATATTTTTTATAGGGTAAGGGTGTAACAAAAGTTATGCAAATTAAGTTACCACATATTTACATGTGTCAGAAGTAGTTTTATCTGATTTAGATTTAATAGTTCCACATCATTCAATTACGCGCCTCTAACAGCTGAAAGGCTATTTTATAAGAGTCATCTTCTGCAATTTAACGGTTTGTCCGGCCTTAAGATGTATAAAATACATTCCACTGGAAAGATTACTGCCGTCAAAGCTGACCGTATATGAACCACCTGCGTGGGGCTCATCAACCAGCGTACGCACCTTTCTGCCCAGCACATCATAAACCTCAAGGGTAACCTGCGCCTGCGATGCTACCTGGTATCGAATTTGTGTTTCGGGATTAAAGGGATTGGGATAGTTAGGCAACAGGTTGTGCTCTGTTATCTGTATACCCCCCGTTGCTTTGGTCAGAACCATCTTCTCATGGGGATGTTGAATCTGTGTTTGAGCATTACCGGTTACATCATAATAAACTGTATCCCGGCCAGTTATTCCTTTTACAATATAATGACCCCTATTAGATGAAGCACCCGAAACTGTAACCGGATAACTGCTTGCGGTAAACTGCAATTCTGTTTCACTTCCCTCGGCCACGCGCAATCCCTCTGTACTTCGCACATCCAGAACCGCTTCAGGAGCCATTGGCGGCATCATAAATTGTTCTCGCTCTGTCTTGCTTAACGGCTGTTCTGAAATATAAAACTGCTGCTTAGCATTGCCTATGCTAAACGTTATCCTGCCAAGTTGATTCGATGCTATTAGAGGCTGGGTTTTTCCGGAGGAGCTTTCTGGAGCAATCTCAATTTCTCCGGCCTGATTAGCCTGAATCCAATAGCCCTGTAATGATTTTATATCAGTTGCGGCTTGATAGCTTCCATCCACAAACTCAAAAATATCAGAAGCGCTTAATATACCATTAGGATCATTAATAGCCGAAACTCCCACCGTATCAGCAACACCACCGATAAGATTCCAGCCTTCCTCCAGCGCAATGGTGGCAGAAGTATCAGCCCGTCCGTTATAGACAATCTCCGAACCCGAACGACTCTTTGCCCAATATCCATTGTGGGAAGTTATGTCCGAAGCTGACTTGTAAGTCCCGGAAAATTCAAACAGCTGCAGGTCATTTCCGGGTTCAACATCTGAATCAGAAGCCATCGGCGATCCTACAAGCTGCCAGCTGTTATTGACATCAAGCGTTTCCTCAACCATCGGCAATAGATCAGGTGCAATATTCCCAACATCCGTTCTTCCCACAAAGATACCGCGGCCGTGTGTACCTACCGCAATAGTTCCATCCGAGGGACGTGCCATAATATATTCTGCAACTGAATAACCAATACTTGCCGGCGACCCGTCATCCGACTCACGAATCCAATTGGTATTTCCCCCTTCCAGTGTCATCGTAGAATATACCCCTGTACTGGTACCCACCAGATAAAGATTCCCTTCTTCGGTTGGTAAAATTTCGGCGTTCCGTATTGAAGGACCCGGATTTTGTGAATCGCCTTCCAAATTTCCTTCAATCGCTGTCCAGTTCTCCCCGCCATCGGCCGAGTGATATAATCCCACGATATTATAATTTGAAAGTACTGCTATCAGCTCATCTCCGTCATAGGGATTCACGGCAATATCATGCACGTAAGCACCAGATGAAGCATCCGAAATGGATATATCAGTAGGCATATCAGAATTAGAAGCATCATCTAACCTGAATATTTCTGGTATCCCGGAACCTGAGGATGCTCCATAATATAGGCGATTTGACGGATTCAGTGAGGTCACCTCCAGCGTACTAATCGTATATCCCGATGAAGATGTTCCCTCAAAGCTTTCCCAGCCTGTAGTTGCACCGGCGCTATTTCCATCCGGAATCTGATCTATCTCGGTATTTCGCCACATCTCAGTTCCACCCGGATAATACATTATAGTCTCATCATTGGGATCAATCGCATAAGGATGAATAAAAAGCTGGTTTTGGGCATTGGCGGGTTGAACCCTACTCCAACTACCGCTAGGAGCAGTAAAAGGAGAAGTTATACTGCCATCCGATTCTATACCGAGTCGCAATACCGTTCCATTTTGAGAAGAAACAAAGGCATAGTCGGTGCCCCAAAAAGCGTATGATCCATCGCCGGATGAAACATCAATCTGCTCGGTCGTCTGTTGATTATTACTGCTAAACCGGTAGAACGGAGTTCCGTTATCCTGAGTACCTCCCATAATGCGGTCGTCATCTGCGGCAGACGGAATCGCCACCGTATAAAATTGTCCGGTAACATAGCCCTCGTCGGTATCTTCCCAGCTGACCGATGATGCCGTAATATCGGTCGTTTTACTTAATCCACCATCATGGCCCGACCACATCGTATTGGGATCATTGGGATGGAAGGCCAGCACATGTTGGTCGGGATGGTGATTAGGATACTGGCTGACATTATTGGACTTTGCATATCCTCCAATCCAATATTCATCTTTTTCGCTGTCATCCGAAATTCCATTGTTATCCGCATCTTCGGGAGCCGTTGCAAAGCCATCCTGAGATCGAAATAAATTAGTTGCTCCAAGCAACACAAAGTCAGGATTATCCGGCTTTACCCTCAACACCATGTTGTAATTAAACTGAGTATTTACAAATCCTACCGGATCTCCAAAATCAGGGAGATTGGCAGAACGATCTTCACTGTCATCATTAGCAAAGTCGTGAATAAAAAAGCTGATATCCTCATCCGAACCTGAGCCCGATCCCTCATAAGTATAGCTGTAAGCCGTATCCGGAGCAGAGGGTGCAAAAGCCAAATAAGTGCGATCGTGCGTAGCGGGGAAATCTGCAGGCGTTACATCGGTCCACGAATTACCGTCATCGGTAGAGCGATAAAGCCCAGGGCTGTTATTTGGAGTAGCGCTAGAACTTGCACTATTTTCAGAAAGAGCTGCCAATAATTCGCCTTTCCCATTGACTATTATATCAACATAGCGATGAGCACCCAAGGGACCACCAAACACTAGATTAAAAGAACCCCCTTCATCGGATGACTTAAAAACACCAAAACCATTTGCTGCAAAATAAACATCCCCATTGGTGGGATTAACAACGATTCGAGAAATAAAATCAAACTGAGTGTTCCATCCTGCATCAGTGTCTTCAGTAGCAGCTAAACGTGACCAGGTTTCTCCATTATCCGTCGATTTATAAATACCGGTACCGAAATATGAGGCCGTGCCGCCGCGGTCAGATGCGGTATTACCTCTGAATTCTCCCGTTGCATAGTACCAGGTATCAGGATTTGTTGGATCCTGTGCCACACTGCTGACACTCATATTTTGGTTGGGATCGGTTTTTAGTTGCCAGGTGCTGCCACCGTCGGTACTTTTCCACATCCCACCGGAAACACCGCCGGCCAGAATGGTATTGGGATTATCCTGATCAAAAGCCAATGCCCGCGTTCTGCCACCTAAATCGGTTGGTCCGGCCATATTCCACGTTATATCCCCTATCGCCTGTGCAGTGGCCGTACCCGATTTGCGCAGCAATCCGCCATTTCGGCCGGGCAGCTGCTTGGCATGATTGAGTTCCCGGGATCGAATATTCGGAGGAATACTATTTGTAGCAGGATCGCGAAGTAAGTTAAAAAAGTAATCGGTTCGTGCCTTCTTTTTTTCAACGGGGTCGAGCGTTGTATTCTCTGTAGCTACCTTCGTTGTATCCTGCCCTGACAATCCAATATACCAAATACCAGCCCCCAGCAGCACTAATACTACTAACCCGGCAATGGCACGATAATTTTTTCTCACTCTGCGCATCATTATTCAATTATTTATTGTGATTTTACCTCAACCAGCGACCATCTTTTGCTATCCTGAGATTCCCCGAGACTCATCCCTTCTTCGGAAGATATAACCATCCTAATAGTCTTTCCTTTCTGCATCAATGCCTTATCTTCCGGGTTATTTTTCAGGTACCTCCCAACGCTGATCGTCAACTCTTGTTGGGCACCAATGGGTGATGTCGCAGAACCGTATCCCAAAATTTCTTCTGCTTTAACAGTAAGCTTCATATTGCCCTTACTATCGAAATCATCAGAAATAACAACAGCTTTTACCAATGCTGTGCCGGGAGCCAGATCCTCACCTGCGGGGGGAGGAGTTGCTTCCTCTTCAGCTGTATCTTCTTCAATAGTATCTTCTTGGGCCGTAAAAACCGGTCTTTCCGCTTCAGGAACACTGTCGCTGTAAACAGGTTCAGACTGCGGACTATCTTGAGCAGGTTTCTCTGACAACAGGTACCATCCCAATCCCAAAAGAAGAACAACAAGAATGGTCAGTAATATTTTTAATTTGTTCACAATTCCCCTGATTACTAGTAGTAAAATGATTGACGTTTAAAAGATATAACAGGAATCAATAAAAGAATAATTTATTAATACTGAAATCAGAATGTCTGAAAATGATGTTAACTATGGACATTCCGAAAACAGAATTGTATCTTTAAACATAATTTTAATTCCCACCTTAGAATTGAGATCCAAGATAGAGATATCACACGATACATTTCTTTGACGATCCATCTAGGGTGTATAAACACAATACTTAGTATACATGACACAACAAGGTAAAGTTAAATGGTTCGATGTTGAGAAAGGATATGGATTTATCGAGCCTGAGGACGGAAGTAAAGATGTTTTCGTCCACCGCAATAACGTAGAAAATTTGGACTATAATCAAGGTCTTGAAGACGGAGAGAATGTAGAATTCGACGTTGAAGAAACCGACAAAGGTTTGAGTGCTATCGAAGTACGAAGCCTTGATTATAAGTAAGTTTAAGCCAAAACTTTTTGGTATATTAAAGCCCGCTTTTCTAAGCGGGCTTTTTTATTGTTTTAAGGGAAGCATATTGAAGTTCCTTTCTGTTTTCTTTGCTCAGTGTTAAAAGATATCCCCGAAAGAATTTAGCGTTCGAGGGTCTAAACAAGGCACTGTAAAAGATTTCACAATCACTTTTACTGATATTACCCTGCCGTTATCAAGAGATAGATTCAAATGAAATTACTTGCCGAAAAGAACTATGCATCAATCATCTGCTCAACTTTTTAAGAAATATCTTCGCGAGAAGAATATTAGTCCCCAGGAATTTTCTCAAATATCAGGCATGCCCGAAACAGAGGTACTGGGTATTATCAAGGGTAATTTGCCTATAAGCAATCTTCGGGCTCATCATCTGGCTGCTGCCTTTGACACCGATGTCGAACTCTGGTTACATGGTGATCGCAAAATGAAAGAGAAAGAAGTAAATCACAGACTTAAACAACTGTCCCCGGTTGGGAGTGAATAATTAGATCTTATTTTTATACCAGAAGCAATACATTTCCTCTTGCAAAAATCTTCCATCATCCTAAAAGTACTCTCTACACATTTTAGGGCTTTTTAAGAATACGAATTCCTCGTCCAATATCTTCATCATGGTGTAAATGGAAAACGTTTGCCAAAAATAATATCGCCAGCGTTCCCAGCAGTGAAAATAAAAGAATACCACTAATTGCAACATATAATGCACAAACACCTACCAAAGGTGCACCAATTGCTCCCCATATAACGTTGCTTTTCAATGTAATGCCTTGTTCACCAATTATATAACCGACTATCCAACCGGTCGTCGCTCCTAAAACGAGGAGCCAGAAAATTGTTGTTGCTGATAATGTTTCCATAGTTTGATCAATTTTTCGCAATTAATCAGAAATTTATCAACAATTCATAAACTTTGCTGTAAGGGAATTCCTTCTTTTCACCGGTTTTTTTTTGATTTCCGGTACAAGGTACATAGTTGAACCAGTTTTAAAGGGTCCATCCCCAGTTGGGAGTAAATAATTTGATCTTAATGACTTTCGCTTTTTGGCTTGACCCAAAAAGCTGGTAAAAGCTCAAGAAGAATTTAACTCCTCAGTGCTGACACCATCACCCCTCGTTGATACTATTTACAGCCAGCACTTCGTCAAGCAGAAATTCTTCCGATTTCGAGCTTCACCCTTCATTTAGTTTTTAGAAAAGAAATAAAACCTTCTCTCCATTTCACAGTTTCCAATCTTTCTGCATAGCGAATTTCAGAATAAAAGCCGAAGAGAATCGAGGTAATTCTATACCAGTCAACAACTTTTAAATAGCCTCTGGCTGAAAAAAGTGTGAAGAATCTTGCAATATACTCTGTCTCGCAAGTACAGCATACAACTCCAGAGAGGATTGATTCAAATTCACCAACAAAACCTATAAGCTATCCCGGTAGGTACGGCGCCTTTTGTGAAGTCTGTTTTCATAATTTTTCCAAAGCGATCGTATGGCTTCATTCTCCGCAAGCTCGGGATTGCTTTCAACGGTGGTAATTCCATACTGGTTGAATACTTCGTTCATCTCCTTAAAAATAATCGAAGTCACCCCTTTGTTCTGATAATCCGGTTTTATCCCAATCAGGTAAAAAGCAGCTTTTTGGGGAAAGTATCGCGCCTTTAACAGGTGATACCATCCAAACGGGAATAGCTTACCATTAGCTTTACGCAATGCCTTGGAAAATGAGGGCATGGTAATGGCAAAAGCGATGAGATTCCCCTCTTCGTCTGCCACACAATTAATAAAATCAGGATGAAGAAACTTGAGGTATCGATCCTTATAGTAGGAAATCTGATCGGGTTTTATAGGAATATAAGTACTTAAACTACTATAGGTTTTATTGATGAGATCAAACATCTCGTCTGCATATTCGAGAATCTCCTTGCTGTTCGAAAAACGAACCATGTGAAGGTTATACCGTTCCTTAATAAGCGTTGAAAACCGGTCAACCTTCTCTGGTGAATTATCAGGAATCTGAATCTCATACTCTACCCACTCCTTTTCCTTTTCAAACCCAAGCTGCTCCAGGTGGGAGGAATAATAAGGCAACCCATACCAGGTAATCATCGTGTTGGGCTCATCAAATCCTTCTACAAGCATGCCCGCTTTATCCATATTCGAAAAGCCCAGCGGGCCTTCCATAAGTTCCAATTCGTTCTCCTTGCCCATCTGCCGGACTTGTCTAAGCAGTGCTTCGGAAACCTCCGGGTCATCAATAAAATCAAAATATCCGAAACGTATTTTGGGGATATCCAGCTCGCGAACTTCAAGCCGATTTATAATTCCCGCTATCCTCCCCACCGGCTGTTCATCCCGATAGGCCATGAAGTACCTGGCTTCGGCATGATTGAATACCGGATTTTCTTGGGGATTCAGGTTTTGCAGCTCATCACTGATAATTGGCGGCGCCCAGTATGGGTTATCACCATACAATAAAAAGGGAAAGTGAACAAAGTCATAAAGCTCATCATGGGAAGTCAATTCACGAATAGTAATCATGCAGTATCTGTATCAATTTTGACCAAGCAAAAAACGAAGTTAAAAATACTCCCTTATATTTTCTTTTATGATACTAATAAGTAAAGGTAAAAAATAATGACAATTTACCGATAGTATCTACTTTTTTTCATGTCTCTAACCTGCTTTTTCCCATTCACTTTCGGTCATTATCCCAAGTCCATCGAGAGATGTATCCCCCTCAAAAGTCATCTACTGTCAAGGTATATTTATTTACTCCTTTCGGTCGGTTGAAATACCATCATTGATTGTGGGCTTTTCCCTTACATGGTACATAAGACTGTAATCATATAGCTACATACTTGATTACGACAGGCATCCCAGCATGCAAAAAAGAAATTCATATCTGCTAAGAAAATATAATTTATTCCCCTACTACATAAAACGAGATTCCCCTACATCAACGCGCGAAAAGTACCTATCCATTTCATTTGCATCATTACGTTATGATAACAATAAGAAGCTAATGACAAGATATTTGTACCCATGGAAATTATATGTAATCTGACTATTAACACAATCTAAAACTGCAGAAGGCAACCGCCATGACTACACACAATACGCAAGATATTTTTGATCTTTATGACTTAATGCTCGAGCAGTTACGAGATCTTTATGATGGCGAACTGCAGCAGATAAATTTTTTAGAAACCCAATCAGAAATTGCGGAATCTTTTGAACTTAATGAACTTCTGACTTTTCATCTCAGGGAAACCAAACGCCATGCCCAGCGCATTAAAGAAGTTTTTGAAATACTTAATGAAGATCCTGAAGGAGAAAGTTGTGACGGAATAAAAGGGCTTATTATAGAATCGCAAAAACTGGTAGACCGATGTCTTAATGAGGAGGTACGCGATGCTGCTCTGATAACAGCTATTCAACATATCAATCATTATGAGATGGCAGGTTACGGCACCTCCATTGCCTATGCTAAAACGCTCGAACGACATGATATTGCTGAACTATTGCTGGATACTTTGCGTGAGGAAAAACGTGCTGATATGGGACTAAGTGATCTGGCAAAAAATCAGATTAATCCTGATGCCAAGTGGTCAGCTATTGTAAATAAAGTAGGTACACCGGCGGCCCCGACCGAAATCAAATAAATTGTGTTAATACTCCTTATTCTCGTTAATTATGAAGCATACATTAACACGAAACCTAAAAATAAAAATTGATCCAAGATCTCTTTCACAAGCTGATATTAATAGTCTGGAACAGTGGGAAAATGAGGGCGGATTGAGTACATCCCAAACTACGTTCTTAAAATTCTTAAGTCCGCTAAGAAAAGGAGAAATATTTAAGGTAACCGGTGGTGATATCCGTTTTGAAGATGGGAAGCTTTATTATGAAGCTGAAATTGAAATTTTAGCATTGCCATAATGTTATTTGACTGATGATATCATCTTTATTACTGTTGGTATTATTTGAGAACCAATGACTTTATCCCCTTTTTTTCACCTAGTACTGCTCAAGACCTTGCAGGCTTTTTGCTTATCATATCCCCCTCCAAAAGTTGAGTATTATACAAACAGTCTTAAAAAAGAGTTTTATAAATAATACGACTCCTTTGATGGGAAACACTCTAAAAAGATGAATTATAAGTATTTTGACCCTTTGGCGTTGTCTGTGTCTACCAGGGTACGCGGGCTTGATTCAACCGCCAACAGTAGGTAATGATCAGCAAACTCACTGAAAGGCTGGTTAAAGATCAAGAGCCTACTATGCTAAAAGATTCGTTGCATATATACAAAAAACACAATCACCTGTTTTGGGCTCTACCGAAAAATTCATGAGTCCAGAAATAAAACCCTGAAGCCAATACCTCCTCCCTTTATGATGACTAATTGGAATTTCTAATGGTAGCTTCCAACCGTTTTATAAAGTGTCTTTTACTCTTATTTAAACTCTGTACCACTTTTAAATCCTTCTGATATCAGGGATTCTGTACAGATGACAAAATAAAATAGCAATTAGATAGTTTTACTAAAGAATAGTAAGTTGATTAATAACTACGAGCGAAAAATAATATAGACATCATGCAATGGATTAAGTATTCTTTTTATTTGGCAGGTATGTTATTGCTAGTCGCAGGATGTAATGACCTTACCGGCAGCGAAGAGGATAAAAGAGATCTGCTGCCTATTAAAAAGGGAATTGAATTCTCCGTGCAGGAAACACACGACCAAAGCAGTCAGACGAATGCTCCGGTAAAACCGTTCATTCAGCTTTCCATGGATACAAAGGATATCTACAACTGCATGAATTACCGCATCGATTCCAAATTGAATTCCACGTCATCCGGCCAACTCATTGATATTTATGGCGTGCAGGATCAGGGCGTCTGTCTTACGGCACTGGGTCCGGCCCAAAACGAATACGCGCTTGACCTGCAGCCCGGTGATTATGATCTCACATTTAGCCACCGGGGAAACTCCTATAATTATAACCTGAAGATCACTAATTCCTCACTTCATATTACGGGTGATAAGCATTCTTTTGTCAGTCCCAAAACAGAAACCTTCTGGCGGTATCCCGAAAACTCTTTTACCTACCTGTGCAGCTCCACCGACGATACCCGTTGGATGTGTGAGGAGTTCGAGCAGATGCTCAACGACTCTTTGGACATCTCTTCCTTTACGTTTCCCGATTACGGCACCAAACCTTATCCATCAGTTGGAGATCAATATGATATTGCCACCTATTACAAATATCCCGAGGAACCTGTTTTCCAAAAGGCCGGCGAAATGCTTGAGGGGTATTCCGACAGTGTCGTCAGTCAGTACGAAGGAGCATACTTGTCAGTGATAAATTGGAAGAACCAGGGATTTCGCTCGTGGACGGGTACGGGTGAATAGATGCTTGGCAACTGTCCATAAAGGAGTGTCCCTTTTCCAACTGTGGTATTCATTTTTTATAACTAAAACCACCGAAATTATCGGGGCCAGAAAATCTACTGGAACGAATCAAAAAAGTCATGTGGGAATCTTAGATTTTGTACTGGCTAAAAAAAGAACACGGAACTTGCTTTAAAACGTTAGTTATTATTCTTATAACACTTTATTCGTATAAAAAACTACTTTGCATATGTTTTTATGGTAACCATGTAGAACAAATCATCTATCCGTTTAACAAATAGAGTAATAAAGATAGTTTTAAACGAGTGGAAGTGCCAAGCGCACTCATGCAGCAAACATTTCTTGTAGAATATTTAACGTTTTATCTTGGGCAGAAGAACTGATCGTTCCCAATTTTTTAATCAATCGTTGTTTATCCACTGTACAAATTTGATCTAAGACGATCTGTCCACGCTTCTTTTGAAATGTCGTAGTAACTCGTGATGGATAGTTTTTAACTGTTGATATCATTGGGGCAATAATGACCGTTCGGATATGCCGATTCATTTCATTAGGCGAAATAATCAGGCAGGGACGGATTTTCTTTATTTCCGAATCTTTTGTTGGATCAAGGGATGTTAAGTAGACATCAAATCGTTCAAAGCGATCTTGTTTTACCATGTCCACTCAGTTTTATCCCAATAGCTTGGAGCCTCCATCTCTTCTTTATCGATCAGTTGATCATCCACCTCTTGAGTCATTTTCTCAAAAGCACTGTCCCAACCTTTCCGAGTTTGTTCAACGGAAGACAAAATGATTTGGTTGTCTTTTACAGACATTTCTATTTCTTTCGAAAGGCCAGCTTCCTCAATAACAGACTTCGGAATACGAACCGCCTGGAAATTTCCAATACGGATAAGCTTTGTTTTCATAACACTAGAGTTAAATCTGACTACATTTATACTTTAGTTATAATATAAATACTATGCAGCGATTGAAATAGAAATTTAGTGTGTGACCCAAGGATATCGTACATAAATGGAAGGTACTGTAGAATGCCGATTTATAGTTCCACTTTACGTGATTTGGCAAGACTGACTCTTGGATGTCAAATTTGTTAGAAATTAGATTAATAAAAAAAGCCTGCCAAACAGATAGGCAGTACTCGTTCATCAAACAAATTTAACTCTTTGGAATATTTCATGTAAATCAATTCTATCTATTCGACCCTAATTAGGGTTAATTAGGCTAATTTATGGGGGCATAAAACAGATCAAGCAGAGATGAAATGGTTAACATTTTTAGAATAGATCAGATCGATTTGTATAACAATTCCGTCAAATAAAACTCCTGATGTGAAGGATCTTAAAAACAGAGAATTATGCAAATATTTATGGGTAAATGAAAATTGCCTGATATGTTAGGTTCTTTCTTTATTAAGTACTTTTCACTGTTGATATTATTAGTAGAATAAATGAAACATATAGATATTTCAGAATAGTTCTGATTTATGGATAATAAAGAGATTGCCCAACATACCCTTCAAATACTGGATCAGCAATGGTATCGCTCTCCCAGTGATGATAAAATAGATCTTTCGGAACCACTTGAACAATGCATTAATGAAACCCATTGCTATACTCCAAAACAGTTAGACGATATTCGCCAGCAGTTCTTACAGCAGCCGGCTCCCAGTGATAATCAAACTCAGATTGAAATCCGCAATGAAACCACCCTTCAGGGAAGCCGAAGGCTTGCGGCCAAGGAAAAGTATAACAATATCGGTGTACTCAACTTTGCTTCAGCCCGCAATCCGGGTGGCGGATTTAAAACGGGCGCACAGGCTCAGGAAGAAAGCCTGGCTCGCAGCTCCGGATTATATTTCAGCCTGAAGCAGTGTCCCTCCTACTACAAATATCACCGGTCACACAAAAGTACCTTATACTCCGACCGGATGATCTGGTCGCCCCACTGCCCGGTATTTCGCACCGATGACGGTACGCTTCTAAATCAGTACTATACCGTACATTTCATAACCAGTCCGGCCCCCAATGCCGGGGCGGTGAAACAAAACGAACCGGAAAACATTCCGAAAATCGAGCCAACACTCAAAGAACGAAGCTCCAAAATTCTGGCACTAGCCGCCCATCATAATTGTGATGTGTTAGTCCTTGGCGCTTGGGGATGTGGTGTATTTCAAAACGATCCAGAAGTGGTAGCCAAAACGTTCAAAAATCACCTTGGATCGAATGGGGACTTTCACAACCGATTTCGAAAGGTATTATTTTCGGTACTTGATAATTCAAATGACAAGCATATTATCCAGGCATTTCGGGACCAATTAGGAGATTGAGGATTAATCCAATAGAAATCTCCCTTGTATCCAAAAAATAAAAAGGGCCTGACAAGTATCAGTTGCCAGACCCTACTATTCATCAAGAGAGACGCTCTTAAGAGAGCGCTTCCAAAGGTAATGATTAACCTTCAACTTGCCAATTGAGTTACCAAATTTAGCACTTACCGCCTAAGCCTATTACACAATAATCCTGCCTCGTCATAGGTAAATTCGCCTATTTTATTGTTGAATAATTAAAAAAGATCGATCTCAATTTATGGTAAAAAATAATAAGTGTAACATGAAGAAAGGCCCAAGGGAATTCCTTAGAGTGCTTCAACCAAATGGATTATATTTCTTGTCATGCAAAATACAGTCAACTAGCCCCGTACATTTCACTTAAATGGGTTAGGCAAACAATAATATTTGGCAAATATTGGCGTTGCATTATTGTATATAATATTATAACATTGTTATAACAATTAGACAATAGAAACAATATTATTATGGAAACAAAAATTAGAAAAATCGGAAATAGTTTAGGAGTAACGCTTCCCAAGCAATTGATTGATGAACTCCACCTCAAAAGCGGAGATACATTAACCATCGAGAAAAATGGACCTAATTTAGAACTTAAACCAATGGATCCCGAGTTCGAAGAATGGGCAGAAGCCTATCGCCAGGCAAATACCGATTATAAAGAGGTATTGAAAGAGCTGGCGAAATGATAAAATTTTTAGATAAAGAGACTATTCTGGCTTTTCATAGGGATCAGGTTGAAACATACGGTGGCAAAGAAGGAATTCGAGATGAAGGGTTGTTAGAATCTGCTCTTGCTCAACCACAAGCAAGCTTTGGAGGTGAATATGAACATAGCAGCATCATTGAGATGGCAGCCGCTTATGGCTTTCATATTTGTAAGAATCATCCATTCTTTGATGGAAACAAGAGAACAACATTGGTAGCAATTTATACCTTTCTGTATGTCAATGGTTATCGCCTGCAAGCAGACAAAAAAAGTCTTTATGCTGTGATGATTGATTTGGCCAATGGTAGACTTGAAAAAGAAGAGCTGGCAAAATTCCTAGAAGGAAATACTAAAAAGAGAAAATAACTTTATTTATCTAACGAACTCATACAAAAATAGGTTATTAAATCATTTGCTCCTCTACCGTATATATAATTGGAAAAACGATCGCTTTCTGACCTTTTAGCTCATCGTTCGCTATTTAGCAATCGACAAAATTCGGGCACCTTATACGAGGTGTATAGGTGTATAAGTCAATCAGCCTCCATGATTTTCCACCTGTTGAAATCGGTCCGTGTATCGGTCATGTTATCCAGTTCGTAATATTTTCATATGAACCGTAATTAAAAATGGTGAAAGGGATAACAATGAATATTTCTAAACGATCGAAAATGGTATGTGGAATTCTTCTGGTTCTCGTACCAACTATTATGTACGGGGGCATCACACTCTTGGGAATACTAACAGAGGGCAGCGCCGGTATTGCACCTGGCAATTTATCACTTACTGATTCACAATGGGGGCTATGGCGAGCTGGTCACGCTCATGCAGGTGTATTGGTTATCCTTTCGCTGATTTTGCAACCTCTTATCGATGGAATACAACTCTCACCTCGACTGGAGTGGACAGCCCGATTAGGTGCACCAGGGGCATCTATTTTGATGTCCGGCGGATTCTTTGGACAATGTGAATGGGTACGCCCTTGCGAAGTAGATCCCTAAACCAACTATTATAATGGTGTATATTATTGTAAAAACTCAAGTGCCAATAACTAAAGCCTAATCTCTATCAATTAATTTGAATCCAATTGAAATTCAACTAACACAATGTCCGAAGCATGTCCGAAATGTCCGAAGCTTATTTTTTCAACTGATAGTAGCGGTTGCTTGTCTTTCCTTCAGCGGGCTGGACATCGGAAAAATTTATATAACCAATCATCAAAAGAACAGATATGATCCATCTCTTTTATAGGATCAATTAATAATCTTCGACCTTATCTAAGAGTTCTGGAACTCGATTTACAGCAAAGTCCCACATGGCTGCTTCGTCGATAATATTATAACCATGAGCAATGATATTTCTAAAGTCTATAATTTTTCGATATTCAGGAATCTGTTCGGTAAGGGTTGCTTCTTCAATCCGGGATAATCTGTGCAACGCTTCTCCGATGATTTCAAACTCTCTTTCAATAGCAAGTTGAAGCATGCGATCTTCCTGAAAATCTTCGAAGCTATTACCGTCAATAAAATCTAATATCTCCTGACAAGAAAGGGTGATGTCAAGAAGGAGCTTTCTGGTTTTATGCGGCATAAAGAAGTTCTTTGGTGCGTTCTACTTCTTGCTGAAAGATGGAATTTCTAAACTTTTTAAGGTGATACAAGTCAACAGGCTGACCATAGATTTGCTCGAGCTCGTGTTTGAAATCAATGAATTGATCAAATGCTCCTTCAAAGCCCGATCGATCAAATTTAACAATAAAATCGAGGTCACTGTCCTCAGAAAAATTATCAGTAGTAGCGGACCCAAATAAATATAACTCCTGTACGCTAAACTCTTTACAGAGCTTTTGAAGTTGGTCAGTTTTAAGATCTACTTTTGTATCCATAGTTACTCCATCAGTTATTGGCTGACACAAATTTAATCAAAACTCACACACTTTTCTATTAGGTACAAACAAAATTAAAATTTTGCTATATAAGAAAAACTCTCAATTTGCCCGATTTGAACTTGTTTTCTAGGATTAGACATTAATCATACCCCCCGTAGAGATCTTCGAATATTCGTTAATTATTAATCAATCCCTTGCACCGCATTTTTTAGATCACTCTCATCCAAATGCTCATAAATTTGGGTTACATCAATGGATGAGTGTGCCACTATTTTTTTTTACTTGTTAAAATCAATTCGCGAATCGGTCATCTTATCTGAATCTGATGGTATTCACTTACCCTTAAATAAAAATAGGAAAGGAAAAACAATGGATATATCTATACGATCGATCCAAATCAATTAACGTAAATTTGCAAAGGTAACTGGATTGCTATCTGGTCGAAGTCTCTATCATTATGAAGCAGCTCTATTTCATACTCAATGCACCAGCTCCCAATGAGTATATCAACGGTTTTACGAATTGTTACACCTTTCGATCGAAGAAAACGAAAATTAGCTGCTGCTTTTATGGCCAGTGATTTTCCACCCAGATGAACACAGTCTAACGGATCCAGAGCTCGTTTAGCTAAACGAAACTCTTTGTCGCTATCAAAACCCTGTAGAATTTCGATGAGAATAATATCTCCCACAAGTACTGACTGCTGGGAAAGAATCCGGTCAAGACTTTCAGTTTGCCTGTTTTCTATACCATTGAAATAGTCAATCCATACGCTCGTATCTACTAAAATCACTTCTTGTCAGTCCTCATATCTTCTAAATCGCCTTTCCAATGTAATTTTCCCCGCAAGTCTTTGATATTTTCTTGCTTTTTTCGCTGTACTAACAACTTTAATCCTTCTTCCACAGCATCTTTTTTCGTTTTCAATTGACTCACCTTCAAGGCTTCATCCATCAAATCATCATCGATAACTACATTCGTTCGCATAATTATATCCATTTAGTTAATGTGTATTTTTTATCAATCTATACACATAACCTGTAAATTCCTAACTTATTGTATATGGGTTTGGGCCTAAAATATTTTACCAATGTAACAGAAATATTTATTCCTGATGAAGGATACTGCTCAAAAACTTCTAACACATTTTTCTAATCGATCCCCTTCACCGCATTTTTTAGGTCACTTTCATCCAAATGCTCATAAATTTGGGTCACATCAATAGACGAGTGTCCCATGATTTTTTGGACCATGTGAATAGGTACGCCCTTGCGAAGTAGATCCGTAAACCAACTATTATAATGGTGTATATTATTGTAAAAACTCAAGTGCCAATAACTAACGCCTAATCTCTATCAATTAATTTGAATCCAATTGAAATTCACCTAACACAATGTCCGAAGCATGTCCGAAGCTTATTTTTTCAACTGATAGTAGCGGTTGCTTGTCTTTCCTTTAGCTTCTAATAAGCTACGAAAATCTCTCACTTACTGCATTTGCAAAAGCCGTAAAATCATCCAGGTGGTCCAAAAATTGAACCAATCGATCTACATCAATTGCGACATATTCGTGTACCAAAATATTTCGCAATCCTGCCATACTAACAAGACTACCCTCAAGTTCCTCATCAATAATATCGAACTTCCCCAATAGCTTGATACAATCCGAGTATGTTTCGGCATTCCCAAGATTGTGATGAACGGCTAAATGACATGAAAGGTCGATAACAATTTGTATGGACTCTAATAGTCCATACCGAAGCGCCCATTCTTTTTTCTTGTCACGTTTTATATCAGATGAAGAGTAAGCAGATTTTAGCTCTCGTAACTCGGCAACATTATTTTCAAGGTTTTGTAATCGTTTATTCATAATCTCGCTCACCAAATTTTTTAGTTTTCATACGCTTCTCAAAAGCATCTTGGAACTGCTTCCGTAAATATGCTGTATCAAAATAATGTTGGTAAGCTTTACTCTTATAAACCGTGTGGATATCTGCATTCTTGTTTAATACTGCCTTCCCTTTTGACAGGATTTCATAAACAAATACGGGGTTTTTATTGGGCAATTCGTTTAATATTACCAAATCAATATTAATCTCAAATAACTCATCTAATGCAGACTGCATTTCCCCTTGACTGATAAGATCAGGAATAGAATCCATGTATACCGCAACATCAATGTCCCGATACCTCTCTTTGTTAACAAAAGATCCAAAAAGATAAACGAAAATGACCTCATCCTTAGGTCGGAAAAAGTCTTTTATCTTTTGTTCAGTTTCCTTTCTCGTATCAGCTTTCATAAAATTGTCCGCTTACAGCAACGTAAATTATTCATTACTAACTAATAAGGTACAAAATTCTATTCCCTCTGCGAAGTTACCACCCTAAAACAAGCATTTAGTAGTGCTATCTCTGTGTATTATTCGCATTTATATTTTAAGAATTAGTCGATACCCTTCACCGCATTTTTCAAGTCACTTTCATCCAAATGCTCATAAATTTGGGTCACATCAATAGACGAGTGTCCCATGATTTTTTGGACAATGTGAATGGGTACGCCCTTGCGAAGTAGATCCGTAGTACAAGAGTGGCGCAGCCCATGCAGGGTAATGGTATTGGGTACGTTCTCTGCCAGCCGGACAAATTTTTTAAAGGATCGAGAAAGCGATCCGGCCGTCATTCCATGAAATCTATTCAGTCCAGTAGAACTCGGAAACACATATCCATCCTTGGGCTCTCCCTGATCCTTGTGCCATTGTACAAGCCAAGGTTTCAGCGGCTCGCGAATGGGGATCACGCGCTCCAGCGCAGATTTGGTCGTATTGGAATTGGTATTATAGATTCCAATGCGTCCGTGATCATCCGGATCCTCAGGATCACCTTCAAGATTAACGTGCCTCCATTTCAAATTAACTGCTTCACTGGCACGCATACCACAGTAATACATCATGTTGATCATGGGCTTAAACCACAGCCGCTTTTGATGGGGCTTGGTGACATGCCCCTTCTCCTCCTGCTCTTTATAAAATTTGTCAAAGGCTTCAAAAACGCGGTTCAACTCTTCCCGTGAAATCATTTTCTGCGATATCTTCTGCGGAATTTTTGGGGGCTTAATATTCTTGGTCACATTTTCTTTTATAATATCCTTTTCTTCCATCCAGTTAAACAAGGCTTTTATATGCCTGAGATAGCTGGCCTGCGTAGCTTTCGCCAAGTCGGACCGGAAACAAAACTCACGAATATCTTTTTCCAAGATTTCCCTTACCGGCATAGTCGATCCCAGCTGATCTTCGAGCATATCAAAGTGCCGGCGATAATTATTCTTGGTCTGCTCGTTCGCCTGACTGCGCTCATCCAAAAACTGTTGACCGGCTTCAGCCAATGACATATGCCTGACCCGCTTTTCCCAATTCCTTTTCCGCTTCTCTTGTTGAGGCGACCAACCATGAAAAGGATCAATCTCTCCCCGCTGAAATTTATCCTCATATTCATATTGGAGTTTTTTTGCCTCCCTTTCTTCGGTAACTTCAAGGCTAAATGCTTTTTGTCTTCGCTCCCCATCAATAGTCTCTGAAAATCGAATATAATAAGTGCCTTTTCGCTTTTTTAAACTTGCCATAATCGCCCTCTATTTAATTGTGGTTAAGTGATACAATGTGATACATGGCTAATAATTAGCTGCATAAAAATGCTTTCGACGGTTATAGGCTCTAAAAGCATATCTTATCTACAACAATCAATTGACAAACCTTTTCGAGCATCTCAAAAAATTTTTGAAATAAACCTCATTAAAGGCCTAAAAAATCGCCAAAAATGTACCACTTTGTGTACCACATTTTACAAAAATCGGGAGAAAAAGGGAAGGGTTGTAATTAGTGAACTTTTATGAAATGCAAGCAATTTTGGCCTAAAAAATGCTTTTAAATGCTCTAAAGGGCTATTTATTGGGATAAAAAGGAGGGAAAATAAAAGTGGGCCCGGCAGGACTTGAACCTGCGACCAATCGATTATGAGTCTATCCTATAGGTAGGAATATTGCCGTTAAACGCTATATCAGCTTTTAAAATGTTCCATAAAGTGTTCCATAATTCGTTTTTGTTGTACCCAAAACGGCCTTTTTAGCCATTACAAGCTGTACCTGCTTTTTGTTGTTAAGGAACGGCGTTCCCTCTCATACCTCCGACCAGTTGACAAAGAATCTGTTGTATGGAGGGTTATATAATACCTCCACACAACAGACTAAATGTTTATCGGTTGGAGGGCTAATCATCACTTTCTTCCAGCCTTGCACCTATAGCGATTGCCTTCTGTGGATAGACTCATATTAAACATAGTGTTCTCTTGTTTTGGTTATTAATTGTACCCATTCCCGATTTTCGAGAAAAGTTGTAAAATATTTTAACACTCCTACCCTGAAAGACTCATACTGTCTCACTAAAATGATTAACCCTTTCAAAAGGACAGAATGTTTATTTCTACTTACAAGAGTACTAAAAAACTATTTGTTACAAATCCTACTCGCTACGACCTGAACGCCGAATCTTTCAGCAGCTTCGCTGTTAATTGCGAACATTGCTCGGCAAGATCCAAAAGCAGCTGACTGTCTCTCAGATCGGCTTTGCGCTGTTCTATCGACTCAATTAAGCGGCGGGCCTGCATAAAGTCTGCGATATAATCGTCTTCCGGCTTCGCGGCTTTATTGGTCCGCGACTCCGGGGGATACTTCTCTCCCTCCCCTGTTAACAACCACGTTCCCGAACAGCCGGTCCCGCGCACAATCTTACCTAAAATTTCTGCACCTGGGTCCTGATTCTTACCCCTTTTAGATCGGATACATACGAATGATTGCCTATACCACAAGCCTCTAAAAACGCCTTTTGTGAGCCATATTGATCGACTAAGAGTAATATCCTATTAGCTATTTCGTTCTTATCTGAATTATTTATTGGCATATTCGCCTGTATCTGAATACCTTAGTAACGCATTGTTAATTCACTAACCGTTAGTAAGGAATTAAAAAAATGAGTGTAGCGCAAATTACTTTAGAAGAATTAAAAACCGCCCTCCGGCTCGATAACAAAACGATTACAGACTGGGTTCGAGGACTGCGAAACCCCAAAGGCGAAACCATAGATCGCACCAATGTATATCACGCCTTGCAGACCGGTACGCCCAAATGGTTGCTTAAAGAGATCAATGATAAAATTCGCAGCTCTCACAGAAAGTACCCCACATATTATAAGGATTTGACCGAAACCAATAGATAGTTAGACCCCTGAACTAATCAATCCTTACAAAATAAACTATTAAAAAAATATTAACCCCCTTTTGCTTGTATGCATGCAGATCCAACCCGCAAAGAATTAGTGACGATGGTTCAACAGATTCGTTCGTATTGCGACCTACTGGAACACAAGATCGATCAAATAAAACCCGAAAAGGAATGGCTTACCACGGCCGAGTTTGCCGAAAAAGCAGAGCTGAAATTAAAGACCGTTTCAAATTACTGCGGCCAAGACAAATACCAACGGATGCAGAAGAACGACCGTGGCAAGTGGGAAATTCACAAATCGGAATTACCCTGAATAAACAGTTTCGTCGTCCGTCTCCCTCAAAGTTAACAGTCAAACATAATGTTCTCCCCCAGAACAGTTGAGGCGGGCGGCCCAATTTCTAACTAAATCCCAGACCCAATGAGTTCAACCACACAGTTCAGTAAAAAAGACCGGCGCTATTTGAATTACCTAACGCTACAAACAGTAATCACCAAAGCCATGCAGCGTAACCAAGACCGTATTGGCGTTAATTTTGAGCTGGCCGATGAGTTGGCCTGGGATGTATCCCAACAAATAATCGAGGCAGTGATCATTGAACGCGCCAGAAGGCGATTGACGGTAGATAAAATTTGGATAGCGACTGCGTGCAAGAAGCGAACCTTAGCAAAGCCCACGATATCCCCTATGCCAAAAAGAAGCCCAAGCAAGCCCCGGAAGGACACAACGGCGCTAACTGGGGGGTACTGTTGGGCATAATTCTGTTAATGATGTTGCTCGTATTTGCGGGCGGTTACGTCGTGTGAATCAGTATCTAACCAAATATAAAGCTATGACAAAGACCAGCTTAAAACCGAAAACTGGGAGCTAAAAGAGGAAAATAAGCAGCGTACACGCATAAAAACGACCGCCTAAAGATGCGGATAGAAGAGTTGGAAGCCCATATCGAGCTCCAAAAGGCTGAAATATTGATGCTGCAGCAGCGGGCGAAAAGGCAGAAGGAATCGAAGGAGGTTTGTAAGATGCCGAAGCGGCAAACCGAAAATATAAAATCATTCGAAATTGATAACCGAAACACCCAAGGCTATGACTAACATAACCAATTGGCAAAACCATAAGGGCAACAATCAAAAACCACAAAAACAAGAGGTTGAAATCTCCCCTGATGATGTAACCTTCATCGAATGCGAATGCGGCAGTATGCACTTCAATCAAGGTATCAAATTGGGACGATTGTCTAAGGTGCATCCCAAAAACCCCACCGGCAAAACCCAAATTATACACATGCCGGTAACGGTTTGCATGGGCTGCGAAAAAGGATTGGACAATAACAAATTAGCCGAATAGCCATGCCCTTATTTCAAATCATGTTTTACCTGCTCTTATACCTGCTTTGCTGGATCGTCGGATTCTTAGGGGTACGCTGGTGGCATCAAGCAGATCCGACCACTGGTATGGCAACCCCCTTGCATCCCGAACGGCTTTTATTGCCGGTTCTTTGGCCGGTCCCCTTACATGGCCGCTGGGCTTCTTTATTCACGGAATTAATAATAACCAAAAAACAACCAACAATATGCCAAACAGCACTTACAGCCTATACCATTATGACAAACGAAAGCGCCAAACTACCGAATCAATTATCACCGGCGTTGATATTACTACAGCCGATGAAAAAGCTAAGAAAAATGCCAAGCGCAAGGCGGCCGCTAATAATACAACGTGGAAGCGTATTACAGCGGGCGAAAACTGCAAGTTTTTAGTTGAGGGCCAAGAAATGGGCTTTATCGTAATTAAAGATAATGCTGGTTCTTCTTACGAGCGCACTCTTAAATCGCAGCAAAAAGCCGTAGCACAATGACCAATAACGTACCCTATGTATCGAGTACTATAATGGATAAGGTTCATAAAATCGCGGCCAAAAAGTACCCCGTCAATTATGAAGATGTAGGATTGATTTTACTGCAACATGATAAAAAGACCTATCGCAAACGAGGCCGTGAAGTAGCCAGCGACATGTTAGACTTTCTGATTTTTGACAACAGCCTGAATAAGATCGGCGTCGTCAAGCGCAAGGAAGTGAAGAATTACTACCCGGATAAGAGACATAAAAAAACTGCCAGCTAATTGTACCCTACACTCCATCCACCCATGGAGTTACCTATTTGAACCGTGACTTTGACAGGCGCGGGGACTTCTCATTTGCAATAAAACAAAACGTACGATGGCAAAGACAATACCTAAACTCACTATTGATCCTACTGTTCTGCATACCGCACGGCGTAAATTACAGAGCCGTCAGCCCGACGAAAAAGTACCGCTAACCAAAGAGGAACGCGAAGCGCTTCTTGCGCTCATTCAAAAGGGAAAGCGTAAGATTTATCCTACCAAAATGACACTGGATCGGTACACCTATCACCTTGATCAGATCGAGAAGATAGAACCGGCCAAAAACCCATCCCAGTTTGAAAATTGGGCCAGCCAAATAGAAGAATTTGAACAAAAGTTCTGTAAATGATTTTACCCCCATATCATACCATATCGCATTCCGAGATCGCCGCGCTACGGCCAAATATGAAAGCCGTTTTTGAGCCGTTAAGGTCATTTTTAGCAGTTTTGTCCCTATCAAGGGTATTGAGTCGCTTGGCAGGTTTCATGCCCGTAACGGTCAAATATTCAACAGATAAACTAACCGGAGCAAATGCGACGGTTGACGGTTCAATCATTCAAGATTCAAAATTCCTAATTAAACTCCTTTCCCCCGCGCCCCCTTTTGTAAAAACCACGACCGCTACGGGAGCCGAAAGAACCGGCCATTTTCAGCCCCGAAGAAGCAAAAAAACCACCGTTTGGGAGGGCAACCAATCTTTATCCACTGATAACTATTAACCAATAACGAACACAACCATGAGTAAAATAATAAACTACAAAACCCTTTCGGCCTCCTATCCTGATGAATTGGACGTAAAAGTAAATGAGGCCATTAACGAAGGATGGCAACCACACGGCTACCAGTTCTTTCAAAGTGCTTTTCATTCAACCGATGGTAAAGACAAAAACGAAGGAAGCCATAAAACGAAGAAGCTAACCCGAATGATTCCCCAATCCAAATAGACCGCATTAAAGAAACCGCCAATGATGATATCGTGGCCGTGGTGGAAAAGTACGTCAAATTAAAGCGGTCCGGCCACAGCTATAAAGGCAAATGCCCCTTCCATGATGAAAAAACACCCAGCTTTTCCGTAACCGAGGGCAAAGGTATTTATAAATGCTTTGGCTGCGGGGAAGGCGGGGACGCGGTGAATTTTATTATGAAGATGGAAGGCCTGGACTTCATCGAGGCGATCCGGCACCTGGCCGGAATGTTGAGGATCATTATTAATGAAGAAAAAGCCGAAACCCCAAAGAACTATACCCCGCCTAATGCAGTGATCCCGAGCATTTGGAAGGCCAAACGGCATATCCGGAAAGAAGAGCGGGCTATTGTCTGTTTTTCTGATGATATCCTGGACGAACTCCAAGAAAGCGGCCGCAATAATGTCGTGCTGGTAAAACAATGGGGATCCAACCAAGCCCAGCTGCTGGCAAAATATACCAATGATATTACGATCATCTGCCGGGATCGTACAAAAAAAGCTATTCCAATCACTGGCCATAGCAGCGCGGCAAAACCTGTCTATAAAGGTTGCCATTACGCCCAAAGACGATCCCCAACACTGGGCATCATTTATCGTTCAGCACTTCCCCCCTACAACGAAAATACGATCAGCATGTATCAAAATTATCTCGCAAATACCTAACGGTATTTCACGAGCTACTGAAACACAATACTTAGCAAAGAATTGGGATAAATCTAACGAAAAAGAATAACTCATAGGATGGATTTAACAGCTATTCAACCTGACTTTTGGCGCTGGTACTTGAAAGAACATTTTATGGACTTTCAAGACCTGTCCCCACACGATCAGACCATTAACAATCAGAAAAACATCTTTCTGGATCACGGCAATTACGACCTTACCATTGATCTTATTGAGGGGGTTTGCACGGATTCAAGCAGTAAAGAATGGCCCCTTTTACAATATATCGCAGCCAAAAACGGCGACAGCTTAGATGCTGCTGAAATGCGCGTCGAAGTGGAGTATAACCGCTGGGACGAACGCCAAAAGGTAGAAAAGGAGAACCTTAAATATTTTCGGGAGCCGGAAAACTACTGCTGGAAAAAGCGGACCGACGACGACAGCACCGAAGAAGTAACTGACTTTGATATTATCCTTAATTCGGTGATTGAAAAGTACGATATCAAGCAGCAGGAATGGGAGCTGTATTATGAGGCCACACTGCGCAGAGAAAAGTTTGGCCGCATCATTACCAAAGATATTAAGCTGGAACCCGGCGACGTGCACACCAAAGACAATTTTTCGTCGGCGGTATGGGAAAGGCCTGTTCCGGGTAAAGAATCTCCGGCGGGATGATATGCGCGACTTTTGGTTTCATGTGAACCTCCACTATCAGCCGCGGATCGTTCAGGGAGTACAACCACTACGGATTTATCTACTTTGAGAACCAAAAGTATTTTTTAGCGGATAATGTGCTCATCAAATTTCCCAAGCGGAATGACAAGCCCCTGGGAACTTATAGCCAAACAAAAAGGCGCGTTTCCTGTAGGTGAAAACAAGTACGTTAAACCGCCCGAAGATGCCATTCACTTGCCCCATTTCGAATTAGGCGTTCCACAAAACGGGATCTATAAAAAGGCCATGCGACAGCTGCTAAGCCCTGAAGGGTTTGAACGCGAACTGGCCGACGTGGAAGAACATTTTTGCAATATGGTAGGCGGCCAAAGCGAATTCCGGCAGTGGGGAAAGCTGCTTATCGGGTATATTTTTAGCTACCTGTTTTTTGAGGATATCTACGACCATTATAAACACGTTATTTTTCTCTATTTCTATGGAGAGGGTAACGTTGGTAAGGGTGAAGTTGTAAAACGGATTCTAGATTTCTACGGCATAAACTACCTTGACAGTTTAAACACGCCCGCCCCGTTCGGTGGATGAGGCCATTGAAGAAAAATCCCAAATTCCCTTGTGGATTGATGAACACGTCCCCGAAGTACCAGGCAAAGATGCGGCCGTCGCTGATCAAACGTGGAACAGTTGGTTTGAACTTAAAATGCGCCGGACCAACATTCAGAAAAACGGCAGTTGGGGAGCCGAACGCAAAGAAGTACGAACCATGCCGGTGTTTTGCTCCAACTTTAAGCCCAAGACCGATCACCTGTTGAGCCGTTGTATCATTCTGGAATACAGCAAGGAAAAACGCGGCCTGGAAAAGCACGTCTTAGCACTTAAAAATGATAAAGAGCTGCTGCAACTGCTGATGTTGAGTTTCATGCAGCATTATAACCTGATTGACCGTAAGGCCTTTCGCTGGGATATGGACCGCGTACGCTCGATGCTGAAAGAAGATGTCAAACAAGAGCTAAAGCAGCGCAGCGGCAATGCCATCCTACAAGACCGGCAAATTTCACAATTTGCAGCACTGATCACCGTCCGGCACTGGCTTCATAAAGAGTACCGCAATCAAATAACCGGCATAGCCCATCAAAGCCAATCCTTGGAGGAAGAAGAAAACCAAACCTACCGGCGTACTACCCAAAAAGAGATAGCTGATAAACTTGCCGACATACTTGATGCCGATTTATACCAGTTTGTGAAATCACAAATTGTTAAGTCAGCCGTAACCGCCGCGCAGCACGATCCACTAAGCAACTACCTTGAAACCATTGGTACCCTTATCCAAGCCAACAAAATTACCGAGCAGCACTTTAATTGGACCGACGACGGACACCTTAAAATATGGGCTAAAGCCGTTTGGGATAAATACCTGGAAGCCAAGCGCGGTACCGATGATTTAGTCCGACGGGAAACCGTGGAGGCCAAGCTCCGGAAAATGAGTGAGCTAAGTAAAGACGGATCCCTAAAGACTGTGAACTGGACACCGGAAACAACCATGAAGTCTACCAGTCAGAAGGGCTTTTATATAAAGAACGCCGCAAAGAAAGAGATCTTCCGGCACGCCTTCCACATCAACGAATATGGACCAGCACTGTCCCAGTTGGCCGACGATGAGCAAGCCCCGCAAACCTCCGATACCAACGGCCAATCAGCCGATAGCAGACAGACTGATATAGACGATGATCTACCGTTCTAACTAAAATTTTTTAACCATGACCTTTTTTATAGAAAATACCCAAAAGTGAAGTTTGGAAGTTTGGATCGTACAAAAATAGGCTTAGAAAGGTATAAACCTTATTGATTACAAACTTTTAAGCAAACTTTTGGCAAACCTACCCAAACTTTTGTTGCGGTGATCCAAACTTTTCAAACCTGCGAAGTTTGCCAAAAGTTTGGATTCTTAAACATCCTAAGTCCATTATTTATTAATACTTATCGGAATTCACCCAACAAGGACAAACTTTTAGGGTTTGTCAGCAAACCACTCCTAAAAGTCCATTCAAACCATGTAACCCCATATTTTTACGGTATTTCGAGAAGATCCAAACTTCCAAACCTCGATTTTAGGGGATCCATATTTTTCAAAATCCCGCCTAATTAATTTAGGCAGAATAGCTAAATACTTAATTCCTTATCAGAATCTCTTAAACTGCAATAAAGACAATTATCCATGTATCAATTCCCCGACTTCAACGGTAAATCTGTACTGGCAACCGTCCGCGAGCATTGGGATCTATCCCACCGCGTACCGTTGCCCACCTTTGACCTTAAATGCCCTGTTTGCAGTCATGATAAAATACTCTGTAAGCATTGGGTGTATTTCCTCCGTAAGAACCCCTATTCCAGCAATCCCCACCGCTGTGATGTATATATGAAGTGTACCGGCTGCAGTGCAGTTTGGCAGCATGGCCTCGTAGTACCCAAAGAAATGCACCCTGGTCAGCGGCTCGTCATTTTATGGCGCGAAATAAAACAAGAACTTTCCAAAAAGTAGGCTCAATAAACTATTACCCTCATTTCAAACGGCAAATAAAAAGAATAAAAATACGATGGCTATAGATAAAAAATACACCGAGGAAGAATTGGTAAACATGAAAGTATTTACCATTGGAGAGGCCCAAGCTTATGTCGAGAAAAAATTAGGTATGGGACGTGCCTATTCTTTGACTGTGTCCGGCCGCTACTTAATCCCAAGCCCGTAGCCAAAAACTACCGCAAAGAAGAATGCTCATTTGGTAGTACGCAAAAAGAGGTTGATAAAGTGATTGCCCGGATAAAACGTAAGCTGGTGG
>NZ_JAXHLU010000002.1:0-116316 GCF_034521915.1 Fodinibius sp.
AGCTGTACTATGCATTAAAATCCAAATTTATCGTTTAAGCTCGGCCCAAAGAAAACTTTTAAAAAATTTACTGTTCGAAAAAGGCAACTCGAATTCCTATTACAAAAAACACATTTAACTCCTTAAGGAGTAGGGAGCTAATCAATGGTGAAAATAATCTTACAAAAGAAGGCTTCCTCAAAAGCTTAGAGTTCATTAGCTTGAGCAGCAGTGCAAATTTCTATCTCTGAATTTAGATAGTAAAATTTTTCAATCCATTGATAATCCAGAACTTCGCAAGCATTCAAATGGTTTAAAGATCGAGGTTATGTTGGTTCATTTTGTGAAGGTGGAATATTAACTGTTTTAAAAGCCTTATCACTTGATAAACTAACAAGAACGTAAACCCATTTAACTCAAGAGAAGATTCTTGTACAAGATTCCTGAGAAGCCCAATTCAAAATTTTGAGTGATCAAAAGGATGAAATTTTAAACTCCAATTCTAAAAACTTTCTCAAGGACCGGTTTTTAAATAATTTCTCCGAAATAGTTAGTTATAATCTATTCAGGAATATCACCCTGGTCTTTCAATTGAGTTTGCTAAGCATTAGAAAAGAAATTAGATCGAGAAATTCTTTTTCAGGTTGCCAATATGTTTCCCGATCTCCATATGATTATAGAAAAGGATGGCCAGATTTAACATCATCATAATTGAGAAAATTAATTCGTCAAAATTTCAACAACCGATAAATTACATCAGAGCCAAATTCAGATAATAAATTGGCTCATCCTTGTAATTATTAAATTTAAACTAAACCAAAGAATAAAAGTGTCTTACCAATCCCGAAACTTCTAACATGAGTAACCTTTCACGCAAGCATCATTATATTCCCCAATTTTATTTAAAGGGCTTCTGTAGACGTGATAATACATTTTCAGTTTATGACAAAGAATACGATCATTTTAGAAACGATCCTCAAACTCCAGCAAGCAATTTTTTCGAAAGGTATCAGAATAGGTAAAAGTAAATGGTGTGAAAACAGATAAAATCGAAAGACTTTCCAAGAACTAAAAACCCAAATTTCTCAGTTATTTGAATTAATTCAATGGGAGCACATCAAAAGAATATTATTACTAAAAGAAGGTGTATATCTTCTCAAACTTTTATAGCCATTGAGTTTGGCGTCTCCTATTACATTGATAGTTTTGCAAATGACTATGCCAAACCGTTTTAAAAAAGATAGAAAAAGGATAATGCTTGATGGAGTTCCAATTGGCGATATAGAAGAAATAAACCATTTATTAAAAACAAACAATGACTTTCAGTACTATTTTACAGATGTTTCTATTTACCTATACTGACATTTGATATTTATTCAATAATCATTGCCTAGACAATTGGTACATTTTTAATGTAGAAGATAAATCAAAGTGGGCAAAACAAATTTGTAAAAAACAATACAAATTGTAATTGAAGATATAGAAAGCTTCATGAAATTTTCTGGCATATTAATTTCCCGCTCACAAAATCAAGAGTCTTAATCCATAGCCCAATAGATGAAAAACTTTCTGAATTAGAACCTTCATTCAGCTCAATGCTATCATTTTTAATATTAACTAAACACAAAAATCATTTGCGGCAAATCCAGGATTATATTTCTGAAATAGTAAATATCTTCAAAAGAACTCGAAATAAAATTAATCCAAAAGCGCTATACAAGAATGTTCTCAATCACATAATAAAGTACACCTAACCTATATATGGCCTCCAATGTCAAGTGGCAATAGCATTCCCTGGCAAGAAAAATTTTCCTCACCTAACCGCACTCGATAGCCTTTCCGTGGAATTGTACTACAAGCAGTATTCAACGATGGTTTGCAGCATCATGACTGCACCAAACACATATAGAGGCTCGACAGCTGGCAGTCAGTATATAAACCGACTGTAACCAACCGGTCCTGCCGGTTGCAAGACGGCCATAGAACATATTGCGTACCCTGATCCCGGATGATCAAGCGCGGGGCTATGGCATTATCGAATCGCCATTCCAGTTATGGAGCATCTCGGAGCAGGGGCAGTACATGCCGATGGTTTCGGCACACCACATGCCGAGTATCGAAAAATCCAGGGGCAGCTACCGCCTCCAATCAAGCGGTG
The DNA here is from genome assembly GCF_034521915.1 of Fodinibius sp. Taxonomy (GTDB): domain Bacteria; phylum Bacteroidota; class Rhodothermia; order Balneolales; family Balneolaceae; genus Fodinibius. Next base: position 2,138 of record NZ_JAXHLU010000002.1, read on the forward strand.
CGAGCTGGGCGTTATGGCCTGGCCAGCCGAGGAATGATCTACAAAATAGTCATAGTGAATGGGCTGGACGAAAGGCTCTTACCATAAAGCTTAGTTAGACGTCGGGCTGGCGGTAGCTCCCCATTTATGTTTTTTGTTTATTCATGATCGAATTTGTCAGAAATTTGTGCTCATTAAAGGGTTCCCGCCGCTTGAGCATATAATAGACCGCCACTCCCAGGCGCTTGGCAATGATGGTCAAAGCTTTTCCTTTTCCGTGACGGCTGATCAGGCGATTATAATATTTTTCAGCCTGGGTATTTCCTCGCAGATATAACAGAGAAGCTTCCGAGAAGGCCCACCGCAGGTGCGCATTGCCGATGCGGCCGCCAGTGGTCCCGTAATTTTTTCCATTGGAGGATTTCTGCCCTTTCACCAACCGGGCATAGGAGCAAAACTCACCCCGGCTGGGAAAACGGCCAATATCGTGGATCTCGTAGAGCATCGTCAAGGCCAGCACATCCCCGACTCCTCTAATGCTTTTTAGAAGGTACAGGCTTGTAGGATCGTGTCCCTTTGCCAGAGACAAGATCTGCTTATCCAGTCGTTTGATGATCGGGTCATAATGGTCGATCAGTTCCAAATCGGTTTGAATCATAAGCTGTACAACCGGATCGGGAAAATGCCCCACGATATCTTTATCCCGGCGATGATGTGGGCGCGAGAGTGTCCCCAACGACGGCAAATTGTACTGGCTCGTTGTATTTTGAATATGCCCCAACAGCTCCGCCCGTTTGCGGACAAAATGATTGCGCCGTCGCATCAAATCCCGGGTCGCCCGCATCTGAGGCGGATAGACATAAGCCACCGGAAAGTTCCCGCCCCGTATCAGCCGGGCGATCTTCAGCGAGTCGATGCGGTCGTTCTTGGTTTTGACTCCGTGAATGGCCTTCATATACAGGGCGTGACCCAGGATAAAGTCAATGCCCTCTTGCTCACATAGATCTGCAATCCAATACCAACAGAAAATGCACTCAACACCAACGACAAGACCATCCCGAAACTCGGCAACGGCTTCTAAAAAAGCTTCCGGAGTGCACGGACGGTTCTTGTGATAGACAACGCTGCCTTCGCTGTCCAGGATACAGATGTACATAAACCTTGCGTGTAGGTCAATTCCGCAGTAATATGAATGGATACCGGTATAAACGTTCATGGTTTTTCCTCCTTGAATAAGTTATAGGTAAGAACATAATGTAAGCCTCGGAGGAGGCCATGAACAATATCACGCGTATTAACGCGGACACACCTCGCCAGGTCCCAGCCGCTCTTGGTTTTAAGGCTCATCTTTCGTTAGTTGCTATTCAACAGTCAATTCTGTGCGCACCTTATGCGCAAGGTCGTTATACAGCCTTTTTTCTGTAGCATCCACACTACTACGGTGTAAGAAATCTATGTAGAAAATTGATAAACATATCTTTGCCGCAAAATAATTTTGAATATGACAAAACAACAAAAAATAACGCTGGCTGTTGTGGGCATCCCTCTCCTGGGTCTGGTCGCTCTGCTGTTTTCTCTTTATCCCTTTTTTGCGGAAGATGTGCCTTCCCTGCGGCCGTTCGGTTGGTTCGATCTTCCGGAAACGCGCCCATATACGGAAGGAGAGATTGCGCCCGGTTATCACGATGCCGCTGATCGTGCACGCGACCTGCTGCGCAATCATGTTAGAGACATCAACGTGCCGGCATTCTCAGCCGCGATTGCCGTTGATGGTAAACTCGTCTGGTCTGCAGCAGTCGGCTATGTAGAGTTAGAGCAGAAACGGAAGGCCACGCCAAACAACACTGTTTCGCATCGGATCTACTTCAAAAGCGGTGACCGGAACCCTGTTTGCCCGTATGGTTGATGACGGTTTCATCGACATCGATACACCGATTTCCGCATATGTGGGCGATTTGCCCAACCCCCACTGGGAACAGCTTACACCTCGACAGCTCGCCTCTCACACAGCGGGTATTGTTGGATACGAAGAAAATCGAGACTTGATCGGAGTGTATGGCGCCATGCGACTTCAGGGCAGTCATGACAATGTCGCGGAAGGTCTCGAGTATTTCGACGATACGGAACTACTCTACAAGCCTGGGACAGATTTTTATTATTCGTCTTTTGACGTCAATCTGCTATCCTTTGTCCTGCAGGAAGCCGGCGGGGAATCGTTTCAGGATCTAATGCAAGAGCGTGTGCTGCGTCCGCTCGGACTGGAGAGCCCCCTTCCCGATGCCCCACATCCTGATCGTGCTGAGTTCTATCATATTCAAGAGGGGCAGGCGCAACGATGGAGAGAGGTCGATCTCAGCATGAAGCTCGCGAGTGGCGGGTTCATGGCCACCCCCAGTGATCTGGCACAGGTCGGAGTAGCTTGGCTCGATGATGAATTTATTTCACTCGAAACACGTCGGTAATTCTGGACGCCGCAAACATTAGCAGATGGCACTGTTAACGAACAAAATTACGCGCTCAATTGGCGTGTCAGTGAAGCAACCGAGAGCATACCTTTCAGGTACATACATCACGGTGGTGTCTCGAAGGGTTCCATGTCGTGGCTCGCTGTTATTCCAGAACAACGCATGGCCATTGCCCTCACAATCAATACTCGTGTGTGGCCCTTTCCTCGCTGGTTGACCGTCTTTCCCGAGCTCGTACATGCTTTCAATGATTCGACCTCGACCGAGCTACGATCTCGGTAAGGCATCACTCAAAATGACCATGGGCACGGCAACTATTATGGTTGCGCTTACAGATATTAGTGCGCTTATTTGAGGGCAAAAGCCCCAAACAAGGAATGGCTGTATAACCAGCGTTTCGACATCGGACTTGGCCGCTCATGGCTTTTAAAGAAAGTTTTTCAAGAGTTGCCAGTAAAATCCAGACTTTTACCACTTTGTTAAGTTGGAAAATGGCCAAGCCGGTTAAACGCCAAAGCCGTTATGGCACAGTATGCTATCCATTGAAAAATTAACCGAAATTAAACTACTATTATCATGAGTTGTTACGTATGTGGTGCAGAAAAAGAATCTGTAGAGCATGCACCTGCAAGATGTTTTTTTCCTAAGAATAAACGCAAGAATCTAATCACCGTTGACTCATGTACTGAACATAATGAAGACACATCTAAAGATGACGAATATGTAGGAGATCTATTGCGATGGCCATTAGTAATAATGATGTAGCACATCAACATTTTGTAAATAAATGTGTAAAATCATTCCAAAATAGTATCAAGGCCTTTTAAAAGAAACAACTGATATAAAAAAAGAGAGTTTATGTAAGAGATACTGAGAGCAAAAACAAGCAACTTAAACCGACATATGCGTTCCAATTGATAGAGAAAGAATAGATCAAGTATTAGAAAAAATAATTATAAATCTGTATAAGAAATATGAGTCAGTGGGAACGTGAACTGTTTACTGCTTCTGAACACTTAAGAACAGAAGAGATCAAAGCGGATGAACTGGTTTGATGATACAGAATCCAAGAAAAAGTTGATGAGCTAAAGTTTGAAGGAGCTAATCCAAAAGTTTTCAAATATTCTTTTTAGAACCAGAGGAGGAAAATCTTCATAATAACATTCTGATCACTAAATTTTATGAAGGTTTTGAAGTTTGGATTATTGCCAAACACAAGTGGTCCTAAAAATTTAGTTAAATAATTGTGCAATAACCCGCGCATTAACGCGGACACGCCTCGCCAATTCTTTGCCGTTCTTGGTTTTAAAATTCATCTTTCGTTAGTTGTAAAATAAACAGAACTGCGTGTGCCGGTTATGCGCCAGGTCGTTATAGGGCTATACCAGCAAAAAGAAATTGGATAATCTATTTACACTTCAAATTTTCGATTGGGCTTTGCACATCTCTAAGGGTCCGGGATGACACGTGCGTGTAAATTTGTGTTGTTGATATATGTTTGTGTCCCAGTAACTCCTGAATGAATCTTGTATCTGTTCCATTATCAAGCAAGTGGGTGGCAAAACTATGCCGGAGTGTATGGGGTGTAGCCTTTTTCTTAATACCGCAGATCTTCTTGTGTTTTCGCATCAAGGTCTGAATGGATGAAGCTGAGTATTTGCCACCATTCTGCCCTTCAAAGAGATATTCTTTAGGTTTATATTCATTCACATACTCTCGAAGCAGAAGAAGCACTTTTCGGGATAACAACGAATACCGATCTTTTTGCCCTTTTCCTTGATGAATGCGGATTTGCATTCGGTCGGAATCAATATCTTTTATTTTCAGATCCAGAAGTTCACCAACCCGGAGTCCTGCTGAATAGATCAGGGTAAAAATAGATTCATACTTTATGTTTATAAATGAATTCAGCAACCTCTCTACTTCCTGAACCGAAAGTACCACAGGGATTCTACTCGGTTTTTCCATTTTGATATTGAAATCAAAATCAACATCCTTATCTAAAACTTCTTGATATAAAAAATTAACGGAAGCCAGACAATTGCTTCATCATGGAATAGCTGTAACCCTGCTTCTTTTTACAATGATGAAAGAACAGATCCAATTCTTTTGAAGAAACTTTAGGAATCTGATTTAAACTGAGATACTCCAGAAAAACTATTCAATCAATTCTGATAAGCTCTAAGTGTATTCTCGCTATAATTCTTCAGCGTAAGCTGATGTTCGTACTTTGAGATTATCTCGGATTATTTCATCTTATCCTTACTATTTCAAGAATAACATGAATAAAACGTGCGTACGAAGCAAGGATAACCTCAACAGCATTGGTCATATGCCAATGTTGTACAAGATTTCGTCGTGTTGCACTAATTACTTGAACTCACATAATTTAATAAAACTCATAAAATGCCATCCAGTTAAACCTCCATTAGTTCTTAATTTGTTTAACTTGAAATGTCTCCACTAAAGAAATTCGATATTTAAATGAGTACGGATCTTAATTCACACAAAGATTTTCAAGAAAAACCATTGGGGAGCACTTTGGTCGATAAACTGACCTATGAAATCGAGTCAAATCTTAACAATGACCAATTTGGGGTCAATAGTTTGGCACAGGCGGTCGGAATGAGCAGGTCTAGTCTTCATAGGAAATTGAAAAGGCATCTGGGTGTTTCAACAAGCCAATTTATCCGCGAATACCGATTGAAGAGAGCTATGGAGATTCTTAGGAACGAAGGGATAACCGCTTCTGAGAGTGCATATCGGGTAGGATTCAGTAGTCCAACCTATTTCAACACCTGTTTCCATAAGTTTTATGGAATTACCCCAGGAGAAGTCAAATCAAAAAGTAGCAATGAAATTGAAAATCTTATCCATGGCCAGGGTACCACAATCGCAAAAAGCAATACCAAAAAAAGATTGCTTTGGGCGTTAATTTTACTACCGGTATTCGTATTGGCAATCTTTTATTTATTTGGTCCGGAGGCAAAGGAGAACCAAGAATCGAAAAAAAACGAAATCAACATCGATGGAAAATCGATAGCCGTACTACCCTTAAAAAACTGGACAGGAAACACCGATTTGGAATATATTTCCGATGGTATGACCGATGCCGTTATCTCAAGACTCACGAAAATCGAATGCTATCGATAAGGTAGTTCCCTTTACTTCGGTCCTACAATACAAACGATCCGAAAAGTCTATACTGAGAAATTGCCAAGGAATTGAAGCGTGGCGAACCTTTTACAGGGAAATCTTCAGATTTCCGGTAATCAAATCAAAATCAACTTACAATTGATTCATGGCCGAGTTCGAACGTGCATCTTTGGTCGGAAGAATACACTAAGAGAGTGGAAGAGCGATGAAATTTTTAAGATACAGACTCGAGGTGGTAGAGGCCAGTTGCCAAAAATATGAAGGCTACCATTTTAGAAAACGAAATGGCAGCTATACAAAAAATACCTACCAAGAATAAACAAGCCTACTCCTACTATCTTCAAGGAGATTTTCAAAGAAATAAAGCAAGCGAATTATCATATTCCAACGCAATAAGCTTTTATGAAAAGGCCATTGCACTAGATTCAAGTTTTGTCCAACCGTATTTAGATATGGCTAATATTTATAACCTGGGAGGAGGCGTATGGGGTTCTTATAATGAGCAAACAGCTTGGGGAAAGGCAAAAAAACTCTTAGAAAAAGTGTTGGAAATAGAACCGGAGAATCAACAAGCCGAAGAAGAATTACATACAGGTGAATTTTTTTATAATTGGAATTTTAATCTCGTGGAAGGCTATTATCAAAACATCTTAGAAAATTCTATCTATGATAAATCGCCTGTCATCTCTCTTGATTATGCTATAAAAACAGGAAGACCTAAAGAAGCCTTGAAAGCATCTGAGTATTTTATTTTGAACGATCCTTCCAATGTGTTTTTTCCTTTTTTCAGAGCTGAAGCACAGTTCTTTTTAGGCTCAAGTCAAGAAGCAATGGAAACATTATATAACTCGGACCCACTCTACAGCGATAACTGGTTTTACTTACGAGAGTCTGCAAAACTGTATTATTATCTTGGAGAATATGAAAAATCTGAAATACAGCTAGAGAGAATACTTTCCAATTTTCCGATTATCCCCCAATTTTGATGTGGCTGAACTTGGTCTATGCCCAGATGGATGACAGTCAGAATGAGGTAAATAAACATTTGGAAGAGTTGTTCACAAAGTACAATGAAGGCTCATCGGGCAGTCCTGCTTGGTTCATAGCGCTATACTATTGCACCTTGAATGATTATGAACGCGCTTTTGAGTGGTTGAACAAGTCTTATGAAAGACATGAAGTGGAAATGACCTGGTTACGGGAAGAACCTCTTTTGGCCCCATTAAGGAACGATCCACGATACGTAGATCTGTACGAAAAAGTTGGCTTTTCCAGTATCGGATTACCTATAAAGTCTTGATCAAAAATTAGTTTCCCAAAAATGACCATTTCAACATCGTTTGAAGGTTCTGCACCATAATTTCAACCCCTGGACAAAATTTTAATAATACCGCAACATGCCTGTTAGGTGGTGTTTAGTACTTCTTTACATTTTTATAACATTCAATTTTGAGGGGCAAGATAATCTTGTACTGCAATCAAAATTTAACACTAAAATCTAAAGTTATGAAAATAAGAACGACATTTATGGTTATGGGAATTCTATTACTTGCATTTACTGGTTGCAAGGGACAAACTTCAAATGTGGAGGAGAAAAAAATTGACTTGATCACTGATGAATTTCCCGAAGCAAAGCAAGAAGTTATGGAAACCTTTGGCGCCATTGCCCAAAGCATTAAAGATGGTGATTTGGATAAACTAATTTCCTTCCACGCGTATGGTCCAAAATTTACTGAATTCAAAAATGGGGAACCCCGCAATGGTATCCGCCACCACTTCCTCGATGGAACCCGAGTCACCGGCCACACTCAGCCGCAGATCCAGATTGGCCGCCAGCCCCGGCGCGGCCACCACGCCGCCAACTTCACGGTTGCCGTATTCCGGGTGGGCGATGCGAAGGCTGTAGCTACCACGAGGCAACTCCAGCTCGAAGCTGCCGTCGGCACTGGTGGTGGTGGCGTAGTCAGTGCCCGGCGCGGAGATGCGCGCACCGGCAATGGCGCCACCGGTTTCCATGGAGGTGGCAACGCCCGCTACGGTGCCGGTGTGGAGCGCTTCGGTATTGCCGCTGTCCACCACGCGGATGGAAGTGGCCGGTTCGCCCTGGGCGGGAATGGTCACCGAGAACACCGCGGACTGGCCGTCTTCCACAGTGAACTGGAAGTTGATGGTCGTCCTTCCACGCCCAACGGAGCCGGTATGCTCGCCGGCCTGCAGGTTCTCCGGAGCGAAAGAAGCCCTCACCGTCAGTGCCCCCCGCCTCGGCACCATCGATATTGACGGTGGCCCCAGCTCACCGGGTCTTCCCGGTCTTCCAGGCATTGACCAGCAAATCCTGTGCCTGCGCGTCTCGCGCCTGCAACCAGCAGTGCGGCTCCCCCAGCCAGTTTCGGAGCACGCGTTAACGACGTTTGGAACCCTCTTTCGGCACGCGGTGAGGTGGGCCCAGGCCTTCGGCAGCATTGCCCATCCCGGTCGATGGCAACGACGAGCTATTCCCGGACTTCGGTACTTCGGGGAGGGAGGCTATCGGTCAAGCGTTTCAGCTTTGTTGCTCTGTTGTTATATTTTCATGACAGTGATGGGGCGGACGGCCAGCCCAGGACCTGCGGGGGCGATAAGAGGTATGATGATGACTCCGAATTCCTGCAATCACGTGAACCGGGGAGAAAGCAATGTCGAATGAGGGTTACCACGAAACCTGTAGCGGAGCTGAGCGACGACACTCTGCGACATGCACCGCGCGATTGTGTCGCTGATGGAGGAACTGGAAGCGGCGGACTGGTATCAGCAGCGGGTGGATGCCTGGAGGACAAGGAGCTGAAGAAGATCCTCATCCATAACGGCAATGAGGAGAAGGAGCACGCCGCCATGGTGCTGGAATGGATTCGCCGCCGCGATCGCGGTGTTCGATGAACATCTGCGCGAGTTTCTACGTTGACCGACAAGCCGATCTCCGACGACTGAAGGCGGCTCGTGGGGCCAGACAGGCCCGCCGGTGGCGGCGTCTTCACGTCGCACACACGGAAGGGGCCCTTCATTGTTAATAAGAAAAAAGTGCTTGTTATAGAATCTTTTGAAGAAACGATCTGTGCTCTTATCTTTCCGCCAATTAAAAATCAGTTATCCCGGGGTACTATTTCGGAATTGGTTAAGTGTGATTCCGAGACGAAATGGTACCTGAGAACTAAGTAATTACTCCAATACATGTCATTATACACTCCCGAAACTGTTAGCTGTAACGGCGAAACATTTAGTACATATCTTACTCAAAAAGAGCTTGATGAACGAGTAGCCGAATTGGGTGATGAGCTGTCATTAAAGTACGAGGGCAAAGATCCCATTTTTATTGGTGTGCTTAATGGTGCGTATATTTTTCTTTCGGATTTGATGCGCCAGGTCGATATTCCCTGCGAGGTCGACTTTTTGAAGCTAAGCAGCTACGGGGATGAAAAAGTGTCGTCGGGAGAAGTGACTGATCTTAAAGATATTGATGCTGATATCGAAGACCGACATGTAATTTTGGTAGAAGATATTGTGGATACCGGCCTTTCGATGAATTACCTGGTGGATAAGTTACAGAAGAAGAATCCCGAATCTATTGCTACGGTAACGCTTTTGCACAAGACAGAGGCGACGCACCACGACGTGCAGCTTGATTATGTGGGATTTGAAATTCCCACACTTTTTGTTTTGGGATATGGCTTGGATTATGCTCAAGAGGGACGAAATTTAGCACAAATTTACATCCTTGATAGTGATCCGGAAGAATAACCATGTTTCACAAAAGAAATATAAGTTAACCATTGATAAAATTTGCTGAGGCGCTTATATTTGCGACTCTTTATTGGAGAGGTGGCTGAGTGGTCGAAAGCGCTCCCCTGCTAAGGGAGTATACCCCCATAAGGGGTATCGAGGGTTCGAATCCCTCCCTCTCCGCAAAAAAGGCTATTTGTAGGGTCTCAACCTATAAATGGCCTTTCTTATTTTGGTAGGTATGCAACAGATGTGTTGCCAGAAACTTACTATTATCTTACTGTATCGCACAAATATTGGGAAAATATTACTGTATACTTACATCCATCTGAGAACCGGATGATCCCAAATGGTGCCATCGATAGAAGTGCCGAACGGTATTGCCTTCAAATATTTCTGCGTTGTCTCAAGAGAAGAGTGGCCTAATATTTCTTTCAGGTCATTTAGTTTCATACCGGACCGGGTGGGAACGCTGTCATCAGACAGGAACCGCACGCAGAACATATCTTTTAAATTATACAGCGTTCGCTTTGGCTTGTCGGTATAGACATGCTCCCAGGCTTTCGTAAACTCCCGGGATAATTTTTGCTTTGCATAATTAGGCTTGCGGCCCAATAGGTAACGAGAGTCTCTCATCGAGTGTTCAAGCTGCCTGTATCGCTCGTCGGTTATGATATCCATAGCCTGCCCCGCCTCAAAGAGAAGAGGCACGTTACGCTCTGATTTTACCTTCGTAGTAAAATCTTCACCAATGAGAATATAGTTGTCATAAACATGGGATAGCTTAAGTTTTGATAGCTCAACCGGACGCATGCCCGTGCCGGCAAGGATCATCCATCCCAGCACGATCCAAGCGGAGTGATTGTTGGCAGGTTTTACGCTCCCCCGCTTTTCTGCCTGGTAAATCGTTTTTAGGTGATAATCAATCAGCTCCGAGAGCTCCTCCGGATGAATGAACTTCGGGATCTTTCGCTGCGGTTTCTTCGGTTTATATTCAGGCTTTCGCTCAATATATCCTTTTTGTTTACACCAGTTAAGAAACGTATTAATAGAAATATAATCACCGTTTCGGGTGTGATTGGAGGTAACGCCATCACGGAAGTAGAAATCTTCCAAGTCCTGCTCGGTTAAATCAGTAACGGATTTGTTTCCGACCTCCCTTACAAATTTACGCATCACATACGTTTCCCGCTTGGCCACACTGTCGCTCCACCCGCGTTGCCCTTTTGACCGTGCCTTGAAACGAACAAACTCCTCAACAGCTTCTTTCAGACCGATTGATCGACTCGTATTTGGCCTCTCATACCACTTTTTTATCCAGGGATCATGCTTTCGATTCCCATTCTCATCAATATTTTCATACTTCCACTCCAGCTCTTTCTTTTTATTTAACGCCTTTTCCCTATCATCTGTTTTTAAGGATTCTCTGACCTGCTGTGGTTTGCGATCGCTATCTGACCAAATAAGACCAAACCGTTTCCCATTCTTGACAAGTGAAGCCATCGTTATCCAACTAATCTCATGTATGTTTCTTTGTTTTCCCAATCCTGCCGGCTGGCATCATCCTTCTTTATCGCACGTTCCACATAGTCGGCCACGCCGCCTACCATCTGACGTGCGCTCCAATTGTATTCCTCGGCAATGCCCATCAGATACCCAACGTCATGCTCCACATCAAGCTGGGTTGCAAAGCCGGTGGCCGTCTCGGATGCGATAATATCTTGTACCTTTTGGCAAAATATAGCCTGTATATCATCGTGCTGGCAGGCGATCTTGTGGGCCTGGGTAACCTCTTCTTTAAATAGAAATGCTCCGCTCATGACACGTAGTGATCGACGTTAAAAAGGTCTGATTGTTCGGCCTTTTTTAGCTCTTCGCTGATGTAAGCAAGGTGGCGCTTCATCTGCATTTGCATCTCCTCATATCTCTTTTTCGGGATCATCACAAACGGTTCACCGCCATCATCATACATCAGCGTCTCGACAGGCTTGTCTAATTTTTCGGCCATCTTGGCCAGTTCCATATAGGAAGGAGGCCGCACTGGATGATTAGCATCCTCCGCCCACCGGGATAAATATTGAACGCTAAGGCCTGCAGATTCCAATACCTCAGTGGCTGTAAATGGACTTTGATTAATGAATTTTTTTAGGCGCTTGGCCATCTTGTCGGTCGACAGTATTTGTCGTTTCGTGGTGATTGTTGCCATAATATCATCCTATTTATTTAACCCTTAAGGAACGTTCATGAACCCTTACCGAATGGTTCGGAACCATAAAACGGTAATTATTTAACACCGGTTAAGTTAGATTTTAGTCAAGGTGAACTCGGTAATTGTTAAAAAGTGTAAAATTGATCGCTGATATATACTATAGATCATTTTTTTATAATCGGCGTTTAAATAGTGCTAACGCCATTTATTTAACCCTTCGGAACCATTACCTAACCCTTCGGGAACGTTCCCCTAATGGTTCGCAATAGTTTTAGTTTTAATTATAGTTTATATAAAACCTGATATAAGCGCGTACGCGCGTAGTAGTTATTAATTATTTATAGATCCTATATGTCGGCTTCTGGTTCTTTTTCTGATTGCCGGTTCAGCAACTGATCAAATCGTTGTTCAATTCCTTTGGACTTTTCGTAGATCCCCCAGATAAAAAAGGGCAGGAAGAACCATAGGATAGCCCAGATAATAAGTATGATGGTAAGAAGCGTAGCCAAGAATCCTGGAAGCGAACTTACCAATTTTTGTATCTCTCTAATCATCTTTTCTTAGTCTTAATTTGAATTGTTCTAAATTGTTGAAAGTTCACAAAATTTGAATTTCATTAAGAAAGAATTGGGATGACGCTACCTGTCAGCCAACAATTTATATTTCATTTTTCATCTACAGAGCGCAATTAAAAACTATTACCAGTATGAGCAAGAATGAGCTATCATCAACTAACCCTCAAGATCAAGATCCCGCAATTTCCGAATTTTCTCAGTTAAGTCTTGAAGATCATTTTGAATCTTTTCTGCTTCTGATACAAGAGCTTCGAGAAGAAGATCCCGAGCGTTATAGGGAGTACCTTCATCGTTTGTGCGGTCTTCTAACTGATTAAAAGCTTTTTCGTATTTATCATTCTCACCGCCTGTGAGATAGTCTAAACTTATATTCTCACAACGTTCTTGAATCCTGTTTAGATCAACAGCGCCACGCTTTTTCCAATTAGAAAGCGTACCTGTAGAGCTATATCCAAGCTTTTCTGCCAGCTCAGTGTCTGTTTTAACACCTACCTCTTGACGAAGCCTTGTGAGAAATTTATCGACATTACTAACTTTTGTGAGATTTTTATTTGACATTCTCACACCGTTTGAGTTATATTCACAACAGAGTTTCACAACAATGATTCACAAATATACAAAACCATGAATAAACAAACAGATTACGACGAGCGCCGAAAGCAGCTTACCAAGGCTCGTACGGACTTCGATCACACCGTTCAGGATGTCGCAGACCAACTCGGTTATTCTAAGCGCCGAATATATCATGTTCTGAAGTATCCTAATGAGAATCCAGATTTATTCAAGGAGATATCTGAGTATGTACAGAGTGCCGGATATCCCTTTGAGGACTCCGAGAAAGAAAACCTAACCACCGCCAAGCAATAAAATCTCATAAAAGAATGCCCAGTTTTATGAAATCCATATCCCAAATACTGAATGAGATCACCGGCGGTGTCGAGCCAATGTGTACCGTTAAAGAAATTGCCGGAGCCTGTAAGGTCCACGAGCAAACGGTGTATAGCTGGACGAATCCGGACGGAACAGAGCCCAGGTATTCGCAGCTGGTAAATCTTAGCCATTATCTCATCCAGGAATACAACTATCACAATTTGGCCATGCAGATGATGTTGCCGTGCAGTGGCCGTGCTAATGGGAGGGTGCTGGATGATTTGATGAAGCTCTATGAGTTTGGCACCGATCTGAGCCGCGCCTTTGCCGATGGCAACAAAAATAAATGTGAGGTTGCACTGGGTCGTATGGATGCTGAAATGGAAGATCTTAAGAAGGAAGTGGGGGATTTATGAGCACGCAAGCCCTACAGGAATTAGATACCGCAGAACAGCGATTACAAAAGGTGAAGCGAGCAGTACAAAATGTGGACCGCGTGATTCACGACATGCGAGATGAGTACCGGATGCTGGATACTGAGCTCAATGTAACAACCATAGCCAATATGCTCGACTGCCACCGGTCAACAGTACATCGCATGTTAAAACGCGGCGACTTAAAGAGTAAGAAAGTTCAAGATGTTCTAAATCATTGCAAACAAAAATCATAAAGAAATGAACGGATTAACCCTATTTGTCATAGAAATGCTGGTTTATACGATGCTGGTGCTTGGCATTGGCATACAGATAGGTATCCGACACAATAAAAAAGGCCCGATCCCGAGTAATCGGAATCAGGCCAAATCACCATTGAGCACTAGGCTCAACGACAAAACCAATTAAAAACTACTCAATATTATGAAACTTCAAAAACTCATTTTAAAGAACTTTAAGGGGATACGCGACTACACCTTCGAAGCTGATGGTCGATCGATGAATGTATTCGGCCGAAATGAAACCGGAAAGACCACGCTTTTTGATGCAATGACGTGGCTGCTTACCGGCAAGGACAGCCGCGATCGGTCAGCTGACAGCTTTGGAATTAAAACGCGCGATAAGAATGGTGATGTGATCCACAATATCGAGCACGAAGTGGAGGGCGTATTTGATGAGATAACCCTTAAGCGCTGCTACCAAGAAAAATGGACACGAAAGCGGGGCGCATCGCAGGAAACCTTCTCGGGCCACACCACTGATTACTGGGTAGATGGCGAACCGGTGAAGGCTAATGAGTACCAGGAAGCCGTGGAAGAAATCATGCCGGAGCGACTGCTTAAGATACTTACGATGCCCGATTACTTTCCCGAGCAGATGCACTGGTCCGATCGCCGGGATGTGCTCTTCGATTTGGTAGGCGATATCGATACCGAGGAAATTATCACGAACTATGGAGATTTAGAGCGATATCCCAAGGTGCTGGATGGCAAGAGCCATGAGGCCCGGGAGAAGATTTTGAAAGAGAAGCGCCGCGATCTGGATAAGGAGCTCGATAACATTCCCGGACGTATTGATGAGCTTAATGGTCGACTCTATACCGATATTGGGGATGTGGAGGAGGCCAAAGCCACGGTCACAGAGCTGAAAGAAAAGAAAGATACTATTGAGGCCAAGCGATCGGAGGTAAAAAGCGGTGGCCGTGTTGCCGAGCTGAAAGTAGAACGCAATGAACTGCAGGCGAAAAAGCAGAAGCTCAAAAACGAACACCAACAGCAAATACAGGATTCGCTTTCCGATCAGCGCCAGAAAGTAAATGAGCTTCAAAATAAGGTTGATGAGGCTGAACCCAGCTGGCGGGAGTCCAAGCGGGAATACGAGAGTTCATCAGCAGAAGACCGGCTATCTAAATAAGTAAGGCATAATAAGTCGATGCTATTGAGGATGAGCTTCAAGCCCTTCGTGATAAGGAGCCCGAACCAGCCAATGCGTTTGAGCCTGAGAAATGCCCGGTATGTGAGCAGACAATGCCGGATGCCGAGGAGCACGACTATGAAGCCTACCTTGAGGAGTTTAACGAAGATAAGGCCAATGATATCAAGGCCAAGAATATTGAGCTGCAAGAGGCTGAAAAAGATGCAGAGACCGTAGCTGCCCAACTCGAAATAGCTGAGGATAATGCTTCCAAGGCGAAGGGCAAGCTTAATCAACGCAAACAGGCGCTCGAAAAAGCCGAGGCGAAGCTCCAAGAACAGAAAGAAAATCAGCCGGAGTTCACGGCTACCGATGCCTTCCAGGATATCCAAGAGGAGATCAATGATATCAGCGTCAAAATTGAGAACCACCAAGCCGAAAAGGAAGGGCAGTTAGCCAAGTTGAACAACCATATTTCAGATCTTGACGAGCAGATCGAAGCTGCCCAGAAAACGATCCACAAGGCGCAGGAAAACAAGCGCACCAATGATCGCATTAAAGAGCTGGAAGCCGAACGCAGGGAGGTGGCCGAGCAGCTGGAACAGGTCGAAAGCGACTTGCATCTTATGGAAGAATTTGTCCGCGCCCGAAGCGCCTATGTGACCGACAAGGTCAATGAGAAATTCGACCACGTAACATGGAAGCTTTTTGAGGAGCAAATAAACGGCGGCATTTCCGAGACTGCTGATGCCGTTTATAAAGGTGTTCCGTTTTCTAAAGGCTTAAACAACGCCGGACGCATTCAGGCAGGGCTCGATATTATTAATACTCTGAGTAAGCACTACGGAAAGTCAGCGCCGGTGTGGATTGATAATGCTGAGGGAATTATTGACATCCCCGAGTACGAACTGCAAATAATAGCTCTTTATGTATCAGCGTCTGACGATAAGCTTCGTATCGAGTCAAGAGAAGAAAATAAACTTGCAGAGGTAGTTTAATATGGCTGGACACAGATATAAAAATATAAAAGGGAATAAATACGGTCGCCTTACAGCTATGGAATTTGTAGGCAAGGATCGCCACAGTAGGGCTGTTTGGAAGTGCCTTTGTGAGTGTGGAAACCATACAGAAGTCGCAGGAACGAACCTGTGGAACGGTTACACCAAAAGCTGTGGATGCCTTTTCGATGAGATGAATCGAGGTATCACTGTTGATGAGGACGGTAATACCAAGAGACTCTATAAGATTTGGGCATCAATGAAACAAAGGTGTCTTAATCCTAATGAAAAAAGTTATCCATACTATGGTGGGCGTGGTATTAAGGTCTGCGATGAATGGATGGATTTTGAACCATTCATGAACTGGGCTTACAAGAACGGCTATGATGATGAGAAAACCATAGATAGAGTTGATAATGATGGGAATTATGAACCATCCAACTGTAGGTGGGTAGGCCGTTCCGTTCAATCTCTCAATAGTGGCTCTATAAATAATAGCTCTGGGATTAAAGGGGTAACCTGGGACAAGGGTAAAGAGAAGTGGATAGCCCGTATTTATAAAGATGGGGAGCTCGCTTACTACGAAAAGTTCGATGATATCAATAAGGCTGAACAATCAGTGAAAGAAGAAAGAAAGAAAATTTTGAACGAAGCAATCGCTAACTAAAACCAAAAATCACCATTATGAGTACTGACAACCAACAAAACCAAGAAAAAGAAACCGCAGTAGAGAAAAAGAAACCGACCTATGCCGAGCGCTTTGTCGGCAAGGTTGAGCATGAATTTAACGGGGCCGTTGGCCATGGCGTTGAGTTTACTGATAACGAGAAGCAGCTCGCTTCAAATCTCTTTATGAAAATAGACAGCGCCCTAAAGGCCTTTGAGTCAGACCGCCATGAAAAGTCAAGCAAGCCTGCCTATACGTGGGGCAATATAAACATGCAGCAATTGGCTATTGATGCGGTACATCGTGTCCGGCTGGGGCTTGATGCGTTGATCGATAATCATATTCATCCGATCCCATATCTGAATGGTAAGACCGGGAAGTATGACCTTGACTTGCAGATCGGGTACAGAGGGATGGATTATTACCGGAAAAAGGTAGCATTGGAAGAGATTGATGACATTCGTTATGAGTTGGTACATGAGAACGATGATTTCACGCAAATAAAAAAGGACCGCAATCACGAAAAAGACACCTACGAATTTAATGTTACCAAGCCATTTGATCGCGGTGAAGTGGTAGGTGGTTTTGGCTATATAACCTACAAAGACGAGCGCAAAAACAAGCTTGTTACGGTATCGGAGAAAGATTTTAAAAAGAGTGAAGATTCTGCTCCATGCAATAGTTCTGGGGCAAGTGGCCTGTAAGAATGAGATTATAAAACCCTTGTCCATCGTGTTACTGAGGAGATAACTGTTGACCCCGAAAAAGTTAATCCATCCTACCACTATGTAGAGCATCAGGACAATCCCTATAAGGAGGGCAATATGGAGGTTAAAATTGAGCAACCCGATGTCGATGATCGCGAATCAATTGATATCGGCATGGATGAACAGCCGGTAAAAACCGAGTCCGAAACCACCAACGGTAGTAGTGAGCAGCAAGGTTCTACAGAACGTAAAAATGATGTAGAAAATGATACTGCATCGCCGGATCCCGAACCTACAACCCAGGGCGGCGTCGCTGATAACGACGAACGCGAAACCATTAAGGCCGAGGTCAACGAGCTGGGCAAGCAGGTGTTTGGCAATACGAAGTGGTATTCCCATTCCAAGGCCATGGCTGCCAACGTTGATGAGAATGCCGAGGGGATACACCAGCTCGATATCGAAGGGCTCAGAACGCGTCAAGCGCCAACTCCAACATAAAGCCCAAGCGGAGGCGTAGATTATTATGAAATTCAATGTAGAAGTAGAAATCGACTGGATCCACAGCGAAGATAGTCTTGACGAGGGAATACAAAAGAAGCTAAAAAGGGAAGTTGTAAAAAAGATCTGGGATAAAATCGAGGATAAGGTTGACGAGCAGGTTATGAAAGTAGCCGAAGAACGTGTCAATCAGCACATGGATGAGAAGATCCAGAAAGAAGCATCCGTATTGGCAAAATCAGGAAAATTCAGCCCAAGCTCACGGTATTACAAGGGGCCAGAAGATCCGACTATAGAAGAGTATATGCGATATCAGTTCTCTGGTAAAAGCAAGCTCAATATCGAAGAAGTGCTCAAGGACAGAGCTGAGAAAATAGCTGAGAAGCTAAAGGATAAATATGATATCCACTTTGCTCAGCAGGTGATCCTCAAAATGAGAGATCAGAACCTTTTGAAGGATGATGTTGAAGGTGCCTTGTTTGAATCCAAAATGAAAGATGAGGGCACCGATGCTAATTAATCACTTAACATCCGGATCAGATGGCAACGCAATTATCGTGGACGACGGCTATTCCAAGCTGTTGCTCGATGCCGGGGTATCCTACAGCAAGCTGGCGAAATGGATACGCCCAAGCAGTTTGTCAGGGGTACTCATCACGCATGAGCACGGCGATCACAGTAAGGCCGTGCCGGAGCTTGTACGACGAGGCGTCCGAGTCTATGCCAGTAAGGGCTCGTGGGAGGCGTTGGTTTCCGAAAACAACATACCAATAACCGTTACCAGCACGCTCAAGCATTTAGATCAGCGCGAGATAGGCACGTGGATAGTGATGCCATTCCTGGTAGAGCATGACGCTGAGGAGCCAATGGGCTTTCTATTTCAGAGCAAAGAAACCGGAAAGAAGGGCGTATATATCGCCGACAGTGCTTATGTGAATTACAACTTTTCAGGGGTTACGCATTGGATACTGGAAGCCAACTACGCGGATCACATTCTCGAGACCTCCGAGGATGAGGAGTGGCTCAAAGATCGGATCCGCCAGTCGCATTTCAGCTTTGATGACCTCAAGAAGTTCTTTCGCGACTCCGATCTCAGCCAGACCGAGGAGATTCACCTGGTCCACCTGAGCAGTCGCAACAGCGACGAACAGCTATTCAAAAACGAAATTCAAAAACTAACCGGAGCACCGGTGTACACAATTTCCGATTCATCCCGGAAGGACAACGGAATTGGCCCCAAAAGCCAAGCGCTCAAGTAGCGTCTCTCTTGATGAACAGCGCCCTGTCGGTGTTGACCCGCAGGCAGGGCTTCTTTTTTAACCTGAACAAACAAATACAATATGCAGACAATAAATGATGGTGAAGTTGATGAATTATTTACTGGTGAGGCTTCTGAGCTTTCAGATAAACTCACTGAAAAGATGGAAAACGGGGAGGCTGATGGAGGTATCATAGCCAACCTTCCAGAAGCTGATCAGGAAGTTGAAATAAACGGACTCAAATTTAATGTCCAGCAAGTTACCAAAAGTGGAAACGTGATTTTAGAGCCTAAGGGCTTAAAAACATGAAATGCCCTGATAGCAAACAACGAGCGCTGATGAAGCAGGCCGTGAAGAAGCCCGTGTCAACGTCCTGTGGAAGCCGACGCAATTAGGAAAGCCCTGTCGGGGGTCGGGATCCCGGCAGGCATATAGATTTGACGTATTGAATATGCGGGACTCTTTCCAGTTGTCGCCCGCTTAACAATGTGTGTAACTGGGTAGCCGGAGCGTCAACAGTTGGCAAGCCAAGCCAATGAACACGACAGGAGGTAGTATTGGCGAAAAAGGAAACTACAGCAGGTTCGAATCCTGCCTCCGGCTCAACTCCATAAGGAGTAGTAATCCTGCATAGTGCAGGTGACAGAACCTTGGAAGGCTCTGAATAATAAGTCGCCCGCGGGGAGCGATATCCCCGCAGAAATTATGAGTAATGCGAACAGAAACATGTGAAGAAGGTCTGGACCACGCCGCCCAAACAGAGCGAGTACCGGCTGGCCGAGCTGTTTAACCGCTACCGGCAGATCGTACTTGAGCTCAAAGGGCTAACGCTGCAAGAGCTGGCCGACATTCCACACCAGCAAGAGCTGGAAGATCAGATTTTAAACGACTTTGTGAAATTAGAACAGAAATATTTAACCGACGAGCCAGAACATGTTACAAGCTGATATAACCGATATCGATTACGTTTTCATCATGATTGCTATATGCGCGATCTATTCGATTATGCTGGCTGTGCTTAAAGCTTCGGTGCGTAACTGATATGACAGACCTGGAGATATTCATACCGCAGCAACCGTTTTCGCAAAAGCGTCACCGCGATGGCAAAACGAAAAGTGGCAAGGAATATAAGTACGATCCCAGTGCTTCAGAAAAGAAGATTATTAAGGAGCGGTTGCAATTTTATAAACCGCCGCAACCTCTAACCGGCCCGCTTGTGCAGGTTATCGAGGTGTATTTTCAGACGCCGCAGAGTTGGAGCAAAGCCAAGCAGGAGCGCCACGAAGGGCGCTATCGTCCCAAGACGCCAGACTACGATAATATTGAAAAAGTGTATGGCGATGCGATGAACGGCGTGATTTATAAAGATGACAAGCAGATTGTGAACAACAATACCAAGAAATATTACAGTATGAACCCGCGGACCATCATCCGCATAACCGAGCTTGAACCGATAGAATAATGCTTTTAAAGCCACAGAAAATAGAATCAGAAAAGTTGCGCGAGTGGTGTAAGGGACAATCTTGCACACTTCGAATCCCAGGTGTTTGTAAGGATAACGGACGCAATACCTGCGGATGTCATTTGAATAGCAACGCCAAGGGATGGGGCAATAAATCGCCGGACTTTCTAATGGTTATCGGATGTTACCGGTGCCACGAATTTATCGATGGCGGGTGGGTGCACACCGAGTGGACCAAAGCCGAGGTACAGGCCGAAAAGCTCCGAGCGCTTAAAGAATCGCTAATCCTATATGCGAAACACGGATTTTTAATACTCAACTAAATCACCATTAAGCAAAACCAATAATACCATGACAACACTGCAAAATTTTGAAAAAGCAAGAATCAGATATAAAGGGAAAGAGCTCGATGTCTATTACGAAGAAACAAGTAATGGGATATCACTTCGTGATAGTTATGAATCTGGAACACGGAATCATGTCGGTATCGACTTCAATGACCAGGATGAAGTAAGGGATAAAATAAGAGCCCAATATTAATATGAAACCCGGAGATAAGGACATATACAAATGCTACCAGTGCGGGGACGCGATTATTGTGGGGATGGTTGACAAGGGTACGGTACCCACATTCCCGCGGTGCGTAAGTCGCAGTTGTGATGGAATGATGCACCGGGCGTTTAACCCGGTGGATGCTACCGGACGCAGGCCAACGTACCAGCTGGTCCGTGATCCGGATGCCAAGACCGACAAACTGAAACTTCAAAAAATCAATGAGGCCGACAATGCCGATAGCCAAAACCACCGATAAAGAGCACGTGCAAAAGTACATTGATCAGATGGACCGGATGCTTCGAGACAGTGCCTACGATTGGGCATGGGATCGCATCGCAAATCTGAAAGATGTGGTGGAGCACAAGCAGGAGATCGAGCCCGAAATCATTAACTGCCTGCAGCAGATGCGGCGAAAGTGCGGTGATATATGAAAGAGCTGCAGGAAAAAGCAATGATTCTACAGTTTTCGGCCATGTACCTCAAGCTGAAATACCACGAAAAGAAGTTAAAAACCATTATTAAACGCTTAAAACGTTGATTATGAAGAAATCTGATGCCATCATAGGACAGCCATTGCGCGATGGGTTTGATAAGGGAACTGAACTGAAATATTTGGAGGTAGTATGAGCGGGATCTTAGTCAAACACAAGGACGGCCGTAAAGGTATTGCGTACCGGAAGGATCAGAATAAGCCTGGATTAGTAGATAAGGTCGTCGTCCAGTTTCTGGATGAGGATATGAACAAGGACGGTGCAAAACGTTCCGTAAAAGCAGAAAAACTAACACAAATAGGATTTGTAGACTGATGAGACCACAAACCAAGAAGATGCTGAAGCTACTGAAAAAACACGATCGCATTAGCGATTTAGAGGCCACCGGCAAAGGGGTGATCAATCCCCGGCGGGAGGCTGGTATTCTTATCCGGTGCAATGACAAGAAGGTAAATATCATTGCGCAGTCGGGCACCAAACGCGAATACGAATTGGCAGAATGATGAGCGGACTGAATAAACCAAATCATAACGAGTGGGAGCGACACTGGCGCCCGAACCGAGAGCATATACTGCGGACACTGCAGCGCATGTTTCAGCAGGACGTCCCAGATCTGACTAAAGCGATCGCTAATAACTTTGACCCTAAAGAGCCAAGAAATAGGAATTGATTATGGCTTACAACCCGTCACCAAAAGTGCGAAAGGCAGAGGAAGTAGGTAAAGAGTTCGGCTTTGATAAGGTGATAATCATTGGCATTGATGAGGATGCACAAGAGTATGAGACAATTAGCTGGGGCAAGAATAAGATCGAATGCGGTATCGCAAAATCGATCGCTGATTACCTGTCACAGAGAGGTTCATGAATACTATAAACAATTAATCAAGGAAATAGGAGGAGTTAAATATGAAGACAGGTGTACAATCCAGATTTTAGAAGTACGAAAGAAAGGTCGTGTTAGAAGGCCATTTAGAAGAACTGGATGGACCAAGACTAGAATCATAGAACTGTTCCTAGCATGAAGGGTACATGAAGGTGACAATTAGAAAGACAAAAAGCCACATGCTAAAAAGGTGCATCGACTTATGGCGAAAGCATTTATCCGAACCCAGAAATAAACCACAGGCAAATCATAGACGGAGATCCCGCAAGTAATCATGTTAGTAACTTGGTACGTGAACAGATTATGAGACATTCTTGCTGTGACACTGGAAGAAGACCATTAAGGAAGCAATGTTCCCACGCAATTAGATGAAATAGGTAATTGAAATAAAAAAATTTACAAAGGCAGGCAGACATTAATTGCGATGCCAGAAATAGATCACGACTCACAATCGGGTTAAAAGTGGAATCTGATTGAAATATAAATAAAGCCCTCGAACCCTGCTAATGTCTCGGCCAAGACTAAGCGCAGGGAACGGGGCCTTAACCACTAACCCTCAAAGAGGATTAGCGCAATGGAATCTACAAAGCAGATTGACAACCACAAAGCGACGGTCCACAAGACCGACCATTACACCCAAGAGCAACTCGAGGAGCTCCAGGAGAAAGCTGATGGACAGGAAAAAGATCTGGCCCGGTATTTCTGGAAGCATCCCTTCGGGCGCTTCTCTCCATCCCAATTGCACCGTAACTGCGAGTTTATCGACTGGCCACTCACCTCTACGCGCAGGGCGCTTACCAATCTGACCAACGATGATATTCTAGTAAAAACGGAGTATACCGTCGAGGGCAAATACGGTCGCGACGAGCATCAGTGGCGGTGGAAACGGCCGGCTGATTTCAAGGTTGAGCCTAAGCAGGGCGATATGTTTGGCACTCCCAAATCCCAAAACAAAGGCCCTTACGCAGAGGTGTAGCTATGGTGCATTGGAGTTGGCTTATAACGGCATTTATAGCAGGCATGGTTGTCTATGGCATGTTATCGCTGGTCAGTGAATTGCGCGATCGCCGGCAGGTAGCTCAGCTGTATCGGGAAGAGCACCTAAAACGAAACCAGTCGGTCGATGTCAGCGCAGACGATTTTACGCAAGAATTAGAACTACATAAAAATTAATCAATGGGAAGAAACAGACGTCTCAATACCCACTTTTGGAACGACACTTTTATAGCGGCACTGGAAAAAGATCAGAAACTGCTCTACGTATATCTCATAACGAGTCCCCTCGGCAATATGCTGGGTGTGTACGAGATCCATCCCCGCCGCATCGCATTTGATACCCGCCTGGATAAGGACACCATCACCGAAGGCCTCAAAGCCTTTGAGCGTGCTGGCAAGGCCAAGTATGTCCACGGCCACATTATCATGACCAACTTTGTGAAGAATCAGAACTACAACAAGAATATGAAAAAGTCGGCTGCCAAGGTGATCCCGAAGCTACCACAGAAGGTGCTCAACGATCCATTTTTCATAAAGGTCTGGGATCAGTTTCAAAACCTGCCGTATGCCCGGGAAATCCTCAAAGAAGAGGGGGTGACGATTGGCAGTCGCAACCAGATAGAAACCGGCGGCCAGAATAAACAGGAAGAGGAGCCCGAAAACGATAGCGATCTGTTTGACAGTAAGTGGCGAACCAGGGGCGTGCCGGTGCCCGAGCCGCTGCAGATCGAAGGCTTTGTCGAGCGATACGAAGAGTACTGGGATTACATGATGGAGTCGCGCAAGATGCGTTCCTCATTGAGTATGGTAGAGTCACAATTCCGCAGGCTTATTGAGCTGAAGGAAAAGGGCAACGACCCGCTCAAAGTGATCGAGCAAACCATAAACGCCGGCAACAAATCATTTTATCCGCTTAAAGACCAAGAATTTGAATCTAAAAAGAATAGCAATGGAAGCAACGGACACAAAAGTAGAACAGACCAGACTTTCGACGCAGGTGAAGAACTCATTGGAGGAGGCGGGTAACGAAACGCCTGCTGAAATTGAAACCAAGGCCGAAGCCCAGGGCATGATGCACCTGATAAACCCTAACCGCCGACAAATGGCCGTGCTGTTTGATTACGTGCAGAGTATTGGCGCGGATAAACAGCTGCTTAGCAATCATCCCGATGAGGAGAAAAAGAAAACGCGGAATCAGGCGGTCTTTCAGAAATGGTTCCAGACGCTGGTCGTCCAGAATGGGCGATTTCCGAGAGACATCCCGATAGATTTTGTCTTGCAGCACTTTGCGCAATGCGTAGTCCAAAATAAGGTCGATATCAAAGGTTTTAATCTACGCGAGCAGGTCCGCGCCTTTCACGAGTACCTGGACAATTATGAGCGAGAGCTGAGGGGCAAGTGGTGGCAGTATCAGAATCCGGACCAGCGCCCGAAAGCTATTACTGAATCAGCGAACACGGAGCGAAGAGGAAACTCAACAATCTGATGAAGAGCGAGCACAAAAATTAAAAGAAATGTACGGGGCCGATGAGGTACCCGAACACTTACAGAAGTTCATTACAACCTAAAATAAAGCAATCACCATGAGACAAATACACGAAAGTAAAATCCAAGTAGACAAAGTGAAGTTTGAGCTCGAATATATCGAGACCACCTTCCTGTTGATGGCCGGCAAACAAGAGCCGGAGGAGTTCAGGCAAAAAGCCTATGCCAGTCCGCATCCCGATCTTATCAAACAACGCCAGAAGATACGGCGTCGGTTTGTGGAGATCTTGGACATGCCCGGCAAGGATGAAGATATGATCGACCGCTTTATCCTGAAAACCATTGAGTTCAACCATGATAATGGCCAGCTCAAGATCGAGGCGAAGTTCAAGACGCCCGCATTTGCCAAGCCGGTAACCATGAAATGCGACTGGTCCAACGACTTTGCGCTCAAAGAGTACGAGCAGTTTCTGCAAGAGGTGAAGCTGTTTATCACCAAGCAGAAACGAGCGCAGTCCGACATGTTCGGCGGCGATGGGTACGACGATGATTCCGGATCCAAACCCGGATACCAGGCGCCCGAAGATCGACAGTTGGAAGGTCGCAGTAAGGGACTGCCTGCCCATGAGGAGGTTGACGAAGACGAAGCTGAAACCGCAGCCGCATAATGTCCACTGATAACAGTGACATATTAAAGCCGCTCGACCGTATCCAGCGCCGGGGCTATACCATGAGTAAGGTATTCCGGGACTGGGTACGGCTGATGCTTTATGCATTAATGCGCGACGATGAGAAGTACCTCGAAGTCATGGAGCGCTATCCCAACGACCGGGAAAAAGGCGAACGTGAAGCCGATCTGTTTAAGAAAGCCTTCTGGATCCTGCAGGATAAGATGGGCAAGGATTCGGAAATGAAAGCCAACCCCAAAGAATACCTGGGCGACTGCTATATGGAGATTGCCGGCAACTACAGCGTACAAGGCATGGGGCAGTACTTCACGCCACAACCAGTGTGCGATATGATGGCCCAGCTGACGATACCCGAAACGGAAGATCAGCAACCGCGCGTCGCTGATCCCGCTTGTGGATCCGGACGCCTGCTGCATTCGGCGGCTAAATTATTACCAACCGACGCCCACTTCACCGGCATAGATTTGGATAGCATTTGCGCTCACATGGCCGCGCTCAACCTGACGTTTTTCAACATGGATGGCGTAATCATCTACGGCAATGCACTCTCGATGAAATACTTTCGTGGGTGGATAACGAAAAGATCACCGCTGGGCGGGAAAATACGCCAGATGACAGAGGAGGAGCTGGATGAGTACCGGGAGCTGCGCGGGGAGGCCTTAAAACAGGCCGCAGAAACGCGTGAAAAGCGACCGGGACCCGTCGCAATAGAGGGTAACCCGGAGGAAATGGAATCGCAATTAGCACTTTTTTAACCAACAAATCACCATTATGACATACCATTTTGACGTAGAAACAAAAGAATCTGGACAACGCAGGAAATACGGTGATAGCTATTATCACTACATCATTGAGGATAAAACTGAGCGGGGAGTACCCGAGCATATTGTAAAGCAATTTTGCACTGGTTTTGTAGAACCAGCAAGGTATTCTCAGGAGCAGAGGAAAGAGAAACTCAATGAGCAGGAGCCGGGAAAAATAGACGCTATTGATTTTGCAAGCTACTACACGAAATTCGAGAAGATAGGCGATCGCAAATACGAATATAAAGTCGTTAGCCCTTCAACCTGCTAACGCAACACAAATCACCATTGAACTACTAAAGACCACAAAACCATGGCAAAAGTAAGCGATCATTTTAAAGAAACGATAGAAGATAAGCTTCAGGTAATGGCAGATGAGGATCCCTTATTTGCCAAGAACCTGGAAAAAGAGGACAAAGATATTGAGGGGTGTATTAATTACATCCTCAGTCAAGTCAAGAAGATTGGAGCCCAAGGCTATACCGATGAGGAGATATTTGAATCTGGCCGCTCACTACTACGATGAGGATGATCTTGATGAGGCCGATCCCATTGACTGCAATGTCGTTGTCAACCACAAGCCGGAGCTATCCGATGAGGAAAAAGAGGAGCTTCGGGAGAAGGCCCGCAAAAAGGTGATGAGAGAAGAGCGCCAGCGACTCCATTCCAAGAAGCGGAAATCTACCAAGAAAGAGCAGGAAGATGAACAGCCAAATCTCTTTTCATCATGAAGCCTAAGACAAAACTACAGAAGAAAGTCGTCAAGCTATCCTGCAAAGTACCAGACGTTTCGGAAGAGGATAAGCGGTGGGCCGAGGAGGCTATCTTCGACAAGCATTACGTCGAGTGCAGGAACCGCTATAACTGTCTGGAATGTGGCCACAAGTGGAATCCGAATAATGCTGAAATGAGCAAGTATATTTTGCCTACCACCTGTCCGGAATGTGGGGAGAGGAATCTTAATCATGTTGACCACTGGGAGACTGACGAAAGCAAGTATGAGTACTGGGCTATTATTGATGTGGTAGAGGGCTTTCAGCTGGTCCGGATCTTCTTTACCGAAAAGTATATGAAGCGGAAACAGCCTGCCCAGTATATCCACAACGAAGTGATGCAGCACTGGATCCGAGAGGATGGAAAAATGACGTCCATGACCATGCTGGCCAGTAGCATGGGGGCATATAACTACTATGATTCGTGGAGCTATGGCAGCGACCTTGAGGTGCGTACCAATTCGCATAACCACAAGCGGCGCCAGTCTATTATCCCTTGGAAGATTCGCCCTGGCCGAAATACGTTGCCCATTATTCGTCGTAACGGATACAACGGCTACTTCAAAGATGAAGCGCCACACCTTTTCTTTTCGGCAATATTGAGGTATCCCGAAGCGGAAACCTTGCTGAAGGCCGGACAGATATCACTCTTCAAGAAGTGTGTGAGCGTAGAAGGTGAACTCCATTCAAAAATAGAGAAGTATTGGGATAGCATCTGTATTGCTATGCGGAACGATTATATCGTGGAGGATGCCAATGATTGGTTCGATTACCTGGGCTTTTTAGAAGAGTTCGACAGGGACTTGCATAATCCGTATTACATCTGCCCGGATAACTTTAAGCAGGCTCACGATCGATATAATGAAAAAATCCGAAGAAGGAGAGAGAAGGAGCGCCGAGAGCGAAAGCGCCGGAAAATGCGTGAGAATCATGCCAAGTATGTTGAAAGCAAAGGTCATTTCTTCGATCTGCAAATCAGCGCCGGTGATATTAAAATCGTACCACTAAAATCACCACAAGAATTTATCGAGGAAGGAGAGAAGCTCCATCACTGCATCGGAAATAGCAGGTATTACAAAAAAGAGAACAGCCTGGTAATGTCAGCACGGATGGATGGTGAGCCCGTTGAAACTATTGAGGTGGATCTAACCAATTTGGAGGTCAGCCAGGCCCGAGGCCTGCAGAACGAAGCGACCGATCACCACGACAGGATTGTCGAGGCCGTTCGCCAGAATATGAACAAAATCGCAAAACGAGCACAGCAACAAGAAGTAGCAGCTTAACCACAAAACCAAATCACCATGAGTACAGCAACCAAAACAGAGAAACCGATATTATTCAGCACCGAGATGGTGCAGGCTATTCTTGATGGCCGGAAAACCGTAACAAGGCGGGTGATCAAGGCTGATGAGAAAGGGCACGTTTGCAGAGGTGGAACGTGCATTGAGTTACATGAGGAGTACGGCCTTGTGTGGCGACCTTACGGAGGATCACCTTTGCGAGAATATCCCGATCCCGAAGAGTATTGTCCATACGGATACCCAGGACAAGAACTTTGGGTTCGTGAAAGCTGGCGTCCGATAGCCTGGGATTGCGACCGCGCCTACTGGAAGATCCAGTATAAGACCGGCGATGAAGTCGTCTTTCACGACCAGCTGTATCCGCCGGAGAACCCGAAAGATCAGGACTTGCACCTGCGACTCCATGATGAGCTGAAAGAGAAAGGAGCGCCCGAGCTGGACCGCGAAGAGGGTGGATGGAGTACCGAAACGATCAAAGAGCACTTGGCATGGAAGCCGAGTATCCACATGCCGAGAGGAGCGTCGCGAATCCAACTAAAAGTCGAAGATATCCGCGTCGAGCGTGTGCAGGATATAACTGAGGGGGATATTGAGAAGGAAGGTGCTGATATCCATTGGCGGCGCAATTTATCGTATGTAAATGTTGATAGTCATGTTAAGCCGTCACCAACAAAATGGTTTCGTGAACTCTGGGATCAGATCAACGCCGACCGAGGCTATCCCTGGGAGAGTAATCCGTGGGTATGGGTAGTAGAATTTTCAATCAAAAATATCAAAGAGTAGTACTATGGCAGGAATCAAAAACAAGAGTTCAAAAGACAGCCCGGCTAAGACCCTGGGAAATATTCAGGAGGTGTTAGCCGAACATGGAGCGCAGAAAATTCAAATGGAATATGAAAACCGAAAACCGGTAGCCCTTAGTTTCTCAATGTGGGTAGGCGGACAGGAGTTATTCTTTCGGCTTACCGTTGACGTTGACGGTATGCTGCAGGCTATGAAGGATGATCCTAATACCCAGGGGACCTATTGCAACCGAGAACAGGCCGAGCGCACCGCTTGGAAGAACCGACTTGACTGGTTGCAGACTACATTGGCACAGATCAAATCGAATCAGGCGCGGATGGAAGAGCTGCTTCTTGGTTTTGCTATAACCGATGATGGACAAACGGTTTATGAACGATTGAAATCAGGAAATAAACTACTCACTGAGTAATGCTAAAATCAACCGTAGGCATACTCATTGCGCTACTGCTGCTACTGCCAGCCTACAAGCTGGAAGCGCCTACCGAGACCTTCCCCAAGGCTACCGACAGCTGGGGACGTCCGGTATGGTATAACACCGTGGTGGACACCTGTCAAAACGCAAACTGGCGAGTGGTGGATTGCCCGAGAGAATTGCAACTAATCGTAGATAAACCGGAGTAGGATATGATGATTAAAGAAAGACTGGAAATATTTTTTGTGATGATGGGATATGCTGTTATCGGATTATTGAGCCCAGATATATTCCACAAAATGCTTAGTGAATGGTATAAGGAAACAAAAAAGGAGTTAGAAAATGAGTGAATCAAAAATAGAATGGACGGACGAAACTTGGAATGTAACCACCGGCTGCACGCGAGTGAGTGCTGGCTGTGATAACTGCTATGCCGTACAGATGACGAAGAGGCTGGCCAACATTGGCCACACCGAAGAGAAGTATTCCGGACTGGTAAACGAAGGCAAAGATCATTTTAACGGTAAGGTGAAACTGCATCCGGACGTACTCGAGGAGCCGCTGCACTGGCAGAAACCGCGGCGGGTATTCGTAAACTCGATGAGCGACCTGTTTCATCCGGAAGTGCCGTTTGAGTTTGTGGCCGCTGTATTCGGCGTGATGATATACTGCAGTGATCACACCTTCCAGGTGCTTACCAAGCGTCCCGATCGCATGGCCGAGTTCTTCCAGTGGTTGGATAAAGGTGAAATTAAAAACGCAGATGGGAGCGTAGTTTATGACTACGACAATTCCCGGAAATGTATTCAGTTCGCAATTAGCGAACTTGACTGCAAAGAAACCATGCTCATGCAGATGTGTAACGTGAATGGGCGGGAATGGCCAGCGCCTAATGTCTGGCTTGGTACCAGCGTGGAAAACCAAGAGGCAGCCGATGAGCGGATCCCGCATCTCCTCGAGTGCCCGGCAGCAGTTCGGTTTCTTAGCTGTGAGCCGCTGCTTGCAGGCGTTGATTTGTGGAAATGGATAGCAGAAGATCCTACAAAGCCCGAAATAAACAAACAACTTCCATCCGAGTACCAACCATTACATTGGGTAATAGCGGGCGGCGAATCCGGACCAGGAGCACGGCCAATGCATCCGTACTGGGTGCGAGGCCTTAGGGATCAGTGCCAGGAGGCCGAGGTGAGTTTCTTCTTTAAGCAATGGGGTGCTTGGAAGGCTTTAACCACAAAAGAAGTAATTGGAAGATCAGAATTTAGTGATACTCCGAATGGTAGAAATGGCACTCCGGAGGGAATAAAATTCATTGAAGGCGAACATGATTATTACTTCGAAAAAGTTGGCAAAAAGAAAGCGGGCCGAAAATTAGACGGTAAGGAATGGAATCAGTTCCCGGAGGTAGAGTGATGACAGCTGAACAAATAGACGCCTATTTACATCAGTATTTTCTGGATGGCTACAAATATCAGATCAGCAACTCCTACATCTTTGATTGGGAATGTGACTTCTTTGCAGTTGCCAAAAGTGGATATACCTATGAGGTTGAGATCAAGGTGTCTCGCAGCGACTTCTTTGCAGATTTCAACAAAGAGGAAAAGCATCGAGCATTGGCATGGGAAGGAGACAGGTATGTGAAACGGACATACATAGCTCCGGAGGTATCAGATCGGGTGATGGAAAAGCTGAAAAGCGATAAATTTCACTATCCGCCCCAGAGCCGAATCAAAATAAAACCTATCGAGGATGTACGCCCCAATAAGTTTGTCTTTGCAGTACCAGAGGGATTGGTAACTGAGGATGAGGTGCCAGACTATGCTGGTCTAATGTATATCAAACCGAGCAGGGGCCGATATATTCGTTCCCATGAGTGTGAGTACGTGAAGCAACCACCAGCACTGCATAAAAAGAAGCCTGATTTCACAAAGAGACTATTAAAAAAGTTCTACTGGTATTACCGAAACAACAGGGAGCTCCCAAAAACGAAATCCCAGGTAGGTATTGAGAAGCAGCAGGAATATGCGAGATGAGTTAATCAGTAGGCTTCACTCAATTTTTTTTGCTTAAAACTTATCCTATATTAAAGATAGATACATTACTCAACCGTTAATTTTATCTATTTGAAAATTGGATATCGTCTATAAGCCCATTTCGCAGCTCATTGATTGCGAGTACAACCCGAAAAAACTAAGCCCCGAGCAATACGAACAGATCAAATCGAGCCTATTAAAGTTTGGCTGGACGTTGCCGGGTATCGTAAATGTGAATCCCGACCGGGAGAATGTGATCATTGATGCGCACCAGCGTAAAAATATCACAAAGGCAGAATATGAAAAGCACGGAACTAAGTTTGAAGAGGCCAAATACCAGGGCGACGAAATATTAATCCCCTGCATTGAACGTAATTTAACGCTGGATCAGGAACGGGAGCTTATTATCCGCCTCAAAAAAAATACCTCAAGTTGGGATGAAGAGCTACTGAAAGAAGCCTACCAGGTAGATGAATTGGCAGAAATGGGATTTGCTGATAAGGAGCTCGATTTCATGGTGGAGGAAACTGAAAACGATGAGTTCGATGATCCGGAGATAGAGTTTACCGATCAAATGCTTTTGGAGCACAACTATGTGGTTCTGTATTTCGATAATCCAATGGACTGGGAGGTGGCTAAAGAGAAGCTGGGCCTTGAAAAGGTGAAAGAGCTTATTGATGTCAAAGAGCCTACCAAGGGCATAGGCCGAGTAATGGAAGGGAAACAGATATTGGACCGATTGAGTGATGAATGATCTAACTGTTGTGATACCGTCGTATGGAAGAGCAGACAGCCTGCCGGGAGCGGACTATTTCGATTTTGCCAAGTATGTCGTTCCCGAATCACAGGCAGATGACTATGAAAGGGCAGTGGGCGGCGACCGGCTGATAACGCTCCCGGACTCCGAGGATGGCTCTATTGTCAAAAAGCGTAATTGGATCATGCGAAACCTTCCGCGACCACTTATGATGCTTGACGATGATGTGAAGCGCATTACCTACACGGAATTTGATTTTGATGAGGATGGTACCCCGATTAACAATGGCTACCGAACCTATCCCCAGGAGGAGGTTGAGGATCTGTTTATAAAGTGCACCAATTTATGCTATCAGTTTGGGTCTAAGATGTGGGGTGTGAATCAAAACACCGATCCAATGAACTATAAGCCGTATCGGCCATTTAGTTTAACCAATCCGGTACTTGGGCCACTGCAAGGACATCTTGATCACGACCTGCTGTTTGATCAGCGTGTTGGCACCAAGGATGATTATGATATGTCGCTCCAACAGATCCATACCTTCGGCAAGGTACTTCGATTCAACAAGTTTGCTTACGATTGCCGGCATGGAGATAACAGTGGAGGTATTGTAAGTCAGCGCCACATGCAAAAGGAGATCACATATTGTGAAGCGATAATGAATAAGTGGGGAAAGGATGTGATTGAGTACGAGTTACCACCGGAGAAAATGAGCGATTTGCTCAATGCTAAAAAGGTGAATGTACCCATCGGAAACGTGTAAATCGCAGTTTGTACATAGGCAGTTTGTAATGGCATCACGAAAACGAAAGCGAAAAGAGATCGACCGAGACCGTAAAATCCTGTCTGAGTGGCTTGCAATGGGTAAAACGGACGAAATGAGCCAGACAGCAATGGCCGAAGAATTGCGTCAAATCACAAACGCCGATTATACGCTCTCTCAGCAGCAGATCAGTTATGATCTAACCTATATCGAAAAAGAGTGGAAAGAGTCGCGCATCGAGAATGTCCACAAGGCCAAGATGCGGGAGCTTGAGAAGCTGAAAGGCTATGAGCGGATGGCTCGTAAAGGGTGGGATCGATCTATTAAAGAGAAGGAGAAGCATAAGCGGAAGGTAAAAAACGAGGCCGGGGAGCGGACAAAGGAAATTCAAGTTGAAACCGAAGACCCGATTGGGGATCCACGATTCATTAACTCATTGGTGAAGATCTCCAAACACCGCGCAAAGATTATGGGATTCGAAGCTGCTCAAAAACATGAAGTTACTGGTAAGGACGGAGGCCCAGTAGAGATAACGGAAGTTGTGGTTGAAATGCCGGAGGATAATGAGCAATGATACACAAAAGCGCCCTAAGCGATTTAAAGATATATCCCGCATTTCGGAGGATGGTAAGCTTCGGCTTAACCTCCACCGGGGACAGGCTAAGGCATGGAAAAGTGATGCTCGCTTTGTTTGTGTTCTTGCTGGAACGCAGGGCGGAAAGACTTCTTTTGGCCCTTATTGGTTATGGAGGGAAATTAAACGATGCGGTCCGGGCGACTATATGGTTGTTACTCCAACCTTTACGCTATTGGAAAAGAAAGCGCTACCGGAGTTTCTTAAGTTCTTTAAAAAACGGCTGCAGCTCGGTGATTATGTCGGTGGATCCAAGAAAACATTTACCGTTAGTGAGGCAGGAAAGGAGAGGTTATTTGGAGAGGACTATCAAGATAAATACCACGACACCGAGACAAAGATATTTTTTGGGCACGCTCAGGATCCGGAAAGCTTGGAGTCAGCAACGGCGAAAGCAGCATGGCTTGATGAGGTGGGGCAGAAGAAATTCAAGCTTGGTTCATGGGAGGCCATCCAGCGCCGATTATCTATTCACCAGGGGCGAGCACTATTTACAACCACCCCTTATAACCTTGGTTGGCTCAAACAGGAGATTTGGGATAAGCGCAAAACAGATCCCGACATTGAGGTTATTCGATTTGAAAGTAAGGATAACCCCATATTCCCAATTGAGGAGTGGTATCGAGCGAAAGCAACACTGCCGGGATGGAAGTTCAACCTGTTTTACCGAGCCATATTTACGAAGCCGGCCGGCCTTATTTATGATTCTTTTGACGAGGATAGTTGCAAGATACCTCGTTTTAATATTCCTGATGAGTGGCCGCGCTATTGGGGTTTCGATTTCGGCGGCGTTAATACCGTTTGCCTGTTCTATGCTAACGAGCCGGGCACCCAGAAGTATTACCTGTATCGAGCTTATAAATCAGGAAATAAATCAGCCAAGGCTCATGCACGTGCCATTACAGCGAAGGAGCCCAAATTACCTGATGATTGCCGGGGCGGTGCTCCCAGTGAGGACCAGTGGCGCAGAGAGTTTCGAGATGCCGGTATTCCAATTAAAAAGCCACGCGTAAAAGATGTTGAAGTTGGTATTAATCGAGTTCACGGCGCTCATAAGCAGAATAAGATTATTGTATTTGATGACTTGGACCATTACCTCGATGAGAAAATGACGTACTCCAGGAAACTTGATGATAACGATGAGCCTACTGAGGAGATCGAGGACAAAAATAAGTTTCACCACATGGATGCCGAGCGCTATATCATCGGATCATTAATGACTGATAAGAAAGGAAGTACAAAGAAAAGTTACTCTAAATCATATACAACACCTTAAGTTATGAAAGCATTTAGCGAGTTTTCCGACAGTGAAATCAAAGATCATGTAAGTAAGGCCCATAAAGACCACTCCAATGACTACGATGCCAACACCAAGTTTTTAAACGGTGATCACTGGCAAGAGGGTAAAGGGTGGGCCGGAGCATTGCCGAGCGAAGGAAATAAACGACAGCAAGCTATATCAAAAATTAAGAAGCTGTTTACCTCACAGAACGTGATGAAAGAGATTACCCGGCGACATAAATCTGCCGTCTTGGGTAAAGAGCCGCAATGGGGCGTTGACCTAAAGCGAAGCCTTGATGAGGATGAAACACCGAAAGAGGCCGAGCAGGAAATGATTAATGAAATAATGGCCGCCCTTACCCAGTGGTGGAAAGAGCAGGAGGTACACACAGTGCTTGAGGATTGGCTGGAAGCATTGCTGAAATCCTCCCGTGCAGTATTACGGATTTATATTCCGAGCACCTACTTAGAGAACGGCACTATTGATACCAGTGGCGAACTGCCAGACCAGCTTCAAAAGATACATGTCGAAGTGGTGGAGCCTAACAAGGGCGCGGTTATTGAAAACACCTCCGAGAACAGCCGGGCCGGCATCATGAGTTTCAAGGATGATGACGAGAATGAAATCTATGAGATCACCTATCTGAATGAGGAGGGCCAAACGATTATCAAGAACCTATCTGACGAGCAGGAATCCGAAGGCTTAAATCTTGGTGGGAATCTCACAATGTACGAAGGTAGCCGTGATCTGTTTTTAACAGAGCAGATCCGCCAGCAAAATAAGCTCCTTAACAAGGCGCTTACGATGATGAGCAACAATGTGGATTCGGGTTTCTTAGAACGGATATTTCTAAACGCCCAGCCTCCGGGAAAGTGGGAGAAAAACGAAGAGACTGGCGAAGAGGAGTTTAAGCCCGCACCGTACAGGGTCGGACCTGGTACAACAAACTTTATCAATCCCCCGATGATTGAGGATGAGGAGGGGAAGACTGAGGCCTTGGGAACTGCCAATGTAAAATTCCGAGAGCCGGTTTCAAATGAATCCTTTTCAGAGGCCAAGTCGGAGGCTTATTCGGCGATACTGGAAGAGTCGCATCAAAAACATGCTCTTATTGCCGGTGATGCTACCGCCAGTGGAGAGGCACGTATTCAGGCGCTGGCAGACTTTGTTATGGATGCTCAAAACACGAAATCGACCGTTGACAAGGCCGGGGTGTGGTTGGTTGAAACGGTGATGTACCTTGCCTTTGATCTTACCAGCCAGGATGATAAGGTCGAAGAATACGGCGCATCGTTTAACTGTCGCATTGATCCGGGCAATATCCCAGCCGAGATGCGCAATGCAATTATTAAGCAGGTTAATGAGGAACTGTTATCCCGGTCTACCGCTATGGCCATGCTGGGTGTGGATGATATTGATGCCGAGATGGCCAAGATCGACAGTGCGGCCGCCCAGGCTCTTGAAATGCTTCGGGATCTGCGTAATGCAGATGTGCAATCGCCCACACTCACTAAAAAGTTATTGCGTGTTGTTATCGATGATAAGACATGGCTTGAAGATGAGCTCGAGGAGGGGGATATCTCCACCATTGAGGATGAGATCCAGCAGCAGATCGACCAGCGAACACAGCAACAGGATTTATTGGGAAATATTAACTGATAATATATGCCCGACTACGCCGATGAATACCGCAGAGCTCTCCTGAATGCACGTAACCAAGTGCTCAGTCCCCGCGGTGTACCCAAGCAGGCCTACCAAGGATTGATGCAGCTATATGCTCGCATGATTTCGGATATTAACCGCGATTTAGGAAGCGAAACTATTACCGGCGAACGTGCCGAGCAATTGGAGCGTATTATTACGCGTCGCTTTAACCAGCTGGGCGAACAGGCAGGCGTTCTTTTCCAACGGCGACGCCGACAGGTCGCAGAAGTAGCGGCGCAAGGCCATGCCGAAGCTATAAACCGTGCTACGCGAGCAGCCGGAGTGAGTGGCATATCCGTGTCGTTTAATGACATCCCGGACCAGGCGCTCGAAGTTATGATGCTGCGCAGAGGACTAACCGCCCGAAACTTTCAATCTGTTATCCGTCGAGGCTTGGTAAGCGCCGCTGATGATATCGACCAGTACCTGCAATCCGCTGTAGGCCGTGGAGTGAGCGCCGATCGAGCGGCTAAGGAACTGGCCGGGATCCTGTCTCGAGGCAATGATGATGTTTTGGACCTGGTGGAGGGGGGCCGGCTCATGAAATCCGATATCAACCGAGCACTTCGAGAAGGGGATATCGACATGCAAACCTATAATCGAGCCTCACAAGTGCTTTATGATTCCCGCCGGATACGTGGTAACCGAAATAAACACGGCGTACAGGGAAGCGGATCTTATATGCGCAAGACGAGGCTCCCATAGTCGGAGCCAGTAAATGGGAAGTCTCAGGTCGACATTACGGCCTCCCCAGTTCACCTGACGTCTGTTTACGGAAGGGAACGCCTGTTATTACCGATGAAGGTTCTAAGCCTATTGAAGATATTGAGATTGGCGATAAGGTGTTAACGCACAAAGATCGTTTTAAGCCGAGTAACTCGTCTTTATCGAAGAACCATTCCGGCTGGCACAGTTCAGAAGCTACGTTTCCAAGCGGGAAAAGTCAACCGAAGGAGGTAAATGACACCAGACCATCCTGTATTAACTGATCAAGGATGGATTCCGGCAGGCGATCTGCAAACGGATATGACAATTTACGATCTTGCTCAAGAATATAATCAACATCAGCGTCAGCCTTGCGGTGGCATGTATCACAAAGAGTAAGGTTTGAACGAAGGCGGATTCGTCTCGAATCGTCAGGAGACAATGTGATGCAGTGACACGATCCAGTTGAAGAGTAAATCCTGTATGGAGGGCCGATAATCACAGATTAACCAGACCTACCATAAGATAGTTTGAATCGTTCCTCAACATCTGGCAAGGTGTTGACTCCGTCAAGTTGCCAAGCCTTCTTCCGGTCAGACCTCAGCGGATAACAGGATTAACGTAAGAATTACCTTTATTCGGACCAGTTGCCATTTCGGTAATAGCTTCAAACACGCACGATTTCGAACAATGAGTTGCGGTCGGTCGATAAGATAGGTATTTCAAACTCATCTCCACAATTTGTTATCAAGTGCGCTTGCTCTCAACAGAATTTCATAAGACTCGCTTACGCTTTTAATTGCATTCAGAAGAGCAAATTCTCATTCCTTGCAGTGCCTAATGGGAGCACTTCACCTGCGCTTTGTCAAGGTCTTCTTCAGACATTCATCTACAGAATTTTTCAGGCTTTGGTTGGCATCTTGCATCAGCCATGATGCTTAATCTGTACTGCAATAAGTACGGTCATGAACTATCGAGAGGGTCTTCACAGTAGGCAGCATTCTTTGCTACATTGGCAAATAAATTTAGTAAAGTTTCTGTAACCATAATTTACTCAAAAGCAAGGATCATAAGCAATGAGGCTATAATAATGACATTTTAGGGTGAACAGGTGTATAAATGGAGTAAGAGGACGCATTAAATTCTTATGAACGGCTAATGGTCTCATAGAGTATCACTGCACTATTGCGTACCATGAATCGACCAATTCGGTTTAGGCAGGGAGTATTTCCGACTAACAAATGTAGCAGCACCCCGCACCCTTTCTGCGGATGTTCATACTTCTAGGCTGTAATCATGGAGCCGGACCAGTGGGGTAGCGGTGGGGCAGCATTACAAAAGCCTAATGATTACAATGAGGATCAGTTGCAATCTATGTTTGATGAGAAAACCGATCGCCACTTGGAGCGGCAGGTTGAGGTAGCGAACACCTATCAGAATCTGGCTTACGAGGTGGCCCAGGGATTTGGAGAGCAGGCGGCTTAGTCTGAATCGCTATCGAATGGTAGGGGTGGATCTCTTCCCATCTCGACAGCCCATCCAGGAAGTATGATCTTCTAGCCTGCGGCTCATACCATCCATGCTCTTGAGCTATTCGCAAATATCTTCCATAGCTGCCTAATTCATTTTCTGTACGCATCTTACTCAGATACTCGTAACGCCACCTTCGGCCGTTCTTCTTTCCCATCATACCCTAGACATGGAATAGCTCTTTAGATCCACTCAGATCCTTTTCCTTAAGCTCAAGCATAACGGTTTTTATTATCTTTCCTGCCGTAGTTATTCATTCTGCAGGCTTCAGGTACTTCCATTTCCCCTATTTTAAGCTTTTGAAAGTTATCTGCAAATTCGTCTCGGAGTTCTTACACTATTCATAATTATAGTCCTAGTTTTTCCATTTATCGATTTTCAATCGCTCACGCTTGGCGTCAAGTATCTTGTTGTGGAATACCATTCTTGTACTATTAGCAGGTGTACTGCCTACAAGTGCTTCTTTACATATTGATCATGTAGTTTTGGTCTTTTTCTTTTATTCCTAATAGCATTTCTAATTTCTGGGATTTGGGATAGAATTTTCTGTTTCTATGGAGATTTTGCCTTGACACTTGTTACTAAAACTTATTAGCTCCGTTCTTCTTAGGCTTGCTCAATTTGGGCTCCATTTCTGTAGACATATCGCCACATTCTACACATTCAAATTCCTTACCATTCTTTGTGATTCCCCCAAGCATTCCATAGAACAAGTTTCAGCACCTCTTTTTATTTGTGATCTATTTCTATAAAAACTATCCCCACAAACCAAACAAGTAAAATATTTACCCTCCCTTTCTGCATTCTTGTCTTGCTTGATTTATCTGAACATTCCCTTGAACACAATTCGTTATCTTGGGAAGGACAGTCCAAAACTCGCTGCACGCTTTGCATCCCTAAATTCACCTTCCGAGATGCTAAATGCATACATTTTCAGAACAATATTTTTTGTTCTTTGATTTATAGTCTCATTACCACAATGAGGACACTCTTTATTGAGTATTGCCCGCTCAGAAATGTTCTTATAAGCCCATTTTCTGCTACAATTATTCCATGATTCAGCTTTGTGTGTTTATAAAATCTTATCTAGCCACATTCTTTGCAATGTCATATACGAGCCTGTTGTTCGGCATTCATCTTGACATGGCCTACAGCAATAAATACTTTCTATTTTTAGCTTAGAGGTTCTCCAAACAGACTGGCCACAATTCTTGCAGTTTTTTCTAATTATCGCATCTAATTAATTTCTCTAAAATTAATCGATAAAGAGGAGAGTATTTTTTTCTCATAATATTGCACTATTGTCTTCATTTTACGCAGGAGTCAACTTTGTGGAGAGCTCATAACTCCCCTTCCTTTTTGAGTTGTTGTATATGATCGCGAATATACTGGCGGCATGCTCATTCCTTTCTTTGCGAATCTTCTTTCATCTTCCTTCATTTGATGGGCACTGATGTAGCTTAATTGATAATTCCTCTGGTCATCAGCCGTGTGTAAAAGCCTGGTTTGTATAATGATTATGCCAAAGTTATATAATTTATTTTCAAATAGAAAAGAATAGGCTTTTAAAGGCATGATAATTTTATCAGTTTGACAACAGGCGACTTGGCAGACTGACTTGCCAGCCTTTTTCAGGCCAAGGGTCTGAGTTCAACGAGCCCACTCAAGGAGTGAACTCAAACTAAACGCTGATAATTTTATGTACGATATTTTCCAACGTCGATTTACACCCACAATTCTTTTTGAAAACGATGATCCCGGCGGTAGCAGTACCGTCGAAGCTAAGTTGCCTGATGATGTTGTAGAGGGATTTCGCAACCTCATTAGCAAGGAGGGCGGAGGCAAAGATGCTGCGGCCACACTGTTTTTGGAGAACAAATCGCTACGTGATGATCGTCGCGAGCTACAAGAGAAGCTTGAAGGCTACCAGGAGATCTCTGAGGATCCCGAAGAGCTCAAAAAGAAGTTTAATGCCTACCAGGAGCTCGGCGAAGACCCCGAAAAGGTAAAAGAAAAGCTTGAGGCAGGGCAAGAGGCTATTCAAAAGAATGCCAAATACGAGCGCGAAAAACAGCATTCCGAAGTCGCTGAAGTTCAAGGATGGAATCCAAAGGTACTTAGTCGCCTGGCTGATGAAGATGCGGAATTTGAAGTCAAGACCCGCAAGAATGACGAGGGCGAAGATGAGAAGTACGGCGTCATTAAAACCGAGGATGGCGAAAAGGATCTCGAAGAATACGCGAAAGAGAACTGGGAAGACGTGCTGCCTGCCCTGCAGCATACCGGCGATAATGAAAACGACGATGAGGAAAAAAATAATACAAAGAATTTAGCGAATCAGTCCTCATCCAGCAATGGTAAGAGCAATGATGGCGGTTATCTGAACAAATGGAAAGAAGAGAACAAAAAAGCTGCCGGCATTGCCGAGGACGACGATAAATAGTTTTAAACTAAATAATCGGCCTGACATGCAAGGCGTGAAAGGCCCTAACCGATAAAACGGAATAATATGTCACGAACAACTTCTAATGTAGGAAAGCCCGGTTTTATCCTTGGGGTTAATTATGACGCCAATGATGGCCGGCAAGTGGATTTTAGCCGCGTTCCCACTTCTTTTGAGAATGCGGATGGCAATAAGGAATTGCCGGGAGGAACAGTAGTAAGCGAATTGGGATCCGGAAAGGTTGTACCGCGATCTTCAACGAAAGCAGCCATCACTAATTTAACTGAGGACGGTACTGGTACGGCTACGGCCACAGCAGCTGATCACGGTTATGAGGTCGGTGATGAGATTAAAATTACCGGCGCTGGTGTTGATGCTTATAATGGTACGTGGACAATCGCAACTGTACCTGATGCTGATACGTTTACCTTTGATGGCGTAAGCGGAAGCCCTGCCGATGACGGTAGCGGAGCAACAGCTGTTATTGTAGCAATGGGTATTTTGCTTGCTACAGCCCTTCAAGGTGATACCCAAGATGCGATTTCAGGATATGGACTCGTTATCGGTGGTGTGGTCTTCAAGAATCTACTTGAAGAAGATGGCAATTCAGATTTTGATACCTGGTTATCCGAGCTCAAGGAGAACGGTACCGGGTTCGTGTTCGAGAGCTACTCGGACGATCGATCAAACTAAACGAACCTAATAAACCTAATTCTTAAGAGCTTAAAACAATGGATATTACTTTTTCAGAAGCACTTGAACGATTGAATCGGGAGGCCCAAGCAGGCAATGCGGCCTTAGAGATGGCCCGCGACGCCCGCCCTTCCGAAGACTATGTATTACAACAAATTTTGCCCGAGCGTCTTGAACCGACGTATAAGGTTGAAAGCGGGAACATGATTATCCGTTCGACTATGGCCGGTGCCGTAGGTATGGACTCGGACTTTCCTGAAGGCGGTGTTATCACAGCTTCCGAGTTTCTGCAAAGCACTTCCAAGTTTGGTAATGCAGTAACCATTCCGGAGAAAGCATTGCGTAAGATTCAGCAATTGCAGCAGTCCGGAAGCAATATTGATATGGTCCAAGAGGCCATCAACTTTATTGACAAGCTGTTGATCCAACCGCACATGGATACCTTTGAGTATCTGCGTGGCCAGATCTTAACGACTGGCAAGATTGACTGGAAGTTTAATAAAAAGAAGATCAGTGTTGATTATGGCATTCCGTCTGAAAACAAACTGTCGAATCGTACCGGCACCAGTGCTTATGACGGAACGGATTCTAAGTTCTGGGATGACATTTATACGATGCAAAAACAGCAGAATTACGATGTCCAGGAATATCTGTGCCATCAAGATACGATGAATACCATTCTTGCCAACTCGGCTAATGCTATCCGTATCGAAAGCAAAGAGTCGTACAAGTATGGCTCTGTCTATGAAATTGTGAAGCTGGGTGAGTTGGAAAACAGCACGGTCGCTTCCAGTGATGCCCGTGATCGCATCCGCATCCGCACCTACATTATGGAAGGGGAGCTGATTGATCCTACCGACAAAGAGAATACCATCAAAAAGCCATTCTTGTCGGCTGGTAAGTTGGTTGCTATCGGAAGTAATGATCAGCGCGGTTATCGCGTAGGACAGGGTTCTACCGAAGATCCAATCTTCGATAATGCCCTGGGATATACCCATATCGGTCCAACCGTTGAGGGTAATGGCCAACCGGGACGTTATGCCCGAGCATTTACGCCCGAAGCCAAGCCTATGCAGTTGCGCGGTGAAGGTGCTACCAACGGATTACCCGTTGTGGAAGTGCCTCAAAAGATTTCAATCGCATCTACTGACATTCCAAGCTAA
Source organism: Fodinibius sp. (assembly GCF_034521915.1). Classification (GTDB taxonomy): domain Bacteria; phylum Bacteroidota; class Rhodothermia; order Balneolales; family Balneolaceae; genus Fodinibius. Next base: position 45,481 of record NZ_JAXHLU010000002.1, read on the forward strand.
ATAAATTCATTATGATTAATATTATAATCTTTCTAAGCATAGCAGTTGCGTTCCTTGCTGTCGGCTTTGCCCGGCAGGAGGAGCCTACTGTTACCGTACCACTGCAATCATCTGTGCGCTACAGGGGGGAATCATATCACCCTCATTCCGAAGGCGTAGAGATGCCCATTTCCCATGCCAAGGCGCTGGGATTTTCCGAAGACCAGTTCTTGGGAGAAGAGCCCGACGAGGAGGAGGATACCGGTGAATCCAAATCAGACGGCGACTCGGAAGGGGATGATTCATCCGGAGAATCAGAATCCGACGAGGAGTCTAAGGAAAACGAAGATAGCCAGTCAGATGAGCAGGCATACGAAGAGGATGCTGCCCAAAGTGCTGATCAAGAGGCTATCGAAGAGGCTGAAGCCGAGCAGGGTGATGAGCCCGACGAGGAGCTTGAGCCCATTCCCGATGACACTCCCGAATACGACGAGCTCATCAAGGATGAGCGTTTTGCTACTGTTGAAGCGTTGCTGGAGAATCAGGATCAGCTGACTGATATCAACGGCATTGCTGAAAAGACGGCAGCCAAAGTGGTCGATCACGTGAAGTCATACAAAGAGGGGTAAACCGTGTCCGCTACCTACGACATAACATCGCATCCACTACTATCTGACAAAGCCAAGGCGCTTTATAATGATGATCAGGATGCCTTTGATGCAGTAGTAGTAGCGGTCGAACGTACTCTCGGACTTCATGGCACTAATTTCAGTGGGGAAGATGCTGAAAAAGCGAAGTTGGCGAATGTATATCAGATCAACTATGAGCTTGAACAGACCACTGAGTCGATGGTCCATGAACGCATCGATCAAGGTGAGGAAACCTGGGTATATCGGGGCAATTTAAGCGCCAAGCATCCCAGGGCCGAATCATTAGCAAATGACTTGCTGGAAGAGGATGATAGCACATCGAGCTCAAGGAGCTCTCTGTCATCAACAGCCGTAAGCAATGAATCGAGCTGGTAATGTTTAGTTCAATCTATAACGATCACCTGTACGTTCCGGGAAGTTCGACAGGTGGTAGTCAGGATGATGACGGCGACTGGAATCCGGGAAGCTCCGGAGAGCCTAAGTACGATGGTAAATGTAATGCCCAAGAACCGGGTACCGGCGGTGGATTAAAGATAACGACCAGCGATACCGAAGTGAGCACAGAAACCGCAGACCTTTGGGTGTTTCTGAAGGATAAGGCGAAAGCAAAAGTTTTGAGCGTTGACGATCGCGGGACATTGACTTACAAAGGCCAGGAATTTGAAGTAGTCATTAAAAATAGGCGGCTAATAGACGGACTTATTGAGGTGAATACGATATGAAATTTCTTAATCAGAACGCTCGCAAGAGCACCAATAAACCACATAGCACTATGAAAGCGAAGCTTTTTTCTGTGTTGGCGCTGTTGGTTGCCGTTCTCTTTATGGGAGCGATCCAGCCTGTAGAGGCGTCAGCCGACGTAGACCAAAATATTGCTATCGAGGACGTGATCTCCTTTGATGAGACCGCAGATCTCGATATCGAGCAGGCATTCTCAAACGAAGCCGGGCCGCAGTACACGGCCATGGAAGTATGTCCGGTTGCCCAGAACTTCGAAGGGGATATCGACCATCAATTAATTATTAACGAACTGCAGGAGTACGGGCTACAAGAAAGGTATGACTTTTTACCGCATTGGCCCAGGTCGAACCTGCATTATTACGCATAAGAGAACTTTACCGAGCCCTGAAAGGGCGTCGCCTGTTACCGGCGGCGCTCTTTTTTAAAAAACAAATACCATGATTTACTGCCAACAATTACGCGAATATATCATCCGCCCGGTACTTCACGATCTGGGCAAATACACCCGGAATGCTGAAGAGCTGTTGCTGCTAACGGCTGCTCAGGAGTCCGGACTAGGAAAATACCTGCATCAGCTGGGCAATGGTCCGGCTATCGGTATTTACCAGATGGAGCCGGCAACACATGATGATATCTGGGAAAACTTTTTGAAATACAAGCCGACGCTGGGCGATACGATTTTGCGTTGGGAGATGCCAAGGGCGTTTACCGACAATAATGTTAAGGAAATGGCCGGCAACCTGTATTACGCGACGGCCATGGCACGGTGTTACTACCTGCGCTTTGCAGAATCCCTGCCATACTTTAAAGATGTGGAGGCGATGGCAAAATACTACAAAAAGTACTGGAATACTGAGGAAGGGGCGGCGACGGTAGAAGAGGCAATCTCTAATTATAAAAAATACGTTGACTGATGAGTGAAGCGACTTCGACACATACGCCTGACTGGGAGAGGATATTACGATTTGTAGAAATTATTATTGTGCTGGGCACACTAATTTGGACGGCGGCTTTTTTGCGTTCTGATATCAACAATAACACGAAGTGGAATAAGCGACAGGATAACCAGATAGACACCTATCAAGAGCGCGTGCGTGGAACGTATGTTCGGCAGGACGTAGCGCAGCAACGATACAAGAATTTGATTGACAAACTGGAGATGATCGACAAAAAGCTGGACTGATGGAACATCAACTTAAATACATATTAGGTATCTCGGTTGCGATTATTGCCCTGATAGGCCTGAATGTCTATCAGTACCAGAATCCCAAGGTGGTAGAGGTGCCCGAAGGTACCCAGCAAATTGATTCCACGTCGTGGGTACAGCGATCGGCGTACACCGACCGCGGACAGATTATTGACAGCCTGAAAGCCCAGAATGAAACGCTGGCTGAGAAGGTGAAGGAATCTAACGATAAGATTGCCAGCTATACGGCTATTAATGGCCGACTAAACCTAAAGGTTGATTCATTGAAAAAGCAGGCCACTTGGAACGCCGTTACGCTGGATCGGATGGTCGACCAGGCAAAGGAAATACAGGAAGATTCTGCTGATTCATCCGGTGTTATTCGTCGCTCGTTTACCGAGTCTCGGACCTTTGGGAACCAGCTGTTTAGAGTCACCGGCACGGTAGATGTAGAGCTTAATCCCTGCGGGTTTACGGCCGAGCAGATACAAATGGGGCTCGAGTGCCCGACCGATTTCTTCCTGCGCGTTCGACAGGATTTACAAATGAGCCAGCTTCGTGATATCCGCATTGATGTGGCCAGCACCTATAATGACAGCCGGACGCGGATGCTAACGTATGTCACTAGTCCGGATTTTGACAGTCTTGATTATCGCAGTTATACCGAGCTGCAACCGAAAAACGAGTTGCCCAAGTTCTGGATCGGCGCTGGTGTGGGCGTGGCAGTTACGTTAACAGGAATCATTCTTTTGAACTAAAGACGATGGTTATGAAAGCATTACTGGTAGAACTTTTGAAGATGACATTTACCCGGGAGCGCGGCGGACTTATTCGGCTCCGCAATGAAGATGAAAGCTGGGATTGGAAGGCGATATTGAGTCTATTTATCCGGCTTTTCTTGATAGCGCTCGTAGCATACGGCGCATACTACATTGAACTCATATAACAAGATTATGAAACATCCGATTTCGACCATATCAAATGCAGCGTACTTAATAGCAGGCCTTTGGCTGATATTAGATAGCTCGGCCTGGATGCAGGACTATGCCGGCATCATGGTGATGCTGTTGGGTATAGCGTCCGGAATCTACCACTGGACCGACAAATACTGGGCGCAGAAAGCGGATATCATCGCCATATTTGGCGCTTTTAATGCCCTTATGGCATGGCAGCTGTCGACATTTGCGGGATTTGCTGACTATGAAGTGTTGCTACTTTTGGTATCACTTGCATTGTCTGGGGCTATTGGAGCGACGTATCGGAGCTGGACCCATGAACAGATAGGATTTTTGGCTATACAGAACTTGATGGTCCTTTTTGTGCGATCGCTAGGACAGTTTATCCCGGCACTGCTATTGTATTTGGTTGGCCTTTGGATTGGACAAAAAGCCGAGCATGCTGATAAAGATTCATCTAAATATGATATCCCGCATGCGATCTGGCACTTACTCACGGCAACCGCAATACTACTTACAGGGTTGTAATGTTAAAGCCACCGCAAAATAACGAAGTATTTCCCGAGTGTGAGGGGCTCTTAAAGGCGTCCGAACATGCGAGTTCGTTCGGTCAGATCGTGAGCGTATCCGACGGCTTTTTGCAGCTGGATGAGCCCGATGGACATGCCGATGATGGGCACTGGCGTAGAGTAGTACTAATGCCGGTGACGAATGGTATTGCTGATGCACCCGAGCAGTTAGATAAGGTGCGCGGATATCGGTTTCGAGTGCGGTGTGATTTCATGCCTCCGCAGCTGGGTGAGGATGAAACCTTTGATGATATCGGATTAGATTTGCAGGCCTTCTTGGAAGGACAACACCAAAAGGTATATGAAGCGCTGCATGGCAAAGAGTTGACGCTCACAAAAGCCGAGCAGCTCTATAAGGTAAAGCGACTGATACCAGCCGGCAATATGCACCGCGAGCCGGATAAGGGATATCGATATATGGCAGCAGAATATTTAACGGTCTTAGGACCAACAAACTGAATCTATTATGAGTGATAACAAAAGATATCGCATTGGACCATGCTGGATTTTTACGGCACCTAATGTCACTGATCCATTTGATCAGTGGACAAACCTTGGCTATACCCAGGGGAATGTGATTGCCACCTTTGTAAATGGAAAAGTGATTTTAAATCGCGTGGATCAGCTGGGCAATATGCCGCTGGCCGCTGCGACCTACAAGTTTGGCGACAGCTTTGAGCTCAGCATGCCGCTTGTGGATAAACAAATTGATACGATGCTGAAGGCCGTGCCCGGGGCGGTAAAGATTACCGGCAGTGCTACAGACGTATTTGCTCTTGGCGAAGGAATGGACTTTATCAGCGGAGAGGCTTTTGCTCTCGTGCCGGTCGATGAGTACACCGAGGGATCGCCCTGGTGGGATGCCGAGCATGCGATCTATATGTTCAAAGGATATGCCAATGTGGCCGACCAGCTCGACATCTTCAAAGAAGTAGAAGAGGATGATCTGGGCGCGTATGAAGTGACGGTCACCCATGTTGATGATCAGAACGGACGCGGTGGTATTGGAGCGCTTTGGCGACTCGGCGTTGATGTGGTTGGGTTCGCCGATACTGGCTCCTTTTCATACGGGGTGACCAACAGCGATACCCGGGATGCTTTAAATGCCGATGGTATCGACAGCATGAAGGCACTCTATGATGCTACGACAATCAATATCAGTGCACACACGCCGCTGTTGACCGAAACGACCGGCCTGCGATATGGGCTCTATAATGTAACCGATCTGAATGTATCTAATAACGACTTCTCCCAGCAGGAGCTCTCGGATTTTGTCCATGAGATGTGGCTGGTGCGAACCATTATGGGCGCCAACAACTGTGTAATTGACCTGTCCGGGAATAACGGACTAAATACCCAGGCGACTAGTGAAGTGAGCGATCTTGAATCTGAAGGATGTACGGTAACTACATAAGAATTGTGAATTTCGAATGATGAATTATGAGTGAAGCAACTATAACAGAGGAAGAGTACCAGCAGGCTTTTTATAAAGCTGAATCTGATACCGTTGATCATTTTCCCGAACATTCTGAAGCGCTTTGCGGTGCCAAGAATAAGGATGATGAATATGAATGCCCGCTGTGTTATTTCAGCATTCAATTAAAGAAGCATCTCGGAATATTTCAGAAAGAAGAAAAATAATTATGGCCGAACAAAAAGAATCTACCGAACAAGAATATACGCATAACATCGTGGCGGTGCCGAGAGAAGATGGCACCTATAAAGATCCCAATGGTAAGCGCGTGGATCTGTACAAGTTTAAGAAGGAAAAGGAGCTACATACCAAGCATCCGACCTTCAAAGGCACCACGATTGGCGACTTTGTTAAACAGAGCAATTACAAAAAAGCATAACTCAAATCCTTAATAATAGGTGAATAATTATGGGTACTTATAAATTAGGACCATGCCTTGCATACTTGGGTGATCCCACTCAGGCAAGTGGCGCAGGAATGCAATTCTTGGGTCATATTCGAGGCGAAACGACCGTAAATCCAAATATTAACATCTCGACCGGACGTGTTGATGCCAAGGGCATGATGCCACTTGCTGATACGCTGTTCAACAGCGGACCGCAACCGGTAGCTAATGTTCCATTGGTAGATGAGCAGAAGGAGAAGCTCAAAGAGTTGCTTCCTGGTTCCTCTATTGTCAGCGACGGCGGCGACGGAGCATTGCTTCTTGGATCCGGCGTGCAGCGCATTGCCGTTTCTGAAATCGGTACGCTGTGCTTGATTCCTGTTGACGAAGTAGATCAAGGTACCAACGGTATTGATGCGCCGAATGCCTGGTGGTTCCCGCGTGCTATTTGCACCGACTTTGGGTCGATCACATTCGCATTGCCGGAGGGTGACGATAACTTGTCGACCTTTGCACGTGATACCGTATTGACGTCGCTGTATCACGATGTTGATCAGGCCGACAGTAATATTCCTAAGGATGCACGTCCCGGGTTCCGTGGCGCACCTTCAGAGGCCGGTATTACCGGATGGAGTCTGCCGGATCACAGTACTAATCTATAATATTTAGAGCTGTGAATTTTGAGCATCGAAACGTCATGTCTGCCGCGTGAAATACAACTTGGCGACCGTAAGGTTCGGGTGAGACCACCTACGGTTCGTCAGGCCGTGGAGATTCTGCACGTATTGCAGAATATGGAAGATGACGAGGATGTTCGGTTGCTTATGCAGCAAGTGCGAAAACTGGACTGGCTGGGTGGAATTGATATCATCGTCCACCTACGCAACCAGATGCACGGTGACCCCTTTGCATTTAGCACGTTGCTGAAAGATATCATACTACAGGGCTATGACCCCGAAAAGCAGACAAAAAAAGCAAAAGAGAGCGACGAAGAGGATATACCAAGAGAGGTAGACTGGAAGCGGCTGTTAAGCGAATATTGCCGGGCATATCCCGGCAGGGAGCCGTTTAAAGTCTGGGATGAGATCCCATTTCCGTTTTTCATGGAGATGTTGCCAGAAGCCCGAAAAGAAGAGGCAAGGCAACATATTAACAGCGCCTTTGAGGCCAGCTTTGCCATGGGCGGCTCCGAAAAAATGATGGAGACCTGGCAAGAGAAAGCAGGCTTTGAAACTCAAAAAGAGCAGAAAGAGAGCGAGTATACCGAAGATATCCCGCAAGAAGAACTCCATAAAGAACGCGAAGCACTAAAAGATAAACTCATGTAACTATGGATCAGGATTACAGCATTGATCTGTCGAGCATTAAACAAAAGTTCAAAGACCTCGATGCCAGTATTGAAAAGAAAGCCGAAATGCTGGCCGAAAAGGTCGCTCGTGATATCATTAAACATGCTCGAAGCCTGACCAGTGAAACGAAGCCCGGTGTAAATCCCGGTGATGGACCACGGAAAAAGCACCCCGGGAATTGGGCTGACGTGAGAGGACAGCTGGCTAACTCGATTAAACAAAAAGTATTAGTAAAAGGGTTTGTAGTATCGGCCATTGTTGAGGCTACGGCCGAATATGCCGAGGCGTTGGACGATAAAACTGGCTACGATGTATTGGGAGGAGCTGAGACGATTGCTCGTAAGGCATTGCGCAAATACCAGCATTTAATCTTAGAATAATGGCAATTCGTGAACAACTTACGTTAGATACCAGCAAGTACCGCAAAGAGCTGGATAATGCCAACCGTGCTACGATCAAGTACGCGCGGAAACAGGAGCGTTTGCATGAGCAAAACAAGCAGTCGCTTCAATCAATACAAACCGAGCTGCGTCGACTAAAGGCCGCCCGCGAAGCCTCCAACAATCCCAAGGCGGTACGCAAGTACACCGATACCATTCAGAAGCTTGAAGAGCAGGAGCAACTTGTCGAGAAGGAAACGGAACGGTACTGCGGGCGCTGTCAAGAGCTCGTGCGAACCCAGTCGCCCCGTCCAGCATTTCAGAAGATGGGAAAGTCTGCCAAGCGCTGGATTGGCGGCGTTTCGGCGGGAGCATTATCGGCTGCTGGCGAAGCCTTACGGCGCATTAGTGCAGAGCAGATACGATTCGATCAGAAGATGAATGAATCTCTAGCCATTATGGGCGACGTGTCAATGAGAACACGTCGGGAAATGGAAGAAACAGCACGATCTGTATCCACTGATCTTGACATGGCAGTAGACAGGGCCGCGGAATCTATTCCTTGCCTCGGCTGGAACGAACTGCCTATCAAGCATGTAAATGCATCGCCTGCTGGGGCTTGGGTGTGCCAGAGTGATGTTTATATGGCCACGGCTGCTGACCTTGCCACGGCTATCGCGCAAGTGCGCTTGGGTTTGGCGTCTGCAAGATGCCGCTGAAAATCTTAGATACCTTCGACGGGTAATGATGTGCCCCCGTAAACTGGCAATCAGGAGGCCATGCTTTTGTATACAATTTGCGGAAGCCTTAGCAATGACAAGGTGCTACCGGATCGGGCAATGTGAACAAGGCACTTGAGGAGGGGTTGCTGTATTACAGGCGTATGCTGCTCAAGGTATTCAGGAGAAGGCGAAGCCGTTGAATGTTCGCCTCTGGACATTGCGGTTCTTAGCGCGTGCCGCACCAGATGTACAGAGGAGTTCAAAGAGCTTTGGCCATTATTACTGACGAGGGCAACTGGGCGGACTTTCGCGACGATTACTCGAGGCATGAACAAGCTCAGCTGGCTAGGGCTCTTCGGATACAGCCATGACCGGCCCGATGCCGAGCAAATGGGTCTACAGCCGAGGTTCAAGACGCTACGCAAACCGCTGCTTGGTCTTAGCTAAGCGAATACAGAAGTCGCCAAGATAGTGCTTACGGAGCCGCAGGTGCTAGAAAGGAAGTTGCGCAGAATCACCTAAACTCATTCTCGCGAGCAGGCTGGACAACTTTGGAAAACGCTTAAAACAGGCTCGGGCCATGCGTTAATTTGTTATGGATGGCCAGTTTGCCAGGAAGAGATGCTATGCAAGATTGGGTTGACGTGCCGGTCTCTGAGGAGCTGGAAAAGAGCGGGTTAGAACTAAACTCGCTGGTCATGCGGGATTGCCGTCACTGCGGCCTACACGAGTCAGGGAGAAACGAAATGATCTTAATTGACGACGTGACAAACAGAGTATCCAGACTTTCTAGGTAATCTCGATGCCGAAACAGCCTCCAACAAACAGTTGGCAAGTCGGCTGCAAGAGGTCAATGAAAAGTATGCCGAACGTATAATTGTACAGAAGCAGGCAGAGAAAGTTTCTAAAGCAGTAGAGGAGCGTGCAAATGCAATGTCATCTGTTGCAGAAGAACGTATTGCTCTAAATAAACAGTTGGCCAAGGTTATGCAACAGCAAGGCTTAGACCTTGATCTAAGTGGCATGACCGAACTTGAACGATTAAATGCCGTGCGGGAAGAGCTGCGTAAAACAGCAGAGTTTGGTAAAGCTGATACCCCATTTGGTGACCCCAAGCCATTGAATGAATCAGCTAAAGCATTACAAAATTTAAAATTGGAGGGATTGGCTCTTGCTGATGCTCTAGATGAACAGCGAAAGGCCGAAGAAAACCTTGTAGATGTAGAGGAGCATAGAAAAAAAGTATTAGAACAGCTTGGCATATCTGCCAAAAAAGCCAATGAACATCTTCAAGAAAATAGAAGCAAATTTGGCGGAGGGAAATCAGGTGCTAAGTCTGGCGTTACCAAACAGGACTTTCAGTCGTGGGAGTATGGCTATCTGCAGGTGTCAAAAGCTAATGATGTATTAAATAAGTTTTTAGATAATGCTTCGCAGTCCGATATCATCGGCACCTTTATGAAAGAAGCCTCCCGCAATGTCGAGCAGTACAACCAGGCACTGACCGAAGCCCATAATGAGCTGAAATCCGGAGCTATAACCCAACAGGAGTACGAACGGCGCGTGAAGAGCGCTACTGAAACCTTCCGGGGCAATTTGGAGCGCATCTATAAGATGCTGAAGGATAAGCTAACGCCCGAGCAGGAGAAGTTCTTTAAAAAGCTGTTTAATAATTTTGAGGATGCCAATGAAGAAAGTGAAGATATGGGCGATCAGCTTGAAAATATCGCTGATATGGCCGACAGTATCATTAATTTGGCCGATGCTTTTGGCGCTATTGGAGATAACGCGCGTCGATCGTTGACGGGAGTATCTGACCTGCTTCGCAATGCCAGTAAATTGAGTAATCTCGAGTCCGGTGCAGGTTTCCTAAAAAAGGCTGTGCCAACTATTGGAATTGCTTGGGATTGATTACTACGTTTGCAAGTATTCTCCATGGCAGTAGTAAGTCGTATATCCAGCAAGAAATTAAAGACCTTAATGAATCTATCTATGAAAACAAGCTGTATTGCCGGTGTTACCGGAGGTAGTTCAGGGCCGGATCCTAACGAGATTGACAAACTTGAAAACAGCATTAAAGAAAATATTCGGGCTTTAGAGAGAAACACAGAAGCGATATTAGAGTCTACCGTTGTTGGCGGCGATATGTCGAGAGAGCAAGTAAAACAGCTTAAAGATCTTGTATCCACGCTTCGGATGTTCGCGGACTTAGATTCTTATTCTGAGGGTGGTTCGCACTCCCAAGAGTTTATTAACACTCAAATTGAGGATATGCTAACGCAGCTGGAGGAGCAATTCCCCGATTTGTTTTCTGGCGTTACTGATTTATTTGAAGACTTGATAAAGTCGGGCATGTCACCACAGGAAGCTTTAAATGAGCTGCTTACCGGAACAGGTAATTTTGAGGGCATAAACGAGGCCTTTGAGACATTTATAGATAATTTCGGCGAATATGGAGATACCCTTGAGGGAGCTATACAGAAATTCAGGGATGCTATAGAATATGGCGGTAAATCTGTTGAAGAAGCCTTTGACCAGTTTATGAAAGACATTGCAGATGCTGGGCTGGATTTTGGTAACCAGTTTTACTCGACACAAGTTTTTGATGAAGAATTAGGGGTCAATGATACGCTGAGAAATCTGCTTGAAGAAATAGCGGATCCCGAGACAAGCGAAGAACGTGTCGATAATATCATTGCGGCTATATTCAGGAACCGCGAAAGCCTGCAGGGAGACATGAGTGCCAATGAGTTTTCTAAATTTCTTGACTTCCTTAGGGGAATGAGAGATGACTTGGGCGATTCCGCTACCGGCGAAGAGGCCAGCGAGTTTTCAACATCCGTACAGGCCGCCCGGACGATCACTGATGTGCAAGCCAACGAGATCATCATGTTTTTGGAACGTATCGAGAAGTGGACCCGAGATACCGCTGCGGCCCTGGGCAGCGATACGGCTATATCAGTTAATGACAGCGGCGGCATGATGCCCAGCTTCGATATCCCTATTCCACTGCCGGTAACGATTGTTGACGATATGCCGAGTGGCGCGAGTACTACAAATGTTTCCAAGAGCAATTTTTTAAAGAACTTCAACTTTAACGGCGATATCAGCCTGGGCGGTGGCGTGACAGAGCAGGATATTGACGAGCTGACCAGGGAAATGTCGAAAAAACTGAAACAGCAACTCAGAGGTAGTCAGTTTTAATGCCTAACATTTTATCTGAAATACAACTGTGGAAAGCCGACCGATCGGCGCAGATATCTTTGCCGGATGGGAATGGTATTCATAACTACATGGAAAGTGATGCCGAGGTAAAGCGACTGCTTGGCGACGTGGATACCTTAACGCTTACCTTAACGCCCGGTAGTAAGCTGGCCACGGCCACAAGTGACGATGCCTACGAGCTCACTCAGGGAAAAATTGTGCGCTTTGTCTATGATGATGGATCCATCGAGGAGTGGCGCATAAAGTCCAAGAGCAGAGAGTTCTCGGGAGAGAAAAATCCGAAGGTTCGCTGCGAGCCTATTGTCCAAGATCTTAAAACCTATACGGTCCGCAAAACGCTGGCTAACGGACACGCCCGCGCTTCTGTAAGCTTCTATAACCAGAGCTTTACCGATATCATAACAAACCTGCTGTCGAGTGAATATAATTGTCCGGACTTGTTTACGGTGGGATCGATCGCCTCCGGACTGAATGATCAGACGTATAACCTGGTGCTGAACGCCTCCTATATTATGGAGGGGCTGAAAAAGATCTGTCAGCTGGCGGAGGCCGAGTGGGGCGTCTCTTACAATGCTAACAATGACAACTACGAGATTAATTTCTATGAGTCCGGCGGCCTTGGCGGTGGAGAGAGCGAAGCGGCCGACCGACCTATCGCCATGGGGGAGGAAAGGGTAACCGTCTTACGCTTGAAAAGCGCGATGAAACCGAAGAGTATTTTTCGCGCGTCGTACCGCTAATGGGAGAAGGTTCGGAGATCCAGACCGTCGGTGATGCCAAGTGGAATGTGGATACGGTTAACTACAACAGTACCGCCGGTGAAAGTACGGTAACTCTCGAGGAACCGGCGATCGTAAAAGATGGCTATGGCCTTATCGATGGCAAGACGATCTATTTCGGTAATGAAACCGAGGGCTGGCAAGAGGTACTTTCTACCAGCAAGCCCAACCAGCTTACGGTATCCGGGGATGCCTCGGCTATTGCAGAGGGATACTTTAAAGAGGGAGCCAATAAGAATGATGTTATCTTCCTCGAGGACAAAGAGGCGCTTGATAACGTCGGCCTCAAAGAAGAGAAATTCTCTCGTCCGGATATCCCGCCCTATGCCAACTTGACTGATGATGCGGGCATTGCTGCGGCCATGAGTGATTGGAGCAATGGCCTGCCGGTAGGAATAGAAAAGATTGACGGGGCCGAGACGGTATCTCAGGAAGGCAGCGACCTATTTGTGAAGCATGGCACTAACTCGGCCAAGGTGGAATGTAATGCCGAGCAGGGTCTGCAGACTATTGATATTGATCTGAAGCCCGAGGACCTGAATCCGTATTTCAGTACTACGGTGTACCTACAGGTGGAGACCGGCGGCGTGCGCATAGAGCTGATTGATGCTGATGGTAAGACGCATCCGACCGACCAGCTGGCCGAGACCAATGTAAATGAAACCCGGGCTATAAAGATTGGCGGCGCTGAACCTGCTGCAGGGCCGGCCAAGATTAAGATTATTGCCCAGAGTGATAACACGGTATTTTATCTCGATGCGATTACGTTAACGCAAAGCTCGTATGCACTGCCATACGCTCCGCTGATGGGGCCGAAGGCGCTGTGGATCGAGGCCGGCAAGCACCTCAAGAAATATGGTGGTGACCGACCGGATGTGTGGAACGGCCAGGTAATGGATGATGCCTATTTCGGATCCGGATCCAAAGAGATCGAGATCGGCTCGTTTGTAAAGGTGCAAGAGGATTGGAATGAGGGTACGCAAAGCTATGACAGCGAATTTACGGTCCGCGTGGTGGAGCTCTCCTACAGCGAAGATCGTAATAATGGCCGATATAAAAAAACGGTTCGATTGGCTGACAAGAATACGCAGGCCAGCCGCTTCTTCCAAGAGCAGTATTTAACCACTGAGAGCCAACAGCAGAGCCTTGGCGTCCGCGACGTTCCGAACAAGCCTATTATTGACCGCGATAATGCGGTTATCGAAGGCGGTACACCTCGGTTTGAGCAGGTGGAAATTTATCCGGATACCGGCAAGCCGCCCTTAGTGCTCGGATCCAATGCCCAGGGAGAGCTTGTTACCGGGTTTAACGCTGATCTGTTGGGTGGATATCATGCCGCTGATTTTATACGCGAGGATATTGAAAATACTTTTAGTGCGAAGCAAACCTTCAATGATGAAGCGCGGTTTAACTCTTTCGCTCGCTTTAAAACCGACGGCCGTATCCAGGGCGACGGCGGGGGCGCGGTAGAAGTGCTGGCCAACGACGGTACAAATACCGGTATCCTGCGGGTGGATAAGATTATTGTGAATAACCTCGAAGTGGCTGAGGATATCGACCAGACGAATACCAATGAGCTGCGCGTTGAAGATCAATATATTGTTGTTAATGAAGGACAGACAGGAACGCCCTCCCTCGATGGCGGTCTGTATGCGGAGCGCGGCGACCAGTCGGACGCCTACCTGTACTTCGACGAAGGTAACGACGACTGGGGCAAGAAGTTCGGTTCGGCAGGCACCTTCGACAAGGCGATATTCAAAAGTGATATCTTCCCAAATGATTCAATACAGGGGCTTGGGGCAAGTGATAGTCCAACATGGGCTGGGGCTACGTTTACAGGATTTGTAGAGATAACAACTGGTGGAAATCAAAACCTAAATCAGCGAAGAACAAATTGGGATGCAGGTGATTACTTTGGAACTCATGTATCAGGACAGCCTACAAATGCAATATTACAACATAGATTTTGGGATGAATCCGTTTCCTCATACATCAATATTGTTGATTTTAAGCGAAATGGAGATGCTGATTTTTATGGTGATGTAACCACGGAAATGCTTTACACCACAAGCTCCGAAGGTGGATTTTACATTAAAGATTCACGTTCTACACCTAAGTGGTTTGCTGACTTTTTACTCAAGACCACTTCAAACGGCATACCTTATCTTTCTATTGATACTGATAAAACAGAGAGAATTAAAATAGATCATAATTCGGGTATTGTAAATATTATTGAAGGCATTGACATAGCAGGCAATCCTTTTGTCGATAGTGCTTTAGCCTTAACGGCAGGCACGGGTGATTTCAGTGATGATCTATACACTGCAGGAGCGTTGACCGTTGACTTGGACGCTTCTTTAAAAGATGATGTGTTTACCCATGCTACTATTGGAAGCCCTGATTTTGCTTCAAAAACAACAGACTGGCAAATAACGAAAGCAGGACATGGAGATTTTCGAAGTATCTATTCTGATGAAATACGCACCGAAGCCTTTATTGCAGAAATATCAGAAGCCTTAGCAGGAGCTGATTTTTTAACGAAATCACGAGGCGTACTATCTCGAAATTTCCAAGTTCCATCCAATGGGAATACAGGTACGCTCTATGTTGAAGATTTGGAGGGATTTCAAAATTCACGAGTATTCTCTGCTGGTAATACGATACGACTCCGAGTCATTGATAAATCAGGCGGTGGACTTGTTGTAGCCAATATTTGGGGAACAGTATCTAATTATTCTGATCTATCAGGAGGGGAACAAAGCTGGACATTCACCACTACGGATGATGGCGGTTCGGCAGGAGGTACGATCTATGCTGGTTCTGTGGCTCTTGATTACGGTGTTTCAGGAGATGGTTATATTGAACGCACGACCTTAGATCAATCGGGAAGTCCGTATTCCCAAACAGTTACATGGGAAGACACGACAGGGAATAATATTCCTGATAGCTATACGGTACTAACAAGGATTGGCGTTCTTGATGGATTGGCAGGGCTTTCAGGTGCTGGAATGTATGCAAAAGATAACGTCTATTTTGAGTTTGGTAGTGGCGATCTGTTTATCGTTGGGAAAAATGCAGGTGGAACAGGCAAGCATGGCGTTCATATAGATTCAAACAATTACCATTACGGCACGGGAGAATGGAAAGTTGGAGATGGAACTTATTACCTGCAAAAGAAAGCTGATGGTTCGTTAGACTCTCAACTGCAATCCTATCACTGGGATGCTCAAGATCTATCTATTGATAGCACCTATGGCATTGAAGTAGCCAATACACATGAACTTTTAAATGATGGAACCTTTGACTTTGCTGGGGGAATACTCACGGGTACAACTACTTCCATAACAGGCGCTGGCTGGGATTGGACAAGTAGTTCATTAAAGAAGGGTACTGATATTGTCCTTGATGCAACCAATAAACGTATAACTTTAGCAGAAGGTACAACAGATGAAATGTCTTTCGGGTATGGAGTGGGGGGAACAGGACTTCACGGTATGCACTTGGATTCTAATAACTACTGGTATTCAGGAAAGGATTTCAAAGTGCATGTTGATTCCAACAATTTTATATCTGTTCTGCAAGGGTCGGGAGTAAATGTAAAAGCCACTCAATTTCTGCTTGATTCCAGTAATGTTCAAATTGGTGATACTTCGGGCTGGTTGGGAGCTTCAAACATTTTAAGCTACTCAAGTAACTCTGTAGGGTTCGCAGGATTTACAGCTGATAGCAATAAGATTTCAGCTAACACAGGAAGCGATTTTTGGGATGGTGCAAATAATGAGTTTCAGTTTGGTGGTACAGATGGCATAAGTTTTCCTGTAAATGGTAATGTCAAGGTTGGTTCTGGCGTAGATATATTTGGTAATCTTGATGTTTCTACACTTCCAAGAATAAATGATGATGGGCTTGTTGGACTATGGCGATTTGATGAAGGAGATGGAACTACGGTAATTAATTCAACGGGAAACAAAAATGGTACTATTAATGGTGCCACCGATGCAAAAGGTATTTCAGGAAGGAGTTTAGATTTTGATGGTACTAATGACTATGTATCTATTCCAAATTATAGCCAATTAAACAATATTTCTTTCACTATTTCGGCATGGATATATCCAACAGCATCTACAGGAGATCATGTAATATTTTATAAAATTGATGGGGGTAATTCGGGATATGGATTAAGATTGCAAGGTCTTACACCACAATTTTTTGTAATGGATTCTGGGTCTTCATTAATATCATCGACAGAAGATGTTACTGTAAATAAATGGAATCATATTATAGCTACTTATGATGGTAGCAATACTGAAATATTTGTTAACGCAAAATCTACTGCTACTGGTACGGGCACTATCACAACGAATGCTATAGATGCTTCTATAGGTGCAAGGAATGATTCATTATCTCAATATTTTGAAGGAAGAATAGATGAAGTAAGGTTTTATAACAGAGCTATTGATCTATCCGAAGTTAAATCTTTATACGCCAATCCATCTGGCACAAGCGGTGGTCTTATATCTGCCAACCAACTCCGCACAGGACGAATTGAAAGCACGAACCTCAGCTACACAGGAGGAACCTATACTGCTGATGGAATGCTTATTGATCTGGATGCAGGAGTATATTTGCGGAAGAGTTCAGTATCATAAATGGGAATGCTTCATTTAAAGGAGTCTTGGAAGCTCCCAGCGGTGATATCGGAGGATTTCAAGTAGGTGGCAGTGTGATAGAATCCTTTGGAGATGGACAATCATTCGTGAAGATGATATCAGGCACTCGACCTGAATTTCGGTTCCAAGCACAAAATGGAGAGTTGCTCCATATTGGCGGTGATTACAGCTTTGATCAGGAAGATGATACCGCTTATGGAGGGTCTGGGATAGCAGAGTTTAATGCTTTAGTTAGTGTAATAGGTGAAAACAATGATACCACTACTGAAACAAGAAGCTCAACACAAAATATTAATGCTTCGGATATTGGGAAAAGTCTTGATTACGTAGCTACGTATGATGTAAACTTAGATGAGAATGGTACAGCTTCGGCATCAGCAAAAATCACTATTACTATCCAATTTCGTGATAGTAATAACACTGTTTTGAGTTCTGCAAGCAATAGTGATACTCGAACATCAGATGGATTTGGGTTTACAACAGGAACATCAGGACAAGTTCCTACCAATACTGATCATGTAAATGTCATTGTTGAGTTACAAGCAGATGCCACGAGCTTTGACAAGGATGGGAGTGCACAAGCAGAAATAACATTTAAGTCTGATGATATTAATGCGATTGGAGTAAATGAATTTATTTCACCACTCGGGTTCAGCTTTGTAAATGAAGGAAGCACCGCAAGCAGAAAACCACGTATCTTAGGCGATCGTGATATCGGACAGTTGCTTTGCCATGAATTTGTCGTCGAAAATCAAGACGGTGATCAGTTCACCTTAAAGGTAACGACAGGTAGTAATCCGCAGTTGAAGATTTATGATGAAAACGGCGGTGAAGTTCAAGCCTTTGGGTAATTATTTGCAACCAATACCTATTTCTTCAACAATATCGATCATGCCATCAACCCGTATATTATACACGGTTTTTTCTGTGCTGTCTGGACTTAGATATGTCATATTAAGATATTCCTGATTTGACTGAAACTCACCACAGTTTCGGTTGAATACAGCAGTCGCTGTTAATTCAGGATCAGAAAAGCCCGAGCTGTTTGTTTCAGCATCAAAGGCCGTGCTATCAGTTACATATTCGATACTCCATCCGCCCCAGCCATCATAGGGGAAGTTTTTATCTCGTAACTCTAATAATAGATCGTGGTTTATGCTTTCTGTTAAATCATTTTCGGTGATGCTGATATTAATACGGCTATCATCGTTTATATGGAGAGTATCAACGTCAACGGTATCTGCACTGGTAGAGAAACCGTTGCTCTTGGCAAGCATCTGTACCTTGCCCTGGGAATCGATACCTCGGTATTCACCACGATCACTCGATACCTTTTCCCAGGCACCGAAGCGGCCATTCCCATCATCTCCAGAGATGCCGCAGCCTGCGATTAAAAGGGTTATACATAAAGCGCTCAGTAACTTCTTCATAATAGTCTAATTGGTTACGATTCAATAGGTAATCTATAAAAAGTAATGCGAAAAATCCCATAAAAACGGCACTGGTTTTATCTAAAACCCTTGCCTTATTGTTTTCATATAGAAAAATATTACCTTTAAACAGAATATTAATATTAACTATATGAAAAGTCATGGCTAAAGAATCTGATGAGCGTAACGACATAGCAGAGGAGAAGCCCGAAGAAGGACAGGTGGAAAACGAACTCAATGAGCTGCAGCAGTTAATTGATGAGGTTGATCAAAAAGCGAAAGAGTTTGAAGAAGAAAAAAATAAATCGAATCCGGATGGCCGGCTGTCTTGGAATCAGCTATACCAGATGTTTCAACTTATCGAGGGATATGACCCACGGGGCCGAAAACCGCAACAGGTACAGCGCGGAATTATAAACCGGCAGTATCCCAAAAGTGATTTGTTTGCCTCTAAGCTTAAAACAAATAGTACCGAGGTCAGGAATAGTTTTGTCGTGCTTAATGAGGTGATGCCTAAATTTGAGGATACTGATAAAGCCCAGGAGTTTTTTGATAAAAGGGAAGAGCTGCTGCAAGAATATATCGGTGTTAATGATATCTCCAATTTTACGGACCAAGAGATTGAGCGGATGCTTAAAAACCAAAATAAGCTTGAACGGTTTGAAGGAGAGTTTGAGCATCTGCAGTCAGAGTATGAAGATATCGCTGATACATTGGAAGCCCAGCAGGATTTCAAGCGGAAACCGCTTGCCAAATGCGATTTTGATCTAATAACTAAACAGGATACAGCAGGCACTGGGTTAAGTGCTAATGAACTTCGGATATTAGATCCTATGCTTAAGTTTTAATTGCGATAATTTGCAAGGCTTTATAAAAAGAAAACCCCGGCGCTGCCACGCCGGGGCGAAAGCCAAGCAAACCCTTACGAAATCACTCTCATGAAAGTAAGAGCCTACCTGGCCGAAGAGGAGGACATCTTAACGTGTTCCGAAGATTCGGCTCGTCATATCGATTTTACTACCAGCACGGATGATCCCGAGCGCGTGCAATGGATCGTCGAGCTATTATTTGATGATCACGTCAGATATCTTGATCGATTCTGCGACTCCCACGAGCTCGAGCGTTACTGCAGTGAGCATAAGGTTATCCACCACAAACTGTTCTGGACCGGTGCGGGAATGTATCTGCTTTGGCGCCGGATGATCTATCGGTCCGACATATTATTGCAGCGCGAGATTGAATTTATGATAGCACTGGAAGAGAACCTGGACTACAACGATGCCGGTGATCTTGACTATCTTTTCAAAGAGCTGTAAAAAGCTAAAGAAAGTGTTGCATAATCCCCCAAATTCTACGGATTTCTTACCCTATACTTACATGGTATATGCTAAGTCGTTGCGAGCCAATAACTTGAAATCCCCTGCTAAGGGAGTATACCCCCATAAGGGGTATCGAGGGTTCGAATCCCTCCCTCTCCGCTCAACTACGCGCAAGGCTTCGTTGAGCAGGCTCGGAAAAGCTTGCTCGGCGAAGCTTTTTTTAGTTTAAGACTTATTCTTATCTGGATGCAACGCTCTGCGTTGCATCCAATTTTACTCACTCCATCAACAAATCTCGTTTCGAAGCACCGCTGCGGAACATACTTTATTTTTCGCCTACCGATGGAATCAGTGGGCTACATATGTTAAGCTTGCTTAAGCAGCCTGATTTTTAAGGATATCACAGGATGAAATAAATTCCTGATTTGTCATCTTAAACCAAGTTACTGTTCCCCATGCAGGGTGACTACAAGTTTCCGGTTTCCTCCATTATTACGATGCTCACAAAGATAGATCCCCTGCCAGGTCCCCAAATTAAATTTGCCATCAGTGATGGGAATACTAACTGAATGTCCTAATAGCGAACTTTTAATATGGGATGTCATGTCATCGGGACCTTCAAGGGTATGTTCGTAGAGCGAAGTATCTTCGGGAACCATCCTTTTAAAATGAGTGGCAAAGTCACGTCTTACCGATGGATCTGCATTTTCATTGATGGTGAGGCTGGCACTGGTATGCTGAATGAAGATGTGGGCAATGCCTTTGCTTATATTCTCGATTTCAGGAATTTGTTTTAACACTTCATCAGTGATGATGTGAAATCCCCGTGATTTAGCCGAAAGTGTAATTTTTGTCTGATGCCACACAGTGTTCAATTAAGAATTTAAAATGGAGAATTAGGATTTAAGATTGCAACTTACCAATAGTTATGAGCTTTCAGCATCATCCAAAAAGCCCCTGAATATTTCCTCCATCGTGACTGATCGTCTGTCCTGTAACATAAGAAGCATGAGGTGATAAGATCCATCCCGCCAGTGAGGCGATCTCTTCGCCTTTTCCAAAGCGTCCTACCGGGATAGAAGCTTCCATTTCTTCGCGGACTTCCTCCATGGATTTATCAGATTCGTCCGACGCTTTTTTAATTACACGCTCAATAGCGGGTGTATCGTGAGATCCCGGCGCAAGTACATTTACTGTAACACCCTTTTTGGCAACTTCTTGCGATAACGACTTGGCAAATCCCACCATGCCGGCACGGAATGAATTACTGAGCACCAGCGAAGGAATCGGTTGCTTTACTGACTGACTTTCAACAAATAGAATGCGTCCATATTCTTTAGAAGTAAAATAAGAAACCAGCCGCAGTACCAATTCGATTTTCCAGCGCATGACATTCTCATAAGCTTCATCCCAGTCGTAAATAGCTGTTTCGAGCGGACTCAAGGCTGGAGGTCCACCCGCGTTGATGACCACGCCGTGAAGCTGATTGTTACCAATGGCAGCTTCAATTTGGTTATGAGTATCGTCATCCGTTAAATCACCGGCTACAATATCAACTTGGGTATCGTACGCTTCTTTTAGCTCATTGAGTTTCTTCTCGCGACGGGCAACAGCGATTACATTAGCACCTTCATTTAGCAAAAGCTCTGCAATAGCACGTCCAAATCCGCTGCTTGCGCCACAAACAATAAAGCGTTGATCGTCAATTTTTAAATCCATGTAATTGTAGTCTTGTGAGCATTCTTATGACAAATCGATATAAATGGTATATACCAAATCGAGCATCGAGGAGCAACGGTAGAAATGAACTCAAATTAAAAAGAATAATAATTGCTAATAAGGAATTGGATAAATAAAGCCGTATCTTTGCAGGCTAAATTTTATAGGATTGTCGGTACTCATTAACTCTCATCTTTGTCTCATTCTAAGATAAATTCAGGATGGTACTATAGCATCGAAGAGATATCTGAGTCATACAATCCGACTTTAATCAATACCAGTATATGTACGAAGATATCAGAAATATTGCGATTATTGCTCACGTTGACCACGGCAAAACAACGTTGGTCGACGAAATGTTAAAACAGAGCGGAACTTTTCATGAGCATGAAGAAGTGGCCGAGCGGGTGATGGACTCCGGTGATCTGGAGAAAGAAAAAGGCATTACCATTAGCTCTAAGAATACTGCTGTTAAGTGGGGCGATACCAAGATCAATATTGTTGATACGCCCGGTCACGCCGATTTTGGCGGAGAAGTGGAACGTATCCTCAAAATGGTGAATGGGGTTATTATTCTGGTAGATGCCGCAGAAGGTCCGCTGCCACAGACAAAATTTGTGCTCCGAAAGTCACTTCAATTGGGATATGAACCTATTGTCGTGATTAATAAAATTGACCGTAAGGATGCTCGTCCTGATGAGGTGCTCAACGAAATTTTTGATCTCTTTGTGATGCTTGATGCCACCAATGAGCAGCTCGACTTTCCCATTATTTATGCTGAGGGGATAAACGGGATTGCTAAGCATGAGCTTGAAGACGACAGCGACGACTTAAGTCCACTTTTTGAACAAATAATTGAAACCATCCCGGCTCCTGAACAGGTGATGGATGCTCCTTTTAAAATGTTGGTGAGCAGTATGGATTGGAACGACTATGTGGGACGTATCGCCATCGGACGTGTGGAGCAGGGAACCATTGAGCAGGGACAGCAAATTGCACTGCTCGATCGCAATGGAGATCTCAAGGAAAAAGCCAAGGCGACGAAACTTTATACGTTTAACGGATTAAAGCGTGAGCCTGTAGACAAGGCAATAGCCGGAGATATTTTTGCGCTGGCCGGATATGAAAAAGTGGATATTGGCGATACGCTCACCGCCACCGCCGATATGACATCACTGGATTATTATGATATCGACCAGCCGACGATGGCGATGTTTTTCCGCGTGAATGATTCGCCATTTGCGGGATTGGAAGGAGATTACGTTACGTCCAATCAAATTAAAGACCGACTAATGCGTGAGACCCGTACCAATGTTTCTATTGAGGTGGAACAGACCGAAGATCCGGATGTCTATAAAGTTTCTGGGCGTGGTGAGCTCCAGTTGGCTATTCTTATTGAAACAATGCGGCGCGAAGGATATGAGTTTTCTGTATCTCGTCCCGAAGTGCTGTTCAAAGAAATTGATGGTCAAAAGCACGAGCCTTTTGAAGAGGTGGTTGTAGATGTTCATGAAGATTACAGTAATCGTGTGATCGATAACCTTCAGAAGCGGAAGGGAATTATGACATCAATGACACAGGAAGGGGAAAATAACCGACTTATATTTAAAGTGCCTTCACGCGGGCTGATTGGATTTCGTGGCGAAATGCTTACCGAAACCCGCGGCACCGGTATAATGCATCAGCAGTTTGATTCCTATGAACCATTTGCAGGAAAAATTCCGGGTCGTAACAGTGGAACATTAGTTGCCCTTGAAAAAGGAGAAGTAACCAGTTATGCGCTCGAAGGATTGCAAGATCGCGGTACGTTTCTGGTTGAGCCCGGCGACAAGGTTTATGAGGGACAGGTTGTTGGTATCAATAACCGTTCTGATGATCTGGTAGTTAATGTAGTCAAGAAGAAAAATCTGACGAATCATCGTGCGACACAAAGTGCTGATGATGTGAAAATTGCTCCCGCTAAAAAGATGAGTTTGGAGCAGTGCATTGAGTTTGTTGATGATGATGAGCTGCTGGAAGTCACGCCCAAAAGTCTGCGCATCCGTAAAAAATATCTTGATTTCAACGAGCGGAAGCGGGCAAAAAAGAATAAAGAGTTTGCGTAGATAAAGCTCTAATACGTAACAGTGTGTATGGATGCCATTACTTAAAAAGTGATGGCATCTTTTATTTTTGATGTTCTAACACTACAACGATATTGTCTTTTTTGAGATAAGAAATTAAAGGCAACAGTGTCATGCTGAATTTATTTCAGCATCTATAATAATTTAGTTTATAGAGATCCTGAAACGAGTTCAGGATGACATATTGGTTCGATACTTTCCCGAAGATATCTATATAATCTATTACTTGTACAGACTAATTTGGTACACATAAGCTTTTGGGAGCAGAGTAGATTTTTAGATTTCGATTTTCGATCTAAAGAAATATACCATGACAAATAAAGAACAAACACCTACCAAAGAGTTTGCTACACTTCTCGACAGCAAATTTACCATCCCCGGCACCAATATTCGTTTTGGGATTGACCCTATTGTAGGACTCATTCCTGGTGCTGGCGATGTGTTAGCTGGTGGCATTTCCCTATACTTTTTGATTCAAGCAGCCCTTCTTAAAGCAAAAGTTTCTGTGCTGACCCGCATGTTTATCAACATTTTGTTGGATGTGTTAATTGGGTCGATCCCAGTGATTGGTGAGGTGTTTGATGTCTATTGGAAAGCAAATTTACGAAATGCCCGCATTTTGGATGACCTGCAAAAGCATCCCGAAAAAACAACCAGCGAAAGTCAATGGTGGATTTGGTTCTTGGTAGCACAGTTTATGGCTATACTTATAGGGATGATTCTACTCATTGGATGGGCACTTGCCGAAATTATTGGACTGCTGCTATAAGTTGTTGCAGTTTATCATTGATAATTAATAACAATGCACCGGTCATCTGTTCACCCAATTCCGTACAGTTTACTTCTCTCTTTATAATAGGGCATAAACACTTTTTTTAATTCCTGGTGCTCCGACTTTTGTAGGTCAGGATCATCGTCCATAACCTCCCAAGCTGCTGATTTCGCCTGCTCCAGGATCCACTGATCTTCAATAATATCGGCCACACGAAATTCCGGTAGCCCGCTTTGCTTGGTACCCAGAAAATCGCCCGGTCCCCGGAGCTCGAGATCCGCTTCTGCGATTTCAAACCCATCACTTGTTTGTGCCATTTTTCGAAGGCGGAATTTTCCTTCTTTACTCACTTTTTGTCCGTGAATCAAAATACAGTAGCTCTGTCGCTTGCCGCGACCAATGCGTCCCCTTAGCTGATGGAGCTGAGAAAGCCCAAATCGCTCGGCGTGCTCCACAATCATGATGCTGGCATTTGGCACGTCAACGCCTACCTCAATGACAGTCGTTGAAACAAGTACCTGAATTTCATTATTAATAAACTGCTGCATTACAGCTTCCTTTTCCTCGGATTTCATTTGTCCATGGAGCAATCCGACTTCAAAATCCGAAAAACGTTTTTTGAGTTTCTTATATCCGGCAGTAGCATCTTTAAGATCCATTTTCTCTGATTCCTCCACTAACGGATAAACCACATAGGCCTGTCCCCCTTCCTCGAGTTCTTGTTCTACAAAGTTATAAATATCATCGTGTTTGCTTTGATGACGAACAGCCGTCTTAACGGGTTTGCGTCCGCCGGGCAGCCCTTTAATAATAGAGATATCTAGATCACTGTACAGCGTCATGGCCAGTGATCGGGGAATAGGGGTAGCTGACATAACCAATACATGCGGATGCGATCCTTTGGTAAGAATTTCGGCGCGTTGCTTTACACCAAAGCGGTGCTGCTCATCGATGACCGCCAATCCGAGGTTATTAAAATTAACCTCATCTTGAATTACGGCATGTGTTCCCACAACGATATTACAATTCCCGCCTTCAATATCAGTGAGGATATCGGTTCGCAAGCTTGCTTTCTGATTACCAACCAAGAGTCGCACATTTATATCAAGCGGATCTAAAAAATTAGAGAGTGTGCGAAAGTGCTGCTCAGCCAGAATTTCCGTCGGAGCCATAAAAGCAGCCTGGTAACCATTATCCAGTGCCATCAAAATAGCACCAAGAGCAACGATCGTTTTTCCGGATCCCACGTCGCCCTGTATAAGTCGATTCATTTGTTTGCCCGACCGCACATCTTTTTTGATATCCGAAAGGGCCAACTTCTGCCCATCGGTTAGTTCAAACGGGAGATGCTCGTTAAAAAATCGTTGCGTGTAGTTACCCAAATCATCAAAAAGAGGACCTTGAGCTTTTTCGATAATTTCATGTTTGGTTTTGGCCACACTTAGCTCAAAAAGAAACAGCTCCTCAAATTTAAATCGTTTAAAGGCCTGTTTGTATTCCGATTGGGATTTGGGAAAATGAATCATGCGGTAACCTTCGTGCCGCTGGGGAAGATTATGTTGATTCCGGACTTTATCAGGTAAAAATTCAGGCGGATGCTCATGTTTCAGGATAACCTTTTGCCACTGGTGTATAAGTTTGCTGGTGATACGGCGTTTCGAAAATGCTTTATTACTGGGATAGATGGGTACTATTTGTTTTAGATCCTGTATATCTGTCGTGTCATCAATTTTATCCCATTCTGGATGGGCCATCGATACATAGCGTCCATACTGTTTGGCCTTTCCAAAAAAGGCAACTGCATCGCCTTCAGAAAACTGCTTCTTTATATAATACCCTCCTTTAAACCATACGCCTTTCAGAGATGCAGTATCATCCTGTAAAATCACTTCTAGTCTTTTCTTTTTCCCGTATCCCTTTTGCTGTATTTTTTTGATGCGTCCAACGACGGTTACTTCTTCGCCCTGACCTTTAACTTGGCGAATAGGGAGCACGGTTGTACGGTCTAAATACCGGTTTGGAAACCAATTTAACAGGTCCAGCAAGGAATCGATTCCACTCTCAGAAAGAGCCTTTAATCGCTTGGTACTTAAGTTTGGAAGATCGACTAATTTCAAAATAGATATACTGATATATTACTTTATACTACTTATTTGAGCAAAATTGAGCTACATTATGGGTGTTTTGCAAACCAAAGAGTCCGATGGGATAAAAATAGAAATAAATCACATTTTTTTCTTGCATGTATAGGTGCAAAATCCTTATCATTGGCAACTCTTGTTCGACCGAAAAATCAATTAAGCGTTTATAAATCGTGCCTACAATACAACAACTTATTCGCAAAGGTAGAAAAAGCAAGCCGAGTAAAACAACGGCGCCTGCCTTGGAAAACTGCCCACAAAAACGTGGGGTCTGCGTTCGAGTTTATACTACTACGCCCAAAAAGCCAAATTCGGCTTTGCGTAAGGTTGCTCGTGTGCGTTTGACAAATGGATATGAGGTAACTGCATATATTCCCGGTGAGGGACATAACCTGCAAGAGCACAGTATTGTGCTTGTTCGTGGCGGTCGTGTTAAAGACTTGCCTGGTGTTCGTTACCATATCGTAAGGGGAACACTCGATACTGCTGGTGTTGAAGATCGTAAGCAGGGTCGCAGCCTTTACGGTACCAAAAAGCCTAATTAGAAATAATTGTTGAGTAGGAAATAAACCGATAAGAATATGAGAAGAAAGACAGCAGATAAGCGTGATGTTCAGCCGGATCCGGTATTTGGTGATAAGCTGGTAACGCGCTTCGTAAATAATCTGATGAGAGACGGTAAAAAGAATGTTGCCCGAAAAATTCTTTATCAGGCTTTTGAAATAATTGAAGAAGAAACCGGTGAAGAGGGTATGGAAGTATTTAAGGAAGCTCTCAGTAATGTAACACCGGTTGTTGAGGTTCGCGCACGACGAGTGGGCGGTTCGACATACCAGGTACCTGTGGAGGTTCGTCCCGATCGCGGTACTGCGCTTGGAATGCGTTGGTTGATTTCGGCCAGCAAGGGGCGAAATGATAAGTCGATGGCTAAACGAATATCTCGTGAGCTGTTGGATGCATCAAATAATGAAGGCGGAGCGGTAAGAAAGAAGGATGAAGTTCACCGCATGGCTGAAGCAAATAAAGCATTTGCACACTTTAGATTTTAAACGATTTACGATACTAATTTATAGTAATGGCTGAGACGAAGACAAAAACAGATCCAAAAGTAGTAGACCGCATTAAGCGTACCCGTAATATTGGTATTGCGGCTCACGTAGATGCGGGTAAAACCACGATTACAGAACGTATCCTGTATTATACAGGTATTACTCATCGTATTGGTGAAACACATGATGGTGCCTCCCAGATGGACTGGATGGATCAGGAGAAGGAACGAGGTATTACAATTACATCTGCTGCTACGCATTGTATCTGGAAGGATCATCGCATTAACATTATTGATACTCCCGGTCACGTTGACTTTACCGTAGAGGTAGAGCGTTCGCTTCGTGTATTGGATGGTATGATCGGTGTCTTTGACTCGGTTGGTGCTGTTCAGCCACAGTCTGAAACGGTATGGCGACAAGCTAATAAGTACGGTGTGCCTCGGATGGCCTTTGTAAATAAGATGGATCGGGTCGGTGCTGATTTCTTCAATGTTGTTGAGGAAATGAGGGACAAGTTGAATGCGAATCCCGTTCCAATTCAGATTCCAATCGGAGTCGAAGATACGTTCCGTGGGGTTGTTGACCTTATTAAGATGAAAGGTATTATCTGGGATGAGGAGTCGCTCGGAATGGAATATGATGAGATTGAAATTCCGGATGATCTTAAAGAGAAGGCCGCGGAGTATCGCAAGTTAATGATCGAGTCTATTGCTGATCATGACGATGCTCTCATGGAGAACTATCTCATGGATGAAGAGATTAGTGAAGAAGAAATTGAGAATGCTCTTCGTGAAGCTACACTGAACAGAGATATTACTGTGGTAATGTGTGGTTCTGCTCTTAAGAATAAGGGTGTGCAAACGGTGCTTGATAAAGTGATTAAATATTTGCCGAGTCCGTACGACATACCTCCAATTGTGGGTAAGGACCCTAATGATCATGACAAAAAATTAGAGCGTAAGCCGAGCGTACAGGAACCGTTTTCTGCTTTGGCATTCAAAATCATGACTGATGCTTATGTGGGTAAGTTGACATTCTTCCGTGTGTATTCGGGAGAATTGGAAAAGGGTTCTTATATATATAATGCCACGACGGGTGAGAAGGAGCGAGTTGGTCGCATTCTTGAAATGCACGCCAATGAGAAGAAAGATCTTGAAATTGTACGTGCCGGTGATATTGCGGCAGCAGTTGGGGTAAAGCAGGTGAGAACAGGAGATTCTTTCTGTGATCTGGATAACCCAATACTCCTTGAGGATATTACATTTCCTGAGCCGGTTATCAAGTTGGCTGTAGAGCCTAAATCAAAGGCTGATGCCGAAAAGTTACAGAACGGATTAATTAAATTGGCTGAAGAGGATCCTACATTCCAGGTAAATACTGATGAAGAAACGGGCCAGACCGTTATTGCTGGAATGGGAGAGCTTCATTTGGAAATTATTGTTGATCGATTGAAGCGCGAGTTTAAGGTTGAGGCTAATGTTGGTGCTCCCCAGGTTTCTTATCGGGAGACTATTACCTCAAGCGTTACCCATCGCGAAACATATAAGAAGCAATCTGGTGGACGTGGTAAGTTTGCCGATATGGAATTTGAAATTGGTCCGCTCGAGCATTTTGAAGAATTTGATCCGGAGGATAAAAACGTATCGGTTGATGAAGAAGAAGGATTTAAATTCATCAATGAAATTAAAGGTGGTAATATCCCAACTGAGTTTATTCCTTCTGTAGAAAAAGGATTTAAGGAGGCTATGAATTTTGGTATTCAGGCTGATTATCCGGTCGAAGATATTGGGGTTAGGTTGTATGACGGTTCATATCACGATGTAGACTCTGACCAGGTGAGTTTCGAGCTTTGTGCAAAAATGGCATTTCGACGCTCAACCAAGAAGGCTTCACCGAAGATTCTTGAGCCGATTATGGATGTCGAGGTAATTACTCCCGAAGATTTTATGGGAGATGTGATTGGTGATCTTAATGGACGGCGAGGTATTATTGGGAAAATGGATAACAACAAAGAAGGTTCAGTTGTGAAAGCCAAAGTACCTCTGTCAGAAATGTTTGGATATACGACTGATCTTAGATCAATGACTCAGGGACGTGCAACTTCCACAATGGAATTTGCTGAGTTTAAGATTGTCCCTGACAATGTAGAAAAAGAGATTCTGGAAGAACGATCTTAAACATCATTAACTAATAGTATTATGGCAAAAGAGACATTTCAGCGAAACAAGCCACACGTAAACATAGGAACGATAGGTCACGTAGACCACGGGAAGACGACCCTGACGGCGGCGATTACGACGGTAATGGCCAAGCACCACGGCGGGGTGGCCAAGAAGTTTGTCGACATCGACAACGCCCCCGAGGAGAAAGAGCGGGGGATAACGATCTCGACGGCGCACGTCGAGTACGAAACCGAAGCGCGCCACTACGCGCACGTGGACTGTCCGGGCCACGCCGACTACGTCAAGAATATGGTGACGGGGGCGGCCCAGATGGACGGGGCGATTTTGGTGGTAGCGGCCACCGACGGTCCGATGCCGCAGACCCGCGAGCATATTCTGCTGGCCCGCCAGGTAGGCGTCCCGCAGATTGTGGTCTTCATGAACAAGACCGACCTGGTCGACGACGAAGAGCTGATCGAGCTGGTGGAGCTGGAAGTCCGTGAGCTGCTGAGCTCCTATGAGTTTGACGGGGACAATATTCCCGTAGTGCAGGGATCGGCCCTGAAAGCCCTGGAGGGCGACGAGGAGGCCGAGCAGAACATCCTGGATCTGATGGACGCCGTCGACGAGACGATTCCGACGCCCGAGCGCGACGTGGACAAGCCGTTTTTGATGCCGGTCGAGGATATCTTCTCGATCACCGGCCGCGGTACTGTGGCGACAGGCCGTATCGAGCGCGGAGTGGTGAAGCTGAACGACGAGATTGAGATTGTAGGTATTATCGAAGACCCGATGGAATCGGTCGTCACCGGCATTGAGATGTTCCGGCGGATGCTCGACGAGGGCCAGGCCGGCGACAACGCCGGGATCCTGCTGCGCGGGGTGGACAAAGAAGAGCTCCAGCGCGGGATGGTACTCTGCGAGCCGGGCTCGATTACCCCGCACAAGAAGTTCGAATGCGAGGTATACGTGCTGAGCAAGGACGAAGGCGGCCGACACACCCCGTTTTTTGACGGCTACCGCCCGCAGTTCTACTTCCGGACCACGGACGTGACCGGATCCTGCGAGCTGCCCGATGGGGTAGAGATGGTGATGCCGGGCGACAATGTGACGATGGAAGTGAGCCTGATTCAGCCGGTAGCGATGGAAGAAGGCCTGCGTTTTGCGATCCGCGAGGGCGGCCGCACGGTAGGCGCCGGTGTTGTAACTGAAATTATAGAATAAAAAAGTTCTGATAAGTGGCTACTCAACAAAAAATCAGAATTAAACTTAAGTCGTACGATCACAACTTGATCGACAAATCGGCTGAAAAGATAATTCAGACAGTAAAGTCAACGGGAGCTGTGGTATCGGGTCCGATACCGCTTCCGACGAAGAAAAATATTATTACAGTGAACCGATCTGTTAATGTTAACAAAACTGCCCGAGAGCAGTTTGAGTATCGTTCTCACAAACGTTTGATCGATATTCTTTCAACAGGATCGCAAACTGTAGATGCATTAATGAAGCTGGAGTTGCCCTCTGGTGTGGACGTAGAAATTAAAGTGTAACATTTATAATCACTGAACAATGAGTAGTGGTTTGATAGGAAAAAAGATTGGCATGACCAATGTCTTTGATGACAATGGTAAAAATTATGCCGTAACGGTTATAGAAGTTGATCCCAATGTTATTACGGAGATCAAAACCAATGAAGAAAACGGCTATGAAGCTGTACAGCTTTCTGCTTTTGATAAAAAGGAGAAAAGTACCTCAAAACCGTTAAAAGGACATTTTGAAAAGGCTGGAACATCACCAAAAAAATACATCAAGGAATTCAGGGATTTTATTCCTGAAGATGCTGAACTCGGAGACGAGTTGAATATTGAAGATGTATTCAGCATTGGTGACAATGTTGATGTTGTTGGTGTCTCAAAAGGAAAGGGATTTACCGGTGTGGTAAAGCGACACAATTTTAAGGGTGTTGGCGAAGCGACACACGGTCAGCACGACCGACAACGACATCCGGGATCTATTGGTCAGGCCTCTGATCCATCTCGAGTATTTCCGGGAATTAAGATGGGCGGCCGAAGTGGTAACGAACGTAATAAGATAAAGAACTTGACTGTAGCTAAGGTATTTAGTGAGTCAAACTTGATGATGGTTACTGGTTCTGTACCCGGTCCTAATGGACGATTTGTTGAAATTTACAATAGACAGTAATAGATAATTTGCAATGAAGCTTTCGATATTAACAACTGGAGGTAAAGATAGCGGAGATCAGATTGAGTTGGCTGATTCTATATTTGGAATCGAGCCGAATGAAACTGCTATCTATGAAGATGTTCGCCGATACATGGCTAATCAGCGCCAGGGAACATCAAATACGAAAGAACGTGGACAGGTTCGCGGTGGTGGTCGTAAGGCTTATCGCCAGAAGGGAACGGGACAGGCTCGACGAGGTTCTATCCGATCCCCGCTCTTGAAAGGTGGTGGAACGGTATTTGGTCCAAGTCCGCGAGATTATTCGTTTAAAATACCTAAAAAGACAAAACAATTGGCTCGGAAATCAGCATGGTCTGCAAAGGCAGCTGATAAAGCGATCAAGATTATAGATGATTTTACATTTGATGAGCCCAAAACCCGAAAAGTTGCTGATATTCTTAAGAGTCTGGATATAGAAGAACAAAAGGTACTCATTTTGACTGCAGACACTGATAAAGTGCTTTATAAGTCTGCGAGAAATATTCCAAATGTAGAAGTACTGGAAGCAAACAAACCAACGACATATCAGATTCTTGATGCTGATGTTATTTTAATTCAAAAAAGTGCTGTTGAAGTACTGCAAGGATCAATTGAATCTGCTGAGGAGGCTGTAGCATGAAACAAGTATTAAAGAAACCATTAATTACAGAAAAACTTACTCGGCTTCAGGAAGAAGGCAAGTATGCTTTTAAAGTAGATAAGCATGCATCAAAAGCGGATATCAAGCAAGCTGTTATTGATAGATATCCGGAAGTGAAGATTAAGAAGATCAATACTATGATTATGCCTTCTAAGCCTAAAGGTCGATATACCCAGAGTGGATATATCGTTGGCCGAGAAAAAGTTTGGAAGAAAGCAATTGTAACACTTAAAGAAGGTGAGATAGACTTCTTTAGCGAAATTTAGAAACTAATAGTTCAATGGCTACTAAGAAATCAAAACCATCTACACCCGGTTCCAGACACAGAATTTCACCTGTGTTTGACGATGTGACCGTTAGCAAGCCGACTGTTAAACGGCTTGTTAAAGGTAAAGGTCAATCCGGTGGACGAAATAAGCAGGGACGGATGACATCACGCCATCGCGGTGGAGGTCATAAGCGTCGCTATCGTCAGATTGATTTTTATCGCGATAAGCATGATATCCCTGCTAAAGTTCAAACTATTGAATACGATCCCAACAGATCAGCACGAATTGCACTTGTTGCTTATGCTGATGGAGAAAAGCGCTACATTATTGCTCCTAATAAGTTGAGTGTTGGAGATACTATTATTAGTGGAACAACAGGTGTTGAGCCGGATGTAGGAAACGCAATGCCTATGAAGCATATGCCGCCCGGTACTTTTATCCATAATATTGAGTTGCACCCTGGACAGGGAGCACAATTATGCAGAAGTGCCGGTACGTCTGCACAAATGGTAGCAAAGACAGATCGTTATGTAACAGTTAAGTTACCTTCGAGTGAAGTACGAATGATTTTAGGTAACTGTATAGCAACTGTTGGATCAACCAGTAATCCCGATCACTTTAATACAACAATGGGTAAAGCGGGACGAAATCGTTGGAAAGGGAAGCGACCTCATACACGTGGTGTTGCGATGAACCCGATTGATCACCCAATGGGTGGTGGTGAAGGTAAAGCTTCAGGTGGACATCCGCGTTCACCTTGGGGGCAATCTTCTAAAGGATTGAAGACAAGAAAACGCAAGAAACTCTCGGATCGATATATCGTTCGGAGTCGCAAAAAGTCTAAAAAGTAATTAGTTATGCCAAGATCGCTAAGAAAAGGACCTTACGTATATTACAAGTTGCAGCGTAAGATCGATGCAATGAATGAGAGCGGCAAGAAGAATGTCATTAAAACATGGTCGCGTAGCTCTATGGTTACGCCTGATTTTGTTGGACTGACATTAGCTGTTCATAACGGGAAACAATTTATACCCGTATATATTACTGAAGAAATGGTGGGTCACAAGTTGGGAGAATTTGCTCCTACAAGAACGTTCCGTGGACACCCAGTGAAGTCTAAAGCAACGCGTGAAGCACCGAAAAAACCAGGACAATAAAGTATTATGGCTGAAGAAAAATTTGAAGCTCGAGCTACGCAAAAACATCTTCGCAGGTCGCCTCGCAAAGTACGATTAGTTGTTGATTCTGTGAGAGGAGATCGTGTAGATAAAGCCCTTAAGAAACTTGAATTTACCAATAAAGGGGCTGCAGATGAAGTAGCAAAAGTTGTTAAGTCAGCAGCTGCAAACATACGCGATAAGTTTCAGGAAGCACGACTTGATAATCATGAGATTTACATTACAGAAATTTTTGTAAACGAAGGTGCGACACTGAAACGCATACAGCCAAGAGCAATGGGCCGTGCTAATCAGATACGCAAACGTACAAGTCACATCACTGTTGTTGTGGCTAATAACAAAGAATTAGTTAATCAATAAACGAATAATACCTTGGGACAGAAATCACATCCAGTAGGTTTACGACTCGGAATCATTCGCGGTTGGGATTCCAATTGGTATTCCGAAGAGAATGAACCCGAAATTTTATACGAAGACACGAAGTTGCGCGAGTATTTGCACACGCGACTTGAAAATGGAGGGCTTTCTCGAGTCATAATCGAACGTACACCAAAACGAATACTCCTTACACTTAAAACCAGCCGCCCCGGTGTTATTATCGGTAAAGGCGGTGAACAAATTGAGCTTCTGCGCGAAGAGCTTAAAACAATTACTGATAAGGAAGTTCAAATTAATGTAAGTGAAATTAAACGACCCGAAACAGATGCAAGTTTGGTTGCTCAAAATATTGCACAACAGCTCGAGGCTCGGATTTCATTCCGGCGTGCAATGAAAACAGCAATTTCCTCTGCCATGCGTATGGGGGCTGAAGGAATTAAAATTCGCTGTGCTGGTCGATTAGGCGGTGCTGAAATGGCACGTACTGAGCAATATCGCGAAGGACGTGTGCCATTGCATACACTCCGTGCTGATATTGACTATTACAATACAACAGCGAACACTATTTACGGATCAATTGGTGTAAAAGTTTGGATATTTAAAGGTGAAATACTCGGAGATATTGAGTTGACACCTGGAGATGCTCATACCCAGCAGAAGGATGATTCACGAGGACGACGTGGAAAAGGAGGCGGTAAGCGCCGATCTCGTCGACGTAGAAGAAATTAAAATTAATACTGTAAATAAATAGAATCATGTTAGAACCAAGAAATGTACGACGCCGCAGGCAGCATCGTCGCAGCCTTAAAGGTACTGCGCAACGTGGACATACGCTTGCACATGGCGATTTTGGTTTAAAGGCAATGGAACCTAAGTACATCACTTCTCGGCAGATTGAATCATGCCGTATTGCAATTGCTCGTCAATTGCAGCGTGATGGGCAAACCTGGATCCGAATTTTCCCGGATATGCCTAAAACTGCCCAACCCGCTGAAACACGAATGGGTAAGGGTAAAGGAGCTGTTGAGGAATATGTTGCTGTAGTAAAGCCAGGTCGCATTCTATTTGAGATTGCTGGTGTACCAGAGGATTTAGCTTGGGAAGCAATGCGTCGAGCAGATTACAAGCTTCCTATTAAAACGAAATTTATTGTTCGTCGAGATTACGATGGACCATAATTAATAAGGTATTTGATAAATCATGAAAGCACACGAATTACGAGATAAATCAATTGCTGAATTGGAGGCCCGGCTGGATGATGAAAAGCAGGCGTTGCAAGATATGAAGTTTAATCGTGCAATTGCTGGCCAGCTAGAAAATCCCGCGCGTATTACGATGACACGCCGCGAGATTGCCCGAATTCATACGATCATTACTGAAAAACAACAAGAAAGTGCTGAATAATTAATACAATGGCACAAACTGAACGAGTACAACGAAGAGAAAGAAAAGGTCGCGTGGTCAGCAACAAAATGGATAAGACCATTACCGTTGCTGTAGATCGAAAAGTAAAACACGCGATTTACGGAAAATATATTACAAAGACGACGAAGTACATGGCCCATGATGAAAGTAATGAGGCCAATGAGGGTGACTTAGTACAAATCATGTCAACCCGTCCGCTTTCAAAGCGTAAATCTTGGCGTCTTGTAGAAATAATTGAACGAGCAAAATAACTGGATATATTTTAGGAATCTGCAATGATACAAGCACAAACACAATTAAATGTTGCTGATAACAGCGGCGCTCGTCAGCTGAACTGCATTAAGGTTCTTGGTGATTCAAAGCGTCGATACGCAAGAATAGGCGATATTATTTCCTGCTCAGTAAAAACTGCTATCCCTGGAGGTAATGTTAAAAAAGGGGAAGTAGTAAAGGCTGTAGTTGTAAGAACGAAAAAGGAGATACGTCGCCAGGATGGCAGCTACATTCGATTTGACGAAAATGCGGCTGTTATTATTAATAAAGAAAGTGAACCGGTAGGTACGCGAATATTTGGACCGGTAGCTCGCGAACTTCGTGAGCGAAATTACATGCGTATTGTATCACTTGCTCCAGAAGTGCTTTAAAAACGAATTTTATTATGCCACGTACTAAAAACAAAAAGAAGAAATTACACGTTAAAAAAGGCGATGAAGTACGAGTAATCGCTGGTAACGAAAAAGGGAAGGAAGGCCGTATTTTGGCTGTATTTCCTGAGAAAGAACGCGTATTGGTTGAGGGAATCAACATGCGGGTCCATCACGATCAGCCAACCCAGGAAAATCCCCAGGGAGGCCGTATTGAACGAGAAGTAGCAATACATGTATCCAATGTGATGTTGTTAGATCCTGCAACAGGAGAACCTACTCGTATAGGCCGCAAACGAATTGAGGATGATAGCGGTGGCCGGTGGGTACGATACGCAAAGAAAAGTGGCGAGATCATTGATAAATAAGAAGGAATTATAGAATGTCAGAAGCAAGACTTTATACACAGTACAAAGACGAAATTATTTCGAACTTGTTCGAACAGTTTGACTACGAAAACGTTATGGCTGTTCCGAAACTCGAAAAGATTGTAATCAACAGTGGTGTTGGTGAAGCAGTGGAAAATGAGAAAGTGTTAGACACTGTTACTGATAACCTTGCAAAGATTACAGGGCAGAAACCGGTAACCACAAAGGCAAAGAAATCTATCTCTAATTTTAAAACCAGAGATGGAATGCCCATTGGTTGTAAGGTTACTCTGAGAAAGAAAAAGATGTATGAATTTTTGGATCGCTTGATTAATCTTGCGCTACCAAGAACGCGAGACTTTCAAGGAGTGCCCGATAAAAGTTTTGACGGTAGAGGGAATTATACACTTGGTGTTAAGGAGCATACAATATTCCCTGAAATTAATACAGATGATGTTGAAAATATTCATGGAATGGATATTACGTTTGTAACTACAGCGGATAGCGATGAAGAAGCTTATGCTCTGCTGAAGGAATTTGGAATGCCGTTTCAGAAACGAGATTAAATTAACAAGCATATACAATTATGGCTAAGAAATGTTGGATAGCACGTAACGAAAAAAGAAAAAGAACGGTAAAGAAATACGCCGAAAAGCGAAAAAAACTTAAAGAAGAGGGAAAGTGGGAAGAGTTACAAAAGCTTCCTCGCGATGCCAGCCCTACACGCGTAAACAATCGCTGTAACTTAACGGGCCGATGTCGCGGATATATTCGCAAGTACGGTATATCTCGAATTAAATTTCGTGAACTTGCACTCGACGGGAAAATTCCTGGCGTACGAAAAGCAAGTTGGTAACAATTTAACGAAGAACTTTTATGTTTGATCCAATTTCAGATTATTTAACAAGAATACGAAACGCTCAACAAGCTGGACATCGACGGGTAGATATTCCCGCGTCCAAGCTGAAGCGGGCTATGACCAAAATCCTTCTGGATAAAGGTTATATAAATAAGTTTATCAATATTGATGATGGAAAACAGGGAGTGCTTCGCCTGTTTTTGAAATACGATGCGTATGGTCAACCGGTTATTAAGAAAATGAAGCGTCGTTCTAAGCCGGGACTTCGTGAGTATTGTGGAGCGGATAACATTCCCAGAGCTCTTAACGGATTGGGAATTGTTATACTCTCAACTTCTCGTGGAGTAATGACTGATAAAGAAGCCCGCAAAGTTAAAGTGGGTGGCGAAGTATTGTGCACTGTTTATTAAAACTAAGGTAATTGAATTATGTCTCGTATCGGAAATCAACCGATTGAATTAAAAGAAGATGTTGAGTTTAGCATTGATGCTGATAATGTGGTCACCCTGAAAGGGGAGAAGGGCAGTGATACACTGCAATTGGATCCCAGCATTAATGTTGAGAAAAAAGACGGTGAAATAATCGTCAATCGAACTGGTGAGCAGAAAATTGATCGTTCACTACACGGGCTTTATCGATCTCTGATCAGCAATATGATGATTGGAGTATCGGAAGGATATAAAAAAGAGCTTGAAATGATTGGCGTTGGTTACCGCGCATCTTTAAGTAATGGCGTTCTTGAAATGCAATTGGGTTTTTCACACCCAATTTACTTTGTAGCACCTGATGGAGTTGATCTTGAAGTTGATACAAAGACAAAAAAGAATCCCATGATAATTGTTTCTGGAATTAACAAAGAATTAGTTGGACAGGTTGCCGCTAAAATACGTTCATTACGTCCCCCTGAGCCCTATAAAGGCAAGGGAATACGATATGTTGACGAATGGGTCCGTAGAAAAGCTGGTAAATCTGCTGCTAAAGCTTAATAGGAATTATTTACGATGGATAAGAATATTAAAAAAACATTACGTCGCGATAGGATACGTCGCCGTATTCGATCAACAATAAAAGGTACGGCAGATCGACCAAGACTGTGTGTGTATAAAAGTAATAAGAATATTTATGCACAACTTGTTAATGATCGTTTGGGACATACTTTGGCTGGGGTTTCTACCGAGTCTGAAGAAGTGGCCGACGAAGTAAAGGATATGAGCAAGAAAGAAGCTGCTGAAGTTGTTGGTAAACGTTTAGCTGAACTTGCTACAGATCAAGGATTAGAAAAAGCCGTGTTTGATCGAAGTGGTTATAAGTATCACGGTGTTGTTAAAGCCCTTGCAGAGGGTGCTCGCGAAGGAGGTTTAGACTTTTAAAAAAGAATAATTATGCCAAAAGTAAGAAGACGACA
Organism: Fodinibius sp.; assembly: GCF_034521915.1. Classification (GTDB taxonomy): domain Bacteria; phylum Bacteroidota; class Rhodothermia; order Balneolales; family Balneolaceae; genus Fodinibius. The sequence continues at coordinate 84,671 of NZ_JAXHLU010000002.1, forward strand.
TAACATAACGCCTACAAATCTTAACCTCGAAGAGAAACTGGTTCATATTAACCGTGTTTCAAAAGTGGTAAAAGGTGGCCGCCGCTTTAGCTTTAATGCTATTGTGGTTGTTGGTAATAAAGACGGTGTTGTAGGACACGGTCTTGGAAAAGCCAACGAGGTTTCTGACGCCATTCAAAAAGGATTTGATAATGCGAAGAAGAATCTTATCAGAGTACCGATGACAAAAACCGGTAGTATTTATCATACGATAACCGGAAAGGAAGGTGCCGGCGAAGTGTTGCTTCGACCCGCATCAGAAGGTACCGGTGTGATTGCAGGGGGACCTGTTAAGGCGTTGCTTGATATTGCCGGATTGCAGAATATCCTTACCAAATCTGTGGGATCTTCAAATCCACATAATATGGTTAAAGCTACTTATAATGGATTAAAGAATTTGACTGATCCATTTGAGGTTGCTGAGCGACGGGGTATTTCAATGAATAAAGTATTTGAAGGCTAATAGATCTAAGGAATTTAATCAGGATAAGATAATGGATTTAAGTAATTTAAACGCTCCAGAACCCAATAAGAAAAAGGCCAGACGTATTGGTCGCGGACAAGGTTCTGGCAGAGGCGGACACACTGTTGGTAAAGGACACAATGGTCAACGTTCACGCAGTGGTTTTAAGGAAAAGTTTTGGTTTGAAGGTGGACAGATGCCTTTACAGCGTCGCGTGCCCAAGTGGGGTTTTAATAATAAATTCCGCAAAGAGTATGTAGCTGTTAATACAGGCACTATTCAACTATTTGTCGAGCACGGCAAACTTGAAGAGGCGATTACTCTTGAAGATCTTCGTAATGCTGGACTTGCAGGTAAAAATGATCTTGTGAAATTACTTGGCGATGGTGATATCGAAGCATCAATTGATATCGAAGTACACAACGCCAGTAAATCTGCTCAGGAAAAAGTTGAAGAGGCCGGTGGAAACATCACATTCGTTAAGAATAATCAATAAAAAAAGATAAGCCACCTTCTAAATGAGTTTAGTTGAAAACTTTCGCAACATCTTTAAAATAGAAGAGCTGAAAAATCGCATCTTCTATGTCATCGGCATCTTGATGGTTTATCGCATAGGGAGCTTTGTAACACTTCCTGGTGTTGATGCTACTCAATTAACACAACAGGCCGGAGACGCCTCAAGTCTTCTTGGTCTATTCGACATGTTTGTTGGTGGTGCCTTTTCGCGTGCGGGGGTATTTGCACTTGGAATTATGCCTTATATTACTGCTGCTATTATCATTCAATTGATGGGGGCCGTTGTACCATATTTTCAAAAATTGCAGCGCGAAGGGGAAGAGGGCAGGCGTAAGATAAATAGACTTACGCGCTATGGTACGGTAGGTATTACCTTAGTACAGTCTATAGGTTTTGCTATAAACCTGATGGCTACATCGCCAAACGCTATTGTGGTAAGTAACTTTACGTTTGTACTTACTTCAATGATTATTTTAACGGCGGGTACTACTTTTGTGATGTGGTTGGGGGAACGAATTTCTGACCGCGGTATTGGTAATGGTATTTCAATCATTATTATGATTGGTATTATCGCCCGATTACCTGCTAGTTTGATCAATGAGGTAACGACCAAGGGTAATCTCATTATTGTTATTATTGAGATCGCAGCTTTGATTCTGGTAATTGCTGCATGTGTGCTGTTGACACAAGGCGTACGTAAAGTTCCCGTCCAGTATGCTAAACGAGTAGTAGGACGCAAGGTGTACGGAGGGACAACACAATATTTGCCGCTCCGGTTGAATGCTGCTGGGGTGATGCCGATTATTTTTGCACAGTCTATTATGTTTATTCCAAGTACGATCGGGACGTTTTTCCCCAATAATGAGACCGTGCAAATGTTGACTGCCTGGTCGAGTGATTTTACAGGAATTACCTATTCTATTATCTTTGGAATTATTGTGGTGTTCTTTACATACTTCTATACAGCTATTACGGTTAATCCTCGTGAAATGGCAGATACTATGAAACGCCAAGGAGGATTTATACCGGGAGTTCGACCGGGAAATCAGACGGTCGAGTTTATTGATAATATTTTGACGAAGGTCACACTGCCAGGGTCTATTTTCTTGGCAATTATTGCAATTATGCCGGCTATTGTGGCCAGGATGGGAGTTACACCGGGATTCGCTTTGTTCTATGGTGGAACCAGTTTGTTGATTATAGTTGGTGTAGCTCTTGATACGTTGCAACAGATTGAAAGCCACTTGATGATGCGTCATTATGATGGCTTTATGAAAACTGGTAAGATGAAAGGCCGACGTAGAGCGTAAGATGATTTTTCTTAAAAGCGAATCTGAAATAGAGAAAATGCGCGAAAGCGCACAAATTGTTTCTCGCACACTGGGTGAAGTTGCAAAACATATTGAGCCTGGTGTTACAACGGGGAAGCTCGACAGAATCGCAGAAGAGTATATAAAAAAGAATGATGGTCGCCCTGCTTTTAAAGGTTATGGGCCAAAAGGGAATGAATTCCCGGGAACGCTATGTATCTCGATTAACGAAGAGGTAGTACACGGTATTCCCAGTGATAAACGGGAGCTGAAGGAAGGTGATATTGTTTCCATTGATTGTGGTGTTGAAAAGAATGGATACTTCGGCGATCATGCTTATACATTTGCCGTTGGTGAATGTGAAGACGAGAAAATTCGTTTATTACGTGCAACGCTAGAATCACTATACAAAGGAATTGAGAAGGCTGTGCACGGGAATAGAATTGGAGATATTTCACAGGCTGTGCAAAGCCATTGTGAGAGTGAAGGTTTTGGAGTAGTTAGAGACTTGGTAGGTCACGGTCTCGGAAAATCACTCCATGAAGATCCTTCGGTACCGAATTTTGGAAAAGCCGGAAGAGGGGAGCGTCTCCGATCCGGAATGACACTTGCTGTCGAACCAATGATTACGCTAGGTTCTTGGCAAGTAGAAACATTAGATGATGGCTGGACGGTTGTTACAGCCGATCGAAAAGTTTCTGCACATTACGAACACGATATTGTTGTGAGAGAAGGAAAGGCTGAAATTTTAAGTACTTTTGATTATATTAGAGAGATAACGAAAAGTCGAATAAATGCAAATATTTAGCAATGGCTAAAGAAGAGCCAATTAAGCAAGATGGCGAAATTATTGAAGCATTACCCAATGCACAATTTCGCGTAGAACTGGATAATGGGCATGAGATATTGGCTCATGTATCCGGAAAAATGAGAATGTACTATATTAAAATTCTTCCCGGCGACCGAGTCGCTGTGGAAATGTCTCCTTACGATTTAACGAAGGGACGTATCACGTATCGTTACAAATAAATTCTAATTAAAAGAGTTTAGTATTATGAAGACTCGATCTTCAGTAAAGAAAAGAAGCGAAGACGACAAAATTGTGCGACGCAATGGTCGTGTTTATGTAATTAACAAGAAGAATCCACGCCACAAGCAACGGCAAGGATAATTAATTCGGATAGTTTTTATGGCTAGAATTGCTGGAATAGACTTACCTAAAAATAAACGCGGTGAGATAGGTCTGACCTACATCCATGGTATCGGCCGGTCAACAGCTCAAGATATTCTTGATGAACTTGAAATTGACCGGGATACGAAAGTTGTGGATTGGACTGATGAAGAAGTATCAAAGCTCCGTCAAAAAATTGACAATGAGTATAAGGTTGAAGGGGCATTACGAAGTGAGGTGAAAGCCAATATACGGCGGTTAATTGAGATTGGTTCTTATCGTGGTAATCGACATCGTAAAGGATTACCCGTACGAGGACAACGTACTCAAACTAATGCACGTACCCGAAAAGGGAAGCGCCGAACCGTTGCAGGTAAGAAATCAGCTCCTCGAAAATAATTAAACGAGATAATTAAATGGCAAAGCGAGAACGAAAATCTGGAAAGAAGAAACGACGAAAACAGCTTTCAGATCCTAATGGAATGGCTTTTATCAAGGCAACATTTAATAATGTCTTGGTAACGGTTACTGATGCTGATGGGAATGCACTTTCTTGGTCCTCAGCTGGTAAAGAAGGTTTTAAAGGATCACGAAAAAACACACCATATGCAGCACAATTGAGTGCTGAAACGGCAGCAACTGCAGCCTATGAAATGGGATTGCGAAGAGTTGAGGTTTTTGTAAAAGGTCCCGGCTCTGGACGTGAAGCGGCAGTTCGTGCTTTAGCATCAAGTGGATTGGAAGTAACGGAAATTAAAGATCGTACTCCCATTCCTCATAATGGTTGCAGACCACCTAAAAGACGAAGAGTATAACGAAGTAAATTATTAGTTAATCATGGCAAGATACACAGGCCCAAAACAAAAGAAAGCAAGACGTTTTCGAGAACCAATTTTTGGTCCCAGCAAGGCGCTGGAGCGAAAACCATATGGACCCGGTCAACATGGCCGATCCAGATATTCGAGAAAATCAGAGTATGCTATTCAGCTTGAAGAAAAGCAGAAAGCAAAATATACCTACGGCTTGCTGGAAAGACAGTTTTCAAATCTGTTTGATAAAGCAAATGCCAAGGATGGTGTAACAGGTGAAATTCTGTTGCAACTGCTTGAGAGCCGTCTTGATAATACCGTCTACCGTCTAGGTTTTGCAAGAACGCGTCGACAGGCAAGACAATTAGTGAGCCATAAGCATATAGTAGTTAATGGAGAAGTTGTAAATATCCCATCGTTCCAGCTTAAGCCTGGTGATGTGGTAAGTGTACGACCAAAATCAAAGACTTTAGAAGTTATAAATGAGTCTTTACAGCACGCTCCTTCCAGTAAGTATAAGTGGATAGAAATCGATAAGAAGGATATGCAGGGTAAGTTCTTGAATGTGCCCGAGATGGAAGAAATTCCTGAAAATATTAATGTACAGCTTATCGTTGAACTCTACTCTAAGTAATTTAAATTAATTTAGTTAACGCGATTGATATGAGTAATTATAGTATACAAATGCCTGAACCGCTTGAGGTTGAAGAAGCAAACGATACCTTTGGTACATTTATTTTACAACCATTGGAACGAGGGTTTGGGGTTACCATCGGTAACTCATTTCGGAGAATATTGCTTTCTTCTTTACCGGGAATTGCTATCAATGCTGTTAAAATTAATGGAGTTGAGCATGAGTATTCCAGTATTGATGGTGTAAAAGAGGATGTTTATGAAATTATCCTCAACCTAAAAGAGGTACGTTTCAAACAGATTGAACAGAGCAGTGGAATTGTTCATATCTCAAAATCCGGAGAAGGGTCACTTAAGGCCGAAGATATTTCTGAGGCAACGGCAGATTATGAAGTTCTTAACCCCGACCAGCTTATTGCTACTATGGCTGAAGACGCCGATATCGAAATGGAATTACATGTTGGCAGAGGTCGTGGTTATGTTCCAGCAGAGGAGCAAAATGTAGATACCGAAGAGGATGTGAGTCTTATTCCTATTGATGCTATTTATACTCCAATCAAACAGGTACAATTTGATGTCGATAATGTTCGTGTTGGTCAACGTACCGACTACGAGAAATTAGTTATGGATATAACTACTGATGGCTCAATAAATTCAAAAGAAGCTCTTACTATAGCAGGTAAGATTTTGAAAGAGCATATTGAAAAGTTTATTACAGAAGAAATTGACGAGCCATTTACACAAGAGGAAGAAGAAGTTGATGCAGAAAAGCAGCGTATTAAAAACTTGTTGAAAACAAGTATTGAAGATCTGAACTTAAGTGTACGCTCTTATAACTGTTTGAAATCGGCTAATATTAACACTATCGGTGAATTAGTAGCCAGAGATGAACAGGACTTGTTAAAATTCCGAAACTTTGGTAAGAAATCTTTAGCTGAATTGGTAGAAGTTATTGAAGGCAAAGATCTGCATTTTGGAATGGATGTAACAAAGTATTTAGATAAATCATAAAGGTATTATAAAAAGAAATGCGTCATTTAAATAAAGGTAGAAAGCTAGGTAGAACACCATCGCACCGTAAAGCAACATTAAGTGCGCTTTCTGTAGCTTTAATTAAAGAACATAGAATAGTAACGACAGTACCTAAGGCCAAAGAGCTCAGAACATTTGTTGAGCCATTAATTACGAAGGCCAAAGAAGACACTTCTCACAATCGTAGACAAGTGTTTTCGAAATTAAAGGATAAAGCTGCAGTTTCACATCTCTTTGAGGAAGTGGCACAAAAGGCTATGGATCGACCTGGTGGATATACCCGGGTTGTAAAACTTGGATATCGATCTGGCGACAATGCACAGATGGGTGTTATAGAATTGGTTGATTATAATGATATAAAACCTAAAGACAGCCAAAAGAAGAAAGGTACACGCCGGGCTGGTAAATCCAAGAGTACTACTTCTTCAGGAACTAAGAAAAAAGAAGAATCAGCTTCCGAAGAAGAATAGCTAACCTAAATTTTCAAAGTTTTAGTTAATTAACTTACCTTTTTGATAAGCAAAATTGTTTGAAATAATATTTGTTTTATAAAGGATAAGTTCTTATCATTGCACCGCGCTGAAACAAGGCGCAAGTGAAATGGAAATAATCGCTTTAAGCTCTATTTATAACGAGCATTATTTCGTTCTTTGACAGACTGAGAACATACAGACGATCGCACGTCGAGCCCTTGTCGGCCCCGCCTTCGGGTGGGGCCAGATAAGAGATCAATTGATAGAAGTACAGTGAAGCCGAGGCCAGAGACTCAAACAATTTATTAGGTGTATTTACCATGGAGAGTTTGATCCTGGCTCAGGACGAACGCTGGCGGCGGGCTTAACACATGCAAGTCGCGGGAGAAGGAACCCTTCGGGGTTCTGGAGACCGGCGGATGGGTGAGTAACGCGTAGGTAATCTGCCTTCAGGACTGGGATAACCCACCGAAAGGTGAGCTAATACCGGATGATGCAGCGGGGCCGCATGGCCACAGTTGTTAAATCCTTCGGGAGCCTGGAGATGAACCTGCGTGCCATTAGCTAGTTGGTAGGGTCAAAGCCTACCAAGGCAATGATGGCTAGGGGGTCTGAGAGGATGATCCCCCACACTGGGACTGAGACACGGCCCAGACTCCTACGGGAGGCAGCAGTGAGGAATCTTGCGCAATGGGGGCAACCCTGACGCAGCCACGCCGCGTGCTGGAAGACGGCCCTATGGGTTGTAAACAGCTTTTACTGGGGAAGAACCTGGACCTTTCGAGGACCACTGACGGTACCCAGTGAATAAGCACCGGCTAACTCCGTGCCAGCAGCCGCGGTAATACGGAGGGTGCAAGCGTTGTCCGGAATCATTGGGTGTAAAGGGTGTGCAGGCGGAAGTCTAAGTCGGAGGTGAAATCTTGCCGCTTAACGGTAAAAGGGCCTTCGAAACTGGATTTCTTGAGTTCGGAAGAGGTTGGTGGAATTCGTGGTGTAGCGGTGAAATGCATAGATATCACGAAGAACACCGGTGGCGAAGGCGGCCAACTGGTCCGATACTGACGCTGAGACACGAGAGCGTGGGGAGCGAACAGGATTAGATACCCTGGTAGTCCACGCTGTAAACGATGCATGCTAGTTGTTGTCCCTTCGGGGGCAGTGACGCAGTTAACGCAGTAAGCATGCCACCTGGGGAGTACGTTCGCAAGAATGAAACTCAAAGGAATTGACGGGGGCCCGCACAAGCGGTGGAGCATGTGGCTTAATTCGATGCAACGCGAAGAACCTTACCTAGGCTAAATCTGCGGTGACCGCTCCTGAAAGGGAGCTTCCCTTCGGGGCACCACAGAAGGTGCTGCATGGCTGTCGTCAGCTCGTGCCGTGAGGTGTTGGGTTAAGTCCCGCAACGAGCGCAACCCCTGTGGTTAGTTACCAGCACGTAATGGTGGGGACTCTAGCCAGACTGCCTACGCAAGTAGTGAGGAAGGTGGGGACGACGTCAAGTCATCATGGCCCTTACGTCTAGGGCTGCACACGTGCTACAATGGACGGTTCAATGGGAAGCGAGCCCGCGAGGGTCAGCAGATCCCCGAACACCGTTCCCAGTTCGGATTGGAGTCTGCAACTCGACTCCATGAAGTCGGAATCGCTAGTAATCGCGTATCAGCAATGTCGCGGTGAATACGTTCCCGGGCCTTGTACACACCGCCCGTCAAGCGATGGAAGTCAGGAGTACCTGATACGGCCGTACCAACCCTTCGGGGAGGTAGGTCTTTAGGGTAAGCCTGGTGACTGGCGCTAAGTCGTAACAAGGTAGCCGTACCGGAAGGTGCGGCTGGATCACCTCCTTTTTAAGGAGAGCCTTGGCCTTGGCGGCTCGCCGTGTGATCGTCTGTATGTTCTAGTCTCTGGTCGCAGAGTGCCCCCGCAAACGTGAGAGGCGGGCGCCGGCCGGCCACCCATGGGCTTGTAGCTCAGGCTGGTTAGAGCGCACGCCTGATAAGCGTGAGGTCGCAGGTTCAACTCCTGCCAAGCCCACATCGGGGCTATAGCTCAGTTGGCTAGAGCACCTGCTTTGCAAGCAGGGGGTCCGGGGTTCGAGTCCCCGTAGCTCCACGGAGTTTTTGTGGATGGTGTTGTTGTAGGGAGTCTGGGCACGCATGTGCTCGCCGCTGGTTGCCAGCAGCGAGCAGATCCGTGCCGGAAGGCACGCGTTCTTTCAAGTATGGTGTAGGTTGTATCTAGTTGGCAGGCGGCAGTGTGTTTTTGTGAAACTGCAGCCTGCCAACAACAAACAGGTACGTGCCCTGCACGAGTTCTTTGATGTTCTTGTAGTGACGGTTGTGGGTTGATGATCGTTGGCGTTGCGTAAAGCAGCCGGCGAAACCGACCAGCAGCCACACCTGCAAGGTGTTCTTTGACATAGTGATAGCTGATAGGTAAGAAAGGTTAAGATCGAGGTTATTTTTTTAGAAATAACACCAAAGCGAAACGCTCATTGTTTTTCGAGGCTTGCCCGCCGAGGGGTGGTGCAAGTCATATAAGTGAAAGCAGAAAAGGGCGTATGGTGGATGCCTAGGCATAACCAGGCGATGAAGGACGTGTAAAGCTGCGAAAAGCTGCGGGGAGCTGCACCAAAGCACAGATCCGCAGGTATCCGAATGGGGAAACCCATCTGCTTTCGGGCAGATATTCTTTCGAGAAGGCCAACCCGGGGAACTGAAACATCTAAGTACCCGGAGGAAGAGAAAACAATACAGTGATTCCGCAAGTAGTGGCGAGCGAACGCGGAACAGCCCAAACCCTGCTGCTACGGCGGCAGGGGGTTGCAGGGCCCACACAAGCCAACCCAAGCGAAGACGAAGCGGACTGGAAAGCCGCCCCACAGAAGGTGACAGGCCTGTAGACGTAAGCGAGGCGCGGTGGTGGGATCCCCTGAGTAGGACGGGACCGGAGAAATCCTGTCTGAAGCTGCCGGCACCATCCGGCAAGGCTAAATACTGGTTATGACCGATAGTGAACAAGTACCGTGAGGGAAAGGTGAAAAGAACGCCGAGAAGGCGAGTGAAATAGTACCTGAAACCATACGCTTACAAGCGGTCGGAGGTCCGATTTATCGGACTGACGGCGTGCCTTTTGCATAATGAGCCTACAAGTTGCACCTGTCGTGCAAGGTTAATCTCCTCAGGAGAGCAGCCGAAGCGAAAGCGAGTCCGAACAGGGCGAAAGTACGGCGGGGCAGACGCGAAACCGAGTGAGCTATCTATGGCCAGGATGAAGCGTGGGTAAGACCACGTGGAGGTCCGAACCGACGGGCGTTGAAAAGCCCCCGGATGAGCTGTGGATAGGGGTGAAAGGCCAATCAAACTCGGAAATAGCTCGTTCTCCTCGAAATATATTTAGGTATAGCATCTGGCGCCAAGCGGCCCGGAGGTAGAGCACTGATTAGACTAGGGGGCTTCACCGCCTACCAAATCTAGACAAACTCCGAATGCCGGCCCGTGTTGCCAGGTAGTCAGCGTGGGGGCGATAACGTCCTCCCGCAAGAGGGAAACAACCCAGACCACCAGCTAAGGCCCCTAAATCCAAACTAAGTTGAACAAAGAAAGTTGGGTTGCCCAGACAACTAGGAGGTTGGCTTAGAAGCAGCCATTCCTTGAAAGAGTGCGTAATAGCTCACTAGTCGAGCGGCCCGGCGTCGATAATTCGCGGGCATAAGTTTGGTGCCGAAGCTGTGGATTGTACCGATTCGTCGGTACAGTGGTAGAGGAGCATTCCAGCGCCATCGAAGTTGGTCTGTAAGGACCAGTGGAGGCTCTGGAAGCGAAACTGTAGGCATGAGTAACGATAAGAGGGGTGCGAACCCCCTCCACCGAAAATCTAAGGGTTCCTGATCAACGCAAATCGGATCAGGGTTAGTCGAGACCTAAGGCGTAGCCGACAGGCGAAGCCGATGGAAAACCGGTTAAATATTCCGGTACCGCTATCCAGCTATAGATGAAGGCGTCACGCAGAAGTGACACTACCGCCTGCTGATGGAATAGCAGGTTAAAGGCAGTAGGCCGGTGGGTAGGCAAATCCGCCCACCACCAAGGCTGAACGCCGACAGTACGGGGAGCCTACGGGCAAACCGATAGCGTAGGTAATCTTGCTGCCAAGAAACCCGTCGTCATCTGCTGGCATAGCGCTCGTACCAAAACCGACACAGGTAGATGAGGAGAGGATCCTCAGGTGCTCGAGCGAATCGTGGCTAAGGAACTCGGCAAATTAGATCCGTAACTTCGGGAGAAGGATCCCCCCGGCCGGCTTCGGCCCGTCGGGGGCGCAGTGACCAGGTCCAATCGACTGTTTACCAAAAACACATGCCTCTGCTAAGTCGTAAGACGATGTATAGGGGCTGACACCTGCCCGGTGCTGGAAGGTTAAGGAAGGCTGTTAATCGCTTCGGCGATGAAGCGGCCAACTGAAGCCCCAGTAAACGGCGGCCGTAACTATAACGGTCCTAAGGTAGCGAAATTCCTTGTCGGGTAAGTTCCGACCTGCACGAATGGTGCAACGAATTGGACACTGTCTCAGCCACGAGCTCGGTGAAATTGTGGTATCGGTGATGACGCCGATTACCCGCAGCGGGACGGAAAGACCCCGTGAACCTTTACTACAACTTTACATTGGCTTTAGCTGCCCGATGTGCAGGATAGGTGGGAGACCCGGAAGCGCCAGCGCCAGCTGGCGTGGAGTCGTCCGTGAAATACCACCCTTTGGGCCGCTGAATTCTAATCCCGAGGATTCGGGAGACAGTGTATGGTGGGTAGTTTGACTGGGGCGGTCGCCTCCTAAACAGTAACGGAGGCTCCCAAAGGTACCCTCAGCACGGTCGGCAATCGTGCGCAGAGTGTAAAAGCATAAGGGTGCTTGACTGCAAGACATACAGGTCGAGCAGCTGCGAAAGCAGGGTTTAGTGATCCGGCGGTTTTCCGAATGGAAGGGCCGTCGCTCAAAGGATAAAAGGTACTCCGGGGATAACAGGCTTATCTCCCCCAAGAGTTCACATCGACGGGGAGGTTTGGCACCTCGATGTCGGCTCATCGCATCCTGGGGCTGGAGAAGGTCCCAAGGGTATGGCTGTTCGCCATTTAAAGCGGTACGCGAGCTGGGTTCAGAACGTCGTGAGACAGTTCGGTCCCTATCTGCTGTGGGCGTTGGAATGTTGCGGAGAGCTGCTCCTAGTACGAGAGGACCGGAGTGGACGCACCGCTGGTGGACCTGTTGTCCGGCCACGGGCATCGCAGGGTAGCTATGTGCGGAAGTGATAAGCCGCTGAAAGCATCTAAGCGCGAAGCACGCTCCAAGATAAACATTCCCTTTACAGCCTTCTGGAAGACGACCAGATCGATAGGCGGCAGGTGTAAGCGCGGTAACGCGTGCAGCCGAGCCGTACTAATAAGGCTACCGGCTTCCGCTTATATGGCTTGCACGACCCGTTGGGTCGGGCAGCTCGAAAGCGAGGCAACGAGCAAGCAGCAACCTCCGATCTACCCCTTACCCCAGCTATCACTACGTCGAAGACCACCCTTTGACATACTGTTTTTACACATTTTTGAGCAGGCGGGCCAAGCGCCGGGGCTCCACCCGTTCCCATCCCGAACACGGCCGTGACACCCGGCAGCGCCGATGGTACTTCCCGACCGGGAGGAAGCGTAGGTCCCCGCCCGCTCTCTTTTTTTATTTAGTTGTATAAAAGGTGATCCCATCACGGATCACCTTTTTTATTTTAAAGTGTAAAATCGATAAATAAGCCCTTAACACGTTTTTACCAAGGGATATTATTCGGTATATTATAAGCTTAAAAGCACGTTTGTTATCCAAAGGATACAGACGTTTAAAACTCTCTCAAAAATTGCTACCGGTTTATGGATTTTTCTGATTTTATAAATCAATACAAAAACAAGTTGCACAATCTCTTTAATGTCCAAAGTGATATTGATGAATTAAGCTTAAGCCGTGGTTTGCCTGATGAAATATTAAAGCAAGTAATGGATTGCAAACCGCTAAGTGTATTTATCCCTGAAGAATATGGTGGACGTGGAGCAGAAACGCATGAGGCATTGGCAATGTTAGAAGCCAGTTCATACGAATCGCTTCCTCTTTCATTAATGATGGGGATTAATGGAGCACTTTTTCTGCAACCAGTAGCTAATTACGGACGTGAAGAAGTTAAACAACCCATATTTGACCGCTTTTTGTATGAGAATAATATGGGTGGACTAATGATTACAGAGCCAGATTTTGGTTCTGATGCTTTACATATGGAGACATCTTTTAAGAAAGTTAAATCTGATGAGGGAGATGCATTCCGAATTAGTGGAACTAAGCATTGGGCCGGTTTGACTGGGGCCGCGGACTTTTGGTTGATAACGGCTCGAAAAGAAAATAGTAACGGTGATTTAGGGCGTGATATCGGGTTCTTTATTCATGATAGCAAACGTGGAGGCATTGAAGTAGAAGAATATTATAAAAATTTAGGGCTGTATATGCTGCCGTATGGCAGAAATAAGATCGATATTACAGTACCCGAAGAGTATAAATTACAGCCTAAATCGATCGGTATTAAAATGATGCTGGATGTGCTGCATCGAAGTCGATTGCAATTTCCGGGAATGGGTATTGGCTTTTTGAAGCGATTAATGGATGAAGCCATTACCCACTGTAAAGAACGTTATGTGGGGGGACAAAGCTTATTCAATTATGATCAGGTGAAAAAACGATTAAACAGATTGCAATCTTCATTTACAGTCTGTTCCGCAATGTGTGCATTTACCAGTACAAATGTACCGCTTACCAAAGATGTGTCGAATATGGATCTTACGGCTAATGCAATTAAGACCTATACTACGGATATGATGCAGCAGGCAGCACAGTCTTTGTTACAGTTAACGGGGGCCAAGGGATATCGATTGGATCATATTGCCGGAAGAGCACTTATTGACAGTCGTCCTTTCCAGATTTTTGAAGGTTCAAATGATATTCTTTATCAGCAAATTTCAGAATCAGTATTGAAAAATATGCGTAAGCTGAAACTCAAAAATCTCCATAAGTTCTTAAGTGAGTTTAAGCTTACAGAACGTGCGTCTGATTATTTTTCTGATTTGTTGGACTTTAAAATTGATCACACTTTAGCCCAAGATCGCTTAGTTGAATTGGGAAAAATATTGAGCCGTGTAATTTCTCTGGAGTTTACATTACGTCTTAGTGACAAAGGTTTTAACAAAGATCTGATTAATAATGCTATAAGTGTTCTTAAATCAGATGTAGAAAGAATGGTAGCCTCTTTTACTCACGATAAAGCTCCAAGAGTTGTTGAGAATTATGAAGAGTCAAGCTCGTGGCTGGATTCTATTTTACCCCAACACGCTCATAGTCAATAAGCGTTCTGCCAATCTAACATAAACGCTATGGAGAAGGTGGTAGTTTTAACCGGCGCTGGTATGAGTGCCGATAGTGGATTAAAAACCTTCAGGGATTCTGATGGCCTTTGGGAAGGTCATGACATTGAAGAAGTGGCTACACCACAGGCTTGGAAACGAGATAAAGAACTTGTTTTAGAGTTTTATAATGAGCGGCGTCAACAACTGCATAGCGTAGACCCCAATTCCGGACATCAGGCTTTGGCGGAGTTAGAAGAGCAATACGATGTGACGATCATTACACAAAATGTAGATGATTTGCATGAACGCGCTGGCTCATCCGATGTGGTTCATTTACATGGTGAGCTTTCGAAGGTTCGCAGCGAAGACGATCCATCACTGATATATGATATCGGTGGTGATACCATTGAAGTAGGTGACACGGCTGAAGATGGAGCACAGCTAAGACCTCATGTAGTCTGGTTTGGAGAACCAGTTCCAAATATGCAAAAAGCTACAAATATAGTTCCTGAGGCTGATATATTAATTGTGATTGGTACTTCACTTGTCGTATATCCTGCAGCGGGATTAGTGGATTTAGTAGAACAAAATATCCCGAAATATATTATTGATCCAGCCACTCCCGAACTTCGATCGTTTAAAGGATGGGAACATATGCAAGAGCGTGCAGCAGAAGGAACGCCGAAGTTGGTTCAGGATTTATTAGAGAATTAGAAAAATAATTTTTGATACAGTATACTTTTATGAGTGAGCATAAAGCAAGCAAAGAAGAGAAAGAAGTTTTAGAGAACTATTTATTACAATTTCTAAACCTCGAGAAACGGTATCCTTTACTACCCGGCATTGAAAATGAAGAAGCTATGGCCGGATTGATGGGATTAGAAAAAGAGGAGCTAAAAAAGCTTCGAGATCGTTTTTCTTCTAATGCCAAAGATGCTGCAATTGAGTTACTAGAAGATGGCGAAGTAGCAGAATGGATTGAAGATCTTCCCTTTGAACAAGGGGATACTATTGTTGCTATTGGAGATTCTCTGACTGATGATTTGCAAAGCTGGTTTAATATCTTTCAGCATGTGTTAGAGATTGGACTCGAGGATGCAGATTTGACCTTCGTGAACAGTGGGGTATCCTATGATACTTCTACTGATGCACTTAAACGATTAAACCGAGATGTGCTGGATCACGATCCGGATTGGGTAATTGTGGCGTTAGGCACGTTTGATGCACAGCGCTTGCACGTATCACCCGATCGTACATTGGTGCCACTGGCCGATTTCTGGGAAAATCTCAATACCATTGAAACAGTGGTTAATGAGGTGACAGATAATCCGCTAATCTGGCTTACTCCTCCTCCCGTTATTACCGAAATGCAGCAGCAGATGCGACTTTTCCATTTTGATCTGTTTGAGGAAGATTTGAAACAGTATCGTGAAATATTAACCGGCAAAAAAGGATATATTGTTGATCCTCTTGGAGAACGAATGAAGGATAAAGATGACAGTGTAGAAGATCAGGAGGAGGAAGAGCCCGGACCGGCTGCGTGGAATTATTTGAGTGATGGAGTGCATCCGTCACTTTCGGGGCATTCTAATACGGTAAAAGAGCTTATTCGGTACTTGGCACTGGCTAAAGAACCCGAAGAAGGTGCCCAATTTGATACTCCCGATGATTATGATGCGGAAGTTGAAGATAATTAAAGATTAATATTTACTTCCAAAATATTGAGGGTAGGTTTGTAGCTGGTACTAAAACGCTTGCTGGAAAGTTGTTTTTTTGCAATAAATCCGGGATTAATCATACCTACTTGTATCGATTGATTGGCATTGTTATAGGTTACAAGTCCATTAACGCGTTGTTGTTTTAATGAAATGTTAGAAGCCTGTAGATTAGCAGGCTTTTCAGCAAGCACAAAAGCATCGATTAGTCCAAATCCCATACCCAGCCATGCACCGGTACCTGCACCGTATTGCAATCCCTTTTCAATTCTTTCTTGCATGATTAAGGTGATTGAAGATCCAACTACCATTCCTCCGACAGCACCATAAATAGTATCGAGTAATACGAGTATTGATCGGTTGGTTCCATCATTAAATGTACCTGAAATATAAAACTGTTCCCCCTTTTCAATCTGGGACATATCATAAGCGCCTATTCCAATGCCATAAAGGGTTCCTGCACCAAGTCCTACTTCAACAGGTCTATAATCATTGGAATTTTGAAGCGCCATCGTAGCTCCACCGACCAGAACACCGTTCATAGCCCCATTTAGGGTGCTACTTCCTAAAAGTTTGATTGATTGTCCTTTTACTATGTTTTGGGATAAAGTGATACTGAAAATTATAATGAGTAATGGTATGAAATGTTTTTTCACGATCCTTGATTACTATGTAATTAAAATTACAGCGTTAATGTAGAAAATATAGGATAAGAATCCATTTACTTTTATTCGGGATCTTCGAGTGCTACTGGTAGAATTTTTCCGTTATAAAAAGCAGATCCTTCGATGGCAAAATTGGCAATATAGGATCCCATTTCTTGTGCAGTTAATGGGGCTTCGATACCGGGAAAAGCTTCTTCGAGCATTTCGGTTTGTACAGCTCCAAGGCACAAGGCGTTTGCCTTAATACTTTTGTCTGATAGTTCAACAGAAAGGCACTCCGTTAAAATACTTAATGCTCCCTTTGAAACGCTATATGCCGCAAGACCCGGAAATTTTGCACTGCCTTGAAATCCCCCCATACTGCTTATATTAATAATATGAGCGTTGTTACTAAATAAGGAGAGCATTTCTTTTGTTATATGCACAGCACTGATTAAATTGCTTTCGAGTTGTGACCGCCAATCATCCAGCGTTAGTTCTTTAAATGATTTATTAATTAAGGCTCCCGCATTGTTAATAAGAATATCAACAGTGCTAAAATCATTTTTAAGCTGTGTTATAAGTTTGTCAACATCTTTTTGATCCGTAAGATCGGTTGGAATAGCAGAAATATTAGAATAAGAATTGGCCAATGTTGTCAGTGGTTTTTCCGATCGGGCAACAGCTATAGCATGATGCCCCTTATTAGCAAGCTCTTTACAAATTTCTCGACCTATTCCACGACTTGCTCCAGTAACGACAGCAACTTTTGACATAATATTAGTTTAATTTTTTAATGAATGTACAAATCCAAATTAGACCTTACAACGTAGATCTACATTTAAAAAGTTTTGACCTCATCGCGTTGTTAAAGTGACCTAATTTATTCATATTTATAGCCGAAAATTATGCGTATATCGTCCCAAATTGAAGTTTAAATTTTAGTTGCTAAATTGGTATTTATGGCTGATTCTAGTGAGCGCCCCTTAGTGCCATTTAATATTCGTGATTTATCTCCTTATGTGGCAGGCAAAACCATTACAGAAGTCGAGGAAGAATATCAGCCGCCGCAAATATCCAAGCTGGCATCTAACGAAAATAGACTGGGATGCAGCCCAAATGTAAAGCATGAAGTTGTGAAGGCCATGCAGGAAATTCAAGACTATCCGGATCCTATTTCCAGGCAGCTTCGCGAAGTTCTGGCTGATCATAACAATGTAGAGCCGGAAAATATTATGATTGCTGCAGGATCTGAAAGTGTCATTGCAAATCTTTGCCGCACTTTTTTCCTGAATCATGAAGAAGCTATTACTGCCGATGCTACATTTGTTGGTTTCTTTGTTCAGGCAAATATTCGAGGAGTTACAATCAACAAGGTACCGGTGACCAACGACTATCGCTTTGATCTCGATGCAATGGCAGAGCGTATCACCGATCGGACAAAAATGATTTATATCGCCAATCCTAACAATCCCACTGGCACATATATTACTGATTCGGAGTTTAAGCGCTTTATGCGCAAGGTTCCGAGTGATGTTTTAGTGGTTATGGATGAGGCTTATTTCGAATATGCCAAGAAGGTGGCAGATTATCCTCATTCACTTGATTATGATTACGACAACGTAATTACTCTTCGCACCTTTTCTAAGGCCTATGGTCTGGCGGGATTTCGCATTGGCTATGCTATAGCATCTGAAAAGATTATCAGCGAGATGATGAAAACGAAATTGACTTTTGAACCAACAACTCCGGCACAGGCGGCGGCCCTTGCAGCACTTGGAGATCAGCAGTTTATAAAGAAGACGAAAGATGTAGTAGAAGAAGGAAAAAATAGGCTTTATCAGTTTTTTGAAAAACATAACGTTAATTACGTTCCTTCTATTTCAAATTCGGTGATGATAATTTTACCCGATGAACAGCAGGCTATCAAATTTACACAGGCAATGTTGGAAGAAGGAGTAATTTTACGGCGAATTAATGCTTTTGGATTACCGAACTGCGTGCGAATTACTATTGGTCGCAAAAAAGAAATGAAGCACTTCGAACACAGTTTTGAAAAAGTGATGAACGCATAGAAATTATTTGAAATAATCTGATAAGAAAGTAAAAGTTATGCCCACTAAAAAAGAACAACAGAAAGAAGTGCCCGAAGTGATATCATCGATTGACTGGAGTTGGTTGGCCAAGCTGATGTTGACCTCTCGAGCTATGGATGATAAAGAGGAAAATGAACTTGTTCCCAATAAGGATGTGCTGTATCAATTTTCGGCACGGGGGCATGAATTGGGGCAGATTTTATTAGGTTCACAGCTTACCCACGAGCACGATGCGGCCAGCGCCTATTATCGCTCTCGTCCGTTAATGCTTTCACTTGGATTAAGTCTGGAGGATGCTATGGCAGCGCCCATGGCGAAGTCGGGCGGATACAGTGACGGTCGGGATATTGGAGTAGTTTGCAATAAACCAGGTATTGACGGTCCTACAGTATTGCCTATGGCCGGCGATGTGGGATCGCAATATACCCCCGCCGTTGGTTGGGCTCAGGGCATCCAATTTCATCAAAACCAGCTGGATGAGGAAGAATATGAGCGAGCAATTTCTGTCGTTTTGGGCGGTGAGGGCTCGGTTGCTACCAATGGATTTTGGTCGGCCTTGACGATTGCTACAACTCAGGATTTACCCATTCTATTTTATATTGAAGACAACGGTTATGGGATCTCGGTTCCCGGTGACTTTCAGACACCCGGTGGTAATATTGCCAAGAACCTGTATTCTTTTAAAAATATCAGAATTTTTGACGGTGATGGGACCGATCCGGTAGAAGCGGCAGATCTTATCAGTCAATCGGTAAATTATGTACGAGACCGAAAAGGTCCGGCTTTAATACACCTTACCATGCCGCGTTTGAATGGTCACTCATATCAGGATAACCAAGCCTATAAACCGGACGAATTAATCGAAGAGGAACAGCAGAACGATCCGCTGGATCATCTAAAAACGTTTTTAGTTCCCGACCGGCTTTCTGATGATGACTGGAAGGAACTGCAAACACAGGCTGATGAAGATATTGAAGAAGCTGCTGAAGCGGCCTTGGCACGTCCCGAACCCGATCCCCGGGAAACAGAGCGCTATGCTTTTTCAGAAACGGATGCCGATGGAAATTTGGATACTCAGAAGGTTGGTGGATTAGCTCCATCAGACCACAATTTTCCCAAAAGTTCGGAAACGCCCAGTCCCGGGAAACAGCGAATTAATATTGTGGAGGCAATCCGTAAAACCTTGGATTACGAGCTTGAAACAAATCCCAAGTTAATGGTTTTTGGTGAAGATGTGGGAGCAAAAGGAGGAGTCCATGCCGTGACTATGGGACTCCAGACCAAGCACGGTGAATCCCGTGTTTTTGATACCAGCCTTTCCGAAGAGGGAATCACCGGTCGTTCTGTAGGGCTGGCTTATCAGGGATTAATGCCTGTAGCAGAAATTCAGTTTCGGAAGTACGCCGATCCGGCTACTGAACAACTTAATAATTGTGGAACCATTCGCTGGCGTACAGCCAATCAGTTTGCAGCGCCCATCGTGGTGCGTATGCCGGGTGGTTTCGCGAAGTGCGGTGACCCGTGGCACAGCCTTAGCAACGAAGTATTCTTCGCTCACGCTGTGGGATGGCAGCTCGTGATGCCTAGTAATGCAAAGGATGCCGTAGGGCTGCTCCGTTCTGCGATGCGAAGTAATAATCCAACCATTTTCTTTGAGCATCGTAATTTGCTGGATGCCAAGTATGCTCGTAAACCATATCCGGGCGATGAGTTTGTAGTGCCGATTGGCAAAGCCAATAAATTACAAGAGGGTGAAGATCTTACCATCGTAACTTGGGGCGCAATGTGTGAACAAGTAGAAATTGCTGTAAATGAAATGGACATTTCTGCTGATATCCTGGATCTTCGCTCCATCATGCCGTGGGACAAAGAGGCTGTGTTACAATCCGTCCAAAAGACCAATCGCTGTTTGATTGTTCATGAGGATACGAAGACGGGCGGCTTTGGTGCTGAAATAAGTGCTGTCTTATCGCAAGAGGCATTTAAATATTTGGATGCCCCTATTGAGCGGATTACAATGCCTGATATTCCTGTTCCATATAATGTTGAATTGATGGATGCGGTATTACCAACATCCGAAAAAATTGTAAAAAAAATAGAAGCGTTAGTAGCTTTTTAGGTCAATAATTTTCAAAAATGGTTGAAAATAGCTTCCTTTAGAAGTTATTACTCATTGATAATATGCAATTGATTAATTGTTTACTATTGTTAATCAATAATTTTGTTGGGTTGGGGATATAGCACGTTAAATGTTATTAGTTTATCCATCGTTGCTATACTACTTAAGAAAACGGGTACACAGGTAAATTTATATTTTTATGAAACTCAGTACCAAGTTAATTGGCAGTTTTTCAATTGTAGTCCTTTTTATGGGGGGAATTGGATTGACTGCATCATATTTTAATGATGTGGTTAAAGATCAAGTAACATTCGAAAGTGAAAAGGCGATTCAGGAGGTTACCTTAGCCGGAGAACTTGGATTACAGCTTTTTAAAAGCTTGACAAGAACGCAATATTTGTTGGAGGATAGCTATCGCGAAACTCTCTCCATGGATTATAGCAGAAGCAATAGAACCAAAGAGGTTCAAATTGCAGAGATTGATAAATCTCTTGAAGAGTTTGAGAAAAGCTTAGAAGAGTTGAGAACCCTGGTGAAGTCGAATCAGAAGAATATTTTTGAACCTTCTGCGGATACATCGAAAGTACTTAGCCTGTTAGAGAACTTGGAAAAAAAGTACAAAAATTACTCGGCGCTGCTCACTCAATTCCAAAATATCAGTACCAAAAACTACCAAGATCGCAAAGAGTTTTTCACGGTTACAATAGAGCCTTACTTCCGATCCAATTTATTGCCTGAGATCGACCAGCTTCGAAATCACATCCAGCAAACTCATCAACAACAAATTGCGGGGTTAAATAGTCAGCTCGATAGGGTAGGTTATATTTTAGTTATTGCCACTGGTATAGCTTTAATTATTGCAATTGTTCTCTCTTTATTTATTTATCGATCGATAGCAAATCCTATTGCAAAGATTGCAGATGCTGCCCAGAGCGTGGGACAGGGGAATTTGCAAAATCGTATTGATTACGATTCTAATGACGAGTTGGGACAACTGAGTTCTACCTTCGATCAGATGGCGGAAAACCTCAGCAGGACGACAGTGTCGCGTGACTACGTGGATAGTATTATTGAAGCTATGGCCGATCTGCTGGTTGTAACCGATGAAGATTTAAAAATTACGCGAGTTAATTCAGCGGTGTCGGATATTCTTGGATATACTGAGGAGGAGCTGTTGGATAAAACGATTGATACCTTATTCAATGAGGTGCCTGATGAAACTTTTAAAGAACAACATACGGATAGCAACAAAACGTATACCGGTGAGCTAATTGGAAAAAATGAGAATGTTATTCCCGTTAGTATTTCAAGGGGAAAAATTAGGGATAAAGATAGGACAGTTGAGGGATATGTTTTTGTCGCCAGTGATATAAGTTCCGAGAAAAAAGCACAACAAAAAATTACAGAATCCCTTCGAGAGAAAGAAGTTTTACTGGCAGAAATCCATCACCGGGTAAAAAATAATTTAGCTGTAATTTCCGGCCTGCTTCAAATGCAGATGTGGGAATCAGAGAACGAAAATGCCAAATCTGCTCTTCAACAGAGTCATTTGCGCGTGCAAAGTATTGCCCTGGTACACGAGAAGCTCTATCAATCAGAATCGCTTTCGTATATCCAGTTTGATCGCTATCTGCAAGATTTGCTACAAACAATCGCAGATATTTATATAGGCGGTGAATCTGATATCGATATAAACTCGAATCTTAATGCGCTTACTCTAAATGTAAATCAAGCAATTCCATGTGCATTATTAATTAACGAATTAGTCATCAATGCATTTAAATATGCTTTTGAAGATACAGATGAGGGAACAATTAACATTTTAGTCCAAAAAGATGACCAGCAGGTATTGGTAAAGGTAAGTGATAATGGCCATGGATTTGATGAAGGTAACGACTTAGGTGACAATCCCTCTTTGGGATTAGAACTCGTTGATACATTGGTTGAACAACTGAATGGAGAACTCAAACTTTATAATAGGGATGGGGCGCATATTGAGTTTAGATTTACTCCCGAAGGGGTCTCGAATACTACGTAACGGGTATTCTCTGTTCGTAAATAGTCACGTTCCTTTTAAGATAATCTGCAGATACTATTTGTATCGCTGATTTCTTTAACAAATGATTTAAAAAATAAGCTCATTGTTAAAATGTTGGGACAGCAGCTTGAAGAGGAGACACCGTTATACTTGAGTTTAAAAGAATCTCTTCTGTTTGTCCTACCTTCGTAGTAAGATTATTTACTTTTAAATTCCTCGATAAAGTTTTTGGTGAAATCTGATAATACCAGTCGTCCACTTATTTCAGCGCGTTCTTCCAGCAGTTGATCCCAGTTCTCTGTTCCTTTCCAGAGTAAGTTCTTGAGTTCTTTCATGGCATCGGGACTATATCCAGCCAATTGTTTGGCTAATGATTCTACTTCTTCATCCAGATCAAAGTGATTTTTACAGACTTTCGAAAAGAGTCCCTTTTCGCGGGCCCATTCGGCCGAGTTCCAGCTTGAAGCATCAACCGAGAGCGTGCTAAATGCTGAAGGACCTACTTTTCGCTCAACAGCGGGGCCCACTACAAACGGACCGATGCCTAAAGCGAGTTCACTGAGCTTAATAGCCGCAGATTCGTGCGCTATGGTGTAATCTCCGGCAGATGCAATACCAACACCCCCGCCTACCGTTTTGCCCTGTACGCGGACGATAATCAACTTTGAACATTGACGCATGGCGTTGAGCACCAGCGCGAATCCCATAAAGAATTTTTTTCCTTCTTCGTAGTTGTCGATGGCAATGAGCTCATCAAACGAAGCCCCGGCACAAAAAGCACCATCACCACGACTTTTCAACACCAGTACATGCGCATCGGGGTTGTTGCCCATCTCCGTGATGGTATCGGCTAAATCCCGCAGCATTTGTCCCGGCAGGGAATTCCCCTTGGGATGATAAAATTCAATGGTTCCTATGTTGTTTTTGATGTTGGTTGTAATTTCTCCGTTATCAGACATGTTATCGAGTTAATACGTTTTTAATTTTTGCAATTGAAGAATTCTGGACTCAGGAGTCAGAATTCAGAATAGCTTTAGAGTAAGCATCAATAAGCTTGCTAACTTCTTGTAGTTTTTGATTCAATTCTGATTCCTTACTATATCCTAAATCTTTTGAGAGGATAATATAATATCTGCATTCTTCAAGTGAACCCTGAGAGATATTAAGAAATCGAGCTTTGTCTCTTTTTCCTCGCTTTTTAAATCCTTCAGCAATGTTAGCAGCTATAGAAACAGCTGCTCTACGAAATTGTGAAGTTAAACCATACATTTCTGATTTTGGAAAATCTTCAGTTTGGGAATAAACTTCCAGCACAAATTCATGTGCTTTTTGCCATACTATCAGGTCTTTAAATGTTTTAGCTGGTTTTCTCATAATATGTAAGTTTTATTTTGATTTCTGAATTCAGAATCCTGAATTACTTTTAAGTATGACCGAGTTGAAAGCCGATCCTTACATATATGAGTCTTTCTATAATTCACAGTCCTTATTCTTCTTCAAAAATATCCATATCCAGTACATCGCGACGTTTGATAAGTGTCAAAATGGTATATTCGGCTACCAATTCATCATCTTGGTTGGTGACTTCCACATCCCAATAGACAATTCCAAAGGGAAACTTATCTTTGGCTTTCTTTTGTCGGACGGTTTTCCGTTTTACAATGAGTTTTGCCTGGATGGTATCACCGGGGGCAACCGGGTTTGTGAATCGAAGATTTTCCAATCCATAGTTTAGGATTACAGGCCCCTCATCGGGATGCACAAAAAGTCCCGCCGCGCGTGAAAGTACAAAATAGCCGTGTGCCACAATTTCGCCAAAGAGGGAACGTTCGGCCGCATCCGGATCGGTATGCGCATAGAATTCATCGCCGGATAAATCAGCAAATCGTTCAATGTCTTCTTCCGTTACCGTATGTGTTTCAGTAGTCCGTGCTTCCCCCACTGCCAGATCTTCAAAATACTGCTGGAAAGGATGGACATCAGCTTCTTTTGTTTCAGCTCCTTTGATGTATTGATTGGTAATATTGGTTAATGTTGTTGGTGATCCCTGCAAAGCAACCCGCTGCATATTATGGATGACCGCCCGTGCTCCGCCCAGTTCTTCACCTCCACCCGCATGACCGGGTCCGCCGTGCACCATGTGCGGCATGGGCGATCCGTGTCCCGTAGATTCTTCAGCCGAATCCCGATTGATAACCATAAAGCGTCCGTGATAAGGAGCACAGCCCAGCGTGATTTCTCGGGCAATATCATCATTCGCCGTAAAGAGCGAGCCCACTAGTGAGCCATCGGCTTTGTTGGCCAGCTCAATGGCTTCTTCATTGGACTCATACGGCATCACGGTAGTCACCGGACCAAAAGCCTCAACCGTATGGACTTCGTCTACTTCCAAAGGTTTGTGGCATAGCAGTACTTTGGGATCGGTAAAAGCTCCATTATTCTGACCATTACCGTTACTGTACACCGATTCGGTGGTTTCCAAAAGTGAGGAAATTTGTTCTTTAAAACGATCGGCTTGGGTAGCACTGGCAAGCGGACCCATTTTTGTTTCTTTCTTCGAGGGATCACCAACGGTTGTTTTGTTTAGTCGCTTCTTGAGCGCATCGATAACATCCTGCACCCGCTCTTTGGGGACGATGGTCCGACGTATAGCCGTACATTTTTGACCCGTTTTTACGGTCATCTCATTAGCAACCTCTTTAACAAAGAGATCAAATTCTTCCATGTCGGGCGTAACATCCGATCCCAGAATAGAACAATTCAGTGAGTCGGCTTCGAGATTAAATCTTACGTTATTTGCAAGAATGTTGGGATGGGATTTGAGCTTTTGTCCCGTTTCTGCCGAGCCGGTAAAGGAAACAGAATCTTGGCTGGCTAGGTGGTCCAGCAGATCGCCCGGTACATCGGCTGCAATAAATTGAATAGCTCCTTCGGGTAACAGATCCGACTCCAGCATATCCTTAAAAACTTTGTACGCTAAATAAGAACCAATTGGCGACGGCTTAACGATGGCAGGCATTCCTGAAATAATCGCAGGGGCCAGCTTTTCCAACATTCCCCAAACGGGGAAGTTAAAAGCGTTGATATGCACGGCCACACCGTGACGAGGCACGCAGATATGCTGTCCTACAAAAGTACCTTCACGTGAGAGTTGCTCATGACTGCCTTCCACATGATAGGGCAGGTCCGAAAGCTCAATTCGGGATTTGCTGGACAGTGTAAACATGCTTCCAATACCACCCTCGATATCGATCCAGGAATCTTGTCGCGTAGCGCCGGTATGGGTTGATAGCTCGTAATAATCTTCTTTGCGCTCCATCAGGTATTGCGCCAAAAACTTGATCTTGAACGCCCGCTCGTGAATGGACATCGCGCGGAGTTTCGGTCCGGCTTCCTGACGCGCATATTCACAGGCGCCTTTATAATCCAGATCGGCCTCCAGCATCTGCGCTACCGGTTCGTCGGTCACCGCACTGTCCAGATCTTTTTCTTCACCTTTGTTAATCCATTCGCCTTTGATGTAGCTTCTTACTTTCATAATATCAATTTTTTTGGCCGCTGATTACGCAACTTTCAGCTGATGAAAATCAGTGGGTTTCTGTGAAAATCTGTGTTTTTTTCTATCCGAAAATAATGTGAATTGAAGGTAATGCAAAGTTGGAGTTGGATTTTTGGGTGTTACGCTAGAGGCAAGATGTCAACTGGCAATGACCTCCATATTTTTTACATTGCTGATATGGGAGAAGATCAGAATAAATTTCAAAAGCAGTATTATTAAAAAATAGCACTTCAGATACACCGGTAAAAAATAGTTTTTGTCAGTAATCGTCATCTGTCTGATCGGGATTCCGTTTTTGGACTATAAAATGTTCAGGAAGCCGCCAAGCAATATGTAGCCAATAACGGTGTGGCCCTACCTCTGGCTAAGATCTCCGTTTTAAAAAAGCTAAAACTACCTGATATAGCACGCTGATGCAGTGAGAAATATGGAATTGATCGGGAAAGGGATAAATCCGGAGGGCTAATGCAGACAACAAATATTATGTGTAAGCATTATCTGTATTCAAGTTGTCCTGATGAGAAATGATAATACTAGGAATATCACAGATTTCAGCTCCTATTAGACCTTTACTGATATTATACATACCATTATTCTTTACTAATACATATAAGCTAAGGTTAGCACTTTTCTATTCCAATAATCTGTTCAACTAAAAGATGGATGATAAAGTATTAAAAGAAGGCTATGATTTAACTTATGAAAATGCCCGAGAACTTATAGAAGATGCCCAACTACTGAAGAAAAGCCAGAGATATTCTAGAGCTTACACATTATTTCAACTTGCTATTGAGGAGATTGGCAAATGTAGACTAATTTGGTGTGGAATGATTGATTTCTATCAAGGGAAACAAATTTCTGAAGAATATTTTAAAGACAATAATTTTCTCTGGCATAATGCCAAAACTAAAAGTTCTCTGAAAGCACAGTTAGAGGCAATTTTATTGTTTGAAATGCAGACTGGTAACTCACTTCAAAAAATGAAAGATGCTATAAGAAATGATTACGAAAACATCCCAGAATTAAACTCACTTAAAAATAAAAGTTTATATGTAGATATAGAAAATGAGGAATTTATCTCTCCGAAAGATCAAATTACAGAGGAGATGGTCGATAAAATTGAACTTAAAGCTAGAATAAGACTTGAAGCACAAAATTTAGCTCTAACAGATTTATCAGAATTGAAAATTCTTGCTGAAAGAATACAAGATTTAGATTCTGATACGGATAAATTAAATGATTGGCTAGATGATTTAATCTCTGACTAAAATTAGAAAAGTACTAACCCCTGTATTAAGGGGACACACCTCGCCAATTCTCTGCCACTCTTGGTTTTAAGTTTCTTCTTTCGTTAGTTGCTATTCAATATTTATGCGTATGCAGCTTGTGCGCAATGTCGTTAGGTGTCAGATTAAACTATAATTCATACAAGTGGGTACAATCCATTTTTAAAAAACACTATTTCATGGGAAGAATAAAAAGGATATTCGTTTTTGGGGCTTTATTGCTTTTTTCTGCTTGTTCAACATCGATGAAAACAAATATTGAAAAAAAGTATAGTCCTACCCCTCATTCACAGAACATTAATGTATTTGGAATAAATGATGAATTACCAACAGGATTCGAGAAATTAGGAAACCTAAAAATAAGAGATACAGGTTTTTCAACAGGTTGTTCCTTAGATGAAGTTGTATCACAAGCACAAAGAAAAGCCAGAGAAGTCGGGGGCAACGCTATAAAAATAACTAAGATTATAGAACCAGATTATTTTGTAAGCACTTGCTATAGAATAGATGCACTTATAGTCCGACTTAAAACTTTTGAAAAATCGGACACCCAAGAAATTAATATTACTGAGGCTGAGCTCATTAATTACTTTGATGAAAACAAGTCAAATTTAAAACCTATAGAAGGAATTTGGAATGTTAATTCAAGATTGTCAGCCAAAACATCCGATCAAACTAGATTAATTCAAAACCGCTATAAAATAGCGATTATCAAAAAAGATTTTGAGGACTCTCGAAATTTTAAGGCTATAATAATTTCTAGTGAGGATGAAAATTGGGATAAAACTGGATTGGTAAAAGCTAACTTAAGTTCAACAGCCTACGAAGATACCTATACAACAAAGTGGATTAATGCGAATGGAACAAAAAGTAATTCCACATTTTCAATTAATGAAAATGGTTTAGCCAAGGGCTACTTTGACAAATCAAACTTTAACGAAGAAATGACACTAGTAAAAATTTACCCAGAATTTGATAGTAACAAGATTTCTGCACCAAAGGGTAAAGCATCAGGAACTGGATTTGCTATATCAAAGAATGGAGTTATTGTTACAAATTATCACGTCATAAAAGATGCAAATGATATT
Source organism: Fodinibius sp. (assembly GCF_034521915.1). Taxonomy (GTDB): domain Bacteria; phylum Bacteroidota; class Rhodothermia; order Balneolales; family Balneolaceae; genus Fodinibius. The sequence goes on from NZ_JAXHLU010000002.1 coordinate 113,089, forward strand.
GAACTTATATTCAATAGTTCTGGAACAAAACAGAGCCAGAAATATAAAGCTGAAGTCCTATTAAATGATAAAAGTAACGATATTTCTATTCTTAAAATAAATGATCCAAGTTTTTCAAACTTCGCTGAAATACCTTTTGGAATTACATCAACTCAAGAAATTGGAGATGATGTATATACAATTGGTTATCCATTGAATGAGATTATGGGTAGCAATTTTAAATTATCTAAGGGAGTTATAAATTCTAAAACAGGAATTGATGACGATGCAAGATATTTACAGGTCTCTGTTCCGGTTCAACCTGGTAATAGTGGTGGTCCTCTTTTTAATATGAATGGCAATGTGATCGGTATTATCACATCAAGCCTTAATGACGAGGCAGTAAAGACGAAAGTGGAAAATGTCAACTATGCAATTAAAACAGATTACTTGGCTATAATGCTTAATATGCTTCCTGATATATCAAAACCTGAACCCAGTAAAGATTTACAAGGAAAAAAACTATCAGATCAAGTGGACGTGTTAAAAAAATATGTTTGTTTAATAAATGTAACTTATTGAATCAAAATTCATATCTGAACAGCTAGCCCGCACATTAACCCGGACAGGCCTTACTATCCCCTTGCCTCTCTTCCATTTATTAATTGATGTTTCGTTTTTAAACTAATACGCCTCGTAGGCGGTTATGCACCATGTCGTTATTTACCAAAGAAAAGTACACAAACTATTCAAACAGGCTTTTTACTTTAATTCTTAAAATTAAGATACCCGTTCTTTGATACTAAGTATTATTTCTTCATTTTAAGTTACTGGCAGATATTTTACTTGCCTTTCAACACCTTTGCGATGAACCATGGAAGTTGAATCCATCACCATACCGGAGTCTAAAACGTGCTTGCAGATCGGATCAAGTGTAAAATCAATTCGCGATTATCAGCTTACTTACTCCTATATAGGATTTTCGATTCCGGAACAGTTTACTACCGTATTTCCTCGCATAGGATACCTCATATTTACAATGGTGACCGGAAAAGATATTGAAACTCGGTTTCTGAACTATGAAGGATCAGTTACCCGGCCCAATCACTTATATATCTCCGGATTGTTTACCGATAGTTCTTTACATATCTCACAAACAGGTAGGGGTGGTGGTTATGCTATGAAAGTGCATCCTGTTGTTGGCTATCACTTTTTGAAAATCCCAATGTATGAAATGCTAAACCGACAAATCCGAATCTGCCAGATTATCGATTTGAAGGATCGCTTCCTGGAAAAAACAGAATCAGATTATGAAATCACATCGTTTGAAGATCCTCACGTAAATCATTTTTTCGAAAAAGCTCTCCCACCAAAATCGGCATATCAAAACGATCCTATTTATCATGCGGTAAATAGCATTATCAAAAAAAGAGGTTTGATCTCGGTCAAAAAACTGGCTAAGCAATGTTTCATGAGCAGGCGAACCTTAAACCGCCATTTTTTGCTGAAAGTGGGACTTTCTCCACAGGCATATGCCAAAATCTGGCAGGTTCAATATGCGATGGAACTCATCCGGCGATATCCAAAGGCCAGTTTGGCTGAAATTGCTTTCAAAGCAGGATATTACGATGTGGCTCATTTAGCGCGCGACTTCAGAACTAAAGTTGCTCTTCCACCTTCAACTTTGTCTCAAGGTATAAATCGTCTCTCCCAAAACTACCTTGACACACCGGGCATGCTGTAAATTTGTCCGATTTTTACAGTAGTTCTGAGTCTTGAATTTAGTACGCTAAAATCTAAATACAACTGCAAATAGTGTATTTCCATTGATCTTGAAGAGATATCCTGGAGAGATAGCTATTCTTTTTCAAAGTTTATTGACTTAATACAGTCTATAGGTAGTTGTTAATTTTTTAATCAATAACCATTCAAAACGGAGGTCGTTATGAACGTTTTATATAAAGCTACCTTGGTAATCTTCATTCTATTCATATGTGGATCAACATCTCTTCAGGCTCAATCTGAAGATGGTATAATGAATGAATATCCCGCAGAAAAAGAAGAAATACTGCAAACGTGGAATGAAATTGTGGAGAGTATCAAAGATGGTGATGTAGACAAATTAATCTCCTTTCATGCCTACGGACCCAAATTTACAGAATTCAAACATGGGGCTTTCCGTAATGGTGGAGAAGAAAACGAACTCTTTGAACGCGAAGTTTTCGGAAGCGTCAAAGAAGTTGTTAAAATGAAAGCAAAAGACATGAAAATTGCTGTTTATCACGGAAATGTTGCCGTGGTAACCTTCCATTCAGATTTTCATTTACAGTTTGAAGAAGAGCTGGCCGTTGTCAACGATCAGATCAGTTTGGTGTTTGTCAAAAATAATGCTGGTGAATGGAAAATTGTTCATGAGCATCATTCGCCACTCAGTAAATCATAGTAACCTCGTTATTGCTTGACACATAGGAAAGGTATCTGAAAAAGGATCAGCATATACAAAAGAACCCTATATATTTTTAAAGAAAATATCAGAATACTTATAATGGATTATTTTGGATATTAAATACTTCAAAATATTTGATGCTACTTTTGCCTGCTCTCTTAATTGGGGCAGGTTTTTGTATAAATTCTTACTCTGCTTCTATGGGTAACCCACATGTTAAGAGAATAGGCTTTGCCATCCCTTTGCCTCTCTTCCATTTATTAATTGATGTTTCGTTTTTAAACTAATACGTCTCGTAGGCGCCTGCCCCTTATGCGCCAGGTCGTTAGGCTGTTAGCATAGAATTATCCAAAAAATAATTTCACTTTGATTAACTTTTATCAGTAATGAAACGTAATTGGATTGATAAAAACTTTTGGCAGGTTGTGTTCTTTAGCAATGGCAATGACCAGGGAATTCTACGAGGAATAAGGTTGATGGCGTTATAGATATATTTTTCTTTGGCTAAATATGTGAATACACGAAGCGGATTCTTTTTAATATTCATATCGACTTGAAGATGAACTATCTGGTAGCCTGGTCCTTCAATGATGACCAGGTCCCTCTTTTCGGCGTTTTCTATTTCATATATGACGCCGTGGATTATGTTGCTGTCCTCTTTTTGATAGCACATTTCCTGGAACCGTCTTCACCGATCTTATTGAAAAAGAGTCCGTAATTGGGCAATGAGACTACTGCCACTTTCACTGCCAAAGACACAGGTGCCGCGTTTACATGTTGGAACCGTATGCAAAATAGAGCAT
>NZ_JAXHLU010000003.1:0-5577 GCF_034521915.1 Fodinibius sp.
TACTGTTGAATTAAATTTCCTTTCGAATCGTAATAGGCAACTTCAGTAATAGTAAACGGACGATAGGGATCTGCATTCCTAATACTTAGTGTTGTCGTCAGGTTAAATGTTTTCTGGCGGTTTTGTTGATAGATATGCGAATAGACAGGTACATAAACTAGCTGTCCCACACTGCTATTTTGTCGCTCAAAATCGGTTGGTTGTTGCTGTGATATAGCATCGGTCGAATTTTTCTGTTCTACTACTGGTACCGAATCCGATTGTGCTTCCGCAGAAGGGGCTTCCTGCTCCGAAGCACATCCTACCATAACAATTCCCATAATAAACATCAGTGTAATACGCTGCATAAATAAGTAAGATGAAAACCAGCTTTTTTATAAATAATTATAATCATTGTATTTCAAAGTATGAACCTTCAGTTTTGCTTCAAAATCATTTGTTATGTTTGAATTGCTATGAAATTACTCATCATCGAAGACAACGAAGATTTGCTGCAGAACATCCAAACGTATCTGAAGCGCGAAGGATATATCTGTGAAACAGCTCAGTCATATTCCGAGGCTTTTGACAAGGTAATGTCGTACACCTACGATGTGGTACTTATTGACATTATGATTCCGGGCGGTTCGGGCCTACAGGTTTTACGGGAGTTGAAATCCGTGAATCCGGAAACAGGAACGATCATCATATCGGCTAAAAATGCTCTGGATGACAAAGTGGAAGGACTGGAACTGGGCGCTGATGATTACATCACCAAACCTTTTCAATTGCCCGAGCTCCACGCACGTATTAAAGCTGTAAATCGAAGGCAGCAGCGCGACGGCAAGGAAATTATCAATGTGAATGAGATTGCTATCAATACCAAAACGATGGAAGTAACGGTGGATGGAAATCCCGTAAATCTTACTCCAAAGGAATATGAATTACTACTCTATTTTTCATCCAATAAAAACCATGTACTCTCCAAGCAGACCATTGCCGAACACTTGTGGGGCGATTATGTAGATCACCTCGAAAACCTCGACTTTGTGTATCAACACATCAAAAATCTGCGCAAAAAATTAGAAAAAGCCGGCGCTAATGACTATATCGAAAGCGTCTACGGTATTGGATACAAATTTAAAGTCCACTGATTGACATGAAACTGATAACAAAATTTGTTCTCTTGTATCTTGTTGTAACCATTATTGTACTGGGGATAGGGGGATTTGTGTCTTATCATATTATCAAGGGCGAACTCGACAACGAACTTAAGTGGCGCTTTTTGGATCGGGTGGAACGAGTTACGTACCTGCTGGAACAGGGGAAAAATTTTGAAAGCCCGGTGCAAGATAACGATGATACCAATTTAAAAATAGTTGCTCTCCCGAATCGGGTAGAACCAAATGTAGAAATTCGCGATACCCTGGTCTGGCATGATCGCCTGCAGCAGATGGAACACAATTTAAAGTTAGTTGCCCACCGCAACGTTGACGGCACCAGTTATCGTATTACCACCTATGGGGCACTTGTTGAATCCGACGACATCACCGAAGCGGTAATACAAATTCTGCTCTGGATTCTAGGACTGCAAGTTATTGGTGCCGTTGGAGTGGGATTCATTGTTTCCAACAGGCTATTTAAACCATTCCGCAAAACGCTGGAACGAATAAAAAACTTCAGATTGCAAGATAAAAACCCGATTACCGCTGAAGAAACATCCGTAGCCGAATTCGATGATTTAAATAAATTTGTTGAGCAGATGACCAGCAAGGCTATCACAGATTATAAAAATCTAAAAGAGTTTGCAGAAAATGCTTCCCATGAGCTTCAAACTCCTCTCTCCATCATCAAGGGAAAGCTGGAGCTGCTTACCGAAACCGACCTTTCTCCCGAGCAGTATCAACTTGTGGAAGACAGTCAACGATCGGTAAAAAAGTTGTCACGACTCAGCGAGTCACTAGCCTTGCTTACTAAGATCGAAAACCATGAGTTTACCGGTACCGAAGAAGTTAACCTCTCTGAGTTAATTAAAGACAGCATCCAGTCTTTTGATGAATTTATTACGCTTAATGGCCTAACGGTTGAAGCTGATGTCGAAGATGATGTTTTCGTACATATGCATCCCGTTCTGGCAGATATATTATGGACCAATCTCTTCCAGAATGCTATAAAACATAATGTAGAAGAGGGAAATATTGACATTTCGCTAAACAGCCAACGCCTTCGCATCTCCAATACCGGGAATCCGCTCTCCTCAACACCCGAAGAATTGTTTCGGCGATTCAAAAAAGATAATGTCAATTCTAAATCTATTGGACTTGGTTTGGCAATAATCAAACGAATTGCCGACCAATACCATTATACCATTTCGTATACCTGCGAAGATGGATGGCATACTGTAACAATTAACTTACAAAACTGAGGAATCTTCAAACTTTCTTCAGTATTCGTTTAATGTTTGAACAGTATCACCTGTTATCTTTTCGACTAAAGAAATTAAATAACGTCGTATTTTCTAACATCTACCTAATAATGAAAAAGTTACTCTCTACACTATCCCTGCTATTACTTTTTTCCGTTCCTGTTCTTGCGCAATCTGACGGTTCTATATCGGGCACCGTTTTAGATCAGGAAAACGAACCACTGTCCAGTGCTTCAGTGGCGATTTATGACTCAACTCAATCCAATATCATAACCGGAGCTTCTACTGATAATGAGGGTTCTTTCTCTATCAATATTTCACCGGGCCAATATGTGTTAAAAGTCACCTTTCTCTCTTTCAAGCCCTACATTCAGCAGTTCCAAATTTCGGAGGGTGAAACAACAGATCTTGGCACTATTAACATGACTCCAACTTCGGAAGATCTTGGAGAGCTATTTGTACGCGCCGAACGATCTGAAATGCAGATGAACTTTGACAAGCGCACCTTCCAGGTGGGACAGGATATAACCAGTCTTGGAGGATCGGCTGTAGATGTTCTTAATAATGTTCCCTCCGTTTCTACCGATATCGATGGTAATATTAGCCTGCGCGGTAATGAGTCGGTGCGGGTACTTATCAATGGCAAACCTTCGAACATGGCAAGCAACAGTAATGTGGATGCCCTTAACAGTATTCCTGCAACCATGATTAAATCGGTTGAAATTATTACCAATCCCTCTGCACGTTATGCGGCCGAAGGATCAGGTGGAATCATCAATATTATCCTAAAGAAAGATCAGCGCCGTGGATTTAATGGAAGCTTCCAAGTGGGCACCGGATTACCGGAAGAATACGAAGGTTCTGCCAATTTAAATTATCGAGTGGGTGATATTAACTGGTTTTTCAACGGCGGACTTGATTATAGCAGCGAACCCGAAGGAGGCAGTTCCTTCCAGCGTTTTTCCGGTCCCGATACTACCTATATGTACCGTGAACAGACCGATTCTCAGGAATCAGAGCTTGACGGTGATCTTCAATTTGGAGCTGATTTCTATCTTACCGAAACACAGGTACTTACTGCCAGTGCTTATTTGAGCGCCGAACGCGGAGAAAATATTGAAGACATCACTTATACCGATCTTGAATACAGTCCAGGAGCTTTTACTGGTGATGTCTTAAAAAAGACCTATCGCGAAAATAGACAGGAGAGTAATGAAGGAGATATTGACATAAATCTGAATTACGAAAACAAAATTGACGGAAATGATCACAAGCTTGTGGCTGATGCCAGCTTTGATATTAGCCGAGAAAAATCCACAAATAATATTGAGGAAACCGTTCGTCAAGGCAATGAAGATCCGCTGATGCAGCGAGCCATCGATGAGGAAGAAGAAATGGATCTTCGGTTTAATGCCGAATATAAACGTCCAATTTGGGGGGATGGCAAATTGGAGGCCGGCCTGCGAAGTGATACGGAGTGGATGGATAACAGCTATCTTGCCGAAACAAGGGTCAATGGTACTTGGGTAAGCGAAGAGAATTATACCGATAACTTTCTCTATACCGAAAACGTTAACGCTGCATTCGCTATACTAAATTACGAATGGTCTTCATTATCGGGTCAAGTAGGCCTTCGCCTTGAAAACACGAATATTCGTACGGAAGTCAAAAGTGATAATACGGTAGTTACTCAAAATTATGTAAACCTCTTCCCAAGTGTATTCTTGAGCTACTCTTTCAACGAACAGCAATCGGTTCAGGTGAGTTATAGCCGACGCTTACAGCGCCCATGGTCACGAGCGCTCATCCCTTTTAATGATTTTGACGATCAACGCAGCCAATTTACTGGTAATCCCAACCTGACACCGGAATTCAGTAACTCTTATGAGTTGGGTTATCTGCACTACTGGAACTCAGGTTCTCTGCTTACAAGTTTTTATCACCGCTATCGCACTGATGTTATTGAGCGTATAACCGAAGCACAACAAGGCGTTACCCGTATCTTTCCCATCAACCTTGCTTCCGAAAAAGCTTGGGGCGTTGAGTTTTCAGCCGACCAGGAAATAGCGGATCGATTAAACCTAACAGCCAATGCCAATTTATTCCGATCCAACTCCGAAGGTACCTATCAAGATCAGGTGTTTAGCAGCGAATCCGAAAACTTCCGGGCACGTATGAGACTGCGCTGGGAAATTGTTGATGGATTGAACTATCAAGCTTCCATGCGCTATCGTGGACCCAGCGAAACTACTCAGGGCCGACGCGAAGGCATGACAATGATTGATACTGGTGTTTCTAAAGACTTGATGGATGGAAAGGCCAAGATTTCACTCAATATTCGCGACCTATTGAATTCACAGAACTTTAGTTATACTGCTAATACCGACGGTAATCCCAATACCGATTTTTATACCCAGCGTGAGTTTAGCTGGTCATCACGATCTGCAACCATCAGCTTTCAATACTTTTTCGGAGAACGCAACAAAGAACAGAAAAGAAGAGATCAAGGTCCCAACGGAGACGGTCCTCCAGAAATGGAGATGTAAGAAACAGACTAAAAATTCACAAAGAGCTCTTAAGTAATTATCTTAGCATAAACAAAAACAAATGACCTTATGAGCTCTGTTATTGCATCCTATAAACTTGGCGACATCGCTGTTGAAATTAGCGAAACAGATCATCCCAATAAATTAAAAGTGGATTGTAACGACGGTAACTTTCACTCCGAATTTACCGTCCGCAAATACGAATACGAAAATTATAAGCGTCATATGAACCAGCGCATAAAAAACGCTTATGATGAACAATATAAAAGTGAAGAAGAGTAGCCGATAATTATTTTTAGCAATAATCATAAATGCCCGGCACTTTTAAAGTGCCGGGCATTTTATTTCGGAAAACTATTTATCTAATCAAACAAATATTCTCCGGTACGCTGCATGTGCATCAGCCGCTCTACGCGATCCTCAGTTTCGGGATGCGTAGAAAACAGTCTCATAAAATTTCCGCCGCTAAAGGGATTCACCGGAAACATATGCGAAGTTGAACGCATCGCTGTATCTGATACATTCATTGGAATTTGCTCGGCCGCCTTTTCAATCCGCTGCAAGGCCGATGCAAGCTGGCCCGGCTGACCGCATATTTCTGCTCCTGTTCGATCAGCTTCATATTCT
>NZ_JAXHLU010000004.1:0-445000 GCF_034521915.1 Fodinibius sp.
TTTGTCCCGATACACAAGAAGTGGGGAGATCAGTAGCGCGGGAATTTATTCCCGTGCATTAACTACCCACCCCATCGATTCCAAAATTTCGGGATCGCTACCCGCACCCCTCCGCAATAGGGCCTCAAGGAAAATGTGTAGGTCTTTTTACTTTGTAATGATATAATACTTTATGAAGATATCTATCAGAAATTAATCTGTTGAGATAGTGCTATCATGAAAGCTGTAATGTTGTAAGGATTATGTTTCTTAAGGGTCTTTCTATTACGCGGGAATGAATTCCCGCGCTAATAATGAATTATTAAAATATTGAGCCATGAAAAGCTATTCATCAATGTGGGTTCATTTGATTTGGACAACTAAAGATCGAAATCCACTGTTGCATAAAAACTTTCGGGTGGCGCTTTTCAAGTATGTGAAGGGCAATGCTCAGCAAAAGGGGATGATTGTAGATACGATAAACGGTATAGAAGATCATGTTCATTGCCTTGTAAGGTTAAAGACAAGCCAATCAATTGCACAAATTGTCAAGCAGCTAAAAGGGAGTTCATCTCGTTGGATTAGCAGTAAGAATGTAATTGGAATACCTTTTTCATGGCAAGTAGGATATGGGGCGATATCTGTAAGTCCTTCAGAAATAAATGCAGTTCGCCAATATATTATCCAACAGGAGAAACATCATGCAACATGGAAGTTGGATCAGGAAATAACTCAATTTGAAAGATATAATAACTTTTGAGCCATACCAGCACTAGCGCGGGAATTTATTTCCGTGCATTAACTACCCACCCCGCCTCGTTCCTCAGCACCCCTCCCGGGGAGGGGATTTCTGAGTTGCTATTTTTTGGGTTGAGTAATTAGAATATTAGCAGGAATAAATCCCCTCTATCAAGAGGCATGCAGATCAAAGCTTTAGCGTAGTTCTGGGTGGTCCCGACGGATGTCGGGAGCGGGGTGTGTTTTTTAAAAAAATGCTACTACCCACCCCATCGATCCCGAAATTTCGGGATCGATACCCGCACCCCTCCCGCGGAGGGGATTTATGGTGCATGTGTATTTAAAGATATTACGAAAGTATGGGCAGTTATTATTACTCCCGGCTGCCCATCGCTTCGCCGGCCATATCCCGAGTGGTAGCTAAATACGAGGTGGAATGGTCGATCAGGGACATATAACTATCCATAAGCTTCATAGCTTTGTCCATGCCGCCTTCCTGCTCAGCCATTTGGGCCATCCATTTAGCGTCATCGGGCGACGTCTCCCAATTTAATTCTTCAATTCCCTTTAAGGTCCAAACCATCAGCATGTCCCATTCGCCGGAGTGCAGGCGCATAATTTGCGGACCGGGCATATCCGATTCCATTTCCATACCGGCCTTCATAAAATGATTGTCAATGATCTTTGCAGCCGAATCAACCATGCCGGGCTTAAATTTAACCATCACAACCTGGTGCCAGGTATGCCCCTCCATCTTTTTGGCCTGTGGCATATCTTGAGCAACGGCATCAAACGTAATAGCGAGCGAAAAACATGCGCACAAAATAAAAGCGAATAGTGATCTCATAATGACCTCCCTCTATATTGGATATAAGTGATTTTAAAACAAGTAGTTATAGAATAATAAGGGAGTGAGCTCTAAAATATAGGGGAATCCCTGTGACAGCTATCAGGGAGATCAGTAGACTCTAATGGTTTTAAAATCGGGGTCAACTTCGAAAGCATATACGGATTGATCGGCAGATGATTTCTGGATGGAAACCGATCGTCCGTCTGCTTCAACGCCTTCGGGTTCAAACGGCAGGCCAATGAGATTGATTTTTACCGTATCATATTTTGGAGTAAAGGCACCCTCTCGATCGGCAGAAAGCCTAAGGGTTTTTTCTTGGGGATTCGATTCAAATTGGAATTTGGTTAAACGGTAGTCGCCCTCGTTGTGAGTAAACCCTTCTCCTTGATCCTCATACAGGTGGCTTTCGCTTACTTGCGTTCCGTAGTATACATTCAGTTCCAACAGCTCAGGATCTCGTTCCTGGGTATATTGCATGACTTCGCGCAGGGGTAGTACCGTACCCGCTTTAATAAAGAACGGGATCTCCGAAATGGGGGCATCAACCTGATGGGTTTTTCCTCCCTCGAGGAGTTCGTTGGTGCGATAGTCGTACCAGTGGCCAGAAGGGAGATAGGTTTTTCTGCCGCGTGCACCTTTTTTGATAACGGGCGCTACTAAAATATGATCCCCAAACATAAAGGTATTTTGCGAGTTAACGGACTTGGCATCGACCTGGTTGTGAAAGGTTGTGGGACGTAATATCGGGGTGCCGTGCTCCACGTATTTGTGAAAGGCGGTATAGAGGTAGTGAAGCAGGCGGTAGCGCAGCTCGATGACCGAGCGGTTGATGTGGGTATATTTTTGGCCGAAGGTCCAGGGTTCCTGGTTGTCATCGGACTGGATTTTTTTCTGTTTTGCCTGATCTTCTTTGACGACGTCAGCTCCTTCTGCATCGTAGCCCATGGTGTGGTTGCGGAACAACGGATGGAAGATGCCCAGCTGCAGCCATCGGGTAAAGAGCTCGGCGCTTGGTTGCTCGACGAAGCCGCCGATGTCGGTGCCCACGAAGGAGTAACCGGAGATGCTGAGCCGCACGCACTGCTCGAGGGCGTGGCGCAGGTGTTCCCAGTTGGCGATGTTGTCGCCGGTCCACAGGGCAGCGTACCGCTGTCCGCCCGAAAAGTTGGCGCGGGTGAGCAGGAATGGACGTTTGCCCTGGTTGTGTTTTTTGATGCCTTTGTATGAGGCACGGGCCATCTGCATGCCGTAGATATTGTGGGCTTTTTTGTGGCTGACTCCTTCACCCTCGTAATGGTGGCGAATATTATCGGGAAAGGTTTTGGCTTTGACTTCAAAGACGGCGGGTTCGTTCATGTCGTTCCAAACGCCGCTGACGCCTTTTTCGGTGAGCAGATCTTTGTAAAGATCGCCCCACCACTGACGTACTTCGGGATGGGTGTAGTCGGGGAAAACGGTTTTGGGCGGCCAGACGGGACCGATCATCAGCTCCCCGTCGGGACGCTTGCAGAAGTAGTCGTTCTTTAATCCCTGCTGATATATTTCATAGTCACCATCCACTTTGATGCCTGGATCTATCATGACGATGGTTTCGAAACCGTCTTCTTTAAGATCACTGATTAACTTTTTTGGATCGGGGAAGCGATCGTTGTTCCAGGTAAATACGCGGTAATCGTCCATGTAGTCGATATCGAGGTAGAGGGCGTCACAGGGAATCTCTTTTTCGCGGAAGGTTTTTGCCAACGTGCGTACTCGCTCTTCGGGATAATAGCTCCATCGGCACTGGTGGTAGCCAAGTCCCCAGAGGGGTGGCAGTTCGGGCGTTCCGGTCAGCGTGGTATAGCGCTCGGTGACGGTGGTGGGGTCCGGACCGTAGATAAAGTAGTAGTTCATGCATCCGCCTTCGGCCGAAAAGGTGCAGGTGTTGTTGTCATCGGAATCAAAATCGAAATGAGAACGGAAGGTGTTATCCATGAAGATCCCATAGGCGTTGCCATCCTTGTTGATAGCAGTAAAGAACGGGATGCTTCGGTAGAGTGGGTCACGGTGCTCATCAAGCTCGTAGGCATAGGCATCGGTATTCCAGTTTTGGAATGATTTACCCCGCAGCATGCCGTCGTCGGTGATTTTGTCGCCCAGTCCAAAGTAGTGGGTGCCTTCGGGGGCTTCTTTGGTGATTTTTACTTCGGTAATGCCCTTCATGATGCTGTCTTTGCGGTGGAAGGGTTTGGCATCTTTGCATAGTTCCGTGCCACTGGAATCCAAAAAGCTAACCTTCATGTCTTTTTGGGATATTTTGCAGATCAGTGAATCAGTAGTGATTTCGAGGTATTGATCCGTTTCCCGCGTTGAGAATTCAGCATTGTCGGGATTAAAGTCGGGAGCAATGGCGTAGGAAAAGTCTGTGGGACGATCGCCTTCCAATACGTATCTCAGCTGAATGATTTCTGGTGTATGAACCGTAACCCGAAGCTCGATATCATTTTCGGAGCGCACAAAAACAGTTTGTTCCTGAACTTGATAATCGGCAATGGCATTGGGCTTACGCCGGTAGGTGACATCGGCTTTGCGCTGCTCATCTTCTTCTGATTGTTTCTGCTTAGCTTCTGGATTGGTCTTGGCCATAGTCTGGTGCTAAAATTCGTAAAGGACTCCCGAAAATATAAAAACATGGCTTTAATGCAACGCGGAGATTTGTTTTTAAAGAGGTCTTTGATACCCTACTTTCGTGTCATTCTGAACATAGTTGGGAGGTGGTTGTACCACCGACCATAAAAGCTCGCAAGGCGGGAATGCAACTCCCGCCAAACGGAAATCGATAGTTTTACAAAGAACTCTATAATTATCCAATATAAAGCAGATGCTTATGTCAGAAAACGAGTTTAGCGGTTAGAAGTAGCTTAGGTATCATCCTGAACTTGGCCTGCCCCGACTTTTCGGGGTTTCAGGATCTGGCAGGGATAACAAACGTTGATTAAGATTCTTGCCAGATCAACGCTATAATCCTTACGAGATCCCGGATCGGAGTCCGGGATGACACGGCAGGTATTTCTTGGTTCTTGCCATCTAAGCTAACCGCTTAATACGTTTCAGAAAGAAAATTGTGTTCCCAATATCATAGCCTGATAGTCGGCCTGTGCATCGGAGGAGAAATTCTGGAGTTCTATCATGAGCATCAGGTTGTCGGTAACAGGCATGCGGGCAAAGAGCATAGCCAGTTGGTTTTTGATTGCAGGAGATGCGCCAACCGGCGTGGTTTCGGAATCTTGGTTGCCTTCACCGTAACTGCCGCCAACCAGGATATCTTCAAAATCGTAGGTTCCTTCCAGGTACCACTGGCTTGCGTTTACATCGGCTTGATCCAGTCCGGTGCCTCCTGAGATGTTCAGTCCGATGAGTCCGTCGGCACCAATACTATTGGTACGGGAGTAGGAGCCGAGCAGCGTCAAAGCTCCTGTTTTTAGCTTTGATCCCAGTTCCAATCCTGAAAATGCATAGGAGAAATCTTGACTGATGACATTTACATTTTGATATAGTCCGCTGCTCCAAAGCTGTATATCAGCAGAATTATATTCCCTGCTGTAGTGTATTTGAGCTTCAATGCGGGGTGTTGCCGTTTGTAAATCAGCCGATCGGTTTCCGCTTCCGTTTGGTTTTTCCGGATTTATTAATCCTGCTTTAATCGTAAAGCCGTTAATTTCGGGAGTGGTATAGGTTACCCGTGGATTGAAATTGGCGTAGGTATAGCCGGTTCCGATGCGTCCAAGAGTAGCATCAGCGGCATCGGGTCCTCCAAATCGGCCTACCCCTAAACCGCTTCCATTGTCACCAATGGAAGTACTGTTAAAAATACCGAATCCCTTACCGGCATGAATGATCCCAAAATCTCCCGAGATCTTTATCTGAGCAATGCGGCTTTCGAAGAGCCCGTCGTTTTGAATGCCCGGACCTTGAAGGTGTGTATTGATTTGTACAATCCCAGAAACGGTGACCCCTTTCTGAGTAGGTGCCGTAATGCTGAATGTGAGATTCGCAGGATTAAATCCCGACATGATCCTGGTAGAAAATTGATTGGTGTTATCGGTATTATAATTTTGATGATTTGAGCCTACCATAAATACCGGAAAAGCACCGGTAAGCTGGGCTTGCCAGCCATTACTGTCGAAAGATACCTCTTGTGCAAAACCTTGAGAGGGTGATAGGATAATTAGTAACGAAAATATAGCTACAATCAGGGCATGGATGGTTGATTTTTGCATGATAAAAACCTTGGAAGTGAAATTTATTTTTAAAGAAGGGTCTATTGAAGCAGCAGGTATAATCCTGCAGCAATTATGGAACCCATGATAGGACCTAAAACAGGTATCCAGGAGTATGCCCAATCGCTGCTTCCTTTATTTGAAAAAGGTAATAAAGCATGGGCAATGCGTGGTCCAAGATCTCGTGCAGGATTAATAGCATAACCTGTTGGTCCACCCAATGAAAGGCCTATACCGAGAACCAATAATCCGACGGGGAGGGCAGAAAGGGCCCCCAGTCCAAAGCCCACTTCTTGGCCGTCGATAACTATTGAGGAAAGTAGTTGCCCATCACCATTCGTAAATCCGGGAGCATCCAGATAAAGCACACCAAACACAAGAATAAAGGTGCCAATTACTTCGGTAAGAAAATTGGAAGAGTAATTTCTTATTTCAGGTGCAGTAGAAAATATCGCGAGTTTTGTTGGGCCATCTTCGGTAGCTTCGAAATGATCTTTATAAGAAAGCCACACTATAATACCACCTATTAAGCCCCCAAGCGTTTGGGAAATTATGTAGGGAAACACCAAAGACCAATCAAATAGCCCTGCTGTTGCCAAACCCACCGTTACGGCAGGGTTGATATGTGCACCACTAAATTGGCCCATGGTAAATACGGCTATAAAAACTCCCATAGCCCATCCCCAGGTAATAACAATCCATCCGCTGCTGTTACCTTTGGTTTTTTTGAGAACGACATTTGCAACAACACCGCCACCAAAAATGATAAGGATGGCGGTTCCTATTATTTCTGCGATATATGGAGACATAACGATGTGATTTAATAAGTGACAATTTTAAGAATAAGGTGCTACATTATTTTGAGTTTGATAATCGATATTTGTTAACCTGAAAAGATGTATCGATCGGCTATTGTTTTGTATTCTTCCACTTGTTTTTCCTGCCATTGCTTATCATGACCTGCTTCTTTGGCCATAAGGCGTGCTACTTCGGGGGCCATCTCGATACTTGCTTTGGCATCGAGGAGCAGGGCCCGGGTCCGGCGTGACAACACATCTTCGACGGTAATAGCCATTTCGTTGCGAACGGCCCAAATAACTTCAGCTTTGAGGTAGGGTAAGCGTTCGTGCAGTGGTTCGCCCATTTTAGGATTATTTTCAATGATTTTATCGATGGCTACTTTGTCAGATCCGTAATTGTGAAGATGATCTTCACGATCAACATTTTTGAGCCAGCCGTGAATACGCAGTTCTTCGGTAATACAATCTTGTTCCTTAAGCCCTGCAACTGTAGCTGCTTTGTCAATGGTATCCTCAGCCATTTTACGGTACGTAGTCCATTTTCCTCCGGCAATAGTCACCAGACCCGATAGGGAGACCAGGAGCGTATGGTCGCGCGAAATGTCGGCGGTATCTTTAGAGCCGCTGGTATTTACGAGGGGGCGAAGTCCTGCAAAAACGCTTTTAATATCAGCACGAGTAGGATTGCCGGTAAGGTATTTGGTGGCATGATCCAGTATAAAATCTACTTCTTCTTCCATCGCCATGGGTTCAAGCTCGGGAGATTCGACCGGGGTGTCGGTGGTGCCAACGAGAATCTTGTCGTGCCATGGTACGGCAAATAATACGCGGCCGTCTTCGGTGTGGGGAACCATGATGGCGCTATCGCCTGGCAGAAAATCTTTGTCGAGCATGATATGTACACCTTGACTTGGCACAATAATATCCTGGGCATCTGAGTCGTCCATCTCCAAAATGTCGTCGGTGAAAACACCCGTAGCATTTACCACGGCGCGGGCATTGACCTCAAAATCTTCGCCGGTTAACTGGTCTTGTGCCTTAACGCCGCTCACTGCATCATTTGTTTTGAGAAGGCCCGTAACTTTGGCATAGTTAATAGTATAGCCCCCATGATCTAACGCAGTTTGAGCCAAATTTATGGCCAGCCGCGAATCATCAAATTGCCCGTCATAATAAATGACCCCGCCTTTGAGTCCCTCTGATTCAATCGTAGGAAGTAATTCAAGGGTTTTCTCTCGCGATAATTTTTTTGATTTGCCAATTCCAAGCCTTCCGGCCAGCATATCATACACTTTCATGCCGATGCCGTAAAAAGGTCCTTCCCACCAATCGTAGTTGGGTACAATAAACGACTGGTTTTTTACCAGGTGAGGAGCATTTTGGATCAATAGTCCTCGTTCTCTCAGGGCCTCCAAAACCAGTGCCACATTGCCTTGCTGTAAATACCGAACGCCACCGTGCACCAATTTAGTAGATCGACTTGATGTTCCCTTGGCAAAATCATGTTGCTCCAGCAGAAGAGTTTTATATCCTCTGGAGGAAGCATCAACAGCAGCACCAAGTCCGGTTGCACCCCCGCCGATTATGACAATATCCCAAAAGTCAGTTTCCTTTTTGACTTTATCTAACATGGTAGTTCTATCAATATTCATAACAAAAATGGTTTAAGTGGAATTAAAATTTTAAAATGGGATTATGCTTTTGACCAGGCATTGGCCGCTTTGAGCGCTCTGTTCCAACCGGCAATTAATTTGTCAGCCTTTTGAGGGTCCATTTCGGTCTCAAAGCGGTTATCCTCTTTCCATTGTTCACTAATTTCTTCCTGACTTTCCCAATATCCTACCGCGAGACCGGCCAGGTATGCAGCACCAAGGGCTGTGGTTTCGAGGACTTTGGGGCGTATTACGGGTGCGTCAAGAATATCAGATTGGAATTGCATAAGAAGATCATTTTCGGTAGCTCCGCCATCTACGCGCAATTCACGAATTTCAATACCCGAGTCAGCTTCCATTGCTTTGAGAACATCTCGGGTTTGATAGGCAATGGCTTCCAGCGAAGCGCGGGCAAAGTGACCTGAATTGGTGCCGCGCGTCATACCCACAATTGTTCCTCTTGCGTGCTGGTTCCAGTGTGGGGCCCCAAGGCCTGCAAAGGCCGGCACGATATATACCCCGTCGTTATCAGGAACAGTTTTTGCCAGTGCTTCAACAATAGATGACTGACGAATTAACCCAAGTTCATCCCGCAGCCATTGAACAATAGCACCACCGATGAAAATACTGCCTTCCAATGCGTATTGAACCTTCCCGTCAACTTCCCAGGCAATGGTGGTAAGTAGATTATTTTCGGATTTTATAAACTTGTCGCCGGTGTTCATGATCATAAAACAGCCGGTACCATAGGTGTTTTTAACCATTCCTGACTTTACGCAGCGCTGACCAAATAGTGCCGCTTGTTGATCTCCTGCTATTCCGGCAATGGGAATTTTACTTGAGAAGATGGTGGTACGCGTATGACCGTAGACTTCACTCGATTGTTTAACTTCAGGTAATAATGACTTAGGGATATCCAATAAATCAATAATTTCATCATCCCATTTTCCCTCTCTAATGTTGTAAAGCATGGTCCGAGAGGCGTTGGTTGCATCCGTAACATGAAGGTCACCGCCGGTGAATTTCCATGCCAGCCAGGAGTCCATGGTGCCGAAAGCCAGTTCTCCTTTTTGGGCTCGTTCTCTTACGCCTTCCACATTTTCGAGAATCCAGCGAATTTTGGTAGCCGAAAAATAAGAATCGATCATCAGGCCTGTTTTATCCTGGATCATATCGGTATGTCCCTGTTCTTTAAGCTCATCACAGTAATCTGATGTTCGTCGATCCTGCCAAACAATAGCATTGTAAACCGGCTTGCCGGTTTTGCGGTCCCAAATGAGCGTTGTTTCGCGCTGATTGGTAATGCCGATTCCTGCGATATTATTACCGTTTATTCCTGCCTTGGCGATTACCTCGGCCACAGTACTGGCTTGGGTAGACCAGATCTCGTTACCGTCGTGCTCTACCCATCCGGCATTGGGATAAATTTGTTGAAATTCGGCTTGAGCTGATGACACAATAGAACCTTTATGATCAAAGATGATTGATCGGGAGCTGGTAGTGCCCTGGTCGAGTGCTAATATATACTGGTCATACATGAGAAACGGGTTTAAGGATTATAGATGGCGATCATTTGTATTAATGTATGGTTGTCTATACAACTTGTAATCAATTTGTGAAACCGGTTACAATAAGTCAAGAAAAATCTTTCAAAGAGAAAAAAATCTTTTCTCTTACTAATATGCTGCAAGAGAGCGCCTTAGCGATGAGGTTATATTACGATATCGTCTGGTCGGAGATATCTATGGGTAAACCGGTTTCAGTATGGGTGCGATCGTACGAGATAGTTTTGGTCGTAAAACTGATTCGATCGCTTCTATAGACATCTTCGGAATACTGGAAATATTCACCCGACTTGGTTTGGATGAGTCGCTTTAGTAGCAACAATGGCGTACCTATAGGAATATTTAGCATTTGATGCTCAGGCTCACCGGCGTTAATTGCCTCGATATGCTGAACAGCTTCTCCCAGACGTATTTCGGTATGGTCGTATAATAATTTAAAAATTGAATTATTCGCCAGGTCTTTTTCATAGATAGGTTTGAATAGACGGTAATTGAAATAAGAGCGTTCAATAATTAATGGCAGATTATCGCCATAACGAACCCGGATGATATGTACTACTTTATCGTCTTCGGACAAATGCATCCGCTCTTTTAACTCCTCCGGAGGGGTAATAATCTCTTTATGAAGAAGCTTAGCGTCCGGTTTGATGTTATTTCGTTTCATCAGCTCACTGAAACCGATGAGCTGATCGGATGTTTGTTCAATTTTTTTATAGGTAACAAATGTCCCTTTACCTTGTTCCCGTACTAAGTAGCCTTGATTGATTAACATTTTAACAGCCTCTCGTACGGTTCCTCGGCTCACGTCAAACTGGTCAACCAGTTCGGTATCGCTGGGGAATCGATCATTTTCTTCATATTCTCCGGATTGAATCTTCTCCAGCAGCTTCTCATAAATCTGGTAATATTTGGGGCTATTTGGAGAAAATGAGATCATTAAAAATTATTTGTGGTTAAACGGTTCTGTAATGCTTATTCAAATATATCATCCCTATAAAATATAAAATACTTACATTAGTCACCGAAGGCTAATATCAGTAGTATAGTATCAGCAATAAATATTATTGTAAACTAAAACTATTCTGCGGTACTCAAAAGCATATCGGAATAGGAGTGGGAGATGAGTTGATTATCCTTAATGTCGAATAGCTCAAGATATTTTTGGCACTGCTTACGAAGCTTTTCTTCTCCGATGGTGCCATCTTCGTCAATTGCTTCAATCTCCACAAAATTACCAAGCTCTTTTACCTTATCGATATGAAATTTTATGTTATCGATGAAATAGATCTCACGCACTTTATCAACCACTACTTTAATGCCCAAGGCATTACCCAGAAGTGTATGTAATTTTTCGGGATGTTCTGCGGGTACCAGGTTGATATTTGAGGCTTTGGGTCCGGATTGGTTATCACGCCGGTAGAAAATGAGGTTGTTTTCGATTGTGCCTTGGCGCAGTTTCAGCCTTCCTTCAGGTACGTCAAAATAGGTATCTGTTTGATGGTCGGTACCTTCGAAATCGGCATTGTGCTCGTGAAGTATTGTACGGATGCGATCGGGCTGATCGCAGCGAGCTTTTATTTCGATATTGAGGATGTCCATTGGAATTTTTTTTATCTTTTTTATTGCTTAGGAGTACAACTCCTTCGCAACTATAAAATCCCTCTTGGAGAAGAGGGATTTAGGGAGATTGAACTTAAAGTTATCTGGGAGTTGAACAAGAGTTTAGAGGGAGTTGTACTCCCGAAAAGTTGATTAACATCACGAAATAGACCGTACATCATCATCTTCAACATTTTCCCACTCCAAATATTTGTTTCTTACTTCTTTCATTTTCTCTTCCAGATTATCGAGCGTCCAATCAGTAGTATCAATAGCTTCATGGATGTGTGCCGTAACTTGACCCGACTTGGTGATCATGGTTCCGCCCTTACTGAGATCACGGTTCCCTTCAAAATAGATGGGCACAATAGGATAGTCCAGATCCATGGCCATGCGAAAGGGGCCTTTTTTAAAGGGACCGATAATGCCGGGATGTTTGCGTGATCCTTCGGGGGCCATCATCACCGAAAGCTGATCGCGTTTAATGCGGCGGTGTGTTTTCTTCAGCGTTTGAATGGCTTTATCGGTTTTTTTGCGTTTGATGAAAATTTGTCCGGTAAGTCGGCCCAAAATCAAAAAAATGGGATTGTACTGGAACTCCCACTTGGCTACGAAACGAATTTTGGGCAATCCCAGAGCCAGCAGGGTAAGGACATCCAGCGTAGAGCTGTGGTTAATGATAAAAACGGCCGGGCTGGTTAGTTGATCGGCATGCATTTTGACATCAAAAGAGATGCCACTGACCCACATTACGGGACGCACCATTATGGGAGCAATTCGTTCTACAACAAAATTGGAGGCCTTGCCAAAAGATATCAGTAGCAGAAATAAAATAATAGGAGTAAAGAGCAAAAAGATCAGAAAAAATATAGCAATGGCAAGGATGCTGCGCAGATATTCTGGAAAGCCGAAGTCCGGGTAGCTCATAATGCCCTTAATCTATTCACCAGTTATGTTGAGGGCTAATATAGCAAATTGATGGTTTATTGCGAGAATAGTCATTTGACTTGATGGCCGCTTTTATACAGATTGCGGTGACCTTTTGAATACCAACCAAATAGAGGATGACAGATACCAACAGTTCAATACTTTCTAAATTGTCCCAAGGAAACCGTATTAACATTGTCATTGGTCTTATTATAATTGTGTTGGGGGTTGTTTTTGCGGGTGAGCTTCCCCAGTATGGTGACCATTACGGATTTTGGTCGGTGCTCCCGCCTCTTATTGCTATTGTACTGGCGTTTTGGACCCAAGAGGTGGTGAGTTCCCTGTTTGTAGGTATCGTATTAGGGGGTTTTATTTCGGGCAATATAAATGTTGTGGATGCTTACCTTATTCCTTCGATTGGAACCGAGGATTTTGCGCTTATTTTGCTGGTATATCTTTGGTCGCTCGGTGGTTTGATTGGTATCTGGACGCGCACCGGCGGAGCCGAACGTTTTGCCGAGTGGGCCGGTAGTAAAATTGTACGTGGACCAAAATCCGCTAAGTTTTTTACCTGGATGATGGGATTGGTTTTTCACCAGGGAGGAACAATCAGTACCGTTCTGACAGGAGCTACAGTGCGCCCGATTTCAGATGAACAAGGTGTTTCGCACGAAGAAAGTTCTTATATGGTAGATTCAACCGCATCGCCGGCCGCTACCGTAATTCCCTTTAATGTTTGGCCGCTCTATATTGCCGGATTATTGGTTGGTACGATCCCGCTGTTTGAAACGAATCAAGATGTTGTCAGCTTTTTTATTCAGGCAATACCATTCAACTTTTACGGGATCTTTGCTCTTTTGATGACACTCCTCTTTGCCTGGGAGCTGCTGCCCTGGATTCCAAGTAAGAAAATGCGCGAAGCCATCAAGCGATCTCGGGAAACCGGAAAGTTGGATCGGGATGGGTCGGAGCCGATGTCATCGAAAGAGTTAACAGAGATGGATATTCCGGAAGATTATAATTCAGGATTGATAGATTTCTTAGGTCCCATTGGGACGCTGCTTGGAGTAGCGATTATTCCCTATATTATCACGTTTTATGTGATGGGCAATACCGAAGATCCGCTACTGATGATTGCCGAGGCTTTTGTGTTAGCCGTACTTGCGGGTATGTTCATAGCGTTGGCAAAAGGGATGGAGCTTAAAACGGTGATGGATGGTTTTGTGGATGGCTGTAAAGGAGTGACAATTGGTGCTATTGTATTAGCTTTAGCAGTAACGCTGAAAGAGGTCGCCGAATCGGTGGGTACAGCAGAATATGTTGTTGCGATGGTGGGCGATTCTATTATGCCGATGTTTTTACCTGCTATCTTAATGGGATTATGTATGTTAATTGCTTTTGCAGCGGGAACCTCATTTGGGACGTATGCCGTGGTATTTCCGGTGGCGATGCCGTTGGCCTGGGCTATATTGCCTGATCCATTCTTTATTACGCTCTGCTTTGGAGCGGTTGTAGGCGGCAGTGTTTTTGGAGATCAGTGTTCACCTATCTCGGATACAACGATCCTATCTTCGCTGGCTACCGGTAGTGATTTAATGGATCACGTAAAAACCCAGATTCCCCTGGCACTTGTAGCTGCTGGAATTGGTGCTGTATTATACACGCTAATTGCTGCGGTATTTGTATAGTTCTCTGATAACATAGTCGAATATATGAACACTAAGGATTTTAGGAATCCTCAGGGTTTATAAATAAAATAGCTGGGAATATTACTCCTCTAAATCCGATGTACAATGTGGGCAACGTGTTGCCTTTACGGAAATATCAGAAAAACAGTAATCGCATTTTTTTACTGATGGTGAAACTGGCTCAGGAGTTTCTTCCGGCCGTTTTAGCTTGTTGATGTAGCGTATTAAAATAAATACGGCAAATGCTACGATCAAAAAACTAATAGCAGTATTTATAAACTGACCGTAATTTATGGTAACGGCTCCAACTTCCTGGGCAGCGGATATGGTAGCATATGGAGGAGGAATACTTCCCTCCTTGAGTACAATAAAAAATTCCGAAAAGTCTACCCCTCCCATCAGCAGTCCCAATGGAGGCATTAATAGATCCTTCACAAGTGATTGAACAACACTGGTAAAGGCTGCACCGATGATAATTCCCACTGCCATATCCACTACATTCCCTTTAATGGCAAACTCTTTAAACTCTTTGAGCATAGTCCCTCCTAATATTTGGATAATAGTTAACTACTGATAAAAATGACTTTACAAAAATGTAAGATAAAAACCTATAGAGAGGGCTTGATTATTCAATTTTAGATAAAAATGACGGGTGGTTAAGACTGAGGAATAATAGCGGAAATATCCTCGAAGTTGAGATAGAGCTCTTCCATCTCCTTGCCATCATCATCCTTAACTTCAACTTTATCCAGGACATCGTTTAACTCAATACTGCCAGCTGTAATATCTACCATAACTCCGCTCTCAAAGATGATTTTATATTCAGTCATTATATAAGTGCTTTTTGTTTAGAAATTACCAAGATATTTGCAGCGTGTTATATTATTCCATACATGAATACTGCATTACATGTATCTGAATTCCAAAACTCCGAAAAATATTTCAGTTATTCTTCTTCGTCAGCAGGCTCTTCGTTCTCTTTTAATTTAGTATCATCTTTTGATTTTTCCTGGTTTTCTTCGTCAGCTGTTTCCTCTTCTGCTGATCCATTCAGCCATTCCATTACTTTTTTACCGGAAATCTCTTCGTGTTCGATGAGCTCTTCAGCAAGTTTATCAAGGATATCTCTGTGTTCGGTGATAGCGGTAACGGCACGGTTATAGGCCTCTTTGAGGATTCTCAGGACTTCCTCATCTACTTCACGGGCCGTGCTTTCACTGTATTCCTTAGAACTTCCCATCTGTTCGCCCAAGAATACCTGTTCACGCTGACTGCCAAAAGCGATGTTGTTAAATTTATCGCTCATACCCCAGTCGAGCACCATCTTTCGGGCCAGCTTGCGAATCTGCTTGAGATCGTTTTCGGCACCGCTGGTGGCCGTATCAAAAATGAGATTTTCTGCAGCACGTCCACCCATCATTACGGCCATACGGTCGAGCATGTATTTCTTTTCGTATAAATACTTTTCTTTATCCGGCATCTGCATAGTTACGCCCATTGCTTGGCCACGTGGTATTACGGTTACCTTGTGGATGGGATCAGTGTTAGGTAACACTGCCGCAACAATTGCATGTCCGGCTTCGTGGTAGGCTAAAAGTTTTTTCTCGTGATCAGTAAGCCTGATGCCTTCCCGTTTAAGGCCCATCATTACCTTGTCGCGGGCCTGGTCGATATCTTGCTGTTCAATTGCCTTTCGTTTGTATCGCGCAGCAATAAGAGCAGCTTCATTGAGCAAGTTTTCGAGATCGGCACCGCTAAAGCCGGGGGTTGATCGGGCAATTTCTTCAAGATTCACATCCTCTGAAACTTTTTTGTTTTGAGAGTGGATTTTTAGAATTTGCTCGCGGTGTTCCTGCGTAGGCAGATGTACGGTGATCTGACGATCAAAACGGCCGGGACGCAACAAGGCCTTATCCAAAATATCGGGACGGTTGGTCGCTGCCATTACGACGACCCCTTCATTTTTTTCGAATCCGTCGAGTTCGGAGAGTAGCTGGTTGAGCGTCTGTTCTCGCTCGTCATGACCGCCACCAAGACCTGCACCGCGCTTACGTCCGATAGAGTCAATTTCATCAATGAAAATGATTGCAGGTTCTTTTTCTTTGGCTTTTTCAAACATATCGCGAACGCGCTTGGCGCCAACGCCAACAAACATTTCCATAAAATCAGAGCCGGTAATTGTAAAAAATGGTACGCCTGCTTCGCCTGCTACTGCACGGGCAAGTAACGTTTTACCGGTACCGGGAGGACCTACCATCAACAGACCGCGGGGAAGTTCTCCACCCAGCGAATCAAATTTACCGGGATTTTTCAGGAAACTGACAACTTCCTGGAGTTCTGTTTTAGCTCCTTCAAGACCGGCCACATCATCAAATGTGGTGTTTACTGTTTCGGCATCCTGCAGCTTGGCCTTGCTTTCTCCGATCTTGAACATGTTTTGTCCCTGCATGCGCATTTGTCGGAAGAACTGGAAGCCGATCATAACGAGGAAAATAAGAGGGAGACCCCAGAGTAAGACGGTCCACCAGTTAAAGTCACTTTTGGGACGCGTTTCTACTTGCACGTCGTGCTCCTCGAGCATGCTCATCAGTTTATCATCCCCAAAAGAAGGTAGATAGGTGTTAAAACTTTTATAATGAGTAGTATCGTTTTCGGCCGCATTTAAACGCGTTGCCTCTTTGAGATCACCGGTAACTTGTTCACCTTGAATAAGAACCTTCTCGACATTGCCGGAGGTGATTTGATTACGAAACTCGCTGTAATCAATAGTGGGAGGACCGCCAAAAAGTCCACCGCTTTGCGAGCTGAATAACCAAAAGCCAAAAAGCGCTGCTAAGACAATCCAGTAAAAGGTGTACTGATGTTTGCCTCCGGGCCCCTGAAGTCCTTTATTCTTTTTTTGATTGTTTTTATTTGAGTTTTGCTTCTTTTTATTCTCGGGCATAGAAAATAATTAAATGAAATCAACTAAAATTGGGATAAATATGTATCACATTCAACGAAAGTTAACGGTATTTAAATTCCAAGATTATCCAACCGTTTTACTTTTTTACTCTGAATTATACAAAAAAAGCCTCTGAGGCTATCAACCAGCAGAGGCTTAGAGAGAGTTTCTTTACATATTGTGAGTCGGGAGGGGATCGAACCCACGACCCACGCCTTAAAAGGGCGTTGCTCTACCAACTGAGCTACCGACTCTCGGGTCAAAAACAGATTCCAAATATACGGATTTCGACCGACTAATTTCAAGGAAAAATCAGCTAAAATTTTATTTCTTTTAAATTCAGAATAAAGGGGAAGGAAATTGATCGATTTTGGTAAAAAAATAGTACCTTCAACGTATTTCGAACTTTAAGACAAAAAGCGTGTTGCGGCCCGATATTTTAAAAGAGTATTCTATATATCCTATTAAAATTCCCACCCCATTTGCCGTGGGAGATGTTTTTAGCTATCTAATTAAAGACGAAAAAAATGTACTGGTTGATACCGGTCAATATACTGATGATGCCTTTGATTGTGTTCGTTATTATTTGGGTGAACAGGGATTAACG
Organism: Fodinibius sp.; assembly: GCF_034521915.1. Classification (GTDB taxonomy): domain Bacteria; phylum Bacteroidota; class Rhodothermia; order Balneolales; family Balneolaceae; genus Fodinibius. The sequence continues at coordinate 17,609 of NZ_JAXHLU010000004.1, forward strand.
ATCAGGGATATTGATGAGATTTGGCTTACGCATGGGCATCCGGATCATTACGGACAGGCTGCCCGACTTGCCGATCGTGCGGGAGCAACGGTGTTCGGACATCCATTGGAGCGATCTAATTTTGGAGGCAATGATGATGCCGATTTGTTTGAGGCGTTTTTTCAAAAACATAGTATTCCCAAAGGGGATATTCAGAATATGATTGATCAGCTGGATTGGCTACAGCAATTTCAGTTGGCGATTGAACCCGAATGGATCCAAGAGGGAGTAGTACTTAACAGTGGTGACCTTTCATTCAAGGTTGTTCATACGCCCGGCCATGCTCCCGGTCATGTATCATACAAAAGTGAGAACGGTGTTATTTTTGGTGGGGATTTGTTGCTGGCACATATCAGTACCAATGCCTTAATTAATTTTGATACGGAAACGGATCAGCGAAATAAGAGCTTATTACAGTACCGAAAATCGCTAAAATGGATTCGTAATCAGGGTGGGCTGGTGCTGCCGGGTCATGGAGAGATAATTGAAGATGCGGCGTCGGTTGCTGATCATCACTTAAACGAACACAAAAAGCGATATCAGAAAATAAAAAAGCTGTTGGGTAAAGAGTCGATGTCGTTATTGGAATTATCTCACCGAATTTTTGCCGATGCCATAAAAAAGGGAGCTCTATTTCTTGTTTTATCAGAGGTATTGGGCTACTTGGACTGGGGGATCGATGAAGGGAGTATTGAAGTGGATGAGTCGAAAATGGAATATCGAGCTACTAACTAATAAGAAGTCTCTGAGCTGGGATTATGAATTTGTAATTAAAAATGAAAAATTGTGATCGTTAATTTGACAATGAACAATGTGATCAACATTCTGCTAACTGTTAACCAAACTACGCTGAAGCTTTGTAGGGCAAGCTGCTAACTGCCTGTTCTCCGAAGCATATGCGTAGGAGAAATAACTGCTAACTGCTATGTCTACGATATTCACGAAAATTATTGAAGGTGAGATTCCTTGTCATAAAGTAGCCGAAACCGAAAATCATATCGCCTTTTTAGATATCAATCCCATTTCTGAGGGACACACGCTCGTGGTGCCCAAGGAAGAGATCGATTACTTTTTTGATTTGCCGGACGAGTTGATGCAGAGCACTATGGCAGTCTCCAGGGATATTGCAAAAGCAATCGATGAGGCATTGAATCCGCTGCGGACCGGCGTTATTGTTCAGGGATTGGAAGTACCGCATGCTCATGTGCATTTGATTCCCCTATATAAAACGAACCAGGTGATGGCACTGGGACATAATGTATCGGTGAGCGAGGAGCGGATGGTTGAGCTGAAAGAAAAGATTGCAGCCGAGGTATCGCTATGAAAATATCGGTTTTGAATGGACCCAACCTAAATATGTTGGGCAAACGCGATCCTGAGCAGTATGGCTCTGCTACACTGGAAGATATTGAACAGCTGCTTATCAGCTCGTTTCCCGACCATGAAATGACTTTCTTCCAAAGTAATTTAGAGGGAGAATTGGTCGAAGCTATCCAATCGCTGATGAAAAGTGATTTTGATGGGGTTATCGTTAATTTTGGAGGATTTTCACATACGTCAGTAGCAATTCGTGATGCGCTTGATTTGATTGATATTCCCATCGTGGAAGTGCACCTGTCCAATATTCATGCTCGCGAAGAGTTCCGGGAACGCACGCTTACGGGAGCAGTAGCAGATGGCATTATTACCGGATTTGGGAAACAAAGCTATCTTATTGGAGTACATGCTCTTGAGAAGTTGATAGTGAGCAAGTAACCTTTGAATTGTCATCTCGACGGCAGGGAGAGATCTTTGTTTATTTACTCAGCACAATCTAATTCTTCCTTTTGAAAAAGCTACGAGAACTACTTTCAGACACACTTATTTATGGTATCAGCAGTGTGCTGGCTCGGTTTATCGGTTATCTGTTGGTACCGCTGCATACTGATGTATTCCCAACATCGGAGTATGGTGTAGTAAGTTTAGTGTATGCCGGTCTTGCTTTCTTGAATGTGATCTTCACTTTTGGGATGGAATCGGCCTATCTGCGTTATGCCAAAGATCGTGATCAGGCAAAAAATGTATTTAAAACCCTGCAGTTGGGACTGGGAGCTCTTTCCACAGTCTTGGTTGTATTACTTGTTTTTCTTGCTCCTGCCTTGATGCCGGCTATGAGTCTGGAATCGACCGGAAGCCAAAACCTGTACTGGATGATGCTTGGTATCCTCTGGTTCGATACTATGGTACTGGTTCCTTTTGCTGAACTTCGCTTAGTCCGCCGTCAATGGTTGTTTGCGATATTTAAAACTGGGAATATTCTGGTAAATGTTGGTTTGCAGTTTTATTTAATTCTCGGACTTGGATGGGGTATCGAAGCGGTATTTTTTGCAAGTCTTATAGCTTCCGGATTAACAGCTATTGCTCTATGGATTGCTACAGCGCCCATGTTATCAGGACATTGGGATACCCCTGTATTTCGTAAAGCGCTAAAGTTTGGATTACCTTTTGTTCCGGCTGGACTTGGCTATGCTATCAATGAAACACTTGACCGTTTTTTCTTGGGCAATTACATGTCGCAGTCTACGGTGGCAGAACTCTATAGTCCTGATATGGCACCCGACGATGTAGTAGGAATATACAGTGCCTGTTATAAGCTCTCAGTGTTTATGTTGCTGCTGGTACAAATGTTTCGGATGGCGTGGCAGCCATTCTTTTTGCGTGAATCCGATGATCCTGATGCCCCTGAGCTTTACCGCGATGTGTTTCGATACTTCAACGTAGTCGCGGGAATATGCTTTTTGGTCGTGGCCTTATTTGCTCAGCATATTGTCCAGATAAAAGTACCTGTCCTTGATGTTTATTTGGTAGGTGAGCAATATTGGTCAGGACTTACAATTGTGCCGGTGTTACTTGGAGCCTACTGGTTTCAGGGCTGGTACATGAATTTTTCGGCTGGTATCTTCATCGAAGAAGAAACCAAAATACTGCCCGTTATAACGCTAATAGGAGCAGGAATAACCGTAGTTGCCAATCTGTTGCTGATTCCCTATTTCGGAATGATGGGTTCTGCCTATGCTACCTTTCTAAGTTATGCCTCTATGGCGATGATGCTCTACTATAAAAGTGTTCGCGTATATCCTGTCAATTATCAACTTATGCGCACATTTCTGATGATGCTGATTGCTGCCGGTTCATTGTATGCCTTGCCGTGGGTAATAGGATGGATGGGATCGGAATGGACAAGTCGCTTTACAGTGTTATTAGTAGGCGGAGCAGGAATGGTCTTACTGGCAATTCCAAATTATTTACTGAAGAAATAAGACCATTTTTCCCGGTTTTGAGTGAGTGATTTTCGGGAAATCCTGCCCCGTAAAACTATTAGATCAAATATTTAAAACTATTTGGTGATATTATTATGAAGGGCAAAGTTGGTATTTATGTTGACGCGGTAAACGTAACTATGAACGGTGGTTTTGGTCTTCGATACGATGTTTTGCGCAAATTTGCCTGTCGCGGCGGCATGATCCCCTCCCGCATGAATGTGTACTTAGCTTATGATGAGCAGCGAGCCGAAGAAGATCCGGATTATAAAAACAAGACTACTCGGTTTAGTGAAGTCCTGCGGGATTTTGAGTACAAGGTGATAAAAGAGCCCGTCCAATATTACAGGGACCAAGAAACCGAGGAGATTATCACCAAGTCTACGGTCGATATGGATATGGCCGTGGATATGGTTACGCAGGCCGATAATATGGATAAGCTGGTACTGCTGACCAACAACGGTAGTTATGTTAGTGTAGTGGATGCCGTTCAACGCAAGGGCACGCGCGTAGAGCTGGTTGGTTTTGATGATATGTCAAGTAATCTGAAAAAAGAATCGGATGTTTACATTTCGGGATACCTTATTCCGGGTCTGCTGCCCATCGAATCGCCCTATGGCTGGGGCGAACCCGGCTCCAAGGTGCGGGGAGTTTGCTATGATTTCTCTCATGAGGATGGTTATGGCTTTCTGCGTTTTCTTACGGATATAGGAGAAAATCTCTGGATTACCGATTCCCGCTTTGAAGAATCTCCCTATAGTACCGTTTTTGCGCATATTTCTCAGTTCGAAAACAACTTCGATACCGATTTCCTACCCAGCCGAGATCTTATTTTTGAATTCGATCTGGTCGAAAATGAAAAAGGACTGGTGGCCGAAGATATTGTGCTGGTTTCTGCTCCGTAAATTTAAAAGGGAATCGGAATAACTTCCGACTCCCTTTTGGATTACTACTTCAATGGTCTCTCTTGTCAAGTCCCGACTATACGGGTCTTGTTAAATTATTAGATAATTCTTGTTTAAATAATAAAAGGCTAATCTAAGGCCACTTGCCGTACCTTTGCAGGGTTGGCAATATTACTTTCCAACAGCCATAATTTGCCCCACTTGTCAAAGGTGACGGCACCAGGGTAAAGTAAGAAAGAATTATCTCCTTCAACGGTTTCGCAATTTCCTGTTTCAGGATTGCATCTTTTTATTACACCACCCGCCGGACTTTCGCCAGTGGTGGCAGTAAACCAACCGTCCTTGTCATATTCAACGATATACAGCCAACCATCCGGCCCAAAATCGAGATCAAGGATCGAAGTTAAACCGTCGAAGGCTACTTCGCACTGGTCGGATGGGCAGTTCACATTCCGGGCACCGGCCTCGATGCGCCATACGCGGGAAAGACCGGTTGTTTTTCCGCCTACTTCCAAGCCTATGTCAGTAGGTGTTACGCCAGTTAGTTCTCCTACATAAATATCACCGTCAGGTCCTACAGCAACCGCGGTTGGTACCGGTTGAACATAACAGGTAAAAGCGTCGGGTACTGAAAAAAGTACCATCCAGTCCTCTGCATTGATTGAACTTCCCCCGTTTTCGGTTGGTGGAGTAAATACTGCTACCCAGTCAATATCTCCGTTTGGACTAACGCTCAGCAGTGAATTACCGGCTGCATCCGCTACAAGTACATCATTTTTATAATCTGTAAGGTGATAAGGATTTGATTGGGGGCCGGCTGTGAAAGGCTCGGCTTCCTCACAAAGTACATTTTTCCACTGTACTCCTTTGTTGGCATCCACATCAACGGTCTGTTCATAAGCTTCAATATCACCGATCACCCATTGACCACCGGGGTTGATTCGATAAACTTTTGCTCCTACCGCCTGATCGGGGCCACCGGAAGCGGCAAAGAAGTTTTTGGCACCGTGAGCTTGCAACCCATTTATTCCTGCTCCCTTTACGGTTTCAACTGTTGTTAGGGTGCTTACGCCTCTTTTCCCGATTTTCTTTATTACCGTTTCGGAGGTTTCTCCATCTCCCGGTATCGTAGCAGAGGGGAAAATTGTTTCAGCAACCAGAATGCCGCCATCAGGCGTGGCACTGATATCAAAAACAGGTGCGTTAAACTCATAGGGGCCGGTGTTACCGATAGCTCCCAAATGTCTACCCGAATGAGCAGCTTCAAGGGTTGACTCTCCTGCTGCCGGCTTTTCGATTTCTGTTAAGCTACTGTCACATCCCACCAATAAAAAAGCTATAGCAACAGCAGCAATAGATATGCTTTTAGGTATTATCGACGATATTCGGCGGACGAATTTGTCGTATATATTACCCTGATTTAGATTGTATTTACTCATAATAGACCTCTTCTCTGTTTTATTAGGTAAGCGTTTCAGAGGACAGACTTGATAGAAGAATAAAAGCGAGCAATCCAATTGATCCGCTAACCCTAGTTTATTTTTTGACGAAAGTGGGAAGACAAGAATGACAAATTGGTTACTCTTATATTCCCAATTTCATGTAGAATATATATTCGACCTCTTTGCTTAATATCTTTTCTTTCTTAGATTACTTCTAAGAGATTAATTAGGGGGAGGAAGGGAGATATGATTGAATTAAGGGTGTTGGGCACTACAATTCTTGAAAAAGAGGATGGAAGTCTTGAGTATTCCGTTCTTTCAGGACCGAAGCGACTGGCTATTTTGACTTATCTGGTTCTCCACGACCCACAAGGTTTTGTTAGAAGAGATGAGCTTATTGCTATGTTTTGGCCGGAATCCGGACAAAAAAAAGCTCGTAATGCTCTTAGCAATATTTTATATCACATTCGAGAATCTTTGGGCAAAGATATAATTATCAATCGGGGTACAGAAGAAATTGGAGTGAATCAAGATAAGATATGGTGCGATGCTATCGCATTTGAAAAAGCTTTAGAAGATAGTGAGCCCAGGAAAGCACTTAGTTTATATAAAGATGATTTGCTTATCGGGTTTCATGTAAGTGATGTGTCCAATGAATTTGAGAACTGGCTGGATCGGGAACGTCAACGTTTAAGGTCTTTGGCCTGTGAAGGGGCATGGAAAATTGTTGAAGAGAGCGAGGAAAAGGGGAATTATGATGCTGCTCAAAGATGGGCCCGGAAAGCGACAGCGTTTGAACCCTATTCCGAAAAAGCGCATAAACGGCTAATTGATCTTCTGAAACGAACAGGCAATACATCCGATGCTTTGAGGATATACGAGGCTTTTTCAATACGTTTACAAAATGAGTGGGATATGGAGCCCAGCCCGGAACTGCAAAAAATAATTGAGGATATCAGTATCCAAGCTCAAGGTCATTCTAAAAGAACGTTACCCACCGAAACTCAGGAAGATATACCAGCCCGAGGGAGTGACTTGCAACATGACCGGGAATGGGCTGCAAAAAATTCCCTGAAGAAAGAAAATGTTCTAACTACCGAGACAGTTGGCAGTAGCTGGCTGTTAATAATTGCGGGAATCGGTATACTGGCTGTAGCATTTATAATGTGGTTTTGGTGGAATGATAGTTCGGTAAAGTCTGGTTCCAATGCACACTTTTCCGGCCACTCGGTTGCTGTTTTGCCTTTTACTTACCTGGGGGTTGAAGACAGTACTGATTATTTCAGCCTTGGTATGACCGAAGAAATTCTTGCCCGATTGGCGCAAGTCAGTGATCTGGCGGTGATATCGCGGACTTCGGTCATGAGATATCGGGATACAGAGAAAAGTTTAAAGACTATTGGGAAAGAACTGGGTGCCACAGCTGTTGTGGAAGGAAGTGTGCAGCGTGTTGGAAACCGTGTGCGTATTACCGCACAGTTGATTGATGCCCAAACTGATCGACATTTGTGGGGTGCGAGTTATGATCGGGCTCTGGAAGATATTTTGGGTGTTCAGAGTGATGTGGCAACCAAAATTGCGGGCGCTCTCGAAGCAAAACTGTTGCCCGGGGAGCGGGACCAGCTCGCGACCCGTCGCAATGTTGATGAGAAGGCATACCATTTGTATTTGCAGGGTCAGTATCTACTAAATCAGCTTGAACCGAAGGGATTGGAACAGGCTCCAGATCTGTTCCTTGCTGCTATACAACACGACTCCACTTTTGCTCCGGCCTACGGCGGGCTGGCTATGGCGTTGGTACAGTTAGGGGTACTTAATTGGGGTGATTTTGATGTGACAGGGATAGTAGGCTTATCACCAGAAACGGCAGCCCGAGCGGCTTTGGAAGCATCCGATAACGCCTTGGCTCATGACTCTACCGTAGTAGCAGCACACTTGGCTAAGGCCATGGTTCATGAGTTATTTCTGCGGAACTGGAAACAGAGTAGCATTTCGTTTCAACGTGCTCTTGGTATCAGTCCCAATAACAGTGAGGTCAGAAGAGAATACGGGTGGTATTTGCTCCGCATCGGTCAGTTGGACAGTGCATTAGTTCATATGGAATATTCGGTGGCATTAGATCCATTTTCTTGGGCAGCCCACCATGGTCTTGGCTATACCTATTATTGTGAACGTCGTTACGGGGAGGCGATTCAACACCTTGAGACAGCTCTTAATTTGGGGAGTGGATATCCAAATACAAAAAAATATTTGAGTACGGCTCGTTTCAAGGAAGCCAGCTTGTTGTTTGATCAAGGTCGGATAAAAGAGGCGGAAGCCCTGATGGATAAAGCTAGTGCTATGCTTAATGAAATGTGGGATTCCAGTTCGGAATGGAGAGAACCGCTAATGTATGCTGTTCAGAGAGAAAAAGCTCGAACTCTTGAAGAGTTGCAGAGGGTTGAGCTGCCATTTGCTCCAAAGCTTTATACGTTGCTTCTTGTTGGTCAAATAGATCCTGCTCTAACTATGATCAACGAGGGGCTCAATTTTAACAGCCGGGTATACTCTGATCCAATATTTGATATGGTGAGAGATGAACCGAAATTTGTGAAGCTTGTTGAGCAAAAGCTTGGAAGGGAAATAAATGACAAAGGACTCTACAAGCACCTCAAACATGGCCGCCATAAGCGCAGGCGCGGCAATCGACAAGACAGCAGAGGCCGAATTAAAGGCCGGGTATCGATCACCAAGCGACCCGAAGTTGTAGAAGAGCGCTCCCGACTGGGAGACATTGAAGTGGATCTAATGATGGGCAAAGCCCATAAGTCGGCGTTGTTGGTGCTAACTGATCGGGCCACCCTGCTGACGGCTCTTCAGAAAGTTACCAGCCGAAAGGCTGAGGAAATCGCTAATCAGATCACCGGACGCCTGGGCCAGATTCCATCCTCTTTTGTCAAAACCCTGACGTTTGATAATGACAAAGCCTTTGCCCGACATCAGGATATTGCCGAGAACTTGGAAGCTGATACCTACTTTACCCGCCCGTATACTTCCCAGGATAAAGGAACCGTAGAAAACCGGATTTGGGTACTCAGGCGGTTCTTCCCGAAGGGAACAGACCTGCGAAAGATCTCCCAAGAGCGCATTAGTATAATTAATCTGAATGGTTTTTATTCGTAACCAATCCAGTAATGTGAGAATAGGGTGATGTAGGTTGGAATCGTTTTGTAGTGTATCTGAAAAAGAAAAAGGGACTTCGCTATGGTCTGCGAAGTCCCTTTTTATAAATGCAAGTAGTGAGGGCCTTACGTCCTCATAATTTATTGCGATTTATTTGTCCATCAGCTGACGGAATTCTTTAAGTACAGAATGTACGTGATCAGCTGATTCATCTAAAAGTTGTTGTTCTTCGTCGTTTAAGTCAACCTCTATTATTTCCTTTATTCCGCCTTCACCCAGCTTCACGGGTACGCCAAGGAACAGATCCTCTTGGCCGTATTCGCCATTTAGGTGAGCAGCACATGGGAATACACGATTCTGGTCGAGCATAATGGCCTCTACCATTTGTGCGGCTGCAGCTCCGGGTGCATACCATGCAGAAGTTCCCATTAGGTTGACGAGTTCACCGCCGCCCCCTTTGGTACGTTCAACAATTTCTTCAAGCTTGTCTTCATCAATAAATTGGGTAACAGGCATACCGCATACCGTAGTAAAGCGGGGAAGAGGCACCATCGTGTCTCCGTGTCCGCCAAGTAAAAGCGCCTGAATATCTTTTGGGGATACGCCAATTTCTTCAGCGAGGAACGAGCGATAGCGAGCCGTATCCAAAATGCCGGCCATACCCATCACGCGATGTGATTCAAAACCACTGGTTTCGAGGGCAACCTGGGCCATCACATCCAGAGGATTTGATACAACAATTATGATGGTGTTGGGAGACTGCTCTACAAGTTTTTCGGTAACCTCCTGAACGATGTTTGCATTTATTTCGAGAAGGTCGTCCCGGCTCATACCCGGTTTGCGAGGTACACCCGCTGTAATAACGCATACATCTGATCCGGCAGTATCTTCGTAATCAACTGTTCCGGTCAGCTTGGTATCAAACTTGTGGATGGGCGAAGATTCCCACTGGTCAAGTGCGCGCCCTTTTGAGGGATAAATTTTATCTCCGTCTTTTTCTTGTACAATATCAACCATGACAACCTCTTTGGCAAAATCGCGTTGTGCTAAGGCTAATGAAACCGTTGAACCGACATTTCCGCCGGCACCGACTACTGTTACTTTCATGAGACTAATAGTTTTGGGGGTTAAAAATTTCAGAGTAGAAGATACTATTTTATGAGCTGAATATCAGGGATAGAAGCTGGATATTGGAAGGTAGAGGCTGGACAATAGAAGTGGGATGCTTGAAGTTAGATATTGGATGAATTAGTTATTAGCTATTTTGGTAGGTGGTCCAATTTTGATGTAGCTTAGTTAACATTTTCCTAACTATACTGAGCTCTTTTTATAATCTTGGTACTCTTTTTCGGATATGTAATTACAATTATTTGCGAATTTAATCCAGTTTTCTGTTTCTGAACTTGATCCTAAAGCATGTATTAGGTGTTGCTTAAAATAGTTTTCATAATTTCTTTTTGCCCATCCCTCAGTAATATTTGAACTGATTGATCGCGATGATCTAATTACTTGTGATGTTAGTGAGAATTTTTCTTCTTTGGGAAATTGTTTGCTTCTCCAAAATATTTCCATTGCTATTTGATAGGCACGTTCATATACCTCAAGATCTTCATACGATTTAATCATAATACTCTCCTGATTTCTCTATTTAATAAAAAGGCCTCTCACTTATATAGTTTGATGTAAAAAAATCTACCATATCTTATTGCTAACTTCCAATTTCTAGCTTCTATCATCGAGCTTCTAACTTCTAATCTCCGGTCTCTAGGTTCTATTCCGCGAATCCATGCCCCACATTAGCTTCTGGCGGAGAGTATCAAAATAACTTTGATTGGGCAGCTCGATAAGATCAATGGTAAAGTTTGAGCGTTTAATATGTACTTTGTAAGGATAGTCGGAGATCTCTTTAATTTGTCCATCATAGGAAAATAACACCTCGTGATCTTGCTTTTCGACAGTAACTTTAAGGTGTTTATCAGAAGGTAGAACAAGAGGTCGAGTTGTAAGTGTATGTGGGTTGATAGGTGTTACTACTATCACATCGGTATTCGGCATTACAATTGGTCCGCCGGACGATAGGTTGTAGGCCGTAGAGCCCGTGGGAGAGGCGACTATTAATCCGTCCGCCCAGTAGTTGTTGATAAACATCTCATTATACTCTGCGCCTACATTCACCATCGATGTAGAATCCTTTTTCGAAAACAGGAATTCATTAAGCGCATGATAAATGTTACCCTGATTGTCTTTAGCTTCCAGCAGATAGCGTTTTTCTATGCGGTACTCGTCCTTTATCAGATATTCGAGCGCCTGATGGAGATTCTCTTTCTGGGTATAGGCCATGAATCCCAATCTGCCACTATTTACCCCAAGTATCGGTTTTTGAATACTTTTCATAAGCCGGGCGGTATATAGCATGGTGCCGTCGCCGCCAAGGGCGATAATAATATCTGCTTGATCGATAGCTGACTCTTCATCGTCAACAACCACTGCCGAAGGATGGTCTTCACCATCGTATAATGTACGCAGATCTGAACAGAAGTAGACCTGCACTTCGTGCTCATCTGACCACTTGAGTAGGTCGACAAAGGGTTCTTTAACGGAGTATTTTGTGGGATTTGCTATTACGGCAAATTTCATGATACTAATTCAGTTTGTCGGCAGTCGGAAGAGAAACCCCGCGCAAGTTAAGCCACCATCCGTATTGATTAAAGTTGAGACCCGTTATCTCATTGCGCTGCAGAGCCGTTGGATACACCCGAAAGCGGAAGACTACGGGATAATTATTATTCAATTTATCCTTATCTTCATTTATGAACGAAGCGTGCTGTGTAACCCATAGCTCAGTATTCCTTGTAGGTATTCGAAACTTAGTCATTTCCAGATTAACCCCCTGTCGATTCAAAATTTTTGAAAGGTTACCCAGGTATGTTCGTATAAAGGGGTCGTCAGAAAAAACCGCATATAAGTTCTCTTCAGTAATGGTTGTATCTGATGGTTGCTGATTTTCAGTTGAATCAACAGCAACAATAGGGTCGGGCAGCTGTTCAAAATAGGATGAAGTATTCGCGTAGGTCAAGCGAGAGATGCGTTCTGCATCTTCTTCCGTAATGTCTGTATTTGGATTGAAGCGGAGAGTAATTTCAATGGGGTTGTTCCGTTTCGTCAATGTATACCGATCATTGAATCCTGCTTTAAGTGTTCCTGCATCTGTAGCAAAATTCTGTATTATATTGGGTCCAATTTCAGGGAGCAGATGGATATTGCCTGACGCCATTTGTCGTATTAGGTTAGATTCGGAGCTGCTTGTAAGAATATCCACTCTGTTTAAGCGAATGGTTTTGTATGCATGATATTTTTGGGATTTGGCAAAGATATAGCCCGAATCTGCTCTTTGGGATGAAAGCGTAAATGGACCTGACCCCACGGGTGCGAAAGATTTTTGTGTGTTATTGACAGCCTCACGGGGATAGATAAGTGCATAGGGTGTTGCCAGCTTTTCTAAAAATTGCGGGTCTTCCTCATGGAGTTCAAAAACAACGGTGCTATCGTTTGGAGTTTGGATGCCCGATACCTCAGAGAGTGTCCGTTTTTCCGGCTCATAAACGTTGTGCTGTTCCTGATAATAAGGCTCGAAACCTTTGATATTCCAAAATAACTTTGCAGCTGTTGATGGATTCCCGGCTTTGGCCATTCGTTCAAATACAAATTTAACATCTTGGGCTGTGAGTCGACGTCCCGTTCCGGTGCTGAATACTTCGCTGTCGTGATAGTAAATATTTTGGTTGAGTGTAAAGGTATAGGTAAGAGAGTCATTACTTACTTCCCAGTTTTTTGCTACTGCAGGAACGGTATTACCATTGGAATCCAGGCGGACGAGGCCTTCATAAATGAGCTGCAGGGCTCGCATGGTTGCACCATTGTCTGCCAGCAGAGGATCAAAACTTGTAATAGATTGATATTCGCCGATGACTAATTTTCTGAAGTCCGAATTGTCATCACCGGTGGGATATTCTTCAGTGGTATCTGCAGGGGCCGAAGCGGTGGGCGCATCTTCAATAACGACAGTTTCTGGCTGTTTACATCCCCACAGCAACACCAACGATACAATGAGTACAGGTAAATAATTCTGTGAGCTAATTAATTTCATGATCCGAAAATTATGGTTGATAACGTTTATTTATCCAAGGGTTCTTGTTGAGCACCTTTTAAGCCCTTAATGCCTTTTACAGCTTTTTCATTCAGGAGATTCGTATCATAAGAGCGGATACGACCCACTTTCTTCTGATGCTGTTTGATAGCTATGTCGATTAATTTTAGCATTAATTTGCGCATATTCATTCCGCTTTCCTCCCAAAGATAAAACGAGAATGACCCGGGAATGGTGTTAATCTCATTAAAATAGAGCTCTTCGGTATCTGCATTAATCAGGAAGTCGAACCGAGCAATGCCCGAAGCTCTAAATAATTTAAATATCTTTTCTGACCGTGACTGAATTTTTTGGGTAAGCTCATCTGAAATATCTGCGGGAATTTCTCGATCTGCCGAAGCCATTCCTTTTTGGGAACCATTATCGGACTGATACTTATCCTCAAATGAAAGTGTTTCGTCTTGTCCAAGTGGACGTTCGCAAACACTTGTTTGAAGATTATGAGAAGTACCTAACACCGAGCAGTTGATCTCAATGAGGGGTGATATGGCTTTTTCGACCATCAGGTTTTCATCATATCGGAAAGCAGTTTCAATAGCCTCAATAAGTTCATCTTCGCGTTCTACTCTGGAAACGCCGATGCTACTTCCTAAATTTACGGGTTTTAAGATAACCGGATAACCGAGCTGCTCGGCAAATTCTAAAATCGATTGCTGGTCTTTAACCCATTCTGATTCGAAGAAATCGAATCCCTCTACGACAGGTATGTCATGAGCTCTGCAAATATCTTTTGCTTTTATCTTGTCCATCCCAAGGCTTGATGCAAAAACACCGCTGCCTGCATAGGGAACGTTATACATTTCGCACGTTCCTTGAAAAGCGCCATTTTCTCCCTCTGAGCCATGAAATGCCGGGATTAGAGCATAAATCGGATAGCTTTCGGGAGAATTAAAGAATCCTTTTTTCTCTGTTTCCAGCAGTACCGGCTTTCCTAAATTGTCATGAGAAAAAGTACAGTGGGTAGCCTGTTCTTTCAGCTCGTCAAGATCTTGATAATTTTCCATTTCCAGAAGTGTATCGCCAGTCAGCCATCGTCCCGATTTTGAAATGTAAAGCGGAACGACGTTATAATTGGTCCCTTTCAGGGAAGCGATAACCTGCATGGCGGTAAGCACTGATACTTCATGCTCCGGCGAAATACCACCAAATGCCACAACGATATTGCGAGAACTCATGGATCAGTTTTGAATTTAGGTTAATATACCTCTAATGATAAGAAAAGATCGCCTCAGATGTGATATAAATACAAAAAAGCAGAAGTGGTTTTGTTAAACAAATAGATAAAAATCGGTGCCGTTATTATTTGCAAATATAGGGAATTAGGAAGTACGAGCACCGACGTTTTATTTACTTATTGCTTTTAGCCATATAATATAGCTGAATGATACGCAGCTCGCTATAGCTTACTGATTTATCGAGCTCGGTATAGACCTTACGTATCATGTGCGTGGGCACTTCGGCCATAATGTCCATGACTTCTTCTCGTTTGCGATGTGAAAGCGAAGAAACTTCTACAATTCCTTCGGGACGAATATTATTTCCTTCTTTTAAATATTTTTTTAGATGCTTGATGATGGTCACATCTTTAACGCCAAACTGTTCGGATAGATGGTCAATGGATTTTCCGGCATTATATTCCTTGCCGATGCGCTCATAGGGCTCACCATACTCCTGGAACTTTTTTAATTTTTCTTCGAGCGCTTCGCTCTTTTCCTCAACATCTTTGGCACGGCAGTATTTGTTAATAATTTTTAAAAAGTCAGTGCCATATTTTTTTAGCTTCACTGATCCTATCCCGTAAATAGGCATTAGCTTATCTTTTGATTGGGGATAATAGTACGCCATCTCCATAAGTGTTGTATCCGGAAATATGGCGTAGGGTGGAACTGATTGCTCGTCGGCCAGTTCTTTACGCTTGACCTCCAACTGCTCAAAGAGATCGTTGTCATAATTTTGTTCTACTTCGGTCGTAGTACGATCAATGGATTCATCATCGACTACGTTTTCTGTACGATCAAGAACGCCAAATACATTTTCTTTGCCATTTAATACGGCTTGTCCCTGATCGGTAATATGCAATGCGTTTTTTTCTTCTTCGGTTTGCAAATATCCTTGCTTCACAAGCAGCCGTGCCAATAAAATCCAATGCTCCTTGGCCCACTCTGTACCAATATTATAGGTTGATAGCTCATCATGGCCGTTTTTAAGTACTTTTGCCTTGGTGGACCCGCGCAGAATATCTGCAAGATAATAGCTATCAAATTGTTCGTCTGTTTGCGCAATACAGGATAGCATTTTTTGAGCTTGAACCGTTAAATCTTCCACTTCTGCATCTACCGACAGACAGTTATCACACATGCCGCAGTTATCCTTTTTGTAGGTTTCTCCAAAATATTCCATTAATGGTACGCGACGACATTCATCCGTTTCCAGGAACTTCATCAAATCCTTAAGGTGCTTTTCGGCTACCTCCTTTTGTCTGCCTTCTTTTTGATTAATGAAATACTGAATCTTCTGCTTGTCAGATCGGCTGTATAACAGCAGACAATCAGATCGTAAACCGTCACGACCGGCGCGGCCAATTTGCTGATAGTACGACTCAATATTTTTGGGCATATCGAAGTGCATTACAAAACGAACGTTTGGCTTATCGATTCCCATTCCAAACGCAATGGTCGCTACAATGATGTTGACATCGTCTCGGATAAAGAGTTCTTGGTTACGATTTCGGAGTCGTTTTGAGAGTCCGGCATGATAGGGCTTTACGGAGTGCCCTGCTTTTTTCAATTCCACAAAAAGTTCTTCTACCTGCTTACGGGAGAAGCAGTAAATAATTCCCGACTGTTTTTTTCGGGTATATAGAAAATCGAGGGTTTGTTCCACCGGATCTTCTTTGTCCGCTACTTTCAGGAACAGGTTTTTACGATCGAAGCTGCCAAGGAATGTATCAGAATCCTCGAACTCTAAGACGTTTTTGATATCTTCGCGAACACGTGGTGTGGCCGTAGCAGTTAACGCCAGGCAGGTGGCTTCGGGATACCGGTCACGTACGGTAGTAAGCTCGCGGTAATCAGGACGAAAATCGTGTCCCCATTCTGAAATACAGTGCGCTTCGTCAATGGTAAACAGATCAATACGCTGGTTATCAAGTAGCCTGAGCGTGCGTTCCATGAGCAAAGTTTCCGGTGCCAGGTACAACATCTTTACTTTTTTGTCTTTTAGTCGCTGGATATTGCGTTCATATTCTTCGTCAGTAAGTGAACTATTAAGATAAATGGCAGGAATATCGTACTGGCGAAGCTGTTCCACCTGGTCCTTCATCAGCGATATTAGTGGGGATACGACCACCGTGAGCCCATCAAAAAGAAGTGCTGGAATCTGGTAGCAAAGCGATTTTCCACCTCCCGTAGGCATAATGACGAGTGTATCTTTCTCGTCCATAACATTTGCAATAATATCTTCTTGCAGGGGGCGAAAATCTTCAAATCCAAAAACGTTGTTAAGCTTGTCGCGTGCTTCTGTAATCATGTATCGCTGATGTGTTAGATTAATCTGATACCACAGATTATGATCGGTATTATAATTTACTATTTATAAATCGTTTAAAGTTAAGGCTGTTTTCGCTGAAATTTATGAGAAGACCTATTTCCAGTTGAAAAGCAGTTAGGTAATTCAGCACCTGATTATAATGTGTTTCATTGATTTCTGAAAGCGCCTTTAGTTCTACCAATACCTTATCTTCAATCAGAAAATCAGCCATTCTTTTACCTATCGATTGGCCCTTGTAAAATAGAGGCATCGATTCCTCTCGTTTATAACTGATATTTTGATTCTGGAATTCGATGGCTAAACTACGTTGGTAAATAACTTCAGGAAAACCGTTACCTAAAGCTGAATGTACCTGCATAGCCGCACCAATCACAGCACCGGTAAGATCGCTGTACTTGTATTTTTCACTCATTTTATCACAGATTTACTTGATTTATCTGAATTCACTGATAGTATTATCATTTATAAGAATGATCTGCGTAGGCTTTAATCCTTACAAATAATTTTATCAAACAATTAGATAAATCAGTTTAATCTGTGATGTTACTTACTCAGATAAAGACTTTTAAACTCGTACGGTTTCTTGAAATGTTCGTCGTTGAAATCCTCCATAAAGTAGATGGTTTCTCCAGTGGATTTCATTTCGGGCCCCAGCTCTTTTTTAACTTCCGGAAATTTATCAAAGGGGAAGACCGGTTCTTTTATGGCCCAATTCTTAAGCTTAGAAGTTAAATCTTCTTTATCAAAGTCTTTGAGCTTTGCACCGAGCATTACCTTAACGGCAATTCGTGCCTCGGGACGTCCGGTTGCTTTTGCGAGGAACGGAATGGTCCGCGTTGACCGAGGATTAGCTTCAAGCACATACACATCGTCGCCTTTAACGGCATACTGTACGTTCAGGAACCCTTTGATGTTCATGTTTGAGGCAATTTTTTCGTGATACTCCTTAATTTTTTCGATAGCGGTATCACTCAGTGAATAAGTCGGAATGACCGCGGTAGAGTCACCTGAATGTACACCGGCTGGCTCGATATGCTGCATGATCCCTGCAATATGCATATCCTCTCCGTCATAAACGGCATCCACATCTACCTCAACCGCATTTTCCAAAAACTTATCAATGAGGAAGGCATTTTCGGGATGGGTTTCGAGGACGCGCTCGGTGTAAAATTCAAGCTCTTCCTGTTTTACTGCGATGCGCATGCCCTGTCCGCCCAGTACATAACTTGGTCTGATAAGTACGGGATAACCGATGCGATCCGCGATTTTTAAGGCGCCCTCTACATCTTCGGCTGTACCGTACGAAGGGAAGGGGATATCGAGCTTTTTCAGGAATTTCGAAAATGATCCGCGGTCTTCTGCGAAGTTGATCATCTCGAAGTCAGTCCCGAAAATCTTGATACCTTCTTCTACAAACTTTTTCCCAAGTTTAAGCGCGGTTTGTCCGCCCACTTGTAGGATAACGCCCTCGGGCTGTTCGTGCTCGTAAATATCCATTACACGCTCCCAGAAGACCGGCTCAAAGTAGAGCTTATCGGCGGTGTCGAAATCAGTAGAAACCGTCTCAGGGTTACAATTCACCATAATCGCTTCGTAGCCCATTTCCTGGGTAGCTTTAACAGCGTGCACGCAAGAGTAGTCAAACTCAATACCCTGACCGATGCGGTTGGGACCGCTTCCGAGGATCATCACTTTCTTTTTGTCGGATGCTTCGCTCTCGTTTTCCCCTTCGTAAGCGGAGTAAAAGTAAGGCGTCTCAGCGGGGAATTCTGCGGCGCAGGTATCCACAACTTTAAACGAAGGCTTCAAGTCGAATTCATTACGTTTTTTGCGTACCTCTTTTTCGGTCACTTCGCCATTACTCTGGCTCATCATCCAGGCAATTTGTTCATCCCCAAAGCCGGCTTGTTTGAGTTCAAAGAGATCTTCCTTTGTGATGGTATCGAGTGATTGTCCTTCGGTACGGTTTTCAAGGGAAACCATGTATCGAATTTGTTGCAGGAACCAAGGATCAACTTTGGTGATATCTGCAATTTCTTCAACCGAAGCCCCAAACTTAAAGGCGTTGCGGATGTTCAGCATGCGATCCCAGTATGGCTTTTTGAGTCGTTCGCGTACCTCCTTGCGATCAATCTCGTTGTAGCCGTCGGCGCCCAATCCGGATCGACCGATTTCGAGCGACTGATACGCTTTATTCAGCGCTTCGGGGAAATTTCGACCGATCGACATCACTTCGCCCACCGCTTTCATCTGCGTGGTGAGTTCCTCATCTACATTGGGAAACTTCTCAAAGTTGAAGCGCGGCGCTTTTACGATTACGTAATCGATGGATGGTTCAAAGCAGGCTGAAGTATTTCCGGTAATGGGATTGGGCAGTTCGTCGAGATTATAGCCTACCGCCAGCTTCGTTGCAATTTTTGCGATGGGATATCCGGTTGCTTTGGACGCGAGAGCAGAAGACCGGCTCACGCGCGGATTAATTTCGATAGCTACATATCGGTCGCTGCCCGGCTCTACGGCAAACTGCACATTACATCCACCGGCAAAGGTACCAATCGAACGCATCATTTTGATGGCCGCATCGCGTAACATTTGAAATTGCTTATCCGTGAGTGTTTGGGATGGAGCTACCGTCATTGAATCACCGGTATGCACGCCCATCGGATCGACATTTTCAACGGTACAAATAATGACCACATTGTCATTGGGATCACGAAGTAACTCAAGTTCGAATTCTTTCCATCCGAAAATAGACTCTTCGATGAGTACACGGTGTACGGGACTCATTTCAAGTCCGCGCAATACTTTTTTCTCAAACTCATCTTCGGACCAGACGATACCTCCCCCGGCGCCGCCCATTGTGAATGAGGGACGAATGACGATGGGAAGTCCGCCTAACTCTTCAGCAATTTCTTTGGCCTCCAATACCGATTCGGCCGCTCGGCTTTTGCACTGCGGAATGTTAATTTCATCCATTAGGTCACGGAACTGTTGGCGATCTTCGGTGATATCTACGGCATCAATATCTACACCTATGATTTTAATATCGCGCTCTGTCCAATAGTTCTCTTGCTGTAGATTTCGGGTCAAATTTAATCCCGTTTGTCCACCCATGGTAGGCAGTACCGCATCGGGTTCTTCGATTTCTACAATTTCTTTAATAGATTCCTCGGTAAGCGGCTTAAGGTAAACCTCATCGGCCATCATAGGGTCGGTCATGATCGTGGCCGGATTTGAGTTAATTAGGACTACTTCGTAGCCGTCTTCTCGAAGCGATTTACAAGCCTGAGATCCAGAATAATCAAATTCTGCTGCTTGACCAATTACGATTGGTCCTGATCCGATGATAAGAATTTTGTTGATGTCGTTGCGTCGTGGCATTGGGTTATTGGGTATCTGTTTTTCTAATTAAAAATTTTTAGACTTTCTGCCGAGACACGGCGCGCCGCGTCCATACTATTGGTATTTTTATTAAACCAGCTTTCCTTTTCCTTCTTTGATCATATCCAGAAACTGGTCGAAGAGGTAGCGAGAATCGTGCGGACCGGGCGATGCTTCGGGGTGATATTGTACCGACATGCCCGGAAAGTTTTTAAACCGGAGTCCTTCAATAGTGCCGTCGTTCAGATTTTCATGGGTTACCTCTACTTTGGATTTATCCAGCGCTTCTTCATCTACGGCAAATCCATGATTTTGCGTCGTGATTTCAACCAGGCCGGTTTCGAGGTTCTTCACCGGATGATTGGCTCCGCGGTGACCTACAAACATTTTGGTTGTTTGGATGCCTTCAGAGAGAGCCATAAGCTGATGTCCCAAACAAATGCCGAATATCGGTTTGCCGGTCTCTTTCGCATAATTTACGGCATCCAGCGCATATTTGGCCGTGGCATCCGGGTCGCCGGGACCGTTGCTAAAAAAGAATCCGTCGGGATTCCACTGATCGAGTTCTTCTTTGAAGTCCCCCTTTGCTGGAAATACCCTAAGCGTGCATCCCCGATCTACGAGATTATCAATGATACTTTGTTTGATACCGTAGTCGAAAGCGGCAACTTTAAAAGGACCATCGCTGTGAAACGTTTGCGGTTCCTTGCGCGTAACTTCAGTCGCCAGTTCAAGGCCAACCATGTCATCCCAGTTCTTGGCCTTTTCAACCAGCTTGTTCTCATCAAGTTCGGTAGATGAGATGACCGCATTCATTACTCCTTTGCTGCGGATGTGTCGCACCAGCTTTCGGGTATCAATACCGGTAATGCCAACTACTTCGTTGCGTTCCAGATATTCCTGCAGGTTACCGTCGGCTTGTGAATTGCTGTGCTCCCACGAAAAGGATCGTACAATCAATCCGGCAATCATCACCTTGCGGGCTTCATCGTCGCGGCTCATGGTGCCGTAGTTTCCGATATGTGGGTAGGTCATCATCATGAGCTGACCGTAGTAGCTGGGATCAGTAAAAATTTCCTGGTAGCCGACCATGCTGGTGTTAAAGCAGAGTTCACCGCCGGTAGTACCTTTTTTGCCGATGGCGTAGCCGTGTTCTACGGTGCCGTCGGATAGAGCAATGATAGCTTTATCTCTGGGATAGAGTGACATAGTGAGGGTGTATTGGTTTTGTGGAATTAAAGTTTAGACATAAAAAAAATCCGACTAACAATAAGTCGGATTTTGAAAAAGGGAATGGAATGTGAGATTTCCGAATCGAAGTGCCGTTCGGAAATTTTCTATGGCAGTTGAGCCTGCCATCTACTTTAAATTTAGTAGATTGGTAGATCAAAAGAATTCTTTTAGAGCATCAAGATTTCAAAATGTGTACGCTTTATTCAGCTCCAGCGCAAAACTGTGGAAAGATACAAATCCGAATATCTATTTTCAAAGGAAGATTTGAGATTAATGTATCCTACTGAGATTTACGACTTTGGATAATAAAATTGTCGTTCCACTTATCATAAGAGATCGAAAGTTCATTCGGTCGGCCCCGAATACATCGGGGGCAATCCTCAATATATTTTTGCGTATTGCCTTGAGAAGGGTCTACGAAGGTGTGGCTTACCTCTCCGCAATATGCGCAGCGATATTTAGATCCTTGTGATTCTGCCTGATATTTCATGGCTTTGGTATCTGTGTTTTTTTGCTAAAAGAGAAATGGCAATAAATACGTTCCGTGGCTTTTTAATCCCACAGATGAATCTGTGGTCTATATTATTAGATTTAGATGAATAAAAGCTCACTTAAAGTGAGCTTAATTTATGTTTCCTGATGATTCATCATCAGGCTATGAAAGTGTTGTCTTAATCTGACTATAAAGCTCCAGCATCGTAATGGGTAAGAAGCGTGACAACACAGAATATGGTTTAAGAGATAAAAAAGCACTGCTGTAGAGTAATGGTGCCAGAATTGGTTATTAAACTATAAATAAAGTAAAAGCAGGTCGTCTCAATACTTACTACTCAGTACTCATAACTATCTCACCACAACAACATCTTCATGCAAAAGACACTACCGCCGCTTTTTAGAAATTGGTAGGTACTGACTTCATGTACTGAAAATCCATGATCACGCAAATTCTTGTTTACATCGGTGCAGCCCTGCTGAATAATTACGTTGCGCCCGTCGGGACAGGAGGCATTGCAGGCAAAAAGTTTTTCCGCCTCATACTTAGATGCATGGATGACTTTATCAAACATCTTGTTAATCATCTCGAGTCCCTCTTCGGTGAAAGCATCGGGATAAATCAGGGCCGTATGTTCATCCAGCACACACAGACAGGTATCCAGATGATAGAATGATTCGTCAACGAGTTCGAGCGCCAGGATGGGTACGTCAAACGTATCAGAAATTGTTTCGTATGCCTCTAAGGATGACCGGTAGCCATATCCGCCCCAGAGTAATCGTTTGCCCGTATGCCAAATGGCGTCGCCACAACCTTCAAAGTCGTTAATCTTATCCTCATCCAGGTAATGAATTTTATAGCCGTTTTGGCGATACCACTGCTCAATATAGGGCACCTCATCTTTGCGCTCATCGGCGTGCATGATGCTCATAAAAACATGTGTGTTGCCATCTTCGTCGATATAGGGTAAGCTCTGGTTGGCACAAAAAACCATATCGGGCAGTCCTTCCTGATCTTCAATAACGTTGATGTTCATCCCGATTTGATCAAAAAGCGAGCGTACGAGGTTCCATTCATTATTGGCTTCAATTTTATCAACCTTGCCCACCTGATCCGCCATATGGGGATTGATAACATAATCTACAGAATAATGTAGTGGCCGAACCATAAGCACCTCGGTAGGCAGGGGCATGGATGGACGGTCATCAACGGTAAAATCAATTTGATCTGCGGAGGTAATTACTTGCGCCATAATTATTGAACTTTGTTACAGTATTTCAGAAAGGTTTGCCCATAAATCGGACTCCTAAAATAACCATTTGTATAAAAGAATAAACTTTAAACTCTTTTTTATCTCTCCCTATTATTGAATACGGGATTAGGGAAAGATTCGTTAGTTTAAAGCTTCAAATTAAAAGAAACAATGAATATGCTGCTTGATCACGAATTACTGTCGCAATTGGCTCCGCTTGAGCTGCGTGCCCGAAAAATTGTGGAGGGTTTTATATCCGGGCTGCATAAAAGTCCGCACCACGGATTCAGCGTCGAATTTGCCGAGCACCGACCGTACAATCCCGGTGATGAAATCAAGCATATCGACTGGAAGGTGTACGCCAAAACCGAGCGGCTTTATGTGAAAAAGTACGAGGAAGAGACGAACCTCCGCTGCTATGTCTTGTTGGATACCAGCAGCTCGATGTTTTATAAATATTTTAGCCCTTGGAGCAAACTGCGGTATGCTATCCATTTTGGGTCGTCGCTCATGTATCTGATGAATCGCCAGCGCGATGCCTGTGGGTTGATTACCTTTGATGAAGGGATTAATAATTTTATTCCGGCAAAGTCGTCGTATTCGCACCTTCGAAGGTTATTTGCAGAGTTCGAAAACTTGCTTGAGCAGGAAAAGAATGCGGATAAAAATAAGCGTCAAACCGCAACGGCACAGGCTATGCACGAGGTGGCCGAACGTCTCAACCATCGAAGTTTGGTTGTTGTGCTTACCGATCTCTTTGAAAATGTAGATAAACATGATCAGCTGATTTCAGCTCTAAAGCACCTGCGTCACAGTAAACACGAGGTATTACTTTTTAATGTCTTGGAAGAAAAAAGTGAACGGGAGCTGGATTTTCCCGACCGGCGGTTAGTGATGCAGGATATGGAGACAGGCTCACAGATGGAGGTGGTACCCTCGCAGATCCGCGAAGATTATCAGAAAAAAGTGGAGGAGCTGACTCACAAATTTAAAATGGCGTGCAGTGAGTTCCAGATCGATTTCGAACAGTTGGATACCCAAAGTGAGTTTGACTTGGCGTTACTGGCTTATCTAAATAAGCGTAAACGGTTGGGATGATTGTTTTTAAGTCACTTCAGTATTGCGCAGCATTTTATTTAAAAGCCGTGGGAAAAGTCGTTTTAAATACACGGCCCAAACCTCACGACCGCCTATATAAATTTCATCCTTCTCTTTCAGGATTTTTGGGATGAGCTTTTCGGCAAATTCATCAGCCGGCATTCCGTTTTTTTGTCCTTTGCCCATTTTATTGTGCTTGCTGCCGTCACCTTCCAGTGCATTTTTAGTAATATCCGTTTTGATGAATCCCGGACAAACCAGGGAGATCTTAATATTATCATCGTATAGTTCTTGCCGGAGACTGTCAAAATAGCCGTGTAAAGCATGTTTTGAGGCTGCATAGGTCGATCGCAGCTTTGTGCCAAATTTCCCCATTACGCTGCTGGTAACAACAATATGTCCTGCTTGGCGCTCGATCATTGACGGCAATACTGCTTTTGTTAAGGCAACTGTGCCAAAGAAATTAATCTCCATGACTTTGCGTACAACCTCCAGCTGGGTATCAACAGCCTCCGATCGCTGACTGATGCCTCCATTATTAAAGAGGTAATCAATATGACCGTAGATGTTGAGTGCCTCTTTTGCTTTGGCTGGAAGCTGATCTGTTTCGGCAAGGTCAAGCGTAATGATGTGAACGTCGGCGGGATTTTTGCAATTATTTTTAACTTCCGCTAGGGCTTCTTCGCGTCGCGATGAGAGAATAAGTTTTGCGCCCCGGTTACTGAGTTCATAAGTAAGGGCTTCTCCAATCCCCGAGGAAGCGCCGGTAATCCATACAATCTTATCTTGAAATGACATTTGGAAATACGATTTGTAGTACTATTCTGTTATTGTAGATTTTAAAATGTATAAACCGAAGTACTATGACAAAAATGATATGAGAAGATGCACTTATTCAGATACTCGGTAACATTTGCTATTTTATGGCAATCAACGATTTGTGAGTAAAAGCTGTTCTTGACTCATTATTATAAGTAAAAATAATTATTGTGAGACCAAAGCATAGCATATTATTAGTTGAAGATGAAGAGGAACCGGCAGAGATGCTGGCCAATTTCCTGGAGATGAATGATTATGAAGTACTCGTAGCCCATGAAGGTAATCGAGCGCTGGAGCTTATTGAGCAATACGCCGGGGAAATACATCTGGCAATTCTCGATATTATGGTTCCCAATGTAGACGGCAAGGAGATCTGCAAGCATATTCGCAGCCATCCCGTACTGAATGATATACCCGTAATTTTTTTAACGGCCAAAGATGAAGAGCAGGATGAGATTGAGGGGCTGGAGCTTGGAGCCGATGATTACATTCCCAAACCGGCCAGCCTTCCGTTGGTAAAGGCGCATGTGGAATCGCTGCTGCGTCGTCAAAATCCCCAGAAAGCCAATTGGTTACAGTACGGTGATACTTATCTGGACACGGATGCCAAGGAGTTGTATGTGGAGGATGAGAAAATTGAACTGACGTCGACGGAGTACACGCTGATCGAACTCTTTTATCAAAATCCAAAACGTGTTTATACGCGGCAGGAAATTTTAGAACACATCACAGAAGATGACCGATATGTCTTTGATCGCACGGTGGATGTACACGTAAAAAATTTGCGACTGAAGATGGGCGATGCCGGAGAAGTGATAAAAACTTATCGCGGTATCGGATACGGCCTAAACCGCGAAATTGTCAAAGTGTAGAAAGACACGTCTTTAAAGGATATGGTGAGTTATAACAGATATAAGAGGCCTTTGCAAAACCTTACTGTCATTGCGCCTTGTCCCGCCTATGCGGGGAATGTAATGCGGCGATCTCCTTTTATTAACTTTGATTGGGAGATTGCCTGCCTATGCCGAAGCTTTTTTAAAATAGTTTCTCATATATATAGAAGGCTCCGCGCAGGCAGGCTTCTCAAGCTCGCAATGACAAGCTTAATTTTCTGGGTTTTGCAAAGACCTCTATAAATCAGTGGGCATCAGTACAACTAGCGTAACCTGTGTTTTATGAAGATTCGTTCAAAATTAGCGTGGACATTTATCCTGCTGTTGATTTTTGGGATAACTTCCATCAGCAGCTACTCTATTTTATTTATTCGCGACTATCTGCTCGAAGAAGGGCGCGCAGAAATGGAGCGTGATACCCGCTGGCTGGCGGTGACGGCGGCAAATTTATCAGATGATGAAAATTTTGAGGATCGGTTATTAAAGACCGCACGTACATCAGGATACCAGCTGGCTGTTTACGATTCTACCGGAAAGCTAATCGACAGTTATCAAAGCAGTGATACTACCATTACTCCCACACAGAAACTGGACGCCGGCATTATTGAAAGTTTGAAAGCCCGTGATAACCTGCCGTTGCTTCCCCGAAATTCTGATTCAGAAGTTCTGAAAAGCTATATTATGCTTCCTGATTCTACGGCCGGCACTGTGTTTCTGCAGGCCGCCCAGTTTAAGGATCAGATCTATGAGCCCATCAAAACTATCCGCTGGATTATCTATTACGGGATGTTTATTTCCATCGGATTGGTGGTGATCGTCAGTATATGGATTGCCCGCTACGTTACGAAACCAATCACACAGATAAAAGATGCTGCACAGGATATTGCTGACGGTGACGTGGATCGGGAGATTGATATTAATCGCAGTGATGAGTTTGGAACGCTGGCAACATCGCTCAACCAGATGGCATCGAAACTGCGGGCCGACACCGAGCAAATAAAGCAGTTTGCCGAGAAGCAGCGCCAGTTTTTTGCGGATATTACGCATGAAATTCGCAATCCGCTACATACCATTTCCGGCGCGCTTGACATGCTGGAACTGGATGAATTATCAGAAGAGAAAAAGGATAAATATATCACTACAGCAAAGAAACAGACCGAACGGATTTCACATCTGTTTAAAGATTTGAAGATTCTTCAGCGATACGATTCTGATGAGTATTTCGTGGAAAGGCAGGAGTTTGATTTGGCTGATATTGCACGACATATGGAGGATTGGTATAGTGACAAGGCCAAAGATAAAGGATTGGAATTAAATATCGATCAGCACTCCTGTAAAGCCGTTGGAGATCCCGGGAAAATTGAACAGGTGATGGACAACCTGATCTCAAATGCGTTGAAATACACGAATGAAGGATCAGTGGATGTTACCTACAGAGCCGAAGATGCTGAAGTGACGGTTGCTGTAGAAGATACCGGTATTGGAATATCAGATGAACATCTGGATCGTTTGTTCGATCGATTCTACCGCACGGATAAAGCACGCTCCCGCGATAAGGGAGGTACCGGACTTGGATTGGCGGTCGTAAAGAGCATTTTAAAAGGTCACGGTTCTGATATCCACGTGGAAAGTGAAGTCGGGGAAGGAACCCGTTTTTGGTTTACTCTGCCTAAGGGATAAATACGCGTTATATTCCTGCAGTTAGACTGATTCTAAATAGAATTCACCAGCTCTTCTTCAAATTTCCTTCACAAAGAATGACTTTCTTCACCATGATGAATGAAGATTGCATTCAGTTGAATGTCGAAATAAAAAATCAGCCTGTACAGGCTTGAAATAGGGAAATAATTTTATGGCAGAAGAAGAGAAACGTATCGGTGTTGTATTGATGAATCTTGGTGGTCCCACTGCCGACTACGCCGTTCGACCATTTTTGTATAATCTCTTTAGAGATGAAGATATCATTAAATTGGGCGGCGGAAAATTTCAGGACATTTTTGCGAAGATAATTTCAAAGTTTCGAGCCCCGAATGTCCAAGAGGATTATGAGGAAATAAATGGCTGTCCGAAGGGATGTATGGGAAATAAGCACTGTCTGAATCGCAAAAAAAACGTTGTATCAACTTGCTGTTCGCCCATAAATAGTCTAACCGAAAAACAGCGGCGCGGGCTTGAGAAGCATCTTTCGAAGATAATTCCCGATCATGAAGTAAAGGTTTATACCTGTATGCGTTATTGGCTACCGTTTGCTGAAACCACGATGGACGATATGGTTGAGGATGGCATTACGCATGCCGTGATGGTACCACTTTATCCTCAATTTTCCTGGACGACAACCGGCAGTAGTTATCGCGATTGGGAAACCAAGCGTGATGAGAAGTTTGGTCATGATACCCCTTGGAAAGAGTTTCATGTTAAGAATTATCATCTCGATGAAAAGTATCTCACTGCGATGAACGATCGCATTGATGAGGCCCTGGCCGAAATGGATGAAGAAACGCGCAACAAAACGCACTTTATATTTAGTGCACACGGTACGCCTAAGCTCGAGGTGCGAAGCGGAGATCCCTATACCACGGAGATCAACCAGACGATGGAAGCTATTATGGAGATGCGTGGCTACGACTACGATTACTGGCTGGGATATCAATCAAAGGTGGGTCCACAAAAATGGACGCAGCCCAATACCGCCGAACTTGTGGAGCGACATATCGAGTACGGTATTAAAAACTTTTTGATGATTCCGGTTGCTTTTGTGACCGATCACGTGGAAACGCTGTTTGAGTTAGGTGTTGAGCTGGTCGAGGATCTCGAAGAGGAGGGTTACGAATTTGAAAACCTTAAAGTGATGGAAGGGATTAACGATCATCCAAAGTTTATTGAAGCTCTGGCTGATCAGGTTTTGGACAAGTTGGATCACGAAGTCGATGGTGAACAGGAAGAGCAAACATCTAAAAAAGTTTCTGTCTAAATAGATGTCAGAGCAACCTCAAATATCGGATTTTTGTGTTGTTGGCGTAAATCACTGGGAGGCAACCATTGATGTGCGCGAACGTTTTAGCTTGAAAAATGCTCAGAAGCGAGAGCTTATCGCAGGTGCTAAACGCGAAGGTATTAACAGCTTATTTGTTGTTTCGACCTGTAATCGGACGGAGATCTTTGGGCAGGACGTGACGCCCCAGGAACTGATTCGCCTTCTGGTGACTTATTCCAATGCTTCGCTGGAAGAGTTTCACAATTATGGATTTGAAAAAGAAGGGCAGCAGGCGGTTGATCATCTTTTTCAGGTTACCGTTGGGCTCGATTCCCAGATTCTTGGCGACCTGCAGGTGGTAAAGCAGGTGAAAGAAGGATACGAGTTGGCCAGCGAAATGGATGCCGTGGACGGTGAGCTCCACCGGCTAATGCAGCATGTTTTCCGGGCACACAAACGTTCGCGTAACGAGACGTCGCTTGGTGAAGGAGCAGCTACTACCGCTTATGCGGCGGTAAAGTTTGCCGTGAAGACATTCGACAATTTGAAAGACAAAAATATTCTACTGGTTGGAACCGGCAAGATTGGTAAAGTTACGTGTAAGAATCTGATCAATCTCGGTGCTAAAAAGCTCACACTTATCAACCGGACGCGAGAACGGGCCGAGTTTGTGGCGGATAAATTCGATCTTCAAGTGGCGGATATGGAACAGATGCCTGAGGAAATTGCTGAGGCTAATCTGATTATTGTTGCAACAGGAGCTAAAGAGCCGGTTATCACGCTGGACGATATGAAGCCTTCCCTGCTGGATCCCCAATTTAAAGTGATGGTGGACTTGTCCGTTCCCCGCAATATCGATCCGGAAATAGGGGAAATGGATTTTGTGGATCTGGCGAATATGGACTTTTTGACGGATGTGACCGATGAGGCCTATCGTAAGCGCGAAGAGAATATTCCACTGGTCAAAAAGATTATCGAAGATGAGCTGACTGACTATAAGAACTGGCTAAGCAAACAGAAGGTGGTACCCACCATTAAGGCGTTGACGAACAAGTTTGATTCCATCCGTGAAGACGAATATGATTTTTTTAAGAATAAAATTTCTGATACGGATAAAGAAAAGGTTGAAAATCTGACTCGTCGTATTGTGAATAAAATTGCGGCTTATTCCATAGAACATCTGCGCGATCATCACGAGTCGGAGCAGGTGACAAAAGTGGTGAATGATATGTTTAAGCTCGAAACCAAGGCCGGAGATGAGTAAGAAAACGATTCGCATTGGAACGCGTGACAGTCAATTAGCAACGTGGCAGGCCGAAAAGGTTGCCCGCGAATTGCAGAAGCTCGGCCATGACACCGAGCTTATTTTTGTTAAGTCAGAAGGTGATTTGGATCTGACCACCCCACTGACGGAAATGGGCGGTAAGGGCGTGTTTACCAAGGCTCTTGATGACGCACAGCTCAACGACGAGATCGATATTGCCGTCCATTCTTTTAAGGATCTGCCGACCGAAAATCCTTTGCCGCTAAAAGTGGCCGCTATTATGGAACGTGCCGATGCCCGCGATTCACTGGTTGCGCCCGACGGGACCGACTTTTTGGAAGATCCTGATTACAAAGCGACTATTGCCACAAGCAGTAACAGGCGTCGTGCGCAGTGGTTGAATCGTTATCCCCATCATGAAATCGTAAACATCCGTGGGAACGTCAATACTCGTCTCGAAAAAGTAAAAAACAAAGACTGGGACGGAGCTATTTTTGCAGCGGCCGGATTGGAACGTATCGATCTCGGTCATCATATAAGTGAATACCTTGATTGGATGGTTTCGGCAGCCGCGCAGGGTGCCATGGCAGTGATGATTCGTGAGGATGACAGTGAGATGGAAGAAATTGTATCGCAGCTCAATCACGATGAAACGGCACTTTGTACAACGATTGAGCGCGATTTTTTACACGATATGGAAGCTGGTTGCAGCGCCCCGGTGGGTGCCTATGCTTATATTGAGGATGAGAAAGTTCATTTTAAAGCCGTTGCGCTTGACACTTGATGGCAGTGAGCGATATGATTTTGAGGAAAAAGTCAACTGTTGGTGAAGCCGGTGAACTGGGCCACGAAGCCGCCCAGATGCTTCTCAGCGAAGGGGCTATTAAGGTGATTAACGAAATGAAATCGGAACGCGGATGAATCAGATTACGCTGATAGAATGATTAACTTTCAGCAATAAGAAGAAATAACAGCGAAATCATACTAATCAGTTTAATCAGCGATCAATGAGACAGAACAAACGAAATATCTTAGTAACGCGACCTTTGTCTGCACAGCAGTTTGAATACGCTCGTATTCTGGGGCTGGAGCCCATGATAGAACCAGCGCTACAGTTCAACTTTCCCGACTACTGGGATAGCGTACTGAAAGTTATTAATGAGAATCTTAAGTCGGATTGGGTTTTTACCAGCACAAATGGAGTTAAAGCGTTGGAGGAATTGATGAAAGCCGGATTACAGGTGCGTCCCGAAGTGCAGATATTTGCAGTGGGATCGAAAACACGCGATGCCCTTCAGGAGTTGGGTCTCGATGCTAAAATCCCGAGAACTCAGGATGGGAAGCATCTGGCTGAGTTGATTATGCAGGAAGGAAAAATTAATTCGGTCATTTATTTCCATGGAAATTTAAGTCGGGACGAGATGACTGACCGACTGAAGGATGATGGCATAGAAGTGATTGAGCTGGAGGTTTATGAAACGATTATTAATCCGGTGGAAATGCCGAATAAATCGGTGAGTGGAATTCTGTTTTACAGCCCCAGTGCGGTAGAAGGATTTGCCCGAGGCACTGGGTTTGATAAAGAATTGCCACCACTTTTTGCTATCGGCCCTACGACGGCAGGTGCGCTTAAGAAGCACACCGATCAGCATGTAGAAATTGCTAAGCAACCTGACACCGAAGTGCTTTTACGCACCACTGCTGACTATATTTTTAACAAAGAAAGTACAGAAGCCGCGGATTAGCACAGGTAGAAACAGGTAAATCTGTATTAATCCGTGTAGATCTGCGGCTATATCAAAAAAGTATTTATGAGCAACAATTTTCCAGAACTTAAAAACGACTTATTACTACGAACACTACGCGGCGAAGAAGTCGAACGTCCCCCGGTGTGGATGATGCGTCAGGCCGGACGTTACTTGCCACAGTATATGAAGCTCCGCAAGAAATACACGTTTTTTGAACGCGTCGAGACGCCCGAG
Source organism: Fodinibius sp. (assembly GCF_034521915.1). Classification (GTDB taxonomy): domain Bacteria; phylum Bacteroidota; class Rhodothermia; order Balneolales; family Balneolaceae; genus Fodinibius. The sequence continues at coordinate 49,601 of NZ_JAXHLU010000004.1, forward strand.
CTGGCGTGCGAGATTACCATTCAGCCCATTGATGAACTGGAGCCCGATGCCGCTATCATTTTTTCGGATATCTTAACAATACCACAGGCATTGGGCATTGACGTGGATCTCGTAAAAGGTAAGGGGCCGGTAATGGAGAATCCTATCCGCAGTGTAGATGATGCCTTTTCGATATTGGCAGAGGATATTCCAGAAAAACTTAATCACGTAATGGAGGCGATTACGCTAACGCGCAAGGAGCTTAATGGACGCGTACCGCTAATCGGCTTTGCCGGGGCGCCGTGGACGCTCTTTTGTTATATGGTGCAGGGCGAAGGATCGAAAAATTTTGCCAAGGCCAAGGCGTTTATGTATCAGCATCCCGATGCAGCCAAGCACGTAATGAAAGAGTTAACGAAGGCTACGATTGATTATCTGAAAGCCCAAGTCGAAGCTGGTGCACAGGTGGTACAACTTTTTGATTCGTGGTCCGGTTTGCTGAGTCCCGAAGATTTTAACGAGTGGGCCATGCCGTACCTGATGGAAATTTGTGATGCTATTGATGAGGTGCCGGTGATTTTATTTGCTAAGGGCAGCTGGTATGCGCTGGAAAGATTAAGTTTTAAAAGCAATGCCTCGGCACTCGGTTTGGATTGGACAATCACTCCGGAATATGGCCGTGAAGCCACGCGCGGTGATGTGGTACTACAAGGAAATTTTGACCCATCTAAGTTGATGATGCCGCGAGATGAAATTGTACGCCAGACCAAGCGGATGATCGACCGATTTGGTGCACAAAAATATATTGCAAACCTTGGGCACGGTATTTTACCGAACATCCCCGTAGATAACGCCCGCGCTTTCATCAATACAGTTAAGGAATATTCTGCCATATAAAAACTTTGATAAGGGTGTCCCCCTTCGAAGGGGGATTAAGGGGGATGGCCCAAGGCAACAAACGCGTTGATTGGTAATGATCTGAATGTAAGGGAAACGAACCGAGAATAAGTCAAATTATAGCAATGGAAATAGTTAGTGATTATACGCCTGGCCATCCTCCTTTTTCTTCCGGTTGTCACCGGAATTCATTTTCCTCCTTCGAAGGAGGACATAAAGCGAAATTCTAAAAAAATAAAAAGTACCCTTGGCTGAAAAAGACATATAAAATGGAAAAGAAATTTGATCATTTAGGTTATAATAAAAAGCTCAAAGAATTGGCTCGTAAGCTTCGAAAAGACTCAACAAAAGCTGAAATAAGGCTTTGGTCTGAAGTGTTGAGAGCGGGGAAAATGAAAGGATATACCTTTCTTCGTCAGCGACCGGTGTTGAATTATATCGCTGATTTTATGTGTAAAGAACTCCAGCTGGTTATTGAGGTTGATGGCTACACCCACGAAGACGAACGGCAATGGTACAAAGATTTAGATCGACAAAAAGATCTCGAGCAAAAAGGATTTACTGTGTTGCGATTTTCTGATGAGGAGGTAATGAATGATCTTAGAAATGTTGAGAGATCCATCGAGCAGTGGATAGAGAATCATCCCCCTGCGCCCCGCCACGTCGCTAAAGCTATGAGGCGCCGGCGACCTTCGAAGAGGGACTCAAATGAGTCTTCGATCAAAAATAGATTTGAAGCCTACATCCAAAATCTCCAAGATGAGATTTGTGATCGCTTGGAGCAAATCGATGGCAAGGCCAAATTCCGTCACGATGACTGGGACCGCGAGGGCGGGGGTGGCGGACATACCCGCGTGATCGAAGAGGGGGATGTTTTTGAAAAAGGTGGTGTCAATATTTCCAGCGTGCACGGGGAACTTCCTGAATTGATTCGCAAGCGTTTTGAAGTAGACCAAGGCTGGTTCTGGGCCGGAGGGTTGTCACTTGTTATCCATCCCCAAAGTCCGATGATTCCGACGGTACACGCTAATTATCGCTATTTTGAGCTTTATGATGATGCTGAAATGAACGAGGTGCGTGACCAATGGTTTGGCGGCGGCGCAGATTTAACGCCCTACTATTTGTGGGATGAAGATGCTGTTCATTTTCATGAAGTGCTAAAAGCCGCTTGCGATAAACATGGCAAGGATTTATATCCCCGGTTTAAAAAAGAGTGTGACGAATATTTTTATAACGATCACCGATCCGAAGGACGCGGCATTGGCGGATTATTTTTCGATTACTTGCGTCCCAATGATAAGCGCTCGGCCGAAGACTGGTATGATTTTACGACGGAGGTGGGCGATGTCTTTTTAGAAAGTTACGTTCCTACTGTTGAGCGGCGAAAAGATGAGTCGTATACCGATCGACAGCGATATTTCCAGGAGATTCGGCGCGGGCGTTATGTGGAGTTTAATTTGATTCACGATCGCGGTACATTGTTCGGCCTCAAAACTGATGGTCGAACTGAGTCGATTTTGATGAGTTTACCGCCGCGCGTGCGCTGGGATTACGATTTTGAGATTGAAGAGGGCAGTGAAGAAGCATATTTGCTCGAACGACTTAAAAATCCTATTGACTGGATTGAATATGGAAAAAAAGAGGAATTTTGAATTAATGTGTCATCTCGACCGTCAGGGAGAGATCTTTGTTTTAGAGATATTGAACATAGATTTCTCGCTTCGCTCGAAATGACATCAATTATAATTATTTAATTAGTATGTCACACGGACAGTTTCCTTACATACGCGGACGACGATTGCGAACATCGGCAGCCATGCGCGATATGGTAGCCGAGCATAATCTAAAGCCGGCTGACTTTATTGCACCGGTTTTTGTGATGGAAGGAGAAGACGAAAAAGTCGAAATTCCATCCATGCCAGACTATTACCGCTACACGCTCGATCTGCTGATGGATGAAATCCAAGAGCTGAAAGATGTTGGCATCCGATCGGTATTGGTATTTGTCAAAGTACCCGACGAGCTCAAAGATAATAAGGGTACGGAAGCACTTAATCCCGATGGATTGATGCAACGAGCCGTTCGTAAAATCAAAGATGAGTTTCCCGAGATGCTGGTCATGACCGATATTGCGATGGATCCTTATTCGAGTTATGGTCATGACGGTATCGTGGAAGATGGCGAAATATTGAATGACGAGTCGGTTGAATTATTATCTAAAATGGCGGTCAGTCATGCCGAGGCCGGTGTTGATATGGTCGCGCCATCAGACATGATGGATGGTCGAATTGGCGCTATGCGCGAAGCACTGGACGAGGAAGGATTTGAGCATACAGGTATCATGGCATATAGTGCCAAATATGCTTCCAGTTACTACGGACCGTTTCGGGATGCACTGGACTCTGCGCCTGGGTTTGGCGATAAGAAAACCTATCAGATGGATCCCGCTAACGTTCAGGAAGCAATCAAAGAAGCCCAGCTCGACGAACAGGAAGGCGCCGATATCGTGATGGTAAAACCCGGATTGCCATATATGGATGTGATTCGAGCCGTTAAAGAAAATGTATCGGTGCCTGTTTCCGTTTATAATGTATCCGGTGAATATGCTATGTTAAAGGCCGCTGCCGAAAAAGGGTGGTTGAATGAAGAAGAAGCGATGATGGAGGCACTAGTCGGATTCAAACGAGCCGGTGCCGATTTGATAGCTTCTTATTTTGCCAAGGCAGCATCGAAGATTTTAAATAATACAAAATAGTCATCTCGACCATTAGGGAGAGATCTTTGTTGTAGCAGTGAGATAAAGCAAAGATTTCTCGCATACACTCGAAATGACAAAGAATTTATTTAAGGATTACATGTTAGATAAGAGTAAAAAATTATTTGAGCGAGCACAGCAATTTATTCCCGGGGGTGTAAATTCTCCTGCCCGGGCTTTTAAATCAGTAGGCGGTACTCCCGTATTTTTGGAAAAAGCCAAGGGATCAATTCTCACAGATGTTGACGGAAAAGAATATATCGATTACGTAGGTTCGTGGGGACCGATGATTTTAGGCCATGCCTATGAGCCGGTAATTAAAGCCGTTAATGAAACAGCGGCGAAATCCACCTCCTTTGGAGCACCAACAGAGATTGAAGTCAAAATGGCCGAGTTGGTTCAACAGATGGTGCCGGGAGTAGATAAAATTCGCATGGTAAATTCCGGAACCGAAGCATGCATGAGTGCCATACGAGTAGCTCGGGGTTATACCGGAAGGGATAAAATCATCAAATTTAAAGGCAATTATCATGGTCACGGAGATTCTTTTTTAATTAACGCGGGCAGCGGCGCATTAACACTGGGCCAGCCGAGTAGTCCCGGAGTTACTCAGGGAACAGCAAAAGATACTTTGACGGCTAATTTTAATGATCTAAACTCTGTCAAGAAGCTGATTAATAAATATGAGGGAGAAGTTGCGGCTATTATTTTGGAACCTGTTGCCGGTAATATGGGATGTATTCCACCCCAAAAGGGATTTTTAGCCGGGCTTCGTGAGCTGTGTGATGCCCATGATGTCATTCTTATTTTTGACGAAGTGATGACTGGTTTTCGCGTAGCAATGGGCGGGGCGCAAGAACGTTATGGTGTTACGGCTGATCTTGTGACTTATGGGAAGATTATCGGTGCGGGATTGCCGGTGGGAGCTTTTGGCGGAAAGCAGGAAATTATGGATGTTGTCTCTCCAGTGGGACCTGTTTATCAGGCGGGGACCCTTTCGGGTAATCCGCTGGCGATGGCTGCCGGATATACACTGCTTTCAGAGTTGCAGCAGAACCCTATGAATTATGATGAGTTGGAAGAAAAGACCGTCAAGCTGGCTGCGGGATTAAAAAATGTGTTAGAAGATCTGGGAGTGCCTTTTGTGTTAAACCAGGTTGGTTCCATGTTGAGCATCTTTTTTACAGAGGAAGAAGAAGTTGTTGATTTCAACACAGCTAACACGACCGATCAAGCTTTCTTTAAGTACTATTTTCATGAGATGTTAGAACGAGGTATCTACTTGCCGCCATCGCCATTTGAATCGCTGTTTCTTGCAAATTCTTTAACAGATGATCATCTGGAACAGACCATTGAGGCCGCTGATGAATCTATTAAAAAAGCCCTGAAGAAGAGTTAAATGAGGATAATTGTGGGCGAAATGATTGAAAAAATGAAAAAGCGGTGGGGCGTCGAAAGTTTCGGTGGCTTACTGCTGATCCTTTTTATATTTGCCATAACCGGGATCACGACCCTATATGTACGCGAGTTGGTTTTTGGCTGGTTTGGAATTGGCGCAGCAACACCGTTTTGGTTAGAGCTTATAGCGTGGATTCTAATAGTATTTCCAGCCTATCAGCTTCTGTTTTTGCTGTTCGGCTTTGTGTTCGGACAGTTTGAATTTGTATGGGAATTTGAAAAGAAAAGCCTTAATAGGATTAAGAACCTTTTTACAAGTAATAAGTGAAAAGATTCCTAATCTTCTTCCATCTTTTCGAGCTTCTTCTGTTTTTTGCGCGATAATCCTTCTACCACTAAGTTATACGAATCTTTAATCCATTCTTTAATAATTTCGTCGTCGAGTTTGCCCTGTGGATTAACGGTATTCCAGTGCTTTTTATTCATGTGATAACCCGGCTGTACATCTTGATAGAGATCGCGAAGCATGGCGGCCTTAACCGGATCACATTTTAGATTTATACCGTCAAACTCCTCAACATCTGTGATTGCAAAAATTTTGTCCATTACTTTAAAGGCAAGGGTTTTTTCATCATCAAAGGGAAAATCCTCGGTTACACCATTGAATGATAGGCAAAATTTTCTGAAGTCTTCTAAATTCATGTGAAATGATTGATTGGTAACGAATTGATTTATAAAAAACGCCTACAGTTTATATGTTGCTCGATACAGAGCTAAATTTGTGTTGGTTAATTTGATATAAATGTGCGTCTATTTGTGACAGATGATAGCCTCAAGAAAAATGAGACGTTTTTTTATAATTAGTCTTAAAATATAATAATGATCGGGAACTGCAAGTGCTTTTTTAAAGCGTGTGCAGCGGGTTTTGAGTTATTAGAGGTTTTGCCAGCTTGCAAGGGCCAGTAATATCCAAGCTACGATAAAGCATAGGCCGCCAATTGGAGTTATGGCTCCCATCCAGCGAATACCGCTTATCGAAAGGATATATAAGCTTCCAGAAAATATGAAGATCCCCGCAAGCATTAACCAGCCAGACCATTGCAGAAGTGAAGAATCGGGTATCAGCTGTGCTACAAAAGCGATAACTAATAGCCCAATGGCGTGATAAAAATGATATTTGACGCCGGTCTCAAATATATCCAGCATTTCATCAGTAAGCATCTCTTTTAAACCATGAGCACCAAAAGCACCTAACCCCACGGCAAGAGCCATAGCAATTGAGCCGATAATCAAAAATAGTTTTTGCATAGGTAGTATTAGCTTTTTGTGTGAAATCAATCAATAATTGGCAGAGAGAATTTTTGGGCCGGCACTATATAAAAATGGCAAATGAAGCTATTGTGAAGCTTTTCGATTCTAATTAAAAATAGAAATGGGAAGGGTTTTAAAACCATTTAAATAGTCCTTCTTCCTGAAATTAGAGAGAGAGGACAAAATTGATTTACGAAGCTATGTAGTCAATTGTAGGTTTTGAGAATAGGGTAAAAAATAAGGTTATCCCTCAAAATCTACATCCTTATGTGTGCCATCGCAAAAGGGTTTGCCGGATGATTGACCGCAGCGGCAAAGAGCTACATTTTTAGAGCTGTTTACTGCTTCGTTTGCAATAGAGTGTACGCGATAAGTGCCCTCAAGTAAAATCGGCCCATTGTCCATCAATTTTACAATTAGTTTACTTTGGGATGGATCTCCATCTTTGGTGGGATGTAGTTTAGCCTTATCAAACGAGGCGGGTGCTTCAAAGTCGACGTCCTTGTGCGTATCGTCACAAAGGGGTTTATTTTCGGATGCCCCACAACGGCAAACGGCAACTCGCGTATCTTCAAGTAACGTTTCGCCCTCTGCATTCTGAATCTCGATATCGCCCCGAAGGTATAGGGGACCATCTGGTACAATGGTAATGGTATTTTCTCGTGCCGGAAGTTCCTCTTCATCATCCTTATAGTGTAAGGCTCCCGTAGGACAGTGGTGCACAACCTCTTTTACTTTTTCTGTCGATGCTTCTTCAGGGGTTATCCAGGGTTTATTATCGGGATTAAAAACCGAAGGCAAGTTCTTGACGCATTCCGCAGAATGGATGCACCGCTTGCTGTCAAATTCTACTGTGATATCGTCTGATTCGTAACTGTGTATCTTCTTTTCCATGGCATCAAAATTCTTGATTGGTTTTGTACATAAGATATATGATTTGAGTAAATCGTCAAGCGGACAAAAGATTTATATATTACAGTTCTTATAAGAAGCTAAATCAAAAGTAATTGTAGATGGATATGCAAGGAAAAGTTCGGTATGGAATGGTGGGCGGAGGTCCGGGAAGTTTTATTGGCAAGGTGCATCGTATGGCTGCTAAATTGGATGGAAAGATGGAACTTAGGGCGGGCGCGTTTTCTTCAGATCTCCGGAAGTCCAAGAAAATGGGCCGGGAACTGGATATCGAAAATGAAAGAGTGTATGGCACCTTTCAGCAGATGGCCCAAAGAGAAGCTTCCCTGCCTGATGATGAGCGTATCGAGGTGGTAAGTGTAGCTGTGCCGAATAATCTTCATTTTGAGGTGTGCAAAACATTTATCGAGGCGGGCATCCATGTAATATGTGATAAGCCCATGACAAATACCATTGAAGAAGCAGAAGAGCTCTGTCGATTAGTCGATGAGCACGATACTATTTTTGCACTTACCCACAACTATGCCGGCTATCCGATGGTCAAGGAGGCAAGGAGTTTGGTAAAGAGTGGAGAGTTTGGATCTCTTCGGAAAGTAGTAGTGGAATATCCCCAGGGTTGGTTGTCAGGTTCAGTAGAAAACGATACGGACATTTGGCGTTTAGATCCCGATGTGGCGGGAATATCTGCTGCTGTCGCTGATATTGGAACCCACGCCGAACATCTGGTGCGCTATATTTCAGGGGCTAAGCTCAAAGAACTTTATGCTGATATTCACACCTTTGGCACGGGCCGGGAGCTTGAAGATGATGCCAGTATGCTGGTGCATTATGAAAATGGAATGCGTGGAGTTTTGTATGTATCTCAGGTTGCAATAGGAGAAGAGAATGCTTTAAAAGTTCGATTATATGGGGATGAAGCAGCCCTCGAATGGAGGCAGGAAAATCCCAATTACTTGCACCTGAAATATCCCGACAAGCCGGAGAAAATCCGCAAAAGAGGAAATGATTACCTTTCGGATGCGGCAAAATATAACAACCGCATTCCGGCTGGTCATCCCGAAGGATTTATAGAGGCCTTTGCTAATATTTACTCGAATGTAGCTGAAGTGATTGCTGCTCGGCGGGCCGGAGAAGAACCTGATAAATTAGCACTGGATTTTCCTACTGTGGAAGATGGGGCTCGCGGTGTGCATTTTATTCATAAAGCAATAGAAAGTGGTAAGAATAAAGAGTGGGTTGCAATGGATTACGATCCACCAATTTCGAATGTTAAAAATCCATAGGATTGGGATGGCTGAATGTGTAGTTCAGCATCATTTTTAGTTTTCTGTTCGAGACAATTTTGTACTCTTTGCTTTCATCGTCTTCGAAAGTAGGGGGTTCCAGGTCCATCGCTTCGGCCACCGCGGGATAGTACATTTTTTTAGGAGGATGACCGTCGGAGACTCCATTGAATATTTGATCAGTAATATTTTCTTCGATCACCTTCTGGATAATATTAATACAATCTTTCTGGTGGATTAGATTTACCGGAGCATTACCCATGGGTATATTTTTTCGCCCGGCCATATATTTGACGGGATGGCGATCATGACCATATAATCCTCCAAATCGTATAATGGTTGTCTTAAACGCCGACTCTTTTCGAAGCATCCTTTCTGCTGCCAAAAGAGCATTACCGGAAGCACGAGAGGCATTTCCTTTTTTGGTATCCTCTTCGCTTACAATGCCATCTGTCGGTGGATATACGGATGTCGAACTGATGAATACCACAAAGTTGATAGTGGAATCGGTAAGCTGATCAATAACTGCTTGTATCTGCTGCTTATGAAATTCTTTTACATTATCATTGCTTCGGCCGGGAGGGATATTGAGAACAAGGACATCGGCATTCCAAAAGTCATCACAGTTTTTGCAGTGCAAGTCGGGCGTTAGCTCAAGTAGAAAAGGCTGTATTTCTTTTCCCTTAAGGAGTTGCAGTTTTTCTTCAGTTGTTGTTGACCCTTTAATCTGATGCCCATTATCGCGAAGACGTTCAGCCAGGGGCAGGCCAAGCCATCCGCAACCCAAAATGCTAATTTTCATAGTTGGTTAATTACCTAAAAATAAATTCGGTTTAATATCTAAAAACCCAAACCCAATATCATTGTTGGAACAAAATGCAGGGTTTGGTATAAAATCATAGGTATTAAGTCATTCAACGAAATATGAATTAAACTATTCTGTCATGAAACGATTAACAATTTATTTGGTTACAATTTTATTTAGTCTGGGATCTGTTGCATGTACCGAAAAATCAGAAGATGATATGCAACAAGCACAAGAAGAGGTTGAGGAAACCATCGAGTCAGCTGAAAAAGAAGTTAAAGTTAAGAAGCAGGAATTTCTGAATAACGTAGAGGAAGATCTTGCTGAAATGGAAGATGAGATGAAGGAGTTAAAACAGAAAATTGATGGAGAATCAGAAGAGAAAAAATCTGAGCTCCAAAAACAGTGGGAGAGTCTTAATGATAAGAAGGATAAGCTTGAAAATGATTTGGAGGAGTTAAAAGCAAAAGCTGATGAAAACTGGTATGATCTCAAAGAGAATATTGACGATCAGCTTGATAGCGTCAAGGATTCGTTCGACAGCCTGAAAACCGAGCTGGGTATAGAATCCTAAGCAAATAAAAAAAGGCTCCCGACCGGAGGTCAGGAGCCAGAAATAATTTCATCGGATGGATGTAGTTGCCATCCGATGTATATTTAATTTGGAATAAGGTTAAATCATCTCGATCCGTACGAGATGTACGGAATGAGAGTGTTTTATTATTCTTCTTCCATGTACGGATAGGTCCAGTCTTTCGCCGGAACGGTCGTTTCCTTGATAGAACGGACTGAAATCCAGCGCATTAAGTTGGCGGCGCTTCCGGCTTTATCGTTGGTTCCGGATTTACGTGCTCCGCCAAAGGGCTGCTGGTTGACGATAGCCGCAGTTGGCTTATCGTTGATGTAAAAGTTACCGGCTGCCTGACGAAGGTAATCCGCCATCTTATTAAGGGCATAGCGTTCCTGAGCAAAAATAGCGCCTGTTAATGCATACGGTGAGGTGTTGTCACACAGCTCAAGGGTTTCATCAAATTTGTCATCTTCATAGACATAAACGGTGAGTACCGGACCAAATATTTCCTCTTTCATAGTCTTGAACTTGGGATCATGAGCCTGCACCAGGGTTGGTTCTATGAAGTATCCTTCAGAGTCGTCATAATTTCCTCCATACAGAATCTCGGCATCGTCAGACTCTTTTACGTAATCGATGTAGGAGCTGATGTTATCAAACGCTTTCTGATCAATAACAGCGCCCATGAAGTTAGTGAAGTCTTCCACATCGCCGTATTTGACATCCTTGACTTCGTCGAGAAATTTCTCCCGGAATTCCGGCCAGATTGATTCGGGAAGATACATGCGAGAAGCTGCAGAACATTTCTGTCCCTGATATTCATATGCAGCACGGATAGCTGCAATAACAACAGCATCCACATCGGCGGATTCGTGAGCAAAAATGAAGTCCTTACCGCCTGTTTCGCCTACAATGCGCGGATAGGTGTTGTAATGCTCAATATTTTCTGCAATGCTCTTCCAGAGATGTTGGAAAGTTGCTGTTGAACCAGTGAAGTGAAGTCCGGCAAGATGTTCGCTTTCGAGCACCGGATCACCAACATCGGGACCATTGCCCGGCAAGAAATTGATAACGCCATCCGGCATGCCCGCTTCTTTAAGCACTTTCATGATAAAATAGCTGGAATAAATAGATGAAACAGCTGGCTTCCAGATAGAAACATTTCCACAGAGCGCAGGGGCCAGTGGTAGGTTTCCTGCAATGGCGGTAAAATTGAAGGGCGTTACGGCAAAGACAAAGCCTTCCAGCGGACGATATTCCATGCGGTTCCACATGCCGTCCGGAGAGTAGGGCTGTTTCTCATAAATTTCTTGTAAGTAGTAAGCGTTGAAACGCAAGAAATCAGCAAACTCACCAACAGCTTCAATTTCAGATTGATGCGGGGTTTTCGACTGCCCCAGCATAGTGGATGCATTCATGGTGTATCGATAGGGACCGGTAATGAGATCGGCAGCTTTTAGATAGATCGCCGCTCGATCTTGCCACGGCATATCGGCCCATTTTTTGCGAGCCTCAAGAGCCGTTTCAATAGCCATCTCCACTTCTTCTTCTCCACAAAGGTGTACGGTTCCAAGCTTGTGGCTGTGATTGTGGGGCATGACCACATCTTGCTGGCGATCGGTCGTTACTTCCTTGCCGCCAATAATGGCCGGTATTTCAATCTCTTGACTTTTTCAATCGATCCAGTTCTTTACGGAGTTCTTCGCGTTCGGGTGTACCGGGAGCGTATGAGTTATAGGACTCATTTTCCGGTTCCCGAATTTCAAAAAATGCATTAGCCATAATAATTGGGTTGCTTTTATTTCGGATTTTCTTAGAAAATAATACTTGCTGATTTTGTGTATGAAGGTACTAAATTTTTAACAGAATTGGAGTTTTCAGACTCTAAAGAAATCTATTGTCCATTTAGAAACGTATGAGCTTTTTTAGCTGTTTTAAATCCTGATAAAATGCAGTCGGGTACGGATACCCCGCCTCTAAAATTACCTTCGATAAATAAACCTTTTTCCTGCTTTTCAATTTCTGCTATTTGATTGAGAAATTTATCATATCCAACTTCATATTGGGGAATCGTTTTTGGCCAGAAACGATGATGGGAAAACACCGGTTCCCCGGTAATATCCAACAGTTCACGAATTTCAGATAATACGATTTCTTGTAATTCTTGCTTCTGTTTTCCCGCAAGTTCCGGATTTCTTGCACCGCCGATGAAACAAGTCAGCAGCTGGTGATTTTCAGGAGCTCGGCCGGGAAAAAGTGATGAGGAGAATAGCACTCCCAATGTCTTTCGTTTTTCCGCTTCGGGAATGAGCATTCCAAAGCCATTGAGTGGGTGCTCAATTTGCTTGTCATAGAATCCTAATGCTACCACACTGAGTGGGGCATACGGTAGGTTATTCAGCGGCTTAAAAATAGAATCATCAAAAATAGCTGGGAGTGAATGTGCCGGCAGTGTTGATATGATGATATCATGCTCATCTTTAAAAGGTTGGTTGTTTTGTTGGCCTTTGACAGTCCATTTATCACCATTTTTAACAACAGACTGTATTTCCGTATTGGTTTGTACCTTTTTATCCAGTACATTGGCTATTGCTATGGGTAATTGCTGATTTCCCTTATTGAAAGAGAGTAGAGAGCTTTTTGAATTATTGTTGCGGTCACTTTTGAACATGCCTTTTAAGAGACTGCCGTATTGTTGTTCCATATTCCAGAGCGATGCAAAGGTGTGCTTGACCGATAATGTTTTGGGATCACCGGCATAAATTCCGGATACAAACGGATTCACCGCGTAGTCCAGTGGTTCCCTGCCGAGGCGACGTGTGATAAAATCCGCAATGGATTCATCCTCGTTATTCGATTGAGAAACAAATGGCTCTTTTAATAGTCGAAATTTAGCCCTGGCAGAGAAGAGATTGGTAATCAAAAAACTTCCCAACGACATCGGCAGAGGAATAGGGCGGTCATTCTTGACAATGAATCTCTTTTTTGCGGTTTTGCCTGCTTCGATACTGCTGTCGGTTAGATTTAATTCCTCAAGCAGCTCCCAAACTTCCTTGGATTTAACCATCAACGTGTTGGGACCTTCTTCAACAAGCCACTCGTCTTGATGATATGTTTTAATGGCACCACCCACCTGTTTCTCTTTTTCATAAACGGTGACGGCGTAGTTTTCGGAGGATAATTTATACGCTGCAGATAGCCCCGAAATGCCTCCGCCAAGTATACCAATCGACTTATTTTTATTGGTCATTGTATAATTATTTCGATACTTTCTGTAGCTTAATTAGAATTAATCTAAGTAAGCTAAGTGTGGTTACTACACACATTAAAAATGATAGTAATAAAATATTAATGACAAGTGAAGACTGAGGATTTATAATGATGAAAAATGTATTAAAAATTTTGGCAGTAGGAATTGCTGCTTTTTTCTTGAGTTCATGCGGTGAAACAACCGATGATCAATTGGTTGTATATTCAGGACGGAGTCAGGGGTTGGTTGATCCGCTGGTAGAAGATTTTAAGGAACAAACAGGTATTAATATTGAGGTACGCTATGGAAATGATGCTGAACTGCTGGCTGTAATGAGTGAAGAAGGCGATCAAAGTCCTGCCGATGTTTACTGGGCTAATACTACCGGAGCTTTGGCCAATGCATCACAAAAAGGAAAGCTGGTTACACTTCCCGACTCGCTGACATCAAAGCCTGCTTCTTATACCTCTTCTTCGGGCGAATGGATTCCGGTGACGGTACGTTTTCGAACATTGGCTTATAATCCCAATACTGTTGATCCCGAGGATCTGCCTGAGTCGGTAATGGATTTACCCGATATGGATGACTTTGATGGACGCATAGGATGGACGCCTACCTATTCCAGTTTTTATGATTTTATGACAAGCATGCGTCTTATCGAAGGTGAAGACGTAGCTAAAGAATGGTTGGAAGGGATGATGAGTCTAAATCCAAAATCCTACAGTTCAAATACCCCGATGTTGCAGGCCCTTGCCGGTGGTGAAATTGATATCGCACTGACCAATCATTATTACATTTTACGTATGAAACATGGAAGTACCGGAACACAATCTACAGATACGGATAGTGATACGGCAATGGACTCAGATTCGGATACTTCCATGGGTAGTGGAGAAATTGACCCTAATGCAACTGTAGAAATGTATCATTTTGCTGAAGGAGATGTAGGCAATTTGGCTATGGTAACGGGTGCAGCACAGTTGGCAACTTCGGATAATGCGGAGAAGGCACAACAGTTTTTAAGCTTTCTGTTATCAAAACAGGCTCAGAAATTTGCAGCAGAATCGGTCCATGAATATCCTGTGATTCGTGATGTGGAGCTTCCGGATTACATGCTGGATGCTGAGAAGGCTTTTGAGCTTAGTCCTGAATATGATTATGAGCAGCTAAAGCAGTTAGAGGGAACATTGAATCTGCTTCGCGAGGTAGGACTTATTTAGCGTTCCTTTTCGATTGTATACATGTAAAGCCCTGTCAATACTGGCAGGGCTTTTTTTATTAAGTGGAGATCGGAAATTTGTCTCGATCAAATACATCGAAGATAAACCGATCATCCCGAGCCCGGGAATTAATTCACGGGCTATTTATGGTAGTTTCCAAATGGAATATTTCGCTCACTCTATATTTACATTGTTGTCCTCACTCGAGGAGTTAGGAATGACTAGAACCGAAATACCTCCTGGAAGCTGTACATAAATGAAGGATAACCTTTGAAATCTATGAGAATGATGATCGGGAAATCTCTCGGTCAACAGCTGTCGGGATGGAATGAGACTGCTTTTTAGTTGTTACTGTTCAAACGCCATATTTATTGAAGGGAATTATTTAATTTGCAATAAAAAGCCAAATAATGGCTTATTCTAAATTTCTATTCCCACAGAAAAATAAAAATTGCGAATCTTTGCCGGAATAATACCCGGGCCCGGATAGCCGGTAGCGCGTCGCGTAAAATACTTTTCATTCATGAGATTATTAACGCCTCCTTCCAGCGTAAAACGGCTAAAACTGTATTTTGCTGATAAATCCATCACCTTATAAGAAGGAATAATACCTTCGATAGCAGTCGGCGTACGTCGAGCGTTAGAAGCATCAGAGAAGTGTTCGGCCACGTAGGAAAATTGATAGGACGCTTCAAATCCACTTTTGGAAAAGCTCAGTCCCGTCTTGAAATTGAGAGGTGGAACGAGCTCTACGTCATTTCCCTCAATACCGGGCTCATCAGATTCTGTGTACGTGGCCTGGATAAGTGCCAGGTTTGTAAAAACGGATAGGCGGCTTTCAGTATCGAGATCAAAAAGTTTTAGCAGATTGGCCTCGGCAAACGATTCGATGCCGTAAATTTTGGCATCGGCGATGTTAGTACGATACCGAAAAGTCCGGTCGACTAATCCATTAAATTTAGGATTTGGTTCGGTGCGTAATACCGTACCGATCCGATCTTCATAGGAAAGGTGGAAAGCAGTTACATCATATTGGAAGAAGTTGTCAACCTGTCCGCGAATACCTAAGTCGGCATTAAAACCGCTTTCATCTTGTATATTTGGATCCACTTTTAAGTTACCGACATCAACCCGAATATCATTAAAATTCATAGCGCGATAGTTCTGGGAGAAATTCCCGTAGATCTCCAGTTCACTGCTTGGCCGGTAGCTTGATCCGATGCCAAATAGCACAAACGAACGTTCCCGACTGCGATCTTCTGTGATGCGCTCATCTACCAAAATGTTACCGGCCAGATCTTTAACAATATTGCGATAATAACCTTCGGCTTCTGTTTTGATGTACTCAAATCGCAATCCCGGAGTAATACTAAATTTGGGTGTGATATTGAAAATATTTTCAACAAATACGGACCGGTTTTGACTGGGTAGATCAAAGTCAGACCCTTCGAGATTTGAGGGATTGAGATATTGGAATCGGGGTTCACTCCCGGCAGGACCATTACCTTGGCGGCGATGAGTATAGCCGTTATAAAAACGCGTGCCGGCTAAAAAGACAGAAATACCGTCGAGAAAGTCATAACGGTGCATCAGACGTGTTTCATTGCCCCAATTTTGGAAGTCATCTTTCAATAAGTTGCGTTCCCCACCGGTATCAAGTCGATCGATACGCTGTAAGTTTCCTAATGCATCACGACCGGCCAGCAAACCAAAAAAGCGACTATTGATTCGCGTTTTGCTGTTAAAAATATAGGTAGCGTCGAGGGCAAAAATATTCCAGTTTACTTTAAACCAGTTCCGTTCCCGGTTCGATTGGCTGGGATCATCGTAAAATTGGGCGTCGGTTAATCCGCCGGGTTGCTGCGCCAAATAGTACATATGGGTATATTCTGGCGTCAAAGTGAATTTATCGGTCAGATCGATATCAAAAGATACATAAGCAGTATGCTGATTGAGCTGAGAATTGGGCCGCCAGCCGTCGCTCGTTTTGTATTGGTAAAAGCCATAATAACTGACATCTCCTTTGGTACCGCCCACGCTGTTAAAAGAATTAAATAATCCGAATGAGCCATAGGATTGATTCGTGTTCAGCTGAAAGGGATCGTTTTTTGGAGGATCCTTGAACTCAAAATTGAGCATGCCGCCAAATTGGGTTCCGTACTGTAGCGAAGCAGCACCGCGAATAATCTCGATACGTTTCAGGGCTTGTACAGGAGGTGTATAATAGCTTTCGGGATATCCGAGGGCATCGGCGGCAATGTCATATCCGTTCTGCCTGGTATTAAAGTTAGAATTTCGTTTGGGACTTAGTCCGCGTCCGCCTACGCTGGTTTGTATGCCGGCATCCCCGCTCTGCCAGATATTGAGTCCCGGTACCTTGGCATAAATTTGGCGGGTATTATTTGCGGCTTTGTTAACCACCATGTCGTCAAGGACGAGCACTTCATTTTTTTTACTCTCGTTAATGGTTACGCCTTCGACGGCTTGCAGGCGGGTAATTCCATTCGTTTGTTGTTGCTTTCCGCCCACAACAACCTCTGCCATTTCACTTTCAAACCCCTTGAGCTGAAAATTCTTCTCCTTGGGACTGTCGGTGATACGTACTGTTTTGCTTTGCGTTCGCTTGCCGGGATAATAGGCTATTATAATATACTTGGCCGGTGACAAATCGCGAATAACATAATTTCCAAGTTGGTTGGTAGAGGTTTTTGACTGGTATTGTACAGGCAATGTCCCGTCGGTTTTTGAGGTGTCTTCAGAAACAAAAATGCTCACTTCCTCGATGGGATCGCCATTTTTATCAGTAACTGTTCCTGATAAAGTAAAACTTTGAGCAAATGCTAAATCAAAAGAGAGAAGGATTAGACAAAGTAAAAAGGGTATTACACGAAATTTCATTATTGTAGATTTTTGAACCAATTCTTTTGATCTTCGTTAAAGGGCAAAATCCATTCTTTGTGAGCAAAGCCCCGCTCTTGCTCGGTGAGATCTACATTGGGATCAATCAGCGGTTGGCTGCGTCGCCCATTAAGTGTTACGTTAGATGTCACCGTAATTTCCACATCACCGGAGAAGTTTTTCTGATATTCTTGTTCCAGGTGATGGGCAAACTGTAGGATCATGTCTGGCCGAGAAGACATCTCCTTTTCTTGATTTGGTGTGAGGTAATCCCAGTTCCGAACCTGCCATTCGTTACCTGTTTCGGGATTTCGCATGTGAAAGGTAGCATGTCCCGCTTTTTCCATGAGCATAACCCGCCAGGAAAAGCGAAATCCCTGTTCAGTCCAAAAAAGATTACCGGGATAGAGCATGAATCGAAGCGGTAGTAAAAGCTGTAGTACAAAATGAATGATAAGAATACCGCCTATAATAGAATTTCCTCTTCTGCTAAGTTGAAAATATTTGTTCTCGGCAGGTTTTGGTTTCGATAGTGAAAACGGAAGATAATTTGTGAACCCGGTTATGATTTGTATGATTTTTTTGTGGAAATCAGCCGGAAAAAAGATGAGGGTACACAAAATCATGATGAACGGAAACATGCCGATTTGGAACAGGAACCAGGTGAACATATGAAAGACGATCACGGCCAGATATGCCAGAGTTCGTGTCCGTTTCCAGAGCAGAAAAAAGGCAATGGTGAGATCGTAAAAGGCTCCCGCCCAGCTGAATATATAGGCACTGGCGGTATATTCCAGCAGGGGACCTACAATCGGGAGGTCGGCATTGGCAGGGAGCCATATTTGAAGTGGCATGGCGTTGAGCAGCCAGTCGGGATTGAGTTTGGCTACTCCGGCAAAAAAGTATACGAGCCCCAACTGTAGTTTAAATATGTTGATCGTCCAGGCGGGTACGTATTCACGACGAAGCGAAGGTTTTCGTAGTACGTCAAGGGAAAAACTTCGATTCGCTGGGACGAACATCAGCAGAAAACTGATGATGCTAACAAAATAGTAATGGTTTAAGTAGTTGGTTTTGTCTATGAGTTCGACATAGGTAAAAGCCAGGAAGAAGATGACGATACCGAAGCGATAAAAATAGCCCAGCATAATGGACAGGGCTGCGAGGCCCATCCCCAAAAATAGCAGGTACATGCCGGTTTCTCCCAGCGGCGTTACCCAGTCGAAACCGTAAAAAGTGAAAAAATAGTCGGGTTTTACATACAGCTCGTAGATCCAGCCGTTGGCGGCAAAACGGATGATGCTGACCAGCATGATGAATCCAAAAAGGAACCGAAATACCGCCAGTGGGGCAATAGAAATCCGACCTGTTATATGTTTTTTGATCGCCTCGGGAATCATGAGTTATTAATCACCGTCGTTGTCTTGATAGGTAATGGTGATGCCGAGAATGGAGGTCATGTCGGCTTTGAGAGTTGTAAACACCTGTTGCATTTCTTCGAAGGTTGTTAAAACCGGATCATTGTTTTCTTCAATCTGCTGTGAAAGCGGGTCACTGAGTCCATCGAGTGCAGACTGTGCCTCATCAAATTGTGTTTGTATTTCATCAGAAAGATCTCCCGCTCCGAGTGCTTCGAGGTTGTCGTCGAGTCCTCTGCCATCAGCCCCTGTAAATATCTTTTCAACCTGCTGTAAATTTGCAGAGGCCAGCTCAACAGAATATTCTCCGTAATAGGCTTCTACAGCAAGGGGACGAGGCGTTCCGGCACTTCGTACCCCGGCAGGAATGCCAATTTTGCCATCACGCAGAAAGCGTTCATAATGCTTGCTATAACTGTTGATAAGCATGCCCAGCGAACTTCCCACATCGGTACCGGCATTTTCTTCACTTAGAAACATGCCGATATAGTCGCCGCCGGATGCCTGCCATTCATTAGTAGCAGTGTCAACCTGATCTTTGATAAAAGATATATTATCCAAAAGATAGTTCATGCGGTTTTCGGCGTCTGCGTCGGTAGTATACATCGATAGTATTTCTTCATTGGTATCTCCCACACCGTGTAGCAGATAGCCAAGAGCAGGAAGGCCAGCTGCATCGCGGCTGTCTATGGTACCAAACGAGTAATCACCTGCTGGACACTTGCTTCAGAAACTTTGTCGGTATCAACCGGATAAGTATTTAGCGAGGCCCTCAGTAAGACATCTTCAGAAGGACCAAATTGAAATGGACTTACATCTTGCCATGCCAGCCGTGCATTTTTAAGGGCTTCTTGAAGTGTTTCTAAGTTTTCAGGCGTGCGTTCCGTTTCAAAATCCTGTGCCGCGGCCTGCAAATCATCCACAGAGGTTTGTAGCGGTCTCAAAAGCAGGTACAATAATATTGTTACCATAATTTTCAAGCATAGCTGCCCGATCAAAATTGGCTGTTTCATCGGGGTTCGTACTGCTGCTGCAAGCACTTACGATAAAAAGAATAAGTAATAGAAAGCAGGTGTTTTTTTGATATAACATAAGGCGTAAAAATTTAGAAAGAGCCGAATCTGTTTAGAAGATCCGGCTCCGTAAATTTGAAATGCTTAAAGTTGATCTTGTACCGATTCGAGATCAGGGTAAGTTTCAACAAGCGTAGACTTTGCATTGTTCAATCCTGAAGGAGTAACTTTCCAGAAGTTGCCGTTTTCACCGAAATCCGTGTTTAAGATTTGATCGATTTGGTCATTTGTAATTTTTCTGTTGGGACTATATTTCAACGCATTGACAAAAGCCCAGGCTTCCGAAAGTGCATGAAAAGCTTCTCCGGTATTGTCATCATTCAGATGTGAAAGCGTACTGTTGATATAGTGAACAGCAGTCGCTGCTGAGAGCAGTTCAAGCTCTTCATAGAGCACATCCACTTGTTCTTCTAGCTTACTATGATTGCCATTGACAATAGCAGTGCGCCCAAGGATGAAGGCATCCATAATTTTATCGTTGAAGCCGAGTTGTGCATCAGAGCCGTTGGAGTATTTGCTCCAGAATCGAAGCTCGTCGCTGCGGGAATCTGGCCAATCGGACTCAAAATCTGCAGGTGCATTAAAGTAACCGAAAGCTTCATCAAAGTGATGTTCTTTGGCTGTGTAATTAGCTCCTTCTTCGGTCTCACTGTTTTCTATATTAGGACCAATTTTTTCATCAGTAAGATAAACATTGAAGATCTGGTTGTAGAAAACGGCGCCCATCAGGCCTTTTTCAACGAGTTGGGTAAATTCGCGTCCTTTCTCGTCAACTAAGATTTGTCCATCTCCGCGTTGTAAAAGACCAGCTTTTCCATTGTCTGCTTGTCCGTTTTCACTGGCTGCAGCAGCCGCAGCAAAAAAGCCTTCGAAAAGGTTATTGTCGCGATCAGGAGCAAAGGTTTTGCTTTTGAGATCACGATCAGAAGTAAAAGAGAAGTTTCCGCCACCGTTGCCGTCAGTATTCTCATACATATCGAGCAGGGCTTGTTCGGAGAGAACGTCCCCTTCATGAGCAGTGGCGATATAGGCTTTCATTTCTTCGACCATATTCAGTCGATCGTTTTGACCGGGGAAGGCTACAGTCGATTCGCCATCGCGCGTAAATTCATAATTTTCAGGTGGTTCTATGGTAGAATCGTTGTCGCTGTCACTGCCGCTGATATCACAAGAAGAAATCAGCAGGGCAATAGCCAACAAAGGTACAGTTATTAGTAGTTGGGTGCGATTTGAAGAATGCATTCGTGCGTATTTTTATTTATATTAATTCTAATTAGCGAGAGAAAATAATAACTATATAGACTAATTCTAAATAAAAAATTGAAATTTATTAGCTTTTGGTAGTAAGTCTGAAAGCCAATAGGAATTTCTAAATTGAGGAATGTATCAGAGAGAAAGCCTTAATCCCGGTCTGAAAAAATATCCATCAATTGATTAAGTAAGCTGTTACCAACAACCGAAAGTTTTTCTTGCCGACCCATTGAGAGAAAGCGCAGAAATTTTCTTAACTCTACTAATACGTAGGGTGGATTAGTGACCAGCGAATCACTTTTTATGATGTGATCCCAGTCCAGAGGACGTTGAAATTCGACGCCGTGTTTCTCCATTGTTTCTTTGTATAGATGTGCTATAAGTCCATAGCCAATAGTCGTAGGGTGAATTCCATCCAGACTAAAAATACCACCCTTATATAGCTTACCCGTGTCTCGGTCTATGCGGACATAGTCGGTACTGAGTTTTGGATTATTTGTGTTCTCTACAAGATGGTTGGTATCGGGATTACGCTTCATAGCCCGGCAGAATTCTTTGGGATAGGGTAACCGCATTTTATTCCCGAGTCTGCGTCGTGCAATACCACTTACGTACCTATTTAACGGCACGGTAATCCAGCCGTACTCGTCGGCAACCTCTCGGATAATATTATTATATTCATCCACATGTTGATCAAGAGAGATTGCCTGTTCCTTGGTGAGATGGGGATGTTTGTCGGGATCAAAATCGGCATCCCAAATCCAGAATCGCGTATAATAATCGAAGTATCCGGTATGCCCTTCTCGCGATTTATCTGCGTTGACTCCTCGTGTAACAGGCGGAATGGTGACATAAGGAATGGTTTGGGTAATAACACGTTCGGCCCCAATTTTACTTACTCTTTCAGCCAATTTGCGGTACTCCTGCTCAAAATGTTCTGTTCGATAAACCGTATAGTTACGTTTTGAGGGAAACTTATCTAAATCTTCTTCTTCGGAAAGTTCATACTTCAGGTCAGATGCTGCACCAATAACATTGTTATGGCCTGCTGAAACGATGAGGTTTTCGATGCCGCCGTGCTTTTGCAGGTGCTCTGCATTATCGAGCTGTGTAAATTGGCTGAACTTTTCGTCAAATGATGGGTTGAGTACCAATCGCGCGGTAACATACATGGCATGATCGGGAAGCATATCAAACATAGAATATGTTTCGGGCTGGGTTTTGATATATTCCCGGCTGTTTTGCTCGGTAATCATCCAGGTATCATTCATGGAGAATCCCCATATCGATTGGTTGTGATAGGGCATGTCGCGCTCCTGTTTAAGGGGCTTTATCTTTCCCTCCCAATAGCGTTTTACACGTCGCAGGGTTGAGTACAAGTGAGTAATGGCAGGCAGGTATTCGTTCCATTCGATAGAGTTGCCAAACTCATCCGAAAGTCCGCGCGCTAATACCTCGAGATTAAGTGGAATTCCTGCCTGGGCAGTGAAAAGGGGCTGTTCAAAATTGGGTTCGGGTTCCCAGCACTGACGCAAAAAGTTGGGAAAGTTGAGATCGGTACGGTAAATACCCCCGTTTTGGAAACCCTGGCTGACACTGTCGCCCAGAACTACGAGCTTATGTTTTGGATGCTTTTTTTTGCTGCTCACAGATAAAATGGTGTCTTGGCCATCCGGCTTAGAATTATGATTAAACTTCCTGAGAATAAGTCGTATCTTAACAGGTCTTTTTTCAAACAGAATGTAGTAAAAGGATGAGCAAAATAGAAAGCAACCGACTGGAAGAATTTCGCAAGGAACGCGAGGAAGCAAACGAAAAGGTGTTTGATCTCGATCATTTGGGTATCAAACGTTTTTTTAATCTTGATAATAATACGTATCAAGATGGAGCACTTCCGGCCCAAACCAAAGAGCTTTTGGGATTAGTGGCTTCTACAGTACTTCGCTGTAATGATTGCATCGATTATCATCTGGAACAAAGTGCAAAAAGCGGATTTACCAAGGATGAAATTGTTGATGCCCTAAATGTTGCGCTGGTTGTGGGAGGAAGTATTGTGATTCCACACTTGCGTCATGCAGTGGATACGCTCGAAATTTTGGAGGAAGAAGGTCACCTCGATTCATAAATTATTGCAGTTTTGATTCGTTACACAACGCTATTATTCTTCATATTATTCTTGATAGGATCTTCGGCTAATGCCCAGATGATGGCTACCCAGGTAGGTCCTGATTCCATATCAACGGCTCTGGTACCAGCGGTGGGTTATAGTTCTAATGAAGGATTGTTAGGGGGACTGATCTTAAGCCGTTACGATTATCGCGGAAATCAGCGGCCGTTTAATAATTTGTTGGAGACATCGGCTATAGCAACTACTAAAGGATTTGTTGAGGTGAATGCACGCTATGAACAAACTGGGGCCTTTGATCAGGATATAAGATCGATAGCAGATTTTTATTTTTATCGCTATACACAGGATCAGTTTTTTGGGATTGGAAACGAAACGACGTTTACTGACCAGCGATGGGATAATGAATACTATTTTTTCAGGTCGTTAGGGTTTAGTCTGGATTACCGAATACGAAGACCAATATATGAGCAGGGACGTCAGCAGCTTGATCTGCAGATGGGGGCTGCTACTGAATATCATATCCCCTATATAAGTGAAGCTCAATCATCTTTTGCGCTGCAAACGCCTAACGGAAGTGAGGGCGGCTGGGTTAATAATCTGAATACCGGGCTTATTTGGGAGAATCGAGATAGTGAGTTTGATCCTCATCGTGGGAACAGAGCAGAGCTGGAACTTCGTGCGGCTCCAAAGTGGATTGGTAGTTATGGGTTAGCTACGGCACGATTAGAACTACGACAATATTTTTATCTGTTTGATTGGTTGACCGTGGCAAATCGATTCGAAGCACGTCATGCAGCGGGAGATACTCCGTATTGGGAATTGTCTACATTGGGAGATAAAAATACGCTTCGAGGTTATCCGCTGAATCGTTTTAAGGGTAATAGTTCATTGGCCTATACGCTGGAACTACGAACATGGCTGCTTAAATTTCCAGAACTTTACGGTCTTAAATTTGGCGGACAGCTTTTTACCGATGCAGGGCGTGTCTTTACCGAAACTGATGATGTAAATGATTTGTTTGAAGGATATCATCAAACTGTGGGATTTGGTGGAGCGATGTCAATTTTTAATCCCGATTTTATTTTGCGAGGAGAAATTGGTTTTTCCGAAGATGTGAGCCGTATTTATATCGGTATCGGATATATGTTTTAGGATTTTTAATTAGAGGCCTTTGAAAAACCACACGCTTTGAAGGAGTTGAACTCCTGAAGCGGGAGTATAACTCCCTTAGAGCCATTTTTTATATTTTCAAATAATTATTTATAAAATTGACAATGGTTTTTCAAAGTCCTCAATTAAAGACTTCCGTCAGCTTGAATTCGTCTCAGCTTTTGTCATTACCTAATTTCTAAACGAATTTGATCTGATAGATTACCGTAATTTTAAGCTTTAAGCAGTGTATAAATAATGAGTAGATCAGTTTTATTAACAGCAGCAAAAGAAGACACTGAAGTCTTTCGATCTGAGCTGGAGGAGAAACCCGTATCCATCTTGCATTATCCCCTGGAACGTTACGAAGCGCTGGAAGATAATGCCGATATCCTGGATGCCTTGGAGAATCTCGAAGAATATGAGAACATTGTCCACGCCAGTAAACGTAATGCCCAGTTTTGGATTAAGTGGTTGCAGGAGTTTGATAAGATGGAAGAAGCGCGTAATCAGCTGAATTTGGCGCTCAATCAGCATACCGCGGATTATCTTGAAGAGCAGGGCATCCCGGCGGTGCATCCACATTCAGAGGGTAAAGCCATTAACCTGCTGGAATTTATGCTACGGATTAAACGTATTGGCAAAACGCTTTATCCCTGCGGAGATAAAACCGCTGAGGATCTACCTGCCTTGTTACGTGAGTTGGATATGGAGGTTAATGAATTAGTGCTGTTTACCTTGGAGGGTCCGGAAGAAAATAAATTGGAAGAGTATCGAAAAGACTTTGCGGCACATCAACCGGAGTTTGTAATCTTTCATTCACGCCGTTCGGTGAATCGAACCTTAGCGGCTTTCCCGAATGCCAATTTCAACGATCCCTATATTATTTCCGGTGATCAGGCCGTAACCGATAAGCTGGAGAAAGAAGATATTGAGGTTAATGAACAGGCCGAGGGAAGCTGGGGATCTATTCTGAAAAAGGTTAAAGAAGCTCTGTAGGATAATCCAGTTTCGTCCAGCCATAAATGACTGGGCTATATAATTTTGAAGCTGTCTTAAGACAGCTTTCGCTGTTGTCAATTAGCCTATACATTCATGTATAGGAATGTGTTTTGTTTTGGATTGAGATCAAATCTTTACAATTCTGCGGCCTTGATTATTTAAACCTCACAATAGTACACCCCGCACCGCCCTGTGAAATAGGGGCCATCTGATACCCGTCAACTTCTTTGCGCTTATCGAGATATTCGTGCACCAGTTTTTTGAGGATGCCTTCGCCTTTGCCGTGGATGATTTGCACATCATTTTTGCCTGCAGCAACAGCATCATCGATATAGCGCTGGACCTCCTTCATGGCTTCATCGCCACGCATGCCCCGAATACTGAGTTGCGGCTTAACCATCTTGAATCGGCTGCCGTCCTCAAAATTAACTTTTACTTTCTGCTTTTTGGGTTTGCGGTCCGAAGCATCCTCAACCTTGATCAGCTTTTTGTATTTCGTTTTAACTCGAAGGCCACCGGCCGAAACCACTGCTTTATTACCGTTAATCTCTTTTAGTTCACCAGTCGTATTGGCGTCTTGTAAACGTACCAAGTCACCCACTTCCGGTTGTTCGGATGAATCCTGGTATTGTTCCTGCTGTTGCTCCAATTCTTGTAGCTCAGAGGATACTTTCTTGCGATGGGATTCTACTTCTTTTCGCGCCTCTTTTATCGTTTCATCATTTTTTTCGCCCTGTTCAACGATTCGCTGCACCGCCTCTTCAATTTTTTGGTTGGCGGAGTCCATAATTTCTTTGGCTTCCTTAAGCGCTTTCTCCCGAATTTGTTCTTTTTCTTTTTCGATGGCCGAGCGCTTTTCTTCGTAACGATTCCGTTCTTTTTCCGTTTTGGACTGCAGCTGATCGTATTTCTTTTTGAGCTCTTCAGCTTCCTGTGTTTTCGATTCAAGCTCGGTAATCAGTGTTTCCATATCACTTTTGGCTTCGCCCAGTAGCGTGCGGGAACGACGGAGAAGTTCGTCCTGAAGCTTCATCCGTTCGGCAATTTCAAACGCATAGCTACTGCCGGGCACACCCTTTTTGAAACGGTAGGTGGGGGAAAGCGTATCCTGATCAAATTCCATCGAGCCGTTTACGGCATGTTCGTGATCGTGGGCAAAAATTTTGAGCGATCCGTGGTGCGTAGTGACCAGCGTTTTAGCTTTACGCTCCATCAGTATTTCGATGAGAGATTGAAACAGCGCACCGCCTTCTTCGGGATCTGTTCCCGCTGCGGCCTCGTCTATCAGAACCAGGCTTTGGTCATCGGCATTATCCAAAGTATGCTTCATCCATTCCAGGCGCGAAGAAAAGGTACTTAAGTCATTTTCGATGGATTGGTCGTCGCCCATATCCACAAAAATGCTGTTGAAGATGGGAATCTCGGAACTATCCCGAGCCGGAATAGCAAACCCGGATTGAATCATCATGCTGCATAGGCCCAGCGTTTTGAGCGCGACTGATTTACCGCCGGCATTGGGACCTGTAATCACGAGACAATGCTCATCTTCGGTAAGCTCCATATCAAGCGGAACGACCTTTTCCTGTTTATCTTTGGGAAGTTGTAGGTTTTTTAGGAGTAGCAGCGGATTGTACGCTTCTTTCAGGTATAGATGAGAAGTCTCCGAAATGACAGGCACAAATCCATCCAGATCGATGCTAAGGCGTGCTTTGGCCGATATAATATCGAAGGTTGTAAGAGTTTCCAGGTTTTGACGGATAGAATCACGCTGCCGTCGTACGTGCGTCGTTAATTCACGAAGTATGCGTTCGATCTCCTGCTTTTCCTCAGATTCGAGCTGACGTATTTCATTGTTGATGTCCAGCGCTTCCACCGGTTCCAGGTAGACCGTTTGTCCCGATGAAGAAACATCATGGACAAATCCCTGCACTTTGCGTTTGTATTCGACTTGAACGGGAATCACCATACGACCATTGCGGATGGTAGCGCCCTCATCAGAGGTCATTCCCTTCTTGGAGAGGTTGCCCATCACCCGGTTGATCGTTGTGCGGAGGTCATTTTTTCGCTTGTTAATGTTATTGCGAATAGATTGCAGCTTGGGACTGGCATCACTTCGGAGTTCTCCATTTTCTGTAAGTACATCTTGGAGGGTTTCTTCTAAATCTTTCAGTGGAATAAGACCTACGGAGATATCTTTGAGGGCGGGATAGTGCTCCTTTCGCTGATCGATGTATGATTTTACGACACGCGCAGTAATACTTAGTTCCAGAATTTCGACAAAAGCTTCCAGTGGAATAATACTGTTTTCCGGGCGGGCTTTATCGAGATAGTCGCGAACATCATGCAGGTTGCGAAGCGGAAAGGCCGAATCATTAAGCAACAGGTCCATCATCTCTTTGACCTGGGCCAGCCGGCGTTCAATAACCTGCCGGTCGGAAAAAGGCATCAGGGATTTGAGCTGCTCACGGGCCATACCGGATTGGGCTTTTTTGACAGTGGCCTCACGAATCGATTCAAATCCAATTTTATCGCTTAGATGTTCCGGAAATAAGTGCATTTATATTTTCTATCTCGTGTCATCCTGAACTTGGTTCAGGATCTTTTAAAAGTAATTGTTTAAAATACACCTTAATATAAGCTTATTACCGCGGAAATGATGAATTTGAAAAGAGTAAAATAATTGTTAATTCCACAGAGTAAATCCTCCTTGAGGGGGAGTGTCCCGAATAAAATTGGGACGTGGGGTGTATCTATGAGTATTAACACCTCCCGACCAATTCCGAAATCATTCGGAATTGCCCACCCTCCTCGAGGAGGGATTTTTCTTCAACCGAATTAAAACTCGTAACCAAATGAAATTACCGATTTACCAAGTCGACGCCTTTGCTTCAGAGCCTTTTGAGGGAAATCCCGCTGCCGTATGTCCACTGGATGAGTGGCTGCCCGATGATTTGATGCAAAATATTGCCATGGAAAATAATCTCTCCGAGACGGCTTTTTTTGTCGAGCAGGATGGAAACTATCGCCTACGATGGTTTACACCTACCACAGAAGTAGATTTGTGCGGACACGCGACGCTTGCTTCAGCACATGTGCTTTTTGAGCATCTGAATTATGATCAGCAAATCATTCGGTTCGATTCCAACAGTGGAGAATTGAAGGTCCGAAAAGAAGGAGATCGACTGGTGATGAATTTTCCTGCTGCAGAATTAAATAGAACTGAGAGTCCTGAATTTTTAGAAGAGGCTGTAGGTATTCCCGCTAAAGAACTTTATCGCGACACTGATTATTTGTATGTGATAGAATCTGAAGAGCAAGTTCGTAATTTAGATCCGGATATTCGAGCGATGGCCAAGGCAGATGTGCGCGGAATTATTGTCACGGCACCCGGCCAGGATTATGATTTCGTATCTCGGTTTTTTGCTCCCAATGCCGGTGTTGATGAAGATCCTGTGACGGGTTCGGCCCACACCATGTTAACGCCTTATTGGAGTAAGCGACTGGGAAAAAAGAAGTTGGTTGGCAGGCAAGTATCACGGCGCGGGGGCACAGTGTATTGTCATTATAAGGAAAACCGTGTTGAGATAGCAGGGGAAGCCTGTACGATAATGAAAGGGCAGTTTAAAATCTGATGGATATACTTATACTTTTATTACTTGGCGTTATTGCGGGCATAGTAGCCGGACTTTTTGGTTTGGGGGGAGGCATTCTCTTTACGCCTATTTTGTTTATTGTTTTTAGTGATGCGGGTATCGAAAATCCGGTGATTTTAACCATAGGAAGTTCGCTTTTCTGCACTTTTATAGCTGCTTTTGGGAGTTCAGTGCGCCAGTTCCAGCAAAAGAACTTTTATTGGTCAGAGGGTTTAACGACTGGTTTAATGGGAGCGGGTGGAGTCTATCTGGGCAAGCTTGTAATTACATCCCCATACTACAGCCAGCAAGAGTTCGTCATATTTTTTAGTCTGCTGTTATTATATGTTGCTTACATGTTTTATCGACGGGGTGCGCGGAATAAAAATGAAATTGATCAAAATGATACCCCTGTAACGTTACCACAGTCTTTTGTTAGCGGTGGACTCGGTGGATTTGTAGCGGCCCTGGCCGGTATCGGTGGTGGAGGGGTGATGGTTCCGCTGATGAATCTTGTCTTTAAAAAAAGCTTTGCTCGCTCAGTTAGTATCTCTTCCCTGGCTATCGTTTTGATTTCTCTTTCTGGCTGGATTCAGCTCGGATTGACCGAAAATGGGATAGGAACACTCACGGAATTTCACTGGGGCTATGTGGATTTTGGAGCGGCTTTTCCGCTGGCGGTTGGTGGTTTGGCCGGTGGATTTTTTGGGGCGTTGTTTAATTTAAAAATTAATCGTCGTTATTTGCAGTATGCCTTTTCGGTATTGGCTATTGCAATGGCTATCAAATTGATTGTTGAAGTTTTTTGATCAGAAAAGCTGAATGGAAAGCAATTAGTAATTCAAACAATGCCATTTAAAAAGGAGTCCCGATCAAAGGACTCCTTTTCTTATAATAGCAATCAAAATATCTGAGTAAAGGGCTTGGTAAGTTATTTCTTTTCCTGTTCTTCTTTTTCCTGCATTGCTGGTCGTTCGATATAGGGAAGCCCATCGGTAATCCATTTCGGAGCCTCTTTTCCGAGCAGATAATGTTCGTGCCATTCGAATGCTCGGGTAGCGTAGTCAATTTGGTTTTCTTCGCGCGCCAGACCGTGATTTTCTCCTTCATATACCAGCATTACAAAGGGATTCTGCATGCGACGCATCGTATTATAGAGTTCCACACCTTGGTTAAAGTCGACCGCCCCGTCATCGGTGCCGAACTCAACAAGCAGCGGCGTTTTAACTTCTTCCATGTTAAAGATGGGCGAATTTTCAACGAAATTATCCCAGTCTTTCCACCAGGGGTCGGGGAAGCGCCCTTGACTTGTTTCAAAAATTCGGGCGTCGGTGGTACCAGTATTCCAGTAGATCGAATTATACATGCTAATCATGTTGGTAAGCGGGGCCCCGGCTACAGCTGAGTTAAACAAGTCGGTTTGCGTAATAATAAATGTCGTTTGGTAAGCTCCCCATGAGTGACCGGTAAGTCCAATTTGTTCCTTGTTGATCATACCGGTTTCAAGAACTTTTTCTACCGCCGGAACGACACTTTCTACGGCCGACATTCCGGGATCGCTCAATTCGTATGTAATATCCGGAAGAAAGACGAAGTATCCCTCAGAAGAGAATCGCCTAAGATTGTAGGGACTTTTCTTCGATGGCATACTGTAGCTGTGCATCGACTGCGAGAGCTCTTCGTAAATATAGGTGATCATCGGATAGCTTTTGTCCGGATCATAATTTGCCGGATAGAGTAAGCGTCCCTCGAGCTCTTCGCCATTTTCGTTGGTAAAGGTAATCAGTTCATCGTCTGCCCAGTGGTATTTGTCTTGTTGGGGATTGGTGTATGTAAGCGCAATTGGGTCGTTAAAATTATTATCCACATAAAAGTAATCGGGAGAATCGGTAGCCGACTGTTTTCGATAAACGAAGTTTTTGGTTGAATCGGCTTTGGCAAGACTAGTGAACATCTTGGAATCATAAATGAGTGTCTCGGCAGTTTGGCTGTCGTTAACACGCGCATACCCGCGATCCTTCGTTTTATCTCCATACATCGAAAAGTAAATATCCTCATCGGATTCGATACCCTCATTGTCGTACTCAAATCGAACTTGCCGGTATCGAATTTTATCCTTACTTCCTTCCGTAATTTTTTGGTAATTGCTGCCATCTGCCCAAACCTTATAGGCATTGTACTGATCATAAAGCAGCATCCAGGAATCGTCTTCCGCCCATTCGCCTGTTCCGAATGGCCTGCGGTTTTCGCGTCCA
The DNA here is from genome assembly GCF_034521915.1 of Fodinibius sp. GTDB lineage: Bacteria > Bacteroidota > Rhodothermia > Balneolales > Balneolaceae > Fodinibius. The sequence continues at coordinate 80,788 of NZ_JAXHLU010000004.1, forward strand.
TTTACATTTGTAAAGTTCTCGAATCGGGTGTCGATATCTTTTGTCAAGTTGCGATGTTTTTCGTTTTCAATATCGTAGGTCCACCAGTTCTGATCTTTGAAATACAACAAATATTTACCATCGGGTGATGTGCGCACCTGCTCGTGACGCTCCAGAATTTGTTGGGATTCACCCGTGGCAACATCCACTAAATAGATATCCCGCCAATTTTCTTCGAAAGTCGGCTCGTATGGATGCGGATTATATGCCACGGCATGTTGTTGGTCGCCGGTAAGCTGTAACTCCTCAAACTGTTCGGTGCCGAGCTGAACAAAAGCCTTCTCGTCAAGATGCCAGGCCGAGAGATGATTATCTTCTTTAAGCTGATTGGCCATTACCTCTTGTTTGGGTTGGATTTCATCATCCTGCCAGTGCCAGACTTCTACATTCGAGGGATCAAGCTCATCTTTTGATTCCGCTTTTGCTGTGTCAGATTTGGTAGCTTTTTCCCACTTTTTAATGCCGAAAAACAGAGAATTACCATCCTCCGACCACTTCAGTGATCGGTAATCGACGACACGAAAATCCTTGGGAAAAGCATCACTTTTCTGTTGATTAAATTTGAATTGTCTGGGGGTGGTATCGAGGTTTTTGAACGCTATAATACGGTGAGTGGCATCTTTGTAATCCTCATCCTCTTTTTCTTTTAGAAATGCCAATGCGTTTTTATCCTCATGCCAAGTAAGATCTTTATAGGTTGTGGTATCACTGTCTAATACGGTAATTCTATTGGATGGTAAATCATAAAGATGGACGCCGTTTCCAAGTTTTTCATTTGAATTAAGGAGGACAGCCAGTTTCGATCCACTATCGTTAAAAGCAAATTCCGAAACATTGCCAATCAACTGATTTGTCCCCCGGGAAAGGTCACGCAAGATAAGGTCAGTGCCATTGCTTTTAACTTCTTCAGGCTTATACTTTTTCATAGCCAGGTATCGACCGTCATCAGAAAAAGTATATTCCTGTATATTTTGAAAGGTATCTACGTTGGCAGTTTCCAAATTCATCAGTCCCAATTTGAAGCGAACCTGCTTTTTCTGTTCTTCGAGCTTTTCTTTCTTATCCTCGGAGACCCCAATTAGAAAAGCGGCCCACTTATTGTTTTGAGAGAAATCAACTCGTTCTCCATGCATAAATTTATGTTCTTCGGTAGAATCTGCTCCCACCTCTTTGATGATTAACCATCCATCGCCATCTTCCAGGCTTATGTTATACGAAAACCAGCCACCGTCTGCAGAAAGTTCGGTCGAAGAAATGTATTGCCACTGATCATAGTCTTCGGGCTCAAGTTTCTGCTTTTGATTTTGAGCTGTGAGCGAATGGAAAGAAAAGAGGAAAGTTACGACCGTAAGAAAACAAAGTTTTGAAAACCGCATCATGTTGACTTTTGTTGAATGTTAAAGCTTTAACAGTACAAATATTGATTCTTTATAGAAAACAGTTCTTGCGTACGATTATACTTCAAGTTTGTTATATAGATAAAGTTTTAAAGGAAATGCAAAATAAAAAGGAGTCCCGGTCAAAGGACTCCTTTTCTTTTATAGCAATCAAAATCCCAGAGTAAAGGGATTAAATAAAACTGGTTGTTACCAGCTATTCGTTAGGTACATAGCAATCTAAACAGGATTTAAATCGATGATTAATCCATTATTTTGCGCAGAAATGCCGGCTGATCAGAATCGGTTTTATCGATTCGTTCGCGGCGATTGTTCAGCAGTTCGTTGCTTTTTTCCTGCTCGTCCTGCATTTCTTTTTCCTCTTTTTCATCATCGTTGAGGGGACGCACATTTTTGAGTCCGCGACGGTGAAATGCCGGCTGATCCATCTGCTTTAGATTTTTTTCTCCTTTGTAAAAAGGTTCATTGGTTGCAGAATATCGGCTGTGTCCTGTAACATCACTGGCTTTTGGCATATCCAGTTCGTCATTATCTGCTTCCTTTTGAGTTCCTTTCTTTTTCTCATTGGGAGCGACACGAGCTTCTTTGTTGCTTTTAGCCAGATCAAAACCGGTAGCGATAACGGTAACTCGAAGTTCATCCTCAAAACTTTCGTCAAGCACCGTACCAAGAATAATCTCAGCGTCTTCACCTGCTTCTTGCTGGATGATGCTGGTAGCTGTATTGGTTTCTTTCATACCCAGGTTGGCCCCGGATGAAATATTAACCAATACATTGCGCGCACCGTTGATGCTTACGCCATCGAGAAGCGGTGAATTAATGGCTTCGCGGGCTGCAATTTCGGCGCGATCTTCGCCCGTTGCGTTAGCAGCACCCATGATGGCGGCGCCACCGTCGAGCATAGTTGTACGCACATCGGCAAAGTCAAGGTTGATGAGGCCGGGCATCAGAATGAGATCCGAAATGCCGCGCGTTGCATTATAGAGCACCTGGTTAGCCTGCTCAAAAGCTTCGAGCAGTGTGGTATCCTCATCAGCGATATCCATCAGTCGCTCGTTGGGAATAACAATGACCGTATCACTGTTTTTCTTGAGTTCAGTTATCCCTTCAAGGGCGTATTTCATCCTCTTGGGACCTTCACAGTCGAATGGAGTAGTTACAATACCGACTGTTAAGATGCCTTTGCGTTTGGCAATACCAGAAACTACAGGTGCACCACCTGTTCCGGTTCCACCACCCATGCCGGCCGTAACGAAAATCATATCGGCGCCTTCGATGGCTTCTTCAATTTCGTGTCGATTTTCTTCCACGGCTTCCCTTCCTATCTCAGGGCGTGCACCGGCACCAAGTCCGTTGGTAAGGTTAGCACCTACCTGGATGGTAAGATCAGCCATGCTGTTTTTTAATGCCTGTGCATCAGTGTTAAGAGCGATATACTCCACACTGGTCAGGCCTTTTTCGATCATGTTGTTAACGGCATTGCCTCCGCCGCCTCCAACACCTATCACTTTTATTTTCGCATTGTCTTGACCGTCGATGTCAAAACTAAAACGAGAGTTTAGGTTAGACATAATAGTTACTCCTTTTTTTAGATTGCTGTGTACTGTTTATTGCTATTTGATTGCTATATGTTATTTATATCTTCTCTAACTCTGACAGGATTCTGAACCCTGTCAGGATTTAATAAAATATTCAGTTGGTCGTGATTTGTATTTTTGAACCCCTCTTGCATCTCCCCTTCATAAGGGGAGAAATGTTAGTTAGCATATTCTTGAAATAACTTTCTGAAAATCCCATCCTTTTGAAGGAGGGGAATAGGGGTGGTTGGTTTGTATTAAACTGTATCATTGTTTCTATTTATTTTTTAAAGTTCTTTGAACCAGCTCTTCATTCGTTCGGCGATGCGATTCATTACCTTCTCCACACTTGATCCTTTGGTTGATGATGGAACAATAGCCTGGTTTGTAGGCCCGGAACCGGTTTTTATAGCGTGCATAACCAGTCCCACGCCTGTTGCATAAATTGGATTATTTACTTCTTCAATAAGCCCGCCACTGAGTCCGATCGGCTTGCCGATCTTGGCATCCATGCCGAGTATTTCGTTGGCTAATGGACAGACATTATTGATTAGCGAGCCTCCGCCACTGAGTACTACCCCAGCGCTTAGATTGTCGGCATAGCCGCTTCGTTTTACTTCGATGGCTACAATCTCCAGGATCTCTTCCATACGAGCCTGTATAATTTTGCCAAGAATGCTTTTTGTGATTTCTTTTGGCGGACGACCTGCAATGCCGGGCACGGTAATGGCTTCATCTTCTTCAATCATATCTACATACGCTTCGCCGTGCTCGCGCTTCAGTTTTTCAGCCTGATCGTCAAGCACACTTAACCCAACGCGAATATCATCGGTCACTTTTTTGCCGGCAATGGCAATGACGGCCGTATGCCGGATCGTATTATCCTGGAAGATAGCAACATCTGTGGTGCCGCCACCGATATCCACCAGTACTACACCGGCTTCTTTTTCTTCTTCATCGAGTACGGAATAGGAGGAAGCAAGTGGCTCCAGGATAATATCGGCGACTTGGTAGCCGGCGCGCTCAACGCATCGGTAGATGTTTTTAGCGGCGGAAACAAGACCCGTAATAATGTGGACTTCCGCCTCCATGCGCATTCCGCTCATGCCCACGGGATCGCTGATTCCGTCCTGACCGTCAACGACGAACTCTTGCGGAATTACGTGGATAATCTGTTGGTCGGTTGGCAGCATAATACGTTGGCAATCTTCAAGCAGGCGTTCAACATCATCTACCGTAATCTCATTATCACGATTGTTGATGGTGATCACGCCTTTGCTGCGCATGCTGCGGATATGGTCTCCGGCAATACCTACATTTACGGAATTTACTTCAATCCCGGAAGCCAGCTGAGCCTGTTCAACGGCTGTTTGAATGGCATTTACCGTTTTGTCGATATTTACTACCACGCCGCGATTCAATCCATCGCTTGGTGCTTTACCTACTCCCAGGATATTAATTCTATCCTGTGGATCGATGGATGCAACAATTGCACATACTTTTGTAGTGCCAATATCCAGACCAACAACAATTCTATCTTCTTGTTCTTCCATAATGTTATCCACGTACTATTGTGATTTATTTAGTCATCATGTCATGCTGTCCCGACTCTTCGGGGTTTCAGCATCTTAGTTCGTTTCATCATTTGTTAGATCCTGAAACGAGTTCAGGATGACACTGTAATTATATTTAAGTTCTTATTTTAATTTTCGCGCGTTACGATCTGTCCTTCAAACCTCAGATCAACAGAACGCATTTTTTCAATTCCTTTTTGTTTGATGATTTTACCGTAAAATGCTTCCCAGTTACGAAGTCGGGTATCAAAATCTCCTTTCCCGAAAATCAGTTTTACACCATTCTGATTCGTCAATGCCACAATACCATCATTCGATGAAGACCAAGCTATTTCACTTATGGTAGCATCAGCTACATTGTTATTGCGAACAGCTGTTAGAAAACCCGAAACGGTTTTAAAAGCATTGCTTTGCAGCGTATCACGCATCGGGGTAGTGCTAAATCCATAGAGAATCGGTACATCAACGGTCTTTCCAGGTACAATAGGTAGTTTAATTCCTTCACTGTCGATGTAAATTTTCTTCTTATTATCTGCTAACAGGGCAACGGGCTGGCGTTCAGTGATGCTGATGTTGATTGTACCGTTTGGTTCTACACTAATGTCGGCCTGTTTGACATATGGCAACTCCTCAAATCGATTTCTAATTTCTCCAAAATTCATGCTATCCGGATTCATACCCATTGGTACTTCCACCAGCTGCAGATCTTCTTTAGATACAAAATGGTTGCCCTCGAACTGAACGTCCTGCACCTTCATCGTTGAGTTCCAGTAAAGTCCGGCCATAACTGCTAATCCCAGCACTAATACTGCACCGGCAATCCATGGCCAAGGATTATTGCTGTTTTGGGATTCGGTATGTTGCTCGTTTTCAGTCATTTAGTTGATTAAAAATTGTGTCTTCCTGAACTTTCTTTGTCCCGACTCCTCGGGGTTTCAGGATCTATATTATTTCAATTTTGATATTCCTGCTTCCAGTGCTTCTACAAATTGTTCGCCGTATTTGTAAATGTCGCCGGCCCCCATGGTGATGACTACATCACCCGGTTCTACAATATCCTTCAGCTTTACCGGCAAGTCGTTTTTGTCTTCTATATAGTGCACTTTCCGATGCCCGTACTCCTTGGCTACATCAGCAATAAGTTTACCGGTAACGCCTTCAATAGGTTCTTCACGGGACGGATAAACATCGGTGATAACACACACCTCGGCATCGAAGAATGAGAGTCCAAATTCCTTGTAAAGTTCTTGAGTACGGGAATACAGATGCGGTTGAAAGACGGCGACAATGCGACGATCTTTCCATCCTTGTCGTGCCGCATCCAGCGTTGCCTGTACTTCTGTAGGATGATGCGCGTAATCATCAATCACGATTACGCCGTCTTGTTCGGTCTTCAGTTGAAAGCGCCGGAACACCCCTTCAAATCGTTCAAGCCCGGATTTTATATCTTTAAAGTCGATATCCAGTTCGAGTCCCACTGCAACTGCGGCCAGCGCATTTTTCACGTTGTGTTTGCCGGGAGCCTGGAGATTAATTTCACCAAGTTCTTCTCCTTCTTTGATAACCGTAAATCTGCTGTTAAAGTGATCGATCTCGATATCAACGGCCCGGATTTCTGCTTGGGGCGTTAATCCATAAGTGGTAGTGCGGCGTTCAATATCGGGAATGATGCTTCGTACATTGGGATCATCCAGGCAAAGTACCACGGCGCCGTAAAACGGAACTTTATTCGCAAATTCTATAAAGGCTTCTTTGACATCGTCGAGGTTGTCATAAATATCCAGATGTTCGGCTTCGATATTGGTAATAACGCCTAAGCTCGGGGTAAGTCGTAAAAAAGTCCGATCAAATTCATCGGCTTCAACAACAATAATATCACCTTTTCCAACCACGGCATTGGTTTCTGAAAAGCTGTGTACTTTTCCGCCTACCATGATGGTCGGATCAAAGCTGCCGTCCTGGATGACGTGTCCAATCATTGTTGTGGTAGTTGTTTTGCCGTGAGTACCGGCCACACCTACGCCATATTTCATGCGCATGAGCTCGGCAAGCATTTCAGCCCGCTTTATTACCGGAATTCCTTTGTCGAGGGCGGCGCTGGTTTCAATATTTTCTTCAGCTTTAACCGCACTGGTGTACACAACCACATCGGCTCCTTCAATATTTTTGGCATCATGTCCGATGGATATTTCGGCACCGAGTTCTTGTAGTCGCTCAATGGTTTCGCCCATGTTGGCATCCGAACCGGTAATGTGATATCCTTTTTGAAGCAATATCTCGGCCATGCCGCTCATACCGATGCCACCAATCCCGACCATGTGGATATGGCGGGTTCTGCCAAAAATAGGTTGTGTTTGTATTTGCTTACTCATTTAATCTCTTTCTATTCTGATTCTATATACATACCCGCGGCTAAAGCCGCATCCCCTTCGAAGGGATACCTAAAAATCTCCCCTTGAGGGGAGTGTCTCATCCCAATTATTTGGGATAGGACGAGGGGTGTTATAAAGAACAAGCTTTGCATTAATTAGGCTTTGAATTTTTTGTCAGTTTTAAAACTTCATTTGCTATTTCTTTGGCAGCATTAGGTCGCGCTAAATTTTTAGCTGCTTTGCTCATTTCTTTTAGTTGCTGTTCATCATCAATAATTTCTCGGACAACATTTGCCAAGCTGTTTTCCAACTGGTCATCAGTTACCAATTTTGCAGCACCGTTAACAACCATTGATTCTGCATTTTTGGTCTGGTGATCACCCGCTACGTTGGGTGACGGTACGAGAATACTTGGTTTCCCGGTTAGGGCGAGCTCCGAACAGGAGAGAGCGCCGGCTCTGCTTATCACCAAATCTGCTGCCGCGTAGGCTGCTGGCATATCATGGATAAAATCTTTAAGTCTCAAATGTTCAAAGTTCTGGGGGGTTACATCTTTGCGGAGCTTATCATAATAGCGTTTCCCGCACTGCCAAATAATTTGAAGACCTAAATCGTCATGTAGTGTTCCAATATGCTTATGCATTGCATTATTGATGCTTCTGGCACCACCACTTCCGCCCAGGATCAACAGCGTTTTTTTGTCGTTGTTAAAATCGAACGCTTGCAGTGCCTCTTTGTGGTTTACTTGGCTTAGAGATTTTCTTGTAGGGTTACCTGCAAGTTCTGTTTTTCCCTCCGGGAAATAATCTTTGGCATCATCAAAAGCGATAAAAATGAGCTCTGCATTTTTGCCCAGCATTCGGTTGGTTACGCCGGGGAAACTGTTTTGTTCTTGAATGACAAGCGGAATGCCCATTTTTGTTGCTACCCATCCTACAGGTCCTGCAACATATCCACCGCATGAGATTACTACATCAGGGTTAAACTTTTTGATGATACCCAAGCTCTGAATGATGCTTGTTGCCAGTTTTATGGGAAACAGCAGGTTTTTAAGTGTAAATCGACGGTGAAATCCACTAATCCAGATACTGGTAATATCATATCCCGCCTTGGACACGGTATCCCATTCCATGTGATTTTTTGTACCGACAAAAAGAATTTCAGTATCGGTAGAGGAATCGCGCAGTGCATCGGCAATAGCGATGGCCGGATATACATGACCACCAGTACCTCCGGCTGCTATGAGCACTTTTATTTTGCCCATAGCACCGGAGTCTGGTTTGACCTGTGATGATATGTTCTTTGTTACGGCACTATGCATAAAACACTGCTTTTTTACTGCTGTCGTATTTCGAAATATTCATGAGAATGCCAACCATAATGCCGGCAAATAGGATATTGGTCCCGCCATAGCTCACAAAGGGCATGGGTAGTCCTGTAACAGGAAGCAATCCGCTGGCAACGCCGGCATTAATAAATCCGTAAAGCACAATCGTAAGAGTACAGCCCACGGCAATAAGCATCCCCATGATATCGGGAGCATTTTTAGCGATTTTTGCAATACCGCGAAATAGGATGACTGTAAATATCAGTATGACTAATCCAGAGCCAAATAGTCCGTACTCCTCAGCGATTATAGCAAAGATGAAATCGTTGTAAGGGGCAGGGAGGAAATTACGCTGGGTACTTTTGCCCATGCCTACACCAAATAACTCGCCTTTCGCAATGGCAATGTGGGCCTGTTGTGCTTGGTATCCTTCTTCGATATTAAATTTAGTACTGTTTATTTCTACAACTTGATCTACGTACTGATCGATGCGGCTCTGTCGTTCAGGGGATTGCCAAATTAAAACACCCGCTCCCATAGCCCCGATCAGTACCAGCGTACTTAGTTGCGTCATGCTAATACGTCCGACAAACATGACCAGCAGCGACAGAGAAAATAGTAAGGCAGCAGTGCTAAAGTCTTCGATTCCGATAAGGCCACAGGTAATAATCACCCAAAACATGATGGGTAAAAAGGCCCGTTTAAAATCTTTTATGTACTCCTGTTTTTGCTCTAAGAGCACTGAAATGTGTATGAGCAGTGCGGGTATTGCAAAAGACGCCGGCTGGAATGAAACGCCGCCAATAGTTAGTGATCGTTTGGCACCGAATACTTCATTTCCGAAGACCATGACGGCAATTAATAGAATCCAGCTAAATACTACACCCAATCGGCTAAATTTGGCCAGGAAGTGATAGTCAATCTTCGAGACAATCAACATGGCCAGAAAAGCGATGCCCACCTTTACGGTATGACCTACAACAAGGCTGCCGGCCGTAGTATGTTTGGCCTCGGCAAAATAGGCGATGGATGAATACACGGCCAGAACACCAAATATCATCAATAGAATTACCGATACCAGCAAGACACGATCACTCCCTTGTTTGGGCGTATCAATGTCATCTGTACTGGTGCCCAGTATGGATGATATGTTTTTATTTGGTGTTGTATATAGCATAATTTCTGTTTTTCAGTCTTCAGCTTTCAGCTATCAGATGATATATGGATAGCTGAAAACTCAAGGCTGAATTCTTAAAGTCGATTTACTGCTTTTTTGAATTCGTTGCCTCGGTGTTCATAATTATCATACATATCAAAGGAGGAGCATGCCGGGCTTAGCAAAACAACTTCTCCGCGCTTGGCTACCTCCTTGGCTGATCGTACTGCGCTATTCATATCCTCAGCAGTTTTAAAATTGGGAACTACAGATTTTAGCTGCTCTTCAATCATTGGTCGGGCTTCACCAATCGCAATAATGGTGTGGACTTTTTCTCGGATCTGTTCAACCAACTCTGAATAATCATTTCCTTTATCACGTCCGCCCAGAATGATAGTCAGGGGAACGTCAAAACTGTCCAGGGCATACCACACGGCATTGATATTGGTGGCCTTGCTATCGTTGATGTATTTTACTCCGTTAACCGTGCGCACCAGTTCAAGGCGGTGTTCCACACCTTCGAAAGGTGCGTAGGCTTTCTCGGATAACATCACTTTTAATTTCGGAAGCACGAGCGGCAAGAGCCGTAGCAAGTCCATTGCTTAAATTATGCTTACCGGAAAGATTAACATCACGAGTTGGCATTAGTACCTCTTCTTGTTTATTTATTTTTAAGATGATGTTCTGGTTTCGAACAAAAGCTCCGTCTGTTTCTGAAAGATCTTTGTTGATTGAAAAGGGCAGAAGCCGGGGTGTATCTGCTTTTTTTTTAAGCGAATCTACATGTCCGGCAATTGTTGGATCATCATAGTTGTAGATGAACCAATCTTCTCCCGTTTGGTTTTCGGTAATTCGAAATTTTGATTTTGCATAGTTCGAAAAATCATGATCATAACGATCCAGGTGATCAGCGGTAATATTTAGCAACACACTTATCTGTGGGTGGAAGCTATCTATATGATCCAGCTGAAAACTGCTGACTTCCAACAAAGCTTCGCTATTTTCTGATGTTTGTTCGACCTTGTCAGAAAACGCATATCCGATATTGCCGGCAGTTATATGGTTACGATCAGCTTTTTCCCATGTATGATCCAGCCAATTTGTTACGGTCGTTTTTCCGTTGCTGCCGGTTACAGCCACAATCGGGCTTTCGTTGAACCAGCTGGCTATTTCGATCTCTGAAAATACTTCTTTCCCACTATTCAGATATTTTTGCACCAAGGGAGCTTCTGTGGGTACACCCGGACTGATAGCCAGGAATGCTGCCCCTTCTGCTTTACCAGTATGTCCGTTTTCTTCAAAGTCGATATTTAGTGTATTTAGTTTTTTCTTCACCGAATCCTCAATAGAATCGTGATCAGTGACAAAAACTTCTGCTCCTTTACGCTTTAGCAGCGATGCCACAGCCAGCCCGCTTCGGGCGGCTCCCACAACAACGATATGTTTGTTTGCAACTTCTCTCATCGCAGCTTGAGGGTTAAGAGGCTTAGAATTCCAAGGAGCACGGCTATAATCCAAAAGCGTATTACAATTTTAGATTCAGGTAATCCTTTTTTCTCAAAGTGATGGTGGATTGGAGTCATCAAAAAGACTCGTTTCCCCTCACCGAATTTGCGTTTTGTATATTTGAAATAGGTTGTCTGAATAATTACTGAAACAGTTTCGACAAAGAAGATTCCGCAAATAATGGGCAGTAATAGCTCTTTGTGCAGCATCAGGGCCATGGCTCCAAAAGATCCGCCCAGTGCCAGTGAACCGGTATCCCCCATAAACACGGAGGCGGGATGGGCATTGTACCACAAAAAGCCCATGCAAGCGCCGACCAGTGATGCAGCGAATATGGTCAACTCTCCGGCTCCAGGCAGATAGATAATGTCAAGGAAATCGGAGAAGTCGGTTCGGCCGGATACATAAGCAAAAATGCCAAGTATAAGACCGGCAATAGCCGATGTTCCTGCTGCAAGTCCATCAAGACCGTCGGTCAAGTTCACGGCATTGCTTACCGCTGTTATCACAAAAATGACCATGGGGATATAGATGACCCAGCCGAGTGCTTCGCCCAGTACCGCGTAATCGATGTTTACATTTTTCAGGAATGGTACCGTAGACAGAGTGTTGAATTCCTGAAATTCCGGCCAGAAATATAGGGTGAGTCCGAGCAATAGGCCTACGATAATTTGTCCTGCTACTTTGAGCCTCCCGCTTAGGCCCGATTTATCTTTTTTAACCACTTTTATATAGTCATCAGCAAAGCCAACTACGCCAAGAATGAGGGTGACAAGTATAATCATCCAGGTGTAAATGCTATCCATTTTCATCCAAAAAGCTGCCGGAATAAGGATAGCCAAGAGGATGATTAATCCACCCATAGTAGGAGTATGTGCCTTGCCAAGATGGGTATCCAGTCCAATATCTTCGCGGATAACTTCGCGCAGCTGCATCTTTTCAAGCCATTCAATAATGCGGCGGCCAATCATAACGCTGATAAACAGAGCCATGGCTGCAGCAATAGCGGCCCGGGTCGTAATAAATTCAAATGCACCAAAGCCGGGCGGCTGATAATTAACTTCTAACCAATGTATGAGTTCGTATAGCATTAGGTATCCTCATTTTTAGGATTCATGTTTCTGCTACCTAATGCTGCTCGGGCAATGGCACGGTCGTCAAAATCGTGGCGTTCACCTGCAACCTCCTGATAGGTTTCGTGCCCTTTGCCAGCAATTAAAATCATGGTATTGTCGTCTGCGTCCTTAATAGCTTGTTCAATAGCTTTTTTACGATCCGTAATGCGTGTAATGGATTCTGGATTATCAAATCCTTGCATTATTTCGTCGATAATGGCATCGGGTTCTTCGTTGCGCGGATTATCGGAGGTGACGGTAACTTTATCGCCATACGTTTCAGCAATCTCTGCCATTTTTGGCCGCTTTGTTTTATCCCGATTGCCACCACATCCAAAAACAATGTGCAGCGTTCGGCCCTCGGTTTTGATCTCAGCCAGTGTTGAGGCCACATTTTCCAGGGCATCCGGGGTGTGAGCATAATCCACGAGAACTACGGGATTTCCATCTTTGCCCGAACCTTCAACGCGTTCCAGTCTGCCGGCTACTCCGGCTGAGGTTTCCAAAGCATTTTTAACCTCATCTTTTTCATATCCCATTGATCGGCAAATCAAAAACGCCTGGCTTAAGTTGTAGGCATTGAAGGTGCCAACTAAGGGACTTTCAATCATAACTTTGCCAATGCGAACGACTAGCCCATTCATTGTATTTGAAAGTACCTGGCAATCAACTTCAAGGGCTTGATTAAAACTGAAGTCAATGATACGGGCAGGACAGTCCATCACCATAAAACTGGCATACTCGTCGTCCCCGTTAATAACTGCAGTTGCATCGGGATCGAGGTTATCGAATAATTTCTTTTTTGACTTCGCATATGACTTCAGATCATCGTGATAATCCAGATGGTCGTGGCTGAGATTGGTAAATGCCGCAATCTGGAAATCAACTCCATGAACTCGTTGCTGATCGAGCGCATGCGATGAAACCTCCATCACTAAGTGGGTTGATCCTGCTTCAACCATTTGAGCCATATCGCTGGCTAATTCAATGGGATCTGAAGTCGTAAGTTTGCTTTCCATCTCTTGGTCACCAATGCGTTTTGCAATTGTTCCCAGGAGGGATGGTTTGGCTCCCAGCTTTTGCAGTGTCTGGTAAACCAGATTGGCAACCGTTGTTTTACCATTGGTTCCGGTTATTCCGATAAGCGTCAATTTATTAGCAGGATTGTCATAAAATGCCTGTGCAAGGGGGCCAATCAGTGATCGCGTATCCGAAACTTCAACTATGCATGCGTCATCATCATCATAAAATGGATCTTCGCATATAATCACAGAAGCGCCATTGGCAATGGCATCATCAATAAAAGAATGCCCGTCAACCTGGAACCCTTTTATGGCAATAAACACATCACCCGTTTCTATCTTGCGGGAATCCTGGCGGAGCATACCGATGGTATTCGGCTCCGGTCCGGAGACGGTGGCGGGTTCACAAAGCGATATAAGCTTATCGAATGTCACTCTGTTGATTTATCTGCTGTTAGTGATTTCAATGGTTTTGCTTTGCCGCGGATGGTAACGGTTCGTCCCTGCTTCATCATATCACCGGGACGTGGGAACTGCGTATATATTGTTCCCGAGCCAATTATTTCGGTTTCGAACCCGCGGTTATTAAGCAGTACCATTGCTTTGCGCATACTCATTCCACCCACATCGGGAATCACAGAATATCCATTGGGCAACTCTTGTACTTCTGCTTCAGCAATGGTGTTAGATAGCGTTAATTTTATCTTATCAGTCGGTTTTAATTCTGTACCGCTTTTTGGCTGTTGCTCCGTAATCCATTCGCCATTTCCTTTTAATTTGTAGGGCAACTGTTGTTTCTGTAATAGCGCTTTGGCATCCTTCTTTGTTAACCCTTTTAGGTCGGGAGCAAGAGCCCAAACCTCATCTTCTTGCTCTTTTTGTAGAATGTGTTTTTCAATTTCATTATCCAGACCTGCAATGCGCTTGGCTGTTTTTCTGAAAATAGGACCCGCAGTAACGCCACCGTATGGCGGATAGGTATCGGGATCATCAAGCACAATCAGGCTTACGTATTTGGGATCATCTGCAGGAAATACACCTACAAACGAAGAGCGATATTCGTTGCGATATTGGCCATCGATATATTTTTGAGCCGTACCGGTTTTGCCTACAATAGAAAGTCCGTCAACTTGTGCATATTCAGCAGTTCCCGAATCAGAAACGACATCCTTAAAAATAGGATACAGCTTATTGATAGTGGATTCCTTGGCAATTTTTCGTACAGGCACTTTGTTGTTTTTCTGAACGACTTGACCTTGTCCGTTTGTAATCTTTTCTACCAAATAGGGACGCATCATTGTTCCTTCATTGGCAAAAGCAGCATATGCTTGGGCAATCTGAATGGGAGTGGTTTGTACTTCGTATCCAATCGACATCCAGGGGAGAGTAACTTGACTCCATTCGTAGGGTTTTGGTAGTCGTCCGCTTTCTTCATTGGGAAGATCAATATTTGTGGGGGTACCAAATCCAAGATTGCGCGCATATTGGTAGAAGGCATCTTTCGACAGGCGCATGGCGATTTGAGCTGTGGCCACGTTTGATGACTTTTGGATTACCTCGGGAAACGAAAGGGTGCCCATCGGTTCGTGGTCACGCATCCATTGACCGTGTATTAGTATTTTGCCGTCTTCAGGTGTTTCAAACTTTTCATCAAACTGCACCTTATCTTGTTCGACAGCTGCTATAGATGTGACGAGCTTAAAAGTAGAGCCGGGTTCGATCATATCCGAGATCGCAAAATTCCTGCGGTTCTTGCTGTTAAGGGAGGCAGGATTATTGGGATTGAATGTGGGATAATTAGCCATCGCTTTAATGGCTCCTGTTTGGGGATCCATAACAATAGCGGAACCGCTGGCGGATCTGGTTTTGTCAATCCCGGCTTTAAGTTCTTCTTCTAAAATAGCTTGTATATGAGAATCAATGGTAGTGTGCAGCGAATGTCCTTGCTGCGGTTGCTTACGAGGGGCTCCCAGATAAGCATAAATATTTCCGTTACGATCACGACGAACTTGCTGTACTCCATCTTCACCACGAAGCTGGTTATCATATTCTTTTTCAAGACCCGTCATACCATCAAGGTCGTGATTTACAAAACCAAGAGTGTGTGCTGCTAATGTTCCAAAATTATACTTTCGCTTATATTCCTCTTCCAGGATGACACCCCGAATATTGAGTTGACGGAGGGCTTCATGGGCTTCAGTGTCAATGCTTTTATTTAAGACAACATAGCGTGACCGGTTGGGGGCCTGCCTTATTTTTTGATGATAAAAGCTTGAAGATCTGCTCGTATATTTAGCAAGAGTATCGCAGATTTGACCAATTTGCGCATTTGTTAGCCCTTTTATTTTAGGATCAATGGCCGCCTTATATACTACGTTGTTTGTCGCAAGAAGACTGCCATCTTGATCGTAGATATTGCCTCGCTGAGCCGGTATGGAGATATAATCAATAGCCTGTTCGTTCCAGAGGTTGCGTAGCTCATCCCCCTCCACAAAATTGACGCGGAAAAGCTGTAGTCCTATGGCGAACGGTATCAACAATACCAGGCCAAAGGCCATAAACATTCGGTTTAATATGGCAGAACGAATATTTCTCATCTACTTTTCCACCTCGATTACTTTTTCTGCTGGTCCACCATTGATAAAACCTGCTTCTTGGGCATTTTCATAAATTTTGGCCGGACCAGTCATCCGATCATAAATAAGTTTGTAGTCAGTATGCATTCGATGAACCCGATTATATTCGGCCTCAAGCTGATTGACCTCACGCAGCAGTTTTTGGGTGGCGAATACATGATTTAGGTAAAGAATACCCAACGCTCCCAATACGATAGCCCCAACAATTACTTTCCAGGGTTTAAGCTTGGGTAGAGATATACCCTTTTTCTTTTTGGCTGCCCCATTTGTTCGTTTATTTCCGTTAGTCCCATTAATAAGGATACGGTTTGATGAACGAGACGATTTTTTGTTCTTAGATCGTCGGTTCTTTTTAACTTTGTCTTTTTTCATCGGAGATTTTATGAGCATATCAATTCACCTCCGGCTGTTCTATTTTTTGAGCAACACGCATCTTTGCACTACGGGCCGCGGGATTTTTTTCGATTTCTTCTTTAGCGGGACGAATAATACCGCCGGAAATTTCTTCGATGGGATTTTGGGGATTGCCGTAAAAATCTTTTTCAATTTTTCCCTCGTGGTTTCCCGCTTTAAAAAATTTCTTGACGATACGATCTTCCAGTGAGTGATAGCTGATGGCAACAATACGTCCATCCATTTTAAGTATGTCAAGCGATTGCTCGAGCACCTTGCGGAGCATATCCAGTTCGCGGTTTACTTCAATGCGAATGCCCTGGAAAACACGGGCCACACTTTTGATCTGATATTGTCCCTTAACTACCGCCTCTACGGCATCGCGAAGTTCAGTAGTGGTTTCGATGGGTCGCCGGTCGATAATTTCGCTCGCGATTTTACGACTATTGCGCTCTTCGCCGTAGTGATATATGACATCGCGCAGATCTTCGTAGGAGTATTCGTTCACTACCTGGTATGCGGTAATACCGCGGAGGTTGCTCATGCGCATATCGAGCGGACCTTCTTTTTGGAACGTAAATCCGCGATCAGCTTCTTTTATCTGATGTGTTGAGAGTCCTAAATCAAGAAGGATTCCGGCTACCTCCCCATGGAGTTCTGGGGGTAATAGCCTGGAGAGGTAACCGAAATTGCCTTTTATGGAAGAAAATCGTTTGTCATCGCCGATGCGGGTATTTGCTGCCGCAAGGGCTTCATCATCCTGATCAATACCAATAAGCTGAGCGTCGTTGTCTAAGTGAGATAACAATGCCAGGCTGTGTCCACCACCGCCAAGCGTAGCATCGATATAGATCCCGCTGGAATCCGTAATCAAATACTCTACGGATTCTTCCAGCAGTACCGGTTGATGCTCATAATATGTATCATTATTCGTCATTGTGGTTGTCATCGTCACCCATCACGCGCTCAAAAAGTTCTTGGTACGATTCAAAATCGAGGCCGGAATCAATTTCATTCAGTTTTTCGGGCGACCATATCTCGATACGTTCGCCGCTACCGATGAAAATGGCTTTGCCATCAATGCCGGCCCAGTCTGTTAATTGTGAAGGGAGAGGAATGCGATTCTGATTATCGAGGTTTACATCTTCAGCAAAACGCAGGAAGTTGCGCTTAACTGTGCGACCCTCTTTCGTAAAGCTGTTGATCTGAGAGAGCTGATTCTCTACTTTCTGCCATTCATCTTCTGGGTACAGATAAAGGCAGGGTTCAAGTCCTCTTAATATAGTGAAACGCTCTTGCGCCTGGGGATTGAGAGCTTTACGCAGTTTAGCCGGGAAGCTAACGCGTCCTTTATTATCAACACTATGTTCGTATTGCCCTTTGAAACTTGGCATATGGTCCCCAGAATTAACAGCAAATATTATCGAATTCGACAAGTGGTTTTAGAACTCCCACATTCTCCCACTTCACCCCACAATGTACCCCTAAAGGATGTAATTTGTCAAGCACTTATTGCAGAAAGGTTTAGGAGGAAGAATTTCTGGAGAATAATGTTTAGATGTTGAACTGGAAAAGTGCCTATTATTGTACTTAGAAGTAGATTTGTAAGATTTTTGTATGTGTAAATACTGAAATATTAGAAAATGGGTGAAGTGTGGTAGAGTGTGGAGCAGTTTTGATTATTACTCATCATTAGTACTGATGGGAGGGTATCATCAATTTTCTTATGAGACTATGGCAAAGTTTGAAAATTATAAAAAACCTATTAGTGCGGATAAAGATTTTGATCCGGTGGTGTTTCTTAACGCAGGTCACGATCTTGGAAACTCCTGGTACATTATGAATATGTCTTGCGCTTATTTTGCAAAGCATTAAA
The DNA here is from genome assembly GCF_034521915.1 of Fodinibius sp. Lineage (GTDB taxonomy): Bacteria > Bacteroidota > Rhodothermia > Balneolales > Balneolaceae > Fodinibius. Next base: position 98,778 of record NZ_JAXHLU010000004.1, read on the forward strand.
AAGGGATAGAGCAACCGTCGACTTTAATTTTAATGATAATATGTGATAGGATTTAAAGCATCGGGCATAAAAATAAAAAGAGGACCGATCTTCCGATCGGCCCCCTTGGTATAAGAGTTGACTACCCCAATAGCCACTCTATGTATAGATGTAATTAGCTGCTGTAGATTGTTAAGCTCTCCCTCAACGGGCGTTTGAATGTCCTTCTTCCGTAGAGTTATTGATGATGTTCATCTTCTCTTGCAGCTCTTGACAAATAGTTTTCAGCTCTTGTTTGAGAACCGTCTTGTTATTTTGCTTTTCCATGATGATATGTGTTTTGTCTTTGGAAGTTGGGGGTTAAGGACATTCTGTCTTGTTTCTGTGACCATGTTATTGAATACGTGGATAAAAAACAGGTATTTAAGAGCAATCTAACCTTGGTTAAAAACTCTTATAATTTGCTGATTACTATTTGATTAGCAGATTTGCAGTTTTAATAATATCACTCAGTACGCCCGAGGCGGTAACTTCTTTACCGGCACCCGGACCTTGAATAACCAGAGGGGTATTGCTGTAATTATTAGAATAAACTTGAATGAGATTATCGGTTCCTTGTAGCTGTCCGAGGGGAGAATCCTTTGGAACGGACTCAATACCAATCGCAATCTTTCCATTTTTTAGTGTACCAGTGTATCGGAGAGTTTCATTGCGTTCTTTTGCTGAATTAATACGTTGTTTCCATTCGCTATCGTAATCAGATAGTTCGTTTAAAAAAGTTTTCTCGTCAACATGTTTTAACTCTTTTGGAATTAACGATTCCACTTGCAGTTCTTCCCGTTCTATGTTGATACCCAGCGTTCGCGCCAGCGTCAAGAATTTGCGAGCTACATCTTCACCTGATAAATCATCGCGCGGATCGGGTTCGGCGTATCCCTTTTCGCGCGCCTCAATAATCGCTTTGCTGAAGGGAACGCCCTGCTCGAGCTGATTAAACAGGTAGGTCATTGTGCCGGAGACAACACCCGATATTTTCGTAATTTCGTCACTGGAAGATTGGAGATCTTTAATGGTAGAAATGACCGGCAGGCCTGCGCCTACGGTTGTTTCATATTTGAAAGATACATCGTGATCTTGAGTCAGTTTCTGGAGTTTATCAAAAAATGATTGTTCAAAAGTGTTTGCCAGTTTACTCGGTGTAACTACATGGATGCCATTGGCAAAAAGCTTCGGATATAATCGGGCTACTTGCTCACTACCGGTAGCATCCACAAAAATTAAATTGTGGTGCCGATTAACAGTAAGCTTTTCAATCAGGAGATCCCAATCTGTTTCAAGAGACTTTTTCCAGTTCAGATTTTCTTCAAATGGGAGACCATCCGCATCCCAAAGCATTTTTCGACTGTTGCAGGTACCAAGCAGGTTAAACTGAAATTCTTCACTGTCTATATTTTTGAGCTGATCCAACAGGGTTTGGCCCACCGCCCCGGTGCCCGCTATAAAAAGATCTACCGTCGGCTTCTTTTTTGTGAACGAATTATTAATTAATTGAGCAGCCCTGCGAGCTTCATCCTCAGGCAATAAAAACGAGATAAAACGCTCATCAACATTACGCTCGGTGTGCAACGGCTTAATATTATTATCATTGAATAGCGAAATAATTTCCTCTGATAGCTTTTCATCCTCATTAAATTGATTGCTGAATTTCTTGACCTTGTAGAGATTGTCATCCAGATTAAAAAGGGTATTCTGCCGGGAAATCCATGCTGAAAGCTTGTCCTTGATTTCCTCAAAGAATGATTGCTTTAACAAAAACCGGGCGGCCTCAAACTCTGTTTGCTGGCTAAACTCGATGGGTTTGGCATTGGGATTATCAGCGCTCCATTCATTTAATTTTATAAACAGATCGTAGGCATACTTTTGATCAATCTGCAAACGAACAAAAGGTCCTGTAATGGTGATCGTTTTGAGCGAGCCGTTGGTGTTAAAATCTGAAGTAATGAGCGTTCCGGGATGTTTTGGGTTGTAGCTATTTTTGACTAACACGGTAGTTTTTTTGTTTTGGATGGGTTGAATGGTTTTGGGATGAATAACGCGGGCGCCATGAGATGATAGCTCGGAAATATCGCTAAAGCTGAGCTGTTCGATGGATTCTGCATCCGGCACCCAACGCGGATCGGCTGTAAGTACGCCATCAACATCGGTCCATATTTCAAGATGATCAGCATCCAATGCATCGGCAACAAGTCCGGCGGTATAATCAGATCCGGATCGCCCCAGCGTGGTGATACTATTGTTATCATTGGAGCCAATAAATCCTGTTATGACGGGAATCGCTTTTTGGTTTAGGATAAATTTCTGTATCAGTTGTCGACTTGCGCTGCGATCTACCTTTGCCTGCCCGAAGGTAGAGTCAGTTTTAATAAACTGATGAGCCTCGTAAGATTGTGCCGGATATCCTTTTTCAGAGAGAACGGCAGCAAAAATAATAGCCGAAGCACGTTCTCCAATGGAAAGTATTTGGTCTTTCCATGCATTAAAATGTTCGTTTCTGAATTTATGATTATTGAGCGTAGATCTGAGTTCAACAAACAAATCTTGCAGGTCACCGCGGTTGGGATGACTGATGGAAACCAATTCGTCAAAAAGTTGCCGGTGACGATTTTCCAATTCGTTCAATTTTTGAAATTTGTGGCTGCTGTCTTCTTGATAGTGTTCAGCTATCTCGATGAGGGTATCTGTAACACCCCCAATGGCAGAAACCACAACCACGGGTTGAGCTTCCTGCAGGCGATCGATCACAATTTGAGCCGACTGCTGAATGAGGGATGCATTCTTTTGTGATGATCCCCCGAATTTTAGAACGTGTGTTTCTGAGTGTGACATAGAGGGTTAAACTGCTTGTTCAGATAGTTCTGATTTGAGTGATTTAATGATCGGGTTTAGTTGATCAAACTCGATTAAAAAGGCATCGTGTCCATGCGGAGAACTGATTTCTTCGTAGCGCGCTTTGGGTAACTTGGTGGCCAGTTCAAGACACTCTACAGCGGGATATAACATATCACTGTCAATACCGATAACGGCAATTGGGATGGTTAATCCGGCCAGTGTTTCTTCAATACGCGGTCGGCTGCGCCTAATATCATGTGAATCCATTGCTTGGGTTAGGCGCACATACGAAACGGCATCAAACCGTTCCACGAGTTTTTCACCTTGATAATTGAGATATGATTCTACCTCATACTGAGATTGTCCGTCTTGAAGCCTGCGTCCAAATTTTTCATCAAAGTCGGAGGGATGGCGGTAGCTGTTCATGGCAATCATGCGAGCCAGTGCCAATCCCTTTTTCGGGGGATTATCTTCGGTATAAAACCCGTTATTCCAGCTGGGATCGTTATAAATGGCCTGTCGCTGCGTATGACTAATGCCAATAGCCCAGGGGCGATGCTTTTCACCCATCCCAATAAGTACCGCCGACTGTGGACGTTCATCCATGATGCACCATTCCAGTGCCTGCATGCCGCCCATCGATCCGCCAATCACCAGCTCGATCGCATTGATATCGAGCTCATCCAAAAGCTGTTGCTGGAGTCGTACGATATCACGAATAGTAACTTTCGGGAAATCGGCGCGATACGGCTTGTCAGTTTCGGGATTGACAGAAGTGGGACCGCTTGATCCATAACAACTGCCCAAAACATTAGGACAAATAATAAAATGCTCGTTGGGATCAAGTCCTTTGTTTTGACCAAAGATGCCCTCAAACCATTCATCAGCCGCAGTATTGCCAGTCAGCGCGTGACAAACCAGAATTACGTTATCCCGCTTGGCATTTAATTTTCCCCACGTTTGATAGGCGATGGTAGGATCGGGAATCGTAGCACCGCCCTCTGTAACAAATGGTTTTTTAAAAGTATGTGATTGTTTCGTACTCATTTTATTAGCGTGTCATCCTGAATTCACTGTTTCCCCACTCTTCGGGATTTCAGAAGCTGTGGTTTTGAGTTTCCTAATGATCCATCGGATGGCAGGTTCAGCCATCCGATGGGATTATAGTTTAAGCCGGTTGGTTGATTTTGCTGAATGCGATTTCGAAGTCTTCTTTAATATCATCGATATGCTCGATACCGACTGATACACGAATCAGATCCGGTTCTACACCGCTGGCAGCTTGTTCCTCTTCGCTGAGCTGCTGATGCGTTGTTGAAGCAGGGTGAATAACCAGCGTTTTGGCATCACCGACGTTGGCCAGGTGGCTGGCAACTTCGACGTTTTCGATAAAAGTTCGGGCCGAGTCAAAACCGCCTTTTACACCAAAGGTCAGAACAGCACCGAACTTTCCTTCATTCAGATATTTTTTGGCTCGTTCGTGATAGGGATGATCTTCGAGTCCGGTATAGTTGACCCAATCGACAACATCCTGTTCCCGCAGCCACTTAGCTAACGCAAGCGCATTTTCGCAGTGGCGTTCGGTACGCAGTGACAGCGTTTCGAGTCCCTGAAGCAACAGGAAGCTGTTAAATGGCGATTGTGCTGATCCAAAATCACGAAGTGCTTCTACCCGAGCGCGGATCGCGAAGGCGATATTGCCAAAAGGTCCATCGGGACCGAAGGTCTCCCAGAAATTAAGCCCGTGGTAAGCGGGAGAAGGTTCAGTAAATACCGGAAAATTACCGTTGCCCCAGTTAAAGTTTCCGGCATCAACAATAACACCACCGATGCTGGTGCCGTGACCGCCAATCCATTTGGTGGCCGATTCGACAACAATATTGGCACCGTAATCTATGGGACGTACAATAGATCCCGCTGCACCAAACGTATTATCCACGATAAGCGGAATGCCGTGTTCCTGGGCCAGGGCAGAGAGTCCATCAAAGTCAGGTACATTGCCACGCGGATTACCAATGGATTCTACATAGATGGCCTTGGTATTCTCGTCAATTTCTGCAGCATAACTTTCTACCTTGTCATCCTCTACAAAATTGACGTCGATGCCAAGCCGGGGCAGTGTAACTTTAAATTGATTGTAGGTTCCGCCATATAAAAAGCTGGTTGAGACGATATTATCTCCGGCTTGTGCAATAGTGGCGATAGTCATGAATTGGGCCGACTGACCCGATGCCGTTGCCACAGCTGCTGCTCCCCCCTCAAGTGCGGCGATGCGTTTTTCAAATACATCGCTGGTGGGATTCATAATTCGGGTATAGATATTGCCAAACTCTTTAAGTGCAAAGAGCGTGGCCGCGTGCTCGGTATCATCAAACTCGTATGAGGTAGTTTGATAAATGGGAACGGCGCGTGATCCTGTGGTGGGATCGGGTTCTTGTCCGGCATGGAGCTGCAGGGTTTCAAATTTGAGATTGCGTTCTTCTTTTCCGTTGGTACTCATAGTATTGATGGTTATGTGTTAGTTGTTATTGGATGATTCTTTTTTAGGTCGTATTAAAAACTGGTGGTCGACTTTGATACATCGGTTTTCATAGATCTCAATGCCCGTTCCTTCAACTTTTTCAATTTCTTCCGGTTGATCGCCGGTACCCAGCTGCAGCCAGATGGCTCGTGGTTTGGGATCCAGTTCCAAAGCTTGGTCAACCGCTTTATGAATATGTTCGGGCGGAAGAAATACATCCACGACATCAATAGGATGAGGGATGCTCTTTAAATCCGGATAGGCTGTTTCGCCCAGAATTTCATCTGCATTGGGATTGACCGGCACGATATTGTAACCGGCATTTTGCAAGTATCGGGCTACAAACTGACTATCCTTATGAAAGCTCCGTGACAATCCTACAATGGCAATGGTCGAAATGTTGGCCAGTGTTTCTTCAGCACGATCAGTTTCGGCACTGAGTTCTTCTGTCGCCCGCATCTTTTTGTCGTACCAGTTGTTAAAAGTCGATTTCATTAATTGTAAATACGTTGTTTTCGATGGTTGAAATTTTTGCAAACAAAAAAGCCCCTTCCAAGATCTTGCGCCGTTTATGGGGACAAGATCTCAGAAGAGGCTTTTGTAAGTACTCATTATAAGTACGGCCAATTCTCTCATCTTTCCCCGTAATACCGGAGCAGGAAGTGGCACCTTCTCCCGCACATAGTGCAGGATGGTTGCCAAAGCGTCTTCGGGCCTGATCCCTCAGCTTTTCTGGATAAGAGTGCTCACTAAATCAAAAGAACGATAGCTCAGAAACTAAAAAAGCCCTTCGGGATCGACCGAAGGGCTTTGAATCTGTTTCACAAGTGAAAACGAATCAGTCCTCCGGTTGCAGATGCGACATGCGCATACACATACAACAGGGGAGACAAAAATGTTTTTCGATTCGTTTCATGACTTGGTTTTTTAATTTCAAATCAAACATAAATGATTATCAGTTGCGATACAAGTATCAATTTATCGGGCTGATACAGAATCCGTATTCACATAAAAATCCTTGTCGATTTTGAAATCATTTGTGTTTTCAAGTGATAGATTACTGCGCTTCCATCGGTCTGATGAAGGATAGATAAATGTATAGCTCCCATCGGTTAAAGTGACTTTCAGGGGCATATCAAAATGGTCTACGTCGGCTTTCCAACGGTAAAATAGAACATCATTTTTGATGTAATATTGGAAAGTCGGAATGTCGGCATAGTGTACGTATTGATCAAAAACGTCATCGAGATCTTTTCCCGATTGTTCGATGATATAGCGCTCGATCTGATCGGCCGTTACGATTTGATGGCGAAATTCTTTTTGAATGCCCCGAAGGATATTTTTCCAAGTAGAGTCATTATCTACAATCTGACGAATCATGTGCAGCATATTATGGGCTTTATAATACATATCACCCGAGCCTTCGTTATTTAAGCCATATTTCCCGGTGATTGGCTCCTTGTTCTGAATACGATCTCGCAGTCCCCGTGTATATTCTCCGGCTGCATCTTTTCCAAACTGACACTCGGTGTAAATAGATTCCGAGTAGCTTGTAAAACCTTCGTGTATCCACATATCGGCCACGTCATTGGTGGTAATGTTATTTCCCCACCACTCGTGACCTGCTTCATGAATGATGATAAAATCCCATTTTAATCCCCAGCCCGAACCGGAAAGATCAGTACCCTTATATCCGTTTTGATATCCATTGCCATAGGCCACCGCACTTTGGTGTTCCATCCCCAGATGCGGGGTTTCCACTAATTTAAAGCTGTCTTCATAAAAGGGATAAGGGCCAAACCAATCTTCAAAACACTGCATCATCGGTTTAACTTGCTGAAATTGTTCTTTTGCTTTTTCGAGGTTGTGTTCCAGTACCCAATAGCTTAGATCAAGCTTGCCGTTTTTACCCTCGTAAGTATCTTTAAAATTCACGTAGTTGCCGGCATTTACGGCAATATTATAATTGTTTATGGGATTGGATACGAACCAGTGCCAGGTGGTCATGCCGTTATCGTGCTGGGTGGTATCGCGCAGACGTCCATTCGAGACATTTTTTATTTCATCGGGCACGGTAATATTGATGCTCATGCTGTCGGGCTCTGCGGATTGGTGATCCTTGTTGGGCCACCAGACACTGGCACCCAATCCCTGGTTGGCCGTTGCAATCCAGTGGTTGCCGAGTGAATCCTGTGCCCAGACAAAGCCACCGTCCCAGGGAGCGTTCTCAGCTACTTTCGGTTTTCCCTGGTAATAAACCGAGATTGTATAAAGGGAATCCCTTTTGAGGTTATCGGGCATATCCACCATATAGGCGTAACTGTTTTTGGCCCGATTATAATCAAGTGTTTGACCGTTTTGTTTTATCTGATCGATGTTAAGCGGATCTTGAAGGTCGATTTGCATACGCTTTGGCTCTTTGGTGACGCGATAGGTAATATTGTTATACCCGGTGATGGAAGAGTCCTCCGGTTGAATAGTAACATTCAAGTTGTAATAGACCACATCCCACCAGCCGCGTTCGGCCGTAATTGAGCCCCGGAGTGAATCATCGGTGGTGGCAAGAACTCCGGAATTTTGGGCGATGGCAGAAGCTGAAAATATCAGCAGTAAAACAGCAGTAGCTCCAAGTTGGATAGCTTGCTGTTTCTTTTGAATTGAAAACAGATTTAATAGATTGGAAAAAATATTCATAAAAGAGTGCTGTTTTGGGAAATAATAGAGAGCCTTTTGAGCCGAATACCGTTTATCACGTATACAATCATGGTAACGCCGAGGATAATATCTTCAGAGAAGATACAAATTACGGATTCTTTTTAAAGCGTTATCGCAAATATATTCCGCCTATCGCTGATACTTATGCCTACTGTCTGATGCCAAATCATTTCCATTTTATGGTGCGGATAAAAAGTGAGGAGGCGTTGGTAACATTTGTTAAGGAAAAATATCCGAATAAAGATCCGCAAAGTAATAAAAACCCTCAGGGTCTTAGAAACCCTGAGGGTTTAAGTAAGAAATTATCAAACTTAATATCGCACCAGTTTGGGACGCTGTTTAATTCGTATACGAAATCTTATAACAAGTTTTATGATCGAAGGGGTAGTTTATTTCAAAATACTTTCAAGCGAAAATCCTTAACAAGTAATGCATATTACATCCATCTTATCTGCTACATCCACAAAAATCCAATCCACCATAGTTTTGTGGATAAAATTGAGGATTGGCCTTATAGTTCATACCATAGTTTACTTTCTAAGCAACCGACGAAACTAAAACGCAAAAAAGCGCTTGAATGGTTTGGAGGGAGGGAAAATTTTATTCAGGCCCATAAAAGAGATTGATGGAAATCCGCAAAGTCTTCTAAAACTTTGCGGATTATTACATTACCTACTAATATCCGTAATGACGCACCCGACTCGGATCTTCGCGCCACTTTTCGCGCACCTTTACATGCAAATCCAGATACACCTTTTTGTCTACAAAGTCTTCGATGACTTCCCGGGCGCTTTCGCCAAGTTTTTTGATTGCCTTACCACCTTTGCCGATTAATATTCCTTTTTGGGAATCGCGATTTACTATGATATCAGCGCTGATGTAGTCTAAGTCGTCGCGTTCATCATACTGTACTATATCGATGGTAGAGGAGTATGGGATTTCCTGATGGTAAAGCAAGAATAATTGCTCGCGAATCATCTCGGCCACAAAAAATCGCACCGGCTGCTCGCTGAGCATATCCTTGGGATAGAAGGGCGGACCCGGTTTAATATTGTCCTTGATATGATCCATAAGGTTTTGCAGCCCTTTTCCATTAATAGCCGAGACAAAGAATGTGTCGTCAAAGTCGAATTCGTCCTCCAATTTACGGGCGACTCCCTCAGCTTCCTGATCGGTGACTTTGTCAATTTTATTGATAATCAGGAATATCTGCTTGTTCTTCATAGAGGAGAACATCTTGTAGATACGTCCCGGAATGTTGTGGTCCTTTACATCAACAATTAATAGCAGGATATCGGCATCCTTACGTGCCCGATCTACCGTTTTCATCATTGCTTTTTGGAGCTCGTATTTGGGATCGATGACGCCGGGCGTATCCAGGAAAATGATTTGCAGGTCTTCTTCGGAATGGATTCCGAGAATTTGATGGCGTGTAGTTTGCGGCTTGTGTGTGGTAATCGAAATTTTGTTGCCCAACAGGCGGTTCATCAATGTAGATTTTCCGGCATTGGGTTTACCCAAAATTGCAACGTATCCGGAGCGGTGTTGTTCGGTATTTTCCATAGTTGGGGATTAGCGGATCGCAATAATTAAGTTTATAACAAGATAGATTTATTATTCAGCATTCTGCATGATCGCTGTAAATTTCTTGACGGTATCATGCAGTCCATAAAATAAAGCTGAAGATACCAGTGCATGTCCAATACTAATATCGTTTAGGTGAGGTACCGTTTCAACAAGGGCTTTCAAGTTATCAAGATTCAAGCCATGCCCGGCATTTACTTTCATGTTCAAGCTATGTGCCAGTTCGGCGCCTTCTTTGAGCCGCTTTAATTCGTGATTACGGTCGGCTTCGGTGGTTGCATTTGCGTAGGTGCCGGTATGCAGCTCAATGGCATCACTGCCAAGCTTCGGCAGCCAACTCGATATCTTTTTTATTGGGATCAATAAAGAGACTAATAGCAATATTGGTATCCTCATAAGCAGGAAAAACGCGATCGCGGAAATCATCAAAAACTGTTTCCATGTCGAGCCCGCCCTCGGTGGTGAGTTCTTCACGACTTTCAGGAACAAGGGTGACCAATTCCGGATTAACATCCTTGCTGATAGTAAGCATTTCGTCGGTAGCAGCCATCTCAAAATCAAGGTCGCCTTTGACCGCTTCTTTTAATTGATAGACATCTTCGGTTTTAATATGGCGGCGATCTTTGCGTAAATGAAAGACAATACCTGTAGCCCCGGCTTTTTCGCACACTATTGCTGCTTCAGTAGGATCGGGATATCCTTCGCCCCGGGCATTGCGGAGGGTGGCAACGTGGTCAACATTTACCAGAAGTTGCATTGTAATAAAACACTTAATTTAGAGTTGTCATTAAACCTTTAAATATAGATCATTTAAAGGAGATTGTAAGTTCAAAATTCAGAAACCCAAGGAATGTATCTACAGAAGGTTTTGATCATATTAATGATCGGGGGATTTGTCACGGCGTGTGGTGTCGTCCCGCGATCTTCGCAGCCGCCTGGTGTTGCCGGAGGAGATAAGAATCCTGCTCAAACAGGAGAATCAACCTCTTCTTCATCTGTTGAGGATGATACTGTATCATCTGAAAAGGAATCGTCAGCTTCAAATGCGGCTATGGCTGTGTCATCACTAAACGAGGCTAAAGCATCATTAATGCAAGCCTATCGAGAATGGAAAGGCACACCGTATGATTTGGGAGGAGCATCGCAGGAAGGAGTAGACTGTTCTCGCTTAGTTAACATTATTTTTGATGATTACTTTGGCATTAATTTGCCTACCAATACCCGAGAACAATTAAATGCAGGGAATAAAATACGGCGGGCTGCGGTGCGAACCGGAGATCTGGTATTTTTCAGAACCGGTCGTAAAACTCTGCATGTAGGCATTGCTGTTAATAGCGGTGAGTTTCTGCATGCCTCCACCTCAAATGGAGTAATGATAAGCAAACTCGGTAAAAGCTATTGGCGCAATCGCTTTCTGGCAGCCCGACGTGTTTTGTAAATGGCGTAATGAATTAGATAACGGCGGTATCAACTCTTTTTGGATTTTCACCATACTGATTGGCGCCCGGCTGGCTATCTTGTACCAAGAAAACAAGTAAGACAATAGCACCAATAATGGGTACCAAACTAATGAGCAGCCACCAGCCGCTGCGTCCGGTATCGTGCAGGCGGCGAACGCCCACTGCTATGCTGGGAATAAAAACTGCCAGAGAATAGAGGCCTAGAATTCCAGTTATCAGGACTCCAATACTTGATTCAGGATCCATTCCACCGAACATTACCATAATAGCTTGTAGCGCGACGTAAATTAAAAAGTTTATAAGCGTAAACATCCAGTACTCTTTGCGTCGGGCCCGACCCTCAAATTCTGCATAATTTTTTAGTACTTTGATATACCATTCCATAAGCTCTCCTCTTTATATTTTGATTATATATTATTTGTACCCCAATACAGTTATTAATCAGTAATGTAAGAAAAAGTACAAAATGTGCAAGTTGAAGGGAATGCAATCTAAGAGCATGATTTGTACTTTTCTTCTGCGCAAAGAATAAGTTTACGAAATCACGCTATGGTAATTATTATTTTGAGTATAGTTTTAGGAGTTGCGGCTTTGATATGGTTTTGGAAAGTACCTATCCAAAAAACAGTACGTGCAATGAAAAAGAATGGCAGCAGTGCTGTTGAAGCTTATAGCGTTGTTTTTATACTGATGCTGATAGCAGTTTTTACAATATATATGATTGCCCAAGTCGTTTGAAGCTTAAAAAGGTACGTCGTGATCCATATCGGACATATCAATGACATTTTCATCGGGGTTATCTTGTGATTCGCTATCCCCGCGCTCTACTTTCCAGGCTTTAACATCCGTATACCAGTTGCCCTTGTATTCCCGGCTCTGCAGATCTACATATACTGTCACCTCTTCGCCCTCCTGAACATTAAACTGATCAATCTTATCGCCCCACTGGGTAATACATATTTTCTTGGGATACTTGCCCGGCGTTTCCAGGATAAAGTCCTGCTTGCGCCATTTCCCGTTTTTACCCGTGCCGGACTGTTCTTCCAAAACCTGGGCAACCTTACCTTTTACTTTCAACTCATCCATAATATCAGTTCGCTCTTTGACCCTTACATATTGCGTAACTGAGGATAGGGATGACTGCCATTTATATCAATTAAAATATGGCTTATTTGTCGGATGATGTTTTGCCAAAGCTCATAGGCGGATAGTCGCTCATGGAATACGAAATATTTTCATTTTTCTTGATGTCGGTGACCTTCATAGTCATTTGTTCTCCGGTGTTGGAGTTTTCGCTTTTCATATCCATAATCATCCCATAGGGATATTCCTCTGGAATTTTGTCCCTCATCTGTTTGGCATTTGACTGTGCTTTAAAAAGCTTTGTCATTCCGAAATCTTCGTCGCGGGTTACCCAGATTTCCACCGTTTCCCCATCGGTTTCGGATCGATATCCGTCACACCGGTAGCCTAAAATATTTTTACTGCCGATTTTTTCATATCCGCGCCACTCTTCGAGCTCTTCCCAGTCAGCCTCGTCCTGCGATAGGCTGTCATTTTCTATTATTTGTTGATCCCATTTGTAGCCAAAAGAAAACTTATTGCCTTCATTTTCCATCAGCATGAGCATTGCTTCATTTTTCAAATCATAAATGATAAAAAAATCGCCCTCCTCTTTTTTCATCTCCTGGGAGTGGAATTTGGTGCCGGTATAAAAATCGTCATTACTAAAATGCATATCCACGTACATTGGCGGTTCCTCCTTTCCGTTTTTATCACGCGACCGCACTTCCATAGTTGTTATCGTTTGAAACGAATAGCGATCCTCGGTTTTAATATTGCTATTCATTGAAAAGGGTACACGCATTCCGCCGGAACTGTCGGCCTCCCATTCTCCAAAGATCGAATTCCAAGATCGCTCAACAGCGCGTTGAGCAGCTCGCTCTACTTGTTCAGTAAGTTTTTCTTCGGCTTTCTGTTCTGCGGCTTCTTTGGCCTTCTTTTTAAGACGATTGAGCAGTTGCGCTTCTGCATCTACGCTCATACTTGTCAATAGCAGGGTGGTAATAATTCCAATTAGAAATCTCATGATGAACGCCTCATTTTTATTATTAGTGTTGGAATGTCATAAAATGTACTCCAAATTTTAGTAAAAACATATATTTAGCAGTTAAATTTATCATTATCGGTCAGTTATTCTTACCCAAGTTGGCTGAATTTTCCATAGGTGATTTTTGTACATTACCCATCAGAGAAAATACTATAACGGGCTTTCAATAAGTACGGTTGTTTATGAATTCATCACTGATTTCGTTTTTACAAAACCCTGAAGCATATCCGCATGGACCGGAGGCAGTAACACATATACAGACACACATCTCGCACGTTTTTTTGGCCTCTCCATTTGTGTACAAGTTTAAGAAGTCGGTAGATTTCGGCTTTTTAGACTATAGCACGCTCGACAAACGAGAGAAGTTCTGCCACCGAGAGGTTGAGCTAAATAGAAGGCTTTCGGATGATATTTACCTGGGAGTAGTATCGGTCCTCAAAGAGGGCGACTCGTTTCGAATATCTGATGAGGTACTGCAATCTGATTCCGTAGTCGAATACGCGGTAAAGATGAAGCAGCTGCCCGAAGAATATTTTCTGCATACGTATCTAGAAGACGGTACGCTCACAAATACTCACCTTGATCGCGTAGCGGATAAGTTGGCCGACTTTTATAATAACCAGCAGCCCGATGAACAGGTGTTACAGTATGGAAAAATTGCGACTATAAAGGTAAATACGGATGAAAACTTTGAGCAGACCAAAGCGTTTACCGGACAAACGATTGAAGATAATACCTACCGGGCTGTACAGTATTTCACCAATCAATATTTTGACCGTCGAAGCGAACTCTTTGAACGGCGGATTGCCCAAAAACGCATTGTCGACGGTCATGGCGATCTGCATCTTGAGCATATCCATATTACGCCCGATAACGTGCAGATTTATGACTGTATCGAATTTAACGACCGGTTTCGGTATGGAGATGTTGCTGCTGATTTAGCATTTCTGGCCATGGATCTGGATTTCAATAATTGCTGGCCGGAAGAGCGCTATTTTATAGACCAAATGGCTGACAAGCTGGATGACCCTGATCTGCTGGAGATCATCGATTTTTACAAATGTTACCGTGCTTATGTTAAGGGCAAGGTGAAAAGTTTACAGAGCGGAGAGGAGGAGGTTCCGCAGGCCGATCGTGAAAAAGCATCACAAACGGCCAGGGAATATTTTGAGCTGTCCCTGCGGTATGCACTGCTGGGATCAAAGCCCATCGTGCTGATATTCATGGGCGGCGTGGGGACAGGAAAGACGACGCTTGCCAAACATTTTGAGCAAAAATTTAATATCGACCGATTTTCCTCTGATCGCATCCGAAAATCCATGGCCGGAGTTCCCCTGCAAGAACGAACGCCGTCAGAACAGCGTGATAAACTGTATAACCGGTCAATGTCTGAGCAAACGTATCAAAGCCTTGTGGAGAAAATGGAAGAGTGTTTTAAAGATGGGAAAAGTGTGATTCTGGACGCCACGTTTAGCAACAAGATGGCCCGGGAAAAGCTTGTTCGAAGGTTCCGGGAGCTGGAGGTCAATTATTTATTTGTTGAAGCCCAAGCACCTGAGGAAGTGATAAAATCACGTTTGAAGCAGCGCGACCAGCAGGATGATATTGTCTCGGATGCCCGCTTAGAGGATTTTGAACTTCTTAAAAGTCGGTACAGTCCACCAACTGAAATTGCGGATGAAAACCTTATTTCCGTGCAGACCGACCAAGCGGTCGAGCAGACCATCAGAACATTATATTTTGAGCTGGCTGATAGGAATATAACCGGCGGCAATAACTAATTTCTGCTGTAGTACATCTGTTGATGAGGAAATTCTTTGGCTATTTCTACCAGCTTGTTCCATCCGCTTTTGACGGGACTGTTCTTCCCACCTGCGTTTTCAACCTGGGTACCACTGTCTAATCGAGCATGAAATTGAATACTGGAATCGTTAACCGAAGCTGTAATTTTCATTGAATAACTCCCCCATACGCCAAACATCAGAGGCCCAAAGGTTCTGTATTTTGTTTCGAGGGTAAGCGGTTTATTATTTGATTGGATTACCGTAAATCCCTTATTGCCCAAGTGTTTCTGTAAATTTTTGTAGGCAATAGTTGGGTTTTCTTCAATGGTGAGGATGATACGGTCGGCCTGCTCCATCATTTCTGGAGTCGGCTCTACCGGCGGAAGCGAGGAGGCGCAAGAAATAATGGTAATGGCTATAAGGGTTATACCTAATGCACGCATGTATCAAATTTGTATTGTGGAAAGTGAATTTTAATGTACGATAAATTAATTAATGTCTAAATAGATTTGTAAGAGGAGGTTGAGAACAAGTTATGAGGAAATATCGCAGACGATATTTTCATTATCCAATTTGGATATGTTATAAAGTTAAGAAAGTAGTATTGTTAAACCTTATCAAAAAGTTACCTCTCTAAAATATTTGAAGCTCTTGTAACTGCTTCTTTTGTCGCAAATCCTTTCTCTTTGTTTACTCTTACCAAATGATCTTGTTGAGTTTCTAAGAATTGAGCTTCATCATCAATAATGATATAAGAAGTTATGTCAGTTGAGTTATTTTGTAACCAATGTTGGATTTCATGTCCTCTGCAATAATTGTTTCTATCCTGTTGAGGGGCATAGGAACTGGTAACATCTTTGATGAATTTCGAGGGAATCTTATTCGATGCAAAGAAGTCTTTAAGTTGCTCAATATTATATTCATGGCGCCACGAAGAGGTGATAACTATTCCTGCGTCATAATGCTCGCAAAGCATGGAAATATGTTTACAGGCCGTAGGATCCCATATCTTATTTGTTGCTTTACCAGATTTTATTTTCTGGCGTTTTAAGTGATGGATTGTATTTAATACCCCGTCAATATCGAGAAAGATGATAGATTTGACCATTTATTAGGTGTGCAATTAAATTTAACGGTAAATAATAAACGGAGAGTATAAATGCTAAAAACCAGCAAATGATGGGGAGGTGCTAAGGCTTAAGGCGCAGTTTAAAAGGGCTGTTGAATTAACCTGATTATTTTATTCTATAGGTTATGCCAAATCTGATAAATCTGGAAAATCTTTCTCTATTGCCTCCATCTAAATTGCCGGAATAATTGCGTAATCCGTAAGAATAACCCGTCGATATACCCAAGTTTTTATAATAGACTGTTAAAGACGATCGAAGTCTAAAATCAGTATCGGCATGGGTCCTTTTACGATCTGATTTAATTACAATATCATTATTCGTTATTGCTTCACCTTTCTCTCTGCTGACTACATTGAATCCTAACTCAGGACCTACCGAAAGATCAATATTCAGATCATTAAAAATAAATCTTTGACCAATATTAGGGTATAGGAATATAAATCCATTTTTAAATGTTGTTTGTCCGGATACAGCAGATGGAGGATTAATAAACTCCCAGCCACATCATCTATTCTAACTTGACTTCGTAATACTTCATACCCTGTCTGGAGACCAAGGATTAACTCATGTCTGGTAATACGTTGAAACTGTGCAGAGAAACCATAGGATAACTTTTTCTTAGTGCCATAGGGATTATTAGTGTAATTACCCTCGGAAGATACATCACTGGCTATTATAAAAGAGCTTTCTGTGGCAGATTCTCCGCCAAAAGAAGAAAGCCCTGAATTAAAATGGACTGAAAACTCTGTACTTTGACCATAAGCTGTTGAAAAGAAAATAAATGGGAGTAATAATACCCCTAATTTTCTCATTGTGTTATTTAGATTCGATTGCATTGGTTTGAAATCCTATAGCGATATTACACTTAAAGAGTGCGTGTAAAAATGTTGATTTATTAAATAATGAATGATGATCTAAAAATCTGGTAGTGTAAACTAAACTCTGTCTAAGTTTATCAGTTTTTATTTTTTAAAACATCATCCAGTTTATCTTGCACCTCTTTCTCGAAGTCGCTCATATGTTCTTGAAGCTCAGCTACAAGCTCTTTTTTTCCTCGTACCATACCAAAGGCCATCCCAATAACAAATCCAATGCAGAAGACTGCAGCAATGGTAAAGTACATAGTGATGCCTTTCTAATTAGTTACTGTTCTTTTAAATACTCCCTTTGCTGATGAATAATAACATCGTCAGTGTATGATATCGATCATTGATTTGTCTTCTCCAACATTACGGGAAGTAGCCTTAAAAGTCGCAAAATAAAAAAGCCTGCTCCCAAGAGGAAGCAGGCTTAATTATTCATTGGATACAAAAATTAGATCTATTTGTAATCCAGACTTTTTACGTTTGTAGCGCTTAAGCCTTTGGGAGTTTCTTCTACGTCAAATTCAACGGATTCCCCGTCCTCGAATCCCTGATCGGGCGCTAGGTTTTCAACTTCATTTCTGTGGACGAAAACATCGTCGCCTCCGTCGTCAGGTTGGATAAATCCAAATCCTTTTTGTGCGTCAAAAAATTTAATCTTGCCTTGTTTCATAAATATAACTGTGTTTTTGTTTGCACCTATAGGCTTTGTCTAATGAAAGGAATTGTACTATCGCGTCTTCTCAAAGAATTCACTTAGTAGGTGGGTAATTAATTATAACATGGTCAATTTAACGCATATTGCGTACAATTCCCACTACTCATTCAATGATTCCCGGCAAACTACCGAATTAAATTAAGGTATTAATAATTCGGGGGCCCAGTAACTAATGCGATGGTTGCCGTTAATTAGTTAGTAGGAAAGTATTTGCTCGCACATATAAATTTGTGCGAATAAAATATTCAGCTTGCAAGGCGAAATCGAGCTTTTCTGTCGATTTGTTCTACCAATGTTCTACCATAAAAAAGGCCGTAACTCATTAGTATGTTGTGCACCAATAGTTTACGGCTATAATAGTATATTATATAGTGCCCAAGAAAGGACTCGAACCTTCACGGGAATAATTCCCACATGCTCCTGAAGCATGCGCGTCTACCAATTCCGCCACTTGGGCAAATTCCGCTAATTTTTCAGCGTGACAAATATAGCAGTTTTCATCACTAATTTGAAACCATTTCCAACGCTTATTTATTGGTCATGCCCGTGTAGGTGCCGGTAATGAGCAATAAATAAGCCATAAAAAAAGCCCGCTAAAAAGCGGGCTTTTAAAATCCAATATAAAATCTCGGATCTATTTGTAATCCAGGCTTGTTACGTTAGTAGCACTTAAGCCTTTGGGAGTTTCTTCTACCTCAAACTCAACGGCTTCGCCGTCTTCAAGTCCTTGGTTGTAATCGAGGTTCTCGACATTATTTCTGTGGACAAAAATGTCATCGCCGCCCTCGTCAGGTGCAATAAATCCAAATCCTTTTTTAGTGTCGAAAAATTTTACTTTGCCTTGTTTCATAACTATAACTGTGTCTTTGTGTACACCTGTCTGCTCTGTCTGATGAAAGGAGTTGAGTTAACGCGTCGTTTCAAAGAAGTAACTTACTGGGTGGGTAATTAAATATAACGCTCAAAGATAGTGCTATCTGAGGACAATACCTATTTATTATTCAGATATTTTTTAGGTGACATCTATTGCGGGTGATTTTTGGTGTCAAAAATGGCTCGCATCATTCGTTTGTATTCTTCGTTGAGGGATACATCGCGGCGTGCCATCATCGCTTCCATGGCTTCAAGGGCCTTATCAAGGCGATATGTTTGAATGACGTTGGAGCCGACCCAGCTAAATGACGGGATTAGTTTGGGAGGGAAATCATTCGAAAAAATATTACAGCTAACTCCGCAAATGGTCCCTGTATTGAGCTGCGTGTTGATAGCTGTTTTGGAATGATCTCCCATTACGGTTCCAAAAAACTGTTGATTTGTTTCAAGCTCTTGACCGTCAGTCCAATCAGGAATACGAACGGTACTGTAATTATTTTTCAGGTTTGATGTGTTGGTATCTGCTCCCAAATTACACCACTGGCCAATAATGGAGTTGCCGACAAATCCGTCGTGACCCTTATTGGAATAGGAGTGAAATATCGAGTTATGTACTTCGCCTCCCACTTTGCAGACCGGCCCTACAGTTGTATCTCCATAAATTTTGGCGCCCATTTTAATAGTGGCATCTTCACAGATTGCCACCGGACCGCGGATATGAGAACCGGACATGATGGTCGCATTTTTGCCAATAAAGATGGGTCCCTTTGAAGCATTAAGTACGCAGCCTGCTTCAATTGTAGCACCGTCTTGAATATAGATACTGTCCTTTTTTTCGAGCACGGCATGATCCGAGACGGTACCGCTTATGGTATTATTTATTCCCAACAAGTCAATATCTCGAACAATTTCCTGGCCGTTCAGCTGGAACAGGTCCCAGAAGTTATTGACAGATAAAAAATCGTTGGATTCCAGCACAAAAAGAGTGTTGAAATCAGGCTCACCATTTTCAAGCCATTGCCCGGATGTTGCTCCATCAACTTTGGCAGCAATAATTGTTTCTCCGTATGTAAGATATTGGCCTTCATTCAAATTGTTGATTTGGGTAACAAGTTGCTCGGTCGGCAGATATCTGCTGTTAATCCAAATACAGTTCTCATCTGTTGAAATTTCACCCTCTTCAAATATTCCGGTGAGCTCTGAACGCAGTATTCGATTAATATTTGCAGAATCGAATGCTTGCTTCCATTTCTCCGAGAGTGTTAAAATGCCGATGCGCAGGTCGTCGGTGGGACGAGTTAATGTAAGGGGATGAAAGGTGGTCAATTTTTCATCTTCAAAGAAACACAGCTGCATGGTGATACCTATAAATGATTAATTATAATTGTTTCAAAATATCTGCCAGAATGATAACTTTAGTATTGTTCAATACTCACTCTGAGAGAGACAGTATAAGAATCAGTAAACAAATACAATAATAAAAGACATCTATGTGCGGAATTGTAGGATATATAGGAAATAAGCAAGCGAGCGATATCATTGTAAAAGGACTTGAACGACTTGAGTATCGCGGATATGACTCTGCCGGTATCGCTTTGCTTAATGGACAGCTGGACATTAAGAAGGGGAAGGGCAAGGTTCAGAACCTCAAGAAAAAAATACAAGCTAATCCCAGCGAGGGTGTTGTTGGTATTGGGCATACCCGATGGGCTACCCACGGGGCGCCAAATGATATAAATTCACATCCACATGTTAGTGAATCGGGTAAAATTGCGCTTGTTCACAACGGTATTATTGAAAATTATAATACGTTGAAGAAGGAGCTGAAGAATAAAGGCCGGACGTTTCATACCGATACCGATACGGAAGTTATTGCGCAGTTGATCGAAGAGATTTATGAGAATGGAGATGGTGAGGAAATAACTTTTGAGCAGGCCGTGCAGATGGCACTGCAGCAGGTTGTAGGCACCTATGGATTGGCTATTTTGAATGTTGAAGAGCCCAATCGCATCATTGTAGCTCGAAAAGGATCACCGTTATTGCTGGGCATCGGCGATGATGAAATGTTTGTGGCTTCGGATGCTTCGCCCATCGTTGAGCACACGAAAAAGGTTATTTACCTGGATGACGGTGAGATGGCTGTTGTTACGAAGGATGGATATGAGGTTAAGACCATCCAAGATGAGCCGCTTACGAAGAAAGTTCACGAGCTGGCGATGAGTATTGAGGAGATCGAGAAAGGCGGCTATCCGCACTTTATGCTCAAGGAAATTTATGAGCAGCCGCGCGCTATTTCGGATTGTCTGCGTGGACGGCTCAATGTAGAAAATCATTCTATACAATTAGGTGGTATTGCCGATGTATTGGATCAATTGGTAAATGCCAAACGGCTGATTATTGCTGCTTGTGGCACCAGCTGGCATTCTGGGCTGGTTGCTGAATACCTGTTCGAACATCTCGCTAAACTTATCTGTCGAAGTTGAATACGCTTCTGAGTTTCGATACCGCGAAGCACTTATCGACGAAGACGATGTGATGCTGGTTGTTTCGCAAAGTGGAGAAACGGCCGACACGCTGGCTGCCCTGCGCACAGCAAAAGAACGGGGAGCACTTACACTGGGCGTTTGTAATGTCGTGGGATCTACTATTGCCCGTGATACTGATGCCGGCATTTATACCCATGCCGGCCCGGAGATTGGGGTGGCATCTACCAAAGCCTTTACAACGCAGGTTTCTGTACTGGCGATGATGGCTATTATGTTGGGACAAAAACGAGGTGTGCTT
Organism: Fodinibius sp.; assembly: GCF_034521915.1. Lineage (GTDB taxonomy): Bacteria > Bacteroidota > Rhodothermia > Balneolales > Balneolaceae > Fodinibius. The sequence goes on from NZ_JAXHLU010000004.1 coordinate 120,188, forward strand.
GATGAAGATTATGCGGCGCGATTGATCGAAGAGTTGGATCGTATCCCTGAAAAGGTGCAGAAAATTCTGGATAACAGCGATTCTCTTAAGGATATGGCCAGGCTTTTTAGCTATGCTCCGAACTTCTTGTACCTGGGACGTACCTATAACTTCCCTGTTGCCCTTGAGGGAGCATTAAAGCTGAAGGAGATTTCCTACATTCATGCCGAGGGTTATCCCGCAGCAGAGATGAAACACGGACCTATTGCCCTCATCGATGAAATGATGCCTGTGGTAGTAATTGCTGCTACGGATCATACCAATGAGAAGATGATCAGCAATATCGAAGAGGTGAAAGCGCGTGAAGGACGTATTATTTCGATAACGGGCGAAGATAATCACGAGGTTATCGATCTTTCTGAGTTTTCTTGTCCGATTCCAGAGACCGAAGATTGCCTATCGCCGCTGCTAACAACTATTCCGTTGCAGTTACTTTCCTATTACATAGCTGTAAATCGTGGTTGTAATGTAGATCAGCCACGAAATCTGGCAAAAAGTGTGACGGTAGAATAGTTTTAAATTTTAAGAATATTGTAAGGGCAGGGCTGTAAAAGCTTTGCCCTTTTGTATTTTTATAGAGTACTTAAGTCATAAACGATTTCCCAACTTGCCGCGTTTTATTGATCTATGACGACACTACAAATTAAAAATATGGTCTGCGACCGCTGTATCATGATGGTACAGCAGGTCTTGGAAGATCTCGAATTTGAGGTAGAATCCATTGCGCTTGGCAAAGTTGTCATTGCAGAAGATGTAACATCTGAGGACCTTGAAAAGATAAGTGAAGAACTGGTAGACAAGGGTTTTGAGCTTATCCAGAAGAACAATGAGGCATTACTTGAGCAGATAAAGGTTCAGCTTATCGACTATCTCAAGTATCTCGAAGACTCCGAAGATCCTGATAAAGTCTCTTCTTTTTTAGAAGAGAATATGCAGTACAACTATAGTTATTTGAGTAAATATTTTTCAGATAACGGTGGAGTTACGATTGAGAAATATCTTATTAACTTGAAGATTGAGCGAGTTAAAGAGTTGCTTTCCTATGGTGAGCTGACACTAAGTGAGATAGCATGGAAGCTCAATTACAGCAGCGTGCAGTATCTTTCCAATCAGTTTAAAAAAGTAACCGGAGAAACAGTCACTTCTTTTCGCGATAACATTGATGAGAATAGTCGTCAGTCGCTGGATGCTGTATAGATCTTAAGACCCAAAAATATTACACATTTCTTTTAATGGATTGTAAGGGTTGCTTGGCTTAGGGCTGTTATATTTGGATGTAATTTGAAATTTAGTAGAAACAGCCATGAAGGAATCATTACAAATCGAAGGCATGCATTGTGCCGGTTGCGCCAACAGCGTAGAAAAAGCTCTCTCTGAAGTGGAGGGAGTTAGTAAAGCCTCAGTTAATCTGGCTACAGAAAAAGCATTTGTTGAGTTTGAAAACGGTGAGGTTACTCGTGATAAGTTAAAAGAGGCCGTTCAAAATGCCGGCTACGATATTAAGGAAGAAGTTGAGGACGATGAGGATCCGGACGTAACCGGTAAAAAAAAACTTGATGTAGCCTACCACAAGATGTGGTGGTCATGGGCATTGACCATCCCCATCATTTTGCTGATGATCCCCGAAATGTTTGCCGGCTATGCGCTCGGCGGAGAGTTGGTATATCAGCTATTAATGATCGGACTTTCTTCGGTTGTGATATTTTATCCCGGCTGGGAAACCCTTAAAGGAGCGTGGAAGTCGGCAATTAACGGCTCACCCAACATGGATGTACTTATTGCAATGGGATCGTTGGCAGCCCTGGGAACGGGATTTGTAGCCCTGCTACATATTTTCGGGATGGCACCGCCTTTCCACAGCTTTGCCGGTATTGCGGGTATGATTATGGCTTTTCACCTTACGGGACGCTATGTAGAAACCAAGGCAAAAGGTCGTGCTTCTGAGGCTATAAAGAATTTAATGACGCTGGAGGCCAAAGAGGCGACGATCATTCGTAACGGCAAGGAGATGACCATACCCGCAAAAGATTTGAAGGTGGATGATGTGATGATTGTCCGGCCGGGTGAAAAGATTCCCACCGATGGCAAAGTCATCGACGGAGAAAGTAGTGTTGATGAGTCGCTTGCTACGGGCGAATCTATGCCGGTACGGAAAGAGAAAGGTGATGAAGTAATCGGGTCGACCATCAATAAAAATGGTACGCTTAAGGTACAGGCGACTAAGGTGGGCAGCGAGACTTTTCTCAATCAGATTATTCGAATGGTTGAAGAGGCCCAGAGCTCTAAGGTGCCGATACAGGAGTTTGCAGATCGTATTACTGCTGTGTTTGTGCCGGTTATTATTGGATTAGCTCTCACCACTTGGGTGGCCTGGATGGTGTTTCCGGAATTTTTTGGACAGATAGCCGTTTGGGCGTCGGGTTTTATTCCTTGGGTAAATCCTGACATGGGTTCGATAGCGCTGGCCTTTTATGCAGCTATTGCCGTATTGGTTATTGCATGTCCATGTGCTTTGGGATTGGCTACGCCAACGGCCCTGATGGTTGGTACTGGCCTTGGAGCCGAAAACGGTATTTTAATCCGTAAGGGTAAAGCTGTTGAGCTGCTTCGTGAAACAGATGTTATTGTGCTAGATAAGACCGGAACGATAACCAAAGGAGAGCCCTCGGTTACAGATGTGGAGGTATTATCAGATTGGGATAAATCAACGATGCTTAAATATGCTGCAGCAGCAGAAAGGGGATCCGAACATCCTCTTGGTGAGGCTATTGTTAATCATTCCAAAGAAATAGGAATTGATCTGTGGGATGCGTCAGGATTTGAAGCCGTAACCGGAAAAGGTATTCGGGCAGAGATTGAAGGAAAAGAAGTTATTGTTGGTAATAAGCCATTGTTTGAAGAACAGAATATTACAATCAGTAGTGATGCAGAAGCTGATATTGAGCAATATGAAGGTGAGGCCAAAACCACTGTTTTAGTTGGAATAGATGGGGTCTTGGTTGGCCTGATAGCTATTGCCGATCCTATTAAAGAAGATAGTAAAGCAGCTATATCTGCTATTAAGCAGATGGGATTTACACCGGTTATGATTACCGGTGATAACGAACGAACGGCACGCGCAGTGGCAAGCGAAGTAGGTATTGAGCAGGTGATTGCGGGTGTACTTCCCGATCAAAAATCCGATGAGATAAAGCGCCTGCAGTCAAACGGAAACAAAGTTATTATGGTGGGTGATGGCATTAACGACGCTCCCGCACTTACACAGGCCGATGTAGGTATTGCCATCGGTACTGGGACCGACGTGGCTATAGAATCCGGTGATATTGTACTCGTAAAAGGGGAGCTGCAATCGGTAGTGCAAGCGATAAAGCTAAGTGAGGCTACTTTTAAAAAAATAAAACAAAACCTTTTTTGGGCTTTCTTTTACAATGTCGTGATGATACCCCTGGCTATTATGGGAATGATGCATCCTGTTCTGGCTGAAGCTGCCATGGCATTTAGCTCTATAAATGTGGTGTTTAATTCCAGGCGACTGCAAAAAGCTGACCTTTCCACAAGCTAATAAGTATCTGTGGATAACTATGTGGAAAACTTGCGAAATATAATTTATCTGAGAAATCTGTAACAAAATACCTTTCTATCTCTCTTGAAAGCACAATCGGGAAGCAAAAGGTGATTAAATGTATAAATATCAATGTTGATAACTTGATATTAAAGGAAGGATTTATTATTACTTAGTTGCTTTTCCGACAAAAAGTGTAACAATAAGTTTTCGGATACTATTATGAAAAATTGGAAGGCATTGATTTTGAAAATAACATTTCTGGTGCTTGTGGGCATTGTAATGTTGACAGGATAATAAGACGGCTTAATTACAAAGTTTAATTTGAATTATATTAGCAGAAATACGTATTTGGTATGGAGCAATCGGCATATCAAAATGTATAATTTAAAAGCGTTTTTCTGTGAGTAATAAATCAGTAACCGACCTTTCTTATTTGCGTGAGATTGCAATGGGTGATGATTCCATTGTTATTGAAACTACCGAGGCATTTCTTGAAGATGCACCTGCAGCCATCGAAAATATTCAGAAACATTATGAGAGTGAGGAATGGCAAAAGCTCTACAAAAAAGCCCACAAAATTAAGCCTAATCTAAAATATATGGGAATGGAACGAGCCCACGAACTTATATTAACGATAGAGGAACAGGCGAACACGGGGGAAATATCTGAGGATTTAGGGGAAAAAGTTTCAGAATTTTGTTCGTTATGTCATCAAGCTCTCGATGAGTTGTCGGATAAAATTGAAGCATTGAGAGCATAACGCCCACAACCTTTGGTAGAATTATCCGTATGGTAGACAAATTCTCATTAAAACGGATAATTATATGATTTGGTCACTATTAGTAAACAGCATCGGGATTTTCGTAATAGGCTATATCCTAAAAGGCGTACAGATAAAAAGCTTCTTCACAGCCATTGGAGTAGCAATACTTTTGGCAATTATAAATAGCTTCGTTAAACCAATCCTGGTTTTTCTTACATTGCCCATAACGATACTGACATTCGGACTATTTATTCTTGTAATTAATGCCCTAATGCTGATGTTGGTAGATGAGCTTGTAGAAGGGTTGAAGATAAAAAGCTTTGGATGGGCGTTCTTATTTAGCTTGTTGCTGGCGGTGCTAAATTTGGGATTTTTCTAATTACGCCACGTTAGAGCTTTTAATAGTGTCCTGTTCATTATCAGTTTGATTTATTTCGAGCGTATAGATTTTGGCGGGGGGGATATTTAAGAAGACAATTTTTTTGTCATGCTTATAGGTTTTAACAATCTCCTCCTCAAAGTCACTTTTAAAATCGCCAAATTTCAAGTATTTGAAATAGCTGATATAGGCTTTTTGCAAGCAAAGATTAAGTTTCTTCTCCCAGATCTGCTTGGTTATATCTTCAGGCATATTTTCGTAAGGTAGGCTCGAAAATATAAAATCGTACTTAATTTGGGGATGGAAGTTTAAAATATCAGCATGATGAATACGGATGTTATCATCGTGGCGATACTTCGAACCAATGATTTGATAAAACTTTTTGTGGATTTCAACAATGTCCAAAGAATCTTGGGGACGAAGATGCTTTGCTATCTGTTTGGTCAATGAACCTGTACCGGCGCCAACTTCCAGGATGTTTAAAGGTTGGCAATCTGCATCAGAAAGTTTGTTTTGTAGCTGTGTTACAAGATCTTTGGCCAAAAACTTAGAACTGGGAGCCACTGCTCCCACTTGTTTCAAGTCTTTTAGAAAGTAAAGTAGGTGTTCCAATGTTATTTCTTTATTTACTAATGGCTGAATAAGGTAACAAAGCTTAAGCAAATTGACTAATAAGAGCGAATGAAATTACTTTAAATATATCTTGTAAATTAAAAAAAGTTTCAATGGTTGTCGCTGAAATATATTTTTACATCTAATTAACTATTTTTAGTTGATTCATTTCGCTACAGCCCTCACTTTAAGTATTATTACAAACTAACATTAAACTAAAATACCATCTATGAGTTATTCTATCTTCAAGGAATTGAAGCGATTGAGTATTATGATGTTGTGTGTCGGCATATTAGGGGCATGCGCAAGTACTCAAAACGCTCAAGACCAATCAAAAAGCGGTGGCCCATCATCTCAGGAGTCAGAAAACGGCATGAAGCCGTACAGTGAAGTTATTACTGATGAGACTGAGACCGATACAGGATTATTTGATGTCCATAAAATTGACAAGGATTACTTTTATGAAATCCCTGATTCGCTACTTAGTCGCGAAATGCTGCTCGTTTCTCGCATTGCAGAAACGCAGGATGAAATTGGCTATGGCGGCGAAAAGCTGAATACTCAGGTTGTCCGTTGGCAGAAAAAGGACGATAAAATTCTTCTTCGACACGTTTCCTACGAAAATGTGGCAAATGATTCACTACCTGTGTATGAAGCGGTCCAAAACTCAAACTTTGAGCCTATTATTGCTTCATTCGATGTAAAATCGCTAGGCAAGGATTCGTCCGGTGTAGTAATTGATGTTACAAAACTTTATAGTACCGACATATCGGCGCTTGGCTTGCAGAGCAATCAGCGCGAACGATATGGAGTACGGAGACTCGACACCGATCGTTCTTTTATTAACCACATCAACAGTTATCCGGAAAATATTGAGGCTCGTAACTGGATGACCTATGAAGCCTCAAAACCTCCATCTAATGCTTCTACGGGAACAATATCTATGGAGATTAATCATAGCATGGTGCTGCTGCCGGAGGAAAAATGGGAAACCCGTTCTTATGATCAACGAGTTGGTTATTTCAGTATTCAGCAGACCGATTATGGTACGGAGAAACACAAGGCAAATGAGCAACAGTACATTACGCGGTATAAACTGGTGCCCAGTGATAAAGAAGCTTATCTCGACGGAGAGCTCGTAGAGCCGAAAAATCCTATTGTTTATTATATTGATCCCGCTACGCCTAAGAAATGGCGACCTTATTTAAAGCAGGGCGTCGAAGATTGGCAAAAAGCATTTGAAGCGGCCGGGTTTAAAAATGCAATTATTGCAAAAGATCCACCTACCGAAGAAGAAAATCCCGAATGGAGTCCCGAAGATGTACGCTACTCGGTGATTCGATATTTCGCTTCTGATATTCAGAATGCATATGGACCGCATGTGCATGATCCACGTACGGGGCAAATACTGGAAAGCGATATCGGTTGGTATCATAATGTGATGAACCTACTACGCAACTGGTACTTTGTTCAAACGGCAGCGGCCAATCCTAATGCCCGAACGGTGCAGTTTAAGGATAAGGTAATGGGTGAACTTATTCGATTTGTTTCGGCCCATGAGGTTGGTCATACCATTGGCTTGCCACACAACTGGGGATCAAGTTATGCTTATCCGGTCGATTCGCTTCGTTCTCCAACCTTTACGGAGAAGCATGGCACGGCTCCTTCCATTATGGATTATGCCCGCTTTAATTACATTGCACAGCCCGGTGATGGAGTAGAGGATTTTCATCCCGCTGTCGGAGAATACGATAAATGGTCTATTAAATGGGGCTATACATGGTTTCCCGAAGATATGACCGAAGAAGAAAAAGTGGCTAAGCTTAACGAGTGGACCCGGGAGCGTGCTGATGATCCTGTTTATTTCTACGGTCGACAAACCGGTAGCAAAATTGATCCCCGATCACAAAATGAGGATCTTGGTAATGATGCCATGAAAGCCAGTGAGCTTGGTATTGCAAATTTGAAACGCATTACTTCAAATCTGGTTGAATGGACCGAGCGCGACGGAGCAAACTTTGCAGAGCTCGAAGAGCTTTACAATAACGTTGTAGGTCAGTGGAACCGTTATATGGGACATGTTACTAAAAACGTAGGCGGTGTGTATGAAAATCATAAAACGTACAACCAAGAAGGTCCCGTTTATACATTTGTTCCCCAGGAAACCCAGCAGCGAGCAATGGATTTTCTGGTTGACTACGTATTTATGACGCCCGACTGGCTGATTGAGGAGGATGTCCTCGACCGTATTAATCAATCGACAGTTGTTGATAATATGCGAAGTGCTCAGGTTCGGGTACTTAATGATCTGACTGATCCGCAGCGTATTGCTCGGCTTATTGAGTTTGATGCGCGGTCGGCAGAAGATACCTATGATGCCTTCGAAATGATGGATGATGTTCGAAACGGCATCTGGTCGGAGCTTGATAATAACAGTGAAATTGGAGTGCACCGCCGTAATTTGCAGCGAGCATACCTTGAGCGCATGGAGTATCTGATGACTGAAGAGCTTCCTGATATTTCATCAGCTTTTAAAGAATATTTGGGATGGACCGATGTTGATGTCAGCCAGTCTGATATTCGTCCGATCGTCCGGAATCAGCTTCAGATATTGTTAGACGATGTTCAGAATACACAAAATCGTGTTCAAGATCGTGCCACAGGTGCACACTTGGAAGACATTGAAGTGCGGATTGATAATATCCTTAATCCGGATGACTAAAAGCAAAGTCATCTAAATAGTTTTAAAGCCCCGGTTTATAACTGGGGCTTTTTTTATTTGTAGGTCTGGATTATTAACGGAGGGATTTGTCGCTCACCTGCTCCCAAAGCATACTTATAGCAATCCCCACAATAACAACGACTACCGTCCCCAGTGGATTTAGCCACAAGTATTCAATGGCTTTGGTAAATCCTTCCGGGTTTTCTTGCCAGGGTAAGATCAGTTGCCAACTTCCTGTTTCTGGATGTTCAAAGAGTCGGTCGAAGAAAAATACAGTAATCATTCCCGAGATAAGTCCTGTCAACGCCCCGACTCCGTTTGCACGTTTTACCCAGAGTAGCAGGACAAAAACGCCCAATATTGAGCCGTAAAAATAACTACCTACCTTGTTCACCAACTCAATTATCGAACGCGTTTCGCCCAGAGCCAGGGCCGCCCCGGTTGCCAGTACCCCCCAGAGTACGGTCGTAAACCGTGAGGATTTGAGATACCATTTTGGACTCCGATCCTTAGAGTCCAATCGTTTATACCAATCCACAATCGAGATGGTGGCAAGGGCATTGAGCTCACTGTCGATGCTTGAGAGGGCAGCAGCAAAAATCCCGGCTACAATAAGTCCGATAATGCCGATGGGAATCTCGTTAAGAATAAAATAGGGTAGAATATAGTTCGTATCATTTCGGCTGGATTGGGTAATCTTTTCCTGCCGCTCTAGCTCCGATTCGCGGACTTCGTTGAGATGTCGATCTGCCTCTCGAAAAGCCTTGGCATTTTCGGGTGTTTGGCTTTCAAGTAGATCTAAAGCAGCTTCCCTGCGTTGCAAGTGAGTGGCCTGATATTCTTGTTGTAACATTTCTCCAGCAATTTCGGTCTGTTCCGTTTCGGCCACGGGATCGGTACTGTGAAAGGTGATAGGCGCAGATCCAAAAATATAGAATACATAAAGCATCACGCCCAGCAACAGGATAAAAAATTGCATCGGCACTTTAGCATATGCGGAAAGTAGTAGCGATTTTCGGGCATCGTTCAGCGATTTTGCTGTAAGGTAGCGCTGCACCTGACTTTGATCAGTGCCAAAATAGGAGAGCATTAAAAAGAGCGCCGCAAAAACACCCGTCCAAATATTGTACTTCTCGCTGATGTCGAAGCTAATATCGAGGGCATCCAGCTTGCCCAGCGTTCCCGCAAGATAGAGCGAGTCACTGAAATCTACATTCGGTGGCAGCTGATGATGAATCCAGTAAAAACAAAACCCAAGCCCAAACATCATCACCGCCATCTGTTTTACATCGGTGCGAATGACCCCGCTGATACCGCCGACCATAGTATAAAGTGTAGCGGTAATCCCAATAATAAGGATGGTAGTCGACAGCGGCAGGTTGAGCAGTACGGCAAGTACATACGACGGAGCCGCAATAATAATTCCCAAACCCAGGCCGCGTGACATCAGAAAAAGAAAGCTGGTAAAAAGCCGGGTGGAAAGACCGAAGCGCTCCTCCAGCACCTCATAAGCGCTAAAGTTTTGCAGTTTATTAAAAAATGGAACTAGCGTCATGCAGAGAATGATCATCGCAAAAGGTACCGCCAGATAGATCTGTACAAATCGCATATCCTCCACATATGCCTGCCCCGTAGTACCGATAAACGTAATAGCCGAGGCTTGGGTCGCCATCACAGAAAGTCCCATGGCCCACCATGGCATCGAGCGGTTAGCAAGGAAAAATCCCTCAATATTTTCACTCTCCTTGCCGTAACGAGTCCCATCCCAGATGGTATATCCCAGAAATGCGATCAGAACAAGCCAGTCAATCCAGTGCATAACAGCTAAATAGGGAGGTTAAAAAAGTATGTAAACAGCCCCAGCAGCAGGATGTAAAAAAGACCAATCCAGAAGACACGCCAATAGTTTGGTTGGGATTTTTCCGATTTTTTCTCTGTCATAATCTCTCTGGCTTAAAAGTTACCTGTTATACCTCGCTTGCCACATCCTTAAGTACATCATATAACATAGCAATATCTCGCTCATCATTATACACATTGGGTGAAATACGAACTGCCGAGCCCCGAACCGATACATGAATATTATGTTTATCGAGTTGATGCTTTAATTTTTTTAGAGATACAGACGCTGGCAGCCGGATTCCAAACATGTGCCCAGCTCGCCATTCGGGATCCTCAATTTGATATCCGTAGTCGGGTAAACCTCTCTCTATATCGGTTGTTAATTGCTCGCAATACGTTTGGATGTTTTGAGGGTCCCAGTCCAAAATCTGCTTTAGCGCTTCAATCATCATGGGTACTAAAATAAAATTGCTCCGTTCGCCCATATCAAATCTCACAGCCCCCGGCTGATAGTCATCTTCATAATCCACTAGTCCGCTAAAATCTTCGCTGTTTTTACGGACGATCCAGCCCTCTTCAAGAGGAATACCGTCCTGCAGGCGTGGCCCAAAATACCCAAGCGTAATGGCATAGGGACCCATCAGCCATTTATAACCGGCACAGATCAGGGCATCAGCCTTAATTTCTTGCACGTCGATGGGCATAGCTCCAACCGATTGTGTGCCGTCAATAACAAAATAGGCATCATTTTTTCGGGTCTTTGCGCCAATGGTTTTTAGATCGAATAGTGTGCCGTCTGTCCAGTGAACATTGCCGAGCGCAACCAACAGCGTATCTGAGTTGATGGCATTCATTATTTTCTCATTCCATAGTTGTCCGCGATCTTCGAAATCTTCCGGTGGATCTACTACTTTTAGCTTACAGTCGTGTTCATTACAAAATCGCTTCCACACGTAGACATTACTGGGAAATTGTTCGCCCGCTATAACAATCGTTTTGCCCTTGGCAGGATCAATATTCTTGGCCACCGTTGCAAGACCGTACGAAACGGCAGGCATAATTGCGATGTCTTTCGCATTGGGAGCATTTACGAGTTTCCCGAAAAGTGATCGCAGTGTATTACTATCCTCGAAAAAATGATGGGGTGTTGTTTCCCATGGGCGACTTTTTCCCTTCATGCCCTGTATACCGGCTTGTTCCACTTTGTTTAGCAGTGGCGATAAATACGAACAGTTCAGGTAATGATGATTATCGGGCAATGAAAATAGATGTTTCTGACAGTCCATCTTGATATTGAATGTGATAAAGTTAAATGTTGAAGGATTTTATGGTAAACTTTTAATATTCAACCTTCAACTTTTTCAGCAAGCTGATCGGTAATTCGAAAACTTTCCGGTCCAAATTGAAAGAGCACATCCAAAATGCAGCACCAGGGTTCAAACCCGTCAAAATGTTGGTGATATTCGGGATGTTCGAAGTCGGGATCACTTTTTTGCTCGGCTTGCCGCTGATAGTGGCGGCTATCGTGTTCCTGGAATAGGGTATCAGCACCCAATCGTTGTGCCAGCACATCGGGATTGGCATCGTAATCCGGAAGCTCACTGGCCAGCTCATAGTCAATACTGATATCCATAAAGCGAAACAACCTTTGTTGAATATATAGAATAAACTCTATCAGGTAAGTGTACTCGTAGGCGGATTTAAAATCCGCTTTAATTTCGGGCTCGTAAAAATCATAGTAAATACTGTTGCGATAATTGTATTCCAAGGTGCGAAGCAGCGGAGTTACCCAATCTTCGGAGTGATCCATACGCACATCTTTGACTGCTTTTTTTCGGTCTTCGGTGCGGATGGGAATATTAATCCATTGCGTGCCTTCGGGCGTACGAATTTGTGCCCGGTGAATACGGCTCTTGCGCGACCAGCGCTCCACATCCTGTAAAATAATTCGGTCGGCCTGCAGTATGGCAGCTAAATCGTAGAGATTGGGAGCAAATTGTGGGGTTAAGAGGGCTAATTTCATGATTGACGAGTGAGGAGTAATAAGTAATTTGTAAGGAAAATCTTAAAAACTGGTCTTACTATAAAGATAAAAGTAATAAGTGTTATATGAGCAATTATCAAATTGGTAAATATATTCGTAAAGTAAACATGCGCGTTTGGAATCTCAAAGTTTATCGGGCTGCTTTGTATTTGTCTGATCTTTGTTGGAAAGATACTCAAATGATTAAAGATCAAAGATATTTTTCTTTGGCAGACCAATTGTATAGAGCTGTTGGTTCAATAAGTGCAAATATTACAGAAGGTTATTCGAGAAATTCCCCGAAAGAGAAAGCCAGGTTTTATGAAATAGCCTTGGGTTCTGCGAGAGAAAGTAAGGGTTGGTATTTTAAGAGTAGGCATATATTAGGTGGAAAAACGGCCTTGCATCGGATAAAGTTGTTAACTTCTGTGATCAAATTATTACTAAGGATGATAAATGAGAAAAGATCTTCTGCCAAGATTTCAGAAAAAGAAGTAGGTTATTTGATATCCGATATCGAGGGTAATTTATAATAAGGATTTAACTCATTACTTATCACTTGTTATGATTAGCACAAGTGCCCCATAAGCCTTATTTTTCGATGCATTGAACAGAAATTTTTTTAATCCAATTATCCAGATTATGGAAGGTAGTGTACGTGTACGTTTTGCGCCGTCACCCACAGGTTTTTTGCATATTGGTGGGCTCCGTACGGCACTTTATAATTATTTATTTGCGAAGGGTAACGACGGAATATTTGTGCTCCGTATTGAAGACACCGATCAGGCTCGCTATGTAGAGGGGGCCGAAGAAGATATCCACCGCTCTTTGAGTTGGGCGGGTATGGAAGTCGATGAAGGCCCAGAAAGTTCCGGTGATGTAGGTCCGTATCGACAGAGTGAGCGTAAAGATATTTATGAAGAGTATGCTGAGCAGCTTGTTGAACAGGGCAATGCCTATTACGCTTTTGATACTCCTGAAGAACTTGATCAGATGCGGGAGCGGTTGAAAAAGTCAGGAAATCCGTCGCCCAAGTATGATGCTATAACCAGAATGTCGATGAAAAACAGCCTGACGCTTCCCGAGGAAGAAGTTGAGCGGAAGCTGGAAGAAGGCGAAGAGTATGTAATTCGTTTAAAAGTTCCGCGGCGCGAAACGATTCGTTTTGAGGATGAGGTTCGCGGGTTTGTATCCTTCGAAAGTAAAGGATTGGACGACCAGGTTCTGCTTAAGTCCGATGGAATGCCGACCTATCACTTGGCAAACGTAGTGGATGATCACCTGATGAAAATATCACACGTAATCCGTGGGGAAGAGTGGCTCAGCAGTACGCCCAAGCACATTTTGATGTACGAATATTTTGGCTGGGAGCCGCCCAAGATGGCGCACTTGCCGCTGATTATGTCGCCCAGTGGAGGAAAGCTATCCAAGCGAAAAGCTGAGACCGAGGGTATCCCAATCAACACAAAAGATTATATTGAGCAGAAGTTTGAGCCGGAAGCCTTAGTTAATTTTTTGGCGTATCTGGGATGGAGTCCGGGCGACGATTCGGAAATCCATTCGCTGGAAGAACTTTGTGATTTGTTCTCACTGGATCGCGTAAGTAAAGGTGGGGCAGTGTTCGATTATGATAAGTTGATTTGGTACAATGAGCACTACCTGCGCGAAAAGTCGGCTGACGAGCTATGGCCGCGCGTGCAGGAGCTTGCAAAGAAGCACGGTCTTGATCCCGATGAGGAATATATGAAGCAGATTATTCCACTGATGAAAGAGCGCGTTAGCAAAGTCGAGGACTTTGTTACGATGGGACGATTCTTCTTTGAGGATCCCGAGGAATACGAAGATAAAGCGGTTAAGAAGTGGAAAGATAACAGTGCTGAGCTTCTGGAAGCTTATGTCGAAAAAATTGAAGACCTCGACGAAGATGAGTTCGAAGCCAAGACCCTTAAAGATAAAATCAAAGAAGTGATTGAAGAATACGATGTCAGTTTTGGACCCGTGATGATGCCACTGCGCGTGGCCGTATCAGGAATGGGCTACGGACCTGACCTAACGCCAACGATTGAATTGCTTGGCAAAGAGACGACCATCCGTCGCATTAACACAGCTATCGAAAAATTGGGATAGTTTAAGCCAAACTTGGAAATAGATTATAAACCCTGAAGGTTTTCGAAACCTTTAGGGTTTTACTTTTAGATAATTCAAAAAGCTGGCGCACCAGAGGTACGCCAGAAGAATATATGTTTTAAGTCATTATTGTCTGACTTTATTTCTGATTCAACGGTAATACTGTTGTATCATCCCAAATAATCCACAATTCTTCGGCAAGCCTCCTCCAATTCATGCTCCTTTTTGGCAAAGCAAAACCGTAGCAGGTATTTACCGTCATCAGGATTGGTAAAAAAAGATCCACCCGTGACTGAACCTACTCCAGCTTCTTCAATCAGTGTAGAGCACGCTTCTTGATCATCAGAAAAACCGGGGCGGTCCCGAAGTGGTTCAAAACTCGCGAAGACATAATAAGCACCTTCCGGCCAAGGGACGTCAAAGCCCACTTTTTCAAGTGTTTTGCAGATGAGGTTACGTTTACGGCTGTAGTCCTGAAGTAATTCTTCATAATAATCGTCGCCTGTGGGATAGCCGTCTGCTAATCCATGCTGAAGTGGAGTAGGAGCACAGATGTAAAAAAGATCACTCAACAGACCCATCTGTTCAATAATATGCTCAGGACCAGCAGCATAACCCAGGCGCCAACCGGTCATATTAAACGTTTTGGAAAAACTGGAAAGAGTAATCGTTCGTTCAAACATATTGTCCAATGAAGCAAGAGAAATATGGGAGTGGTCATCATACGTCATATACTCATAAACCTCATCGGTAATGGCATACAGATCATGTTTGGTCATCAGTTTCCCCAGCTGCTGAAGTTCCTGTCGCGACCATACTTTGCCGGATGGATTATTGGGAGTGGTTATGACAATTGCTTTAGTCTTGGCTGTGATAAGCGATTCCAGCTTATCAAAATTTATGTCCCATTCCGGCGGATTCAGGAGCATCGTTTCCTGTTTTATATTTCTGAGCTCTAGAATTTTGCTGTGATATCCGTACAGGGGTTCAAAGAGAATAACCTCATCGCCGGGATCGAACAGACCAAAAGTGGCAGTTACAAATGCTCCGGTGGAACCGCTGGTAACCAAAATATTGTCTGGACTACGAACCGGGATATTGTTAAAAGATTGCACTTTATCGATAATACGTTGTTTAAGAGAGTCAATTCCACCAAAAGGAGCATAGATGGATTTGTCGTTGTCAATTGCTTTTTTGGCTCCTTCTTTGATGGAATCCGGTGCCGGCATATCACAGATGCCCTGGCCCAGATTAATTCCATCTACGGCTTTTACGCGGGCAGTAATCGAGCGAATATCACTTTGGATGAGTGCTTCGGTTATGGATGAAAGTGGCTTCATAATGTTACTGGTTGATTAAAATGTCGATAATTTCGGAATACCTTGATAAGGACTGAGTTATGAGAGGGCTTTGATAAAATTTTTTATGTTATGCTGAACATTTAGTTCTGAACTTGATTCAGGATCTCTTTCAGCATCTGATGCCAAGTTATGGTTAACGCTTTTTAAATAGTGTTCATCTATAGATCTTAATCCCAAAAGCTTTTGCAACAGGATGACACAATTTTCAAAGTTCCTAAAACTTCATGGTTTGTTTAGAATTATCAAATTTCTCCTCTATTTTTTTCGATTAATTATGCCGGATATTTTAGATCCTGTAAAAATTTCTGGCAAATTATTGTAGAGATTGTATTTTCACTGATCAATTGTGCGTTTGGTACTTCTCAACTAAAAAAGCTAATCAAAAATTGATTCAATGAAGCGTAAAGCACTGTTTGTATTAGCGGGTATTTTTTCAGTATTGCTGTTGATAAATTTTGGCTTTGCTTCTCCCGGTGCTGCACAAGCTGCCGAGGAAACTGCTAAAACGGGTATCGAAACTGGCAGTTGGCTCAGTATTTTGCCACCCCTCGTAGCTATTGGCATTGCCCTTATTTTTCGCCAGGTCCTTTTTGCCTTGTTTTTAGGGATTTGGTGTGGTGCCTTTTTAGCCGGAGATCTCACATTTGGCGGTGTATTTTCCAGTTTTTTTACAGCCCTCCACGGTTATATTGTACCCGCAACCGCTGATGAAAGCCACATGAGTATCATTATCTTCACTATACTCATCGGTGGTATGGTTGGTATTATTACCGATAACGGTGGAACGCGGGGGGTCATTGAGCGCATAACGTCTTTTGTCAAGACCAAGGTGCATGGCCAATTGATGACTTCGTTGATGGGATTTGTAATCTTTTTTGATGACTATGCTAACACCATGGTTGTGGGCAGTACTATGCGTCCGTTAACTGACAAGCTACGCATATCGCGAGCAAAGCTGGCCTATTTGGTAGATGCTACCGCAGCTCCGGTAGCTACAATAGCCCTTGTAAGTACCTGGATAGGGGCCATGGTCGGCTTTATTTCAGATGCCTCATCAAAAATGCCCAACTTTAATGAGTCGGCCTATGCGGTCTTTCTGAGTTCATTACCGTATAATTTTTATGCTTTCTTTACGCTTCTTTTTGTGATTTTAATCGCTTGGTCGGGACGTGATTTTGCCACCATGCTCACCTCGCGAATCAATCTTTATAAGGCGAAGCACAATCCTGATCTCGATACTTATAACCTGTGGAAGGATAAAATTGAGGACGATGAGAAAACGAAGAAAGTATCACACTGGTCGAATGCAGTAATTCCAATTATAACCCTTGTATTAGGTACAATTGGAGGTCTGTTTATTACAGGAGAGGGAAATTCTATTCAGGCGATTATTGAATCTGCAGATTCGTACAAAGCATTGCTCTGGGGATCGCTTATTTCTGTTACCGTAGCTATTATTATGACTCTTTCCCGAAAATTACTGGAAGTTGATGAGATGCTCGAAGGTATGTTGGAGGGGATGCATACCATGTTTGACGGACTTCTGATTTTGGTATTGGCCTGGGCGCTCAGTGCTCTTACCGTTGAGCTTGGCACGGCCGATTACCTGATGAGTGTGTTTGGCGAAACGCTTAATCCTTATTGGATGCCGGCTATTGTGTTTATCCTATCAGCTCTTACAGCGTTCGCTACCGGATCGAGCTGGGGAACAATGGGAATTTTGATGCCACTCGTGGTACCGTTAGCCTGGGATATCGGCAATAATACCGGATTAGAATATGCAATGACGGCCGAAATTATTTATGCCAGCGTCAGTTCGGTATTGGCAGGATCGGTTTGGGGTGATCACTGTTCTCCTATTTCGGATACCACTATTCTGAGCTCTATTGCTACCCAGTGCGATCATGTAGAACACGTTAATACGCAACTTCCTTATGCGATGGTTGTTGGAGGAATCAGTATTGTGAGCCTAATTGCAATTATGGTGCTTGGCGTCCCGGCATGGATTATTTATCCCGCAGGAGTGGCGATCATCGTAGCCATTATTTTCCAGTTCGGTGAAATTCCCGATCCCGAAGAATATACGCCTGATGGTAAAGAGGCGGCCAGTACATCACTGGATTAATTATTGTAGATAGCACGAGCGGACGCTCGCGCTATTACAGCTATTATTTATTTTTTAATAAAGACTATGTTCAAGTAACTAATGGCGCAAGCGTCCGCTTGTGCCATTAGTTTTGAATAGCAAGAAACACTTGCCATAATTACTTTTCTAAGGTAAATAGAATTAAAAAGTCATCAAGATGAGTAGAAAATATAAAATCTATGATCAAAGATACCCTTATTTTATGACATCAACAGTTGTTAATTGGATTGATATCTTCACCAGACGGGAATATCGAGATGTTATCGTAGAAAGTCTTAAATACTGTCGGGAAGAGAAAGGGTTATTGTTATATGCTTATTGTATTATGACGAATCATATCCACTTAATAGTTGGGACAAAAGGGGAGAAAGTGCAAGATATTGTTAGGGATTTTAAGAGCTTTACCTCAAATCAAATAAGAAAAATTCTGGAGGATAATTTACAGGAAAGTCGAAAAGTATGGATGTTACAGATGATGTATGATGCTGGTAAAGAAAGATCAAATAATAAAGACTTTCAATTTTGGCAACATCACTTTCATCCTATTCTGTTGGATTCCAATGAGTTAATAGATCAAAAATTGGAATATATTCATCAAAATCCGGTTAAGGCAGGTTTTGTCAATAAGCCCGAGGATTATTTATACAGTAGCGCTAAAAATTATGCTGGGCAGCAGACGGTTATAGAAATTGATTGTTGACCAAAAGGCTTCAGCGGACAGTATGTCATTGGATTAGGAAAAATAATTTGTACGAGCGGACGCTCGCGCTATCTTTTTATTTGGGATTGTTGGTTGGTAGATGGAAGATTTTGTTCAGTGAACTATCTAATACTATAGAGGAGTAACGGAATATGAGCAAAGATTTATAGTTAAAAAGTTCTTTATAGTAACTCAAAATGGCGCAAGCCTGCCTTTGCCGAAGCGTAGCATACCATACTAAAAATTGAATTTTTACTGTTGGCTACGCGTAGGCAAGCGTCCGCTTGTGACAGTGCCATTCTGAATTCTTAATAAAAAAGGTTTTACACTTTTGCTTTCCATACTTTTGGATTAATGAACTACTCCTCTATCGAAAATTGGTACTGGTTTTCTTCTTCGACTTCCATTGTTCCCGGCTTAAATCGACGTTCTGCAAATGTAACTTCTCCATGATCGTCAATCAGTAAAACGGTAGAGCAGCGTGTGCCGTAACCGTCACTTTTAATAAAGATCGGCGAAACTTTCTTTTCTACCTCCTTGGGAATTCCGGTATCCGGTAATTCTTCGTCCGGAGCTTCGCGATCATCTGCCAGTAGATCAAATATATGTTCCGGAGCAATAGAAGTATCATTTATCAGGGACTGCAGTTTTCTTTTTGCGAGACGAACTTTAGGCCATGAAGTTTCCAGCAGGTGATTGCTGAGGCCATATAATCCCGAATCTAAAAAAAGAATCTCGTCTTGTAGGTTGGAGTAATATCCCAATTGGTCTAACGATCCCGCTAACAAATTAAAGCCCATGTATTGATCAGCGCGGGATTGTAAATTTGAAAGATAAACCGGTGCATTTTCATCGGTTTGCAAGAAATTGAGCACTAACTTTCCCCGACTGGGTGGATTTTCTTTTTCAATATCAGGATCGCGGTAGTTGGTTACGGCTGAGAACTCTCCTTTCTTGTTAATTCCCATCCACGTACCACCGGCTCTTAAATCTTTACCGGCTAAGATATCTGAGTTTTTATTCCAAAATTGAGCCGATTGCGAAGGTCGGTCATAGTGTTCGTCTCGGTTAGTGGCAAAAATTAACGGATATTGGGGATGTTGCTTATATGAGAATACAATCAGACACATTTTTTAACCGGCAAAAGTATAAAGCAGAAATTTACGTAACAATTTGGCATATTCGTGCGTGAACACAAAAGTAATATTTTACATAAAAAAACTGCATGTCAATTATTCATAAAAAAACTGCATTTGGAGTCGGGGACTTTGTTTTTATTGCAGTGGGATTGTTATGTGTGTTTGGATTTTTTTTGAACTATCCATCACAGGAGCCGCGTAGTATTATTTCAACAACATTGAGCCAGGATTCGGTCAAAGTAAAGGCCAATCAGGTTGTTCGTGATTTAGGATATTCTCTTGATAACCGGCAAGCATCAGTTATTAGATTTCAGAGTAATACCGACTTACTTGACAGTTTGCAGTATGATAACGGTCGCCAGTCATTTATTCGTACAGTATCAGACTCTATGCCACCGGGCTTACATCCTTATTATTGGGATGTCGACTTTTCTAATGCAGAGAATAGCTCCCAACCCGGTGAAGATGGGAATGAAAATATAAGTGTACGTCTTGATGGACAGGGACGCTTGATTGAATTTTTTAATCCTGAGAATAGTCTTCCGAATCGCCCTGTACATCGCAGAGCTCTAATTCACGCTTTTGAAGCGGAGCCCGATTTAGATCTATGGAAGACGTTGCCTGATTCGGCCTGGGATAGGGTGCTCCGATTTGATTTAGATGAGGATTACAATAGTTATTCGACCTCTGACTCAGTGGATATCGAAGATAGCGATCGTTCACATACCTTTACACGAGTTAATATCGAACGATTAATGGATTATTATTTGCAATATGGGGGTTGGAAGACTACTCCATTCGAGTTTTCGGAAATCCAGATTGAAACTGTCAACTCTCAAGCTGTTGCAGATGTGACTGTTGATGCAGCAGCTCCTATAATGGGCCAAGATGTCCGGATTAATGCCCGTCTTCTTTCCAGCGGAGCGTTATTAAACTTTGATGCCAACTATAATCCGGATAGTACTGAATCCGATATGCCGGGTCTGTTAGAAATTAGCAGGTTATCGATGATACTAATTTTTGCCCTTGTCCTGATAGTTCTGTTTTATTTCCGGATTCGTTCTCGCGCAATTGATACGCAATCGGCCTTGATTGCCGGTATTTTGACAGGTTTGACCGTGCCGGCAACAATCTTTTTACAAGAATGGGAAACAAGTACATTGATGAGTGGAAATGGGCAGTCGGTGGACTTGCTGGGATTGGCACTTCAAATGGGGTTTTCCGGTGCTTTTACATCGGTAGGGGTGTTTGCCCTTTTTGCTGTCGGGGATTCGATTATGCGTCAATACTGGCCCCAAAAATTGTACACCTATGATTATCTCCGCCAGGGAAGCTTTTTTAATAAGCCTATCGGGGAAATGATTTTGCGATCGATGGTATTGGCATTTATAGTATGTGGGATTTGGACCATTGCGCTCTCTTTTGCTCCCAATTTGTTTTTTGAAGTCGAACGCACTTTTCTTGCCCATGAAGCAGCCTGGTCACCTATTTATCTTTTTCTAAACAGTTTTTGGTTTAGCTTATTATTTGCATTGTGCATTTTTGCTGTTGCAGCAACACAATTTTATGGTTCTCATAAAAGAAAGTGGCTTTCCTCATTAGTTATCATTCTTGGTGTTATTTTGATTATACCTACGTTCCAAAATGTTGGTCCGACTATGCAGGAGATGATACTTTTTGGGATTTTGGGCATCGTTTTCACCGTTATTTTTCTAAAGTGGGATATTCTGACGGTCTTTTTTACCCATTTTATCTTTGTATTAATGCTTGAATCTTCAAGCGGTTGGATTGTAAGTGGTTCACCGGATCTGTCGGCATTTATTCTGTTGCTAATCTTTCTTTTTAGTAATGCTGTTGCAGCCGTATTATTCATAGTCAAGGGAGATAAAGAGCAGTCCCTTTCAGGGTATGTACCCGAATATGTAGAAGAGCTGGCCCAGGAACAGCGAATTAAACAGGAACTTAGAATTGCGCGTGATGTACAACAGTCTTTCTTACCTGTAGAAACCCCGCGGTTTAAGAATTTGGATTTAGCGGCAATTTGTAAGCCGGCATATGAGACAGGCGGTGATTATTATGATTTTGTTCAACTGGATGATCATCGTATTGCAGTAACAATTGGAGATGTGAGTGGCAAAGGAATTCAGGCTGCATTTTATATGACCTTCATTAAAGGAATATTGCAAAGCCTTTGTCATGAAATAGATTCCCCGGCCGAGATTCTGAAAAGAGTTAATCGATTGTTTTATGAGAATGCCCAGCGAGGAACATTTATCTCGTTAGTGTATGGGATTATAGATCTAAAAAAGAGAACGTTTCGTTTTGCTCGTGCCGGTCATAATCCAATATTGAGAGTGGGCGGCAACAATACGAATTTAGAAGAGTTAAAACCCAAAGGAATCGGTATTGGATTGTCGAAAGATCGTTTTGATGAGCATTTGGAAGAGGTTGAGTTATCTATAGAGGATAAGAATGTGCTTGTCCTTTACACCGATGGAATTGTTGAAGCTATGAGTGAGTCTGAAAAATTTTATGGTACAAAACGGTTAAATATGATGATAAAACGGAATGCCCGTAAATCCGCTAAAGAAATTTTAGACCTGGTAGCTAAAGATGTAGGCTCATTTATTGGCAAGGCGAAACAGCACGATGATATGACCATAATGGTTATGAAATTGAAAGATCAGAAAAAAAATAGGGTCCATTAATGAAATTTGCATGGAGTTTAAGAGGATTTCTCATTGGCTTATTTGTATTACTTTTTGGAGTGTTTCCTGCTACAGCGCAGCAGGATATTAATTGGAAATCACTTTCCGAAGCCCAAGAGCTGGCCAAAGAAAATGGTAAAAAAGTGATGCTGTTTGCCGAAGCCGAGTGGTGTGGATATTGCAAAAAAATGCACAAAGAGGTGTTCCCCAAACAGACCGTGCAGGATAGTCTGCACAAATATTTTTATCCCGTTAAGGTTGATATCGAGTCGGATCGGAAAATTGTATTTAATGGCAGTTCCCTCACCGAACGACAATTGGCCCGGCGGTTCAGGGTTAGTTCTACGCCCACATTTATTTTCCTGGATCAGGATGGTAACACCATTGGGAGACAGCCCGGATTTTTGCCGACCAATATTTTTGATAAACTTGTGGCTTTTGTGGGGTCAGATTTAACGGGGAAACAATCGTTTAAACAATACCTGAAGAAACATGGAGTGGATATTAATCGATAGTGTGGCAATGTAAAGACATTGAGAGGCATTTGAAAAACCTTACTGTCATCGCGAATGTAATGCGGCGATCTCCTTTTATTAACTCTGATTGGGAGATTGCTTATCAAGCTCGCAATGACAATCTTAATTTTCCGGGTTTTGCAAAGGCCTCAATGAGATATTCTATATATTAAAGCAATAGAAATAAAGTATAAAAAGTTTTTGAGATGGTACTAAGTCAGGCTGTTGAAGATTATCTGAAGGCGATATATACGCTGGAAACAGAAGACAAAGGGGCATCAACAACGAAGATTGCAAATTCACTGGATGTGTCATCGGCGTCGGCAACCAATATGGTGAAGCGGCTGGATAAGATGGGATTAGTCGATTATCAGTCATATAAAGGAGCGCGTCTGACGGATTCGGGCAAGAAGATTGCACTCGAGATTATACGTCACCATCGTCTGCTTGAACTGTATCTGTTGGAGGTGATGGGTTATTCCTGGGATGAGGTGCACGATGAGGCCGAAAAGCTTGAGCACCATATATCGGAACGCTTTGAAGATAAAATTGCCCAGCTTCTTGATGATCCCACCCACGATCCCCACGGAGATCCCATTCCCACCAAAGATGGATTAATGCCCGAAATGGATGCGAAACCTCTTGTTGAGGGAGAAACAGAGCAAAAGTATATCGTAAGTCGGGTAAAAGATCAGGATCCGGAATTATTGCGCTACCTTGAAAAGATTGGTTTGCTGCCGGGAGCACAGATTATCGTAAAAGAAAAGGCTCCTTTTGATGGACCGGTTACCTTGCTTGTTGAGAATGATGAGCAGGTAGTTGGCAATGATGTTGCCAAAAATATTTTTGTGGCTGAGATGTAATATTTCTTCTGAAAGAATATTGCTAATACAACTTAGAAGCGATTCTCTCTGAGTCGTTTATTTCACCAAACTCATAATAAAAAAAGCCCGCAGGAATCCACGGGCTTTTTTATAAAGATAAGTTGAAGGATGATCTATTTATTTTCTAGAATTATTTTCA
This sequence comes from Fodinibius sp., assembly GCF_034521915.1. Lineage (GTDB taxonomy): Bacteria > Bacteroidota > Rhodothermia > Balneolales > Balneolaceae > Fodinibius. Next base: position 143,852 of record NZ_JAXHLU010000004.1, read on the forward strand.
AGGCTTTTTCTTCAGCAGCATTGCCAAAGGTGTCATAAGCCTCCATTATATTATCTAATTTAAAATGGTGGGTGATTAGCTGTTCGGGTTCCAGCTTGCCGGACCCTACGGTTTTCATAAGCATCGGGATAGTATAAGTGTCAACCAACCCTGTGGTCATTGTGATATTTTTAATCCACAGTTCTTCCAGCTTAAAGTCTACGCTGGTACCGTGTACACCTACCACAGCAACTTGTCCGCCGGCTTTGATAATATTCTGGCAGATATCAAAAGTGGCAGGAATACCAACAGCTTCAATAGAAACATCCACTCCCTTATCATCAGTTAGTTCCATTATTTTGTCGACCGCATTTACGTCACCGCTGTTGACGGTATCAGTAGCCCCAAATTCTTTAGATACTTTGAGGCGATTGTCGTCAAGATCAACCATGATGATTTCAGCGGGAGAATAAAACTGAGCGGTTAACAGGGCGGCAAGACCAATGGGACCGGCTCCAACAATGGCTACAACATCTCCCGGTTTTACTTTACCGTTAAGTACGCCCACTTCAAATCCCGTCGGTAGAATATCACTGAGCATAACCAATGCTTCCTCATCGGCTCCTTCCGGAATGTGGTACAGGCTTGTATCGGCATGTGGAATACGAACATACTCGGCTTGTGTTCCATCAATAAGGTGACCGAGAATCCATCCACCGTTTTCGCAATGGGAATACATCTGTTTTTTACAATTATCACACTTTCCACAAGCGGTAATACAGCTTATGAGAACGGGATCTCCTTTTTTGAAATTGGATACACCTTCACCCACTTCTTCGATAATACCTACCCCTTCGTGGCCGAGCGTAGTTCCATCTTGAACGGCAGGAACATCTCCTTTCATAATATGTAGGTCGGTACCACAAATGGTTGTTTTGGTGATTTTGACGATAGCGTCAGTTGTTTCCTGAATTTCGGGTTTTGGTTTTTCTTCGTAAGTGCGATTGCCGGGACCGTGATAAACGAGTGCTTTCATAATACCTACCTCTCATATATTTAATTGAGCATCTTGATAATCTTTTTAAGGATGCCCTAATTACTTGTTTTACCTTTTATAACTGCAATAGATGTGCCATAGATGAACCGGCAAAAATTATTTTATAAAGTCGTTTGAGCGTAAATAGGAGCTGTTTATTGGGAGACAAGAGATCATAAAAAACAGTACCAGTTAGAAGGTATTGCAACCGTGCAATATAAAGGGCTGAGAATTTCGCAAAAGTGCATAAAAAAGGGATCGACCATTTTAGATCGATCCCTTTTTAACCGAAGTAATAGGTGGTTTATTCTTTGTTATCAATTTGATTGAGTAGTTCGTCAACAGCCCGCTTAAGCTGCTTATCTACTCCCGTACGGTAATCGGGCGGATTAATCACCTTAACATCGGGGACAGCGGGTTGACGATCCATATTTGCATTCGTGTTTTTGACAAACCAGCCTCTAAATGGCAAACGTATGTATGATCCGCCCATTAAGCTTGCGCCACCGGTGGATATTACTGCCCCGAACGTTGTTTCTCCCACTAATGTTCCCAAGTCAAGTTGCTTATATGCGTGAGAAAAAATTTCGGCATTGGAATAGCTATTTTGATTGGCCAGCGTTATTGAGGCATCGGTCCAGCTTGAGAGGGGCAAGCGTTCTCCGAAGGGATAGTGCTCGCGGAATTTGGTTTTATTTTTTTGAAGATTGTTCGTCGCTCCCCGAGGAATTGTATAAGCGTGCTGACGATATTTTAACACCGTTAGCAGGTAATCGGTCGTCCAGCCGCCGCCGTTGTATCGCACGTCGATAACGATTCCTTCCTTGCCTTCGCCGGTCGCCACGAGCTCACGTTCAAAACGTTCAAAGCTGGGCCAGTTCATCCCCTCAACATGGATATAACCCAGCTTTCCATTTGAGTATTTTTCCGTTAGCTCTTTACGCTTCTCAACCCATTCATTGTAAAGTTGATCTCCCAGGCTTCCGGTAGGTTCAATAACAATTTCACGGCTTTCACCTTCAGAATTTTGGACTTGCAGCAGAGTTGGAGTATCAACTCTGTCAGATAGCAAGCTGTAATAATTATCTACTTCAGCCACTTGTTGCCCTGCAACGGCCGTAATGACATCTCCCTCATTTAGCGTGCTCATCTCACGATCAGCAGGAGAGTTGGGAACCACGCGAACGACACGAACTCCATTGTTAGCTGGCTCAACCTCAGCGCCAATAAGTCCGGTGCGCGTTTCTTGCGTTTCGGCGCGATCCGATCCGTAAAAGCCCATGTGGCTGGCATTGAGTTCACCGAGCATCATGTTCACAACGTCTTCGAAATCCCGATCAGTGGAGGTCTGCATGGCCCATGGTTTATAATGTTCTTTGAGGGCTGTCCAATCTTGGCCATGAAAATTTGGATCATAGAAGTTGACATTGAGTTTTCGCCATGCCTCCTCAAAAATCTGCTCACGCTGTTTATTATGGTTGATTTTCGTGCTTGCTCGATAAGGCAGTTGCTCAATGCTGTTTTTATCCAGATCATAGCGACCGATTTTACCGCCGCGTTGCATAAAATAGAGGCTATTTAAATCAGTGTTTAAGCGAAGGCTATAGGGATTTACTCCTTGATCTGTAAGAGCGGAAATTTCACTGCCATCCCATTTTGCTTTGTAGATGTCTTCATCAGCATCGTCGCCTACAAAATAGAATGTTTGTCCATCTTTGGAGATTGCAATATTCGATTCGTCACCGGGCATTGAAGTAACCTGATGTAATCGTTTGTAGAGACCATCGAAGTCGATTGATACATTAACTCCGACCGTATCTTCCGGGGATACCTCTTCAGCCTTTTCACTTTTATCCCAGTCGAGTTGTGTGCGCTGCCAGTCACGTTTGTTGAGCCAGGCAAACCAGACATCATCATCGCCGTTATTGCGATTTGACAGAAATGCTACTTTGCTTCCGTCGGGACTCCAAACAGGATCAGTATCGGGACGCGGATGCTTGCTTATATTGACCGGCTCCTTGGAATTGTCTGCGGGATGGATATAAATTTCATGATTAAAATCGAGATCGGGCATGGAGTACGCCAACCACTTGTTGTCTGGACTCCATGCTACATCACTGGCCTCGGCCCATCCATTATCTGTTAAAATAGTTTCTTCACCGAGATCGTCTCGGCCGCTAATTTCTGATACCACCAGTTGCCCGCGGCCGCGATTGAATGCTACTTTCTTCCCGTCAGGCGAAACCACGGGATTGCGTTCGCCCATTCCCGTATCGGTAAGCTGCTTTGTTTCAAATTGGAGACTTTCAAAAAGATCGTTGGTACCTTTTTGTGACGGCCTAATTGAAAAGAGATCATATTGACCTTTACGATCGCTGGCAAATATAAGCGTAGAATCATTTAAAAACGCCACATCACGATCGCGATAGGCATGATCCGTTACTTTGACTGAACGCTGCTTGGAGGGATCGTTATGCTTGACAAAAATTTCGCCTTCGATTACAAATGCCAGCCAGTCTCCACTTGGAGATACATCGAACTCTTGGGCATCTTCGGTAAAGGTTTTCTGCTCGATATTATAAAACCGCTGGTCTTGGGTAACATCCAGTTTTAAGTGCTGACTGTTATCCTCTTGCGGATTTAGCGTATATAGACCGGTTTTGCGTTCGTAAACAATGCGTTGTTCTTCATCATCAATATCAAAATAGCGAATGCCATCATCTTTGTAATCAGTTACGGCGATGGGTGAATAATTTGGGCTGCCGTCATCATTGATTTTCATTTTGTGAATATTGTGTGCCCCGTTTCTTTCACTCAAGAAGTAAAGCGTTCGGCTGTCGGTAAAAGTGGGATACATGTCATTCCCTTTAAAATCGGTGAGCTGCTGATAGCTTTCGTTTTCCAGGTCATAGAGCCAAAGATCTTTATTTGCCGATCCGCGATACCGCTTGCGAAATTCGCGATTATAGCCTCGAACAAATACTAAAAATCGTCCATCGGGACTCATCTCCGCCATCATCCCAAAAGAATCAAAAAATCGGTCGGGAGTTCCGCCCTCAGCACCGACGGTATGAATTTCCGGTTCCCACTCTACCTGGTTGAACAATCGATTGGTGGTGAATATAACGCTGTTGCCGGGCGTCCATCCGGTTAATTCGTCATCGGTAGAATGATAGGTGAGTCGTTTAATCTGACTGCCGTTTTCATCCATTACAAACAGATCGTCATTTCCATGACGATCGCTGGTAAAGGCAATCTTGTTGCCTCCCGGACTCCATTCGGGATAGGCCTCATACGCTTCGTGCAGAGTCAGTCGCCAGGCGCGTCCACCTTCAGCCGGGACGGTCCATATATCCCCTTGATATGAAAAGGCAATCGTAGAGCCATCGGGACTGACAGCAGGAAAGCGGGCAAAAGGTTCATCTGATTGGGCAAGTGAAGCTGTAAAAAGTAAACATACGATACCAACGGTAAGAAATAACTTTTTCATAATCTGGCGGTTAATTTAAAAATAGATCTGAGTAGCTTTTAATTGATGAATAACTATCTGAAAGTAATAAAATTTATTATGTAAGAGATTTTAAACAGAAGCAAATGTACAAAGGTATAAGGCGGAAAATTTTAAAATTATGATAAAGTATGGGAGCCGTAATTAATAGTAGGCCAATTTACTATTCTGTATTAACATCTATAAGCTGGTTGAACTGCAATAAAAGGCGTTCGGTTGCCGATAAATTTTGCAGTTCTTCTCGTACCCGGACCGGCGCGATGGGCTGCTATGTTAACTTGCTCGTGCTTTGCCTCCGGGATCTGCTCGATCATATAGCCGCTGAAAATAAAGCTGATGAAAGCAATAGCGCCAACTACCGGGAAAAGCAATTGTGGTCGAAAGACCTTTTTTAAAGTGGAGCCGAGTTTTTTGAATTTATATCGAGAGCGTGGGGCCGAAGTTATGTTGAACTGTTGAAAATTTTGAAAGTATAGCTTTGTGATAAGCGTTGACACATACGAAAATCCCAGAAAGGAGATAATAGCATCAAGTAAAAGAGAAGCCATCAGGTAGATTCCTGTAGCAAGGGCGATGATTCTCAAACTATTTGCGAAGTCACTTATCCAGTTGATCATCCCAAAGGATGTGGCAAAAAGAATGGCATCCGCAATAAATCGAATTATTACCCAGAAGCTGATGGCAGCAAGGATGGATTTTAGCTGTTTTCTGGATTTTTGAGTGCCAATTTGCCAGGCGTACCGCAATGATTCCCGAATGGTTTTTTGACTGTACAGATACGTTGGCAGCGCAAAGAGAAACCGGCCGGATAAATAAGCGATGCACCACAGCCAGATTAAAAACCAAACTACAGATGTAATGATGGCAATGTGCCATTCGATGGGGGTTGACGAAAGGTAGTAGTTGATGTCATAGGTATCCAGTAACAGCTCATATATTAACGCCAGTCCCCCCGCCAGCGGTAATAAAAGGAGCAGTCCTGTTGCCACGATAAACAAACAGAGCCGAAATAATAGATGAGTTTTGCTGAGGATGCGAAATATAATATCCCGAAAATCAACTGCTTGCTTATTGATGTCATCAGCTACAATCTGAAAGATGCCTGCGAACCGAAGAATCCATCCGGTGAGAGTGAGAGCAGCCCCCAGTAGCATATAGCTTGCACCAACGGGTGATAGCAACCAGGAAAAGAGCTGTTCATTTCCGATTACAAGTTGCCCACTGCGGAAAAATTCCAGGCTCAGTACTACAGACGAAATAGGGGCTAAAAGAATTGCTATGATTCCCCATACAAGTATGGTCCACGCGGCCATCGGCTTCCAGAGATGTATAACTCGTCGCCAGGTAGAGCGAATTAGATTGGGGCGTAAAATTTTCTCAATAAATTTATTCATCAGGTCAATGATAAACATTGACCGACAAAAACCCATTTTGAGTAAGGAGTTCCATGTAGGGCTTTGAGCAAAGCTTTGATTTTGTGTCATTCTGAACCTGTCGTCCGAAGCCTTGGCGTAGGAGGACTTGTTTCAGAATCTCTTCCATCAACTTATACAAGGGGCTTTAGAAGTATTTCCCTGTTTAATGTTGAAGACCCTGAAATGAATTCAGGGTGACACGGGATTTGCAAAAAGCTTAATAAAAAAGGCAGACCTTTGGTTAGGCCTGCCTTTTAACACAATGGGGATTGTGTTTGCCGTTGAAACTGGCTGTGGATTGAATAAATCCACAGCCATGTAGAGAAATTACTTATTCAGCTACTTCCAGGTATTCGCTTGCCGGGCTGGTCCCGTTTTCTTTGGTGAAAAAGAACTCAAACTTCTGATAATCACTTCCCGGGTTTGGCCAAATTAACGTTCCTCCCAATTGCTTGGCCAGTGTTTTTATAAGAATATTGTGCAGCGAATTGCTTTTTTTCGCTTCATCGGGACAGTTGATAATGCGATCTCCCTCAATAATGAGATGTACTTGTTTGCCATATTCGCGCAGCCGAATGTCAATGGATGACTGTTTTTCCTTATCAGTAAAATTGAATATCAGAGAGAGAATTTCATTTAGTAACAATCCGCCGGGAATAGATTGGTTGATGTTTAGGGAGAGTTCTTCCGTAGGGATGTTAATATGAATATTGTTCGTATCCCGTTGGTTTTGAACCATGTGTGTATTCAGCAATTCTTGCAGGAAATTAGTAAAGGGAATACTGGTTAAACTACCGTTTTGATACAGCACCTCGTGAATAGAGGCGATGGTCATGATACGATTCTTAATATTTTGCAGTTCGTCTATCAACTTGTCATCCTCAGCGTCAAAAAGCTGCAGTTCTACAAGGCTGGTGATAAGGGCCAGATTATTTTTTACCCGGTGATGCAGTTCCGAGAGAAGGGCCTCTTTCTCCTGTAAAGTCTCTTTAATTTTTTCGCGATAATTGCGCTGTGTAGAAACGTCAACGTAGATACCATAGATGGCAATAATTTCATCCTGCATTTCTACAGGCACGCTACCGATAAGTACGGGGATCTCAGAACCATCTTTATGTATGCGTTTAGTTTCGGTTTGCAGGCTCTCCCCTTTTTGGGTAGCATGAGAAATAGCATTTGCTTCGGAGTGTTTGTTGCCGGGAGCAAGCAAGGAGTTGATGTCTTTACCCGTGGCCTCTTCCTTGGAATAGCCAAAAATATCTTCGAAACTCTTGTTAACTTTTTGGATGTTGTTGTTATTATCAACAATGGTGATCCCCACCGGGGCATTACCAAAAAGTTGCTCGAGCATCAACTGGTGTTTTTTATTTTCGCGCTCAATATTTTTCTCTTGGGTCATATCTAGAGCGGCACCGACGATAAATTTTTCACCGTCTTCAATAAAGCGCTTGGCGCTCACATAGTAATCGCGGATTTCACCTTCTTTGTTATACACATTTGTCTCTACGACCAATTCCTTACCATTAAGGCATTCTTGTATTTTATGATGAACGTCAGCTTTATTCTCCTCAACGATAAACTCCATAACATTTTTATCAGAGAGTTCTTCGGCGGAGTAACCCAACTTTGTAATCATGTTGTTATTCCAGCGAACAAAATCTCCATCTTTATTAAGAACGAAAAAGGCGCCGGGAATGCTATCTAATATTGATTCGGTAAAGTGTTTATTCTTTATGAGGTTCTCCTCAACTTCTTTCCGTTTGCTGATATCCTTAAAAGTAATGATGCTCCGCAACTTGCCGTATTTGTTGCGATAAGATTTGGAGGATACCTCGGCAGGTATTTTTCGTCCGTCTTTGTGGATCAGCTCCATTTCAAGACGGTAGCTGCCCGTCTTTTTTTGTTGATCCAAAGCCGTTTGATAGTTGGAGTCATGAACGTTTAGTATTTCATCGCGATTGCGGCCGATAAGGCTCTCACAATCCCAACCAAGAATTTTGCAGGCTGCCGGATTTGCATCCAATATCTGTTCATTGGCATCGGTAATTAGAATGCCGTCGAGGTTCTGCTCAAATTGAATTTGATATCGATTCTGTGTTTCCTCCAAATGGTGTTTGGTCCGGATAGTTGAGCTCACATCTTCGTGAATCATAATAAATTGCGTGTGCTCATTATTGCAGGGACGAATAGTAACTTTGAACCAGAGGGAATCACTTTTGGACTGCAGAGGATAAGTAAGCGAAAAAGATTCTTTATCTTGATTTAAGACCTTCTTTAATCCCAATAAAAACTTGAGTGCATAATCGTCGCCCATCTCGACAGCTTTCTGTAGGACGTTAAAATAATTTACGCCAGCATCAGCACGTTTTATTAGAGTAGAATCGTCATTGAAAGTCTCCCATGCTTTATTGTACTCTACAATTGTGCCGTCGGCATCTATGATGGCCACATGTGCAAGCAGGCTATCGAGAAAAGTGGTATCTAAATTGATATCGGAAAAATTTGAATTCGTCATGGTCCTTTTGAGCTGATGATTATCTGATCATAAAATCATCAATTGCAGGGATCCGGAAAACAGCTGAAAAGCCTATATTTCTGATAACGCAAAAAGCTTATGGGACACTAGGTAGATTCTGCTATAATGCATTTCGTCCCGGATGCGACTTTTTGTACGGCTTTGATAAGCTTGCTGTCTGACATATCGTTTTGGATGTATCCCGTAGCCCCTGCAGTAATCAGTGGTTCAATAAGTGCGCTGTAATGATATGAGTGAACGACAAGTAATGGGGTTACATCAAAGTGGTCTCGAATTTGAGAAATTACTTTTGTAGAGGATCGCCTGAAATCCTCTAAATTGGCAATCAGAAGGTCGAAATCAGACTTTTCTTGGCTAATTTTAGTGAAGTCATTTAAGTCTGAATGCAGCTGTGTCGACCAGTCATCAATCGACCGGAGCATCGTTTGTATGGTAGTAGTAATAGAAGACGTTTTGCCAACGAGTAATATGTGCATGCCGTATTGTAAATAAGATGATATAACTCAACCTACTATTTTTGAGATAAGTTGGATATAGCTTTAAACACCTATTTTTGCAGTAGGTGAAAAAGCCTATAGGGGTTGGGGGGAAAGATTTAAAATACCGATAGATAGGCTGTGCGAAGATTAGCTGTAATAGAGGCTTTGTAGAACCTGAAAATCGAGTTTGTTGAAAGAAGCCTGTGGCGCTGTAATCTCTTTGAGTAGATTCAAAAAGACTTACCTCTCATACGTTAGCAAATTGTTTGATGGAGAATTGCCCGCTCCATTCCATTTTGCTCCCCGCTACACCGGGACGCGGCGCGATGACAGTCGTTGTTATTCAAAAAAGGCAGTCATTACGAGGGATTCCGACGGCTGTCGGAAGACCGTGGTAATCTCCTCGAAAAAGTTCGTGTAGTATATAAAGGTTGTCCCATAAGTATTAGCAAATTGTTTTAGGGAGATCGTCTGCCTATGCGCTCACCATGACATCAGCGTTGGTGTGCTTTTTCTTAAAAGCAGTGTCACCTGACTAGTCGAAGGTCTCCTGCATGAGGTTGACGATCATCCAAGTTGCTATCACGCATCCGCAAATTGTTTCAGGGACATGCACGCTCCATTACATTTGCTCGCTATGACAACTTGTTGTTTTAAAAGCTGTCACTGCGAGGCAGTCCGCGTTAGCGGAACAACCGCGGCAGTCTCCTTTTCATTGCTCGCGTAGAAGCTGAAGGATTAGACTCCGGCACATTAGAAAGTCGCTTTTTGGAGATCGCCGCGCTTCGCTCGCGATGACAGTCGTTGTTATTCAAAACAGCTGTCATTACGAGGAAGAGGCTTCGCGCATGGCAGGCTCGAGCTCGTGTGTACTACGTCTCCGCAATGAGAAGCTTCGCGAGAGGCGATTACTGCCTGAAAGCGTTATGTCTCTTGAAGATGTCACCTGACGATCGAAGAGCTCTTGAGCTAGCGTAGGCTGTACTATAGAAGGCGCTCAGATGTATCCGAAGCTTTTTTAACAAAGTTGCCAGATTCAATTAATATCTACCAGGTTATGTCTAAAGGCATAGGTGACGAGCCCGGCCGTATTTTTTGCGCCTGTTTTTTGCAGCAGATTACGCCGGTGGGCATCTACCGTGCGGGTGCTTATGTACAACTCCTCGGCAATCTCTTGATTGGTATACTGTTTGACAATCAGTTCGAGCACTTCTTTTTCGCGATCAGTAATATTTCCGGGATCAGTACTGTTGTTTTCTTTAGCAGTGCCCTTTACAAGATCCATCATAACACTTTGGGTGGCATCATCACTGAAATAGTGCTTACCGTCTAAAATAGTCGTGATGGCATCGACAAGCTCAACTTTATCAGAGCTCTTAAGGATATATCCGGAGGCACCGGCTTCAATCATTTGGCGGATGTGCTGATCTTCATCCATCATGGTAAGCGCCAATACCTTAATGTCGGGGGATGATTCTTTAATCTTTTCGGTGGCCTCAATGCCATTCATCTTGGGCATACTTATATCCATGATAACCAAGTCGATATCGTCTTCTTTACATGCCTTGATCGCCTCTTCACCGTTTTCTGCTTCTGATACGATCCTGAATCCTACTTCGTCTTCCAGTAGCATCCTAATCCCGTCGCGGACAATATCGTGATCGTCCGCCAATAAAATATTGATATTAGCCATGATCCGAATTATTGGATTTCAGGTGGTTAATGTGTGGAATGGTAATTATAGTTTGCATCCCTTCGCCGGGTTCCGACTCGATATCAAGGGATCCCTTGAGGCTGCTTACTCTTGTTTTAATGCTCCGCAATCCCAAGCCGGCCTCTTCATCTAGTTCATCCAGCTGCGTCCCAATCCCATTATCTTTAGCCATCAGTTTAAGTGAATCGTCCTTTAGTTGCAATTGAATATCTATTTTCGAGCATTCTGCATGACGAATGGCATTGGTAATGATTTCCTGAAAAATACGATAGATATTGATTTTAGCCTGATCGTTGAGCCTTAGCTCATCGCAATTGTGGTTAAACTGGAAATTGATGTTTGTGCTTTTGCTAAAATTGTTAATGAGATTTTTGAGGGCAGCGATAAGTCCATAATCCGAAATAGCTTGCGGCATTAGGTTGTGGGCAATACTTCGGGTTTCGGAAAGGGCATTTTTAAGAAGCGATATCCCCGTTTCAAACTGGTTTTGTCGTTTTTTGCTTAACTTATCAATATCAGATTTGGCGGATTGCAGGTTCATGCTGGCTGCTACCAGGTACTGTCCGAGCCCGTCGTGTAGTTCGTGCGCAATACGCTTTCGTTCCCGATCTTCGCCCTCAATAACAGACTGAATGATCTTTTCCTGCATGCGTTTTTGTTCGGTTATATCGTGGATGAGCGCCAATCGAAAAGTACTTTCTCTGTATTGGATATTTGTGGCCGTTATTTCCACATAGATTAGCGTCCCATCTTTTTTATGATGTCTCCATTCCCCGGAATAGGTTTCGTCGCTCCGATGTTTATCTACGATGTTTTTTAATTTCTCGATATCTTCAGCGGGACGAATTTCGGTGAGTGAAATATTGAGAAACTCTTGTTCTGAATATCCATAGTGATCAACTGCCGCCTGATTAACTTCCATAAATTCCAGCGTATCGGGATCGTAGATCCACATTGGTTCGGGATTGTTTTCGAAAATGTGGCGGTATTTTTCTTCCGATTCCTTGAGTTTTTGCTCGGCCTTTTTGCGTTCGGTGATATCATTAAGGGTTCCCACCATGCGGGTAGCTTCGCCTTTTTCGTCCCTCATAATAATGCCCCGATCAACAATATGAGCAATGGAATTATCTGCCCGGATAAAGCGGTATTGTTCCTCCCAGAATTTATCTTTGCTATCCAGAGCCTTTTGCAGGCTTTCAGTAGCTCTCTTTTTATCCTCCGGGTGAATGTGGTCGGTCCATGATGAGAGGTCATCGGCCAACTGCTTTAGTTTATAACCAAAATGCTTTTCGAATCCCTTACTCCACCAAATAGTATCATCTGTCAGATCTAAGTCCCAAATAACATCGCTGGTAGTTTTGGCAACGAGCTGGAACCGCTGTTTTTCTTTTGATAACTCTTGCTCAATATTTTTTCGCTCTGTGATATCAAGGATAATTGAATCCCAAACTATACTCCCATCCTGTTTTTTACTTGGAATTCCAATCCCATTTTGCCATTGTAACGATCCGTCCGGCATAATATAGCGCCACTCTTCATTCCACGTATTGAGTGTTTGAGCTGATTCCTGAATTGATTGCTGAACACGATCAATATCTGATGGATGAATTTTTTGCCATATTAATGAATTATTATTTTGAGCTTCCTCAGGAGTAACACCCCAAATTTTCTGGGCTCCTTTACTTACGAATTCCAATTTATCCGAGCCCTGTTGTTCAAAAATGTATCGGAATACGACGCCCGGTACATTATCCGTAATATTTTGAATGCGTTCTTTACTTTCACTTAGCGCTAGTTCGACTTGTTTCCGCTCGGTTATATCCTGTATGATTCCCCGGAGTTTTATGACATTTCCCGATTCATCTTTCACAGGAATTCCAATTGTCCGTATATATTTTTTGTTTCCCTGATCAGTTTGCAGGAGTAGGTCAATATCATATAACTGACCGTCATCAACGGCTTTTTGTACAGCCCGATTGTGTTTTTTGCTTTGTTCTTGGTAGTAATTGGTTTGCAGCTCTTCGAAGGTGGGAGGACCCAGCTCGGGATCGCGTTCAAAAATTTCGTACATCATGGTCGACCAGTAAATGTCCTCGGTTTCAGTATTCAATTCCCAGTCGCCTATTTCACCTATTTCCTGCGATCGCTGCAGCCGTTCTTGCCGTCTTTCAAGTTTTTGTTGGTATTCTTTTTGTTCGGTAATATCCCGTACAGCGCTTACCACTTTATCAATTTCTCCGTCCTCATCATAAACCAGCGTTACGGTATGATCGGAATGAAAAATGGTTCCGTCTTTTCGCTGCATCTGGAATTCAGTTTGAAATACACCTTTTTCTAATAAAGGCTGATCACTTAACCTGCCAAATTCCTCGAATGTCTCATCACTGACGTGGAGCATTCGAGTTGAACTGCCTTCAAGCTCTTCCTTGCTGTAACCGAACATTTCTTCGGTACTTTCATTACAGTCCACAATGGTACGGCTCTCGAAATCAAGAATAATCAGGCTTGACTGCATGCTCTCGAAAATCTTTTTCAGCATTTCCCGAGATTTACGCATCTTGGCTTGGGAGGCTTTGATATCCGTCATGTCTATTCCGATACCGACGGAGGTGTTATCGGTAAGGCGAACGTTCGTCCATGAGATGGGTATTTTTTGACCGGATTTTGTGTTGGTATCAATTTCCCTCCAGCCCACGCCCGGACTATTCATAAATTGAACAGCTTCTTCCCGGGTATCAAAATCTGGATAGCAAGCTTCGAGTAGGTCAATTTCCTGTTCTTCAATTTCTTCATTCGACCATCCAATTACTTTTTCGAACTCTTTGTTTACTTCAAAGGTCTCGAGGTCGGGATCGTAAATGGTAATCAGTACGGGAATACGTTCAAATAAAACGTCTTTGAGTTCCTTTTCAGATTGTATATCCGCCAGCAAGTTTTCGAGCCTCACTTCTTTTGTTTGAAGCTGCTGATCGTGCTTTTTGATCAGCCAGTATAAGCCGGCTCCTGTTAGAAAAACATAAAACCAGCCCTTGTAGGTTTGTAATATAGACAGGGCATGAGTATCGCTCACCAGTGATTCAACCAAGCGATCGGTGAAGGCAATCCAAAGTGCAGCTACAATAAGATAAATAACGGTTATCTTAAGGGGAGATAGCGATATGTCATTTGTTTTTTCAGGCAATTTCTCCAAGATGTATTATAGCTTTTGAGGCAATATCGATCCCAATCCAAATATTTAAAGGTATTGTAACGCTTTTCTTAAAAATTGAAAAATTCACCTGGTGATTCTAATACTTTGTAAAGGATATATTAAGCCATTATAGGTTTTAGAACTTATCCTTAATAATTTAACAAGATAATTTATGTCCTCGTTTGGATTACTATTAGAGGCCTCTGTAAAATCCATTCGATGGGTACTCTAAAGCGTTGTTGATTTATCCGATCGCAAATTCAGATCTCCTACGTGTAAAACTTCTTAGAACAAGCGACGGGATGGGATAGTAATTTAACCCCTTCTAATAAATAACAGTAGGGGAGGGTGACAATAAAAAAGGCGACCATTATTGGCCGCCTTTTCTTCGTAGGTAGTGCTAGGGGATTTTTAAAGTTAGTTTTTCTTTCGTGTTGATAGTCCAAACGGCATATAAAGGGGACAGGTGCTAACAAGGCTGGTAAGCAAAAAGATAATAGCCAATGCTCCTAAAATGATAGCAGTAGTGCCCGAAATAACATCAACGTAATACAGCACGCCTACTAATATAGCCAGCAGAGTTCTGATTAGCCGATCGATCGTTCCCATATTTTTCTTCATAATTATTACCTCGAATGGTTTATTGGGATTGTTTGGGAAATACATTATTTGTTGTCTCGAAAAACAGGAATCATTTCTTTAAACGGCAGTTCCTCATCACTATTCGTATTAGTTGGTCTCCGTTCAGCCATAAGTTCAAATACCATTCTATCGTTCCGGTAATATCGCTTTTGGTAATATACCGGTTTCTCTCCGATCGTGTAGGAGATGCGATTCATCAAAAGCAGGGGTGTTTGCGGATCTACTTTTAAGTGCTCAGCCAATGATTCGTCTGCCATCGATGCTTCAATGCGATAGCATCCTTTTTCAATGGGGATATCGAATTCATCTTCCAGAATTTTAAAGATCGTTGCTTCTTCAAGATTGTATCCTTCAATAAGCTGTCCGTAAAATATGGGCATCCAGGTGATGTCATAGGCAATAGGTTCCCCGTCACCCAGGCGAACACGTTCTAATTGAACGGCTATTTTTTTGTTTTCAATATCAAGATACGAAAGTAGATCCTTTTGATCGCTGATATCAACTTGTTCAAAGGATATCAGTTTTGAGCTGGCTTCCAAGCCCGAGCCTTCGAGCTCTTCGGTAAAATCATTGAGGATAGAAAAGGACCGGTGCGTACGCTGATCAGTTACAAACGAACCCAATCCCTGACAGCGATAAATGAGCTGCTCGTTTTCAAGGGTTTGCAGAGCTCGTCGAACCGTTACGCGACTTACATCAAATTTTTGGCTCAGCTCATTTTCCGAGGGCAATTTTTCATCAGATGTTAACGCCCCGCTTTCAATTTCCTGCTTTAACCAATCGCTGATCTGCTTGTGTAGTGGTATGCCTTCCTTTAAATCCATAGTTGCATCGTTATTAATCGTATTTGCTATAAGCTAAACAAAAATATGCTTAAATCAAATACCTGTTAATACAAGTATATTTATTTGTATTGTGGGATAATAGCTTCCTAATAGCCAATATAGCTTTAATAAGGCTTTTATAGAAGAAATATATCAATACTATTGAATATATGTATTTACTTGTATTGACAACTATAGTTTCTGTCCCTATATTCATGCATGACAAAAAACAATCAAACCAACGGTATTATGAAATACTTTTACTCTGCAACAACCGATCAATCATTTGACGAAGCTATTGAAACGGTTACAGCCCTGCTTAAAGATGAAGGCTTTGGGGTGCTTACCGAAATTGATGTTACCGATACGCTGAAGAAAAAGCTAGACGTAGATTTTAAGAAGTACCGAATTTTAGGTGCGTGTAATCCCAATTTTGCCCACCAAGCGCTGACGCAGGAAGATAAAATAGGAGTGATGTTGCCCTGCAATGTAATAGTGGAAGAGCACGAGGATGGACAGGTGGAGATTTCTGCCGTAAATCCGGTGGCCTCGATGCAGGCAGTTGAGAATGAGGAGTTGCCTCCCATTGCCGATGAAGTTCGATCACGATTGCAAAAAGTGATTGACCAGCTGTAAGCAAACACTCCGGTAGCAATGCTCCCTGAAATGCTTTGGGATAAAAATCATTAAATAAGATCGAATACAATGCGAATTATTGACAAGACAACAAATAAGATATTAGTGCTGATGGCCGGAGTCATAGTGTTCTCTTTCCAGCCGATACTGGCACAGTCTAATAATGATACTACAGACGTTCGGGAGATGAGTCTTCAAGAGGCGCTTGCAATTACTGAAGAGGCCAGCTTCGAAATTCGAATGGCTGAGGCGGATATGGAGAAGGTACGATCGCAATACCGGCAGACGAACGCTGCGTTTTTACCGCAGTTATCTATAGAGGAAACGGGCATTTCAACAAATGATCCGCTTAATGTTTATGGATTTAAGTTAAAGCAGGAGGCGGTAACACAGGCCGATTTTAATCCAACACGGTTAAATGATCCGGATGCTTATGACAATTTTACTACGACCTTTAAGGCACAGCAGCCGCTCTTTAATGCCGATGCCATTTTTCAGCGCCGGGCGGTAAAAAATCAGTTGGAAGCGGCAAAGAAACAGATGGAGGGCACCATTCAACACGTGCGCTATCAGGTGAAGGATACCTATTACCAGCTTCAATTGATGGAGAAGCAGGATGAGGTGATTACCAAGTCACTCGAAGTTGCACGCGAAAACGAACGTCAGGCCAAAAATTATTACGAGCAGGATATGATCAACAAGGCTGATTACCTGGCGGCAAAAGTTCGTGTGTTGGAGCTCAAAAGCCGGCAGTCAAAAGTTCGTGATCAACGAAAGACGGTGCAGGATAATTTTCGCTATCTGCTGAATATAGAAGATGAAATCGCCATTGAGGCAACGGACAGCCTTCAGATGCGCCCCGGCATTTCGGATAAAATGATTGATGCTGAAAATGCAACCAATGCCAAAATTGAGGCGATGAAATATCGAATGTCGGCGGCAAAGGAGATGCAGCGGTCCTCGAAGTTCAACTTTATTCCCAGTTTAAATCTGTTTGGCAGCTACGAGTTTAATGATGAGGTGCCCTTCGGTACACAGGGCGACAGTTATATGATTGGGGCAACGCTCAAGTGGGATCTGTTTAAAGGATTTAAGAATGTGGGCAAGGTTATGGAATCGAAAGCCCAGTTGAAAAAGGCGGAGTTGGCTTACGAAAGCAGCCTTTTCAAAAATAAGATGGAGATTCAACAGGCCCAGCGTTCGCTGGATCAGGCCCAAGAGCAGCTTCAGTTTGCTGAGGCATCAGTAGAGCAGGCCGAGGAGGATTTTCGTATTCGCAATAATCGCTATGAGCAGGGCATGGAAAAAACGACTGATCTGCTGCAGGCCGAAACTAAGGTGCTGCAAAGTAAATTACAGCGATTAAATGCGCTCTATCAATACAATTTGAGTGTAGCAACACTGGAGTTGCTGCTTGAGCGCGAAATGCCTTACTAAATTTTTCGGAAGATTTTAACAACTAAACAAATAGATCAATGAAATATAGCATCATGAACATATCAGGAAGACTAATATCTGCACTTGCAGTGCTAATGCTGGTGGGGATCTCGTGTAGCTCATCTGACAGTGAAAAGCCGGCAGATGATCAGCCCATAACGGTCGATACACAAACAGCAGAATATGTACAGGGAACGGCATCACACAGCTTTTCCGGCACGGTGATTAGTGATCGCACGGTCAACATGAGTACCAAAGTAATGGGACGAATCACTCAGCTTGATCTTGAAGAAGGAGACTACGTGAGTAAGGGCGACGTGTTGATTCAGATTAAGGATGACAACCTGCAGGCGCAGAAAAATCAGGTCGAGTCAAGTTTGGTGGAAGCAAAGGCAGCGCTGAAAAATGTAGAGACCAATTATAACCGCATCAAAAATTTGCACGAGCAGGAAAGCGCTACGCAAAAAGAGCTGGATGATATATCCACGCAGTACGAGATAGCCAAAGCCAAAGTAAAGACGTTGGAGAGCAAGCTTCAGGAAGTGGAAGATATGCTCGATTATACGACGTTGACGGCTCCTTTTAAAGGATACGTAGTGTCAAAAATGGCTACCGAAGGAGATATGGCCACACCGGGGCAGCCTATTATTGCGCTTGAGCAGGAAAGCATCATGAAAGTGAATATCACGGTTCCCGAGAGCAATATTTCACTGTTTAATTATGATGATACCGTTTCAGTAGATATCAAAGCAGCCGGCTACAACGATGGTATTGGAGTTGTGAAGAATATTAATCAGTCCGGTAATCGGGGTAGCCGACAGTTTGCTGTTGAAGTGATGCTGCCCGACTTGGAAAAGAACGCTGGCGTAAAATCAGGGATGTTCGCCGAGGTTGGATTGGTGACGGAGAGCGATCGCTCGATTGTTGTGCCCAGGTCTGCCATTATTGAGCGCGGACAGTTAACCGGTTTATACACGCTGAATGATGACTCCGAAATTGTGCTTCGCTGGGTTCGCCTTGGTAATGAAAGTGCCGATGGGGTAGAGATCTTATCGGGCTTGTCAGAAGGCGAATCATATGTGGCTTCGGTGGATCAGCCGCTCCGCGAAGGC
Source organism: Fodinibius sp. (assembly GCF_034521915.1). GTDB lineage: Bacteria > Bacteroidota > Rhodothermia > Balneolales > Balneolaceae > Fodinibius. The sequence continues at coordinate 162,360 of NZ_JAXHLU010000004.1, forward strand.
CGAAAAGTAAGTACGCAGTAAATAGAAATTATTTTAGGTATACCATTATGAAGACTGGAATTGCAGGAAAAATTGCGCAAGGGTTTATCGACTCAAAGTTGACGCCTTTGCTGATGATTGTGTTTCTGGCGCTGGGGTTTTACGGAACGTATTTGACTCCGCGTGAAGAAGAGCCGCAAATTGATGTTCCGATGGCCGATATTTTTGTCGGTTATCCAGGGGCTACGCCCGAGGAGGTGGAAAAGAATATTGCGATCCCACTGGAGAAAGTGCTCTCAAATATTGAAGGAGTTGAATATGTGTATTCTACTTCCATGCCCGATCAGGCCATGGTTTCGGCTCGTTTCTATGTTGGTGAAGATGTAGAGCGCAGCTTGGTTCGGCTCTATAATGAGATCATGAAAAATATGGATCGGTTTCCGGAGGGGGCGACCCAACCGATGGTGAAAACTCGCTCCATCGATGACGTCCCGATCATGACGTTGACGTTATGGAGTGATAAATACAGTGATTTTGATTTGCGCCGCATAGCCGATGAGATGGCCCTGGATATCAAACAGATTGAGGATGTGGCACAGACTGATATCCACGGCGGGCGAACCCGACAGGTTTCGGTGAATTTGGATAAAAACAAGATGGCCTCCTACGGGATTGACCCGATGCAGGTAGTCGGACAAATTCAGGCGGCCAATCAAGAGCTTTCATCCGGCTCATTTAGCAGTAACGACACCGAGTACTTGGTTGATACCGGTGACTTTTTTAAATCTGCCGAAGAGGTTCGGAATGTTGTGGTAGATGTGCAGAATGGAGATCCGATCTACTTGCACAGTATAGCTGAGATTCGCGATGGACCGGAAGAGCCCTCCGAATATGTATCGTATGGCGTTGGCCATCAAAAAGCGCAGGAGACCAGCTTAAATGCAGGAGAATCTTTCCCCGCGGTAACTATCTCGGTAGCGAAGCGTTCCGGTGCCGATGCGATGGCGATTGCCGAACAAATACAGCGAAAAGTAGATAATCTTGATGGCAGTCTTATTCCGGCTGATGTAAATGTAACAACTACCCGTAATTATGGTGAGACGGCTTCGGCCAAGGTATTTTCACTTCTTGAGCACTTACTGGTTGCAATTTTAGCCGTGACTTTTGTTGTAGCTTTGGCCTTGGGTTGGCGCGGTGGACTGGTGGTATTTCTGTCTGTGCCGGTAACTTTTGCGCTCACGCTCTTTCTGTACTACATGTTCGGCTATACCCTAAACCGGATTACGCTCTTTGCACTGGTGTTTGTGACGGGTATTGTGGTGGACGACTCGATTATTATTGCCGAGAACATGCACAGGCACTTTAAGATGAAGAAGCTCCCGCTCAAGCAGGCGGCTATCGCCTCGATCAGTGAGGTTGGGAATCCGACTATTCTGGCGACGTTTACCGTTATTTCGGCGGTATTGCCGATGGCTTTTGTATCGGGATTGATGGGACCTTACATGAGTCCCATGCCGATTGGTGCTTCGCTGGCTATGATTTTCTCCCTGATTGTTGCCCTGATTATAACCCCGTGGCTGGCATATATTCTGCTTCCTCATGGTAATACCGAGAAGGATGAAAACGGGGAAGAGAAGAAATACGACCTTAAGGAAACGCTCATCTATAAGTGGTATGCCCGCACCATGGAGCCGCTGCTCGAAAGTACGTTTAAGCGATGGACATTCATTATCGGGGTTACGGTATTACTTTTGGCCTCAACGCTGTTGTTTGTGTTCCGAATGGTTGAGGTGAAAATGCTTCCCTTCGATAATAAGAACGAGGTGCAGCTTATTATTGATATGCCGGAGGGCACTACGCTGGAGCGTACCAACGCAGTTGCTCGTGAAGTAGGGTTAAGCTTGAAGGATGTGCCTGAAATTAAGGATTACCAGATTTATGCCGGTGATAATGCGCCTATTAACTTTAACGGTCTCGTACGTCATTACGACTTACGAAAAGGTCCCAATGTGGCAGATATCCAGCTAAACCTGATAGATAAAGGAGAGCGCAGTGATCAAAGTCATGCGATTGCCAAACGTCTTCGTCCCATGGTTCAAAAAGTGGGCGAAAAGTATAATGCCAATGTTAAAGTGGTTGAGGTGCCGCCCGGGCCCCCGGTACAGTCTACGATTGTTGCCGAGATTTATGGTCCTGATACCGACGAGCGAAAACGTGTAGGCAAACGGGTAAAAGACATATTTGAGAAGACTGCCGGTATCGTTGATGTGGATTGGATGGTTGAAGCACCACAGAAGAAGTACAAGCTGGATGTAAATACCGAAAAGGCGATGATGTCGGGTATCTCATCCAAACAGGTGGTTCAAACCGTAACAATGGCGCTGCGTGGGAAGGATGTCTCACGTCTTTACAGCGAAAAAGAACTGAATGATGTACCCATCACGGTGAAGCTGCCCAAAGCCGGTCGTTCTGACATTGAAAAGCTCAAGCAGTTGCACATGAAGTCGGCATCAGGGGCGATGATTCCCGTTGCTGATCTGGTGACGGTCAGCGAGGATACCCTTGAGACCAGCATCCATCGAAAAAATCAGCGGCGCGTAACGTATGTGCTGGCTGAGGTAGCCGGTGAAATTGAAAGTCCGGTGTATGCCTTGCTCGACACCGGCGGAGAGATCGACAATATTGAAATGCCAAAGGGCTATAATCTGTCGCAGATTTTTGCCGGCCAGCCGTTTATGACGGACGATTATACTCTGAAATGGGATGGTGAATGGCAGATTACCTACGAGGTATTTCGTGACCTGGGTATCGCATTTGCTGTTGTACTGGTGATCATCTACATGCTGATCATCGGATGGTTCCAGGACTTCAAAGTGCCCATTATTATGATGATTGCCATCCCGCTTTCGTTGATTGGTATTCTGGTGGGGCACTGGGTGTTGGGCGCCTTCTTTACGGCCACATCGATGATCGGTATGATTGCCCTGGCCGGTATTATGGTGCGGAACTCTGTCTTGCTGATAGACTTTATCAACATACGTCTTGATGACGGTGAGTCGCTCAAGCAGGCCGTGATTGAGGCTGGAGCCGTACGAAGCATGCCCATTCTGTTGACGGCCGGTACGGTGGTAATAGGTGCGGTAGTAATCCTATTCGATCCGATATTCCAGGGGTTGGCGATTTCACTGATGGGCGGTGCGGTAGCATCCACAGCATTAACCCTGATTATGATACCACTGATCTACTTTATGGTAGAGAACAAAATGAAGGAGCTCAAAGGAGAGCAAACGTAAGGTTAAGCAGGTTTCACGGCCGGGTATTGGTATTGTGAACCCGGTCGTGATTATCAATAATAAAAAACATCACATTATGAAGTTATTAATCATACTTAGTATCGAAGAATATACCGATGACGTACGCAAAATTTTAGCGCGACAGAAGGTTCCGATTTACAGCGAAACGGAGGTGCATGGCTTTCAGAACCGATAAATATCAGCCGGAGATTTCTAACTGGTTTGCCGGGGATGATCATGGTATTTATTCCTCGCTGTTTTTTTCCATTCAGGATGAGAAGTGTGTAAAACGGGTTATCGAAGAAGTAAAAATCTATAACAAAGAAACAGGCGCTGAGAAACAGAATCCGCTGCACGCCTATTCGCTGAGCGTCGAAGAATCAGCATAACAAAAAATTCAATTTCAATAAGTAACAAAGGAATACTATGAGTAATCAAAATCCAAGTTGTTCAACAATGCGGCCGATGGAGCGTGCCATACGTATGCTGGCCGGTACAATTGTAACGGTAAGTGTAGCATTGGGATATTTTGTAAGTCCCTATTGGTTCCTATTAACCTTGTTTGTAGGACTAAATTTATTTCAGTCTTCTCTTACAAACTGGTGTCTGGCCGAACAGATTTTTTCGAAGCTGGGTATTGGTGTGGAGGAAAACTCCCAAAGCGGTGCAAAGGTTAAGGGCTGAACAGGTTATGGGTTTTGCAGCCGTTTTTGAACCAAAAGAGGAAGAATTTCCCATGTACAAGCAGAGTATATAGCTATTCAGCTATGACTCTGTTTTTTGATAGATCCCCTAACGTCGGGTGGTCGGTTGATAGCCGGCCATCCGAATTATTTTTATATATTCAGTCATTATGATTTTAGCTTGGATTGGGGCGTTATTTGTTGGTTTATCATTAGGGCTGCTGGGATCCGGTGGATCGATACTGACGGTACCGGTGCTCATTTACCTGGCAGGCGAACATGAAAAGGTAGCCATTGCCGAGTCGCTGGGCATTGTAGGAGCAATAAGCTTTGCGGGATTTATTCCCTATGCCCTCAAGAATAAAGTGCACTGGCAAAGTGTGATTTTATTTGGATTGCCGGGGATGGCCGGAACGTATCTTGGAGCTATTGCAGCGGGCTATGTTTCGGCCACCTTTCAGTTGCTACTTTTTGCAGCTGTGATGTTAGTGGCTGCCGTGATGATGTTCCTTGATAAAAAAGAAAAATTAATGATTGACGGTCAACCTGAGATTACCCATGCCTGGTGGAAAATTGTTATTGAGGGTTTGCTTGTAGGTGTATTAACGGGCTTGGTAGGTGTTGGAGGTGGATTTTTGATTGTGCCGGCACTGGTGCTGCTGGCCGGACTTCCCATGGGATTGGCTGTGGGGACGAGCCTGCTTATTATTGCACTCAAAAGTTTTAGCGGCTTTTACAAATACCTGGATGTACTAAGTGAGCTCCAGCTATCCGTAAACTGGGAGTTGGTTATTATTTTTAGTTTAATAGGGGCGGCCGGCAGTTTGATAGGTAACAAGGTAAGTCGTAAAATATCGAATGAAAGGCTCAAAAAAGCATTTGCCGTGTTCCTAATTTTGATGGGCAGCTATATCATTTACATGAATATATAATCGAAACTATTGGCTTGATAAGATCTAATTAATCAAAGAAAATATTAATCAATGGATGCAACAACAGTTATTATTTTAGTGGGTGTGGCATTTGCGCTCTTCTATCTGAATAAATTAAAAAATTCAAAAAATATGATACCTCCACAAAAATTTAAAGAGCTACTTGAAGAAGAATCGGGCGTTATTATCGATGTCCGTACAAACGGTGAATATAATAGTGGACATTTAAAAAATACGGACTTCAATTTTGATGTATCTTCCGGTTTTGAAGAAAAGATTAAAGACCTCGATAAAGACAAGAATTATTTTCTGTATTGTCGAACCGGATCTCGCAGTGGACGTGCTACTCAGATCATGAAACGAAATGGCTTCGAAAATGTGTATAATGTAGGTGGGTTACAGAACTTAGTTAATGCAGGTTTTGAGAAAGAATAATTAATAAAAAGGCTATTGCAAAACCCCAAAAATAAACTCGTCATTGCGAGCTTGGGAAGCAATCTCCCAATCAAAGCTGGTAAAAGAAGATCGCCGCATTATATTCGCGATGACAGTAAGGTTTTGCAAAAGCCATAATTTGATAACAAATATTATGATAAAACGATTATTTACTGTTGGATTGATAGCGATGATGACCCTTTTTGTAGTACAAGCCTGTGCACAAAGTGAAAAAGAAAAATCTTCAGCTGAAGATACACGAATTACCGCTTCTGAATTCCAGGATCAAATTGATAAGCAGCCTGGCGTTGTCATTGATGTTCGTACGCAAGACGAATACGATCAGGGACACGTAGCTTCTGTGGACTATCACCTCGATTTGCTCAACGGTGATTTTGAGTCCTCCTTAGATTCCCTCGACAAAGACAAAACCTATTACCTGTACTGCCGGACAGGCAATCGCAGCGGGCAGGCCGCAGATTTGATGAGGCAGAAAGGATTCGAAAATATCTATAACATCGGCGGCTTCCAGGATTTGGTGGATGCCGGTGTCGAGAGCAAGCAGTAAAAGAACTTATAAACACGTGACTATTATGAACGTAGTCACGTGATATATTTATTTACCCAGCTAATCAAAGTTACTATTCGGGACGCTGAGCCAATAATCGAATGACATTGGCCGTGCCTTCATGGTGCATACCCTCTTTAAGTTCTAGCTTCGTTGATTCAGCCTGCAGAATTTTCAATCCCTCAAGGTCTTTTTGCAGTTCATCCAAATCATAGAGCATGTCTAAATCTTGTGGTCCGCCGGAATCATTGCCCAGTTGCTTTTTTGAAAAAGCCTCCAGAATCAAATGTCCGCCGGGTTTTAATCCCCCAATAAGTTTTTGGTGAATAACACGTCGTTTTCCTTTATGGAGATGAGCGTAAATAAGCCCAATGGCATCATAGGTGTCTTCTTTGATATCGAAATCACTATACGTACTTAAATAGTAATTGATTGTCACATGGTTACGCTTGGCCAGTTCCTGAGCCTTGTTTCGCCCCTTTTCGCTGATGTCAAAGGCATCTACTTTCCAACCTTCACGTGCCGCATAAATGGCATTACGTCCCTCTCCCTCGGCAGGTAGCAATAGCCGGCCGGGCTCTAGTTGGTCAAGTTGTTCTTTGAAATAGGTGTTGGGTTCCGTTCCATAGATGTAGTTGCCACTGGAAAAACGATCATCCCAAAATTGTTTGGCCTCTTGTGCAGTACGCATAATCAAGTAATATTTTTATGGTCTGTTTTTAACTAAATGTTGGCGCTGTTTAGATCACTCTTTTTATTAAGTTTGTACTACCGATAGTTAAGAAAATAAGATGAATAACTCATGAAATTAGAACTCAAGATTCCACCGGCCATTGTTACCCTTATTATTGCTATAGCCATGTGGTGGATAGATCAAACCCTTGAATACACCTGGGCTACTTTTGATACCGTATTGATGATCGAATTTCTCTTCTTGGGAATTGGAGGTTTCTTGGGCTTGGCGGGATTGATCCAGTTTTATCAAAGTTCTACCAGTATAGATCCCCATAAACCGGGTAAGACAAGCCGGCTGGTGGCAGATGGAATTTATAGTATTTCTCGTAATCCCATGTATCTGGGACTCTTATTTATTTTGGCGGGATACGGGTTTTATCTTTCGAATATATTAACCTTTCTCTTGCTCCCACTTTTTGTTGGATATATGAATCGCTACCAGATTATTCCCGAAGAGAAAGTGATGGAAGAGAAGTTTGGGGATGATTATTTGCGATATAAATCGGAGGTGCGCAGGTGGTTATAATCAATTAGAGGCACAATAAGTAGAGTCCACTTTGGAAGTGGACTCTACTTACACATTAATAATAACGTGTTTGGCGGTTAGATTAGATAGCAAGAACCAAGAAATATCTGCCGTGTCATCCCGGACTCCGATCCGGGATCTCGTAAGGACTATATCGTTGATCTGGCAAGAGTCTTAATCAACGTTTCTTATCCCTGCCAGATCCTGAAACAAGTTCAGAATGACACATAGGCTAATTTTAACCGCTAAACCCGTTGATAATACCTATTCCTGAGCTAGCTCCCGAATCCATTGCGCAAAATTTGGTGAACTGTAGTCGGCAATCCCTTCCTTTTTGTAGATGATCTGACCTTTTTTCGATATGATATACGTCGTGGGCAGATACTGGCTCCGCAACTCGGCTGGAAGTCCCGAAGCCGGAAAATAATAGGGCATGGGAAACTCTTTTCTTTCCATAAAATCTGTCGCTTTTTGTCGCTCTTGATCCATAGACAATAAAATAAAGCGGATGTTTTCTTCTACACTCACGTTATCGTAAAGGGTTTCGATTGTTGGCATCTCAGCTACGCAGGGTGGACACCATGACGCCCAAACATTGACAAAAACTACATCCCCGCGAAAATCGCTTAGAGATATGGTTTTGCCGTCAGCCGTTTCCATGGCAAACCGATAATCTGAATCGGAGAGCATTGGTCCGTCGGTTGTGGCAATTTCTGAAGTATCGGCATCAAAAAAGCCCGTCCATAGCATTCCGCGCTGCAGGGTGCCGAGCACCTCAGTATGCAGGCCTGTCATATAAAGAATGGCCCCAATGGCAAAAATGACGCCCCACTCGATGAGGCTTCGTTTCCAACCTGATTGTTTATCGTTTTTGTTTTCGGCCATAATAGTAATAGATGCCGAAGGTATTTAAGTTCAATAGATTAGGATAGATATCATCATCCGGACTTGTATGGAAATTTCGCCAATTTTAGATAACAAGTAGAGTCCACTTTGAAGTGGGCTCTACTTAATTATTTAAGCGAGGGCCATATTTTCATTAACGCCAACCGCGTTTACCATCAGATCAAAAAGTTCGGTATTGCGGGTGAAATGATCCAGATTATCAATGCCGGGCCCCAGGGCAGCAAGTTCTACGTAGTCACTGGTATGTCCGCCACTGGTAAAGCTGATACTGGTATAGTTTGCTAAAATGGATCCGAGAACGCTGGAAGGATAGTTTTTGATATCATAAATGGTTTCCAGGTTTCCGTTTAGTGCTTTTCTCAGTGTTTGAGCTTCTTCTTTTTTGATGGCTAATTGCGTAGCATATTTGACTCGCTCCCTGATCTCTGAGACCGAGCTATTTTTGTCCAGTTCGGATAAGATCCAGTTGTTGGAGTGTCGGAAATCCTGGAGTCGATCAAAAAATGGTCCAGAGTCATTGTAGCCTTCACCGGCCGCATTAAGGGCGGGATTGGCATTTCCGTGATCAGTAGTAATGATAAGCAATGTATCATCTCGTTGATCCACGAAATCCAGCGCAACTTTTACGGCATCGTCAAATGCAACCTGATCGTAGAGCATTCCTGCAGCATCATTGCTGTGGGCGCCATGATCCACGCGTCCGCCTTCTACCTGTAAAATAAAACCGTTCTGATTTTCGAGCTGCTGCAACGCCTTATCGGTCATTTCAGCCAGGGTCGGTATATTTTGCTGATGGTCATCAATCGTTTGATGATCAATGCTGTAAGGTAAATGGGTATCATAAAAGAGCCCTAAAAGTCGGTCGTTTGCAGAAGCCTGGGAAAGTTCCTGCTTGGTACGGACGATTGTGTAGTTTTTGTCGGAAAATTTTGAAATTAAGTCTTCACCGTCGTCGCGACTATCGGCTTCAAAGTGACGTGCCCCACCGCCCAGCATCAGATCATATTCACGTTGCAGATATTTTTGAGCAATCTCATCTTCCTTATTTCGATAGTCAATATTCACGGAGAAGCCGGCGGGAGTAGCATGAGTAATTCGCGTAGTCGTTACGAGTCCCGTTTTTTTGCCGGCGTCTTTAAAAATCTGGTTTATGGGCTTGTATTTTTCACCATTGGGTCCCGTATTTACAGCTTCGTTATTAACCCGATGGCCGCAGCCCCAAGAAGAGGAGGCTGATGCTGAGCCCGTGACGGGAGAGTTGAGAGAAGCCATATCCATAATTCCGCGATGAAATTTCCGATCGGAATTATAAAGGTCAATCCAGTGGCTATCATTGCCATATTGCCTTTTTTTGATGAGATCTGCCATGTTAAAAGTGCCGGCACTCATTCCGTCACTGACCATAAATATTACATTTTTTGCACTCCCCCGTTCTTGGAAACTCTTTTCGTCAGTAGTACACCCATTGAACATTATAGATCCAAGGCCAATGCTTGAGAGGGCGCTTGTTTTTAAAAATTGCCGTCGTGATATGTTATTCCGAGAGTTGTTGTCACCTGAGTTTGACATATTTTGATTTCTTTGGTCGAATTTTTGACTTATTGCTTAACGTATCAAATGTTTAACACAATGATTGTTAAAACAATGTTATTATTTTTAAAAATGCCAACAGATTTTCTTAAAAAGCAGGTTAGTTTTTTCAATCCATCGGATAGCAAATTCAGCTATCCGATGAGTGGTTTATTTTATCAAATTAAAACCGAGCCAGACGAATGCCAATCCCAGTACAAAGCTAGTGGCAGCATACAGGAAAGCGAGCCCTATTTCTTCGTGTTGTAGCAGGGAAAAGAACTCATAAGAAAAAGTAGAGAAAGTCGTGAATCCGCCGCAAAATCCGGTGGCCAAAAGCAGGCGCATAGATTTGGTAAGATCTCCATCGAGCGCGGCTGCAATAATAATTCCAATCAGAAATGAGCCGACAAGATTTACGGTTAAGGTCCCAAAGGGAAAACTGGAGTGCGCGCTGATATTTATGTAATGGCTGATGAGATAACGTAAGATACTGCCGAAAAAACCGCCGATGCCGACTGCTAATATAGATTGTAGCATGTGATAACTCCTGTAAATTATTTTATAATATTTGTAGGTGTCATGCTGAACTTGCCGTGTCCCGGCCATCCGGGGTTTCAGCATCTGTAATTTTCTATTTGGAAACACAGACCCTGAAATAAATTCAGGGTGACACGTAATTTTATTTAACAGGAGTCATCAGCTCAGACTGTGATCGGAGCGGTTAAAAGGCGAACTCCATCGCCGTGCTAAACTTACATAATGTGTTCTTGCAATGCCATCGCTTGAGATGGAATCAGTTCTGTATTTGCACAGGGGTGGTGGCTGTTATGGTACCGACGCGTGCAAATTTCAGGGAGAGTTTCAAAGAATCACCCACAGCTATATCTCTTTTCAAGTTGATGAGCATGAGGTGAAGTCCGCCGGGTTGGAGTCGGAGTTTTTCTCCGGATGGAATGACTTGCTGGCCGGCGGGTTGCATGCTGATGGTGCCGTCATCATGTTCGATGGATTCGTGCAGTTCTATCTTTTCGGCGGCTTCACTACTGAATGAGAGTAACGTGTCGGTGGAGGCGGTGCCGTTGGAAATGCGCAGGTATGCAGCGCTTTTCCCTTGTTGTGAACCGGGACGTGCCCAGGCGTTGTCGAGGGTAATTTTTCCGAGAACGACTTCTTTTGTAGAGCCGGATTCGTCGGATGAATTCGACTCAGAACCACATCCTAAAAAAAGGAAGCAGCATGATAGAAAAATTGGCAATAGGTGTTTGATAGGTTTCATTCTGATCTGAGGTAATTAATGTCGTCTTTAACGTGTTCGGGTTTTACGCGGTGTGCAGGATATTCGGCTCGGATGTAGCCTTCGCGGTCCATGAGGTAGAGGGTATTGGAGTGGCGCATGGCGTAGTTGGTGCTGTCGTAACCGAGGGAGTCGATAATGGTTTTTTCGGCAACGATGTCGAGCTTGTTGAGCAGAGTGTCGCTGTCACGTGGGTGACTGGTGAGCATGGTGAATTGCTCGTTGAGCCCGTATAGATTCCGGTACTCTTTGAGGACAGAAGGCGTATCACGCTCGGGATCGAAGGTGATTTCGATGAAGTTAACGCCGGTGGTGTCGTCGAGCTTGCGCTGGATGTTGGTCATGTTGGCGGTGATAACGGGACACACGTCGGGGCAGTTGGTGTAGATAAATGTAACGAGCGAGATGTCTCCTTTAAAGTCGCCCGGAAAATTGACTAAGGTGCTGTCGGAGTCTCGGAGCTGGTAGGTATCTCCGCTTAGATCATAGAGGGCATCAGGTCCGCATGCTGTAAGGCCGGCGATTATGAAAAGTGAGACAAGTAGTGATTTGAGGGTTGAGCTCATAGTTGGTTGAGTCGGGTTTAGTTGCAGGGACTTTCGTGATATTCTTCGCAGGGTTCAAATTCGAATTCGAGAGTAGAATGGTGGATATTAAAATTGGTGCTCAGCAGATCTTTGAGCGATGATTTAATGGTTTCCATTTGGTTCATATTGTCTTCGTCAATAACAACATGGCTTTCTAACAAGATATTGTCTTCGTCGAGCCGCCAAACGTGCAGGTGATGGATATCGAGTACGCCGTTGACTTCTGCCATGGCTTGTTGCACGTTTGGGATCTGGATATCCGCCGGGGTGCTTTCCATCAAAATATTGATCGTCTGTCGCAGCATATAGTAGCTTTGCCAGAGAATGTACCCGGCAATGATGAGGGTGAGGATGGTGTCAATGATGTAAAGTTTGTACCAGAGAATTAAAACACCTGCAATAATGACACCTACTGATGAAAAGGCATCCGATAAAATGTGGATGTAGGCACTGCGAAGATTTAGATTTTCGGTGGAATCGCGGTACAGTAGAATAGCGGTGATAACGTTGCCAAGCAGACCGATGACGGCCACGATAAACATGACCATACCGTCGATGGGTTGGGGATCGTAGAACCGCTCAACGCCTTCTTTGATTAAGAAGAGGGCGATAATAACAAGCGTTACCAGGTTGATAAAGGCACCGATGATTTCGGCGCGCTTGTAGCCGAACGTTTTATCGCGGTTGGCTTCTTTTTTGGAAATTTTGCGAGCTACTAAGCTAATACCAAGCGAGGTGGTATCGTTTAGATTATGGAGCGCATCAGAGAGCAGGGCAAGACTGCCGGAGATGATACCGCCAATAAATTCCGCAGCAGTGATTATGAAGTTGAGAATGATGGAAATCCACAGACGTCCTTCGGTCTGATCTTTGCCGTGGTGGTGATGTCCGTGGTCGTGCGAATGTGCCATCAGTTTAAAAAAAGCTCGGTTGGGTTAAAGGGATTGAACTCCCGGAATGTATTGAAGCCTTGGCTTACAGGGAGTTCTACTCCCGATGCCGTTATATGAAGCTGATTATAGCAATCGAAGATAAAGAAATCATGAATAAATTTATTCGATTATTTGATAATGCTGGAAGGTAATGACACAACCCGCCGTGTGATTACTACAAATAATCTATCACATTAATTTACTTTTCTTGCTTTTTAAGTAGTTGTCGCATTATTATACGAGCACTTTCGCGGGTTACTGTTTCCATACTATCCCGAGGAGCAGTATCACTAATTTCATAGGTCACGGCATCGGCGCCGAAGGTATGGAAAATCCAGTTTTTAGTGATTGGCGAATTAGGCGGAAAGGGTTCCACTTCAATGGGATAGTCGGGGAACTCCTGTTTTAAAGTATCGATCCACTGGTAAGTGAAATCATCGGGAAACGTTTCAATTTCTCGATTAATGGGATAAAAAAGGTTTTCATCCGTAGAGTGGAAATCAATGCCATAATATACTTTGCGAAGGCTGTCATTTTTGAGAGCAAGTAAATCATTTCGGATAGCTCGCGGTTCCGGCTGGTTGAAATGCTCCCAGTCGCGATTAAGATCTACGCCGCGAGCATTATAGCGCCAGTGTCCCTGCTGCACGCCGTCGGGGTTAGCATAGGGATAGGCCCAAACTTCAAAGTTATTTCTGAAATCGCGAGCAAGTTCGGTATCAGAGGTGAGTTCATTGATAAATACCTCAGCGCCAAGAGCTCCGGTTACTTCAGGTGGATGAAGGCGACTGGTAATAATCATGACACCGCGCGGATGATCAGGATTTGCTTCGGAAATATGCAGCTTCAAAATTGGGCGGTTGTTATGAGAAAATCCTACGGTATCCTGTGAAACAAATGGTTTTTCTGTCAGTGAGTCGACCCATGTTTTATAATCATCCCAGGTAAAAAGCTCTTGGGCCGATACCCAAAGAGGTTTTCGCTCGAGATTAAGAGTTAGGGTAGCTGTACCCCGGGTAGTATCTGCGGAATAATTTGTGCTGTCGATACGCTGCCAATGTCGACTGTCTTTGCTGAGCTTCGGAATGTATCGGTGATCTCCGTGCTCATAATCCAGCTGTAACTTGATGGTATCCGGTTCAACGCTCCAGATCTGAAAAGCATACCAAGGACTGTTGTTGATGGCATCGCGTTCCGGTTTTATGGTGACGCGGTACAGTGAGTCGTTGACTTGATAAAAGTCGTTCATTCGCGCACCGGGAAAATCGTTGCTCACCCATATTTTACCGTCATTAACGCCAATAGCTCGTGTATAATGAGGATTCGTTTCTTTATCAGTAGTTTCGGTAACATCTTCGGGATCATAAGAGTAACCTGAAAACTCTTCAGAGGTTGAGCATCCCAAAAGGATCAACATGAGCAAGAAAACAGGGATCAAATAAGTTCCGTAAATAGGATTTGTCATAGTAAACGGGTTGTTATTGACTTTTGTACAGGGTCGAAAGTACTATTCAAAATAGTTAAAATCATTATTTGGTATTTAGTAAACGCTTAAAAGTGCTTTGTTAATCGTTAGATGAATTTTATTATTGATTAGCTTTTTTTGATCATATCTTCAGACTTAAAATTAAAATCCTCAAAAACTGGATTTGCGTGCGGCTACCTGGTCTATTGAAATATGTATTTTTGGCTGTGTTGATGATATTTTTATGTATTGAATCAGCTGCAGCCCAGGATATGTCGGATGATTCTGAGAGAGTGCCCCAGGTATGGAATGTTTCTTTTGAAGGAAATATCACTTATTCCGGGATGGTGCTTAAAAACCAGATTGCGACAGAAGCTCCGGGGTTTGGAGAGAAGCTAAAATTCTGGGATAAAACAGGTTTTGAGTTAAATGAGAAGGATATTAAGCGAGATGTAATTCGCATTCGCAATTATTATCAACGACGAGGATTTATAAATGTTGAGGTGGGATATCGTATTGAAACAACAAATAAAGAGTGGAAAAAAGAGGTATTTTTTACGATAAAGGAAAACAATCCCATCCGAATACATGATGTTGAGTATAAAATTAAGGGAGATGATAAAAATGTAAGGCAGGTTTGGGATAGCCGTGCTTTTTCTCGGGCACAAAACCAACATTCCTACCAGCGGGGGAATCGGTATGAAATGATAAAAGAACCTGAGGTCGTGGGGAAGTTTTCTGATGTGATCAAAAACCTTGGATACGCATATGTGGATGTTAATATTGATGCAGCTATAGATACCTCGGCACTTTCTGCTGATCTATCTATTGAAGCCGAGTTAGGTCCACGAACGTATATCGATTCTATAAAAGTAGAGGGTATCGAGACAGTTGATAAGGATTATGTGCTGCGCGAAGCCTCATTGGAACGGGGCAAAAAATATAGCCTTAATAAACTGCAGAAAGCGCAAAAAGAACTTTTTAATCATCACTTGTTTCGATTTGCTACAATTAGTATTCCCGACCAGCCGCAAGATTCAACACTAAACTTGCTAATGCGTATACGCGAAAAAGAACAGCGCTCAGTTGAGTTACTTGCAGGGTTTGGAACTGAGGATAAATTACGTGGCCAAGCCAGCTGGACTCATCGAAATGTTGCCCGTCGTGGTCATCGCTTTAGTGTAACTGCCCGAGGTTCATTTATTGAGCAGTACGTAAATATGAGCTATCAATTTCCCTATGTTTTTAATACCAAAAGCAGTTTTATCATATCTCCTTTTGGGCAACATTTGTTGGAGAGCAATTATGAACTGTTGCGGGCGGGTATTACCAACAGTTTTATTTATCAATATAGTCAAAATCTAACGGCCTCGGCCTCGTACGAATTTACCAAAAACCAAGAGCTTTCAAGGCAAAGAGATATTAGCTTGCCCGATACAACACTGGAATACGATCTGTCATCACTACAATTAACTGGCTATTACAGTCAGGGTTATGGTCGACAGCAGGAAGGATGGGTAATACAACCTTACCTTGAATCTTCGGGATTTTTTGGATTTGCTACCTTTAGCTTTCAAAAACTGTCTGCGGATATTCGTCGTTTTACGAGGCTTACGAGTTCAACAATGTTGGCCATGCGGGTGCAGGGGGGCGGATTGTTCCAGACTTCTTCAGATTCTTTGCCCAGTAACATCCGATTTTACCTGGGCGGAACGAATTCGGTTCGGGGTTGGTATCGCCATGAGTTGGGACCGAAGAGAGTGCAGGTCGACAGTACCGGTTTCAATGATTACATTCCACTGGGAGGCAGAGCTATGTTTGGTTTTAATGTAGAGATTCGTCAGGAATTGGGATTTTTAATTAACGGACTTGGAATGGCCGCTTTTTTGGACGGTGGACAAATCTGGGAAACTTTTGCACGTGCACCGCGGCGTCCGTTGCAATTTGGAATAGGCGGCGGACTTCGTTATAAGTCACCGCTGGGCCCGGTTAGGGTCGATATTGGATACAAGCTTAATCCTACCAATCAGGATTTAGATATATATCAGGGCACGAATCACGGCAGTGCGTGGAATCGTATTGGTATTCACTTTAGCATAGGGCAGGCCTTTTAATGGATAAGCCGAACAACAAATATAGCACCATAAAACGTTGGGGAAAGCGTTTGCTTTGGTTTTGCTTATCAGTTTTCGTAATGGGATTGATTCTGCGTTTATCCCTAAAGACGGCGTTTGTTCAGGATCGGGTTCGAAGTGCCCTCGTATCAACAGCAAATGAACAGCTCAACGCACAGCTGTCTATAGAAAAGTTGTCAGGGGATTTATGGAAAGACATAACGTTATCCCAAATTATTTTAACCCAAGGCGATGATACTATTGCACAAATCGATTCTGTACACACTACGTACAATATCTGGGCTTTATTGGGAGGAAAAATTGACGTAACTAATTTGAGTATTTATCAGCCTTCGCTGAATCTCCGGCAGGATACCGAAGGTTGGAATGTTAATCAATTGGTGGCCGAATCGTCTGATACAACGGAATCAGCAATGATGCCTTTCCGCATTTCAAAATTTGTATTAGATAACGGGGCTGTTTCTGTTGAATCCGATAGTTTGTCGCTGGGATCGAGTTATGAGATTAGGAAAATGAATATTGCCAGCAGCATTGGGTATGATGGCAAGATCTTCGAGCTCGATCTGCGTGACTTCTCTTTAAATGTAACCGAAAATGATCTGGATCAATCTCTGGACGTTCAAGCTTCGGCTTCGGCAAAAAATCGAAAACTGACTCTTGAAAAACTGGTTTTAGCAACGGGGCAGTCAGTAATTGAAGCCAGCGGATATACTAATATGGCTGATACGACTCTGCAGCTTGGAGTTGCTTCAACGCCGGTTTATTGGTCAGATATTGCAGGGATTATAGAAGAGTATCCCGTTCGGGAAAACGTGGATGTAACGTTTTCAGTTCGGGGAAATCCAGAGCAGTTCGACCTCGGACTTTTCATGGAGGGAGAGGGGATACGATCATTCGAAATGAACAGTCGCGTTGTTTGGCAATCTGAGCTAATCGTAGAGCGGGTTACAACCTCAGCCAAGTTAATAGATCTGGAGACACTATTAGCTAACACGACCTATCCGCGGTTACAAAACTTAGATCTTACCTTTAATGGTCAGGCAAATATTTTCGATTTGTCAAAAACGGCCGGTAAGCTTTCATTTTCGGCAGCCGATATTGAAAGCAGTCCCTATGGCTTACAAAAATTATCAGCTAAGGGTAAAATCGAAGATCAGTCTCTTGCATTAACGGTAGAAGCTGTTGAAGGTCAGCAAAGAATGGCAGTTGATTTATCGGCCCGGGATATTTGGTCGGAACAACCTTTGCTAAAAGGTAATGTTCTGGGTGAAAATATTAATCCGGGGTACTGGATGCAGGATACAACCTATGGCGGCAACCTGGCTTTTAATTTGACGTTTGAGGGCAGGAATTGGTATCCCCAGAAGGAGCCATGGGATTATACTTTGAGCATGCCGAAGGGGACGATATTGGGACATAATATCACAGATACTGAAGTGAATGGCCTTATTGGCAGCAATGATTTTACGGCAGATGGGGCAATGAATTTTCACGATGGACGTATTGAATTGGCAACATCATTGCAGGAGATCACAACAACGCCATCGTATGAATACCGGTTAAAAACTGAAGAATTAGATCTGGGTACTTTATTAGAAGGAGAGAATTTCAGCACGTCACTGAATGGGCTTATTACCGGAAAGGGAACGGGATTCGACCCTGCAAGCATGCAGCTACGGTCAACGGTGGAGGTTGATTCTTCTATCATAAATGGGGAGAAGGTTGATACTATATTTGCTGATTTTTCGATACGCGATAGTGTTGTAACCGTTGACAGTGCCCGGTTGCAAAGTGGTATTTCCGACGGTGTATTTAATGTTCGACTGAATATGCTGGATCCATATAAAGTGGAAAATGAATTATTTTTGGATCTGGTACTCAAAGATTTATCGTCGCTGGCTCCCTTGGCAAATGCTGATGAGTTACAGGCGGAGGGCGATATTATGGGGACATTAAGTCCGTATGAGAATAATGGTCTTCGATTTCTTGGGAAATTAGACATTCATGATATAGCGTATGACTCACTTTTTATCGCTGATCGTGCTCAGGGATCGGTGGATATCAATGTTGGAGATACGCTTTTTTACCTTACTGATTTGAATTTGCAGGAGCCGGTATTTTCGGGAATTCGGCTTCAGAATTTAAGTCTTAAAACAAAAGGTGATTACAGGGATGGAATTGCTAAAGGACAGTACGACTTTCAATTTACAAGTTCTACAGAGGGACGTATTGAACAGTCTGGAACGTATCATGTAGCAACAGATTCCATCAGGATAAAAACCAGTGAATTAAACCTGATCAGTGATTATCGAACTTTGACACTCGAGGAGTCTTTTGAATTGCGGTATCAGAATGATAGCCTCCGCATGGATACACTGCGCATTTCATCCGGGGACGGATCGTTTCTGGAAGTGGGATTACCGATAATCAGTACGGATGAACAGCGGGGTTTTGTAAAAGGGAATGATCTGAACACGGCTGTAATTCAAAGCAGCTTATTGGGAGAAACCTTTTTTGAGGGAATGCTATCGGGACAATTTAACATCGATCGCCGGGGTACCGACTTGCAGGCAACGGGCGATATGGTGTTATCAGAGATAAATTTTGAGGGTGCCGATTTTGACTCATTAACAATTTCTGCTGATATTGCCGAGGAGCGAATGGAGGGAGCTTTATCTCTTGAAGGATGATGGGGATGAGCTGATTAGCGGGCATACCCAGTTGCCTTTTAAGCTGGGTGATCCCGAGACGTTTGAAAAAGCCTTCTTTGAAGAGCCGGTATCGGGCGAATTGAGAGTATGGGATATTTCTATCGAGCGTTTTCAGTCATTTTTCGATGAGGTAGAAGATACTGAAACGAGCGGTGTCTTTTCGTTTTGGGGAACAATCGGTGGTACGGCAGGCGATCCCGAGTTTGATGCCGATGTGACCTTGAAAAATGCTATGCTCTCGGGCGTTGCCATCGATTCCATAACGGCAGGTGCGAATTACCGGCACGCTGATGAGGAGCTCACGCTGGATGCTTCCGTTATGTCTCTGAAGCAACGTGCTGCAAAAATTAGTGCTCGCTTTCCTTTGTTTATCGATATGAAAACATTTCAAGTAGATTTGCCGGAACAGAAAGATCATATTGCTGTCGATATTGAGACGGATGAGTTTAACTTAAGGGCGCTCAATGATTTTATTGATCCGTTGCTGTTAAGAGAGGTAAGAGGGAGTCTTGACGGTTCTGTGCAGGTTAAAGGAGCAGTGCAGGATTTAAAAACAGATGGATATCTGGAACTGAAAGGAGGGCAGTTCCGTCTGGTGCCGGCCGGAATTATGGTGAATAATATTGCCTCAACAATTAACTTTACTCCTAACCAAATCCGGCTTTCAAAATTTTCAGCTCAAAGCGGAGGCGGTGATATTCAGGCGAATGGTACAATTGAGCTGAATGAACTGATTCCCGGAGCCATGGATATCAAGATAAATGCTCAGAACTTTCGGGCGGCCAACACCTCTGAGTATAATGCAGTTATAAATCTTAATGCCCGAACGCAGGGAACAGTTACAAGTCCGGATATATCTGGAAGCCTCGATTTTCTGAGTGGTTTTATTAAACTGGATAACTTCGGTGAAAAGTCGGTTGAAAGTGTGCAGTTGGATACTGAGGGTCAGGAATCATCTTCGTTTAGTGTGTATGATTCTTTAGCCTTGGATATGGATATTGGATTTAATAGGCGGTTTTTTATCCGAAATGAGCGCTACCTCGAAATGGAGCTTGAATTGGATGGGGTATTGGATTTGGTTAAAAAAAGTGGAAGTGATCTGGAGCTTTTTGGAGATATGACCGCTCCGAATGGATATGCACGTCCCTTTGGGAAACGATTTGATCTTGAGGAAGGCGTTGTAACGTTCAGCGGTAATCCTGAAAATCCGCAGCTTCAGATTAGAACTAAATATGAGCCCCCACAAACTCAGGAAGATATTGTAATCTGGTACATCATTGAAGGTACCGTTGAGAAACCTCAATTTAGATATGAGAGTCAGCCACCGATGGAGCTCGAAAATATTATAAGCTATACGCTGTTTGGACAGCCTTTTTATGCACTGGACTCCTGGAAACAGGTCGTAGCGAGTTCCGGAAGTAATACTACGGCCGCAGATGTTGCCCTGGATGTTCTTTTGGATAGGGTGGAAGCACTGGCAACACAGCGGCTGGGCATCGATGTGGTGAAAATTAATAACACTCGGTCTGGTGGAGAAACAGGAACTTCTATAACTACCGGCTGGTATTTGAATCCTAAAGTATTCTTTGCTATCCAGAACGTTATTACGGGTTCAACGCCGGATACGGGTTTCTTGTTGGAGTATATGCTGCGTGAAGATCTGAAATTGATTCTGCGACAGGGAAATAATATTCGCCAGGGTGTGGATATAAGATGGAATTATGATTATTAGGTTTAGTAGTGAGTAGTGAGTTAAGACTGCTATTTTAATATTTGTGTCATCCTGAACTCGTTTCAGGATCTTTAAATAACAGGGTATATTAAGTTAAAATAGATTTTTTCATGATACCTTGCGTTTCTCTATGTAACTATGTGGAAAGGCTTTGGAAACCACGAAATACTTATAAAATAAGAGCTATTAATTTTTTGAGACTATAAATAAACCATGTATTCAAACGAAGACCGTCAATTAGCGAAAAAGATTTTAGAGTTCAGCTGTGAGCTGGAAAAGGGACAGAATGTGATGCTACAGCTTGTGGGGCTGAATGGCATTGGCCTGCTGCGGGCGCTGGTGGAGCACGCCCGTGAGATGGATGCTAATCCCTTTGTACAAATTGAAGACACTGAAATTCGCCGCATGCTTGTAGAAACCGGGGACAAAGAATTTTGGAAAGGGCAGGCAGAAAATGATCAGCTTCCCCTTATGAAGCATATGGATGCCTTTGTAGGTATTCGTGCAGCCCTTAATATTTATGAGCAGGCAGATGTAAGTAAGGAGGCAAACAAAGCCTATGCTGATCATTTTGTAGATCCCGTGCATTATAAAGAACGTGTCAATAATACCAATTGGGTAGTGTTGCGCTATCCTTCTGAAGCTTTTGCCATGAATGCCAAGATGCCCACCCAGCGCTTTAGGGAGTTTTATTATAAAGCATGTCTGCTGGATTATACCGAGCTGGCCGAAGCAATGAAGCCATTGCAAACACGGCTCGAAGAAACGGATATGATTCGGCTCGAAGGAGAGGGCACTGACATCGAATTTTCGGTCAAAGATCAAACCTGGATACCCTGCTTTGGGAAGCGAAACATTCCTGACGGAGAGCTTTTTTCATCTCCGATTTTGTCTTCTGTAAACGGGCATATTACCTATGCTCCCAGCGTATACCAGGGCAAGCCATTTGAGTACGTCAAGCTGGAAGTACGCGACGGCGTGGTTATTGATTCGGATTCATCAAACAATGAAGCACTTGAGGAAATCTTGGATACGGATGCCGGTGCGCGTCAGTTTGGTGAATTTAGTTTTGGATTGAATCCCATTATCGATGAGCCGATGTATGATATCCTTTTTGATGAGAAAATATACGGTTCGAATCACCTAACGCTTGGCAATGATTATGAGATTGCTCCCAACGGCAACGAGAGTAATATTCACTGGGATCTGGTGTGTATCGGTGCGGATGTATATTTAGACGGAGAAAAAATTCGCGAGGGCCGCAAGTTTGTTACCGATGATTTGAAAGGATTGAATCCCGAAAACTTGCTTTAAATAACAATATCCTGGGAATAAATTTCTGCGTTATAAATGCCTTTTTAATGACTGGTGATCTGAGGGAACTTATAATTGGATATCCCC
The DNA here is from genome assembly GCF_034521915.1 of Fodinibius sp. Lineage (GTDB taxonomy): Bacteria > Bacteroidota > Rhodothermia > Balneolales > Balneolaceae > Fodinibius. Next base: position 184,246 of record NZ_JAXHLU010000004.1, read on the forward strand.
TTAAAAATGTTTCAGTTTGGTATGGGCAATTACAATAGATATCCCAATCTATGAATTCGGTACAACATGTTTTCGGCTGTTTTTTGCTATTCTTATTTATAGCTTCGTCAGCGAATGGACAACAGAAAAATTCCAATAAATCCGGTTGGAAGGGGGATTCTTCAAAGATAAAGACCGAATATATCAGCTTCGATTTCAGTACTACGGAAAAGCTGAAAGCAGTTGATAATGCCACTCAAACTCCAAAAGGTATCCGGATAGAAAAAACGGATAAGCAGGGTACGCTTCTGTCTGATGAAATTGCAGTTCCTGTAGACAGTATTGCTCCTTTTTTGGCTGTTGGCAGCCGTTTGGTGCAACGGTCATCAGGAGAGGAATCACAAAATATTCAATTGCAAATTCGACATACGGCTGACCGGCAGCAATGGTCGGAATGGCAAACCATTGAAAAAGATGATCATCTTACTACCAGCCCGGATACGTTGGTTGGGAGACTGCAATTTTTGCCGGATTCAACCCGGTTATTGCAATTTAGAGTCGTTTTAGGGCAGGCTCAGAGACCAACGACGCTGCAATCGCTGAAGCTTTCATTTACTAGTCCGGGTGCTACTTCAACGGCGGTACTCCAAGAGCTAAAGAAGCAGGCTGCTAAACAGTCTGCAAGGCAGAAATCACAACTCAATGAGAATCAGGATTATCCGATGCCGGAATATGTGACTCGTACCGAATGGGATTGCCCTGATGGACAGGAACCAAGCGGTTCGGTATCTGCAACGGATGTAACTCATCAGATTATTCATCATTCCGCTGGGACGAACTCTTCATCTGATTGGCCGGCCGTAGTGCGAAGTATCTGGGATTATCACGTCAACACCAATGGCTGGAACGATATCGGTTATAACTGGCTGATTGATCCCAATGGAATTATTTACCAGGGACGTGGATGGATTAATGGAAACGATGAGGTACAGGGAGCTCATTTCTGTGGCACCAATTCGAATACAATGGGGGTTTGCCTGCTGGGAAATTTTGAAGAAGTACAGCCTTCTACAAATGCCTTGAATAATCTTGAAGAGCTGCTGGCATGGAAATCCGACGAGAAAAATATCGATCCGACCGAACGGAGTTTTCATGCGTCAAGTGGATTTCGTTTGTATACAATAAGCGGTCATCGAGATGGATGCAGCACTTTGTGTCCGGGCGAAAATTTATATGTACGCCTGCCCGAAATTCGTGATAATGTGTATATGAAGATTGGTGAAACTGCCGACACAGAAACCGATATAGCTTTGCAATATAATTATCCCAACCCGTTTTCAGAATCGACAACGATTAATTTTAGCCTTGAGAGGTCGGGAAAAGTGCGAATAACTATCTGGGATGTGGCCGGTCGAATGGTGGATGAGGTTACAGATCAATTTTATGAGGCCGACAGTCATGCTGAAATCTGGGATGCGTCAGCTTATGCCTCAGGCGTTTATTTCTGCAGGATGCAATTTGAAGACCAATTGCTTGTACAAAAAATGGTTTTAGTTAAATAATCGCCTTTTATGGCGAAACGTTGATAAAAATAAAATAGCGCGGGAACTAGTTCCCGCGCTATTGATCATTGTAACTGCTAACTATCAACTGTTTATTCTGCCCAGGCTTCGGCATCTTCATAAACTTCCGCAAACTCGATGCGTTCTCCGTCGTCACTTATGGTGGCCTCGAAGTGTGTTTCGCTCTCTTCTTCACGCTTGAGCAGTTCAGTAGCCAGCTCATCGATAATTTTCGTCTGGATCAGCCGCTTGAGTGGACGTGCGCCATAAACGGGATCGTATCCGCGTTCGGCCAGCCAGTCTTTGACATTATCAGAAACCGAAAGCTTGATGTCTTTTTTGTCGAGCATCTTGTGTACACGTCGCAACTGGATATCCACAATTTCGCGGATGTGTTCTTTCTCCAGCGGATGGAATACAATGACATCATCCACTCGGTTTAGGAACTCCGGACGAATCTGTTTCTTCAATTGATCCATCAATTGATCCTGCAGCTTATTATAAACTTCATCAGTAAATTCGCCACCGGTTTCTTCGATTTTATCCGAAATAAGGTGCGAACCGATGTTGCTGGTCATGATGATAATCGTATTGGTAAAGTCGACCGTGACGCCTTTGTTGTCGGTCAGGCGACCTTCGTCGAGTACCTGCAGCAACATATTAAAGACATCGGCATGGGCCTTCTCAATTTCATCAAGCAAGATTACCGAATACGGTTTGCGTCGCACCGCTTCGGTAAGTTGACCGCCTTCGTCATAGCCCACATATCCCGGAGGAGCACCAACTAATCGACTGACGCTGTGGCGCTCCATATACTCACTCATGTCGATGCGAACCATGGCGTCTTCATCATTGAAGAGAAAATCTGCCAGCGATCGGGCAAGTTCCGTTTTACCCACGCCCGTAGATCCGAGGAAGAAGAACGAACCAATCGGACGTTGTGCGTCCTGCAGCCCGGCGCGTGAACGACGTACTGCATTCGAAACTGTTTGTACAGCTGGATCTTGTCCGACGACACGCTTGTGTAGTTCTTCTTCGAGATTGATGAGCTTTTCACGCTCGCTTTGCAGCATCTTGCGAACCGGAATCCCGGTCCAACGCGAGACGATATCGGCAATATCCTCGTATTCTACTTCCTCTTTCAGCATCGCGCGGCCTTCCTGCACTTCCTCGAGCTTTTCCTGGGTGTCTTCCAGATCTTTTTCAAGCTGATTGATGGTGCCGTATCGCAGCTCAGCAACTTTCTCATACTTGCCTTCGCGTTCGGCTTTTTCGGCTTCATTACGAGCCGTTTCAATAGCTTGCTTTAGATCGCGCGTTTTCTTGATAAGATCCCGTTCGGTATCCCATTGATTGCGCATCGTGTTGCGCTTTTCTTCGAGATCCGCGAGCTCTTTCTCAATATTCTCGATTTTTTCCTCGTTTTGATCGCGTTTGAGTCCCTCGCGTTCAATTTCGAGCTGACGAATTTGTCGCTCAACCTGGTCGAGTTCTTCCGGCATCGAATCAATTTCCAGTCGCAAGCGTGAAGCTGACTCGTCGATAAGGTCAATTGCCTTATCCGGCAGGAATCGCTCGCTTATGTAACGGTGTGAGAGTTCAGCCGCAGCAACCAACGCCTCATCCCGGAGTTTTACCCCGTGATGGAGCTCATATCGTTCTTGGAGTCCGCGCAATATCGAAACCGTATCTTCAACGGATGGCTCATTGATCAAGACTTTCTGCATTCGTCGCTCGAGTGCACGGTCTTTTTCAATATGCTTGCGATATTCATCAAGCGTTGTGGCACCAATGGCATGCAGTTCGCCACGAGCCAGCGAAGGCTTCAAAATGTTGGCCGCGTCCATGGCGCCTTCTGTGGCACCGGCTCCTACAAGGGTATGAATCTCATCAATAAAGAGAATAATTTCTCCTTCCGATTCTTGAACCTCGTTGACGATGGCTTTGAGTCGTTCTTCGAATTCCCCGCGGAATTTGGTTCCGGCCATCAGCGCGCCCATATCAAGAGCTACAATGCGCTTGGTCTTAAGACTTTCGGGCACATCACCTTTGTTGATGCGCAGAGCCAGTCCCTCGGCAATAGCCGTCTTACCAACACCGGCTTCACCAATCAGAACGGGATTATTCTTGGTACGCCGCGATAGAATCTGCATAATTCGGCGGATTTCCTGATCACGACCGATCACCGGATCCAGCTTGTTTTTTTCGGCCAGTTCATTAAGGTCGCGTCCATACTTTTTTAGGGCATTGTATCGACTTTCGGCATTGGGATCGTCCACTTTTTGCGATCCACGAACATCTTCAAGCACTTTGAGGACATCGTCCTTTTTGACACCGTTTTCTTTCAACAGGCTGCCGGCTTCGCTCTTGGATTCCAGCATCCCGATAAGGACGTGCTCGGAGCTAATATATTCGTCGCCAAGACTGTCGGCCGAATTTTGGGCGTTATCGAATACCTCTTTCGAATCATTAGACAAGTATTGCCCGGAAACCGAAGCTCCTTTAACAACGGGCAGTTTATCGATGCGCTTCTCAAGTTCTGTTTTTAATTGCGGAATCCGCACGCCAAGTTTATTTAAAATGGTGTTGATGACGTTGTCGGTATCTGATAGAAAAGCCATGAGCAGGTGCGTTGGGCTCACCGCCTGGTGATTATTGCTGGAGGCCAGATCTACCGCTGCCTGCACAGCCTCCTGTGCTTTGAGTGTAAGTTTATCTAAGTTCATAATAGATCAATACTTAGTGAAAATTTCTTTTTGATTATTTCACTAATATTGGTGCCAATATCATACCGAATCTAAAAATATGTCTAAATTGCAGTGTTTGGAGGGGATCACTGACGGTTTGGGACTACAACTGTAATATTGAAGCGCAAACTGCCATTTCTGTGCAATAGGGAGTCGCATTGGCAGTTTGGAGCATTTAAATTGAGATAATGTATATAATGATCTAAAGCTCTTATTCTAAAATCCTGTTTGGGAGTCTATTTGAGGATTAAGATGCTAATCATTTATTGGAGCAATGAGAATGATCCTAACTGGGAGGCTTTCTTATCGAAGGTATAAGTAGAATCACATTTATTGGAAGTACCTAAAACCCCTATCAAACAATCAGAGAAGTCTGCTGAATTATTTTTAAAGAGGGTAATGGCTTCTTTTAGGTTATTAGCGTTTTCAAAATGAAAATGTTTGGTGTCCAATAACTCATCAAGAACAAAAATGATTTGCTGTTTGTTGAAATTGTATCCTCTTTCAAGAACCCAAACCAGCTCTACAAGAACGGGATAAGAAATAAAAAAGGTCAAATCTTGCTGAGAAAATAATTGGAAGACTTGTTCAAATTGTTCTTGGTCATCTTTTGTAAAGAAACGAACCAGAATATTTGTATCTAACCCTTTCATGAGTCCTTTTTATACTTTTCGGCTACGGCCTCTTTTACAGCTTGATTCATTTCTTCAACTGTTAATTTTTTTTGATTTGGTCGATGTAAAATCCCGGCTAATCTAAGGATGGATTTTTTATTGGATTTTATTATCCATTCTCCCTCTTCATTTTCTTTAAAAGTGAGTTTATCACCGGGATTTATATTTAGTTTCTCCCGAATTTTCTTGGGGATAGTAATTTGTCCTTTGCTTGTTACTTTTGCTTCTTCCATAATGTAGTGCTTTATTTAATTCCTTACTGCAAGTAAGAAATATGTTTTGAATTATACAACATCCTTTTTCGGTTATTATTATTGAATCGGGAGTAAAAAATATTTAGTGATGAAGAAAATAGAAGTTTCAGATATTACCATTGAACTTAAAAGAGGAGATATTGCCCATCAGCCTGATGTACAAGCGGTTGTGAATGCTGCCAATGCTGAATTACGCATTGGTGGTGGAGTGGCCGGCGCTATTCACCGTGCGGCAGGACCGGAATTGACTGCTGAAACGCGGTCTATGGCACCTATACAGCCGGGCGAAGCTGTTATTTCGGGCGGACATCGCTTGCCCAATGAATACATTATTCACTGCTTGGGACCGGTATACGGCCGGGACGAACCCGCTGAAGAACTGTTAGGTAACTGTTATTCTAATGCACTAGATTTAGCCGAAGAACACCAAATTGAAAAGATAGCATTTCCAGCTATATCAACGGGAGCATTTGGCTATCCGATGAAAGCGGCCGCCCGTGTGGCTCTGGGAACTATCAATAGTAAAATTGATAGGCTGGAATATGTTTCACTCGTTCGATTTGTGCTGTGGAGCAACGATGCGCTTAAGATTCATGATGAAGTGATGGACGAAGTTTTTGGATGATTTAGCAGAAAACCCGCAAGGTTTCCAGAGGGTTAACTGTGAAAAATCTATTAGATATTGAATAAAACCTTGCGGGTTAAAAAATTACGATCCATAAATCTCATTAATCACTCCGGCCAATCTCACTCCACCCTTGAGTAATTGGCGATCCAGCAGATCACGATTTTCGTACTGGTATTTATAGCCAATTTCGCGATCCTCCGGCAGGTCATATACCTGGTCACGTAGTTCCATCGCCTCATTGGCCCAGTCGATAACGTCCGTGTCTTGCCAGGTTTCTATTTGTTTCTTAGAAGGATGGTTTATCGCTGTAGAAAATTCGGTATAGCTCAATTGCGTGTCGTCAATCATTTCGCTGTCCCACACGCGGTGAAGACTTGAATCATCATAAAACCACTCAACTTCGACCTCATTACCACCGCGATCTTCTCCATTACCTACATGCAGGGGTTGGTGGATATCCCCAACAAGGTGAATGAGCATGCGCAGCTTTTTCTTTTCTTCCTCAGCGGACAGGCTTCCGCTTTTGAGTTCTTCAATAAACGTTCGTATAGAATTGATGAGGTCGCCATTGGGATTTTTTTCCGTCTCTTTGTAGCTCATTCCATCGGGAATAGTGACCCAGTGCCAGTCATGCGTGTGATCATAAGCGGGATCAGACTTTATTTTGTCCATCCAGGTGCTGGCGATAGCCATCGATTCGTGTCCAAGCACGCGATCAATCTCTTCCCGGGCCTTGGGCGTCAGGTAATCGGCAGCAATGTCGCCCACGATGCGATGGCCGTTTTGTCCCCAAAAATTATTCTCAGCAAAATCGTTAGAGGGGATAAACAAGAGGGTCGAAATCAATAAAATGAAAACCATAATGGTGAGCAGTTGTATTAAAGTTTTATAGGCAGATGAATATCACTACTTTTTAGAAGAAAGGTAAATGCTTTTGGGACTTTTAACATCATTTTATTGAGATGTATATTTTGCTCGATATTGGTTTTATCGTCTTCCACACGGTATTTATCCTGTTTAATCTTTTTGGATGGATGTGGAAGGCGACTCGTCCATGGAACCTTGCCACATTACTGCTTACGGCGTTTTCCTGGTTTATTCTGGGGATATGGTACGGATTCGGATATTGTCCGTGTACCGATTGGCACTGGCAGGTGCGGCAAGAGTTGGGATATACCGATATGCCCACTTCCTATATTGAGTTTTTGGCCGAACTGTTGACGGGGTTGGATTTTAGTACTGCCTTAGTGGATTCCACAACAGCAATATTATTTTTTGCGGCGTTGCTTGTTTCAATCTATGTCAACTTTCGAGATTTTGAGAAGAAGAGAATTGTCTCCTAAAGGTCTACAAAAGACACACAAAATAACAATGGTCCGAGCAGTTGCCCGAACCATTATATGTTATATGTGAAAACCTTTTTGATACTATTTATTAGCCAGTTGTTTAAATAGCTTTTCTTCTTCCTCGGAGAGTTCCTCGGGCACCTGTATCTGGATGCGTACAAATAAATCCCCCTTGTTAGATGAATTTTTAAATTCAGGCATGCCCATATCACTCAATCGAAACAGCTTGCCTCCCGAAGTGCCTGCGGGAATATTCAGTTTAGCTTTACCTGCCAGCGTATTCACCACCGTTTCTCCTCCGAGAACAGCGGTGTAAAGATCAATGGCATGGTCATAGTAAATATTATTACCTTTGCGCTCGTATCCTTCCGGCATATCAATGTTTACGGTCAGATAAAGGTCGCCCCGAGCACCTCGGGAAAGTTTGCTCCGTCCTTTGCCTTTAAGTTTCAAGCGTTGACCGTCTTTAATACCGGCGGGAATTTTAACTTTCATCTTTTCGCCACCTACGCGCAGTGTTCGGGATGTGCCTTCATAGGCTTCTTTCAATGAAATGGAAATACTGGCTTTAGTATTTTGTTTACCGTTGCGCTTTTGTTGTCGGGCTCGAGTTTGGTAGCGACGTCCCTGACTTTGTTGCTGTTGGGCTTGTTGAAAAGGATTGCCACCGCCTCCGAAAATGGTTTCAAAGAAGCTTGAAAATCCACCGCCCATGCCGCCGCCACCTTTTCCGCGGCTACGGGCACCACCGCCAAACAAGTCATTTAAATCAAAATTGGTTTGATAACTCTGTTGGCCACCAAAACCACCTCGGCCTTGACTTTGACGGGCATAATCTTGCCAGTTGAAGTCGTCGGCAGATCCACCTGCTCGCTGGTATTTTTTCCAGTCCTTACCAACTTTATCATACAGCTTACGTTTTTCAGGATCTTTAAGGACCTCATAAGCTTCCCCGACCTCTTTAAACTTGTCTTCCGCCGAGGGATCGTCAGGGTTTTTATCAGGGTGATATTTTGCGGCCTTCTTACGGTATGCCTTCTTTATTTCATCCTGAGAGGCATTTTTGCTGACACCGAGTATGTCGTAATAGTTTTTATATTCCATAATGAAATTGTGCCATTATAGAGCTCTTTCTTCAATTTCATTAATAATAGAGCAAATAAGGTGCCACAATCCAAAAGCTAACGTTTTGTCAAAAACTAGGATAAAACTCGTCAGCTTGTCATAAAAAAAGCCCTCCGGCAAACCGAAGGGCTTTTATCAGGGATTGTTCTAACCTGTTAGAGCTCAAAAGCTACGAGCTGACTGTTGCCACCGGGGGTAGTCACACGAAGCAATGCGACATCTTTGCCTCCTTCAACAAGTTGACTCATAGCCCGGTTGAATTCCCGGACATTGGAAATTTCCTGACGGTCAACTTCAGTAATAACAAAACCACGACGTAACCCTTGTTGATAGGCCTCGCTCTGTCGCGAAATTTGGGTAACAACAACACCGTCCTGGTTCTCACTGAGTTCCAGTTCTTGGGCTATACGTGGCGTAAGTTCCTCAACTTTAAAGCCAAGTTTCTTTTCAATATCGGGTTCGGATGAATTACCCGGCTGCATGGCAGTCATCATGTCTTCGGGTTGTTGTCCCAGTGTAACTGTGATAGTTTGTTTGTCTCCATCCCTAATGATACCAAGTTCTACTTCGGTGCCTGGGGGAGAGGTACCAATAGAAGTACGCAGCGAGCCCCAGCTTCGAACCGGTTCGCCATTAATTGTCTGAATAATATCATCTGCTTGAAGTCCAGCTTCTGCTGCAGGACCATCTTCGGGTACGCTTCCTACTATAATACCATAAGCTTCATCAAGGCCCAGAGCTTTTGCCATAGTAGCATCCACTTCACCGCCCATTTGAATACCAAGATATCCACGCACAACACTTCCATTTTCAATAATGGACTTCATTACATTTTTTGCAATGTCAATGGGTACGGCAAAGCCAATACCATCACTGCCGCCAGAACGTGAAGCAATGGCTGTATTAATGCCAATGAGTTCGCCATCCATGTCTACAAGGGCACCACCGGAATTTCCGGGATTAATGGCAGCATCGGTTTGTATAAAGTTTTCGTAGCCAGCTCCTTGTTCGATAATGCCAATTGAGCGGCCTTTGGCAGATACAATTCCCATGGATACGGAGTGTGCTAAGCTTGCCTGGAGTGGACTACCGATAGCTAATACCATTTCACCCACTCGTAGCTTTTCACTGTTTCCAAGTTTTACAACATTCAGGTCATTTAGCTCTTGCGCATCAATTTTCAGTACAGCTATATCAGTAAGTGGGTCAGTACCAATGACTTTGGCATCATATCTTTTGTCATTGAGAAGCTGTACTTCTACCTCACTGGCATTTTCTACAACGTGATTGTTTGTCAAGATATATCCTTTATCAGAAACAATAACACCAGAACCTTGTCCACGTCGCTGGTATTCCTGAGGTTGTTGACGCGGATTACCAAAAAATTGGCTCAGTGGATTTGGTCTCGCTTCTACCGTTTGTGTTACCTTAACTGTTACTACTGCCTGTTTTGTTTTGTCAGCGATATCAACAATGGCATCATTCAGTTCGCCAATGGTTTTGGATGGTGGTTTCTCTGATTGTTCAACTTTTTCATCAGAAGAGAACCCAGGCAGCGAAAGCACCGATGCATTGTTTGTCTGTAAATCAACGGTATAGAAACCGACAACCAATACAGCTACAAAAGCCCACAATAAATTAGATGAACGAATTTTTTCCATAATGAACTCAGTTTAGATCGAGATTAATAATTTTGAATTTCTGACAGATAAATAAACAATCGGGAATGGTAAATTATTGTGCATGCTGGCAGAAAAAGAAACGGGAGCTACGGTTCAAGGCAGCTCCCGCGGATTGGGAATCAATTATTAGCTGAGGTTAGCTAATTTCAATTTGTTTCTTCACTTTGTCTTCGCTCTTGTCAATGCTGATGTTCAGCAATCCATTTTCGTAGGTTGCTGAAATGCTTTCTTCATCAACATTATCCGGTAGTTGGAAAGAGCGTTCGAAAGAACCGTACTTCGTCTCGACGCGATGGTATGTTTTACCCTTTTCCTCATTCTCGAAACTACGCTCACCGCTAATGGCAAGGCGTCCGTTTTCCAGGCTGATGTCAATATCATCTTTTTTCATGCCTGGAAGTTCAGCAGATATTTGAAACTGTTCGTCAGTTTCAGAAATATCAATGCTGGGCACAAAATTGCCGCGCCGATCGTTAACAACATCATTGAAGAATTCATCCATGATGTCTGAAAAGTTCTTGTCTAATGCATTTCTGTTGGGGTTGGAATATCTCATTAAAGTCATAATAAACACCTCGTAAGTGAATTTTTATTGGAAATATTTGTTGAATCAAACTCACTTTTATAGCTGCAAGAGCTGTACCAACGGCCTTTAGAAAGCAAAAGTCTGCCATTCAGCCATAGGTAGGACGCGAAATTTTCAGAGGTGACAGCAGGTGAGAATAAAATGTCACTGTCCGATTGGTCAAACCGTCAGTTTCGCTGTATTTGTGACAGATGAAGGCAATGTATCAGTGAACAGTATACAGTTGAGTATTGCGGCGGTTTATTTTAGACTTAATCCTTGATATAAAAAGTAGAATTTGTCAGCCTGCTAACCCCACTACGCTAAAGCTTCGTAGGGCAAGCTTGAAACTGCCTGTTCTCCAAAGCGCTACGTCGCTAAAGCTATGAAGCGTCGGCACTCTTGCGCGTAGGAGAAATAACTGCTAACTGCCGTAACTTTGATTCCACTCCTTGGCGATAAGGAAAGCCATCTCTAAGCTCTGCTGATAATTAAGGCGCGGATCGCAATAGGTTTCATAGTTTTTATGGAGTTGTCCCTCGTGCAGACCGTTGGCACCGCCCAGACATTCGGTAACATTATCACCGGTAAGTTCCAGGTGTACCCCGCCCAGATAGCTGCCCAGATCGCGGTGAATGGCAAAAGTTTTGCGGATTTCAGAAATGATTGCATCAAAATTACGAGTTTTGACGTCATCATCCGTCTTGAACGTATTGCCGTGCATGGGATCGCAGCTCCATACCACCGGCATGCCCTCATGTTTAACATTTTTGATAAGATCGGGTAGCCCGTTTTCTACCTCGTCTTTTCCAAAGCGGGTAATAAGTACAATTTTTCCTTGTTCGTGGATTGGATTCAGGTGTTCAATCAATTTCAGGGTGTGGTCCAGATCATAGTTTGGGCCAATTTTTATGCCAATAGGATTGCGAATGCCCCGCAAGTATTCCACATGGGCGCCGTCCAGATCACGTGTTCTATTTCCAAGCCACACCATATGGGCACTTAGATTGTACCAGCCCTCTCGACGAGGAACCTGCTGTGTTTGGGCCGAATCGTAATATAAGTTCAATCCCTCGTGCGATGTGTAAATATTAATTTTTTGGGTCGTGCTAAATTCATTGGGCGTAATGGTCTCCATAAAGTTTACCGCTTTCTGGATGGAGTTCACCATCGCCTCGTACTCTTTGTAGTACTCGTTTTCTTTCATGAAGTCGAGTTCCCAGTATTCAGGGTGGTGCAGGTCTGCAAACCCTTCATCCGAGAGAGCACGTAAGAAGTTGAGCGTAAGCGCCGCCTTGTTATACCCCTCAATTAATCGTTTGGGATCTGGCTTGCGCGCTTCTTCAGTAGGAGTAATGCTATTGATTAAATCACCGCGGTAGTTGTGGATTTTTTCTCCGTCAACAATTTCGTAGTCTCGTGATCGGGGCTTTGCATATTGACCCGCGATACGTCCTACCCGAATAACAGAGGTCTCCATTTCGTGGATAAGGATAAAACTCATCTGCAGTAAAACCTTAAGCAGGTTCACGATTTTGGGGGACTTGCAATCCGCAAAACTCTCGGCACAATCGCCTCCTTGAAGCAAAAAGCTGTTGCCGGCACTAACATTGGCCAGCTTTTTCTTCAGGGCTTCCACTTCCCATGAAGTAATTAAGGGAGGATTACCTTGTAATTCATTATAGGCCTGCTCCAGTGCTGCCTGGTCCGGATATTTTGGAAGCTGCTTAACCGGAAATTGTTTCCAGGATTGGGGAGACCAGTCTTTGGGATTTGCTACTTCAGAAGCCACTGATTTTTTGGAATACATTAAATTCTTGAGCGATTATTTGTCCTTCTAGTAAAGCCCTAAGGTTACCGAAAATTACGGATAGGAGCAATCATCAGAAGTTATAGCATGTTAAAATGTTGCGACGTGTCAAAAACCATACTATTAGCTGATTGGTTCCATTGCAAAGACACCATTTTTATTAATATAGCCGTACTTTTCTCCCAGTTTAACCATGGCAAAACCACCCTTGTAACTCCAGGCGTTATCATAGATGGGATCCGCAATTAACTGGCCGCGTTCATTAATAAATCCATATTTGCCGTTTTGTTTGATTTTTGCTCTGCCCTCATGAAATGAAAAGGCCTTTTCGTAAGTCGGTTCAATGATTATTTCGCCTTGCCTGTTGATGTATCCATATTTTTTCTGTTCCAGATTTTCCTTGTCTATGGGCATGGCAATAACTGCTTTTCCCTCAGAGAAGGGTTCGGCTTCTAAAAATTTTGAATCTATGATAATGGCACCGTTTTTATTGATGTATCCCCACTGTTTATATCCCAGCTGTACAGGGGCTAGCCCCTCGGAAAATGATTTTGCCTGCTGATATTTCGCGGGTATCACCATTTCTCCTGAGGTATTGATGTATCCCCATTCCTTGTGTTCTGATGTCTGAACAAGCGCTAATCCTTCACTAAAAGGGACTGCCATTTCGAATTGGGGTTGGATTTCAAAATCCCCTTTTTGATTGATATATCCCCAGCTACTGCTTTTGTGCTGTTGTACGGGTGCCAGACCGTTACTGAAACTTCCTGCATTATGATATTGAGGCTCAACAAGGAAATCACCATCCCGGTTGATAAATCCGTATTGTCCGTGATCCAGAACCAAGGCTGTGCCATTTTTGAAGTTTTGGGCATAATCAAACTGCGGTTCGATGGCAATATTTCCCTGCTGGTCAATGTAGCCTATTGTTCCCAGAAAATTTATTGCTGATAGCCCCTCAGAAAAGGTGTAGGGCCATATTCTGTTGCTTACAAACTTGAACTGTGGATTAATTTCTTTGTCAAGGGTGCTGTTTAAAAAGCCTACTTGCTGATCTTCCAGATAGGGATACAGAAAATCATCCGTAGAGCCGGCCGGTTCGGATGATTTGCAAGATGTTAAGAAGAGGGCAATTCCGGCTACGATAATGGCTTTCCAAATTACTCTTGGCATAGTAAAACTGTGCTGATTGATCTTTTGGGGTTAACTATTGTGTTTTTTTTACCCTGATATGGAAGCTATGTTCCTATCATATCAGCTAGCCATCAGATTTGATAAGAGTCGGCGGGTATGGAGTCTGATTCTTCTTTTAAGCTTCTGTATATAACGGCGGTAGCCATGGTTGTCAGAGGATAGGTGAAAATAACCCCCACTCCCAACAGCAAGGCTCCGATCAGGTTTAGAAATACTACTGCAACTCCGAACACAAAGAGTTCCAGGAGAAGGTCTTGTGACAAATTAAAACTCTTCTGCAGGGCGGTAAATGAAGAATCACCGTTTTCGATGATAAAATAAGGGAAGAATTGAAATCGTATGGCAATCCAGATACCGGGAGCTATGAGTAAGAGTAATCCCACAGAAACGGCTAAACCGTATATGAAGCTGGCAACAAAATAGCTGAAAAAGATGCGAAAGTTGTTGAACATGTCGGCAACAGTCACATAGGCATCCTGCACCAGCAGCAGCATCAACTTGGTAAAGCCGAGGCTTAAGAAAATTTGCAGGGCAGTTAATAGAAAAGAAATGAATTGTGTTTTTAAGGTAGGGTTCTCAGGAGCCTGCATCATAAAATAGATTTGAGGGACAACGGCCAAAACGATAAAAGTGAGAACGGCTCCAACAATAAAGGAGGCATAGGATTTATACTGCTGAATACTAAACTTAAAAAGAGCTGCCAAATTGATAGAAAGCTGTTGCATAACTATTGAATGAAACGCCGATATTTTCCGTTATTTTCCCTGATTTCGATAGGGAAAATCAGTTTTAATTATAGGCTTCAAAAGATACGATTTATCCTTATCTTTTAAAGTTTTATTGAACTTCAAAACCTGAATTACCTTTGCGAGAAAATATAGTCATCCGCGGCGCCCGCGAACACAATCTGCAAAACTTAGACGTTAACATTCCCCGAGAGAAGCTCGTTGTAATGACCGGAATATCCGGATCGGGAAAATCGTCGCTGGCTTTTGATACCATTTATGCCGAAGGTCAGCGCCGATTTTTGGAATCGCTTTCTGCTTACGCTCGGCAGTTTTTAGGGATGATGGAGCGTCCCGAAGTTGATTTTATTGACGGACTTTCACCGGTTATCTCTATCGATCAGAAAACGACGAACAGAAATCCCCGCTCTACGGTTGGTACCGTTACTGAAATTTATGATTTCCTGCGGCTGCTTTATGCCCGCGTTGGTGTACCTTATTCCTGGAAATCGGGTAACAAGATGGAAAAGCAGACGGCTGATCAGGTGGTCTCTACGATTATGGATATGCCCGAAGGCACTAAAGCGTATTGCCTGGCGCCGGTGGTACGGGGACGAAAAGGGCATTATCGGGAGCTATTCGAACAAACGATGAAGCAGGGCTTTGTACAGGTGCGTGTGGATGGGGAATTCATAGACCTGGAAGAAGATATGAAAGTGGAACGCTATGAGAAGCACGATATTGAGGTCGTAGTTGATCGTTTCGTGATTAATGAAAAGAGTGAAAAACGCATCGCTGAAAGCGTGCGGCTGGCACTTGAGATGGCTGAGGGAAATGTGATTTTGGCTATTCCCAAAGAAGAGGATGGGGAGGTTGAATTTGAAGATCATCTGTATTCACAGAATCTTTTTGATCCCGAAAGCGGATTAGCATACGAAGATCCCGCTCCCAATATGTTTTCATTTAACTCTCCATATGGTGCCTGCCAGCATTGCGACGGGCTTGGCTATACCTACGATGTAAATCGGGATCTGGTGATACCCAATAAAGAACAAACTATTGAGGAAGGGGCCATTCGTTATTTGGGAGAACCCCGCGATATTTTTGCTTTTAAGCAGATTAAAGCGGTGCTCGATTCGGTGGGACTCGATTTTGAAACGCCGATCAAAGAGTTTACGGAAGAGCAAATGGATCTGCTTTTTGAGGGCGGCGGCAATACCAAGTATGATGTCAGTTACGATTTTCGTGATGATAATGTAACGTACAAGCACTCCTTTAAGGGATTGCGCGATATGATCTATGAAAAGTACGAGGAGAGCAATTCCAATAAACAGCGCGAAAAGGCCAAGGCGTTTATGAGTAAAATTGATTGTCCCGAATGTGGGGGTGGTCGGCTTAACAAGGAGGCACTTTCATATCGTATCGACGGCTATACGATTGATGAGCTAGTTCAGATGGATATTACTATGCTGCGAAATACGATTAACAATCTTGATCTTACCGAGCGGCAGCAGAAGATAGGCAGCCAGGTATTAAAAGAAGTGCGTGATCGCGTGGATTTTCTACTTAATGTTGGATTGGATTACCTGACCTTGGATCGCGAAGCACAGTCGCTAAGTGGAGGGGAAGCGCAACGTATTCGACTTGCAACACAAATAGGCACACAGCTGGTAGGCGTGCTTTATATCCTGGATGAGCCCAGCATTGGCCTCCATCAGCGGGATAATATTAAGCTGATTAATTCGCTTGAAACGCTGCGCGATCTGGGCAACAGCGTAATTGTGGTGGAACATGATCGCGAAACTATTGAAAAGGCTGATTATGTAATTGATATGGGGCCGGGAGCCGGCGAACACGGCGGAGAAATTGTGACTGAGGGCAGGCCCGAAGAGCTCGATCCCGATTCGATGACTGCTAAGTTTTTAAAGGATGAGGAAGTGATTCCCTATCCCGATGAGCGGCGCGAGGGAAATGGAAAATCAGTTCGGCTCGAAGGAGCGCGCGGGCACAACCTTAAAGAGGTGGATGTTGATATTCCACTTGGAAAATTTATTTGTGTTACCGGCGTAAGCGGTAGTGGTAAAAGTTCGCTCATCAATCAGACGTTGGAGCCTATCCTTTCGTCGGAGTTTTATAACTCGAAATCGGTGCCGCTCCCGTTTGATGAAGTGCATGGCATCGATAATCTGGATAAGATTATTTCAGTAGATCAGAGCCCCATCGGACGCACGCCCCGCTCAAATCCCGGGACTTACACCAAGGTTTTCGATCATATCCGAAAGCTTTTTGCGGAGCTGCCGGAGTCCAAAATTCGCGGTTACGACCAGGGACGATTTTCATTTAATGTAAAGGGCGGCCGTTGCGAAGCATGCAATGGCGACGGCGTTCGAAAAATTGAGATGAACTTTCTGCCGGATGTGTATGTGGATTGTGAAACATGCAACGGCAAACGCTATAATCGAGAAACGCTCGAAATTTATTACAAAGGCAAGAATATATCCGACGTGTTAAATATGTCGGTCAATGAAGCGCATGAGTTCTTTGATTCCGTGCCTGCTATCAATCGAATATTAGGAACACTCGTTGATGTTGGACTCGGCTATCTGCGACTGGGTCAGCCCAGTACTACGCTCTCCGGCGGTGAAGCACAGCGCATAAAACTTGCTCGCGAACTTGCCAAAGTAGGCACCGGCGATACATTATATATCTTGGATGAACCCACCACAGGCTTGCATTTCCAGGATGTTCGTATGCTGGTGGATGTGGTACAGCAGCTGGTGGATAAAGGAAATACCGTAATTATAATAGAGCATAATCTCGATCTCATTAAAGCAGCAGATTGGATTATCGACCTTGGTCCCGAAGGCGGTGATGAAGGTGGACAGATTATTGCTGAGGGAACGCCCGAAAAAGTAGCTCAGATGGAGGACAGTTATACGGGGCAATATCTGAAGGAAGAATTTGACCGCGAGGAGCAAAAAACGGTTACAGCCTCTTAGAAGTATATCGAAGAAAGGTTTTGGAGTTTTTATCCGCCAATATTTGCCAGGTTGAATTACTTTCGTCATTATAGCATATATCCTTCTAACAAAAATCGGAGGTTTATATGAGTTTTTTTGCAAAATGTTTATCAGTATGTGTTGTGCTAACTGTGTTAATAACAGTACTTTTTGAAAGTGTGTTATATTCACAGATGCCTCTTTCGAGCAATATTTTGTTTGCTTCGTTTGCCGCATTGATGATCACCATTTTTTATGGTTGGATTGACGATATGTTTTTTCGGAAACATCAACCGGGGCTGGAAGAGTAATTTTTGTGGAGTTAAAATTTCCCTGTAAGTTTTTTTAAGAACAGATGTTAGGAAAGCAGAAAAAGGTTTGTCCCGTTCTTACATTCTCCCTATTTTCTGCCACTGATGAATCGACTCCGCACATATATAATTCGTCTATCTGTAATTGCTGTGATTTGTACGGGCTTTGGCTTGTATATGGTGCAGCAAGTTCAGGTAAACCATTCTTCAAAGGTTTTTGCAAACTGGTTAAGTACAAAGGTAGAAGCTTCTGATGATGTTTCCTTGCAAAAAGAGTTGGAAGATCTTCGAAAGTCAGCCAATAGTTTAGATGAATTCGTAAAAGAAGCTTCTCAGTTTGTAAAAAGTAACAACGAAAGCTTTGGTTTTTCTTTTGCCGAATCAACAGCTTCAATGCACTTCTATCAGCTGTTGCTTATAGAATGGAGTCAAATTCAAACCGGTAATGCAATGGCCGGGATTCCCATTCCGTCAGTTACAAAAGCTTTCTTTTCTATTGTATTGGATCAAAAGGGAGCAATAGGATCAGCTGCTGGCCTGTCGCTCATTTCTGAATATTTGTGGTGTGTTGAGAGTTATAGGCTGGACTTTGACGAATATTTTGTTACGGCAATGCAACCAATGACGGAAGGCATTGCCATTGGAGCACCATAGGTGAAGTAGGAATATTCTATTAATCTAGGTCTCTGTAAACGAATTTCTATTCTTAATTTTTAAAATGAATTATTATGAAAGGTAATGGAACTAAAATAGGATTTATTGTCGCCTTTCTGGCACTTACCATCTATTATTTGTGGCCGACGGTAGTACATACGTTGGAGCAGAATTATATTGAGGATTTGCCGGAAGCAGAGCGCGCTGAGTACGTTGAGGAAAATGCACAGCGCCTGCAAGAATTACGTCAGAATTCACTGTCGCTGGGGCTTGACCTGCAGGGCGGTATGCACGTTACATTGGAAGTTGGGACCTCGCAATTCCTAAAAGAACTGGCGGGTGATAATATTGATTCAACACTGACCAATGTTATTAACGATGCAAAGCAACGTGCTTCTTCAAATGATACTGATTTTATTAATGAGATGGTTCAACTGTTTGAAGAGCGTTATCCCGATGGACGGTTGAGTCGTTATTACCGCTCTGATACCGAAAATATCACGCGTCGATCAACAAACGAAGAAATTCAGAGTTATTTAGAAAAGCAGCGAAATTCTGCAGTAGATCGGGCGATGGAAATTATTCGCTCGCGTGTTGACCGGTACGGTGTAACCGAACCGGCTATATTTAAGCAGGGTAATAACCGCGTAGTGGTTGAGCTTCCGGGCGTTTCAAATAAACAGCGTATTCGTGATCTTTTGAAAGGAACAGCTCGTCTAGAGTTTCGATTAGTGGCACAACCAGATCAGATTAGTAGTGCAAAAGATCGTATCGTAAATTATTATGATCAGGTTTCTTCGGATACTTCAGATACCGTAGAACAGGGTGCAGTCCAGAATCCGCTGCTTGAAGTTTTAAATCCACGCGGCCGCAATCCTTATTCTTTTGGATACTCTACTGGTAGAGATACTGCTCGCGTAAATGAACTATTGCAGCGTCCTGAAGTGCAGGAGTTGATGCCTCGAAATGTTGAGTTAATGTGGGGGGCTTCTCCTTTTACAGAAACCGATCAGGGACAAGAACTTTATGAACTTATCGGGGTTCGTTCCGAAATTGAGCTAACAGGAGATGTTATTTCTGAGGCTAGTGTTAATTTCGATCAGGCGACTAATCAGCCTCGTGTATCAATGAATATGAACGCCGAAGGTGCCCGTCGTTGGGCACGAATTACCGGAGCTAATATCGGTAAACCCATTGCAATTGTTCTTGATGGCTACGTGTACTCCTATCCCAATGTAGAGACTAAAATTTCTAATGGTCGGTCTTCTATTTCCGGATTGGAAAGCGTGCAAGAGGCTGAAGATCTTGTTAATATCTTACTCTCTGGTGCGCTACCTGCTCCGCTTGAAATTGTAGAGGAGCGTACGGTTGGGGCTACCCTTGGTGAAGATTCCATTCAGGCAGGATTTTATTCCACAATTATTGGATTAATAATTGTTGCTATATTTATGATGGTCTATTATCGGACCGGTGGAGCTATAGCCGACCTTGCATTGTTGCTAAATATCATTTTTATACTGGGTATTTTAGCGGCCTTTAAAGCGACACTTACATTACCCGGTATCGCCGGTATTGTGCTTACTATTGGTATGGCCGTTGATGCCAACGTGCTAATTTTTGACAGGATCAGAGAGGAGCAGCGATCCGGAAAAACAATCCGTGCCGCTATTGAGGGCGGTTATTCCAACGCTATGAGTGCTATTATGGATGCCAATATTACCACATTCTTTGTAGGTATCATTCTTTATAGTTTTGGCGTTGGGCCTATCAAAGGGTTCGCAGTTACGCTGATGGCCGGTATTGTGGCATCATTGTTTAGCGCAATTGTGATTACCCGCGTTATTGTGGATTACCTGACACGGGACAAATCCGCGGAAATAAGCTTCGGTTAATAACAAAGAAATTCAATATTTATAAAAAGGGACTTTAATTATGAGATGGTTTGAAAATCCTGATTTTAACTTTCTAAAAGGTCACAAGATTGCCTATTACGTTTCCGGTATTTTGCTTGTGGCTTCAATTTTTGGAATCCTAACTAAAGGGTTACAATACGGTATTGACTTTAAGGGTGGTAAGGAGTTTGTTCTTGAATTTGAGCAGCCGGTAGAAGTAACTGAAATCCGTTCAGCACTCACAGAACCACTGGACGGCACGCCGGTCGTAAAACTTTTTGGATCTCCGCAAGAAGTATTGATCCGAACGGATAATCCGAAAGATATTTCGGAGGTACAGAAATTAATTACGAATGCAATGTCTGAGTTGTATCCCGATAATCCTTCAACGGTTATTAAGACCTATATTGTGGGGGCACGCTTTGCCGAGGATCTGAAACGAGGGGCGTTAAATGCGATTATATTTGCCCTCATCGTGATCTTTATCTATATCCTGATCCGCTTTAAAGACTGGACCTATTCTGCTGGCGCGGTGGCAGCATTATTTCACGATGTATTAATTGTGGTAGGAGTATTTACCTTCCTTGCTGATGTTGTACCGTTTAGTTTACAAATGGATCAGTCGATAATTGCCGCCTTTTTAACGATTGTCGGTTATTCACTAAACGATACGGTGGTCGTGTTCGACCGCATTAGGGAAAATAGCCTGCTGTATAAAACGATGGATCATGATGAGATGGTTAACAGAAGTTTAAACGATACGCTAAGTCGTACCGTAATTACCTCTGTGACTACCTTTTTTGTGGTAACCATTCTATTTATATTTGGCGGTGAAGTGCTCAAAGGCTTTTCCTTTGCACTGATGCTTGGTGTCATTATTGGTACTTACAGCTCGTTGTTCATAGCAAGTTCAGCGGTTGTGGAAATTGAGCGCTATAAAGAAAAAGCTTAACTATTATATTAACTCCTAACACTAACCAGCGGGGAGCAAACAAATGAAATTTAATGTATCAGAACGATATAATTGTGTTGTAATTGAATTTAAGGGTAATGTGATGGGTGGTCCTGATGCCGTTAAACTAAACGAAAAGCTTCACGAGCTGATCGAGGAGGACCGAACGAATGTTGTAGCCGATTTGAGCAAAGTTAAGTTTATGAACTCCTCGGGCTTGGGGATGTTAATTGGCGGACTTACAACGATGCGTAAAGCAGGCGGTGACTTACGTATCGCAAATGCCACGGACAAAATCGAAAGTCTTCTGGTTGTTACCAAGTTGATTACGGTCTTTAAGCACTTTAAGTCGCTTGAAGAAGCAGTTAAATCATACGGCAATTCCAAAGAGGAAGAGTAATATATTTTAAGTTTAATTTAGAAAAGGGGTGAAAGTTCACCCCTTTTTTTATGTCAAATTGATATTATGGCCATTCGTGTTGTTGTAGGAGCCCAGTGGGGCGATGAGGGAAAAGGAAAAATTGTAGATTTGCTTAGCAAAGATGCCGATTACGTTGTTCGGTATCAGGGAGGTGCTAATGCGGGACATACCATTAAGTTTGATGACAAAAAGATTGTGTTGCATCTCATTCCATCTGGTATTTTCAATGGAGATGCAACCTGCATAATCGGTAATGGAGTCGTAATAGACCCATTCGCATTACTTGAAGAGATCAAAGAAGTGGAAGCTATTGGAGGCGATATTAAAAATCGGCTAAAGATCAGCAGTTCCGCTCATGTAATACTACCGTATCACCAGCTGCTTGATCAGGTTAAGGAAGAGCACCGTGGTGACGATGCCATTGGTACTACCGGACGAGGTATTGGTCCGGCCTATGTGAGCAAAGTATCGCGAGTGGGCATTCGCATGTCAGATCTTGCCCATCCCAAGGCACTACGCAAAAAGGTGCAAGATAATATCGTGGATATTAACGAGGCTTTACAGCATGTGTATAAACACGATCCTATTGAGGCTGAGCCTATTATTGAGGATCTAATGGAAGCTGCCGATACATTGCAGCCGTATATTTCCAACACTTCTGCCTTGCTGCATGATGCTATAGAAAAAGGCGATGAAATTTTGCTGGAAGGTGCCCAGGGGAGTTTGCTGGATGTTGATCATGGCACTTATCCGTTTGTGACTTCTTCCTGTCCCACATCAGGCGGAGCATGTACCGGTTCAGCCATTCCACCTACAGCTATTAACAAAGTGATGGGTATTACCAAAGCGTATTGTACCCGTGTTGGTAATGGGCCGTTTCCAACTGAATTGACTAATGATGCCGGTGAAAAATTGCGTGAAGCGGGGCAGGAATTTGGAGCTACTACGGGACGTCCCCGCCGCTGCGGCTGGATTGATCTGGTTGCTCTCAAATATGCGGTTCGTCTAAATGGAATGAATGAGATTACGCTAACCAAGCTCGATATTCTGGATGATTTTGAAGAGATCAAACTGTGTACTTCTTATCGTATAGATGGGGAAGAAACTGATGTTTTTCCGCTCGATCTACCTGATATTGATAATATCGAGCCCGTGTATAAGACCATGCCCGGCTGGAACGAGTCCCTGGATAACTGTGATACCGTTGGGGAATTCCCGAAAGAAGCAAAAGAATATTTACAATTTATAGAAGATTATTTGGGGATAGAGCTTACTATTTTATCCAAAGGACCCAAGCGATCAGAGACTATTGTTCTTTAGGTTTGTTGTCCTAAAAGTTTTGTAGAAAATGACTAATTGTTCTTGATATATATAGGGTGAATACCTTATATTTGGGACTCTTTGAAAAGCGGGAATCCTTGTGTGACAAATTTAGTGAGGCCCTAGTCTTTAAAAGCATTTTGAAGAATTTGACGTATAAGCGGGAGTAGCTCAGCGGTAGAGCATCTCGTTGCCAACGAGAAGGTCGCCGGTTCGACTCCGGTCTCCCGCTCAACTACGCTCATGTGAGCTTCGTTGAGCGGACTCAATTTTAAAGCTCTTGCAGTTATCTGCAGGAGCTTTTTTATTTTTAGTATGTTTTATACCTACATATTATATAGCGAATCACTTGATCAATATTATACGGGTTATACCTCTGTAGGTGTTAAAGAACGTCTGAGGAAGCATAACAAGGGAGGAAATAGATCTACGAAATCAGGTATCCCCTGGAAGATAGTCTATGTTAAAAGTTTTGCTACGAAGACCGAGGCCATCAAATGGGAAAATTTTATTAAACGGCAAAAGAGCAGCGTATTTATCGAAAAGCTTATGGAATCCGATGGAAATGAGTGGGAATAGTTAGTCGCAGAATATCTCGTTGCCAACGGAGAAGGGCGTCCCGATGCTTCGGGATCTCCCGCTCAACTACGCTCATGTGAGCATTCGTTGAGCGGACTCAATTTTAAAGCTCTTGCAGTTATCTGCAGGAGCTTTTTTTATTTTGAATAGTAACTTACAGCTTATCGGTTACATTTTAATCTGAGTACCCACTTCTACCACACGATCAGCCGGTAGATTAAAGTAGGCTGTTGCCCGCTGTTCATTTCTGATCATAATGCTAAATAGCCAGTCTCTCCATTTGGACATAGCTGAATATCTTTTGTCGGTAGGTAGGATTTTCTCTTTACCAAGGAAGAATGTGGTCTCTTCCATATTGAATGAAATTTTGTAATCTTCCCGACTTATTTTATTCAAGGATTTCGGAATATCCACATTTTCAGCAAATCCGCTTTTTATTATTATTCTAAAAAATTTACCTGAAAGTTTTTCAACCGTAATTTTTTCTTCTTCTGGAACATAAGGTTGCTCGTTGGTATGTTCGACACTGAGTAGGACAATGTTTTTATGCAGTACCTTATTGAATTTAATATTGTTCAACAGGGCAGGAGGGGTACCTTTGGGATTCGAGTACATATATATTGCCGTTCCTGTCACTTCTTTAATATTTTCCTCCTTGGTATCAGCGTATTCTACTATATTATCAATAAAATCTTGTAGCGGAAGTTCGCTGCTTTTGAGATGTTCGGCCAAGATAGTTCGGCCTTTTTTCCAGGTTGTCATCAAAGTAAATACGACAGCAGCTATCACCAGAGGGAACCAACCACCATCGGGAACCTTTATGATATTTGCCCCCCAGAAGGCAAGATCGATGATTAGGAATAGCGCTGTAATGCCGATGGTCGTGGCTATTGACCAATTCCATCGAACAATAAGTACAACCGCAAAGAGCAATGTCGTGAAAACCATATCTGTGGTCACTCCCACACCGTAAGCTGCGGCAAGATTACTGGAGGATCCGAAACCAAGAACAAGGCCGATACAGGCAATCATTAGGGTCCAGTTAATTGCAGGGAGATAAACTTGTCCAACTTCTTCGGCTGAGGTCTGTTTAATTTTCATACGAGGTACATAACCCAATTGTATGGCTTGTCTGGTAAGTGAAAAAGCCCCGGATATTACAGCCTGGGAAGCGATAATAGTAGCGGCTGTTGCAATAATAACTATGGGATAAAGCGCCCAATCAGGACCCATCAAGAAAAAAGGATTGTGCACTGCTTCCGGATGTTGTAAAAGCAATGCACCCTGGCCAAAATAATTCAAAAGAAGTGAGGGTAAAACGATTCCAAACCAAGTTAGCCGGATGGGTAGGAGACCGAAATGGCCGATATCGGCATATAGGGCTTCACCTCCGGTTACTACAAGAAAAACGGATCCCAATACAAGAAAGCCGGAAGTTCCATTACGGAGAAAGAACTCTAAACCATAAGCTGGATTAAGCGCGCGAAATACTTCAGGGGATAATAATATTTGACTAATTCCTAATGCTGCTAGTGTAAGGAACCAAATAGTGGTGATAGGACCGAACACTTTGCCAATACCAGCCGTACCGTGACTTTGCACAAGAAAGAGTCCAATCAGAATTCCAAGCGTTATCGGAATGATATAGGGTTCGAATATGGGAGTCGCGACCTGTAACCCTTCTATGGCACTAAGGACTGAAATAGCAGGGGTAATCATGCTGTCTCCATAGAGAAGTGCAGCTCCGAAAAGTCCTGTCAGTACTAGCCAATGTCTATACCTCTTGTTAGACTTTTTGGGCGTAATGAGTGCTGTTAAAGCGATAATACCACCTTCGCCTTTATTGTCTGCCCGTAAGATAAAAGCGAGATATTTTATAGAGATTACCAAAATAAGTGCCCAGAAGATAAGTGAAAGCACTCCCAAAATATTAGCTGAAGAGGTGGCTATGCCATAATCTTCATGAAAACTTTCTCTAAAAGCGTATAGTGGACTTGTACCAATATCACCGAAAACAATACCTATTGCAGCCAGTGAAAGTCCTGCAATTTGTTTAACTCCCTTTTGCTCTTCATCTGATTTATTATGTGACATCGATCAATCTATTTTAATAAAAGCTTTTTGTGTAAGTACGTTTTTATTTGAATAGAAACAAGACTTTACAGTAATTGAAGTGTTATTAATACTATTTCGTTTGTGTTGAGTAAACATTTATAGTCGATACTTCGCTATGTAAAGAATACATACATGGATTGATGAGCCTTATGATTATTCCCTCCTGTTTTTAATCAAAAAAATAAGTTTTCATACTTAAAACTTTTCTCTTTCTTAGAAGAGGTCATGTAAAACCTGATGTCATTTCGAATCCCGATTTACCGGGATGAGAAATCTATGTTTAAGAAATATTTGCCATTTAAACACTCATAACAAAGATCTCTCTCTGACGGTCGTGATGATAGTTTGAGATTTAGAGGGTTTTCGAAGGTCTTTGAACCTTGTTCAAGAAATAATAAACGATTATGGAAATTTTATACAGCCGCTTTGAAGAACTTTTTGAACAATTTTTGGAAAAGCTTCCCGAACTCCTTTTTGCTTTAATAGTTCTTATTCTTTTTCACTTCTTGGCAAGAGGTGGCCGAAAGATTTACAAAAATCTATTGGATAAAACCCCTCTGACATCGTCGAATATAAATTTCTTCGGGAAGTTAATTTATGTTTTCATTTTTCTTATCGGAATTCTTATAGCGCTCAATATTTTGGGATTATCGGGCATCGCAACCAGTATTTTAGCCAGCGGTGGTATTACTGCTGTTATTTTGGGTTTTGCTTTTAAAGATATTGGCGAAAATTTTCTGGCGGGATTCTTTATGGCTTTTAGTCGTCCTTTTACCAATGGTGATCTCATAGAGACTGAGGGAGTCGTCGGTCGGGTACAGAATATTGAATTACGGCACACCCATGTTCGCATGGCCAATGGATGCGATGTGTTTGTACCGAGTTCGCAGCTGCTTGCAAAGCCGTTGTATAATTATACGCGGGATGGACTCAGGCGTGGATCATTTTCGATTGGGATTGATTATCGAGATGATGCCCAAAAAGCCTGTCAAATCCTTTTGGAGGTAATAAAGGCAAATGAACAAGCTATTGATAAACCTGAGCCAATGGTACAAACCACGGGCTTTACCCCAAACTTTGTAGAATTAACCGGTTACTTCTGGATTAAAGTGGATGTTACCAAACAAGAGATTTTTCTGGCAAATATTAAGTCCGAGCTGATGGATGAGGCCCGAGAGGCATTAGTTCAAAACGACTTCACGTTTAGTTCCGAAGTTACTACTGCGGTAGATATGAGCGAAGTTAATGTCAGGCTGGATGATACTTCTAAACCACCAAAATAATTAATCATTCGGTTCCACATACTGCGCTATTTTTATTAAATTCCTAATCACTGGAAACCAATTCTTATCAATTAGCTTAATGATCGACAAGCCACGCGATTATTGCGGCATTTTTGGGATGCAAAACCATCCTGACGCAGCCTTTCTCACCTATTATGGACTGCACGCGCTGCAACATCGGGGACAGGAATCAGCGGGAATTGTGACTTCTTATTACGATGAAGATCAAAACCGTTGGGTAATGCCTGCGCACCGCGATTTTGGTTTAGTGCTTCAGGTTTTTGATGACCAAAAGATCTTTGAAAAAGAACTTGAAGGAACAGCGGCGATTGGTCATAACCGATATTCAACAACAGGAGCTTCTAAAAATCCGGCTAATATACAGCCGTTTCGGGTCCATTATCGCAGCGGAAATATTGCGATCGGACATAACGGAAATTTGGCAAATGCCAAGCAGTTACGTGAGCGTTTCAGGGAAGAAGGCGTGCTTTTTCAGAGTACCTCAGACACCGAGCTTATCTTGCATCTGATATCACACAGCAAAAAAGAAACACAGCTGGAACAGGTTTTAGATGCCCTTGAGCAGGTTGAGGGAGCTTATAGCCTGGTGATGCTGACTGACGATAAGTTGATTGCAGTTCGCGATCCCAATGGATTTCGTCCGTTGGCGTTGGGTAAAGTTGACGGTTCGTATTGCGTGGCAAGCGAAACCTGCGCGTTTGATATTATTGATGCCGAATTTATCCGCGACATTGAGCCCGGAGAAGTGCTGGTAATGGATCAGGAAGCAACAGCGGATTCTGAGCCGGAATCGTACCAACTGGATGCGGAGTATGGTACTGACACCAGTCAATGCATTTTTGAGTATGTGTATTTCTCACGGCCCGACAGTAAGATATTTGGCGAAAATGTTGATAAAGTCCGTCGCAATTTGGGGAAGTACCTGGCTAAAGAGCATCCAATTAACGAAGTCATTAAAAAAGCACCGCCCGATAAGAAGCCGATTGTCATTTCGGTGCCCGATTCCAGCAATACGGCAGCGTTGGGATATGTGCATGAAAATCAGAAATTAGGACACCAGTGCAAGTTTGAAATCGGATTGATTCGTAACCACTATGTGGGACGTACCTTCATCTCACCGGGGCAGGAATCCCGCAATCAAAAAGTGCGCACTAAGTTTAATACAGTACAGGGAGTCATTGAAGGTCGTTCGGTTATTATTGTGGATGATTCGATTGTACGCGGAACGACATCGCGCTATTTGGTTAATATGATCAGACAGGATAATCCTGCCGAAGTTCACTTTATGGTAAGTTCTCCGCCTATCATCAGTCCATGTTATTATGGGATGGACTTTCCAACTCCTGAGGAATTAATGGCCAATCGTTTCGATCAAGATATTGAAGCTATGGCCAAAGAAATTGGAGTGGATAGCCTCAGGTATTTGTCGCCTGATGGGCTGGTTAATGCGGTAAAAGAAGCAAACGTATCACCAAAGGGATACTGCACGGCCTGCTTTACAGAAGAATATCCGGTACCGGTTAACTTTGGCATCGAAAAAGAGGAAAACGAAATTATATAATGCCTTTCAAAAAAGCTGACTTCGTCACGAGTGCTCCTTCGCTGGATGTTTGTCCGGATCCCTATTTTCCCGAGATCTGTTTTGCAGGTCGTTCTAATGTAGGAAAATCATCATTGATCAACGCTTTAGTTGATCACAAGGGATTGGCGCGTACCAGTAATGTGCCCGGGAAAACGCAGCAGATGAATTATTATCAGGTCAATGACAAGGTGTACCTGGTTGATCTGCCCGGATTTGGCTATGCCCAGGTATCCAAAGAAGAACGAGAGCGCTGGGGACGAGATATTCGTGACTACCTGTTGGAAAGATCGACGCTTCGCTTAGTTCTTCATTTGGTGGATATCCGCCATGAGCCCAGTGACCTTGATGAGGAGTTTTTCTACTGGCTGGGAATGAATCGACTGCCTTTTGCAGTGGTACTATCGAAGGCCGATAAACTTTCCTACAATAAACAGCAGCAATCCAAATTTCGGTTACAACGAATTTTGGATGAAATGAATATTGAAGTACCTATTATTGTGAGTTCTACCAAAGACAAGAAAGGCATTACAGAAACAAAGGAAATAATTACCGAATTTGCAGAATTTTAAACGGAATATAATTCCATTATTATGCATATTGATCATATCGGCATAGCGGTTGATGATTTGGAGGAAGCGGTAAAAACCTACGAGAGGCTTCTGGATGGAGAATGCTATAAGCGCGAAGTCGTAGAAGATCAAAAAGTAGAAACGGCTTTTTTCCGTACTGGTGAATCAAAAGTTGAGTTGCTGGGTGCTACAGATCCGGATTCCGTGATTGCAAAATATGTTGCTAAAAAAGGCGAAGGTATGCACCATATGGCTTTTGAGGTGGATGATATCCATGCTGAACTGGAACGGCTGCGTGAAGAGGGATTTACGGTGCTGAATGATGAGCCCAGTCGCGGGGCGGATAATAAACTGGTGGCTTTTGTCCATCCCAAAGATAACCACGGGGTATTGGTGGAGTTGTGTCAGAGTATAGAAGATTAGGTTGAGTTTTGGCGGTTACAGTCCTATCTTTAGCAACTCTAATTTGCGAACTGATTTAGTTCTTTTTTAATATTGTGATACCGAATCGGGACGTGGCTCAGCCAGGTAGAGCACTCGACTGGGGGTCGAGGGGTCGCTGGTTCAAATCCAGTCGTCCCGACAGTGGAGTTTACAGGAGCGTTATTAACTAGCGCTCCTGTTTTTATTTTACATAGGAAATCAAGATGAGTTACTATGCCTACATGCTTCGGTCGGAATCAGGGGGGCAAGTCACTATTGTCACCATGTGTCTTTAATTTTGACTTTCTCATGCTCCTATTTTGACCCACCCTCATTCCCTCCCTTAAATTGTACAGACTTGGGACATCCTTTACATAAATTAGGGAGGGGAGCTCTTTCGGTATAAATTAAAGGGCTTGCTTAAAGAGTTTTTCTCTCTGCGCAGTAGGGAGAAAACAAAAGAGGGTCAGCCTCTGAAAAGGTCAACGCTGTTTATGACACTTTGCGGTTGGGTATTATATTCTCTGCTAAATTTATAACACCTGTCTGTTTGACCGAAAGAAGAGATCTTTTCAAGGTAACTTGAATTAGATATAAAATAGCTCGTTAAGATCATTCAAAGCACAATATTTTCTCAGTGTAATTGTATGATTAATCGTTGTGAGCTCTAAAAAACCACCCAATATAGCAGCAGTAGAATTATCATAATACACGCTGCAATTTGAATACTTAGCGGTTGGCTAGGGAATTCATATCCACAAATGGGACATACCTCGGCTTCGGCATCCACTTCTACCGCACAACCGGGACATTCTTTCTTATCCATAGCATTTCTAAAAGATCATCATCTTGCCTATTATTAAATTGAAATTAAGTAATACAAGATAGTAATAAAATGAAAATTCAGACGTCTGCCGAAGTAACCTCATTACAATGGGATGGAAAAGTTATTGACCTTAATGAACATCATAACATAGACCTGGAGTTTTCGGCCATTGATACCGGCGGCGGATTTAAAGATCCCATGCTCGATTTTTCGATACCTTTAAAAAATTCGATCGAATGGAGTGCGGATCAGCCTAATATTAGTCTTACACTGGCTGACCCAAACAATAAAGAAAAACAGGTTAGTTTCTCATTTAGTGGAGAAGTAACCGTTTCAGATCAGCAGATTAATGGACGTATCAAAGAAGATGAGCTCGGCAGAGAAGTTATTGGATTCGTCTTAAACCTGTTGCGCTAATTGAAGTGCTCGTCGTATAGCTTTTGGCTGCGATATTGAAGGTAGCGATCTTCAACTTTGTGTGAGGAGCGGGGAGTCATTCGCCTGATTTGATGGAGTAGTTTTTTTGCTTCTTCATCTCGATCAAATTCAAGCAATATATTAGCATACAGCATTTTGTTCGTGGGATTTTCCGGGGCAATCTCCAAAGCTTCCTGAACAAGCTCCAACGCCTTGTCTTTTGATGGCCAGCTCATCAAAATAGGAATGTTGGGCGAATAAAAGTGCACTTGGGCTAAAATGCGATAACCACCACCATCTTGGTATCCGGGATCTTTTTCAATGATATCTTTACAAATTCCCCGCAATTGTTTTGATATGCCACTGGTAGCTGCTCGGGCAAAACTATGTACATCTGCCCATCGCCCGATGTTGGCAGCATACCAGAATTTAATGGGTACTGAATTGGGATAGCGTTCAATCATTTTCTCGCCCAAATTGCGGCCTTTTTCATAAATATCCTTTTGCTGGTCTTCGCTAAGTCCGGTAAACATGGCTTTGAAATAGTACGACCGCAAGAGATAAGCCGCTGACTCTTCGGGATTAATGCCTTGCTCCAGGGCAGATTTAAATAGATCAATAGCCCGATTTATATTGGTAGGATCTGCTTTAAAGGAATCGGCATTGGCATCTCGCTGTTGATAGAACTTTTTTCCACGATCAAAGGTGGATTGTCCCATCGTATCAGTGAAAGAAATTGCCAAAAATAATCCACATGAGATTAATGTAGCAATGGATATTTGTCTGTTTCGGGAGTAAGGGCTTTGATAAAATCTGGTTGCCATCAATAGATTTAATTAATTGAAGGTGATGGGGATCAAACAGGGTTACAAAATGAAGTATGAGGTATTCTTTGACGGAATGCAATCAATAGAACTAAAGATAATAAAAGCATTGCTGGAACAAATCATATAATATTTTGTACATAAAGGTGGAGTTATTTGAATCTATATTAAGTTGGCTAGGGATAAAATCCTGAATCTTAAAAGAATTGACCTCATGTATATTATTGATCACGACAAGCAGGTTGCTCTCATAAATGAGATGAAACAATTGCGAAAGGACAGCAAAAATTATGAGGTTTATTACCATCATCCCTATACAAACCAGATGTGGAAAAGCTTTTTCCCGCGCGCAAACGGAGAAGAACTGGGACCTAAATTATTGCGTCATGAGCCTGTACCCTCTGATATTGATGAACGGCTAAATATTTGTTTAAGCGAAGATGCTCCGGAAAATGCTATTGGTTTAGGTATAGAATGGTCGGCACGACCCGAAATTTGGCCCGATATTATTCAGGCGTTAGAAAATCGCTATTCGCATTTCGATCGTAACCAGCTGAAACTTTTTCTGGATAACCTCCATCTGGATGAAGCCAAAGAAAAAATGCCTGCTGAGGGTTCAGTAGACGATACCAAGGAAAACAAAATTACCGAAGATAAAGTCGGTAATTTGATCTGGCGATCCCGAAAAATTCGGGTGAAGCGATTTTTTGTATTAGGGTAATTGCGTTAGCTTTTCACTTTTTTCCCACAGCTGGGGTGTTAGATCGTCATCAAAAGCAATAGCTGAGGGTTCTACTACCTTTTTATTCTTGAAATATTTGCCATTCATTGATGTTACTTCATCAGATGTAGCCAAGTAAATAGTCGTTTGAGCACCCGACTTTGGCGATCGCATAAATGGCTTGCCAATCCAGTAAAAAAGCTTCATTGCCCATCCTGCTTCTTCAGCCAGCTGCGTACGTACTACCCCGGGATGCAAGCTATAGGTTGTAATAGAAGTATCACTGCAGCGCTTAGCCAGTTCATGGGTAAACATGATGTTGCACAATTTTGAAACTCCGTAGGCTTTCATGGCTGAATAATTGTTAGCAATCTGCAGATCGTCCAGATCGAAAGCGTTGGCTCCCATCCGATGCACTTCCGATGAAACATTGATAACTCTAGCATCCTTTGATTGTTGAAGGTGATCCCAAAGCAGGTTCGTTAGCAAAAATGGGGCTAAATGATTTACCGCCAGCGTTTTCTCGATGCCATCAATGGTTTCTTCGCGTTTATTGGCAATGAGTCCGGCATTATTGACGAGCACATCAATTTGATCAAATTCCTGTTTTATCTGGTCGGCTGCAGATCGTACATCATGTTGAATAGCTAAATCAGCTAACACAATTTCAATGCCTGTATTGCCCGTATCGTTAATGAGTTCTTGACGGGCAGCTTTGGCGCGTTTCTCATTCCGACAGATCATAATTACAAAGGCTCCATCGGCGGCAAAGCTACGAGCCGTTTCTTTACCGATACCCGAATTGGCCCCGGTTACAATACATAGCTTGTTTTTTAAATCCATGATTTTATAAAATTATGGAGGGAATCTTTTGTTCAGATTGTTATACAAACACGTTAACTTTGGGCGTTTATACAATCGTAGATTTTTTAAGGTAAATCATTGTGATGATTCAAGAATATCTAAATTCAGTAGAAAATTTTATAGTTGTTGGCGATCGCGTTCTCATTAAACCGCGAGACATGGAAACAACAACTAAAAAGTGGACTCGTATTGCCGGCAACCGTCAAGGAAAAGGCAGATATCCACAGTGGCTATGTGGTTAAGACGGGTCCCGGTTATCCTATTCCTTCTAACGAAGTGGATGAAGCCTGGAAAGAAACGAGTCAGACGCAGTATATTGGTATGCAAGCCGAAGAAGGGGATTTGGCTATCTTTTTAAAAGATAAAGCCCATGAAATTGAATTTGAAAATGAGAAATATCTCATTTGTCCGCATGCTGCTATTCTGTTGCTAATACGCGAGGATATGGCAATTTGATTTGAATGGGTATAGCTTTGATGTAATGATGAATATTCTGCCTACCGATGCTTAAACTCATTCAAATTCTGAGGATGAATCATCAGGCTATGGTTATTAAAGCTCACTTGAAGTTAGCTTATTATTGTAGTCCAGAGATCCATCTGTAGGCAAAAAGAAAATTTGATTGATATTAGGTTAAGGAATGATTTGATGACCAATAGGTTTATTAATTTCGTATCCTTTTACTTTTAACCAAATCACTTAATTATGAATCGACGTCAATTCCTGCTTCGCTCTTCTTTGCTGGCAGCCGGTGCTGCACTTCCGTTTAAAACTTTGTTTGCCAACAACCAGGGTAGTTTTACTACGCTTCGCCGTAATGTGGGCTATTTTACAGAGCGGGGTGGCACGATCGGTTGGCTGGCATCGCGGGATGCGATGGCGGTTATAGATTCTCAATATCCCAAGACTGCTAAAAACTGTCTGAACGGGCTTCGTGAGAAAACCGATCAACCGTTAAATCTGCTTATTAATACACATCACCATGGCGATCATACCGGTGGAAATCCGACTTTTAAAGGAGTGGCTGAAAAGATGGTAGCCCATGAAAACGTGCCGAAACTCATGAAGAAAGCAAACGAAGAAAGTGAGGGTGAAGGGAATACTGCTTTTCCGAAGACTACCTATTCTGAGAGTTGGAAAATGGATCTGGGAGATGAAACTATTCATGCCAAATACTTTGGCCCCGGACACACGAGCGGTGATTCGGTGATCTATTTTGAGAAAGCCAATGTCGTGCACATGGGAGATTTGGTGTTCAATCGGATGAATCCCTATACCGATCGCCCGTCAGGAGCTTCGATGCAAAATTGGACTAAGATTTTATCAACGGTTGCGGAAGAGTATCCTTCCGATGCTATGTATATTTTTGGTCATGCCAAGCCCGAATATGGCGTTACCGGTAAGAAAGAAGATCTTGGGGTAATGGAAGATTATCTTTCAGCTATATTAAACTATGTTCAAAAAGGGATTGATCAGGGGTTGAGTAAAGATGAGATCACCAATAAGAAATCACTCGAAAAATTTGACCATTTTTTATATGCTGATTTCTGGACCCTCTCTGATAATCTTGGCGTAGCATATGAGGAACTAACACAATCGTAATTATGGCTGACCTGAATAGATCCACGAGAGAAAAAAGATCAGAAGAAGTCCCGGCAGTGTACGTATTGTGGGGCTAAAGCTCCGCTGGTTTGGGTGCACGGGCATGGTCAATGTGCCAATTGTGGTATTAATGTGCAGGAGTGTTGCCAGGGTGAAACCTGTCAGATGGACTAACGCTATTTGACAAAAGCTTCTTTTTCAATAGAAAAGATTCGCTCACAAAGACTTAGCTCATCGGGATTATTGGAAGCAATAATAATCACCTTTTCAGGGGTATCAAAGGCTGTAACAATTTCTGTGATAAGGTTTCGTCCCTCTTCATCCAGGTTTGATCCCGGTTCATCTAAAAGTAAAATATCAGGGTCATGAAACAAGGCCGAGGCCAGTCGCAGCCGTTGCTGTTGTCCCGTTGATAGTTTCCCAAACGGTTGATCAAGGGCATGCTTTAGCCCTACCTTGGAGATCCACAAATCAATAGTTTTAACATAATTTGACTGGTGCCGCATCTTTGAAATGAATTCCAGGTTTTCGCGACAGCTTAGCTCATTGTAAAGATTGATGTACGGAGCAGCATATCCCAATTTGTTTTTAAGAGCTGTTTTATTGAGTGCAGTTCCATTATCTTTCCAAGCGATATCTCCCGAACTTGGGGGCAAAAGTCCACCGATACATTTTAGGAAAGTTGATTTTCCTGAACCGTTAGATCCGGCGATGCCAAGGGCAGTTGACTGGTGATCGAAGGAAACGTCCGAAAAAATAATATTCGGACCAAAAGACTTTTTCAGCTGTTTAACAGATAGCGTAATCATAGGCCAAAGGTAATAAGGTGTCATCAAATCCTAAATGAAAACTTTGGGTTGGATACATTTTTAAACTTATTACTCATTAATGGAAAGGAAATTTCAAAAGATTCTCAGGATTTAACATATTGAGCCATTCTAAGGTTGTTTTGCCTTTCGCTAGACGATATATTTCCCAAAAATTATGAAACAAACCATACAGCAAATAACGCAAAGATTAATTGATCGTTTACCCGAAAACGATCAGTATTATACAGTTGAAGAACTTCGTTCGTGGGAGTTCCCTTCTTTTATTGTTCGCCGCATCAGCGTGGAATTAAGACGTAATCTTTCTGATTCGATGAACATCCCCAAAACAGATTGGGCCAACACCGGTGCTGATGCTGTGCTCGATGCCTGGCAAAAATTTATTGAGGCTATTCAAGATGAAGCCCGTCTGCCGGCTAGTTATGCGCAGGCTGTTATTGAAACTGCAGTTTCGGATGTCATAGAAATGCTGGTTCAACCTCGAAAGAATGTACCGGACGTTATTTTTGGAGCCAAGGATGAGCTTTCGGTAGAGCAGTTGCACCAGCGATTAGAGGCAGTTGTCATTTATCGGCATTTTGCTGTTGTGCTTTACAGGTATATGCAGAAGAAGGATTTAGAATCACTGAGTAAAGAGCGCTGCTCAACTATTATTGCTCAGGCTGATGAGAAATTAACTTCCCGGTATTCTCCATTGAATTGGGCCCAGATGTTGGAGCCTCTTTTTCAGCTGCAGGAGGATGGTATCGATACTAATTTGTTGCGACTATTTTTTGAGGATAAAAAGATGCCGCGGATTGCTCGAAAGTTCGACTTGATGAATACAGTACTTAGTAGAGCCGAATTTATCGAAGTACTCTCATCACCGGAATTGCTGGACTTTGATGGGTACGAAGATGATCAGTCATCACTGTTTGAGGATCAATCGCCTGCAAAAAAAGAAAAAGGTGATAATAATTCTCAGACTGTTTTGCCAAAAGAAGAGGATGAAGAATTACAACAAACCGAAGGTAATGAGCTGAAGGAATCTGAAGATCAACTGGTAAAACCTGATGAAACAGAAGAAATAGAAGATGCAGAGGATGGTTCTTTAAATGGAGCTTTTAAGGAAGAATCTGAACAAGAAGAGGATGAGGAAGTAACATCAGAAAATGAGGAAGATGAAAAACAAGATTTTAAGGAGGAAACTGAAAAGAAAGATGATTTCGAAGAGATAGAAGAAGAGGAGCAAGAGCATTCTATACCAGAAAAAGTCCCTTCATCTACAGAGGAACAAGAAGAATCGGAAACAGACACAGAAGTCTCCTCCGAATCTGAAGAGACCCCTATGTGGATGCGGTACATGAGTGACGAGGAGATCGAGGAGTATAAAAAGGAGCATGGAGCTGAAGCAGATGAGGAAGTTGATGAGGATGGATTTATTGATGAACCTATTATTGACTTGACAAAAGAAGATGCTTCGGATGAAGAGATCAAGAACCTCCGTGACATGCTATCGGATGACGAGGAGTTGTTTGTGGAGGAGATTTTTCGCGGTTCCGATCGTGCTTTTGATCAGGCGATTGAGGATATTGCTGTCTATGATAGCTGGCGCGATGTTAGTAAGTATATTGAAAAAGATAT
The DNA here is from genome assembly GCF_034521915.1 of Fodinibius sp. Classification (GTDB taxonomy): domain Bacteria; phylum Bacteroidota; class Rhodothermia; order Balneolales; family Balneolaceae; genus Fodinibius. Next base: position 221,362 of record NZ_JAXHLU010000004.1, read on the forward strand.
TTTTAAACGCAACTTGGTTGATATGTACTCTGAGGCAGCGGTGGATTTTACCGATCGGCTGCAGAGTTATTTTTTGGAGAAACAAAATCGCAATAAACAAGAAAATTAGATGGCTTCGGATAAAAAGGTAGAGCGGCTAAAACAAAAACGTAAAGATGCGCAAAAGGGCGGAGGTGAAGAACGAATTCAAAAGCAGCATGACAAGGGAAAGCTGACTGCGCGCGAACGTATTGATATTTTACTGGACAAGGGATCATTTGAAGAAATCGATCCCTATGTAAAACATCGCAGTCACAAATTTGGTCTCGAAGACAAAAGAATAGACGGCGATGGAGTGGTTACCGGATTTGGAAAGATTCACGGTCGACCAATCTACGTATTTAGCCAGGATTTTACTGTCTTTGGAGGATCACTGTCGGAGACCCATGCCGAAAAGATCTGTAAGGTTATGGATATGGCTATGAAAAATGGCGTGCCCATCATCGGACTTAATGACTCGGGCGGTGCGCGGATTCAAGAAGGCGTATCCTCGCTGGGTGGTTATGCTGAAGTTTTTTGGCGTAATAGTATGGCATCGGGTGTAGTGCCCCAGTTTTCGGCCGTGATGGGTCCTTGTGCAGGCGGTGCGGTCTATAGTCCGGCCCTGACCGATTTTGTGTTTATGGTTAAAAATACCAGCTACATGTTTGTTACCGGTCCAAATGTAGTCAAGACCGTAACGCATGAAGAGGTCACATCTGAAGAATTGGGTGGGGCAAGCGCTCATGGATCAAAATCAGGTGTCGCACATTTTACGGAAGAGAACGATGCCATATGTTTGCAGGAGCTTCGAAAGCTGTTGACGTATGTACCCCAGAACTGTGAGGAGAAACCTCCGCGAGAAGAATCTAAAGCACCGGATTCTGCCAAGGCTAAAAAGCTGGATGACATCGTCCCCGACAATGCCAATAAACCTTATGATATAAAGGAAGTTATTGAGGGTATTGTGGATAAAGATTCGTTCATGGAAGTCCATGAGCATTATGCCACAAACATTGTAGTAGGTTTTGCCCGAATTGACGGACGCAGTGTAGGCATTGTTGCCAATCAGCCTCTGTCACTGGCCGGGGTGCTTGATATCGATGCGTCGCTTAAAGGTGCTCGCTTTGTCCGTTTTTGTGATGCATTTAATATTCCATTGATAACATTTGAAGATGTGCCCGGATTTTTGCCCGGTACTGATCAGGAGTGGGGCGGAATCATTAAACACGGTGCCAAGCTGTTGTACGCTTTTTGCGAGGCAACGGTGCCCAAGATGACGGTTATTACCCGGAAGGCGTACGGTGGAGCTTATGACGTGATGAATTCCAAGCATATCCGTGCGGATTATAACGTGGCGTGGCCTACGGCCGAAATTGCAGTTATGGGACCAAAAGGAGCGGTGGAGATTATCTTCCGAAAAGAGATTGAGGCTGCCGACGATCCTGAAGCCAAAGAGCAGGAACTGATCGATTATTATAAAGAAGAGTTTGCGCATCCATATAAGGCTGCCGAACGTGGATTTATTGATAACGTAATTCTGCCCAGCGAAACGCGTGAAAAGTTGATCCGAGCTTTGGATGTTTCCGAAAATAAGGTAGATCAAGTTCCTCAGAAGAAGCACGATAATCTGCCTTTATAAACGTAAAGTAGGTGCTTACTAAGTCTCGTGCACTCTAGAAGTGTGCGAGACTTTTTTGTTTACTGGTTTTTACAGATTAAATCTTCAGCTATTTTTGCAGATGAAAGTACGCCCGGAAGACCCGCTCCTGGATGAGTGCCCGCTCCAACAAAAAACAGGTCATCTACATCTTCGGATTTGTTATGCGGTCGAAACCAGGCTGACTGGGTAAGAATAGGTTCTACCGAGAAGGCTGATCCCTTGTAACTGTTAAGCGTATTTTGGAAATGCAGGGGATCAATGTGGTGTTCGACAATGATATTTTCTTCGAGGTCCGGCAGATAGTTTTCTTCCAAAAACGAAATGATGGCATCGCGGTATGGTTTGGCTTTTTCAGTCCAGTCGGTACCGCTGTCTAAATGGGGGACGGGAGAAAGTACATAAAATCCTTCACAGCCTTCGGGTGCCAAAGAAGGGTCTGTTTTTGTAGGCATGTGCAGGTACAGAGAAAAATCCTCAGCCAGCTTTTTATCATGGAATATATCGGAGAGCAGCTCTTGGTATCGTTCACCCAAAATAATATTGTGGTGTTCGAGTTCAGAATCCAAGTACCTCTTTTTTGTCCCAAAATAGATTACGAAGAGTGACATGCTGTACTTGGTACGCTCAATCTTACGATTTGTCCACGTTGTTCGTTCTTGTTCGGGGATCATATTGCGATAAGTGAAAGCCACATCCGCATTTGATACTACCTGATCAGCCGAATGTTCGCTCCCGTCGCTAAGTCGAATACCATCTGCTTTTCCATTGGTGATTGTAATTTCATCTACCTCAGCATTGTAATGTATGTTACCGCCTTGCTCTTCAATCAATTGAGTCAAAGCATTTACGATGGAGCCGGTTCCACCCATAGCATAATGCACGCCCCATTCGCGCTCTAAATAGTGTATCATGGCATAGATGGATGTGGTATCAAAGGGATTGCCACCTACCAGCAGGGGATGAAAAGAGAAAACCTTGCGCAGGAAATCATTTTCAATGTATTGTGCAATATATTTGTAAACTGTTTTGTGAGACTGTAGCCTGATAAGGTCGGGCACTACTTTGATCATGTCCCACAGACTTAAAAAAGGCTTATCGGCAAGTTCAACAAAACCCTTGTTAAAAATGGCTTTGGTTGTTTTGAGAAACTTGGTATACCCTTCTTTATCGTCAGGATTCCATTGCTCAATCTCGTTTAAAACAAACTCGTGATCTCCGTTGTAGTCGAATTTTTGGCCTTCGGCATTGAATATCCGGTAAAAGGGGTCGCAGGGGACGAGTTCAAAATAGTCCTCTCGTTTCTTCCCGGCTGCCTCGAAAATTTCATCAAATAAAAAGGGAGCGGTAATTACCGTGGGGCCCCCGTCAAATTTAAAGCCGTCCATCTCATAGACGTATGCGCGTCCGCCTGGCTTGTCGCGTTTTTCAAAAACTTCGACTTCGTGTCCTCGTGATAATAGTCGTGATGCTGTTGCTAGTCCGCCAAAGCCGCTTCCAATGACAATTATTTTTTTCTTCATCTGTAAATGATATATGGGATTAATGCAGATGCTACAACCACAAAATGGGTTCAATACATTCCGACAGATAGAGAAATTTATAAAAATTAATTTTCTATCTGTTTTACATAACCACTAAAGCCCTGCCTTTTAAGCTGGCGCTGTTTTTTACGGGCGTTATTTTTATCGGTATAAATACCGTGGTACACACGGTATACTGTTTTGTTGCCCATTTTTATCTTTTCAACTCGGGCGCCGCGTATTTTTTTTGCGTGAGCTCGGGCTTGATGCTCACGATTAAATGAAGCGAGTTGTACCGTGTAGGTAGGTACTTTTAGATTAGTTACTCTTGAATTTTTGAGGTCTCCCTCTAACAGAATTAATTCTACAGGGGCAGTACCGGGCCCAAGCATATCTATTTTATCAGCGGCTTTTTTAGACAAGTCGATAACACGGTTTTTAGCATAGGGGCCTCGATCGTTGATGCGAACCGCTACGGATTTTCCATTATTCAGATTCTTAACCTTAACTACAGTATTGAAAGGAAGAGTCCGGTGTGCAGCCGTAAGACCGTACATGTCGTAAGTTTCACCGTTGGCTGTTAATTTGCCATCGAAATTGGGACCATACCAACTTGCTACTCCTTCCTCAATTTTTTCGCCCGCCTCATGGGATTTGGGAGCATCATCAGTTTTTCCGAAGCGTGAGCTGGTCCCACAAGAACTAATAAATAAACTGATTGCTATGATAAATATGGGAAGATATCGCAAGATAATTACGTCTGAAGTTTAAAGGATGTTGTAATATATTTTTACAGGATATAAAAATCCACAGTACATATAGTAAAACTAAATCAAGTTTTTAGTAATTAAATGTGGTTCATTTTGTTTCGTACTGAAGATAAAAGGAAGGGAATTATTGAGCTGATCATCCAGATACTTCGAGATGATCATTCTTTATTATCAGTGGATATGAGAGCCGATGGTGAGATTCGAACTCACGACCTATTCTTTACGAGAGAATCGCTCTACCCCTGAGCTACATCGGCTTAAACAGGTGATCAAATATAACTACTATACTGCTTTGATAGCAAGCCTAAGAGAAAAATTAAATTGGAGATCGAACAAGCTCTTGTCTATCTTCGATGATCAATTATAAAAGCATATGGAAGATTATATAGCAAGCTATCCCGTTACATTTTATTTAGTGGTTGCCAACGTAATTGTATCGCTGGGTGCCCTGTATCTATATCCCAAATTTATTGAGAAAGGGTATTTAAAACCCTATCGGACCGTCAGAGAAAACAGTTGGTATGAGATGCTCACGTCAGGGTTTTTGCATGCTAATTTGGGTCATCTTTTTGTGAACATGTTTACCCTGTACTTTTTTGGACCTATAATGGAACGGATATTAGGCGGCGGTTACTTTTTGGGATTATATCTTACGGGGCTTATTGTGGCCGGTATACCGTCAGTCATAAAATTTAAAGATGATCCTAACTATGCTACGTTGGGGGCCTCGGGAGCAGTAGGATCAGTTCTTTTTGCCTTTATTTTTCTATTTCCGATGGAAAAAATTTACCTGATGCTGATACCTGTCCCAATTCCCGCCTTTGTTTTTGCTATCCTTTATTTAATCTACAGCATGTACGCCAGTAAACAGGAGCGCGGAAAGATAAATCACGAGGCTCATCTGGCAGGAGCCCTTTGGGGTATTTTATACCTGGTGATTTTTGTTCCAAATACCATTGATCATTTTCTAACTGTATTTAAACTGATCTGATTTTAGAAACTGTTTAACCGTTCTCTTTTCTAAAAGTTTTCATGAAATTGACCAGTGCTTCTACGCTTTCCATTGGACATGCATTATACATGCTGGCACGGATTCCACCCACACTGCGATGTCCTTTTAATGCATATAGGTCCTGTTCTTCGGCTTCTGATAAGAACTTGGATTCGAGTTCTTTGGAAGGAAGTCGAAAAGTGGCATTCATCAGTGAACGAGAATCTTTTTCTACGGCACCGCGATAAAAATCATCCCGATCAATTTCGTCATAAAGCAGTTCGGCTTTCTCTTTATTGAAGGATTTAAAGTATTCCAGGCCACCCTTGTCTTGAATCCACTCCAATACCAGATTCACCATATACACATTGAAAACCGGAGGAGTATTGAAAATTTTTTCCGCATGTGTTTGATATTGTAAAATAGTTGGTACACCGTTGGTATTTGCTTTCTGCAGAAAATCTTTACGAATAATAACAACAGTTACTCCTGCAGGACCAATGTTTTTCTGAGCACCTGCATAAATTATTCCATATCGGGATACATCAATAGGTTTGGATAGGAAATCTGAAGAGGCATCACAAACTAATGGAATTCCATTGGTTTCGGGTTCTTTCGGAAATTGAGTGCCTGCAACTGTGTTATTTGAAGTAAAATGGACATAAGCGGGATTATCACTAAAGTTCAGCTCATCATCCGTTGGCACTCGATCGTAACCGGTTTCGCTGCTGCTGTAAGGACGATGAACATCACCAAAAATTTTAGCTTCCTTGATGGCTTTATTCGACCATCGACCGGTGTCAATGTAATCGGCTGTCTGATGCTCATCCAAAAAGTTAAAAGGAACCATCATAAACTGTGAGCTAGCCCCGCCTTGCAGGAACATAATTTTAAAATCATCCCCAAGATTTAGCAGGTCACGAATACGCGCTTTTGCCTGACGGTCAATCTCGGTGTATTGGGCGGTTCGGTGGCTGATTTCCATCACCGATCGTCCCATATTTTGAAAGTTAGTAAGTTCTTGTTGGGCTTTTTCTAATACTTCAAGCGGAAGTGTTGCTGGTCCTGCACTAAAGTTGTGAACGTGTTTCATAAGTGAATAACATAGAATGTTAACAATTAAAAAGTGTGGACAAGTAGTCCCGATCGCAGTTTTGGTTCAAACCAAGTTGACTTGGGTGGCATGAGTCGGCCTTCATCAGATACTTCTACTAATTCTTCTATGCTTGTAGCGTACATACTGATAGCCAGTTCGGCTGTTCCATTATCTACAAGTTTTTCTAATTCTTCTGTACCTCGTATTCCTCCGACAAATGAAATGTTTTCGTTACGACGAGGATCATCGATATCAAGCAATGGAGAAAGGACAAACTCTTGCAGTCGATGTACATCGAGTTTTTGTACGCTGTTGGGATTGTTAGCCAAAGGTAGTTCCATGCTGTACCAGTCTCCATCAATATAAATACGAATGGTTCCTTTTTCGGATGGTTGGGGATTAGCATCTGGAGTGAGGCTGAATTTATGCTTCAGTGTGTTTAAAAAATTATTGGGGATAGTATGAACAACTCGATTGTACGGTAGAATATTCATATTAGACATCGGAAAAATCACTGCCGGGAAGAAGTTGTATTCTTCGTTGCCGGTATGAACCGAATTGTTCTTACGTTTCTGTTTAGCTGCCCGAGAGGCACTTTTACACCGGTGGTGGCCATCGGCTATATACAAATGAGAGATTGATTTAAATGCATTAACAAATGCTTCGGTTTTGTCGGCTCGCCACAATTTATGGATGACACCGTCAGAAGCTTCGAATTCAAAAAGAGGTTCTCCCTCAGTCGTTTTTTTGATGAGGTTTTCGGTTGCCTGATCATCTTTATACGTCAACATGACCGGTTCGGCGTGAGCCTGCTGGGTGAGAATGTGTCGCGTACGGTCATCCTCTTTGTCGGGTCGTGTCAGTTCGTGCTTTAGTATTACTTTATTGTCATAATCTTCTACCGAAACGCAGGCAAAAATACCGGTTTGAGGGCGCCCGTTTCTTATTAATCGATATACATATAGCTGTGGTTGCTTTTCTTGTTGAAGGATGCCGTTTCCCAGAAATTTATTTAGGTTTTCGGCTCCCATGTCATATACTTCATCATCATGCGGATCGGTTCCCTCCGGCAAATCAATTTCTGGTCGAACAACATGAAGAAAACTTTTGGGATTGCCTTTGGCAATTGAACGTGCTTCTTTAACGCTTACAACATCGTAGGGAACACACGCAATTTGTTCCACGTTTTTGGGATCCGGATGCCAGGCTTTAAATGGTTTTAGAATGGCCATGAAACGGAATTGCTATTTATTATTTGTTTTGTATTGAGCCCTCTAAAGTACTTGGATGTTGACAATATTTAAAGAGTTTTTTAAAGATATATATAGGTTAAAGAAGTTAATTCTTTATCATAAAGAACTTATTTTAAGATCAATTTTGAACAAAAATTATTAGATATGGATAAGACAAATTATAACGGAGATAATTTATCCGAAGACGAACAGCAGCAGTTACTTTTTATGATGTTAGTTCAACAACATCAGCAGATTGCCATGATGGGAATGGGAAAGTTAGAAAATCCTCAAACAGGAAGTACAGAAAGGGATCTGAAGTCAGCTAAATTTGCTATTGATACCCTGCTTATGCTCGAAGAATTTACAGAGGGGAATTTGCCCGATCAGTTGAAAAGTTATTTGACAGAGACACTTAATAATCTGCGTATGAATTACGCTGATGAGAAAGAAAAAGATAATGAGGAATCCGGGGATCAAGAGGAATAATGACTATTGTTGAACCTGTTACAGCGGCAGGAGGGGTTGTTTTTAAACCTAAGGACAACAGTAATCCAGCCGTACTGTTAATATTCCGCCGTGGGGTGTGGGATCTGCCTAAAGGAAAACTAGAAGAAGGGGAGACCGTCAAAGAATGTTCGGTTCGTGAAGTTGCGGAAGAAGTGGGAGTGTCAGTTTTGCCTGAGATTGTTTTTCAACTTCCTGAAACCTATCACGAATATGAACAGGGTGGTAAACATTATGGTAAAACAACGTATTGGTTCGGGATGCGATTTCCTGATGATGCGGAACTTACTTTTACTCCACAAACCGAAGAGGATATACAAAAGGTGAGTTGGATATCACTGAAAAAAGCTCAGTCACTGGTTGGCTATCAAAACTTGTCGGAAGTACTTAAAGCATTTAAACAAAAATACCGGCAGTATATTTCCTGAAGGGTAAACCAATTGCCGTTAGTAAAGTAGTTATTTAATAAAAAAGGCCTGCTGAAAAGCAGGCCTTTTTTGCTAATTTATTGTTAAAGAGAAGTTCTTAATTTTGCAGTTTGAACGTAATAGGCAAGCTGTACTGTACTCGAACAGGGTTTCCACGCTGACGACCAGGCTCAAATTCTGCTTGTTTTACAACTCGCAGTGCTTCTTTATCACAACCACCGCCAATTCCTCGAATTACTCTGGGATTTTCAACTTCTCCCTTTTCATTTACAATAAACTGAATAATAACTCGTCCTTCAATACCCGCTTTTCGGGCCATATCAGGGTAGTTAATCTTTTGTTGCAAAGCACCTAAACCTCCTTTCAATTCAGGCATGTTTTCTACTGCAACAAAGAAGTCTTCCTCTTCTTCCTGTTGCGGTTCTTCCGGCTCTGGAAGAGGTTCATCCATATTTATCTCGGCATCAATGTTAATTTCTTGATCCTCGATAATTTCATCATTTGGTACTTCAACAGGTACCTGAGGACGTGGAGGGGGTGGTGGTTTCTCTTCCTGTTTTGTTTGTGTTACTTCCTCCATTTCCACGACTTCCTGCTCTTGGGTAAGGTCTACATTCTGTTTTTCTGCTACAAATTGTACTTTCATAGCGGTAATGAAAATTAACAGAACGACAACCATTCCCAGCTGCAGAAAGATTGTGTAGTATTTTCTAAGATCAGCCTGTGGCTTTTTTCTGTCAGAACCCATAATGCTATAATCTCCGCGTTAAATTGATATAAATTTATTAGGAATTGTAAGTAAACAAATTATTCTACTTAATCTCCACTTAAATAACAGGAAAAGAGGGGAAATTATTCCATTATTTTTCCAAATTGTGAAATAATATAGAAAAACACCGGTTAGAAGGGTTTCTAAAGGATATTACGATTTAGTTTCATTCGGTAATATTGTTTTTAAAACCCAAATAGCTATGAGACATCCCAGCACATCAAACAAAAAATCAATAGGATCTCCTTGCCGATTTACCGGGAGGGTATGTTGCAAGATTTCGATTAGTAATCCAAAAGTGGTACCGCTGGCAAATATAATCCAGAGTTTTACCCTTTTTGATTTATGTATTTGATAGTATAATCCCACGGATAGTGACCAACTACCAAAAAGCACGGCGTGGCCTAATTTGTCGTAGCTCCAAAGTTTATTTTGTCCCATAACATCGGCGGGCAGCAATGTTAGCAGCAGCATTCCGAGAGTCAGAGTAATTACCCCAATTGGCAATAAATAACTGTGATCCGATAAAAAGGAATAAATAGAAGAAGATATATTCATATAAAATCGCTTGGTTCAGGTAAATCCTGATGGTGTTTTAAATAATTTTCAAGTTTTTGTTTTCCATTTAATAAGCCTTGAGCACAGCTCGTAGCAGGTTCTTCACCTAATGCCAATCGAGCACTAACTTTGCCGGCCAATACATCACCGCTTCCGGCTCTGGAAAAATATCTGGTGTTGTAGTTTGTTAGATAACATTTGCCCGCCGGTGTTCCGATGATTGCGGGCATGCCCTTTGCAAGTAAGGTAACGCCAGTAGTTTGGGCATATTTTCGAACAGTCTTTAGCCGGGATTCTTTTTGTAGCCCGGTACTTTTTATCAAGCGATTTAATTCCCCCGGATGGGGTGTTAAAATCCATTCTGACTGCTCAGGTTTGGGAAGTTCATCCAGCTGTGCCAAACACCAGAGCCCGTCAGCATCAATAACGGTAGGACTCGTAATTTGAGTTAGCACTTCTTGTACAAAAGTAACAGTGGATTGTTCGCGTCCCAATCCCGGACCAAGTAGCAGGCTACCCTCTTTTTCAGATATTATTTCAACAACTTGGTTTGTATGATCATCTTTGAAAAAGAAGTCATTTCGACTTCCTACCGGTTTTTTTATGATGGATGGCAGTGTTTGCTCATAAATAGGCAGTATTCCTTTGGGGCAAATCAGAATTACAGCTCCCAACCCTTCAGCCCAGGCACTTTGGGCAGCCATAATCGCAGCTCCCGTTAAACCCTCAGATCCGGCTACGATATAAAGTACGCCGGAATTATACTTGTGCTGGCCGGGAGTAGGAGATTCTATCTGAATCCAACTTTCATCAAGCAGGTAGGTATTACAATCTTCTTTAAACTGGTTCGGGAATGGAAGTTCACAGTAATGAATAGTGCCCGCATGCTTTGGACCATCTTCGAGATAGAGTCCTAATTTTTGACCGCCAAAAGTAAACGTAGTGTCAGCGTTGATGACAGTTCCCATAATTTTTCCGGAGTCTGCATGGAGACCAGTCGGAATGTCCATCGCAAAAACAGGCTTAGGTTGTTGGTTTGCCCATTCTACGGCCTTGACATAATCGCCTCGAACATCGCTGGTTAACCCGGTGCCGAGCATGCCGTCAATAATAAAATCGAATTGTTCTGGCGAATTGAATTCTTCCCAACTTTCAAAAAATGTTAGCTTTTCATTGGAATTGAATTTCCTGAGAAGCTCCAAGTTTTTCTGGGTATCAGGGGAGAGATCATCTGATCCGCTTAAAAATACGATGGTTGCGTCTACATTGTGTTGGAGCAGGTATCGTGCTACTACAAGAGCATCACCGGCGTTATTTCCTTTACCACAGAGAAAAACACCGTGCGTTAATTCTTTTTGCTGAAGCAGTATTTTCGCAGCCGAAGAGCCGGCAATTTCCATCAGCGTAAAACCGTCGATTCCCATCTCTTCAATGGTACGCCGATCAATTTTTTGGCTCAGTTCAGCATCGAAAAGATAATGAGAATAGGGCGCGTCAAGTATCTCCTTTACCATATATTTATAAATATGATTAGCTCAATGATTGTAAGTAGAATTCCGGCAATAGCTCCGCCAAATAATTCGGTTAGTGAGTGGACACTAAGATGATACCGTGCCCACATCATTACGGGTAAAAGTAGTAAAAGGTGGATTAAGGATAAAATTAATGTGATGAGAGAATATTCTGTTATCCCCCAAAGAAACATCAGGTAGTAAATAGTACCTGCTACCGACACCGATGCTGAATGCACACTCACTTTCCATCTCAGGTTTAGAAGGAATGAGATCGTCAAATTGGCCAGGAAAACAAATGAGAGTATAAATACAAAAAAATGAAGCGTTGAGGTGAGCTGGTAGATAATAAGGGAAGCGATGGCAGCGCTGATAATCGAAAAAGCATACAGCAAGGTCCGCGTTTTTCGCAGGGGCAAATCCAGGGAATGGATAATTCCACGTCGAAACATAAAAAGGGTAAGCAGAAATGGTAATACGCTGTAGCAAATCACAGCGATACCGGTAACTTTTAGTGTCGTAAATAGTGATTGGCCTAAAAGAAGGCAGGTGCCCAAAAATACGGCGGGCGGCATCAATAGAGGATTGCCGAGATCAGAAATCAGACGTGCTGAACCTTCCTCGGCAAATCGATCAAAAATATTAAGCGTATTATCTACGGGCGATTGCACTATAGCCACTGTTTAATAGGCACGAGCAAAAAGAACTTTTTGCTTGGATGGTTTCCCCGTGACCATACATTCACCCTCTTCGCCATCTTCAAGTGGAATACAGCGGATCGTTGCCTTTGTTTCGTCCTTGATTTTTTCTTCGGTTTCGGCCGTTCCATCCCAGTGTGCATAAACAAAACCACCTTCATTCTCGATGACCTTCTTGAATTCATCATAGGAGTCGACGGTGTGCGTGTTTTCCTGAATGCGGTTTTGGGCCGACTCGTAAAGATCTTCCTGAATGGTGTCCAACAGCTCATCAACTTTTTGGGCAATGCCCTCCCGACTGACGATATTTTTGTCCAACGTATCGCGACGGGCTAATTCTACATTGTTGTTTTCTAAGTCACGTGGACCGATAGTCAAACGCAAGGGGATGCCGGCTGCCTCATGCTCATTAAACTTCCAGCCCGGACTCATATTTTCGCGGTCATCCAGCTTGATACGGATATTCAGAGCGTCAAGTTCGTCAATGATTTCCTGGCAATATTCAAGTACTTGTTCCTTTTCTTCATCACTTTTCCAGATAGGAACGATAACGACTTGGTTTGGGGCCAACTTAGGAGGTAATACAAGTCCCTGATCGTCGGAGTGGGTCATAATCAATCCGCCAATCAATCGTGTAGAAACGCCCCAGCTGGTGGCCCATACATATTCGTGCTCACCGTCTGAGCTTTGGAATTTTACATCGAATGCTTTGGCAAAATTTTGTCCCAGAAAGTGAGAAGTACCGGCCTGCAAGGGCTTTGTTATCCTGCAGCAGCGTTTCAATACAATAGGTGTCTACGGCTCCGGCAAATCGTTCTGATTCCGTTTTTACGCCTGTCTTTACCGGCATGGCCATATATTCCTCGGCAAAGGTGCGATAGACTTCCAGCATCTGCCGGGTCTCCTCAACGGCCTCTTCTTTAGTGGCGTGTGCGGTATGTCCTTCTTGCCACAGGAATTCCATAGTACGAAGGAACAGGCGCGTGCGCATCTCCCAGCGAACAACATTGGCCCACTGGTTAATAAGGATGGGGAGATCACGATACGATTGAATCCAGTTGCGATAAGAATCCCAGATGATCGTTTCAGAAGTGGGTCGGACAATCAATTCTTCCCCGAGTTTAGAATCGGGATCCACCTCTACACCGTCATCGGTACTTTGCAGGCGACTGTGTGTAACCACTGCGCATTCTTTAGCAAAACCCTCGACGTGCTGGGCTTCTTTTGATAAAAATGATTTTGGGATGAACAGCGGGAAATAGGCATTCTCATGGCCGGTATCTTTAAACATCTGATCCAGCGTATCCTGCATGTTTTCCCAAAGGGCATAGCCGTTGGGACGTATGACCATGCAGCCGCGCACAGGAGAGTGGTCGGCCAGCTTGCCTTCACGAATTACATCTTGATACCATTGTGAAAAATCTTCGGTTCTTTCGGTAATTTTCTTTGCCATGAGAAATAACGGAATTCAGTGCTTAGGATGTATTTTAAATTTGTAAGCTGGAAAATAAGGCGATTTCGAAGAGCCTCAAAAAAAGATGTCGGTTTTCCATTAGATGGATTGAAAAAAGTTAGAGGCAGGACTTAATATTTAATCAGAATTGCTTTATATTTGGCAACTCTTGATTTGATCGGCATGCCGTGGTAGCTCAGTTGGTGAGAGCGTCGGATTCATAACCCGGAGGTCGACGGTTCGAATCCGTCCCACGGTACAGTAACAACAAAACCCGAAGTTTCAAAGCTTCGGGCTTTGTTATTTTAGGAGCGTAAAATCGGTTACTTAGAATCCGATTTTTTCTCTTTTTCATTTCGTTTTTCTGCGTATAAGTCTACCTGAATCTGTAGCGGCGTGTCATCTTTCCAGGCGCCGACATGGATGTGGGGACCGGTGGAGATGCCGTTGTTGCCCACTTTGGCGACCACGTCTCCGGCGTCAACCTGTTCTCCTTCCTCAACCTTTATTTCACGAACGTGAACGAGGATCACCTTAGTACTGTCATTATTTTCAATGAAAATCCTACCGGGCTCGGCATCCCGATTCATTTTGCCCGGGGTGTTGGTGATTTTGGGATGATTAACTAACGTAACGGTACCGCTGACAGGGGCCAATACGTTCTTTCGCCAGCCGATGTAGTCTTTGTTTTCTTTTCCGTCGTTCTTGAAAGCTTGCAAAATTCCATTTTCGGTAGCTGTAATAGCAATGAAGTCACGTGCAAGCTGATCACCCAATCCCAGATGATCTTTGTAGGTATGTTCCCGGGAGAATATCAGTTCACCGTCATCGGTTTCTATGACGGGATGGATGAGCACTGTTTTTGTAAGCGTGTCATTTTGAACATCAGACAAAGCATATTGAGCTGTTGCTGGGCTGGAAACAAAGATTAAGATCGACAAGGAAATACAAATTGATGCTAAAGAGAGACGGTTATTAGATGTTGTATGCATAGTCAATTCCAATGATTTGTTATTGGATTTTATGAATAAACAGGTAATTGACTACGAGGTGATGGGTGGGATGTTTCGGTGAGAAGAAATGGAATACAGAGGTATAAAAAAAATTAGCAGTTATCCTGTCACAGATAACTGCTAAATATCATCTACAGACGGCTATTACCCCATTTGCATCTATAATGTAATTCACATGGGTTCCACGGTCAATAGCTATAAGTTGGTATTTTTGCTACGAAAAAGTACGTACGTAGAAATTAATCAACTGAAACCAAGTTGTGTTGGATAGCATAACGCACCAACTCTGCGATATTATTAAGTTCCAGTTTTTCCATCAGGTTGGCCCGGTGCGTATCGACGGTACGGGGACTGATATACAGTTCTTGGGCTATCTGTTTACTAGTCAGACCATCCACAATGAGCTGTAAAATTTCTTGTTCGCGATCGGTTATATGTTGATGGTCGTAGCTTACAGATTGACTACTTTTATTTAAAAACGATTCTTTCATTAAATTAGAAATCGGATCGCTAAACACCTGTTGTCCTTTTACAATAGCTCGAATGCCATGCAGCAAATCGGCTTTTTCGGTATTTTTTAAAAGATATCCATCAACGTTGGCCTCAAGTGCATCACGTAAAATATCTTTGTTAATGTGCATGGAGAGAATGAGAATTTTTGTATCTCCCTCTAATTCCCGGATCTCTTTTGCCGTTTCAATTCCATTTTTATCGGGCATATCAATATCGAGGATGCAGATATCGGGGTGGGTTTCTTGGAATAGTTGAATGCATTCCTCTCCTGTTGAGGCTTCACCTACAATTTCAATACCCTCCGATGAGGATAAATAGGTACTGATACCGAATCGTATGATCTCGTGATCATCTGCTATGAGTATAGAGATTTCAGTCATGGGTAAGCCTCGTGTATACCAACCCGGCTAATGATATTTTTTATTTGGGGTACTCTTTAATGGTATAAAGTAAACAAAGCATTTGAAATTCAGAAATGACTGCTGAATTAGAAATAACAATAAGCGATTGGTTGTCATATTACTTATTTTCAAAACTTCTTAAACCGATTTGAAATTATTAGAAAGTAGAAATATTTATGACCTGGAAACGAACGCATCATTGCTCAGAGTTAACATTGGAAAATACCGGCGAAGAAGTTGTACTCAATGGGTGGGTAGCAACACGACGCGATTTAGGCGGTGTAATATTCATTGATCTGCGTGACCGTCGGGGCATCACGCAAATTGTTTTTTATGAAACGAATGAACAGCTTCATGAAAAAGCCGAAGAGCTGCGAACGGAATATGTTGTTGGGATTAAAGGAGTAGTTGAAAAACGCGGCGAAGAAAATATTAATCCGGAATTGACAACCGGCGGTATTGAAATCCGCGTTACTGATCTTGAAATTTATTCCGAGGCTGAAACAACACCTTTCGAAATTAAGGACGGTATAAAAACCAGTGAAGAACTCCGACTTAAGCACCGTTATCTGGATCTTCGACGTCCGGAGATCCAGGAAAATATGATCATGCGTTCTGATTTCTATCAGTCAACACGTTCGTTTTTCTATGACAATGATTTTTTGGAAATCGAAACACCTGTGCTGATGAAAAGTACCCCCGAAGGTGCTCGTGACTATCTGGTACCCAGTCGTGTAAATCCCGGTAGATTTTTTGCTCTTCCCCAAAGTCCGCAGACCTATAAGCAGTTGCTGATGGTTTCCGGTTTTGATCGCTATTTCCAAATTGTTAAGTGTTTCAGAGATGAAGACCTGCGTGCCGACCGGCAGCCGGAGTTTACACAGATTGATGTAGAGATGTCTTTTGTGGATGAAGAAGATGTCATGGAGACCACCGAGGGTCTCATGAAAAAAATAATGAGTGAAACGGTTGGAGAAGAGATCGAGACTTCATTTGATAGAATGACCTATGACCAGGCAATAAAAAGATATGGCACCGATAAGCCGGATACGCGATTCGGTCTTGAGTTTGCCGACTTTTCTGATCTTGTTGCTAATTCTGAATTTAAGATATTCTCCAATACTGTTGACAAAGGTGGAGCGGTACTGGGTATCACCGTTCCCGACCAGGGAGATATGGGACGCGGCGCCATAGACCGTTTAACTGAGCGGGTAAAAGAAGAAACCGGTGCGGCAGGGCTTATCTATATCAAGCTGAATGAAGATGATGGTGTAAAATGCAGTGTGGGTAAGTTTCTAAAGGACGAAACGGTTGATGCGATGGTTGAAAGGGCTGATGCAGAGATGGGTGATCTTGTGCTCATTCTTGCAGGACCTTCTCCCGAAGTGCATAAACAGATGGGACAGCTCCGCCTTATGATGGGTAAAGAGCACAACCTGATTAATGAAGATGAATATAAGTTTTTGTGGGTTACTGATTTTCCATTGGTAGAATACAGTAAAGAAGATCACCGATATCATGCCCTGCACCATCCCTTTACAGCACCAAAGCCCGAGGATTTGGATAAGCTCGATGATCAGCCTGAAAAAGTTCGATCCCGGGCGTATGACTTGGTGCTTAACGGTTACGAGATTGGCGGTGGTTCTATTCGTATTCACGATCGGGAACTGCAAACCCGCATGTTTGAGTTGTTAGGAATTGAGAAAGATGAGGCTCAGAAACGCTTTGGATTTCTACTGGATGCGTTTAAATACGGGGCACCGCCTCACGGAGGTATAGCACTTGGTGTAGATCGTATTGTAATGATACTTTGCGGTGGAACCAGTCTGCGCGATGTGATTGCGTTTCCTAAAAACCAGAAAGCGCAGAGTCTGATGGATAATAGTCCCGATTTTGTGGACGAGGAGCAGTTGGATGATCTGCATATTGAACTAAAAAAGTATGCCAGGGAAGCGGCACAAGAACAGGAATCAGAAAATTAAATTTTGGTTGATTTGAAAACATTAGGAATTGACGGATGCCGGGCGGGATGGATTGCCATTAGCTTAGATGATGAAGGAGCCGGTTATTGGCTACTGGAATCAGATCAGCAGTTAAAAGAGTATTTTGAGGAGTTTGATCGCATTTTTATAGATGTACCGATTGGTTTGGCTGAAGAGGAGTATGTAAGAGAGTGTGATGATGAGCTTCGCGATATCTTGGGACCCGATTACCAGGCCAGTGTTTTTAACCCGCCTATACGTCCGGCTTTGTATTCTCCGACCTATGGCGAAGCATCAATGACGAGTTACGAAATTACGGGTAAAAAGATTTCTACCCAGGCCTGGAATATCACTCCGAATATCAAAACGGTAGATCATTTTTTACAAAATAATGAAGAACTGCAGGATAAAGTTTTTGAGAGTCATCCCGAGCTTCTATTTCGCATTTTAAATGGTAATAACTCCATCCTGCAAAAGAAGGCAACAAAAAAGGGATTGCGCCACCGGTTAAAATTGCTGAAAGATCGAAGCGAATATGCGGATGATTTTTTCCGGGATATTAAAGAGGAGTACCGACGCAACCAGGTGGATGAAGATGATATCGTAGATGCAATGGTTTTGGGTTGGTTTGCTCTTCAATCAACCGAGAAAGATATGAAGACCTTGCCTGAAAACCCTCCTACAGATTCTGCCGGATTGCCTATGGCTATTCACTATGTGTAGAATTTCCTGGATCAGAAAAGAGAATGAGAAAACTATTACTCATTCTTATCCTCAAGAATATTCTTGTATTTAACACCTGCTTTATAAACGCGGTTTACTCCGTTAAAGGCGGCAATACGATAGGCTTCACTTAGTGTAGGATAATTCATTACGTGATTGATAAAATATCGGATATCGCCATCATATGACATGACTGATTGTCCCAGGTGGATAAGGTTGGCAGCATCTGCTCCTAAAATATGTACGCCCAGCAGTTTCAGGGAATTAGTGCTAAAGACCAGCTTAAGCATACCGTTGGAATTATTGCTCATATTTCCTTTAGCAATATTTTTGAAATAGGCTCGTCCAACAGTGATATCCAATCCCATTTCTTCGGCATCCTGTTCTGTAATACCAATGTTTGAAATTTCTGGAATAGCATAGATGCCGTATGGTATCTGGTCGGGTACCTCCAGAGTCGGAATACCAAACATGTTACAGGCTGCCAACCTGCCTTGCGAAAATGAGGCCGAAGCCAGACGTGGAAATCCGATTACATCTCCTGCGGCATAAATATTGTCAACATTTGTCTTATATGAGTCATCGGTTACGATAAAATTCCTGTCATCGGTCTCAACACCAACGGTATCCAGGTTAAGGCCCTCGATATTTGGTTTTCGGCCTCCCATAAAGAGTACGTGTTCTGTTTCGATAACTTGCAGGCGCTTATCCTCCGATTTGGATCTGAATTTTACCTCAGTATAATTTCGCAAAGCGCTGAAAGATACATCTTCAACACTCACATTCTTCTTTATCGTAATACCTTTTTGTTTTAAAGAATCTTGCAGATGCTTTTTAATTTCGTGATCTAAAAAGGTGAGATAGTCTTTTTTTCCACTCAACAGCGTAACACGAGTTCCCAGCGCTGCGAAAATAGTGGCGTATTCTATAGCATTAACTCCAGATCCAATAACTACCAACCGGCGGGGAATGTGCGTGATTTCCAAGATGGATTTATAGTCAAGCACTTTGTCATTATCTACCTCGAAGTTCTGGGGTGGAATGGGGCTACTTCCTGTACTGATCAGAACATAATCTGCGGTATAGGTTTCTGTAGATCCAATATGTGTTTCTACCTCTACCGTATGTTTGTCTTTTAGGCTGCCAAAACCGCGGGCTACATCCACCTTATTTTTGATCAGGTCATTTTTGACTTTCTGATTTTCTTTCTCCAGGATTTCCTGCTTGTATTGCAGTAAATCGCCCATCTTAAAGCGTTCATAGGGCTTTTTGTGTTCGTGATCGCCAAATTGCTCATTAAAGTCGAGGATATTTTTTGCAGCCTCTCGGAGGGCCTTGCTGGGGACAGTCCCCGTATTGATCCATGTTCCCCCTAGGTATTTTTTATGGGATTCAACAACTAAAACGTTCTTATCAAATTTTGAACTTTGCATGGCACAGGAAAAGCCTGCGGGTCCTGTCCCGATAATAATGATATCGTAATCTCGACTCATAATGGAATATGAAAACTAAAAAGTGAAATTGAATTTATATCTCAAAAATAGAACAAAATGATGAGCAAATCTCCATTTTTTAGATTCAATCAAGTAACGTAAAATGGAACGATTTACAATCTATTTTTGATTGGTACTATGCATTAAAGGTGCTAAATTTAAGGTATTGCACCGAAACGAGATAACATTATTACAATTTATTTTATTAACAACTATTTAAAACCAAAAACTTATTATTATGGCTTACGAACTACCTGATTTACCATATGATTACGATGCACTGGAACCGCATATTGATGAGCGGACGATGAAAATTCATCACGGCAAACACCATCAGGGATACACCGATAAGGTAAATGCTGCCTTAAAAGGATCTGAATTTGCCGATCTGCCTATCGAGGAAGTTCTGCAGCGTATTACAGAGGTACCTGAAGATATTCGACAAGCCGTGATTAACAATGGCGGTGGATATGCAAACCATAAATTGTTCTGGACTATTCTTTCTCCCAATGGCGGTGGAGAACCCACAGGTGATATTGCAGGTGCTATTAAAGAAGATTTTGGGAGCTTTAAAGATTTCAAAGAAGCATTCAACAATGCAGCCACCGGTCAATTTGGGTCTGGCTGGGGTTGGTTGTGCGTGAACAGAGATGGTAGCCTTGAAGTACTTTCTACGGCCAATCAAAATAGCCCGTACATGAATGGACTAACACCTATTTTGGGCGTTGATGTTTGGGAACATGCTTACTATCTGCACTATCAGAATGAGCGTGGTAAGTACGTCAAGAATTTCTGGAACTTGGTCAATTGGGATCAAGTGAATGAATATTACAACGACGCTACCTAAATAATTAGTTGTGTGTTGAAAAAAAGTATAAAAGCACTCCGTCGTTTAAAACGGAGTGCTTTTTCTTCTTACATACTTCATATATGAGCCTTATATTTGATCTTTAACACAAAGCCGAAATAAATACATTTACTTATGCAATTTGGACTTGGAGCAGGCCCCGACGTTTCTTGGATGCGAGAAGAATTAACAGACTTGGGTATTGAGGAGTTGGAAACTGTTGAAGATGTGGATCGTGCTATGGATGAATATGATGATGGCACGATGCTGATGGTGATAAATTCTGTTTGTGGATGTGCTGCAGGTAATGCGCGTCCGGGTGTAAAAATTGCGCTTGAAGAATCGGAGATTCAGCCTGATCATATGGTGACGGTTTTTGCCGGTCAGGATAAAAAGGCCACAGAACGGGCCCGGGAGTATTTTAGTGAGTACCCACCATCTTCTCCCGCTTTCGCCTATTTCAAGGATGGCGAAATTAAGGCAATGATTCCGCGCCATCGTATTGAAGGACGCACCAAAGTAGAAATTGCCGATGATTTAAAGATGGTGTTCAAAGCTTTTGACGGTGAGGAGGAAACCGAAGAAGCAGAAAACTAAGTCTGTACAGTTATTTTACAGTTTTAAAGCCGGTGGGGTTTATCCTATCGGCTTTTTTATTTTTGAGAAGCCGCTATTTGCATTTCCACTGGATTGCATAAAAAAATAGGGAAACAATAGAGTCGGAATTCCGTAGGGTATTTTCGATGATGATTGTATATTGAATTCTACTTCATTTTTATATTAAAATAGCAGTTACAGAGGGATTGTAAGAAACGAAAGTCACTATTATATGGGGCAACGGTTATCATATTGGATATTCTTGGGTGTTATTGGATTTGCAGTATTCTTTGTACTGCACTCTTTTATTGCTTTTAACGCCGGAGCTCCCATAGAGCAGAGCAAGTCTACGATTGAGCATAAAACCGCTGAGCTTTCTCAGCGTCTTGGCTTTTCGATAGATAGCCTGCAAATTATGACTGAGAGAACCCAGCATTTGAATTATTATAAAATGCTGCAGGACTCAGCCAAGGAAGACCTCCCGTCACCGGCAGAACTCAACAAGAATGGCGTGCATCTTACAGGATGGAAGGTGAGTATCGGAACCGCCCAGGATGAGGATGATGGTTTTTCGCACGAAGCAAATAATTTTATGAGTGAGTTGGGACGTCTTGATATCCGTTACGATCAAGAGGGAAACGTGCGCCGGCTGTCGAAATATACTGATAATCCCAATCCAACATTTGTTCCGGGCGATTCCCTGTTCTCAATTGCCAATCGGATTGTGCAGGATATATTAGGATACAATCTTCAGAATTATCAGCTTGATTACGTAGATATAAGGGATACGCTGCTAACAACAGAACCCGGGTTTGGGCAGCAATCAATGGAGTTGTCTGATTCTCGTGTTGGTAATAATATGGTATTCCGATGGAATAAGAAGGGCGTGGATATATCAGGTCCCCAGGAGCTGTCACTCGAAGTCAGGCCCATTATTCGGGAAAATAATACGCCCAATATGGCAAGTATTCAGTATGGGGTTTCCATTGAGAGTTTTAAGGCATTGGATAAACTTGAGCCCGAACAGATTGATCCGGTTCAAAGTATCAGTTATGTGGATTTGGCAACAACGTTTGGCTCACTGGCAATTCTGGCTATCCTTGTCGTTTTCCTGGGGATAAAGTATATAAATAAGGGACAGGTAGAGTGGCGACGGGCAATTTTTATGTTGGTTAGTGTTCTGCTGGGTGTTTTGGGATGGAGAGTATTTTATCTCATAAATACTATGAATGATTTCTGGAATCAAACGAGCGAAGCCCTCTTTATACTGAATAATCTCATCGTTGCCGCAATTTTGGGATTATATGCAGCTTTAGCCTATATCGGATGGGAAGCGATGGCACGATCCCGAGATGAAGAGCAGTTACATTTGATAGATACCTTTTGGCGAAAACGATTTTTCTTTCGGGAAACCGGAGAAGGGCTCCTTCGTGGATACGCTTTGGGTGGCGGATTATTGGGAATACTTAGCGTTAGCTTATTCTTACTGGGTACTCAATATTATCAGGCGGATAGCCAGAATAGTTTTACAGAAGCAATTATGCAGCCCAAACTGTTGACTATAAATATGGCTATTTGGATTAACGTGTGGTTGGTTTCGCTGGGACATGTAGGAGTAACGTCTGGATTTCTGCAGTCAAAAATCAACAATCGCTGGCTGTTTTATGGAGCTGGAATGCTGCTTGCTTGGAATTCTTTTTTCAGGATCAGGCATTCTATTTGAGCTCATAGGGACAGAATGGTACGACTTAGTAGTTTTCTCAGCTATAGGAGGAGTAACGCTTTTTGCGGTGCAAGGATCGGGACTTCTGTCATTTGCAACAGGCTGGTGGGTATTTATGTCGGTATTACTGGTCATGCCGTATTGGGGCTCATCAAGTATGAATGTTGCCTATATCGCGTGGACACAATTCTTTATTCTGGGATTACCCCTGATCTATGGATTAATTGCTTATAAATATGGAAACTCCATTTCCGAAATGGGTGGATATATTCCCGAATATCAAGAGCGGATGGCAAATCACTTGCGAGTTGAAAAAGAGATTGAGATTGCTCGCGAAAGTCAATTTAAATTAATGCCTCTTCGTCCGCCAACTGCAGAAGGAATTGATGTATATGGATTTTTTATGCCATCATTCGAAGTGGGGGGAGATTACTACGACTATATCATAAGTAGTAATGGTACGGCAAATAGTCAGGTCTTAAATATGACTATTGCCGATGTTTCCGGAAAAGCAATGAAGGCGGCGATGCATGCCGTTTTTACCAGTGGATTATTGCTCTCACGTCTGCATAAAGATGCCCCGGACTCCATTTTGCGAGAAATTGCCCCAACTCTTCATACCCGTACTGACCGGCAGACATTTATTACTTGTATAATCGCACAATATCATCTTGAAAGCAGAATACTGAAATTAGCGAATGCGGGCCATTGCTTACCCATTCTTAAGCGCGATGGAAAGGCAGAATTTATCAATACGCCGGCCCCCAAATATCCCTTGGGATTACAATCGTCCGTTGATTATCAGGCGTATGAGGTACAGCTACAGAAGGGAGATTTTCTCTTACTATATTCTGATGGATTGCCTGAGGCTGTAAATCCCCAGGGCGAACGTTTCGGTTTCGATAGTTTGGTTACCCTTGTAGAATCACTGGATACCGATAACCTTCCCAGCAACGAAATATCGATGGATATTAAACGGAAAGTTCAGAAATTTAGCGACTATCAATTGGCTGATGATACCACTATCATATGCCTCAAGATATAGGGACGTGTGAATCGAAGATTTGAACATTTTCTAACAAGAAAACCAATTTTATATGGCACAAGACAATAATTTTTCCGGCATGGATATGCCGCCACAGCTCAAGAAGTTGGGCAGCAATATTCAATATATCATATTGGGAGCATTCGTTGTGGTATTAGCTTTTTCCTCCTTTTTTACGGTAAATCCTGAAGAGGTGGGAATTGTAACGCGATTTGGTGAGTTTACACGAACGGCTTATCCCGGCCTAAATTTTAAGGTACCTTTTGTTGAGGATGTTCGCTATGTACCCATTCAACGTCAGTTAAAACATGAATTCGGATACCGAACAACGAGCGCCGGAGTGCGGTCTAGTTATCAAAAACAGGGGTACAGGGATGAATCGCTTATGCTTACCGGAGATCTCAATCTTGCGGATGTAGAATGGGTTGTGCAGTATAGAATCGACGATCCGTATGATTTTCTCTTTAAAATTCGGAATCCCGAACAAACACTGCGCGATATTTCAGAATCTGCAATGCGTCAAATTGTTGGAGATCGTACCGTAAATGAGGTTCTAACTGTGGGACGTGCTGAAGTTGCTATGAAAGCACAGGAATTAATCCAGAAGATTTGTACCGAGTATGAATCGGGTATTCAAATAGAGCAAATTGTTCTACAGGATATTAATCCACCCGATCCGGTAAAACCATCTTTTAATGCCGTTAATGAAGCTCAGCAACAAAAAGAAACGCTGATCAATGAGGCAAAATCTGAATATAACAAGGTAATACCCCGTGCTAAGGGACGAGCTCAGGAAACGATTCAGCGAGCAGAAGGTTATGCGGTTAATCGCGTAAATCGTGCCCAGGGTGAAGCCTCTCGTTTCAATCAACTTTATCAAGAGTATGTGAAGGCTCCCGAAGTTACGAAGCGGCGTCTATATCTTGAAACGCTGGAGGAAATTCTCCCCAAATTAGGCAACAAAATTGTAACCGATCAAAACGGAAATAGCGTTTTGCCGTTGCTGCAGATGCAGATGGATGGCGTGAACGTCAATAAGTCAAATGCTAACTCAAACAATCAGGGTAATTAGATATGAAGAACTGGAAAAGCATTTCACTACTTGTTGTTTTAGGAGCATTATTTCTTGTAGCATTTGATGGATTTTACATTGTGGATGAAACTGAGCAGGTAGTCATTACACAGTTTGGCGATCCCGTGGGTGATACGGTCTCTGATCCGGGTATGAAATTTAAAATTCCCTTTATACAGACAGCCCACTATTTTGATGAGCGGTATCTGGAGTGGGACGGTGATCGTAATCAGGTTCCAACGAAGGACAAAAAGTTCATTTTTGTGGATACCTATGCCCGTTGGCAGATTACCGATCCGCTTCAGTTTTTTAAGCGACTACGCGATGAGCGGGGCGCCCAATCTCGTCTTGATGATATTTTGGATGGAGAAACCCGGAATGCGGTAGCTTCTCATGATCTTGTAGAAGTAGTACGGACCTCCAACCGTGATCCAAAGTCGGATGCTACAATTACAGAAATTGTGGAAGATACGTTGGCTGATATTTCGTTTGGCCGTGACTCTATCCAAACTGTTATTCAGCAGTTGGCAAACGAACGAGCTTCGGACCTGGGCCTGAAAGTGCTTGATTTTAGGTTTAAACGGATCAACTATGTTGAAGATGTGCGTCAAACGGTTTACGATCGAATGATAAGTGAACGTAACCGTATTGCTGATAAATTTCGGTCAGAAGGTGAGGGTGAGGCCGCCCGAATAAATGGTGAAAAAGAGCGTGAATTGCAGACGATAGAATCTGAAGCATTTCGTGAAGCAGAAGAGATCCGCGGAGAGGCTGATGCTCGTGCGACGGCCATTTATGCAGAAGCATATAACCAAACGAATGCGGCGCAAAGACTCTACAACTTTACCCGAACAATGGAGTCGTATAAGAAAGCACTTGATAGTCAAACATCGCTTATTCTTTCAACGGACAGTGACTTCTTTAAATTCTTGAATGATATTCAGGAATAATAGAGAATGAATATCTAATAAATAATTAGCCTGCGGTTTAAACCGCAGGCTTTTTTTATTACCTGAACTAAATTTAAGCCTGTTTTTCTCGGCTCATAGTGTCAACCATACTGTGAGTAAGTCTTTTACTGCGTTTAGTATTAATCTGGGCTTTTAACTTCATCAATATACTGTAAAGGCCCATGTGGACTCTTGTACTATAGATGAAGTTTTTGTCGCCGCGTGGCTCATTTTGAATAGGCAACTCCTGAGAAAAACGCGTTATTTTTTGTTTAAAATCGGGATCACCGAAATCGAACTCATCTCCCATATAGGGTTTGGCAAAAATATCGCCATAGGCTTTGCAAAATTGGAAAAACTCTTCTTCTGCTTCCGGATTTTTAGGATTTTCTTTGATGATATCCAACTTGTAGTAAAGTTCCCGAATTTCCTGTTCATCCTGCTTCAAATGTTTGGGCAACAGCTGCATATAGTTGTGCGTGAATTCCTCAGAGAATTTTTTAACGCAACCAAAATCAATTACGCCCAGCTTTGCATCATCACGAAAGAAAAAGTTGCCCGGATGAGTATCAGCATGGATGAAATCCCGCTGCTCAACTTGATCGTGAAAGAAATCCCATAGCAGTTGGCCAAAGTGATTGCGTGCTTCCTGACTTGGATTTGTGGCTAAAAACTCTTTGAGATGCTGGCCCTCAATATAAGTCATAGTCAGCACCTTGTCAGTAGATAGCTCTTCAACATATTCAGGCGTAATAATTTCACCATCAGAAAAGCGCTTGTTAAAATATTTCAGGTATTCCGCCTCCTGATGGTAATCCGTTTCTTCCATCAGTGTTTTTTCAATCTCTTCAAAATACGCATCAAAATTACCGTTAGCGCTGACGATTCTCTTCATTAACGTTTTCGCCATCGACATATCTGAGTGGATGGTATTTTTGACATTGGGATACTGAATTTTAACCGCTACTTTCTGCCCGTTTTTAAGTTGCGCTTCGTGTACCTGCCCAATGGATGCGGCAGCGATAGCTTCAGTATTAAAATAGGCGAATAGATTTTCGGGATAATCTCCAAGCTCCTTTTTGATAATTGATCGGGCCAGCGCTTTATTGATGGGAGGAACGCTGTACTGCGATTCGCTCATCACTTCGGCAAACTCTTCAGGCAGTATCCCCTCGTCCATACTAAGAGATTGTGCAATCTTCAGGGCTGTGCCGCGTAGTTTCGTAAATTCATTAAATACTTCACGTGCATTCTGGGTGTGGAACTGCTTGCCTTCTTCCTCAGACTCCTTTTTCCCAACCGACTTTTTGAGGTATCGCTTGGCGTAGTTCGTTCCTACTTTGAGTCCGGTTTTTGCAAATATTTTGCCGCGCTGAAGTTTGGAGGATGGAAAATCATTACTCATAAATTATCGTATTTCTATTTTAGAACAGAGTTGTTTTACAATGGGAATATTGTTGATAAAGGCTTTTTTGTTGGCATTTACAAATTTTGCTAAATCAAAGCTTTTATCGATTACAGGATTATACATTAGTTCTTCGAGCACGGCGGTAGCTTTATCGGTGAGCTCCATGCTAAGCTCCTTATCTTCGCTCGTATCATTTAACCAGAACCGAAGCAGTTCAAGGTATTGTCTTCGTAGAAAAGCGTATGAATAGGAATTTAAAACCAAGGTGGATGAGACCGATATACGGTCATCATTTTGAAGAAACTGCTTGATAAGTCTTTCCAACTCTTTTTCATAATCTGTTTTGGTAAAACTATTTAGAATAAAATCAGAGAGCGTGGCTTCTACAAAAGCTTCTTTTTCTTGAAGCATATCAAAATTGGAAAACGCAAAGTTCGAGAGTTTTTCGCTCAGAGTATATGATTCAAAATCGTCAATTTCGTCGATCATCATCTCATAGCGGATAACCAGCGAAGCGTAATAAAATTTGAGAATCGACTTTTTATTGGGAAAATAGTTAAAAACCTCGGCAGGGGTAATATCAATTTCTTTAGCAATATCCTTGATGTAGAACTGGCCATCACCCTGCATAAACAGATCAGTAGCAGTGTCAGATATTGCAAATTTTGTCTCAAATGTTTCAGGATCAAAAGTGCTCATACTTAAATTTATTTGTGGATGGCATGTGTTACCACACCCCGGATTTCAAATCAGTCTTTCTGGTGATTTTTTTCTTGTCAGGTTGATTATCTTCACTCGTTAAAAATACACTGCCACTTTCTTTTATCAGTTTGCGAACAGTCATCTCGCCTTCGAGTATTGCTATAATAAGATGATAAAAAACTGCTTTAATTGACCGGTCTATAACGAGAATATCATCCGAAAAAATTCCAATATTATTGAGTCTGTTACCTTTTACATGCATAAAAAACGTAGCGGCCGGTCGTTTTATGATATAATCATCGAAAGAAAGCGGTTTTTCAAAATATTAACGTGTCAGTAATGGAAATCTTGTCTATTTCCGAAAGCGGTTGGGATCTTTTTTGGGGTCACGATCTATATTTCCAGAATAGATATCGGTAATGCGAAAATCTTCCATATCCTTTTTACATAATTTCTTTTATTAATAACAAAGGCTACTTGGGATTAAGTCCCGATTTTGATATTTATATCGAAAATCAGGACTGAAAACTGAATACATACTGTCATGGAAATTCTAATATTTTTGGGCTGGTTGTGTCTTGGCTTTGCCGGAATGGAAATTATATCGTACTTGGTTCACCGATTTATCTTTCATGGATTATTATGGAAAATTCACCGGTCCCACCACGAATCAACTCATGGAATATTTGAGCTCAATGATGTTTTTTCGTTGTTTTTTGCAGCCGTATCAATCTATTTAATGTACAGCGGAAGTGCAGCGCCCCTTCAATCAGCAGTATTTGCGGTGGGAACGGGAATTGCTGTTTATGGAATTCTCTACTTTATAATTCACGATCTATTTGCCCACAAACGATTTATGCCGTTTAAAAGTGACAGTAAAATTATGCGTCTTGTCAGATATGCTCACCAGCGACATCATCAGTCAATTGACAAGGATGGACAAGAGCCCTATGGATTATTTTTATTTCCATACGATAAATATAAAAAGTGATTATTCTGACTGGTTGTTTTGAAGGGCTTTTAATGTTTGTTCGGCCTGCCACTGGTGCCTCCGCTGATGTGCCTCAAGCAGAAGGAAACATTCAGAGAGCGTCATTTTAATTATTGAAAAGATAGGATGGGAAACTTTCGATCGCCCCAAGTGAACGTTTTTCTGGTGTGCAGTTTCGAGTTGTGCAATCAGGCGATTCTGTAAATTAAGGTACTCATCGAGCAAATCCATGCGATTATATCCTGATGTATCAACAGGTTTCATCGATTTAATTGTTTTCAATTTTATTTTGTACGGTGGTTCAAAATATGAAATAATTTTTTGGGCAAGCCATCTGGGTGGGAATGACCGGTTGACAGAATTAGCAGTATCGGCATTTTTAGATATTGCTGATGCAATATTGTCGAAATACAGATCCCCGTAATTTATGAGATGACTGTAACATTCTGCAATACTCCACCGGCCTTCTGCGGGAGCTTTTAGAAATAGGTTTTTATCAACAGATAAAATAAATTCTTCGGCAGTATCCTTGGTATTTTCAAACTGTTGTATAAACCATTGATAGCTGTATTGTTGAAGCATAACACATTCTGTTTTTGCTTACTAAAATCAGTTTACAAATAATTCGCCACCGGTATCAGAGAATCCTTTTTATCTCTTACATTAAGATAATTTCGGAATAAATAAAATCTTCATAAAAAAGGTATTGATGAAGTTATTAAAGATTATTTGGGAATTGTTAAAGAAAACCTATGATCAAGCAGGTCAAATAAACATTGGTTTACACGGCGCTGCCATTGCTTTTTATGCTATATTTTCGACGGCTCCCTTAGTCATAATCACTTTATGGATATTAAATATGGTGATTGGGAGTCAATTGGGGACGATGGAGGTTGAGCAAACAATGGAATCGGTGGTTGGAGCTGAGCTGACAGATACAATAGAACAGATTGTAGCATCAGCAAATGAGGGAACATCGGGATTATGGTCGTCAATAGTTGCAATTATTACGTTGCTTTTTGGTGCAACAACCTTGCTTTCGCAGATTAAACAGACATTAAATGTAATTTGGGGAGTTAAAAATCCTAAATTGAATTCTGTCTGGCTTTTTTTGTGGGATCGGTTAACGGGATTATTATTCATAGGTGCGCTAAGCCTGCTTTTTTTGACTGGATTAGTTTCTGAAAGTATTATTTATGGATTAGGCGATCTCTTAATTCCTGTTTTGGGTAGTACAAACGTATACCTCATTCAGATAGGAACATCACTTACAAATGTTGTGCTTGCCATTACGTTTTTTGCAGCAATGTTCAGGATACTGCCAGATCTTGATGCCCGATGGAGAGATGTGGCTGTTGGTGCAATAGTAACAACCGTTTTAGTATTAGCAGGAAAATCACTTGTTGATTGGTATTTGAGTGCTGCTGCGCTGGAACCTATGTATAAGGCGGCTGGCTCATTTGTAATATTTCTGATTTGGATTTACTATAATGTACAAGTGGTTCTTATTGGCGCTGTTTTTACCCGGGTGTATACCAGTCGATACGGTGGAAAAATAAAACCTTATTGGGAAGCAACACTTGATGAAGATTTGTGGTTATAGAACATTCCTGCTACTATTTATTCATCCTGCCTTTTTAATTCCATAATTCTATTGTAGGATCGCTCAATCTGATTACGGTTAATTTCACCGGCATCGAGCAGTTCTTTGATGATTTTGTGTGCTTTGGGAACAATATCAGGATCGTAAATGGAGTTGTTGGCAAATACCAGAATATCAACTCCGGCATTCACAGCTTTTTTTATAGTTGTTTTGAGGCCATATTCATTTCGAATCGCTCCCATCATGAGATCATCAGAAATGACCACACCGTTATAGTTTAACTCGTTTCGCAGTAATCCGGTAATGGTAGGTTTGGAAAGGGTTGCAGGATAATCGGGATCAATATTACGGTTAAAGATATGCGCAGTCATAA
The DNA here is from genome assembly GCF_034521915.1 of Fodinibius sp. GTDB lineage: Bacteria > Bacteroidota > Rhodothermia > Balneolales > Balneolaceae > Fodinibius. The sequence continues at coordinate 252,012 of NZ_JAXHLU010000004.1, forward strand.
TGGCGTCACCCAAGTCCCTATTGATAAGCTTCCGGTACGGGATCAATTCCTTTTTAGACCAGGTTTCGGTTACGTCAACCACGCCCAGGTGGGAATCTTTTTTTGAGCTTCCGTGTCCGGGAAAATGTTTTAGCACCGACCATATGCCGTGTTTGTTTAACGTTTTGATATAGATAGAAGCATGCTGTACAACTGTCTGAGGATCCGCAGAAAAGCTGCGTTCTAAGCCGCCAATGACAGGATTATCTGGATTGGTATTAAGATCAACAACCGGCGCAAAATTCATATTGATTCCCAAATTTGCTAATGTCTGACCCATTTTTTGAGCATAGAACCTGGTGCTGTCAATATTATCCACTTGCCCAAGATATTCTGCTGATTTGATTTCGGGAAATCCCATTGACGACTTAAGTCGGGCTACCTTTCCTCCTTCTTGATCAATAGAAATGATAAGTGGAATATCGGATAATTGTTTTAGATCGCTGATAAGTCTTTTAAGCTGTCTCGGTGATTGTATATTTCGTTCCGAAGATTTTGAGGGAACGTCATAGTCAAAAAGGATAATTCCACCCAGATGATATTTTTTTATATCACGTACAATATGATTTGTATCAGCCAGCGTAGTTCCGCGAAATCCTGCTAAAAGCATCTGCCCGATTTTCTCATCAAGAGATACATCTTTTTCGGCTGATAAAGTTTGACTGAAGGAAGGATTTGTAATCAGAAGGGATAGAAGACTAATCAGTAATAATCGAAACATATAGTGGCTTTACTTGATATTGGAGTTTAAAAAAGAAGTAAGATAGCATGTTAATAGTATTTTATTTCGTTGGGTAAAAAATGACAACAAATCTCGGCAAAATATGGTGTGAAATTGGATGGTTGTTGCAATGTAAATCATTAAAATTTTTTAATATTCAAAGTGTAAAGCACCGTAATTAAGTTTAAAGCAATGTACAGTAAATAGTAATTTTGATTAGGATGATTGTGAAGGAAAATTCTGTAACAAATAAGTAACAATTAACTCTTGTAATATGAACAAAAAGGAAAAGAAATAATGAGGTTCTTTAACATATATATACGCGCGAGCAGACTGATTTTGCGTGTTAAATTTTAGGAAAAAAGCCATGATTGAGAGTTTTAATAAAAAAGAGTTGGAAGAGAAAATTGACCAGTATGTAAATGGGAAGCTTTCCGCTCAAGAAGTTGATGAATTATGGGCTGAGCTAATTCAGGATGGTTATCATTTGGATTATCTCAAAAGCGTAGCTAATCTCAAAGCAGTAATTGAACAGAAAAGGGAAGAGCAAAAAGAGCATACAAATCAAAAGCCATATTGGTATTATGCGGCAGCTGCAGCTATTGCTTTACTTATTGCTGTTGTTGGGGTAATGAATATTTCCACACAGCAACAATCTTCAGTGGAACCAATATCGAGTATAGAACTGGATTATTATCGTTCTGGCGATGGTATGATTTCTTCATCGTCAGATAAAGAGGTAATACGAAATGCAATAAAGCTTGCGAATACCGGCCGTGAAAACGAGGCGATATCATTATTGGAGTCTGAGCTGAAAAACGCTTCAGAGCCTGGATGGATTGCAGAACTGAGTCTTAATTTAGGCTCTCTGCAGTATAACAATGGCAATTATCGTAAAGCTATTGAGCATTACGAAAGAGTAGTAGCTCATAAAGATAATGTAGATGTGCTCATGTTAGAGAAGGCATACTGGTATATCGGAAATGCACACTTCCATTTAGATCAGCTGGTTGATGCAAAGATGAATATTGAAAAGGCCTATGAGTTAAATGGAGCTTATCGCCGAGTTGCTAAAAGTTATTTAAACGCTTTGTCAGATTGATTTGATACTGTATAGTATTTTAATGACGAACATATTCAAGTAACTATTCATCATTCCTTGTTTGTCTGAGAGAGAAGATCAACTTTCCGTTAAGAAATTACCAGTCATCCAATTAGTGTTTTGAAAAGATAATTCCTTGTTGGGTAAGATAAGAAAGTCCAACCATGAGCAGGAAGTAGAAGATAAATATTCCGGCCATTGCCAGGTTTTTATTCTGCTGAGGTTCCACAATAGGATCAGTATTTCCGATTAACATATAAGGACCCCAGAAATGTGGATCAGCATTTTTAGTGTTTAAAAAGTGTTTTTTAGCAGCTCTTAAAGCTTCAGCTTTTGATTTTCCCTCATTTAGGTGAGAATAGAACTGAATAGCAAACTCCGAAGCAAGCATATCATTAACCGACCATAAGTTGAGTATTAATGATTCGGCGCCTGCATACCGCAGTGCCCTGCTGATCCCCATTACGCCAGTTCCCTGTATATATGATCCGGATCCCGATTCACATGAGTTAAGCATTACCATTTCGTTACTGAGATCCAGCTCAAATAACTCATAGGCAAAAAACCGATCCTCAAAAGTGCTGTCGCTGCTAGCCGTAGATTTGCTAAAATAAACAGTAGAAAACATTGGGTCGCGTTCCGATACTTCGCTGTGTGTGGCTAAATGGATGACTTGAGAATGCGGGGCGGTTCGCTTAAAAGTAGATTTAGTTGATTGCTCATTGATGAAGGTTTCTACCTGTGATAAATTAGTAAGACTTTTTGCAATCTGGATGACTTCGGATTGAGCATAAGGTAGTGGTACTAATGATTGATTATTGTAGTTGTCAAAGTTTGATACCCCGTATCCCACATAATTCATTTGAGCTTTGGAAGCTGATGAAGAACGGGTTGGGGTCTTAAAATCCTCCAGGGTGGTCAGGTATTGTGTTTTAAATTTTTCGATGGCATAGGTTGTTTCACCGTAGCTGTAGCTTTTAGACGGCTTTTCCATGGGGAGGATATCCAGCGGAAGCTGATAGAAGTAACTGTCGGGGATAAGGGTGATTTTATCGATGTAATCGGGAATCTCTTTTAGGTCCAGGATTTGGGAAATCTTATAAAGAGAGTCAAGATTTGTTTTATGTGTTGCAATCTGTTGAGCTGCATTACTAAACAGCTCTCTCATATTGTCATCCAGATCAATCGTTTTAAGATCAATATCAGTGCGGGATATTTTTGCGATATAGTATTGATCTTTGAGTTCTGTTATATGCAGCAACAGTTCCCGGGCCGATAGTTTATTTTGAATTTGGCGAATAGAGGTAGGGTTCAGATCGATATTTTTACTCAGTCGGCGGTCGTACTTGCGCTTCTTGGTATTTAGCTGATTGATCTGCTGTCGAATTTGAAATTGCTCTTCTTCAGGTGCTGTTAAGAGTTTTTTGCGAACGACGTCGAGCTGATTAGTGATCTGCTTATATTCTGTTAGTTCCGATTCATTCAGGAGACTCGATTTAACCAACGGATTTTGATAAAGCGAAGCATCATTAATGGTTTTTAGCTGATCAAGTTTTTCAACGGCCTTGCCGGGTTGCCCCGTATCCATATAAATAGATGCAGCAAGTTCAAAAGCATCGAGATATTCATCCTCAACATGCCAAAACCCGGATTTGAGGTCAGTGCTGCTCTGTGCTCTTACAACAATTTGTTTAAGCGTAGGCTCAAGAATATCAAGTGCTTGATTTTCGCTACCAGTTTTAGATAGATAATCAGCCTCAACCTTTTTGGCTTTTACAATTTGATTGAAATCGAGCTTATTTAAATCAAAAGATTTGAATTTGTCAATTAGGGTTTTGGCTTGATCTAAATTCTCTTTTTTTAGGTAAATTTGTGCTTTGTTAATAAGGGCATCGATATAGCTTATTCCCTTATCTTCTGAAGTTAATCCTAAAATTTCGTCGTAAGTTGTTAAAGCCTTTTTATATAAACTTTGATCTTCAAAGTTTGATGCAATTTCATTTAATAGTCTTGTATATAAAGGAATATTATTAACAGGATCTAAGTATTTTTTAGCTTGGCTATAATTATACTGTGCTTTTTTAAAATTCTGTTCTGATTTTCTATAAAATGAACCATAGAGGGTGTATACTGAGCCTAAATCTGACTTATTACCTTTATCAGAAGCTAACCTTAAAGCAGAATCTAAATATTTAAGTGCATTTTGGTAGTTCTGTGATTCACGGTAGAAAACAAATAGGTTCCGTAATATTTTCAAATGATGTTCATAATTTTCCTGTTTTTTTGCTATTTCAAGGGATTTGAATTGTAAGTTTAAGTATTCATCATATCTGCCAAGTTTATTATATGTTAATGCAAGGTTATTGTATAAAGAGGATTTAGATATAGTAAGATTTTTTTTATCAATCTCATTGAGAACCTGCTTATAAATTTTTTCTGCTGCTTTTACTTTACCAATGCTATAAAGATAAACCCCCTGCAATTGTTTAATATTGATTTGTTCTTGTTCTTTGTTGAGATATGTGACTAATGGTAAGTGTATGCTTGACGAACTATTTGAAGGCTTCGGTCATAAAATCCCAAGCGGTACATGGAATAATCAAGGTATCGATATACTTTAAGCCTGAGATTAGAATTAGGGAATAATCTATCCTTAATCAGATTGTCATATAGTGTAGCTGTTTGCCCGTAATTATAGTTTAAGTATAATACTCGCAAATAGCTTGCATTGTAGAAGGTAGATAAAAGGCTCTGTTCATTATTGTTTTTGGACCAGTTTTCTTCTAAGGCTGATAAAAGGGAGTTGCTTAATTGGTCATGAGCTCGGAAAAGTAAAAATAGATGGGTGAGAGTAAATGTACCACTTGATACTATAGATTTATCGATAGTATCTTTATTAATAATAGCTTCGAAAAGCGCTCTAAAGTCAATATCCTTTTTATCAGACTTTAACTTGAAGTTTGATGAATATTGTTGATATAGATCTTCTCGATTTTCATCTGATATTAACAGGAGTTCTGTAAATAACTGGGCTGATCCTGTTTTAAATACAACCTTTTTGAGCTGATCGGAATAATTATGTTCTATATTCTGAAAAAGATGCCCTAAATTATTTGAAAAATTTCCTCCCTGAACCTTTTGTTCAACAGCTTGTCGAACATTGGGATTGCTGGTGGTCAAGATTGTCAGCGCCCAGATATTTTCTTCGACGTTTTGGCCCTGTTCAATATTACTGAGATAGTAATTGGCCTGTGTTCTTGATTGCTCGACTAAACTATTGTCCGCAGCTGCAACACTGACTTGAAGAAAGCTGATTAATAATGTCAGTAACATATCGCCAGGTTTGGGCTTATTTTAGTACTTAGGGATAATTGAAGCTATTATATTTTGACCGCAAATCCATAATTAATTTAAGTAGTTTGAAAAATAATTATTCGGGACGATCGACAATAGGACTCATATCAGATTCGGAACCGAAGTCAGGATTCTGAACTTCGACAGCCGGCTTGTCGGTGTCGGGCTGGGTGTCGAGGCCGGGATCGGTAACCGAGGCGCAGCCGGTGAACAGTGCAATGGAAAAGACGATAGCGAGAAGTTTGTGTGTAAGAGATTTCATAATGCTAAGAGTGATTTATAATTAAGAGAGAGTATTTTAAAATAGGACATTGAATAATTATTCGGGACGATCGACAATGGGACTCATATCAGATTCGGAACCAAAGTCAGGATTCTGAACTTCGACAGCCGGCTTGTCAGTGTCGGGCTGGGTGTCGAGGCCGGGATCGGTAACCGAGGCGCAGCCGGTGAACAGTGCAATGGAAAAGACGATAGCGAGAAGTTTGTGTGTAAGAGATTTCATAATGCTAAGAGTGATTTATAGTTAAGAGAGTATTTTAAATAGGACATTGAATAATTATTCGGGACGATCGACGATAGGTTCCATACCGGCATCGGTACCGAAGTCAGGATTCTGAACTTCGACAGCCGGCTTGTCAGCGTCGGGCTGGGTGTCGAGGCCGGGATCGGTAACCGAGGCGCAGCCGGTGAACAGTGCAATGGAAAAGACGATAGCGAGAAGTTTGTGTGTAAGAGATTTCATAACTAATTGCTGATTTTGTGTTTAGATTAAATTTGTAACGTTTTGATTAAAAAGCATCTCCGAAAAGCCAAATCTGTACTTTGGAGATATATTAATGGTTGATAACAAGAGTAATCAAAGTTTTATTTGTTACAAAAAAAGCTTTGTCTGGAAGCCATGCTGTCTAAAATTATTTTGTAACAAGTTTATATTATAATTTAAATTTTTATTTCTAGCTACATTTCATACCAGATCACAAGAGTAATAAACAATAAAATGTTACAAGAAATATTCATATCTAAGTAAGTAATTTTTTAAATAATTAAAAATTACTTCAATTTTATTATAGAATTACATTCTAATATTTGTTTGCCAATTCAATAGTTATATATTAGAAGCCACAATCACTACAGAAGGTTTTATTTATTCATTTCGTGATGAATGGGTCAGTTAATTTAGGTTTATAGGGTACCTTGAGTAACTCCAGAGTTGATTATTCGGAATTAGTATATGCTTTACAGCAGAATAGGGAAGGTGAGGCTAATGAGCTGCTGGAAGAGCTAATGCATAGACTTAAGGATTACTTGCAAGTGGTACTTAATGCCGATGAAAAAGATGCAGAAGAATGTACCCAGCAAGCTTTTCTTAATGTATATGAACAAATACAGAAAGATAATATTCGTGAGGAGAAATATATTTTCAGTTATATGATACGTGCATGCCGGCACGAGTATTTTCGTCTCTCCAAAGAGCAGCATCGTTTTAATAATCCTGTTGAAGATCATAAGGATCATCTGGTGGATCCCGCCGAACAGGTTCAGAACTTAATGGATAAAGATCGCCAGGCTATTCTGGAAGCTTGCCTGAATGAACTCAGGGAGAAGTCACGCACCTTTATCGAGTATTTTATTGATAAGCCCGATGCAACTACCAAAGAAGCCAGTGCCCATTTTGATATCAGCGGCGCCAATGTACGTACAAAAAAATCTCGTATTCTAAGTCGATTGCATCACTGTTTTAAAAGAAAGTGGCGGCAGTGATTAAAGGGGAATTGAAACTGTAAGCTGAGATCCCTGAATAGAAATTGTTTCGATTATTGACTGAAGTTGTTCATTATTTGATCGATTTAGCAGGTAGAGTGTAGAGTCGAATAGAAGTAAGAAACCTCCCTGAATGATTAGTGATTGGCCATACCCAACAAGTCGATTGTTTGTTTTCCGAAGTCCTCGTTCCCACATAAATCCACCGGTGGCAATATATCCAACATTCAGACCCATATTGAGAAGCAAAATATTTTCAATTGATTTAGCTTCTGCAATGCTCTGTGCAAGCGTGAAAGATGTAGGATCAACTTGTGAGGACTGGTAGAGTGCTCCACCGGCAATAGCAAGGTTTACGATGTTCCAACCCACATTCATTTGGTGCAGATATTTTGTACTACCGGTGCTTTTGAAGTACCCGATGGAACCGACAGCTATATTTGTTAGTGCCCATCCTGAGAGTACGTACATGCCGTTTGTATTCAAGTTGATCCGCTGCTCGTTAAATGAGGTAAGAGAGTCAGACAAGGTTTGAGCCGGGCTTTGTGCTACCACTAAAAATAGAAGAGCAGTCAGTAAAATCGATAACTGAAATTGTTTATTTTCAATAACCATACTATCAGGAATTAAGTTGACGGGCAGGTAAAATATTGGAATCGGCGATTATAAATATATCGTCTTTTTCTTGGGGTTCAATCACATGCGTGCCGGTAAAACCTCCAAAGGCCGGAAGGATTCCATATTGTTGACCAAAATAAAAGCAGGGCAACTTCATTGCTTGTCGGCCACGGCCTTTTAATTGTACTGCAGGATGGATATGTCCGCTTATAATATACTTGTTTTTATCTTGATCGGTAAGAGCATTAATATCGTGTACAAATAGAAAAGGGTTTATTGATAGCTTTTTGAATACATTTATAATTCCCTGATGATAGTTTTTGGTTTCCAGGATATCATGGTTGCCTATCACCAGGCTAACTTCTAACTGGGAATATCCTTTTCGCCAATGGATAAACTGTTTCCATTCCTTGTTAATATCGCTGTGAAAAAGATCTCCAAGAATAACCAGATGCTCAGGATCTGTAAGCTCAATTATAGTATCCAAGTTATCAAGATTAGATTCTGCCACGTCATCAGGGACTGCAATTCCATTTTTACGAAAATGAGATGTTTTACCAATATGAGGATCAGCTACTAAAAGCGTTTTTTTCTTCTGCCAGTAAAGGGCGTGTTGAGGCAAAAGCCAAAGACGTTGGTGTTTTAAATTGAAGGCACGAGAATTAGGAATCATAGGTGGAAAATGACAATAATCTTATTTCAAAGCGAATTTCTATTGGGGTCGCATAAAGATATTTGTTGTGGGTGAACGGCCAGAAGTTTTTAGTTAATGCTTTCTATGTATGCTTTTCGAGCTGAAGCTGCATTTTTTTGACCCGGTCAAGGAGATTTTCAGAGCTTAATCGTTCTCGTAGCCGGTCAACCATTATTGGAAACGCCAGTGGAGTAAAGCGCTCAGTATTCTTAAGTGTTATCTTTTGAGATTGAATTCGTTTCAGCGCCTTCCGCAACCGTACTTCATCCAGCTGATGTGAAAGCACTTCATCATAAGCCTGCTGGAGTAATAGGTTGTCTGGCTCATATTGATCAAATACATCAAAAAATAGACTCGACGAAGATTGCAGATGACGGCTGGCCTTTTGTTGGCCGGGGAATCCTTTAAAAATAAGTCCGGCAATGTGACAGATTCCTCGGAAACGACGTTTGGCAAGTTCGGTATCGTTCAGGCTTGAAAAGATATCCTCAACGAGATTTTCATCAGAAAAAAGATTTTGCTCAAGTGCTTTTTTTATTGGGATCTTCTTGTCTGATAGCAGTTCAAAGCCGTAATCATTCATTGCAATAGAAAAAGTGATGGGCGTAAGCTGTGAAATACGATAGGCAATTAAAGCCGACATTCCCTCGTGAACATAACGCCCCTCAAATGGATAAAAGAATAGATGATGACCCTCGCGGGAAGTGGTTTGCTCAATAAGCAACTCATTTTTATCGGGAAGGATGGACCAGTTTTGCTGAACATCAAGTATTGGTTGGATGGCTTCAAGTTCGATATCGTTGGCCGATCCTTCAATGGCTTGATGCATTTTACGGCGAAGCAAGTTACTCATATTTGAGGATAGCGACATACGTCCGCCCATCCAGCTGGGTACTTTTGCTTTGGATGTATTAGCCCTCCGCACATAAGCAGTCATCTGTTTTGTTCGCACAAGCTCCAGACTTCGTCCTGCAAACCAAAATTTATCTCCCGGATTTAACGAGGCAATAAACCATTCTTCGATACTGCCCAGATGTGCCCCTTTCAAGTATTTAACGCTCATCATCGTATCGCTTGTTATTGTACCAATTGACATACGATGGCGACGCTTAATTTTATTATCAACAACCTTATAAAGACCATTATCTTCAACCACTTTGGAGTATTCATCATAGGCTGACAGTGATTGTCCACCCGTAGTTATAAAATCCATAATCCAATTCCACTCTTTTTGTGTGAGTGTCTGATAGGCAAAAGTCGTTTTAACTTCTTCATAGATTTGCTCGGGTTTAAATCCATCTGAAACAGCAAGAGTAATCAGATATTGGATCAGGACATCGTATGGTTTCAGGATAGGGTCTCTACTTTCCAGCGCTACTTTTTGGGTAGCTGCCGTCTTTAGCGCAGCCGCTTCGATGAGTTCAAGAGCATTGGTTGGCACAAAGTAGATGCGACTGGTAGATTCCGGTTGGTGACCACTGCGTCCGGCCCGCTGTAAAAAGCGTGCAACTCCCTTTGGACTACCAACTTGTACTACCGTTTCTACAGGGGCAAAATCGACGCCGAGATCGAGGCTCGACGTACAGACAACTGCTTTTAGGTTACCTTTATGCAGTGCATCTTCAACCCAGCGCCGAACTTCTTTGCTTAGCGATCCGTGGTGCAAGGCTATGGTACCAGCCAGTTCAGGCTTAGCCTGTAATAGTTTTTGAAACCAGATTTCTGATTGAGAGCGGGTATTAGTGAAGAGGAGTGTAGAACGACTTTCTTTTATAATGGGCAAAACTTTTGGCAATAACTTTGTTCCAAGGTGTCCCGACCAGGGAAATTTTTCGACATCATAAGGCAACACAGACTGGATTTTCAACTTCTTTTCAACATCAGCCTTGATGATCACAGAATCTTCTTTGTTACCATGAATTCCGAGTAATACATCGCGTGCTTCCCGTAGGTTGCCGATAGTTGCAGAAATGCCCCAAATGTTAAGATTCGGGCGTAGGTGTTTGAGTCGAGATAATCCAAGCTCTACCTGAATACCGCGTTTGGATCCCAAAAGTTCGTGCCATTCATCTATTACTACTGCATCCAGATCAGAAAAATAGCTGGGATAATTCTTCTGTGCCATCAAAATGTGCAGGCTTTCTGGTGTGGTAACGAGCACCTCCGGCATCTGCTCCTTCATTTTTTGCTTTTGATAGGATGAGACATCGCCGGTCCGCCGGGCAACCTGCCAAGGTATTTCGAGATCATCAACAGCCTGCTGAAGCGCTTGCTCAATATCTCGGGCCAGTGCCCGCAGCGGAGTAATCCACAGAAGCTGGAGTCCGTTATCAGCAAGCTCGTTATATGTTTCCGGATGCTCATTAATCCAGTTGATGAGCATAGGCATATAAACGGCATACGTTTTACCACTGCCGGTGGGGGCATTCAACAGTCCATTCTTTCCGGATAAAAAAGCTTTCCAGACCTCCCGCTGATAGTCAAACGGCTCCCATCCCCGTTGGGTAAACCATTTTTCAATTTTTTGATAGCCGTCGCTTTTCATTAAGATGGAAATCTTGTTTATTTCAGATCGGATAAGGCTTATTAACGGAAATGATTTGAATATAATTTGTTTCTTCGGTTGACTTGCGTATCTGCTTTAATTATTTAAAATACAATGGTCTGTGAGACAAGAATATTATCAACTAAAATACAATTGCCATGTGGTTAAATATTGATTCGTTTGAAGAGTACAAAGAAGTCTATAACGATAGTATTAAAAATCCCGAGAAATTTTGGGAACATGAAGCCGGTACATTTTATTGGCGCGAGCGATGGGATGAAACACATAGCGGAAGTTTTGAGGATGGAAATGTGAAATGGTTTGAAGGTGGGAAGCTGAATATTACCGAAAATTGTCTGGATCGCCACCTGAATACCATCGGTAACAAAACAGCATTTATCTTTGAGCCTAATCACCCGGATTCTTTTCGACGAACGATTACTTATCGGCAGTTGCATGAAGATGTTTGCCGCTTTGCCAATGTTCTCGAATCCAAAGGTATTGAAAAAGGCGATCGCGTAGCAATTTATATGGCGATGACGCCGGAGCTAATGATTGCGGCCTTGGCTTGTGCACGCATCGGAGCCGTGCACTCTATTGTATTTGCCGGATTTTCTGCCCAGGCACTGGCCGGTCGAATTCAGGATTGCGATGCTAAAATGCTGATTACCAATGATGGGTTGCGCCGCGGTGAAAAGCACGTACCGCTAAAAGATATTTCAGATGAGGCGCTTGAAGATTGTCCTACCGTCGAAAAGGTAATCGTGTGCCAGCGTACGAACCGTGATATAGATTGGGTGGAAGGACGCGATGAATGGTGGCACCTGCTGATTAGAAATGCCTCCAAAGAGCATGAAGCCGTAGAAATGGATGCAGAAGATCCACTTTTTATTCTCTATACCTCGGGATCTACGGGTAAGCCCAAGGGTCAGGTTCATACCTGCGGGGGATATATGGTCTACACCAGCTATACTTTCCGTAATGTGTTTCAGGTTGAAGAAGATTCAGTTTATTGGTGTACGGCCGATGCGGGCTGGATTACTGGGCACTCCTACATTTTATACGGTCCATTGCTAAATGGTGCAACCGGTATCATCTTCGAGGGTACACCCACTTATCCCGATCCCGGTAGACTGTGGGAGGTTTGTGAAAAATATAACGTAACGCACTTTTATACATCCCCAACAGCTATCCGTGCGCTGATGAAAGAGGATATCGAGTATGTCAACAAGTACGACCTAAACTCACTCGAAGTTCTTGGAACGGTAGGTGAGCCGATTAACGAAGAGGCCTGGCACTGGTATCATGATAAGATTGGAAATGGGAAATGTCCGATTGTAGATACTTGGTGGCAAACGGAGACAGGTGGTATCATGATTTCCCCGCTGGCGGGAGTTACGCCAACAAAGCCCGGATTTGCTACGCTGCCGTTACCCGGCGTCGACCCTGCTCTTATGGATGATGATGGCAAGGAAATCAGTGGTAACGGAGTTCAAGGCAATCTTGTAATTAAGCAGCCATGGCCGGGTATGACGCGCGGAATATGGGGCAATCAGGAGCGCTATATGGAAACCTATTTTGAGGATTATCCCGGCTATTACTTCACGGGTGACGGTTGTCGACGCGACGAAGATGGCTACTATCGTATTACTGGTCGTGTTGATGATGTGCTTAATGTTTCGGGTCACCGGTTAGGTACGGCCGAGATTGAGAACGCCATTGATGAACATCCCAAGGTGGTAGAGGCTGCCATTGTGGGATATCCACATGATGTTAAAGGGGAAGGTATTTTTGCCTTTATGACGTGTGATGATGGTGTTTCTGAACCAGAAACGTTTAAAAAGGAAATCGATGACTTGGTTTCTAAAATAATTAGTCCGATCGCCAAACCGGATAAAATTCAGATTGTTGATGGATTGCCAAAGACACGATCAGGTAAAATTATGCGCCGTATTCTCCGCAAGATTGCGGCAGGAGAAACTGATGACATGGGCGACACTTCAACGTTGCTTGATCCCAGTGTGGTAGAAGAAATTATGGATGGAACCGCGTACTGATTGTCGCAAAAATTAATGAATAGTAAATGGGGACACATCATTAAGTTGATGTGTCCTTTTTTAAATCGAGAGGAAAAATCCAACAATGAAAAGCAAAATACTTACTACTAAAAGGATAAGTCGAAATCTTGTGCGCATCATCATAGGATGAAAAAATAAGCCGTACGTGAGGGGTTTACTGCTCAGCCAATCGTAATAGTGATGCCGATGTGCTTCCCCCAGTGCCATTGTTACATGTCCGTGAAGAATGGTAATCATAAACGGGATGGAGAAAAGACAAGATCCAGCGTAAATGATGAACTGCTCAATTCCTGACAAATTTGCTAAATACCAATAGGGCCAGGCAAAAAGTAGAAAAAAAGGCACGCTGAGCATCCAATTGATGATGCTGATGCGCTTAAAATTTTGGGGATTGAGCTCTTGGTTCATAGTACTCGTCTGTTAGATCATCACCTTTGGTTGCTTCGGCCGAGTCGTTTTTCCAGATATGAATGTACCAATAAATGGGTATTGCTATCCCATAGGCAAGAAACACTACAGCGATCCACAAAATTCGCTTTTCGGTATCCAAAATAGGGTTTCGAATTATGTGGACGATGTAAAAAACAAATAATCCCAGTGCAAGTAGAATAATGGGAAATACATAGGGAAGGATATAACTCAAATAGGAAAATAACATCATGGGCATTGCCGGCTCCTGCGAAAAAAACATTGAGAAAAAATTTAAAATGACAAAGCCCAGAATACTAATTGCAAATAACAGGGGAAGGAACGTCAAAACCCCAAGAACAATTTTAGCAGTTTTATTTAAATTCATTGAAATATTTGATTGTTAAATTTGACTGGCAATCAGCATCTCAATTTCTCGGTAGGGCATATCAAAAATTTTGGAAAGTGATTTTTTAGTGAGATGTTTTTTGTAAACATAGGTACCGTTGCGCAATGCGGTGTTTGTCCAAAGACATTCTCGAATTCCTCCCGCATCACCTATAGCCAGCAGGTAGGGGACAATCACGTTATTTAGGGCATAGGTAGCGGTGCGGGCAACATTAGATGGAATATTGGGCACACAATAGTGAATTACATCGTGTGCCATAAATGTAGGCTGTGAATGTGTGGTTGCCCTGCTGGTAGCAATACAACCGCCTTGATCAATTACGGTATCCACAATAACGCTGCCGGGTTTCATAGAGGCAACCATAGGTTCGGTGACAAGTACAGGAGCGCGTTCCCCCTCAAACATGGCCGCTCCGATTACGACATCAGCATATTGCAGGGCTGAAGACAGGTATTGGTAATTAGCTGTGGCTGTAATAATACGACGATCAAGGGCATTTTCGAGGTGACGTAATTTTGCAAGATCGTTATCCATCACAAATACCTGCGCGCCATACCCCAAGGCTGTTCGTGCGGCATATTCGGCCGTAATGCCGGCTCCCAGAATTACAACCGTAGCAGGGGGGATACCCGAAATGCCCCCCAGCATAATACCCTGTCCACCCTCTGTTTTTTCCAGATAGTGAGCACCTATTTGTAATGACATTGATCCGGTAATTTCGTGCATCATCCGAACAATGGGGAACTCTTTATCTTCTCCCTTGATAAATTCGAAGCCAATAGCGGTAATATTCTTTTTGATTAAAAGATCGATAAATTCTTCGGTGGTGTTGCCAAGATGCAGTGCAGAAAGGAGGGTTTGGTCTTGCTCAAGAAGTTCAAATTCAGAATCTGACGGTGGTGCAACTTTAACAATCATGTCAGATTTTTTATAGACCTCATCAATACTAAGAGCAATTTCAGCGCCGGCGTCGGCAAATTCCTGATCGGTAAAGTTAGCTTCGCCCCCGGCATCCTGCTCAATAAAAACCTCATGTCCGTTGGCTATTAAAACCGAAGCCCCACCGGGAGTTAAACAAATTCGGCGCTCATCATTGGAGACTTCGTTTGGTACTCCTATCTTTAGGGAGATATTGGATTCCGATTTCATCAGGCGCTTTTCCAGCGTCTGTATTCCAATTTGTTCTGTTTCCAGGGGATTAATATCCATATTTGATTATTTTACGAGAAGTAACGTAGCTTAATTTAATCTACCTACTGACGCTAAGCAAAAAGACTATTTTAATATTTAAGATGGATAGGATTTTATATCGTAACAATTGGGAAATACGAATTAGGATTTAATATTAAAAACTAAATAATTCCTAATTCTTCATTTCACATTATTAATTATACAAACAATGAGTATTCGCCCGAAAAAAAGTTTAGGACAGCATTTTCTTACGGATGAGAATATCATCCAGAAAATTGCCGATGCCATTCCTGCCAAAGTGGGAGATCGTGTGATCGAAATTGGACCCGGTACGGGAGCTCTGACGGGCGCATTGCTAAAACAGTTTGAAGATGTGGTTGCTGTGGAACTGGATCAGCGGGCAATAGAAGTATTGGAGCAAAAGTTTGATGATCTGGAAATCCGTCACGAAAATGTGCTGGATGTAAATTGGGAAGAGCTTTCTATCGGAAAAGAGAAAACCCATGTGGTCGGGAATCTGCCGTATTATATTACCAGCCAGATTCTATTCTCGTTACTTGAGAATCGTTATTTAATGGCCGATGCGCTACTGATGATGCAGAAAGAAGTGGCCGAGCGATTGGTAGCCAATATTCGAACCAAAGATTATGGAATTTTGAGTGTGCAGACACAGCTCATGTGTACTCCTGAAATTTTATTTCCCGTTTCTCGTCACTGCTTTAGTCCTCAGCCTAATGTGGAAAGTGCCATAGTAAAACTGACTTTTGATAAAGGAGAGCTAAACTGTTCGGATAAGAATTTAAAAACCGTTGTTCGTACGGCCTTTAATCAGCGGCGAAAAAAGTTAAGCAATGCCCTAAAGCCAGTGGTCGGTAAAGATAAGCAGCCCAGTGGGTTTAACTTTGACAAGCGAGCCGAGGCATGGGAGCCGTCCGAATATGAAAAGTTGACAGCACAACTGGTCGATGATGGCATTTTGACCTGAAATTTCGACCACTCTGTTTTTCAGATTTGACCATCAAGATTTAAATTATTGTTATTTGGTGATTTTAAGACTTTTGATGGCGGTTTTTATATAAAAAGACATTTCTCCTAAAGTTTGGTATGGTACTTGCTCACCTATAACCCTGTTGAAATTGATGTGATTTCAAACAGAAGAATTTCAAAAGTATTAACAGCAATATTGCTGGATTCAAGAATTTCAAATTTCAACTAATAACTAAAATTAGGAGTCATACTTATGGCTAAATCTAAGATTAAACCGTTAAGCGATCGTGTTCTGGTTCAGCCAGCACCTGCGGAAGAGAAAACTGAATCTGGAATTATTATTCCCGATTCTGCAAAAGAAAAACCTCAGGAAGGAACTGTAGTTGCTGCAGGTCCTGGCAAGGTTGAAAACGGTACCAAGATTGATATGTCGGTAGCAGAAGGCGACAAAGTGCTGTACGGAAAGTATTCTGGCACGGAAGTTACGCTGGATGGCGAAGAGTATCTGATTATGAGAGAATCCGACATTCTTGGAATCGTTGACTAACGCAATTCTTTCAACATTTTTTAAACAAAAACTCAAAAAAATTAAATAGGCAATTATGTCTGCAAAATTAGTTCATTACGATATGGAAGCGCGCGATGCTCTCAAGCAGGGCGTTGACAAGCTTGCGAATGCTGTCAAGGTCACCTTGGGACCGCGTGGACGAAACGTAGTAATCGAAAAATCATTCGGTGCACCAACAGTTACAAAAGATGGTGTTACTGTAGCAAAAGAAATTGAGCTGTCCAACAAGCGACAAAATATGGGCGCTCAAATGGTAAAAGAAGTTGCTTCCAGAACCAGCGATAATGCTGGTGACGGTACAACAACAGCTACCGTTCTTGCTCAGTCCATCATTCAAACCGGATTGAAGAATGTTACCGCTGGTGCTAATCCGATGGAATTGAAGCGAGGTATTGACATAGCAGTTAAGGCTATTGTCGAAGAGCTTCGTAAAACAAGTCAACCTGTAGGTGACAGCCTCGAAAGTATTAAGCAAATTGGTACTATTTCGGCCAACGGCGATGAAGAAATTGGCCAAAACATTGCGGATGCAATGGAAAAAGTTGGCCAAGACGGTGTTATCACTGTTGAAGAAGCCAAAGGTACTGAAACCTATCTCGAGACGGTTGAAGGTATGCAGTTCGACCGCGGATATCTGTCCCCTTATTTTGTGACGGATTCTGAAAATATGGTAGCAGAGATGGAAGAGCCTTATATCCTGATCTTCGATAGTAAGATCAGCAATATGAAGGATCTGCTTCCTATCCTGGAAAAAGTTATTCAAACCAGCAAGCCTCTGCTGATTATCGCTGAAGATATTGAAGGCGAAGCACTGGCTACATTGGTTGTTAACAAGCTGCGCGGATCGCTCAAGATTGCAGCTGTTAAAGCGCCTGGCTTTGGTGATCGTCGCAAGCAGATGTTGGAAGACATCGCGATCTTGACAGACGGTACCGTGATTTCTGAAGAGCGTGGATACAAGCTCGAAAATGCTACTCTTGATTTCTTAGGTACTGCTGATCGCGTCAATATCACGAAAGATGATACGACGATTGTTGGCGGCCAAGGAAAAGAAAACGATATCCAGGCTCGTGTAAATCAGATTAAAGGACAAATTGAGTCCAGCACTTCTGATTATGATCGCGAGAAGCTGCAAGAGCGTCTTGCTAAATTGAGCGGCGGTGTTGCAGTGCTCAACATTGGAGCTGCTTCTGAAGTAGAAATGAAAGAGAAGAAAGCTCGTGTTGAAGATGCACTCCACGCTACACGTGCCGCAGTTGAAGAAGGCATTGTAGCAGGTGGTGGCGTTGCGCTGCTCCGTGCTCGCAAAGCAATTGAAGAGTTAGAAGCTGAAGTGCCTGATCAGAAAGTTGGCTTCAACATAGTTCATCGCGCTCTTGAAGAGCCGCTTCGAATTATTGCCAATAATGCCGGTGCTGAAGGTTCTATCGTTGTACAGAAAGTCCTTGAAGGCAAAGGTGGCTTTGGATACAACGCTCGTACCGAAACATATGAAGACCTCATTGAAGCCGGTGTAATCGATCCTACAAAAGTAACACGAACAGCACTTGAAAATGCTGCTTCTGTTGCCGGATTGATGTTAACTACCGAAGCTATCATCTCTGATAAGCCTACAAAAGGCGATGACGATGATGATGACGGTGGACCTGGCGGAGGCGGTATGCCAGGCGGCATGGGAGGCGGTATGCCCGGAGGAATGGGCGGAATGGGTGGCATGATGTAAGCCAGCCGTTCTTAAGTAACCGTCTTTCATAAGACGATTTGAAGCCTCGTCCCGTTTAGGGACGGGGCTTTTTTATTTGAAAATATCCAGAGTGGAAAAAAACCGTTGAGCATCTCAATAAAATTACGTTTGTTAGTGTTCTTTCGGATTATCAACCTCAATCTTAATAAACATCTATGATTCTTGCTCCCATCGATTGGGCTATAATTGGAGCTTATCTATTGTTTTCTTTGCTCATTGGCGTATGGGTAATGCGCAAAGCGGGTAAAAATTCAGAACAATTTTTTGCCGCCGGTAAAAATATGCCTTGGTGGCTGTTGGGGATATCGATGGTAGCTACTACATTTTCAACCGATACGCCCAACCTGGTTGCCAATATTGTGCGCACTGATGGTGTGTCTGGAAATTGGGTGTGGTGGGCCTTTCTTCTTACAGGTATGCTCACCGTTTTTGTCTATGCCAATCTTTGGAAGCGATCGGGGGTATTAACTGATGTCGAATTTTATGAGCTTCGATACAGTGGTAAAATGGCCGCTTTTCTGCGCGGTTTTCGTGCCGTATATCTTGGCTTTATTTTCAATGTGGTTGTGATGGCAACGGTATCACTGGCGGCGATAAAAATTAGCGGCGTATTGATGGGGTTAACGCCCGTTGAAACCGTAGTAATTGGTGGACTTATTACGGTTATTTACAGCTCTCTCGGGGGATTGCGTGGTGTATTGCTCACCGATTTTTTCCAGTTCTTTTTGGCCATTGGTGGAAGTCTAATTGCTGCATATGTGGCATTAAATCATCCTGAAGTTGGCGGACTAAGTGGATTGCTGGAACACAAAGAAGTAGTAAGTCAGCTAAATATTTTGCCCGATTTCTCTGATCCTTCGCAGGCTATTGGTATTTTTATTATCCCGCTGGTTATACAGTGGTGGAGCGTTTATTATCCGGGTGCTGAACCGGGAGGCGGGGGATATATTGCTCAGCGCATGTTTGCTGCTAAAGATGAGAATAACTCCATTGCTGCAGTGTTCTTTTTTAATGCCGCACATTACGCCCTGCGTCCCTGGCCATGGATTATAGTGGGATTATGTTCGATTATCGTTTTCCCTGAAGTCGCTGATTTGAAAGAGGCGTTTCCCGATGCTTCGGGCGTAGCCGATCATGATATGGGATACCCGGCGATGCTTACATTTATTCCAACGGGTTGGCTGGGATTAGTGGTTGCATCACTCACGGCTGCCTATATGTCAACTATTTCTACACATCTAAATTGGGGATCTTCTTATTTAGTTAACGATTTTTATAAGCGGTTTATACGACCCGAAAGCTCAGAAAAAGAGCTTGTAACTGTGGGGCGTATTTCAACCGTAATTTTAATGATTGTAGCCGGGGCACTTGCGTTACTTTTGCAAAATGCGCTCGACAGCTTTCAGATTATTTTACAGATTGGTGCCGGTACCGGGCTTTTGTTTATTCTTCGCTGGTTTTGGTGGCGTATTAATGCTGGGAGTGAGATCGCCGCCATGTTTATTGCTTTTGCCGTTGCTTTATATTTCCAGTTCGCTCATTCACATACCGGACTTCCGGAAGTTACCGGATGGCAAGAACTTATTATTGGAGTAATTGTAACTACTATCGGGTGGCTTGGCGTTACATTTGCTACTCGTCCCACGAATAAGGAAACATTAATTAACTTCTGTAAAGTAGCACGACCTGGCGGACCCGGATGGCAAAAAGTTATTGAGGAAGCTCGTGTTGAAGGAAAAGATACTGAACCCCTGGAAGATGAAGCATGGCGCGTCCCCCAAGGGCTGCTGTGTATGGTTTTAGGATGTATTGCCGTTTACGGGGCCCTTTTTGCTACTGGCTATTGGATTTATGGAAAGTGGGTTTTGGCTTCGGTTATAACAATTATTTCTATCCTTGCTTCAGGATTGCTGTACAAAGCCTGGCGCAAAGCTAATTAAAATTCGTCCGGATGAGGAGCTTTTCGAAGCTGAATAGATGAAATTTATTACTGAAAGGATCCAAAACCCAGTCAGGATGACTCTAACTAATCTTTTTGCTGTTTTTCCTTTTCGCTCATCACCCAGTCAATGAACAGAAACTCAAGTCCGGCGGCCTCGTATCCTTTCCAATTTTTGATCATCTCCTGGAATTCATCTTCGGAAGTATTATCGGGATCACCACCATAATTAAGGATAATCCACCGGCGGTGCCCTTTTTCTTTGCCCTTCTTTTTATTGCTGGGAAAAACAGCATCCGGGCGTTCGCGAAACAGCATCAGCTGCTGGGCCGAAGTAGGACCAATACCTCGAACCTTAGATATAGTGTTGTAAAATACTTCTGGTTGACATGTTTCAAGATGATGTAGATCACGTTCACCGGAAAGCAAGTCTTCAGCAAAACCAATGATAAATTCTCCTTTTCTTTTGGTAGGGCCCGGATCGAGCTGTCGGATACTCATAGGCGTGGCCTTGATAAGCTGATGCGGACGCGGCCAGGCCGGTATGTTATCATTCCCCGTATTGATGAGCGATCCATAATTTTTACGCACGTTATAGACCATCTTTTTAGCAGTAGGCTTATGCGAAAGTCGCATTTGAATAATGCGATTAACGGTATCCTCAAAAATGTTGGCTCGGGCCATGCGCTTAAATCCATAATATTCCTTAAGAAGTGGGCCCAATACCGGATCATCAGCTGCTTGTTCATATAAGGGGCGCAAATCGATACGCGTGCCAAAAATGCGAGCTAAACTCTTGTTTGCTTCTTTGATTTCATTCTTACTGAGTGCTTCCGGAGACTCAAAGTGAAACTCCGGGTTTTCCGGATCCCCGTTGAAAAAGCAGGTTACTAATATATCCCGATCATCTAATGGGATGGGACGTGTAAATCCCTCTTCAAAGACCTTTTCGGGATCGTGTTCGTGGTCGAAGTACTGATCAATATCTAAGCATAAAAACCAGTCGTGCGGGGGTGTGGATTTAAGTGTCCAGTTACTCATAGTAATGAAAAATTAGATATGATAAATTGATATAATTTAATTCAACTATTGTCGTCCTGTACTTGTTTCAGGATCTCCCCTTTCAATATAAAAAGATGGATTTTCTTCTTGCTTCAATCGTGCTTTATTAATTTTCTGCTGATATAATTTCTCCACATCTTTTAGCGTGTCGACATCTTCGGGAGAAAGATCCCAGCGAATGGCTTTAAACCGAGGCAGTCGCAGCGAATAATTTGCCTTGGTACGTTTGTTTTCCTGAATGTCATCGAATTCGAGCTCAATCACAATTTCGGGAATGAGTCCTAAGGTAGGCCCGTATTTTTCGACAGTCAGATCTTTAATGCGTTTGTTTAAGCGTTTCATCTCTTCATCCGTATAACCGCCATACGCTTTGCCAATTGGGATGAACTCCTCTTCGTAGCGCTCGTCTTCTGCGACTCGTATCCCCAGCGTGAAATCAGAATAGTATCCCCCGCGTTTACCGGAACCGGCATGAGCATACATCATTACCGTATCGAGTGTACCTCCCGGCTTTTTGACTTTGAGCCAGGATTTTCTTCGCTGCCCGTATTCATATGTGCTGTCAACTTTTTTGAGCATTAATCCCTCATTGCCGTGGGCCAAAGCACGTTTAAATAACTCATCAAGATGGTTACGGTCCTCTACTTCAAATTGATTAGTTATAGGAAGGTCATGGCTTTGGGATAATTTGGCAAGTAAATTACGGCGTTCCAGGAGCTTTTTTTCAAAAATAGGTTGATCGTCATAATAAAGGAGATCATAAGCTATAAATAAGACTGGGTATTTTTCGATAATATCTTTGCTTGGCTTTTTGCGTCCCATCCGTTTTTGGAGTAGCTGGAATGGTAGAATTTCATCATCTTTAAATACGCATATTTCACCATCCAAGACCACATCGGGTAAGTCTTTTTTTACGAAAAACTGTATGATTTCAGGGAATGAATGAGTGATATCATTGAGATCGCGAGAATAAAGTTCTACCTGTTTTTCGCTTAGGTGTGCCTGCGCTCGCATACCATCAAATTTTTCTTCGGCTATATATCTATTCAAATTTTCAACGGAACGGCTCTCTATTGGGGAAGCAAGCATAAACGAAAGGGGATGGAAAAGCTTAAAGCTTGCTTCATCCAGTTTATTATTCTTACAGAGAACTGCTGTTTTTCCAATGCTTCCGGTAATCATGTGAGCATAGCGAACGTCATCTACATTTTTGTCGAAAGCTTTGGCCAGTGTCGATACCACACTTTTGGTTTCAAAGCCGATACGCAGAGATCCCCGCGTCATTATGCGAATAAAAAATTTTATTTCGACCGGGGTCATCTGTTTCCATGCATCGCGTAAAATTTTCTGTTTGTCGGCGCGTGAGGATACCCGATAAATATCTTCATAAATTGATTCTATTTCTCGAAGACTTAGTTGTGCCGGTTCGCGTTTTTTGCGAGCTATTTTAATGTTGTGCATCAGTTTTTCGATCGCTTCGGAAGCACTACCCAGGGCCGTTTTACAAGGCTTAAAAACTTTTTCGTAGTCAATTTCACAGAACTGTGCTGCACAGGTGGAGTAGGTACGGCTGCCAACGGTGGCTCGCTTTCCTGATATTGATGAAAAAGCCCCTTCCCCTAAGAATTGAGCTGCACGGTTGAGATCTCCCTCATTTTTTAAGGAACGAAAATATTCTGCGCACAACGATATTTTAGTATTAGTGCTGCGCGTCTCGTTGATAGCTTGGGCCGTATCAGCCAGCTTTTTAAAGGAATTTGTCTTGAGATTCATTGGCACAGTAATTTTAATGAATCTTTTGATACATCCCCCTGATTCTTAGTTAAAGTCAGCTGAGAATCTTTCCCCCTTCGAAGGGGGACTTTTTTAAAAATCTTCCCTCGAGGGGAGTACTCTGGCGATAGCCAGAGGGAGGGGTGTTTATATATGTACGTGCTATTACTAATCATCTTCTTCGATCTCCATATCCAAAAATCGTGACTCGATATTTCGTTTATCCAAATAATGTTGAACAACATCGGCATTGGGAGTATGGGTGATATGCACTTTTTTGGGATTTAGTTTTTCACAAAGACGTATCAGTTCAAAAAAGTCGAGGTGATCGGAAAGCGGAATAAGTTTATGCACGGTCAACTGACTGCGAGCTGCTTCGCGGGTTGCCCAGCCTGAACAATAGGCAATGCGCATTTTTCGGGCGTTAGATGCAAAGCCGTTGTTGAGTGCTGAGTTGGTCGTAATCAAAATTTTGCCTTCACAGGTATCGCGGTCATAAGATTCGTAATTGCCCAAATCGATTCCGGCCTCCTCATATACATCACACATTTTATATCCTGCCCCGTGAATTTGAACTTGGTGTCCAAGCGGTGCCAGCAGGTGCATCACCTCTTGTGCCTTGCCTAAGTTATAAGCTAAAAATATTGGTGTGTATCCATTATCAAGGGATTTTGAGGCGAATGAACGGATTTCCTGTCCGAGGTTTTCGTGGGTATCCCATTTATAAATAGGCAGTCCAAAAGTGGCTTCCGTGATAAAATGATCGACCTGATTGGGAATGGAAAATCCCTCTGAAGCCGGAGATGGTGGGGTTCGATAGTCACCGGTATAGAGAACCGAACCTTCATCCGATTCTACATATATCATTGCCGAGCCCAGAATGTGTCCCGCCGGATAAAGGGTGATACGAGCTTTTTCTGTTTCTATGGATTCCCCAAAATCAAGGACTGTAGCATCGCCCTTATAACCGCGTCGCTGCATTAGCTTGAGGGTGTTGGGTGAACAATATACGCTGCTGTCGCGATTGCGGGGCATGTGATCGGCGTGGGCGTGCGAAATGAAGGTATGTTGGGTGGACGTACCATTGTAGTCGAAGCCAATGTTTAGATCCGGGAGCAGAATTCCGTGATATCCTGCCTTGGTGATATTCATGATATTGGGTGTCGGGTGATTACTAAGTATGCCAGCAGGAATATAGCTGATCCCACTGCCACCATAATGGCACCACTTCTTTTAATGATACTGGGCAGCTGTTGGCTGGCTTTAATGAGCGTGCGACTTTGCTCCCACCGCACCAGTTGAAGTCCTGCTATATACACAACGAATAAACTCCAAATAGTAAAGAGAAGTTCAATCCATGAGAAAGGAGTGAATGAAAGTACGAGTCCGGGAAGAGTGAAAAAAAGGAGATATTTTAAAATCCTGATAAACAGGGCCGGTGGTTTTTCGTAATCTGCCTTATCGAGTAAATAGTCAGCAATCTGATTCTTTTTAAGGGTGATATATCCCCCGGCTCCAATCAAACAAATAGCCAGTACCGAATAGTAAAGAGCAAACCATTTTGTTGAGAAGCTTTCCAAATCCATAATTACTGAATTATTCGTCTGGAAGATTTTCGGCTTCTACTGGTTCTTCCTCTTTGGGATATAAGATAGAAGCAATAATTGAGAGAGTAAGTGCACCGGCAATAAATGCTAATGCATATGGGGTAGGGATGTGATAAAAGTCGGAAAGCAGCATCTTAACTCCCACAAAAACAAGAATGAGGGAAAGTCCATAGTGCAGATAGTGGAAAAGACGCATGATGCCAGCGACGGCAAAGTATAGGGCTCGGAGTCCCAATATGGCAAAAGCGTTGGAACTGTATATGATAAATTCATCTCGCGTAATCGCTAAAATGGCGGGAATAGAATCGAGGGCAAAAACGAGGTCGGTTGTTTCGATGACCACTAAAACAATGAACAGGGGCGTGGCAATAAGCCGACCCATTTTTCGGATAAAAAATTTGGAGCCGTGATAGCTCTTGGTGGTAGGGAAAAAGCGCCGGACTAATTTTAAGACTGGGTTCCGTTCGGGGTGGACTTCTTTATCTTTTTCCATGGCCAGTTTTATACCGGTAAAAACGAGGAAGCCCCCAAATACATAAATAATCCAGTGGAAGCGTTCTATAAGCGCCACGCCGGTAAAAATAAAGAGCAGACGCATGACAAGAGCTCCAAATATTCCCCAGAAAAGTACTTTGTGCTGGAATTCATCCGGAACTTTGAAATAGGTAAACACCAGCAGGAAGACGAATATATTATCAACGCTGAGCGATTTTTCGATCAGGTAGCCGGTATAGTAGTCAATGGCCGTCTGGGAACCCATGTAGTAATAGACTCCAATACCAAAGATTAGGGCCATGACAATCCAAGCACCTGTCCAGTAAAGGGCTTCTTTGATGCTGACAGGTTCATCTTCTTTGTGAAGTACAACGAGGTCGACAATGAGCATCGCAATGATGAACACATTGAATACCGACCACAGCAGAATGGAATGATCCAAAACGAAGATCTACTTTTAAGGTTGAAAAAATAAGCCTCAAAAGTAGCTAATATTTGACAAAATTAATAGCTGAGTGGGGCACAAACTATTCGACTAAAAATCCCTCCTCCTCTTTTGTGAGTACATCAGGGATGACTGCCATTACTTCTTCTTTGAAAGCCTCAATAATATTCTTTTTCAGGTATTCGCGCCCGTATACAATGCGTACTTTCCGGCGTGGAACTGGATCGTCAAACTCTCGTAAATGGGCTTTAGCGCATTTTTCATTGATCTGATTTTTTGCAAGGTAAGGCAGGAGTGTCATCCCAAAGTTTTGTTCGACCAACTGTTTTAGTGTTTCCAGATTTCCGCTTTCAAATTCAATTTTGGGATTATCGAGCTTATTTTTTCTGAATTTCTTACACAACTTAACGGTTTGATCGCGAAAGCAATGTCCCTCGTTAAGCAGCCATAAATTGGTGACTTCCAAGTCATCTACCGAAAGACGATCTTTCTTTGCAAGCGGATGGTCCTCAGATACATAACCCAAAAATGGTTCGTAATAGAGATCTTCCTCAAAAATATTACCGCGATCAGCCGGGGTGGCTATGATACCGATGTCAAGATGATCCTGGTTAAGCAGATCGAGAAGTTCATCGGTTACCACTTCTTCAAAAATGAGGTGAACATCGGGATGCTTCTTCCGGAAGTTTCGTAAAAAGAGGGGCAGCAGATAAGGGGCAACCGTGGGGATAATTCCGATGCGAAAAGTACCTCGAAGCTCATCATCATTCAGGGCGGCCAGATCCTCAATATGTTTCGACTGCTTAATAATTTTTTTTGCCTCGGCAATAATTTTTTCACCTATCTCGGTAGGTATAACGGGCGATTTGGATCGATCAAAAATGGTAATCCCGAGTTCTTCTTCAAGCTTGTGAATCTGCATGCTGAGAGTAGGCTGAGTTACATATGATTTTTCTGCAGCAGTGGCAAAATGGCGGTAACGGTCAACGGCAATAATATACTTGAGTTGGGTAAGAGTCATAGTAAATCTATTTCAAAGCAAAAATTGTAACAAATTGTTTGACGGAATTATACAAACTTTAGAACTTTAATTCGTGAAAGTTCGAGATTTCCTTTCAGATTAGTACATTCCCCGTGAATCACTAATCAATTGAGCGTTAACGATTTAATAAAAAGCATAGATATAACAATTATGCAACAGGCGCATGTATTTATCGAAGGACGGGTACAAGGTGTTGGATTTCGTCATTTTGCAAGAGTAAATGCCGAAGAAGTAGGAGTTTTCGGGTGGGTTAAAAACCTGCCGGATGGTCGTGTAGAAGCTGTTTTTGCCGGACCAATGGACCACATCAGGGAGATGGTAAACCGTTGTGAGCAGGGACCGGGGGCCAGCCGAGTTGATAATATTGACGTTACGGTTGAGGAAGCCGATGAGGAATACGAAGAATTTGAGGTCCATTACCACTAACTTTTTCTATGCGTTTATTTATCGCAATTCCTCTGCCGAAAGGAGTTAAACAACAATTACTGGATTTACAGCAACCTATTGAGGGCATACGATGGCAGTCGCAAGAGCAGATGCATCTGACGCTAAAATTTGTGGGAGAAGTGGATAAGACGACTGTCAGTGAGCTTCGGGAAGAGCTGGATAACATTGTTCATTCAGACTTTTCAATGACAATTTCAGGGATTGGGTATTTTCCGGAGGGCAAGCAACCCAAAGTGGTGTGGGCAGGTATTAAAGAAAATGCGAATCTTCAGGAGTTGCATAAGAAAGTGGAAAATCGCTGCGAGAAAATGGGAATTGCTCCCGAAAACCGACCTTATAAACCGCATGTTACGATAGGGCGAACGAAAAATGCCTATAAACGATCGGTTACTTCATTTATCAATCAGCATAAAAAGTTCGGCATTCAGAATATTCAGGTCAATGAGTTTGTACTTTTTGAGAGTGAGTTGCATCCTGATGGAGCCCGCCATCATCCGTTGCAAACCTATTTACTAAACTCGGGTGAATAGTTTTTGTTATTTTTGGATTAATTAATTCCAATTTACCTAACGAATGTTGCGAATTGTGCAGTCATTTTTATGGATTCTGTTAAGTATTGCTGTCGGATATCTTTTATTGGTTGTCTTGATGTACTTGCTGCAGTCGCAGATGATTTATTATCCTCAAAAATCAATCACTTATACGCCCGAGGATGTTGGTTTATCGTATGAAGATGTCACATTTACAACAGAGGATGGGGTAAGTCTTCACGGCTGGTATATTCCAACTAGTAGCAATATTACAGTCTTATATTTTCATGGAAATGCAGGAAATATTTCGGGACGCCTGCAAACCATTCAGCTCTTGCACAATTTGGGACTCAACGTTTTTATTTTTGACTACCGGGGATATGGCAAAAGCGAGGGGAAACCCAGCGAGCAGGGAACCTATAAAGATGCCCGAGCGGCCTGGAATTATTTGGTGGCAGAAAAAGATATTGATAATGATCAAATTGTAATAATGGGACGGTCGCTGGGTGGAGCAGTTGGTTCGTGGCTTGCGGTACAAAAACAGCCGGCGGCTACCATTCTCGAATCTACATTTACCTCGGCCGCTGATTTGGGAGCCGACTTGTATTCTTGGCTGCCGGTACGTTCCATCATAAGATATGACTATAATACATTGGAGAACGTCAAACAGATTCGTTCACCTCTCTTTATGGCGCACAGCAGAGAAGATGAAATTGTTCCATATGAGCACGGAGAAAAACTTTTTGAGGTGGCTAATGAACCTAAAACGTTTGTTGAATTGCGAGGTTCGCACGGTTCCGGTTTCTGGGAGACAGGGGAAAAGTATCGCACAGCACTGCAGGAATTTTTAAATGATAACATAACGAATTAGTGATATGGATATAATTAGCAAAGAGATTACGATTGGAGCTGAGGGATTTTCGGATATTAAAAATATTACCGAGCATGTAACGGAATTTGCTGAGCAAAGCGGGTTTTCAGAGGGGATCATTCATATTTTTCCGATCGGTTCTACGGCTTCGATTTCAACGATAGAATTTGAGCCAGCGCTGGTGCAAGATATGAAGGATAAGCTGGACGAATTCGCTCCACATGACCAAACAACGCGTCACGGCGAAACCTGGGGCGATGACAATGGTTTTTCGCATATGCGGGCTACGATGATGGGACCGGGAATAACGGTGCCCTTACACGATGGTAAGCCGGTGCTGGGAACGTGGCAGCAGGTTGTGATTTTAAATCACGATAATAAATCGAGGGATCGCAGAATATTTTTGCAGGTAATGGGCAAATAATTTAAGAAAAGTACTAATCTGTTGTGCTGTTGAGATGATAGCTTTGAACGACAGATTTCAGGAGGTCGGGTTTGTTAGTAAAAATTCCGGTAACGCCACCTGCAATGAGTTTTTGCATTCGCTTTTTGCTATCCACGGTATAAATAAAAGTCGGGATATCATGCTTGTCGAGATCAGCCATCCATTTTCTTTTTAGTTGTCGATAGCTACAGTTAAACGCATCAACATTATATTTTTCAACGAGCTGATGTGGCAGTAATCGGTTTGATTGCTTTTTCTCGTAGAGTAAAGCTGCAGGAATATTAGGATCTAATTTTTTGAGATGGCGAATGGCTCGATAGTTAAAACTGGAAAATAAGACATGCTTTTCCATCCCATATTTTTTGACAAGCTGAAGTGCTTTCTCTTCTATCCCGTTTTTAATCTCATTAGAAACAGCTTCGGTTTTAATTTCGATATTGAGAGCAATATTTTCTGATGCAAATTTCAGTACTTCTTCGAGAGTGGGAATCTTTTGATCAGAAAATTCAGCGTCAAACCAGGAACCGGCATCTAGCTTTTTTAGGTCTTCGAGCGTGTAATATTTGACGTAGCTGTTGCCGTTGGTATGCTTGTTAAGCTTAGCATCATGAAAAACGATTGGAACGCCGTCTTTACTCATCATAATATCAAGTTCAATCATCTCTGCGCCCATTTTTACCGCTTTTTTAAAAGCGATCATTGTATTTTCGGGATAATAAGCGCTGGCACCGCGGTGGGCTATGATCACAAAATTGTCGCCATCATCGTTATAAAGTGCAGGTAAATTATGCTTTTGAGTCATAGATGATTGGGCCTGACAGTTAATAGTTGCAATAGAAGCAAATGTCAAGATAAGACAGAGATGCTTAATTCTCATGCTGTATTTTCCATTGCAAGTATTCCAGCAACTCATCGATTTGATTTTTTTGATAGAATATTAATCCCACGTTTATTGCAAAAACAGCCAAAATGATGATGAAAAATGTTTGGCTGAGCTGGGTAATATCAAAATAAAAGGAGTAGCCAAAAAATAATATAGCCGCAATATTTACGGCAAGTTGAATCCATTTATTCCGTTTTTTCTTGTGAAGGGCATCCACTTGTTCGCTTTCGGGCAGCGACAGTTCGTCTTTCTTGAGGTGTACAGTAAGGTAAGATTGAAGTCGGTTCTGTGTGTCGGAATCGTTAAAGTCCGTCATATCAGTTTTTGTGTTGCATGATCCGCTGCATGGCGTTACGTAACAAAGATTTAGGGTTGTTTCTTTTTGCAGCCGTGATATACAGAAGATAAAGACCAATCATAGTTGTTACACTGGCGATCATTATTAACGCGGTGGAAATCCATTGTGGCTGGATAAGCCCCAACACGGATACCGTAACTACAGCCAATCCCAGTAAGACCTGTGACACCCCGGCAATCAGATAGAATGCTGAAAGCGAATGGGTTTGTTCAACATATTGAGAAATGGCAGAATTATGTATGGAATCCTTTATATTGGATGATTCCGAGGATGGAAACGAATCATCTTTTGGGTTCTTATTTTTCATAGGTATACCCGTTATTTAATAGATCGTTAAGTACTTACAAGTTAAACGAAATTATTAATATTTCAATTCCCTGATTTATCATGACAGAAAGTGATACAAATATTTATGTTTATGGTCGTAACTCTATCATAGAGGCACTGAGGAACGAAGCCGAACGTA
The DNA here is from genome assembly GCF_034521915.1 of Fodinibius sp. GTDB lineage: Bacteria > Bacteroidota > Rhodothermia > Balneolales > Balneolaceae > Fodinibius. The sequence goes on from NZ_JAXHLU010000004.1 coordinate 282,597, forward strand.
TGCAAAAGATTTTTGTACGCGATTCGCTGCACGATTCTCAACTCTCAGAGATTTTTGATTTAGCATCCCAACATCGTATACCTATTTCACATGTTCCTGGTTCCAAACTCAATGATCTTGTGGGCAGCGTAAATGATCAGGGCGTAGTAGCACTGATGAGCCAGATATCATATCAGGATTTTGGAAGTTGGCTCGATACCGTTGATACATCCGACTACCCGGCCGTTCTGTTGCTGGATGAAATTGAAGATCCCGGAAATCTTGGGGCTATGCTCCGTACAGCTGCGGCAGCGGGGATATCGGCCGTCTTGGTTCCCAAACATCGACAGGCGCCGATAAATGCTACTGTTCATAAGACATCGGCAGGAACGGTGGGTCGCATCCCAATTGTTCGCGTTGGTAATCTCAATCAATCCATAATGAAGCTAAAAGATGAGGGATTTTGGATTGGCGGCTTGGATATGGATGGAGATCAAGAGCTCTGGGACCTGGAAGTTGATCGACCGCTGGCATTTGTCGTTGGCAACGAGGGAAGCGGTATCAGTCAAAAAACCCTAGAGCACTGCGATTACAAATTTCGTATTCCTATGGAAAACAATGTTGAGTCGCTGAATGCTTCGGTAAGTGCTGCCCTGCTTTGCTACGAGTGGAAACGGAAAGTACAGAGTTAAGCATTATTCGTAGAGAAGATATTGTTCACGTTGCTCCTTAAATTCAGAAGCTGTTTCCTTCCATTGCTTGGGATACAAATCGTTTTTTAGCTGTTCTTGCAGAGATGAATTATCAATACCGCTAAGCTTGGGCATGTAGTCATTGAGCGAAGCATCGGGGGTAGCATCGAGTAAAGTTGATAAAAGTTCGGCCCCAAGAGTAACCGGGTTAAATGCATCGGGATTGGTTACTTGAATGGCAATACCGTGACACTGTTCGCCCTCAAATTTGGGATTGGATGCTTTGCCGGGCATAGATTCGGGAGTGAAAGAGCGCCGCTCTATATTGACGCCGGAAAATTGTCGACGAAGCTGTGCAATATGAGAAGTGGTAAGTTTAGTTTTTGGGGATCCGATTCGAAGAAAGGGATTATCCGTACCGCGTCCTTCAGACATCGTTGTTCCTTCAAAAAGAACGGTTCCCAAATAGACATAAGCGTGATAAAAACTGGGCAGGTTGGGAGATGGGGGAATCCAATCGAGGCCTGTTTCGGGCCATTTCATTGAGCGGTTCCATCCCTCCATGGGAATTACTCGAACGGTTGCCTGTTCTGCATTATCAATCCACTGTTCGCCGACCATCATTTTGGCTAATTCACCGAGGGTCATCCCATGCACCATGGGAATAGGGTATTTTCCCACAAAAGATTGATGTTTGTCTTGCATCATCCATCCTGAAATAAAATCACCGGCGGGATTGGGACGATCTAAAATCCAGACCGGAATATCTTTTGCAGCAGCGGCCTCAATAATATTACCCAGCGTAGCATTGTAGGTATAGAATCGGGCACCTACATCCTGAATATCGAAAAGCAGGATATCTGTCTTTTCAAGCATTTCCTGGGTGGGGGTGCGTGTATTGCCGTAGAGCGAAAAAACAGGCAGACCGGTAGATTGGTCAATGCCGTCTTCAATGGTTTCTCCTGCACCAATATCTCCACGAAAACCGTGTTCGGGAGCAAAAAGTGCTGTAACGTTTATGTCACGAGCAAGTAAGGTATCAAGCATATGCGAGCCTTCTACGCGGGCAGTCGGATTCATCACCAGCCCTACGCGTTTGTCTTCGAGCTCATTAAGGTGATTGTCGAGCAAGACATGAGCACCTACTTTTACCGTTGGCTGCGATTGGATTAAGTTACATCCCATAAGGATTAAACAGGTGCAAACGATAAGTAGGACGGTAGTGGCTCGCATATCCTCGAAATTTACTTAGGCTTTATTAGCTACCACTTCTGCTTCAGAAAAGAAATATGCGGCTTCTTTTTTGCCGTTTTCAACAGAATCAGAGCCGTGAATAATATTTTCGCCTATACTGTCCGCAAAATCGGCACGAATGGTCCCCTCTTCAGCTTCACTTGGATCGGTAGCACCAATAAATTCGCGAAAATCTTCGATGGCATTTTCTTTTTCAAGAATCATGGGTACGCAGGGGCCGCTGCTCATAAATTCAACAAGTTCATCGAAAAATGGGCGTTCTTTGTGAACGGCATAAAATCCGCCTGCGGTATCTTTGGTCAGACGAGTCATTTTCATCGCAACAATGCGAAAGCCGGCCTCTTGAATGCGGCGGGTAACTTCGCCAATTAGATTTTTTCGTACGCAATCTGGTTTTAGGATCGTGAGAGTTCGTTCTACTGCCATAAAATAAATTTAAAGATTTGTAACAGATTAGTGTTTCTATGCTCTTTTAAATAAAGGACATAAATATAACGCATACTGCACTAATTCACGAAGTCAATTGTGCAGAACTTTTTCGCTTATAAAAAGTCACAAATAAATGGTTCATCATAAGACGGTACAATTATCTTGGAGCTGGCAGGTCAATGCTCTACCGCAAGAGATTTGGCCATTTATTACTGATGTCAATCGCTTGTTTAAGGACTTAAATCAGCCAAGCATTCAGAAAGTTCATATTACCCAGTCGGTAGATCAGGATTTAATTCAGCTTTCCTACAATGGAATAAACCGATACGAAGTTTGGGAAGAAGAGCCTTTTGAATGGGAATATCCATTTCGTTTTGGTGTAGTTCGTCATTACCAGTCAGGAGCATACAAGGATTTGAAAATCCAGGTTGACTTAAAGGAAAATGAAAAGGGAAGTCGTGTAATTGTTAAGTTTTGGGCCGTCCCCCGTAATAAACTCCTTTCGTTTTGGAATACCTTAAAACTTAAAATGTTGGTAAAGCGACGTTTTAAAAAGGTAATTGACAGATACGATCAGTTGGCTATAAGCGATCGTCATCATTATCAGATTGCCAATAAAAAAGGATTGGTCCGCGGGGGCGAAAATCGACTACGACAGATTGAGGAAGAGCTGCACAATAGCGAGGTTGATGCTGCCATATTGAAGCGGTTGATTGACTTTATTCGCCGTGCTGATGATTTGGAGCTGCAGCAAATTTCTCCACTCAAACTTGCAGAGCAGTGGGACCTATCTACGGAAAAGGTTTTTAAGGTTTTTATCCATGCGGCCAAAGCGAATCTTCTAAATTTTAACTGGGATCTGTATTGTCCATCCTGCAGAAGTATTCAGGAATCGGTAAAAACGTTAAATCAGATTCATGAGCCGATTTATTGTGATGAGTGTGAGCAGGAATTCAAGGTCAATTTTAATAAAACGGTTCAGCTTAGTTTTACACCGCATCCGTTAATCCGAAAAATAAATAGGGATCAATATTGTATTCGGGGACCACAGCAGAAGTCGCACGTGGTACTGCAACAGTATCTTAAACCCGGGCAAAAGCGCTATTTGATGACAGATTTACAATCAGGGGAATATATTTTGCGATCAACGCAGTCAAAAGGTGCGGCTTTGGTGCATGTGGATAAGCATGGAGATGATACGGTTCATGTAAATATTAACACCTCGGGGCTTACCGGAGAAGAGGTTCATATTGCAAACAGTCCCAATTTGAGTATCGAAAATACAACTGATAAAAATCAACTTATTACTCTCGAGCGCAAGAGCTGGTCTTTGCACGGAGTGAGCGCTGCTCGGGCAACATCGTCGCAGCTATTTCGCAATCTTTTTGCAAATGAAGTACTGCGCAAGGGTGAAAAAATATCAGTCGATAACCTGACGTTGATGTTTACTGATTTGTTTGATTCAACGGGCATGTATAACGAGGAAGGAGATGACAAGGCTGTGGGACAGGTCATCGATCACTTTGAAATCCTGCAACAGGTAGTTTCCAAAGAGAACGGTGCTATAGTTAAAACAATTGGCGACTCGGTAATGGCGGTATTTTGTGAGCCCGACCAGGCTTTACGAGCTTATCTGAGAGCTCAAAAAATGATATCGGACGACGAACGCTTTACCGATGATTTTCAGCTTAAGGCCGGAATTCATCACGGGAGCTGTGTGGCTGTTAATCTCAATAGCCGTATCGATTACTTTGGCTGTACCGTTAATATTGCTTCGCGTTTTGTGGATTACGCATCAGAAAATGAACTCATCATTTCTCAGAAAGTATTTAGCAAGTATAATTTGCAAGAAATGCTTGAGGATTCTGAGAATGAAGGGAGAGTTGAGGATATTAATATTCGCCTCAAGGGATTTAATAAAGAATCGTTTTCCATCAAGCGCATACAAATAAGTGATTCTCCACTTCGACTGGCAATATAAGGTTGTTTGCTCATCTAAATTATAGCTTGAGAGCCACCTCTACTTACCGTAGCTTATCTGCTGACTTTACTATTTTCTAAAAATTATATTTCTGATATGAATGCAAAAAAAGATTCTCAGCAGCCTGTTGCTCCCGGAGCAAAAAAAATGAAAAAAAAGAAGAATATTGCACTTATTGCCCATGATCATCGAAAAAAGGATCTAATTGACTGGTGCGATTTTAACAAGGGATCGCTTTCAAAACATAACTTGTTTGGGACGGGTACGACAGGTGAAATGATTGCCGATAAGGTAGGCCTGGATGTAAATCGCTTTAATAGTGGCCCTCTGGGTGGCGACCTGCAAATTGGAGCCGCCATCGCAGAAAATAAGATTGAGATGATGATTTTTTTCTGGGATCCGCTCCAGGCCCAGCCGCATGATGTAGATGTGAAAGCACTGTTGCGAATTGGCGTGCTTTATAATATTCCTATGGCGTGCAATCGCTCATCGGCCGACTTCATGATTTCAACGGATCTTATAGATGAAGAATACGATCGCTTTATCGTGGATTACAGCGAACGTTTTTCAAAAGATGTAGATAAAGAGTAGATGACTGATTCTCCTGATAACAATCAAAATCGTCTGGCGAATGAATCCAGTCCGTATTTGTTGCAGCATGCCGACAATCCGGTAGATTGGTATCCCTGGGGAGAGGAAGCATTTGAAAAAGCCAAGCAAGAAGACAAGCCGGTGCTGGTATCTATCGGCTATGCGACCTGCCACTGGTGTCATGTGATGGCACACGAGTCGTTTGAGGATGAAGAAGTTGCCGAATTGATGAATCGTGCCTTTGTAAATATTAAGGTAGATCGCGAAGAGCGTCCCGATATTGATAATACCTATATGTTGGTTTGTCAGATGCTTACCGGTAGTGGCGGCTGGCCCCTTAATGTTTTTTTAACGCCTGATAAGAATCCTTTTTATGCGGCAACGTATATCCCAAAAGCCGGGCGACAGGGCCGCCCGGGAATGCGCGAGCTTATTCCATGGATTTCTAAGCTGTGGCAGAATGATCGGGAGAAAATTATCAATTCTACAGATGAGATTGTCACTGCCTTTCAGAAGTCAAATGTATTTGTCCCATCAGATCGTTTGGATAGTAATATTTTAGATGAGGCGTACGATCAGTACGAGCAGCAGTTTGATGAGCAATATGGAGGATTTGGTTCATCCCCCAAGTTTCCGAGTTCGCATAACCTAATGTTTTTGCTTCGCTATGCGGATCGTCATCAGGATTCAAAAGCGCTGGAGATGGTGGAGAAAACACTAACCCAAATGCGCATGGGTGGGCTTTTTGATCAAATCGGCGGAGGCTTTCACCGCTATTCGACGGATCAGAAATGGTTGGTACCACATTTTGAGAAAATGCTTTATGATCAGGCAATGTTACTGATGGCGTATACTGAGGGTTGGCAATGCACCAAGAACGATCTATTCAAGCAGACGACAGATGAAATTTGTAGTTATTTGATGCGTAAGATGCAGGATGAGAATGGCGGATTTTATTCTGCGGAAGATGCTGACAGTGAGGGAGAAGAGGGAAAGTTTTATGTTTGGAGTACTACCGAAATTCGAGAACTATTGCCGCTGGCTGAAGCAGAACTTTTTATCGATGCCTATAACCTGACTGATGAAGGTAATTATCATGATGAGGCTACCGGTCGGAAGACAGGCAAAAATATCCCGCATCTTCAAAAATTGTTTAAGGAGCTTGCCCAAGAACGGGATATGGAGCCTGAAAAACTTCGTGCTACATTGGCATCAATTCGGGAAAAATTATTGGAAAAACGCAAAAAACGAGTACATCCGCTCCTTGATGATAAGATTCTCACCGATTGGAATGGTTTGCTCATTGCGGCATTGGCCAAGGCCGGATCAGCTTTTGAAAATGAGCAGTACCTCGTGCAAGCTGAACGTTGCTGGAAGTTTATTGATAATGAGATGCTCACTGAAAAAGGAATACTAAAGCACCGTTATCGCAATGGGGATGTTGCTATTGATGGTCATGCCGATGATTATGCATTTGTGATATGGGGACTTTTGGAGCTGTATGAGGCTACATTTAGAACGGAATATCTGCAGCAGGCGGTTTCGTTGAATGAACAATTTGTGGATCAATTTTGGGATGACGAGAACGGTGGTTTTTACTTTACGGATGAAACTGCTGAGGAGCTGCTGGGGCGGAAGAAAGAGATTTATGACGGGGCAATGCCTTCGGGGAATTCCATTGCCATGCTGAACCTACTTCGATTGGGACGAATGACTGCCAATACTGAGTGGGAAGAGATGGCTGATGAATCGCTAAAGTTGTTTGCTGAAAGTATTGAAAAAGCGCCGACGAGCTTTGGAGCAGCTCTGCAGAGTGTGGATTTTCTGGAGGGAGATTCTCAGGAAATTGTTATCGCAGGTTCTCAAGATGATTCTGATATTGAAGAATTTATACGTCCGCTGCAGAACCGTTTTTTACCCCGTGCAGTTGTTATTTTCCATGATCCGGAGGATAGCACGATTGGCGATTTGGTACCGTATCTTTCCGATTTTGGGATGAAAGATGGTAAGCCTACTGCTTATGTCTGTCAGAACTATGCATGTGAGCTGCCAACAAATAGCCCTGATAAAATGATGGAGTTTATCGAATAGTAATTAGCATTAAACGTGTGCGCTTGATGCCACTGTGGAATGATGGTCCATTGAGATAGCAGCGTAAAACATAGATCTCTCACTTCGTTCGAGATGACAATTATAAGTTTTAATTTCAGTGAGACCCGTTGATGAAGAGAAATGTTGCTTCAGGGTTCAATGCTCTCGTAACTAATGGATTGTCTCACTCTTTCTGCAGCGTAATGATGGAAATATTGGGCGGGGCTTCGTACCGAATGGGAGCCAGGGTAAATCCCAGGCCGTTATTCACGTTGATCGGCAAACCATTTTCGTTGTAAAGTCCCTGAACGTATTTGGTTTCTTGCTGGGATGCTGAAAAATTCATTCCCATAAATGGCACATGTATTTGTCCGCCGTGGGTATGCCCGGATAGCACAAGATGGTAGTTCTGTTGCTGGGCTTTCGCTATTAATTGATCGTTGACTTGGTGGGATGCAAATATCTTTAGCGCGCTATCGGAAGCGCTTTTCGTCAGTGAATCTACGGTGGAGGAATCTGATTGCTTGCTGTATACTTCGGTAACGCCGGTAATGGTAATTTTGGTGGTACTGTCAATTTGGATGGTGTAATTTTCATCCTGCAGAAGTGGAATACTTTGATTATTCAATGCCTTTTTAACATGAGGTACACCGGCCCAGTAATCATGGTCACCGACGATGGCTATGGTTCCGTATTTTGATTTCGCTTTGCCCAATTCTTCTGCCGACATCTCAATAAAGTCGGTACCGTAGGAAATGAGATCGCCGGTAAAAATAATAAGGTCCGGATTTTGGGTGTTTATTTGCTGAATGTAATTCCGGATCTCGTTACGACCGGTGTATTCGTCACCTTGGATATCGGAAATATGAACGATTTTTAATCCTTGGAGCGATTTGGGCAGGTTTTCTACGGGAATGGTATGATGCTTTGCTTGCACTTGGGTTGTGTGGAGGTAGGTTTTTGTTGCAGTAAACAGGAATATAGTTGCGAATAGTGCTACGATCAGGTGAGGATGCCACCGGCTAATCACGTTTTTATCCCCATAAAAATAGTTTGTGATTACTTTGATGAGATCGGTGACTATGACCCAGGTTGCAAGCTGAAATACGAATATGAGTCCAAACCAGAACCAGTAGACCAAAGGTTGGGGATAGCTGAGCAGGTCGATGGTACTGGTAGTGTAAAAGTCGATTAGGGCAATGAGCGGATAGGCGTAGAATGTTAGTAGGATGATGGGTATGATTGCCCGTTTTTGGGAGTGGGATTTGAGGTTTGCGTAATAGCTAAATGATAGGTAAAGTTGGACGGGTAGCATGAGCAGTGCTACCACGAGTGTCATCCTAAGGAGCCAGGGCACGTTCTAGTAATTTATTTGGTTATTATTTTTTCTGAAACTTTTATGTGATAATGACTTACGTAATATTCATCAAATATACATTTTGTGATGGCTAAACAACAAGGGAATAGGAGAACGTTTAAAGAACTTTGTGCTGATTATGTACTAAATATTCTTGATCAGGATGAGCGCATGCGGTTTGAGGAAATGCTGGATGAGGCGACAGAAGAGGAACGGGAATTGTATCAGCAGATGCGCACGAAAGGAAATGAGCTGTTATTTTCTGAAAAGGATGATCCTTCGCCGGATGAGCTGAGAGAGCAACTGCTTTCAGAGGTGGAGGACGGGAATGAGCAGGAGACGGATCGTTCTTCGGAACAAATGGAGGTTGCCTCGGATGAAAAAGTTGTAGATGAAACTGATGATAATGGAGAAACCTATGTATCTCTTACATTAGTAACATCAATTGTTTTGGGTTTTATTTGTTTAAGCCTGGTATTTTATGCTTTTTCGCTGCGTTCGGAGATTAGTACCCAAGAGAGTACTATTACAGACCAAGAGGAGGAGATAGCTGATCTTGAAAATGAGATGAATGAGCTGCAGCAAATGCTTGCGGTGATAGATTCTCGTCAGCTGCATTTGGTGAGGTTGTTGGGCATGGAGGCAAATCCCTTTGGATATGGCAATGTAATTTGGGATTCCCAGAATAACAGGGCTGTTGTCCGGCTTGCCGAGCTGCCGTCTCCGGAAGAAGATGAGCAATACCAGTTATGGGCTATTTTTGATAACAAAGCCGTAAATATCAGCTCATTTTCTGTGGATGGTAATGGAGATGCATTATTTATGACTGAAAATCTGGATGGTTTGGATAGGCAAAAGGATTTTTCTTTTGCCGTTACGCTGGAGACTGATGGCGAATCGTCTCAACTAAATGGCGAAATGCACCTTATGGGAAGCTTTAGCGGACAATAATTGGTAACTAGTAATGAGTATTGAGAAGTGTTGATCCTCAATACTCATTACCCATTTCTAAACTTTATTGCTTACTCATTTTTTGAAAGAGGTAATCTTGAAAACTGAGTACTTTAACGCCTGATGGAACTTGAACCATGGCTTTGGCAATAGAAGAGGTATTTACTTCGGTAGTTTCTAACTTTGATACAAGCTGATCGTTTTTAAATACTTCTACCTTAAGTGGAAAATATTTCTCTTTGAACACGAGGTTAGTAGGCAGGCTACTGATAATAGTTTCAGCACTGCCGCTCCATGATTCAGCCAGCATGCCCCAGTTTACATCGAGCTGATTCGTCATCCATACTTCGGTATGTTCGTTGGGTTCTTCATCATCCCGAAAAATAAATTTGTCTGCCTGGTATCCGTGAATAGTTGCTGATTCACCGGTGCGTTCGTAATCAACATCATCGGCTTTGCCAGCTGCTTTGTTTGCACTCTGGCCATTTTCAAACATGTTCATCATGGAGGTGATATCGGATTTAGAAATTTTGAGGGCTTCATTATCACCGGTTAGAAACACAAAATCTTCAAAGTCGAGCCGAACAAGTACTCCTTCTGTTTGAATGGATTCCATAAATCCATATTCCTTTTTGCCCTGCAATAGAATGCGGTCGGGGGTTATATACAATGTGAAATTATCGTCTTTTTGCTCAACTCCTTCTGATGTATAGTTGTAGCTGTTAAAGGTTATTTTGCCCTCGAATTGTGCCGAAGCAGGCTGTTGACTAAAAGAGGCAACTAAGAGCATGGCCGAGAGATAATAGGACGCTTTTTTCATGATCAAAAAAGTTTAGGTAAATAATTGAATTATGCTTTTTTACATCAAAAACAAATACAAAGTTTCGCTAAAAATAAAAAGCCTGCCCAAATTAACGAGCAGGCTAGATAACGTTTGGCAACTACAAAGATTATGCTTCTTGTAGAACGTTGGTATCCACATTTACTTTATGGATCCAGCCACCGCCGACAACATCATCACCTTCGTAACAGACTACTGCCTGTCCGGGTGTAATAGCTTCTCGTCCGGTGGGGAAGGTAACTTCGATTTCGTCATCACCCAACTGTTTTAGTTGGCCAACAACGCCGTCATCGTTATAGCGGATTTTTCCGGTAATTTCCATCTTGCCGCCGGGTACTTCCCCGTACTTACTTAAATTGATATTTTTGGCTTTGCATGTAGTAGCTACTAGATCCTCTTTTTCACCAATGGTAATGACATTTGTTTCGGGATCTATATCGGTGACATACACGCGTTTGCCAAGCGCTAGATCCAAGCCGCGGCGTTGGCCTATAGTGTAAAAGGGATACCCTTCATGTTCGCCTACGATGTTTCCATCCTGATCAATAAACTTACCGCCTTTGACGCGTTCTTCAAGTCCATCAACACGATCTTTTAGGAAACGGCGGTAATCATCATCAGGGACGAAGCAGATCTCGTAGGAGTCGGGTTTGTCGGCTACTTTTGTGAGACCAAATTCTTCTGCCATATCGCGAATTTCAGTCTTTTCATAGCTTCCCAGTGGAAAGATAGTACGTGCCAAGTGCTTTTGCTCAACACCCCAAAGTGCATACGACTGATCCTTTTTGGGATCGAGCCCTTTGGAGATTACATATCGTCCGTTTTCTTCGCGCACGTTGGCATAATGTCCCGTAGCAATATAATCACATCCAAGGTTGTCGGCGCGGCGTAACAGTGCGGCCCACTTAATGTGCGTATTACATAGCACACAGGGGTTGGGCGTGCGCCCACTCATGTAGTCATCCACAAAACGATCGATAACCCAGTCGCCAAATTCGTCACGGATATCTACGATAAAATGCTTGAAGCCATGGTTGACGGCAATCTGTCGTGCGTCGTTCATGGATTCAAGGGTGCAGCATCCGGTTTCTTTATCAGATTTGCCGCCTACACGGGAATAATCCCATGTTTTCATCGTAATTCCGATGACATCATATCCTTGTTCTTTGAGCATAACAGCTGCAACAGAGGAATCTACGCCTCCGCTCATAGCTACTAATACTCTTCCTTTGCTACTCATGGTACTGGTTGAATTCTAAAAGTGTGAATGAACCTCGAAGATAAGGTTTTTTTATGTATTTCTTATGAAGAGAATTTGGCTTACTTATCGGAGATATCTCAGAGATATTACATGTATAGGTAGGGTTTCCAATCCTCCTGAACGCCACCAAGGATAGATTGTAGAAAGGTAATATGGATGGGACGAAAAGGCTTTTGCTTTAACGGCATTTCCGCTTCTTTGGGCGTACGGTTTCCCTTTTCAACATTGCAAGTATTACAGGCTGTTACTAGGTTCTCCCACGTGTCTTGGCCACCACGGCTTTTGGGTAACACATGATCAATCGTAAGATTTTTTGATGAACCGCAATACTGACAGGTTTTATGGTCGCGTTTCATAATATTATGGCGAGACAAGACGATCTGGTTATAGGGGATGTTGATGTATCGCCGCAATCGGATTACTGAGGGATAAGAAAAATCCTTTGAAACGGTACTGATGGTTCGCTCGGGATAGTCATGAACCATTTCGGCTTTATCTAAGAATAGAAGTTTAACCGACCGATGTACCGAGCAAATACTTAATGGTTGATAATCTTTATTTAATACCAGAACATTCGCGTCCATAGCATTTAAATTATTATTACAGTAATGAGATTAACAATAAAAAGAGGTTATAACGTTTATCTACATGTTTAATGTGTAGAATCAACATTAAATTTTATTCAAATGCAACATGCTGTTATGTATCAATAAGGGAATGATGTTATATTATTTATGTTGTAATGGCAGAAAGTTTTTTTGATATGATTCTCAAATCTTACCTATATCATCTGATAATTTTTTTATACCTTTCTGTCTTTTAAAAATGACTATCAGGCAATCAATGTCATGATAGATTTATAGCATTTAACAGTAACAAGATCAGATTACTTTTAATCTCAATTTATGCCATACAATAAAAATATGTACACCACCGGTTATTACAAAGAGCCGGGGCCTAAACTTGATGAAGAATCCCCTTTTGAATCGATGTTAGAGCGTTTCCGTTTTGCTGCGGAAGTGCTTGAGCTTGACGAAGGAATGTTCCAATATTTAGCAAGTCCTGTTAAACAGGTTATTGTTTCCATTCCTATTGTTATGGACAGTGGAGATATTCGTGTTTTTGAAGGGTATCGTGTTATCCATAATAACTTACTGGGGCCTTCTAAAGGCGGCATCCGTTATGCTCCGGATGTAACCCTTGAAGAGGTGAATGCATTAGCCGCTTGGATGACCTGGAAATGTGCAATTGTAAATGTACCATTTGGTGGAGCTAAAGGTGGTGTACGTGTTGATCCTAAACAGCTTTCGGATGGGGAGTTGGAGCGGCTGACACGTCGTTATACGGCGAATATGCTCGAGGTGTTTGGTCCCGATCGTGATATACCTGCCCCCGATATGAATACTAACGAGCAGGTTATGGCATGGGTGATGGATACCTACAGTATGAATGCCCATAAAACAGAAACGGCTGTAGTGACTGGCAAGCCTATCATATTGGGTGGTTCGCACGGACGTAAAGAAGCAACGGGTCGTGGCGTGGTAACGGTTACATTGGCTGCACTTAATAAGATGGGGATATTGCCTAATAAATGTACCGTCGCTGTTCAGGGATTTGGTAATGTAGGCTCTGTTAGTGCTAAGTTGATGTATGAACAAGGTGCCAAGGTTATTGCTATTAGTGATATCTCCGGTGGTTATTACAATGAAAACGGAATAGATATTCCAGCTGCAATAGAGTATGCACAAAATAATGATAATTCACTTGAGGGATATACTGAAGCCGAGAAGATCACCAACGACGAGCTGTTGCAGATGGAGTGTGATGTATTAATCCCGGCGGCTAAAGAAGATCAGATCAATAAAAAGAACGCCCCTAATATTAACGCCAAAATTATTGCCGAAGGTGCAAACGGTCCGGTGACAGCTAATGCCGATTCCATCCTCGAAGATAAAGGCATTATGGTAGTGCCTGATATTCTTGCAAATGCAGGCGGTGTTACGGTTTCCTACTTTGAATGGGTGCAGGATCGCCAGGGATATTTCTGGACTGAAGAGCGCGTAAATCGTCGTCTTAACAGGATGATGCGCAATGCATTCGATAATCTATTTGAAGTGCGGAACCAATATGATATTACGCTGCGCCAAGCTGCTTATGTGTTTGGAATTAATAAAGTAGCTATGACGCTGAAACTGCGTGGATTATACGCATAGTAGTTTTTCGCACTATGGGGATGTTTAAGGAAAGACATCCCTGATTATATCTTTCATTTATGTCAAATCGTGATACTAAAAAACTTGTTTTGGATTCCAGGTTTGAAGAGATGGAACGGTTGGAGCCGTTCATCAAAGAACTTAAACAGTGGGCTGATATTGATGATGAGGATTCCAGCCGGATTATGCTTGCGCTTAGCGAAGCTGTGAATAATGCAATTATGCACGGCAATAATGAGAATCCGGAGAAACAAGTTGTAGTGCTTTCAACGTTTGATGAGGAAAATGAGATTCTTACTATCAGTGTTGAAGATGAAGGCGAAGGATTTGATCCTGAAGAAATTCCCGACCCTCTAAAAGAAGAGAACTTATTAAATGAAAGCGGAAGAGGTGTTTATCTGATCAAGCAGTATGCCGATGAGCTACAATTTTCAAAAGGCGGCTCTAAGGCTACCATTTTTTTTCAGTTAGATAGTTGACATCAGTTTTAAATAAAAAGGGCGATGAAGCGTAAACCTCATCGCCTTTTTTAATGGGACAATTTGTATAAGCTGTTAGTTCGTAAGCTGAGCTTCCAACTGTTTTTTAAGCTGAGCTTTAGGTACCGCTCCAACAATTTGATCAACTACTTCACCATTTTTGAAAATCAGCAGTGAAGGAATGCTTCGGATACCATATTTTGTAGATGTTTCAGGATTTGAATCAACATCTACTTTTCCAACTTTTGCTTTTCCTTCAAACTCTTCAGCCAGCTCTTCAACAACAGGTCCAACCATTTTGCAAGGGCCACACCATTCCGCCCAGAAATCTACCAGTACCGGTTTCTCAGCATCGGCATTAATTACTTCATCTTCAAAAGAGTCGTCTGTAAATTCGATTGCTTTACTCATAATATTTCTTTCATCAATTCATTAATTGTTATTAAAGTAATCCTTCAATTCAACGATGTTAATATCGGATAATATCACCCAATTATCACATCGTTTCTTATTATAGAATACATTATCAAAACTTATCTTACCTCCCGTTACCATTATAACGGTTTAGGGCAATGGCTTCTTTACCTACAATGGATTTTAGTCCATCCAGCAATTCTTCGTTGGGATCTACAACAAACTTGCGGACGTGCATAGCAAAAGGCCTTTTGGCTTCGCTGCTTAATACGTTGAAGCGTACATTTGTTTCTCCCTGATTTTCTCTGAAGAGTTGTGCCATCTGTTTCAGATCCTCCTCATCTACATAATTGGTATCGATATCCAGTTTAAGTTCAATCTGGTCCTGATATTTTTCGCGCATACTCTCGATGCGTTCAAAACCATTGGCAATAATCTGTAGTTTGCCACGGGATGAATCGAAGCTGCCGTCGACTACAACACGCGTATCTTCCTGAATCATGCCCAGGCAGCGATCATATACTTCATTAAAGACCACGACTTCCACATGTCCATGGCGATCTTCCATTTCCAGGAAAGCGAAGGGTCGTCCCTTTTTATCCGTAACACGATTAACCTTGGTGATGATACCGGCAACGCGTACGTCTGTTCCGTCGTTAAGCTGATTTAGTTTCTCGGCATCCAGCGTATGGGAGCAGAACATATTCACATCTTCTTGAAATTTATCCAGTGGGTGCCCACTCAGATAAAAGCCGATGAGTTCACGCTCCTTATTGAGTCGCTCAATGTTTGACCATTGATCAACGGGTTCCAGCTGAGGTTCGTCAATGGCAGTTGAATTGTCGCTACCATCGCCGAACAGATCTGATTGATTAGAGTTTTCCATTTCCTGTACGCGCGATCCGTAATTGAGCAGAATCTCCATATGTTGTAAAAGCTGTCGACGATTGGGATTTAGCTCATCAAAAGCACCGGCCTGGAAAAGGCTTTCCAGCGTTCTTTTGTTACAGACGCTGGAATCAACACGGCGCGCGAAATCATAAATGGAATCAAATTTTCCGTTTTCTTCCCGTTCTTTCACAATCTCTTCAACCACATTCGATCCTACGCCTTTAATCGCTTCCATGCCGTATTGGATGCGTTTCTCCACGGCCACAAACTTTCCTTGTCCGCTGTTGATGTTGGGCGGATCAACGGTGATACCCATGCGGTTACATTCCTCAATAAACTTCGACACTTTATCAATATCGCCCATGTTATGGCTGAGGACAGCCGCCATATATTCCGCGGGATAATTGGCTTTAAAAAAGGCCGTCTGGTATGCTACTACGGAGTAAGCGGCCGAGTGCGATTTGTTAAAGCCGTAGTTGGCAAACTCGGCCATGATGTCGAAAAGCTCTTCGGCTTTTTCTTCGGAGACCCCGTTGTCGATAGCGCGTTTTGTAAAAATTTCGCGCTGCTCATCCATCACCTTTTTCTTCTTCTTACCCATGGCGCGACGCAGCAAGTCTGCTTCGCCGAGTGAGTAATTGGCGATTTTTTGAGCCGCCTTCATAATCTGCTCCTGGTAAATCATGATGCCGTAGGTCGGCTTCAGGAGTTCTTCGAGGTCGGGGTGGGGATATTCTACCTCTGAACGCCCGTGTTTGCGGTCGATATATTCCGGAATAAACTGCATAGGGCCCGGACGATAGAGAGCGTTCATAGCGATCAAGTCATCCAGCTCGGTTGGCTTCAGCTGCTTAAGGTACTTACGCATGCCATCCGATTCAAACTGGAAGGTGCCAATAGTATTTCCTTTTTGATACAGCTCATACGTCTTTTCATCATTCTCGGGAATCTCATCCAGCTCGTAGTGGATTCCGTGATTATTTTCTACATATTTGATGGATGTTTTGAGAATGGATAATGTTTTTAGGCCAAGGAAATCCATTTTAAGCAAGCCGCATTCCTCGGCGTGCGGACCGTCATATTGGGTAATTAATTCCTTGTCTTTGGATAGGGCTACCGGTACATATTCGCTGATTTCACCCGGTGCAATAATTACTCCTGCTGCGTGGATCCCCGTTTGTCTCGCAGAGCCTTCGAGTGTGCGGGCAAAACGCATCATCTTTTGCACTTGCGGATCGGGATGATCAAAAAGTTGTTTAATATCTTTGGCTGATTCAGGGTTTCGGGAGGGATCCAGTACTTTATCAAAAGTGTTAAGACCCGGTTGATCGGGAAACAATTTCGTAATTCGATTTACTTCCTGCAGCGGTACTCCCAGTACGCGTCCCACATCACGGATAGCCGTTTTGGCCTTCATCGTACCGTAGGTTACAATCTGCGCAACTTTCTCGCGGCCATATTTTTCGACCACATAGTCAATTACTTCTTGGCGGCCGCTGTCATCAAAATCGATATCAATATCCGGTGGACTTACGCGCTCGGGATTCAGAAAGCGCTCAAACAGCAGATCGTGTCGCATGGGATCTACATTAATAATCCCCAAACAGTAGGCCACAACAGAACCGGCAGCCGAGCCACGTCCCGGACCGACGAAAACATCCCGCTTGCGAGCTTCAGTTGTGAAGTCCTGAGTAATTAGAAAATAGCCGGAGAAATCCATTCGACTTATAATGCCAAGCTCCTGTTCAAGACGTTCGCTAATTTCCTGGGTAATTTCTCCGTAGCGCTTTTTCGCCCCCTCATATGTCAAATGACGCAGGTAGTCATCCATCGAATCAAATTGATCCGGGATACTGTAATGCGGAAGTAACAACTCAGAGCTGAGGTCAATATCGTCGACCTTCTCAATGATCTCGTTGGTATTGTCGATCGCCTGAGGAAGATCACTGAACAACTCCTCCATTTCTTCAGGCGTTTTCAGGTAGAAATCGGTATTTAAGTTGTTGTTGTCATCCGTAAAACGAAACCGATTGGGATCATTGATGTCGGCATTCGTCTGCAGGGCAAGCAAAATGTCGTGAGCTTCCGAATCCTCCTCATTTACATAGTGGCAATCATTCGTCGCCACCATTTTCACATTGTATTCTTTCGACCATTTTACAAGGATTTCATTGCAGCGATCCTGATCATTTAGGCCGTGACGCTGTAGCTCAATGTAGTAATCATCTCCAAAAAGATTGAGATACCATTCAAAAATGGCGCGTGCTTCCTTTTCGCTTTTATTAATAATTGTTTGATTGATCTCGCTGGCAATACAGCAGGTTGTAGCAATAAGGCCTTCAGCATACTCGGCCAGCGTTTCTTTATCAATGCGTGGTTTGTAATAGAGTCCCTCGGTATATCCCAGCGAACATAGCTTAGACAAGTTTTTATAGCCCGTCATGTTTTTGGCCAGCAATACCTGATGGTATCGGGTGCGATCTTTTTTGTCGTCCATCCCCGAAGGAGTTACATAAAACTCACAACCAATAATAGGTTTGACGCCGTGTTTATTGGCCGTGTTGACGAACTCCGGCACCCCAAACATATTTCCGTGATCGGTAATGGCGATCCCGGGCATACCGTTTTTTTTGGATTTCTTGATAAGCTGATTGATGCTCGCGGCACCATCGAGCATACTAAACTGCGTGTGATTATGGAGGTGTGAAAAATTCATTCAGGAGGCTTTTCTTATGATCCTTGGATTGGAATAATAATACTATTCCTGACCGACAATATTAAGGCGTATTTTTAGATAATTTTCAAAAAATATTCATTCGGGTTTGAATGGTGAGCGGAAACATTCTATTTTTAGTTTTACCTAATCAAACTGATCTAATATGTCCACTAAATATATCTTCGTAACGGGCGGAGTTACATCTTCACTGGGAAAAGGAATTATTTGTGCGTCGCTGGGGCGTCTGTTGGTTGCACGCGGTTTGAACGTAACGGTTCAAAAGCTTGACCCATATATAAATGTGGATCCCGGCACGATGAATCCCTATGAACACGGAGAGGTTTATGTGACCGAGGATGGTGCGGAAACCGATCTCGATTTAGGCCATTATGAACGATTCCTGGATATAAAAACATCTCAAGAAAATAATGTTACCACCGGACGTATTTACAATGATGTCATCTCTAAAGAGCGTCAGGGCGCGTATTTAGGAAAAACCGTTCAGGTAATTCCGCATATCACTGATGAGATTAAATCACATATCGTTGAATTGGGTGAATCCGGTGATTATGATGTAGTGATTACCGAAATCGGAGGTACTGTAGGTGATATCGAAAGCTTGCCCTATATCGAAGCTGTTCGTCAACTGCGGTATGATGTGGGACGAGCGAACACGCTTTCCATCCATTTGACGCTGGTACCGTATTTGTCGGCAGCACGTGAGCTCAAAACCAAGCCGACACAGCACTCTGTTAAAACGCTTTCTGAAAGTGGTCTGCAGCCTGACATTATTGTAGCTCGTTCTGAGTATGCGCTTGATGATACTATCCGCAATAAAATTGCTCAATTCTGCAACGTCGAATACGACGATGTGATTGCATCGCTGGATGCCGAAAGTATTTATCAGGTTCCACTGTTAATGCAGGATGAGGGCTTGGACAAGCGAGTAATTAAGAAGCTAAAGCTGGATGCCGGTGAACCAGATCTGGAGCGATGGAAAGGATTTGTTGAAGCGGTGAGAAATCCATCTACCCAAATTTCTATTGCGCTTGTTGGCAAGTACGTAGAGCATCATGATGCTTATAAATCAATTGTAGAGGCGCTCATTCATGGAGGTGCGGTTAACGATTGTGAAGTGGATATTCGCTGGCTGCAATCGGATGATTTGACGGCCGATAATATTGCCGAAAACCTGGAAGATGTTTCGGGTGTTTTGGTTGCTCCCGGTTTCGGAGGGCGTGGCATCGACGGTAAGTTGGCTGCAGCTAACTATTCCCGTAAAAATGGAATTCCTTATTTTGGGATTTGCCTGGGAATGCAGTGTGCCGTCATTGAATTTGCGCGAAATGTATGCGGATGGGAAACTGCCAACAGTACAGAATTTGATGAAGATACTGAGTATCCTGTTATTGATTTGATGCCGGATCAAAAGAATATAGAAGACAAGGGCGGCACTATGCGACTGGGATTGTATGATTGCAAGATTAAAAAGGATTCCAAGACGTATGAAGCTTATGGCAAGGAACTTATTGAGGAGCGGCATCGTCATCGTTACGAGGTAAATAACAACTTGCGTTATAAACTAGTGGAAGACGGAATGAAGCTTGTTGGTTTTAATCCCGAACGCGATCTTGTTGAGATTATTGAATTGCCCGAACATCCGTGGTTTGTAGGCGTACAGTTCCATCCCGAATATTGCTCAACGGTAAACAATCCACAGCCGCTCTTTGTTGATTTTGTTAAAGCTAGCTTAAAACATGCTAAAGAGAATGATTTGGCTGAGCCCATTAAACGGGAAAAGGTTGTCATTAATTAATAGAAGACGACATGTCACCGGATCAGACGTTTGCTAATAAATTGCGAGTACGAGTTTGCGGAGTGCTGATCCGAAATGACGAAATATTGCTGGCACAAATTCACTCTCCCATAACTGATAAATTGGTTTGGATGCCGCCGGGCGGTGGACTTATGTTTGGGGAATCGATGAAGGATTGTCTTAAACGAGAATTTAAAGAAGAGACTAATCTTACAGTAGAAGTTCAAGAGTTGGTGCATGTAAATGAGCTTTTACGCAAACCGTATCATGCTGTAGAATGTTTCTTTGAAGTTAAAAAGACGAGTGGAACGGAGAAATTAGGCAAAGATCCCGAGCTATCTTGGGATCGTCAACTTCTGCACGATTTGCAATGGATGCCTGTTGATAAACTGTCTGAACTAGACTTTGCACCTTCCAGTCTTGTAGAGAAAATTAAAAACTGGAACCAACGGTCAAGCTATCCTGTTTTTTAACAGCTTCTTACATCTGGGATGATAATCTATTTTTTTAATCCTAATGGGATTGTAATAAATTTAGAAGCTTAATTTTTAACCACATCTACTCTTATGTATAATCTTCGATTTTCAGTTCTAGCTATTTTGTGTGTGGCTTTAGTAGGGTATTCCTGCCGGAGTAATCAAAGTTCGAAAACAACGGTAATCCAAAATGTTAAGGGATATACCTTTTATGGTGGTGAGCTGAAAGAATTTTCAGCGTTGGCGTTTAAAGATGGTAAGGTCGTGGATGTGTATTCTGATACAACCTTTGAATCGTCGTCTCAAACAGAAGTGATTGACGGGGAGGGAAAGGTAATGCTACCTGGCCTTATTGATGCCCATGGTCACGTGATGGGATTGGGAACAATGCTCATGAATGTAGATCTGATGGGTATTAAATCGTTGGATTCGGCGCTGGCACATATCGAAGAATATGCATCTGAGAATCCCGATTTGAAGTGGATTGAAGGACGAGGCTGGAATAATACGCATTGGGGCGATGGCGGTTTTCCCACAGCCGAAGATCTTGATAAAGTGGTAAGTGATCGTCCCGTTTGGTTGAGCCGAGTCGATGGTCATGCCGGCTGGGCAAATAGCAAGGCTATGGAGATGGCAGGTATTACTGCTGAAACGGAAGCGCCGGAAGGTGGAAAAATTATTCGCGACGAAAATGGGGAACCTACTGGTGTGTTTATAGATGAAGCAGAACAGCTTATTGCTTCACATATTCCCGAACCAACGGATGAAGAGCAGCAAATGGCTTTGAAAAATGCACTCCAGCGAATGCGCAGCAAAGGACTGACAAGTGTCCACGATGCAGGGATTTCTGCAGAAATTTGGGAGCTCTATAAAAAGTTTGCCGATGAAGGAGAACTAACAACACGAATTTATGCGATGATTGGCGGAGCCGGTGACACGTTTGATGAGCTTGGCAAAAATGGTCCCATTACTTCATACGCAGATGATTTGTTGGCACTGCGCAGCGTTAAAATTTATGGCGACGGTGCATTAGGCAGTCGCGGTGCTGCTATGTTGGAGCCTTATTCCGATGATCCCGACAATACTGGCCTGCTGTTCCACACCCAGGAGGAGATGAACCAGATGGTGTTAAAAACAATGTCGGAAGGATTTCAGACAAATATCCATGCGATCGGAGATGCAGCTAATCGTCAGGTGCTTAATGCCTTTGAGAATGCGAAAGATAGTTTGGGAGATCAGGGACTCAGAAATAGAGTAGAACACGCACAGATTGTTTCTCAGCAAGACATTCCCCGTTTTAATGAGCTTAGTATTATCGCTTCCATGCAGCCAACCCATGCTACTAGTGATATGAATATGGCAGAAGATCGCGTGGGCCCCGAACGCATTAAAGGCGGCTATGCCTGGAAAACGTTTGTAGATCAGGGTACGACGGTAGCTTTCGGCTCAGATTTCCCGGTGGAACATGTGAACCCGTTTTATGGTTTGTACTCAGCGGTAACCCGACAAGATCATCAAGGGAATCCCGAAGGTGGTTGGTATCCATCCGAAAGTTTGAATCGGGAGCAGGCACTTCGCTCTTTTACCTTGGATGCCGCTTATGCTGCCCATCAGGAAGATATGCTTGGCAGCTTAGAGCCGGGCAAATGGGCTGATTTCATCCTTGTGGATCGCGATTATTTCGAAGTTCCGGAAAGTGAGATTTGGCAAACAAAAGTGCTCGAAACCTGGATGGGCGGCGAAAAAGTATATTCTGCAGACAAATAATTTTTGATTTATGATCATACGTTTAGAACAGTTAAATCCTATAATTGGGGATATCAGTGGTAATATTTCGCTCATTGAGAGGGCCATGGCCGATGCAGAAGCAGATCATGTGGATTTGCTTGTGTTACCGGAATTAGTGGTTTGTGGGTATCCGCCGATGGATTTAATTGAGCGCCAGACGTTTTTAGATACTATCTACCAGGCGAATGAAAGAATTATAGCAAACTCTGGGGATACTGCGGTGTTGTTTGGAACGGTAACCTCCAATAATAGTTCCGGTCGCAAATGTTTTAACAGTGCGCTTTTGGCTCATAGCGGAGAAAAGATTACAGAAGTGCATAAAACACTGCTTCCCACCTATGATGTGTATGACGAGCTCCGGTATTTTGAGCCCAATGATACGTTTGAATGCGTTGAGTTTAAGGGGACACAAATTGGGATTACCGTATGTGAAGATATCTGGTATAATTTTGAGCTTCCGTATTTGACGTATGATGTAAACCCTGCAAAGGAGTTGGTGGAAAAGGGAGCTGAAGCAATTTTTAATCTCTCGGCATCCCCATACACTCGAAACAAGCCAAAAAGTCGTCAAAAAATGTTACAGCAGCATATTGAACGTTTGGAGGTCCCTGTGTTCTATGTAAATCAGGTGGGAGGAAATACAGAGCTGATTTCAGATGGTGATTCAATGGCTATTAACAGCGATGCCAATATAGTGGGAAGAGCTCCGCTATTCGAGGAGGCCCATATTGATCTCGACTGGGAGCCTAAAACAGATGCATTGGAAAATATAGGACCTGCGCCTGCAGAGGTTTCGGAGAAAATTGCTCAGATGTTCAACGCTTTAAAGTTGGGCTTACAAGATTACCTTGATAAAACAGGTATTGCCGATGATGTTGTTTTAGGACTAAGTGGAGGAATTGATTCTGCGTTAGTTGCCGCCATTGCAACGGAAGCTTTAGGGGCAGAGAATGTGGTCGGTATTACCATGCCGTCAGAATTTTCATCAGAAGGAAGCGTTACCCATTCGCAACAACTGGCACAAAATCTTGGAATCGAGCTACATGAGATCGCGGTTAAAGATCTGTATGATCAGTTTAACACTGCCTTGAAGCCGTTATTTAAAGACGCTTCTTTTGGAGTGGCCGAAGAAAATTTGCAACCTCGTATTCGAGGTACATTGTTGATGGCATACTCCAACAAATTTGGTAATATGCTGTTAAATACCGGTAATAAATCTGAGCTGGCCACTGGTTACTGTACCTTATATGGCGATATGGCCGGAGGATTGGGAGTTATAGCGGATCTGTATAAGCTTGAAGTGTATGAAATGGCTCGCTGGCTGAATGAAAAGTATTATGGCGAAGAAATTATTCCGCAAGAAATCATTGACAAGGCACCGAGTGCCGAATTGCGTCCCGACCAAAAAGATGCAGATAGTTTGCCGAAATATGATATTTTAGATCCTATTCTGGAGGCTTATATTGAAAAGCAGCTCTCCATTGCAGAAATTGCCCAACAGGGCTTTGATATTGATACCGTTCAAGAAATTGTTGCACTGGTTGATCGTAATGAGTATAAGCGCTTTCAGGCGGTTCCTGCACTAAAAGTTAGCGATAAGGCTTTTGGGACGGGCAGACGTTGGCCGTTGGTACAGCGTTGGACAAATAACCGAAATTGACGTTATTAAAAGAGCGTATCAAAAAATTTAACTATATATCGAAGCATGCTATGCAGAATAAGCTACAGCTTTTACTTGTTTTTGTCTTAATTATAGGCGTTACTCCCGCATTGTCCCAGCAGCAGGATGAGGATATACAGCTGGAGGAAAGCCCTATGCCTGCCAAGCTTCTTCCCTATAATAATCCCATGGTATCCGGGGATGATGATTTTGCTGACGAAGAAGCCCGACCGCAAGCAAAACTCGATAATTTCCAAAAAGATTTGATGCGTCGCATCGCTGATATATATCGCATGCATGTAAATGCAATTGAGGCGCAAATTCAGGATGATCCGCTGAGTGCCGAAACGCATATTACTGATGCCCTTAATGCTATGCAAAACCTATTGGATACCTACCCGGAGGTACAATCCAATGAGCGATTTAGTGCATTGTATCGATCGGTAATGACCGAATACCGAGAGTTTTATGGTGTAGAAGATTCTTCGAAACAGGTTAAGGGCGAAATTTTTGCCATTCAGAAAGAGCTGTACTCTAAGGAGGACGACTGGATGAGTGAAAATGAGGAATACGTACTCCCGGATAATATAACAACTCCCAAGACGGAAGTGCCTCTGGTTCAAAACCGTCAGGTCAATCGTCATCTGATGTACTATACGCTTAAACGTCCGGAAGTAATGGAAACGTGGTTGCGGCGTACCAAGAAGTATTTTCCAATGATGAAAAAAATATTTAAAGATGAGGGGGTTCCAACTGAGCTAATTCACCTTGCGATGGTAGAGAGTGGATTGAACCCTGAGGCGAGAAGCTGGGCATCTGCCGTTGGAATGTGGCAGTTTATTCGGGCAACCGGCTCTATGTACGGGCTGGAGGTTAACTGGTGGATTGATGAACGGCGCGATCCTGAAAAGGCAACACGAGCAGCAGCCCGACATTTAAAAGATCTCTACAATATTTGGGGCGACTGGCATCTGGCTATTGCTAATTACAATATTAGTCCCCGTGGGTTGAAAAGGGCCATTAGAGCAGCCGGCGAAGAGGATTATTGGGCAGCACTGCCTTATTTGCCACGCGAAACACAGGGATATGTGCCTGGTTTTATTGCCGCAACAATGATTGAGATGAATCCCGAACAATTTGGATTTAAAGGAACATATGAGGCCGATGAATATAATTACGAAGTTTTTGAGGTTGCGCCACTAATGCCGCTTGATGCCTTGGCAAATGCTGCTGGTATTACCACAGAAAAATTGAAGGAGTATAATCCTGAGTTGCTACGATGGGCAACGCCCCCGGGTAATAGTTATCCATTAAAATTGCCAGTGGGCACGAAAGAGAAGTTTGCGGCAAATTACGATAACATTCCCAAAGAGGAACGCAGCCAAAATGTAGCTATGCACACGGTGAATAGAGGAGAAACATTGGGATATATCGCTCGAAAATACGGTACTTCGGTACGAGCACTTTATGAGACGAATGAAAGTCTTTCAAATACTATCTATCCTGGTCAAAAAATTGTAGTGCCATTGGCACCTGGAAGCAGTGAAAAGATTGCCGTTAACAAACCTACTCATCAGCCCAGAGGTAAAACCTCTACAAGACAACAACGATCTAAGTCAAAAGCGCCGGCTAATTCAGCTCAGCTTAGTTATAAGGTGAAAAAAGGTGATACGATTGGTCATATCGCAGAATGGTATGATGTTCGAGCTTGGCAAATACGATCTTGGAATGGGACATCAAATTACATTCGTCCGGGAGAAGACCTGATTATCTATGTACCTCAATCTAAGCAGTCGTATTACAGCCAGATCAACAGCATGTCGTTTAGCAAAAAGCAAAAACTGGAACGTGAGCAGCGGTCAGGCAAAGATATAACTGAAGCGTATTTGGCATCAGCTGATGATGGAGAAGGAATTACATACACTGTCCAATCTAATGATACCCTTATTCAGATCGCTAACTCTTTTGGCGTCTCAGTAAATCAGATAAAGCGTTTAAATAATCTCAATGGCTCAAGAATTTTTGTTGGGCAACAGTTGAAGATTAAATAAGATGTACTTCAATGGGTAAAATGAGGAAATTTTTAGTTGCCGGCTTGCTGGCGCTGACATCGTTGGCGCTTATAGGTTTAGCGCGTAATCCGGATATTTATTTCCTCATTAAGAAGAACTTTACCATATTCAGCGAGGTATATCGCACGGTTTCCCTGGAGTATGTGGATGAGGTAGATCCTGAAAAACTAATGCGCAAAGGGATTGATGCGATGTTGGAGTCCCTTGATCCATATACCGTAATGATTGATGAAGCCCAGCAGCAAAATATGGAGATCATCAGTCGTGGCAGTTATGGAGGGGTGGGTTTGGATGTAGGATTTCGGGGAGGCCAGATAGTAGTGGTTGCACCTATCGAAGGATATTCGGCACATCGTAAAGGTATTCGAGCGGGTGATGTTATTAAAAAGGTTGATGGCATATCGGTTGCAGATTTGATGCCCGAAGAAGTCCAGAAATTAATAGATGGAGAGCTGGGGTCTACAGTTACGTTAACTATAAAGCGGTATGGTATAGACAATCCCATAAATTTTGAGCTGGAACGTCAACGTATTGAGGTAAAAAATGTAGGATATGCCGGTTTGGTGGGGGATTCTAAAAATATAGGCTATATACTGTTAAATCGTTTCTCAAAAGGTACGGCAGAGGAAGTTCGAAAAGCGATTGAAGATCTTACCACCAATAAGCAGCTTGATGGAATGATTTTGGATTTGCGTAATAATCCCGGTGGATTGTTAGAGGAGGCTGTAGGTATTGTTGATAAATTTATTCCACAAAATCAGATGGTTGTGGAGACGCGGGGACGCCAAAGTGAACACAATAATATATTCACAACCGAAGAAACGCCTGTTTTACCGGATATGCCTCTGGCAGTATTGCAAAACGGTGGTAGTGCCAGCGCATCAGAAATTGTGGCCGGCGCATTTCAGGACTACGATAGAGCTGTAATTATGGGAGAACAAAGTTTTGGTAAAGGCTTAGTGCAGACTGTAACTCAGCTTTCGTACAATACAGCTCTCAAAATGACCATTTCCAGATATTATATTCCCAGCGGTCGTAGCATTCAATCTATTACTTATACACACGATGATGATAACAGTGCGGTATTAAAACCCGACTCACTTCGCAAGGAATTTAAAACACGAAATGGCAGAACGGTATATGATGGCAACGGTATTGCCCCGGATATCAACATAAAAAATGAGGAACCATCGCTGCTGGAAACTTCTCTATTGAGAGAGAATCTATTTTTTGATTTTGCTAATCGATATGCAGCAATGCATGACAGTTTGAATGAGCCTTTTGGTTCTGATGCTCTATATGAAGAATTTACGGCATTTGTGTCTGAGAAGAATTTCCATTACCAAACGCCCTCAGAGAAGCATTTGACGAAAATTGATTCCCTGCTCAATGGTATAGAGGGGGATGGCAAGGAACATATTCAGGAATTGAAAAACGTTATTGGAGAAAAAAAGAAGCAACAGTTTATCCGAAAACGATCTGATCTTGAAAGAAGATTATATTTGGAATTGATAGCGCGTTACAAAGGCCGGCAGGGACAAACAGCTGCGTGGCTGCCACATGATGAGGCAGTTAATAAAGCAATTTCGATATTACAGAATAACGAACAGTATAATAGTATTTTGGCAGGTTCAAATTAGGAGTGGCTAAAGCAGATCTACATATTCATACAACGGCATCCGACGGACATTCAACGCCGCAGCAAATTATTAAAAATGCGGAAAGGCATAACCTGGATGTCATATCTATCACCGACCATGATACTATTCGCGGCTATAGAAAGGCGGTGGCAGAAGCTGAGGAAACAGATATTACATTACTTCCCGGGGTCGAAATCACATCAGATTTTAATGGCCGAGAGTGTCACCTGTTGGCGTATTGCTTTGATCCGGATCATACAGTTATTACTCAGTTATTAGCCCAGCATTATCGCTCCCGGTTGAAACGTGGAAAATGGATTGTTAATGAGCTCACAAAAAAGGGGCTTGATATAGATATTGAAGAGGTGAAGGCTGAGGCGAATGGTAGTAATATTGGTCGTCCGCACATCGCTTCTGTACTTATTGAAAAGGGATATGTTGCTTCTTTCAAGGAAGCATTTATTCGCTATCTGAGTGATCAGTCACTTGGTAGCATTTATAATGAGTATTATTCACACCAGAAAGTTATTGAGAGTGTGAAAGAGGCCGGCGGGGCTGTTGTTCTTGCTCATCCGGGAAATTTATATTCCGAGGATGAACTCGAAGAGCTTGTTAAGGCTGGAATCGACGGTATTGAGTTTATTCATCCCAGCCACGATTACGATCGGCAAAAACAGATTGAGGAATTTGCCGAAAAATATAACCTGCTGAAGACCGGTGGCAGTGATTTTCATGGGAGAGATAAGGAATATCAGAAATTTTTTGGAGTCGTCACTATTAATACCAAGTATGTAAATCGATTGGTTCGATTGACTGATCAGCGAAAAGCACTCAAAGTTTAGGTTATGGCAGAAAATATTTTACAAGGTGATACCGATGATAACGAGTTTACTATTGGTATTGCCATTGCAAAATGGAATTCTTTTATCACGGATGAATTACTGGATGGAGCACTTAATACGCTTAAAAGCAAAGGGATTAGTGACGAACAAATATTGATGGCTCGCTGTCCCGGAGCGTATGAACTACCATTTACAGCCCGGAAATTATTAGACCATACTGACGGAGTAATTACGCTGGGAGCCGTCATAAGAGGCGATACGCCACATTTTGACTATGTTTGTGATGCCGTAAATCGAGGTGTGACGGATCTTAATTTAGAGGGAAATAAGCCGGTGGTTTTTGGCGTTTTAACAACGGATAACGTAGCTCAGGCGCAGGAACGTGCTGGGCTTAAAGGGGATAAAGGAAATAAGGGAGCAGAAGCGGCGCTTGCCCTTATTGAAATGATCTCATTGACTAAAAAATTTGAAAAATTATAATTCTTATTAGCTTGAAATAACGGGTATAAAACTCTAATATTGATAGCTTAATAAAACACTGATCCTACGCATTGGAACCAATTTCGCTCACAAATAAAGAACAGAATAACAGTGACAAGAAGTCACAGTCCACGCTGATAGAGCAAGGGGCAGTCCCCGAGCATATCGCTATTATCATGGATGGTAATGGACGCTGGGCTAAAAGTCGCGGTAATATTCGTTCTTACGGGCATAAAGTTGGTGTGGAGTCTGTTCGGGATGTTACCGAAGCTTGCGCCCAAATTGGCGTTAAGTACTTGACGCTGTATGCGTTTTCCACAGAAAATTGGGGTCGTCCTAAGATGGAAGTCAGTGCTCTAATGCGTTTGCTGGCTCGTTCACTGCGTAACGAGGCTGAAAACCTGAATGAAAATAATATTAAGCTCGAAACAATCGGACAGATCGATCGGTTTCCAAAAAATTGTCAGCGAGAATTATCTGAAGCTATTGATCTGACCAAAGATAATGACCGGCTACAACTCTGTCTTGCACTCAGCTACTCGGGCCGTTGGGATATTACCGAAGCGGTTAAAAAGTTGGCCAAATCGGTAAAAAAAGGCGAAATTGATCCCGATGAAATTGACGATGAGATGATAAGTGACCATTTATCAACGGCTGATATCCCCGATCCTGAACTTATTATTCGAACAAGCGGTGAATATCGAATCAGCAACTTTTTGCTGTGGCAGCTGGCTTATTCCGAACTCTATATAACAGAAACATGCTGGCCGGACTTTCGCCGGGAAGAGTTATATAAAGCTATTCAATCATTTCAACAACGGGAACGTAGATTTGGTAAAGTTTCTGAGAACTCGCAAAAGAAATCTTCAGGTCTATACGTTCAAGAGCTGACACCCTAACCTTTCATATAAATATCGTAAGCTCAATTTTGTTTCAACAAAGAATCCACGTGAAGAAATTATTAGTTACTCTTTTCGTTCTCTGCTTCATCTATAATCCTGGTTTTTCTCAGGATAACTCCATTAATATTGAAAATCCGATGAATAATCGTCCCCAGCAGTTCGAAGTGCTGGGAGTAGAAGTGGAGGGGTTGACAACTTCGCGAGAGGATTTTGTGATTGGTACCAGTGGCCTGCAAGTTGGCACCCAGATCACTATTCCGGGGCAGGACTTGTCTAGAGCCATTAAAAGTCTCCACAGAACAGGGTTGTTTTCTGATGTTGAAATAATTGAGACCGGTCGTGAGGCAGGTGGTATATATCTGAAAATTGTTGTACAGGAACAGCCCCGGCTGGAGGGTTTTGAGATACACGGCACAAAACGATCGCATCGTAAAGATCTCGAAGAAAAGATCACCCTGCTTAGAGGCTATGCCGTTACTGAATCATCGTTAGCGCAGGCTAGAAATACCATACAGAGATATTATGACGATAAAGGGTATTGGTATACTGACATAGAAATTGAGAAATCTCAGCCCGATACAGTTCGGAATCGCGTAACGGTTCATTTCAATATTGATCCCGGAGAACGTTTGGAGGTAAAGGAGATTTCGTTTGAGGGTAATGAGGAGTTTAGTGATCGCAAGCTGCGGAAAGAACTTGGTGAGATTAATGAAGATCGCTGGTGGAAGTTTTTCTCCAAAAAGTTATTCAAGGAAGAAGATTTTGAAACAGCAAAAGAGAATTTGCGAGATTTCTATGGCAAACATGGGTTTCTTGATTTTCGCGTAATGAGTGATACGGTTTATACCTTTCCATATACGCAACGCAGGTTATTATTCCTTAAAACTCCTGCAGAAGGTATAAAAGTAAATCTTACGATTGATGAAGGACCCCAATACAAAGTCCGGGATATTGAATGGGAAGGTAATACTGTTTACACGGATGAACGGCTTACTCAGGTACTGGGATTTGAAAAGGGAGATATCTTCAACCAGAAGAAATTTCAAGACAAGATGCAATTCTCTCAAGAAGGCACTGATATAACTAGTCTCTATAGAGATATTGGGTACTTGTTCTTTAGAGTTGAACCTGAGATCGAGGTCGTTGGTGAAGACTCCGTGGATTTAAATATGAATATCTACGAAGATGAAATTGCTTATATCGAAGAGGTTTCTTTTACCGGTAATAACAAGACCCATGATGATGTAGTGCGAAGAACCCTGCGAACGGTACCGGGTCAGAAATACAGTCAGCAAGCTATTGTACGTACCATTCGTGAGCTGGGTCAGTTGGGATACTTCCGACCACAGGCAATTACCCCAAACCTGTCACCTGATCGTGAAAACCACACCGTAGATATTAATTACCAGCTTGACGAATCACAGAGTACTGATAACTTTGAATTCTCCGGTGGATTTGGTGGACAGGGTATTGGACTCATTTTATCAGCGCGATTGAATTTTAATAACTTTTCTATGCAGCGTGCCCTTAGGGGAGAGGGGTGGAACCCAATTCCTTCAGGAGATGGACAAAAACTATCACTTGGGGTACAGGTTACTGGCAGTGGATATCAGAGTTATAGTCTTGGTTTCCAGGAACCGTGGTTAGGCGGTAGGCCACTGTCGCTGGGTGTAAATATGAGTTATGATTTAATTAGTTATCGAGGCAGATCTTCCCGAAATGAATTGCTTTCAAGTAGCGTATCTCTCGGGAGGCGATTGAACTGGCCCGATGACTATTTCACTCATCGTTCTGAAATTTCGTATCAACTGTATGATGTGGCAGGCGGAGCATCATTCTTGGCAGAAGGGACATCCAGTATCCTTAGTATACGCCAGGTATTGGAGCGTAACTCTGTGGATAATCCTATTGCACCTACAACAGGTTCAAAGTTTAGCATCTCGGGCGAACTTGCCCCACCTTTACCCGGCTTTTCTCAGTTCTACAAGTTGAAGACAAAGTATCAAAATCACACAACGGTTGCTGGCAAACTGGTGATGACCAATACTGTTGAGTATGGTTACTTGGGTTATCTGAGCGATAGCCAGCGTAGTGATTTCCAACGTTTTAAGTTGGGGGGTACTCAGATGCAGCAGCGCCAGAGCTTTTTAGATGATAATATAGATCTTCGTGGCTTTCCTGGTGGACGCAATGGCTCTATTTCCCCAATACAAAATGGAGAACCCGTAGGCGGACGCTTATATACAAAGTACTCGTTTGAGCTCCGTTATCCTGCAATAACTGAACAGCAGGCACAGGTTCACCCATATATGTTTTTTGATTCAGGGAATGCATTTGCGAATACTCGAGAATTTTCACCTTTTGATGTAAAGCGTTCTGTTGGATTCGGAACTCGCATTTACTTGCCTATACTTGGGTTGGTTGATCTTAGTTATGGATATCGTCTTGATGGTATTCCAATTCCGAATAATCCAGTCAGACCGGGCGAATGGCAGTTCTTGTTTAACATAGGAGCTCCTTTTAATTAGTGAAAAAGCTGTTTTTACATAGCGCAATTACTTGTTGTTTACTGATGATCTGTGTAAGCATTACTGCTGCCCAAGATCAAAAAATCGGGTATGTAAACACTGACCAAATTTTGGCTCAGATGTCGGAATACCAGGGAATACAGGAACAGCTGAGTACGCTCAGTTCTGAGTGGAACAAACAGCTGGATAAAATAGAACAGGAGATTGAGCAGCTGAAGGAAGACTTTAAAGCTAAAGAGATTTTATATACTGAAGAGCTCAAAAAGCAGAAACAGCAGGAAATACAAAATAAAGTACAGCAACGCCAACAGTATTTGGATGAAAAATTTGGTGCTGAAGGCGAGTATTTCCAAAAACAGAAAGAGCTGCTTGAACCTATTCAGCGCAAAGTATTTGAAGCTATTAATAAGGTGGCGAATGACCAGAATTTTGATTTTGTTTTTGATCGTGCCCAAAATTCCAACATGCTTTACAGTGAGCAAGAATGGAATTTAAATGATGAGGTACTACAAGCGCTTGGTATTTCGTTAAATGGAGGAGGCAATTGATAAAAATAGTTTTTATACTCACAGGCCGAATAATTGAATCCTAAAGATAAATTGATCTGATGTTTAGAAAGTTAACAAGTTTATGTTTCTTATTTCTATTTGTTGTAAGTACATCGGCATTTGGGCAGCTGAATATAGGGTATCTTAATACCCAAGAGGTAATGAGCCAGATGCCTGAACGCCCACAAGTAGAGCAGGAATTGAATAGTTTTATTCAGGAAAAACGACAAGAACTACAGCAGCGTACAACGGAATTCCAGGATTCAGTTGCTGAATTCCAGCAAAATCAGGAAAATATGTCTGAGGCTGAAATCCAGAAGAAAGAAAAGCAGCTTGCTCAAATGGAAAGGGAAATGACCCAATTTCAGCGGGGACTTCAGCAGCAGATTCAACAACGCAGGGCTACATTGTTAGAACCCTTGTACAATAAGATGAATGAGGCTATAAGTACTGTTGCGGAAAGAAATGATCTCGATTTTGTAATTAACGAGGCAACCAGTAATGGTGAAAATGTTGTTTACTACGCTGCCAGTGAAAAAATGGATATTACCAAGCAAGTTTTACAATACATCAACGAAACATCTGACCAGAATTAATTGAAAACACATCATACTATGTTAAAACGAATACTATCAATATCACTACTTTGTTTTTTGGCCGTTGGCTTTACAGGCCTTTCTACTGCACAGGCACAGGGGCAGCAAATGGAAATAGGCTATGTTGATCCCCAGGCGATTTTGAATAAAATGCCAGAAATGAAGGCGGTTCAGCAGCGTTTGCAAAACTTTATTGAGCGGAAGCGAAAAGAATTTACGAATAAGCAGCAAGACTTCCAGCAGCAGCTTACTGAATACCAACAAAAAGCTGATGTTATTAATGAGTCGGCTCGTAAACGCGAAGAAGAACGTCTTGGTAAGTTGAATGCTGAGTTACAGCAGTATCAAACACAAATTCAGCAGGAAATTCAGAAGAAACAGCAAGAATTGGTAGGTCCGCTTCTGGATCAGATTGACAACGCTGTTGGTACTGTTGCTGAAGAGAAGGGCCTTACATATGTGATCAACACTACTACCAGTCAGGGCGATATGATTATTCTTTACGCTTCTGATGAAGCCCAAAAGAAATACAATATTACCGACCAGGTAATGCAGGAGCTGGGCATTTAAGGTAGCATGCATTGTTGGATTATATTTTGAGGCAGCTCATAAGGGGGCTGCCTTTTTTATTTCACCCTTCTCTTTCGGTTTCGGATATAATCCTCAAAAATATAGCCGCCCAGGTTATCAAGGGAGGCAAAATAAGCGCGTCCTTTATTTGCCTCGGTAAGATCTCGAACAAAATCTTGCAGATAAGGATCTCTGGCAATCATAAATGTTGTGATGTCAATATCATCACGTCGACATTTAACAGCTTCATCTAACACCCTGTTTACAATTTTTCGGTCGAGACCAAAACTGTTTTTATACATTTTCCCATTCTCAATAATACAGGATGGTTTACCGTCTGTGATCATAAAAATTTGCTTGTTGGCAAACTTGCGACGATGCAGGGTGTGGCGAGCCAGTTCGAGTGCCTGCTGGGTGTTCGTGTGATAGGGACCCACTTTTAAATAGGGAAGATCCTCGATATCCACTTTCCAGGCTTCATTACCAAAGGCAACAATATCCAGGGAGTCTTTGGCGTAATTATTCAGGATAAGTTCAGACAGTGCCATAGCCACCTTTTTGGCGGGTGTAATACGATCTTCGCCATAAAGTACCATAGAGTGGCTTAAATCAATAAGCAATACCGTAGCTACGGATGTGTAGTGATCGGTGTCATGAACACGTATATCGTCTTCATGCAGCTGCATCTGATCAATGTTACTGTGTCGCAGCATATTCATCATGGTACCCACACTGTCGATATTGGCAATGTCATCTCCCTGTTGCCACTTGCGCGTTTCGGGCTGACGTTCTAAGCCTTTACCGGTATGATCGGTCTGGTGATTTCCGGCAGCACCCTTTTTGAGATTGTTGAATATTTCTTCCAGCGACCGTTGGCGCAGACTTCGCTCTGTTTTGCGTGTGATTACATATATTTGTTGGTTATCATCTTGTTCGATGTATCCGCGTTCTTTCAGTTCATCGACAAAATCACCAATATTATAATCGTCAAACTGATTGGTGAGATCATAATCATTGTCAAGCTCTGTAAGCCAGCGCAGGGCCTGTTGAACATCACCGCTGGCAATGGTTAGTAGTTCTTGAAAGGTATCCCAAAGGGAATCAAAAGGGGATTGTCCCTTGGATTTGGCAAACCGTTCATCCCATTTTTGGTACTTGAAATGCATAGTAAAATGATTGACTTTAGCCTGAGTAATCCTAACGCTTTATAAATCCTTTTAATTCATTGTAATGAATAATTCGAGTAACTTAAATAACGCTGAATCCACGGATCGGATCGTGTTCGAGCGTCAGCTTTGGGAAGAAGAGTATGAGCGAGTGATGGGTTTGGATGAAGTGGGTCGGGGATGTCTGTCGGGACCCGTAGTAGCGGCGGGCGTTATTTTTGAGCCGGGGACTTTTGTGGAGGCGATTCGTGACAGTAAAAAGCTTACACTCGATAAGCGTAAGCAACTGACAGAGCAGATCAAAAAAGAGGCGCTGTATTGGACTATTCAATGGTGTAGCCCAACCGAGATTGATGAGCTGAATATATTACATGCATCAATTAAAGCAATGACAAAATGTGCCGAAGCTGACGGTGCCAATCCGGATTACCTGCTTGTTGATGGCAATCGGTTTAGTTCGGGGTTATGCCCGCACAAATGTATTGTCGGAGGGGATGACCGGTCGATGAGTATTGCTGCGGCCTCGATAATAGCAAAGGTGTATCGCGACGAGTTGATGATTGAGCTCCACGAGAAATATCCTCATTACGGTTGGGATACAAATGTAGGGTATCCTACAGCCAAGCATTTTGAGGGCTTAAAGAAGCACGGAGCCACAAAATTCCATCGACAGAGTTTTAATTTACGTACTGATAAGCAGTTAGACGAATAAAAGCTATCGGTAAATGCTGAACTGCCTTTTGTAGAAATCGAGATTTAAACAAATCCCTAACATTAGGGTGTTGGTGATGAGCGCAGATCCACCATAGCTAATAAAAGGGAGGGGAATCCCAATAACAGGTAATAAGCCGGTGGCCGATCCTACATTTATGAAGAAATGAGTAAAGAAAACAGTTAGTACACCCACCATCACCAGCTGAGCAAAGGGGTGCTTATGGACAGCGGCCATTTGCAGCAACCGTAATGTAAGTGCAAGCAATAGTAGAACAGTAAACCCGGCTCCGATAAAACCGAACTCTTCTCCAATTACGCAGAAAATAAAATCGGTCCACTGTTCGGGTAAAAAGCGCAGTTGTGTTTGTGTTCCCTCAAGGAAACCTTTGCCGTAAATTCCGCCGGATCCTATTGCTGTTTTGGCTTGGATAACGTTCCAGCCTGCCCCCTGAGGATCAAAAGAAGGATTTGTAAATGCCTCTATCCGGGCACGCTGATGCGGCTGTAATACTTGGTTGAGGGCAACCTGAATTCCAATAACAAGCAAAACTCCGGTGACAAATGAGGTAAATGTTAACCATGTTCGCCGCTGGATCATGAAAATTGCCAGTGTAATAATTACTGCGGCAATAAGTCCCCAGTACCAGGATATTATAGTGAGGTAGCCAATAATAGCAGGAGAAATTATAAATAATGAAATACCGTAAGGCAGTCCTGACCAAAACAATACCACCGGTATCAGTGCAAAAAAGATAATGGCCGTACCCATATCATTTTGAAGGATAACCAGAAAGGCCGGTAATACAATTAGGGAAACAGCAATAATTGCAGATTTTAGATTCTCTGCTGATATATTACGGCGGCTGGTTAAATAATTAGCTACGGCAAGTATTGTGGCAATTTTCATTACTTCACTCACTTGCAAGTTAAAGGGGCCCAGTTCAAGCCAGCTTCTGGCACCGTTTACTTCCTTGCCGATTAAGAGCGTAAGAATCATTAACACGATTCCAAGCCCGTAAAATACATAGGACCCCTCTTGAAAAGTTCGGGGATTGATAAATTGAAGTCCTATTAACAGTAGCACAGCAATGCCAAAGGAGATCAGTTGTTTGTAGAAATTAAATTGGATATAGCTGGGTAGAAACTCAGCCACAGGACCCTGCGTAGCACTGTAGATAGCTACCAATCCCACGGCAATAAGGCTTGCCCAAATGATGACAAGCGACCAGCTAAGTTCCTTGAGATTGATCATCTATATTTTCCTCTTCTTCATCAGTTTTTTGTTTTTTAGGCTCAAAAGTCTTCACATAGTTGTATACATACGATCTATCTATTTCTCCAGTTAGGTATTGCTCAATTAGGAGAGAAGCGATCGGGGCTGCAGAAATGGAACCATAGCCTCCGTTTTCAACAAGAACGGCAACAGCAATTTTAGGATCCTCTACCGGAGCAAAACTGATAAACCATCCATGATCTTGTCCATGGGGGTTTTGGGCTGTTCCAGTTTTTCCGGCAACTTTAACGCTATCGAGGTCAGCGTAGTAGCGACCACTGCCTTCGGTAACAACTCTGCGCATACCGTCTTTTACTACGGCTATTTCATCGGGATCGATCCAATCAATTTTTCCCTTTTTGGGGTTGGTTAACAGCATTGTTCCGTCATTTTGTCTTATTGCACTAACAAAATGAGGTTGGACTTTATATCCGCCATTGCCAATCTGGGCAGCGACTAATGCCATTTGAAGCGGAGATACGGCTACAAATCCCTGACCTACACCCAGACTAAGCTGGTCGCCAATTCCCCATTTCCCTTCGCCCAGCACACGATTTAAAAACGTACTGTCCGGAATGGTCCCTGCAACTTCATTGGGAATATCAATATTATTGTGCTCTCCCAATCCAAATGATGTAGCCAATTCGTGCCATTTATCAAGCCCCTTTTGAGTAGCAATTTTATCCATCAGCCAAAAGAAAAAAGTATTGCTGGATTCTTGAAGTGCCTTCCCTACATCATATTTGCCGGGATCGGCCAAATCATTGTATCGTCGACCACGGTAATAGTAGCCCGGATTATTGATTTCAGTTTCCGGAGTGATTATTCCGAGCTCTAATCCCATCAGAGCCATAAGCGGTTTAAAGGTAGAGCCCGGCGGTTGCTTGCCTGATACTGCACGATTGTATAGTGGATTGGTAGTGTCGGCATTGATACTGTCCCAATACGTTTTATCGAGACGCCCTGATAATTTTCTGATATCATACTCTGGGGCACTTACCATGCTGAGTACAGCGCCGTTTTCCGGATTTAATGCTACAACAGCCCCCTGTTTGCCTTGCATAAGATCTTCGGCCAGTAGCTGCAATTCTGTATCAATGGTGGTGTATAAATCTGAACCTTTTTTAGGACTCTCATCGAGTGCCCCATCTTGATAAGATCCCAAATTCTGCCCCATGGCATTAATTTTAATGTATTCGGTACCAAGAGTGCCGCGTAGTTGTTCTTCATATGCCATTTCCAATCCGCTTTTCCCTGTTTTATCACCGAGATGGTAGCTTTTTGTCCTCAGATATTCATCTTTGGATACTTCTCGCAAATATCCCAAAATGTGAGAAGCCTGCAGGCTATCCACGGGATAATCGCGTTTACTCTCAATTTGGTGACCTACTCCCGGGAGCTGCCAAATGCTTTCTTGAATGATGGAAAATGTTTCGAAATCGACTTCCGTAAAAATGCGGGATGAACGATAATAGGAATAGTCACGGGCCTCTTGTACTCTTTTTTCGACCTCTTCTACCGGCACATCCATAAGTTCAGCCAGGATGGGGGTATTTTTGGGATCGTAACTGGCCGGTGTAACGGTTATGGTATAGATTGGTTGGTTATCAACAATCAGGTTCCCATTGCGATCGTAGATCAATCCCCGGGCGGGATTGATAACTTCTTGCCGAAGCGAGTTTTCTCGACTGAGCGGATTATAAGTATCGTAGTCCAGTATTTGTAGCTGGAATAAACGTCCTAAAATGATAAGTCCCAAAATAATAATACATACCTGTAGTACACGCAGGGAGGTCTTGGTACGAATTTTTTTTCGGGATTGCATCGAATTAATTTGTTCTAAATAATTGAATAAAACTTGCTACAAAAGCAGTATATAAGCTGCTGCCAATAAGGTGTCGCCAGAAATACTGTTCTCCGGTATAACTTTCAATAGCAATATTGAGTCCAAGAAATATGAGATTATGGATCAGGGCCGCAATAGCAATAGTTAAAAATACCTGTCCAATAAGTAATTGTTTTTTTGATCCTCTTGGGATAAAGTTATAGCTCATGAATACTAATAACGTTTTGGAAAACATATTTAGTCCCCATAAATCGAGCATAGCATCTTGCAAAAATCCTAATCCTGCAGCCATAAGTAAAGCAGCTGTTCGGTCTTTACGTGCCATGTACCATACCAAAAATATAAGTAACAGATCGGGTTGGACCTGCATGATTTTAAGATGCCGGAAAAGCATAACTTGAATCAAGAGGAAGGCAAGCCCAATGCCAAAATTTTTAAAACGTTCAGGATTCATTGTAAAAGATTTTCATAATCTTCATTCAGTTTTCTGATGGTGGTATCCGGCTCAAATTTTACAATAAAGCCTTCGGCAATTTCAAACAGGTTTACAAATGGTTCAATATATACGCGTTGGGTTTCTTTACCTTCCTGTGGTTCGGTTCGCAGTACTTTTCCGATGGGGATATCAGGTGGAAATTGGTTGCTGTATCCTGAAGTAACTACCACTTCGCCCGTGTCAACATCGGTAGTTTGAGGAACATAATTAAGTTGTAGTTCTTTTTTACTTTCGCCATCCCATGAAACGATACCGTAGGCATTGGATTGCTGGAGTTTGGCACTAACCTTAAACAACGTATTATAATAAGGCATGATTTGCGAGTAGCCGTTTGCTGTTAAAATCACTTTGCCTACAAGTCCTTCGGATGAAACCATGGGCATACCATTGGTTATTCCTTCTTCCTTTCCGGCATCTACAGTAAGAGAATTGGTAACCGGATTGAGCTCTTTGCCCACTATTTGAACCGGATACAGGCTTAAGTTGCTCTCACTGCTGAATTGCAGTTGCTTTCGAAGTTGTTCGTTGCGCTGCTCTGCTGCTCTGAGACGGCTCAGTTCATCTAATAGTAAGACATTTTGTTTTCGCAGATAGGTGTTAGTCTTCAGGGCCTGTCGATATACCCGAACATTCGAGAGCGGTTCTTCCAGATAGCTGAAAAACGTTATTGATGCTTTCCGTAGATTATTGAGCCCGCCTTGATATCGACTAATCATCAGCGCTACAGCAATAATCAGAATGAGCGCTGTTATTATATGATCTTTAGCATCAGCTATTCTGGGAAGTTTGAATCGCATTCACCTTCTCTGGGTTTAAGAAATGACAGTTCTGTAATATTCTATATCTTCAAGAATCGCTCCCGTTCCGCGTACTACGGCCGTCAGTGGATCTTCAGCAATGTGAACAGGAAGATCGGTAGTTTCTATAATTAATTTATCAAGATTTTTGAGTTTGGCACCTCCACCGGTTAGCATAATACCACGATCAAGGATATCAGCTGAAAGTTCGGGGGGCGTCTGCTCGAGCGATTTTGTAATAGATTCTACAATAGTATTTACCGATTCAGATATCGCTTCCCGAACGTCTTTAGAAGAAACGTGACGAATTCTGGGGACTCCGTTGACCAGATCGCGTCCTTTCGTTTCCATTTCCAGTTCCTCATCCAATGGGGCCGCAGAACCAATTTCGCACTTTATCTTTTCGGCCGTACGCTCTCCAATTAATAGATTATGATTCCGCCGGAAATAATTGATGATATCGTCATTTAGCTCATCGCCGCCCAGACGAACAGATTGAGCATAAACAATACCTGAAAGGGCTATAACGGCAATTTCGGTGGTACCGCCGCCGATGTCCACAATCATATTTCCAATAGGTTCATGGACATTGAGCCCAATCCCAATAGCCGCTGCCATTGGTTCATCAACCAGATGTACTTCTTTAGCGCCGGCATGTTCGGCACTATCACGAACGGCTCTACGCTCTACCTCCGTAATGCCGCTGGGAACGCATACAACCATTTGACGCGTGCTTGAATACCATTTCATTTTAACCTTGTCGATCATTCCGCGGATCATCTGCTCAGCTACTTCGAAATCGGCAATAACCCCATCACGGAGCGGCCGAACGGTACGAATATTTTTGTGTGTTTTTTCGTGCATCAGTCGAGCTTCGTGCCCCGTTGCAACCGGCTCATTTTGTGAGTTCAGCGCTACGATAGAAGGTTCGTTTAGTACAATGCCCTCGCCGCGCGAGTAGATGAGCGTGTTAGCAGTTCCGAGGTCAATAGCAATATCGGTATATAGCC
The DNA here is from genome assembly GCF_034521915.1 of Fodinibius sp. Taxonomy (GTDB): domain Bacteria; phylum Bacteroidota; class Rhodothermia; order Balneolales; family Balneolaceae; genus Fodinibius. The sequence goes on from NZ_JAXHLU010000004.1 coordinate 323,957, forward strand.
AATCAAACCAGCCTGCATTTTGCTGATCTTTCTTCTTTTTAGATCCGTGTTTATCCATGATTATGTTGTGTAGATGAGCTAATTATGATCAAGATGGTCGCCTGAATAATTTCAAAGAATGAAAATACAATTTTGTACATCTATTTGCGAATTAATCAGGATTAAAAGTAAAAACCAAATTGTTGGTTAATTTAGTGTCTGAAATGTCTGTTGCCGGTAAAGACCATAGCCATATTTAGTTTGTCAGAAGCTTCAATTACTTCTTCGTCGCGAATACTGCCACCGGGCTGTATTACACAGGTGGCGCCTGCATCGGCCGCAGCTTCAATACCGTCTGCAAATGGGAAAAAGGCATCTGAGGCAATGGCTGTGCCTTCCAGCGAAAGTTCTTCTTGTTCAGCTTTGGCAATGGCAATTTCTGATGCCTCGACGCGACTCGTTTGTCCTGTGCCAATGCCAATTGTTTGCCCATCCCTTGCATATACAATCGCATTCGACTTAACATGTTTCACAACTTTCCAGGAAAATAGCAGATCTTCGATCTCTTGTTCTGTTGGCTTTCTTTCCGTAACGGTTTTCAGATCCTTTCTGCCGATAGTTTTCACATCTGCATGCTGGCCTAAAGCTCCCCCAAAAATTGATTTGAACCGAAGATTTTGGTCAGTATTCGGTAGCTTTTTGATGCGAATGAGCCTGCGGTTTTTCTTTTGCTGAAGAAGTTCTAGCGCTTTCTCGCTATAAGAGGGAGCAATAATAATTTCCGTAAATATCTCATCAATCTTTTGGGCTGTATTTATATCCAGTTCTTTATTAACGACTACAATGCCGCCAAAAGGAGACATGGTATCAGTAGCAAAAGCTTTGTCCCAGGCATCTTCAAGTTTATCTGAGACTGCTACGCCACACGGAACGGTGTGCTTGAATATAGCACAGGTTGGCTTGTCATTTCTAAAATCAGTGATGAGATTAAGTGCGGCATCAACATCTGTAAAGTTATTATAGCTGAGCTGCTTGCCGTGGAAACAATCGATAAATTCGTTTTGATTGCCGTAAACCGCTGCTTTTTGGTGCGGATTCTCACCGTATCTAAGTGTTTGTGATTTTGGCAGCGAAATATTTACCTGTTGAGGTAATTCTTCATCTCCCGTTTCCAGATGATTAAAATAGTTGGCGATAGCTGCATCATAATTGGCTGTATGATTAAAGGCTGCCGTGGCCCACTGCCGGCGTTTTTTAAATGAAACTTCAGTCTGTTGTGTAAGTTCTTTACCAAACTCGCTGTATTGTTTTGGCGATGTTAATACACAGACATGGGCAAAGTTTTTAGCTGCTGCACGAATCATCGTCGGACCACCAATATCAATATTTTCAGTAGCCATGGCAGGGGTGCAATCGGGATCTGCTATCGTTTCTTCAAAAGGATATAAGTTGACCACAACTAATTCAATGGGAGTAATGTCGAGGCGATTCATCTCCTCCACATCGGGTTTATGACTGGTTCGCCCTAGGATACCTCCGTGAATAATGGGGTGAAGTGTTTTGACGCGTCCGTCGAGGCACTCTTCAAAACCAGTAACGTCACTGACATCGGTCACAGGGATATTGGCTTCTCGTATTTTTTGTGCTGTTCCTCCGGTAGAAATAATTTCTACATCTGATTGATGCAGATGCCTGGCAAGCTTAACAATGCCTGTTTTATTTGAAACAGAGAGAAGTGCTCTTTTAATCTTTAGGGGGTTTTTGGGGAGAGAGTCGAGTGGTTGTAATGACACGATTGAAAGATATAATTAAGAGTTGGATTTGTTATTGATCTGTTTAGCTAATTTCGCAATTACTTCGGGAAATAATTTGTGCTCCTCTTTTAAAATTCGCTGGGCCAGTGATTCGGGATCGTCTGATTCTTTAACCTGCACTTTACGTTGTCCTAAAATGGGTCCCTGATCATATTCTTCGGTGACTATATGTACCGTGCAGCCCGATGTTGTTTCTTCATTATCAATTACTGCGCGATGTACATTCATCCCATAAAAACCCTTGCCACCATATTTCGGTAACAGGGAAGGGTGGATGTTTACAATACGGTTCTTGTATCTATCAATAATTTCTGATGGGATTTTGATCATATAACCTGCCAATGCGATAAGCTGTGTATCCCATTTTTTAAGTTGGTTGATCAAGGTTTCAACGTAACTGGAATGAGAGGAAAAGTCGGTGGGACTTAAATATTTGTGATCAATATTGTGTTTTTGAGCGCGATTAATGGCTTGGATACCTCTTTTATTAGTAATAAGTCCGGCAATGCGTCCATTAATCTGGCCGCTTTCGACAGCATCAATAATTGCTTGGAAGTTTGTACCCGATCCCGAGGCAAATACTATAATATTAATCAAGATAAAGGAGCAAAATGGTTATTGATTTGCTCGCAAAGATAAATAAAAAAGCAGACAGATTAAGTACCGATTTTAAATGCTTTATTCTGCTTCTGAAGAATTACCTGCTCTGAAAACGTAGTAATTATTGAAGCTCCAGCTGATCTGGTTAAATGTGATTTTAATAATCGTAGCTATTGGTACTGCCACTAACATCCCGAGAATACCGGCCGTTTCAGCGCCAATCATAATAATAAACAAGATGGCTACCGGGTGGATATCGGCAGAACGAGAAAATATAAGAGGTTGCAGAACAACATTATCAAGAATTTGAACTGCAAGAATGGCAAGTACACAAGGTAGTACGAGGGAGAAATTTCCTGTCTCAATAATGGATACCACTATTGACAGGATGTATCCGATAATGGGCCCGAAGTAGGGAATGGTATTGGCAATTCCTACTGTAATACCCACAGAAAGTGAATTGTTAAGGCCAACGATTGATAATCCAATCCAAGAGGAAATTGCAATGATCAGACTCTGAATCATTACTCCCCTGAAATACAGGCCTAAACGACTTTCTATTTTGTCAATTAAGCTTAACACTGTTTCAAAATATTTGTTGGGAACTAATTTTAGAATATTGCGACGGATTTGGGTGCCATCTTTCAGGAAGAAGAAGGTGGCGAAGGGAATAATGAGTGCAGCAGAAAAAATATTAGTAAATATGCCGATAATGTTACTCAGCGCAGAAGGTATTTCGCCGACATCAAACAGGTCTTCCAGTACTGCAGCTAAGTTATTACTCAGGATACCATCCGGTAAAAAGGTAAACTTCTCTGTAAGCTGAATTTCAATTTTCTGCGTTATACTTTGGATGTTTTTAATGCTCAGCTGACTGGCTAACTCTACCATTTGATTGGCAATTATCGGAATAACATTAGTCGAGATCCAAACCAGAATTAATATAAGTGAGCTTAAGGTCAGCGTTATGGAAAAAGTTCGATTCATACCCGCCGCCTGCATCCGGTTTACAAGGGGATCCAGAATATAACTAAATATCATAGCTATAATCGCGTATCCAACCAGGGTGCCATAACGAAACACCAAATAACCAACTACAGCAATAGCAGCTAGCCCCACCACTGATTTTATTACGCGCTCAAGAGTAATATTTTTCATTGCTCAATAGCTTTCATTAGCTCATCTATATGTTGATAGATATTTGAGGATCGATACCCTTTGCGAGCCAGATGGTCAACCACCTTTTTCTTTCTTTTATAGGGATCTTCTTCTCTCAAAAAGCGTCTTTTCCCCTTTAAAACCAAATGTAACAAAACCTCTTTAATATTTTTATCCTCAAATACTTTTTGAATACTTTGCTCGGCTACATCACCCGAGATCCCCTTTTTATATAGGTGTGCCTTTATTTTATTGGGTCCCCAATTATTTAGATGACTTTTATCCTGTGCAAATTTTTCAGCAAAACTGGTATCATTCAGGTAACCCTTTTCTTCGAGCTCATCAAGGACGTTCTCGATAATATTTTTGGGATATTCTTTGCGTATTGCTTTGGTAAATAGTTCTTTCCGAGAATGGTCACGACTGCCCAAGCGCTTCATCATATATGATTTGACAGCAAATCGTCCCTCTTCGCGTTCGATTTTTCGCAGCAGCGCATGGGTTACCGTCTCTCCCTTGGCCAAGTTGAATTTGAGGAGCGTCTGCTCGGAAACACCGATCAGAAACTCCTCATCAACAAAAATGGAATAACGCTGCTTGTTCTTTTTTTGAACGCTGATGGAGCTTATTTTCCCGGGTAATTGTTGATCTGATTCATCAGCCATCACTAATCGTCGCTGTCAGAATCTTCTTCTTCAGTTTTTTCTTGGCCGTTTTCTTCCGCTTTTTCACTTTCTTCAGGAGGATTCATTTGCTCTCGAACCTGTTTTTCAATTTTTTCGGCAAGTTCGGGATCAGACTCAAGGAATTCGATCGCATTATCAGTGCCCTGACCAATAGGTTCTCCGTCATAGCGATACCAGCTGCCACGTTTTTCGATGATGTCAAACTCTACAGCCATATCGAGAACTTCGGCCAGACGTGAAATCCCCTTGCCATAAATAATATTGAACTCAACTTCTTTGAAAGGAGGAGCAACCTTGTTTTTTACAACCTTGACTTTTGTACGGTTACCCACCATGTCGTCGCCTTTTTTGAGGGAACCGATACGACGGATATCAATTCGAACAGAAGAGTAAAATTTTAGGGCGCGACCGCCGGAAGTTGTTTCGGGATTACCGAACATAACTCCAATTTTTTCACGAATTTGGTTAATGAATATAACCGCTGTCCGAGTTTTATTGATAATACCGGTAATTTTACGCATCGCTTGAGACATCAAGCGTGCTTGCAGGCCCATGTGTGAGTCGCCCATTTCGCCTTCCAGTTCAGCCCGTGGCACAAGTGCTGCTACAGAATCAATGACGATTACATCTAGGGCTGCAGAACGGATAAGGGTTTCTGTAATTTCGAGTGCCTGCTCACCGCTGTCAGGTTGCGATACGAGCAGTTCGTCGGTATTAATACCCAGATTTTTGGCATAACGAGGATCAAAAGCATGTTCGGCATCAACGAAAGCGGCATATCCGCCACCTTTTTGGGCTTCGGCAATAACATGAAGTCCCAACGTAGTTTTACCGCTGGCTTCAGGCCCGTAAATTTCGGTAACGCGTCCGCGTGGAATGCCCCCTATACCCAGTGCGTAATCTACCATAATAGATCCGGTAGAAATGCTGGGAACATCTTGGGTGGCTTCATCCCCAAGCCGCATAATGGTGCCTTCGCCGTGCTGTTTTTTGATTTGGCCGATGGCCATTTCCAGTGCCTTTTCGCGATCCTTATTGTCTTTATTGTTAGACATAAATGTTAGAATAATTAGATTTTTGTGTTTTCATCGGTCAATATATTAAATAATAATGACAACGTAGTGTCAGTTTATCTTCTTGTAATATAGTAGAGAACTACGGGGGCACTGAGCTATTAAAATATGTTCTAAAACTTTTCAATGCGTGCCGTGTGGTGGTTCTCCACTTAGTAAGATCGGTAAGACAGTGAATCCTTACACTAAGGATTTATTTTTGATGCCACACGTTTCAGCTCATCCATTGCTTTGGTGATTTGTTGACTCGTAATGTAAGGCGCCACACCAAAGCGGAGAATATCACCACGGGCATCAGTAAAAACTCCTTTTTCCATCAGTTTTGCTCTGATTGTTCGTGCAAAAGGAGATTGTAAAGCCAGGAAGCCACCGATATTTTCGACCGGCTGCTGGTGGGCAAGTTGAATAACCTCGGTATCAAAATCTTTGTCTAAAAAAGTCTTTTGAAGCAGCTTAATCTGTTGTTGGTACTGTCTGTAAAGCACCTCTGAAGTCAGTTCCATATTTTCAAAAAATTCTACGACTTTAGCTGCCCGGAATTGAGAGGAGGAGTCGAAAGTGCCGCTGGCAAAGCGCTGGTGATCATCGGCATAAGAAACACGATGCTCTTTGGTTTTATCGAGTTCACTAAAAGAGGCAAACCACCCGGTGATAGCGGGACGCAAATCACAATCGCTGGGATACCGCAAAAAACAATTTCCTTCGCCCCACTGCAGATATTTGTAACCGCCAATAAGGACATAGCAATCCGTGAGGTTTTCGTCAGAAATAGAAAGTGGTACGACGTTGGTTCCGTGGTAATCATCAATTAAAAGTGGAATATCGTGTGAACGACTAAGTTCGGCAATTTCGGTAATATGTTGATTTACAATTCCACTGTTAAAATAAACGCGTGAAAGCATCACCGCCGACACCTGATCATCTATTTGTCTCTCAATTTGTTTAACAATATCTTCGGCATGACCATCAACAGTAACAACCTCAAGCCCCTCCTCTTTAAGACGTTTTAGCTGGCGCGACATGGAATGAAATTCGCTGTCAGTAGTAATAATTTTAGGTTTGTTCTGCAGGTCAAAACTGGATAGCCACGATACTAATAACTGATGAGTATTTTGTCCCAGGCAATACATGCCATCCGGATCCTCGTAAAAGTTGCGTAGATACCTGCGAAGTATGTCAACTTTTTCAAATGCTGCTTCCCATTTATTGTCAACGTCAGTAGCTGCTACCTCAAACGATTCCTGAAGACCTTCTTTGGCAACATCTGGCCAGGCTTGGTGAGAATGTCCGGTAAAAAGCAGTCGGTTGCTGACATCAAAATGGGAATAGTGCGGTGCCAGTTTTTGGGCAAGTTCATCAATATCGTGTGTCATTGATACAAATTTTATAGGCTGTGATTTTAAATTTCTGATCGAATTTCCCAAAGGTCGGGGAAAATGCGTTGGTGCAGCGTTTTACGTAAATATTCAACGCCGCTTGATCCGCCGGTACCCATTTTATTTCCAATGGTACGTTCCACCATTTTTACGTGCCGATAACGCCATTCCTGCATTCCCTCATCAAAATCTATTAACAACTCACAGAGCATAGCCGTTTCCTGATCGGTTTGCATGATATCGAGCAAGACTTCTTGGTTTTTTTCTGATGGATCATAGAGTAATCCATTCTTGTGTTTGCGCTCCGGCATTTCGGCATCGTAGCCCTTCTGTTGAAGGTACTCGCAAAAACATTCCCAGAGTGTAGGTTCGGCCATTCGCTCTTTCATTCGATTCACATATTGGGGTTGGTGCTCGTGAACTTTAAGGATATGCTCAGATCGATGTCCGCACAAAATCTCCACCTCGCGAAACTGCACTGATTGGAATCCGCTGGCCTCATCCAAAAATCCGCGAAAGCTCTCAAACTCCAGCGGGGTCATAGTTTCCAGGATATCAATTTGGGCAACCATTGTTTTTAGTATAGTTAAAATGCGTTTCATTGTTTTAACAGCCGCCCAGGTTCTAGCCGCTTTTAGATCATCACGAAGCTTATCCATTTCGTGTAGAATCTGCTTAAACCAGAGCTCGTAGGTTTGATGGATAATAATGAAGAGCATTTCATCGTGCTCCTCCGGTTTTGAGCGCAGTTCTTGCAGATCTAAAAGTTCATCGATTTTCAGATAGTTGCTATAGGTAAGTTTCATCCCCAATAAGTATTTTTATACATTTACACAGCAGCTAATAATAGGTAGAATTTGCATTAGTCTCTATTACAAGATGAATGGCTGTTGTATGGATCTAAAATTGCTTAGATTTGGCGCGGAATCATCAATAAAAAAATGTTTATGAGTATTTTAATTGTCGATAGTGGAGCTACAAAAACGGAATGGTGTTTGGTTAATGATCAGACCAAAACATATTTTACCGAAGGGTTGAATCCCTATTATCATACCACAGAGAGTATTGAAGAAGTTATTCGCCAAAAGTTATTGCCTGAGCTTGAGGAATCTATCGACGAGGTTTTCTTTTATGGGGCAGGGTGCGACAGCGATGAAAAAGATCAAGTAGTGAAAGAAGCGCTCGATTCCTGTTTCGCTGATTCAAATAATAATGTATATCACGATCTGCTGGGAGCAGCAAGAGCTTGTTTTCATAATGAGCCCGGTATTGCCTGTATTCTTGGAACCGGTTCCAATTCGTGCCTGTATGACGGTGAAAAAATTGTCGAACATATTCCCTCGCTGGCTTTTATTTTAGGGGATGAGGGAAGCGCGGGCTATTTCGGTAAAAAGCTGATTAATAAATATTTTCGTTTCGAGATCCCCGAGGATCTCAAGCAAGATCTCGAGCAAAACTATAATATGTCGCTCGCTCATATTACGGAGGGATTATACGACGGCGATCAGAAAAGTAGATTTATCGCTTCTTATGGGGCATTTTTGGGCGACCATGCCGACCATCCTTTTATTAAAGAAATGCTGTATGAGGGATTTGAGAGTTTTATTTCCCGCATCTTATTAAACTATACGAATGCCACGGATTACGAAGTTCGATTTATTGGATCAGTCGCATTTGCCCATCAGGATTTAATCAAAGAAATTTTGAATAAGTATAATCTTAAACCGGGTTTGTTTGTTAAGAATCCGATGGAACGACTTGTAACTTTTCACACAGATCCAACGCTCAAACAATCGTGATTGATACGCATTGCCACCTTTATCTTGATCAATTTGAAGATGATCTTGATGCGGTTTTAGATCGTGCAGCCAAAGCGGGAGTCTCGCATATTTTTTTGCCGGCCATCGATCTGGATTCGCTTCCAAAAATGGATCAGCTTCAGCATTCAGAAATTGCCTTTCATAAAATGGCAGGGATTCATCCCACCAGTGTGAATGACGGTAAAGATATCATCGAAGAAAAACTGCATGATCTCTGCAGCAGGCCAGAATATGTAGCGGTAGGTGAAACAGGATTGGATTATTATTGGAGCGAAGATTACAAATCAGAACAGCAGGAGAGCCTACAGATGCATTGCAGGGTAGCTAAAGAAGTTCAGAAGCCCATTGTGTTGCACAACCGTGAAAGTACGGGTGATCTTCTTGATATTATTGAGGAGGAGCAGGATGGCAATTTAAACGGCATCTGGCATTCCTTTACCGGTTCGGTTGAGGAAGGTAAACGGGCTGTTGATCTGGGGTTAGAGTTAGGCATCGGAGGTATATTTACGTTTAAAAATGCCGGTGTTGATAACGCAGTAGCTCAGCTGCCTATCGAACATATGATGATTGAAACCGATGCTCCCTTTCTGGCACCTGATCCCAAACGCGGAAAGCGAAACGAGCCGGCTTTTGTAAAATATACTGCCGAGCGTCTGGCCGAAGTGATGGATATGTCGCTTGACGAGTTGGAATCGGTTACGGATGAGAACGCTTTACGGTTTTTTGGAATTAGCTAATCTCCGAAAATCCCAACTCTTTAAGGATTGGAAATTGCTTGAAGTAGGTTTTAGTCAGGTGGATTTGTGCAAATTGCTGACGCAGGGGAAATTCTGCTCGTAATTTGTTGAACATCTCACCTCGTTTGTGGGGATGATTTTTGACGATTTCCGTTAGCTGTTGCTCATAGTTTTTGATAGGATGTAGTTCGATCAAAAGGGATGACAGTGAAGTAAATTCATCCGGACGCTTGTCAAAGATGATTTTTTGATCATTCGTTTCAATTTGAGGCCGTTCCAAATCAAAGTGGTCAATTAAATCATCGGCAATAAATTTTGAGGCATTTTCTTTAGCCTGTATTGAATACCCTGCGATATGAGGCGTTTTTAAGAAGGCTGCTCCAGCGGTATCCAAGTGGATGTCAGGCTCATTTTCCCAGACGTCTATAATAATATCCCGTATTTTGCCCTGTTTCATGGTGTTAAGTAACGCACGTTCATCCACTACGCCGCCACGTGCTGAATTTATGATTAGATCAAATGTTCGGCCTTCTAATTTTCTTTGGTCTAGCCAGTGATACGTTGGATATTTACCCTTTTTGTTAAGCGGAGTATGGAAAGATAAAATATCACAACTTAATGCCTCTTCAAGTGATGCTGTTGTAAAACCGGAATCACGTTGGTCGCGGGGTGGATCATATGTTACTGTTTGTAATCCTACTTTTTTTAGGATGTCGGCCACCTTTGTACCAACATGTCCAACACCAATAATGCCAACAGAAACAGTTGACAAGTCCTTATTTCGTTTTTCCGACCAGAGTAAAAGTGCCGTTGCTATGTATTCAGCAACTGATCGAGCGTTACATCCGGCGGCATCCGCAAAGTGAATATTGTGATTACCAAGGTATTGGGAATCCACATGGTCTGTTCCTGATGAACCAGTGCCGATAAAGGTTAGGTTCTTTGGAATATTTGGCAGTGTCTGTTTGTTTATGGGGATAACCGTACGAATGAGCATTGCATGAGCCTGCTCAACCTCGGACGGTAAACCTTGAGCGGGATCAAAAAGTTGCAAATTTACACTTTCAGGTAGATAAGACTGTATATTATATAGATATTGATCGGCTAAAACGTTGATCATCAATGATTTTATATAAAGAGATTAATTAATCTGAGTCACCAAAAGGCTAATTTAACAGCATTATTTTATGAGTACCAAAGGGTATAATATTGTTTCTTTAATTCGAAAAAAAAGAGACGGACATTCACTCACCAGAGATGAGATATCTTATCTGATTGACCAATATACAAAAGATGAAGTTCCTGATTATCAGATGAGCTCTTTTTTAATGGCCTCGTTTTTAAATGGAATGGATGAAGATGAAGCTTCGGCTTTGACACATTCAATGCTCCATTCGGGTCGTGTGCTTGACCTCAGCGAAATTCCAGGCAAAAAAGTAGATAAACACTCAACAGGTGGCGTGGGTGATAAATTGTCGCTGATTCTGGCTCCTATTGTTGCCAGCTATGGGGTACCCGTACCTATGATTTCCGGTCGCGGATTGGGACATACTGGTGGAACGCTTGATAAAATGGAGTCTATACCGGGCTTTAACGTAGATATGACCTTGGATCGGTATCAAAATATTTTAGCTAAGTGCAATATGGTGATGGCGGGACAGACGGAGGAGGTGGCTCCCGCAGATAAGCGCTTGTATGCTTTGCGCGATGTGACAGCCACCGTAGAATCTATTCCCTTGATAGCAGGCAGTATTATGAGTAAGAAATTGGCCGAGGGTATCGATGCTTTGGTACTGGATGTGAAATTTGGTTCCGGGGCCTTTATGAAAATGCATGAAGATGCTCAGGAACTGGCTGAAACACTCGTTGCTATCGGTGAAGATTTTGGAAAGGAAACGGTAGCTTATTTGACGAATATGAATCAGCCTCTGGGATATAAAGTTGGAAACTGGTTGGAGGTTGAAGAATCCATGGAAGGGCTACAAGGGAATGGTCCGGATGATGTGATGGAGATTACCCACATGCTGGCAGGGACCATGATCATGCTGGGCGGTAAGGCTGATATTGTAGAAGAAGGTATAGAAATGAGTCATGAAGCCGTGCAAAATGGTCAGGCTTTTGATAAATGGCTGGAGTTGACTGAAGAGCAGGGCGGAGATACCAGCGTGTTAAAAGACTTTTCGACCTATGATCACGCGGAACACTCTTTTGATTTTACAGCCAGAGAATCAGGATATATTTCCGAAATAGATGCGTATAGTATAGGTATGGCGTCGCTTGAACTGGGTGCGGGACGTAAGAGAAAGGAAGATGATATAGATCCGGCAGCTGGAATAGAACTACACCATAAAATTGGATCTAAGGTTGAAAAGGGCCAGCCGCTGATAACAGGTTACATGAATGATAAAAGTTTAGTTGAGTCATCAAAGAATTATTTAAAAGAGGCATTTACAATCAAAAATGAAGAGCCTGAAGAAACTGAGATGATTACACATCGTGTGGATCGTGAAGGCATTCATACCATCGGAGGTTAATATGATTACCCTCCAGGTGTAGCTCCACCAGTCATTAGGTAAATACCTAACGCTAGTAATACCAATGCCAAAGCGACTTTTAGTCTTTTAACTTGGATGCGTTGAGCAAAATACCAACCTGTGGCCGTACCGATTAATAGGGGAACGACTAAAATGCCGGCTAATACCCAGTCTACGGCTCCCTGTAGAGTATAGCCCACAGTTGCCATTCCCGAAATAAAGATAGATTGCACCTGTGCTAAGGCAACAGAAAGTAGCATGGGAGCCCCTAAAACAACAAGCAGGGGAACAGCCAATACGGGCCCACCTACACCCAATAATCCACCTGGCAATCCCACCGCAATGCCTACTGCTCCCATCCAAATGAGTCCTTTTGCGCTGTCAATATCGAGGCGTTTATCGGGGGCAAGCTCGTTGTATTGGCGATAGAGAATTATAAATCCGGTGACAAAGACAAAAAGTCCGAGAATTACAGCGAATGTCGCAGTGTCTAAAAGCTTATTGATTTCTGATCCGGCGTAAGCCCCGGCAATTGATGTCAGGCTAAGTACCATGGCCGCTTTTAATGCCTCTTTTCTTTTTAGTTGCCCCGATTGTAGATATCCCAGGCTACCCAATATTCCTGTTGCAATAAACATGGCACTTGCCGTTCCTGCGACCGTACCGGGATCTAGCGGGAGCAATACAAAAAGGGAAATAGTTACGAAAATTCCGCCCGGTCCAATGGTGGTGATACAGAATCCACCAATTAGGGCGATGACAATTAGCAGAACGAGTAAGGCGGTGCTAACTGATGTACCCGCAATAAAAAATGTTGTCAATAAACTCATTTTTAATATAGCACTGTTATGAAAGCATTCCGCCAAAAATAGCTTCAAGAACTCCCTGACCAGAATTAATGGCAATGTAAATCGAAAATAGTACTAAAACGACATTGGCAATATTTAGTTGCCAGTTATTGGTTTGACTTCCCATCAGGTTTTTATCATTAACCGCCCAGAAAAGTAATACTGCTGTAACGGGAAGTCCAAAAACCCCATTATAGGCTGGGAACAGGGTCACCATCTCAACAACACTTAGGCCCGTAATTTCTGAAACTAGCGGTGAAAACATCCCTATCACAATAGAACCTGCAAAAATAATTTTAAATGCTTTGCTATTTCCTTCTTTATGATCGATATCCAGTGCTTCAAGAATCATAAAGGGAATGGTCCACATAATAGGGACTATGCTATTAAAAGCTGCAGCAATGACGCCAATCAGAAAAACAATCATCGCCCATTGGCCAAGTACAATTTCGAGCGCTTCGCCCGGTGCAATAAATGAAGAAAGTTCGGTATATCCTGCGGGACGAAGAACAGCTGCTGCAACAATGATAATGGCAAGCGTGATAAGGCCGCCAACCGTATAACCCAGACTGAGATCGGTACGCATCATTTTAACATGCTTTTGGGAGTTCCACCCTTTTTGTTTTACCAAGATAGATTCCAGAAAGAAGTTAGGCCACAAGGCCGTTGTCCCCAGTATAGCAGCGCCCATCATCATGGCCCCGGTATCAGGAATGGATGGAATAAAGCCGGCCATGGTATCTACTAATGAGGGTTGGCTTGCTCCGGCTACTACAAGATAGAGGATGAGCAAAAGGAACATCATTGCCGTCATTACTTTCTCAACATAGGAGTAATTGAGAATTCCTACCAATATGGCACAGATGCCGGTAACGATAGCGAGGGGTTGCCAGGAGACAGCTCCGCCGGAAAGAATCTCAAAACTCTTTCCTACAGCTGCTGTTAAGCCCAAGGTCCATGCAATACATCCAATAGATAAGAAAAGTGCTATGGTTAGAGCTCCTTTTTTTCCAAGTTTTTGACGGATGAATGACATGAGCGTATCACCAAAAATACCCAGACGTGCACTCATGTCTTGAGCCATAAAGCCTAATAATACAGCCCCAATAACGGCCCAAATGAGTACATAGCCGTATTCAACGCCTGCTTGACTAGCGATAAAAATTGACCCTGAACCGAAATAACTGGCTACCATAATGAATGATAAACCGTATTTATCAAAGAAATTTACAAATAGTTCTTTCATGTACTGTGATTATCAGTTTAAATCTGTTAAAAAAAGAGTTCTAATTTTTTGATCGATTATGTTGGTAGAAAGGTAGGATATTAAAAATAGGCAATGGCCAACTTTTAGCTTGATATAGGTAGTAATGCTTTTACTACTTAAATATCTGATTAAAAGTCATTTATAGCGTATAAGCCTATCTTTTGGGCAGGGGAAATATAGTTATCTTATTAGGTATAATAAACTAAAATAGCCGTATAAAATATTTCTATAATTACTAGTAAAAAGCTATACGAAGCAAGGAATATGAAATAGGCTGCAATTTTTTAAAATTCTTATAACATTTCTCTATCCTTTACGTAAGTTCAAAATGATACATTTAATACATAATATCAGGTATATTACAAGTTAATCTAGTAGTAGGGCAGGGCAAAATTTAATAAAACCAATAATACTATGTTTAAAAGATTTGTACGAGCAATCAAGTCGCTATTTGGTGGGTTCGTGAGTTCAATGGAAGACCCAAAACTTATTCTGGAACAGAACATCCGGGATCTTAATGATCAGATTCCCCAGATGAATGAAAATATCGCTACGGTAAAAGCGAATAAAATTATGCTCCAGAAAGAGGTGAATAAGCTGGAGAAAAAGATTAAGGATTTAACGGCTAAGATAAAGTCTGCTATCCAGGCCGATCGCGACGATATCGCCGAAGGATATGCCATGCAGCTTGAGAAGGCCAAGGAAAACCTGGAGACTTCAAAAGAGCAGTTAAAATTTGCTGAACAGGCTTATGAAAAAGCGTTAAAGGTAAAAAAAGCATTTATGCGCGAAAAGGATCGTAAGATTCAAGAAGCAAAAGAAGCGATGCGTGCTAGTGAACGTGCTGAATGGCAGGGTAGAATTGCCGATGCGCTGGAGCAATTTGAAACTGGTGGGCTCGATCAGACACATGATGAGATGGTTAATCGGCTTAATGAACAAACGGCTAAGAACGAAGCCCGTATGGAAGTGGCTTTGGACAGTGTTGACACGGAAACGATGGAAATCGAAGCCAATGCGGAGAAGCTGCGCGCCCATGAGCTGGTAGAGCAATTTAAGGCCGAAATGGGTAAGGTAGATACCTCCGAAAAAGAAAAGAGTGTAGGTTCGTCTGATGGTGATAAAGAGATTGAAATTGATGAGCAAACATCGGAAAAGCAACAGGATAAAACGATTGGTAATAAAGAACAGTCTAAATCCTAATCAATGATGTTGAGCCATGGCTAACGATAGCAGAAGTGAGCGGGAACGTCTCAAAGAAGAATACAAGGAGCACTATCGCAAGATGCGCGAAATAAAAGAACGCGCATCACGAGCCAAGCGTACGCAGAATATTGTCGGTGCGCTTAAAAGTATGGATAAAACAGAAATGCTGAACTCTTTTGATGACTTTCTCTATTCGGTAAAGCATAAGTTGGCCTCGGTCGAGGCCCGGCTTGATTTGGCCATGGATAGCCTCGCAGATGAAAGTGAGGATACTATAAGTCAGCAAGAAATGGACGAGGAGATGAGGAAGTCCAAAGCAAAAGATACCCTTCGTCAAGTAAAAATGGAGATGGGACTTTTGTATAATGAGATCGAAGAACAGGCAAATAACATCAAGGTTAATAAAACGATCGGCAGGGATTCTACAGCACTTTCTGACAGATCTGACAATGAATATGAAGAAGAGTAAGCGATTATGAGTGATGATAAATCCATAAATTTTACGCGCGAAGCATTTTTACATCCCATTAATTTAGGAGTACTGCTTATTGCCGCAATTTCTGCTTTTGCAATGAGCGGCATGGGATTAATTTCGAGCCTGATTCTTACGATGACATTCGGTGTGGAGCTTATGTACTTGGGTATTGTTCCGCGTTTGCCCCGATTCCGAAAAAATATAAAGCTGAAAAAAGTGCGGGAACAAAATCCTGCAGCAAAGGAAAAATCTACCTTCCAGGAACTTGATAAAAAAAGTCAGAAACGCTTTTTGGTGTTAAAACACCTTGCGAAATTAATTAAGGAGAATTTTGATAAGCTTCCGTATAGTTCACAGGGATTATTGGAAAATATCCGCGATAAGATTAAAGAACTTCTTTCGAATTATCTTACCTTGCTGGATCTCCACAAGCGGTATCGTTTATATATGGATACCTCGGTAGAAGAAAGCCTGAAACAGGAGGTTCAAAAAGAGGAACGCGAGATGCAGAACATGGATTCGGAACGATTGAAAAGAACGACAGCCCGGCGCGTAGGTATTTTAAAAAAGCGGCTCAAAAAGTTTGAGGTAGCCAAGGAAAAATATCTCATCTGCGAAACACATCTTGAAACGATAGAAGATGCCATCAGATATATTTATGAGCAATCCATGACGATGAGTAATCCCGAAGAAATTGGATTCCAGCTCGATAATCTTCTTGAGGAAGTTGAGGAAACATCGCAGCTAATTGATGATTTAGATGGAGATATTTTACCCTATAGTTCCGATCTTGACGATATTGATTTAGATTCTGATTTTTTAGAAATCGAAGATGAACTAAAACAGGAAAAAGAAGTCGACTCGAAGGTTGATGCTTCAAGTCGAGTTAAGGAATAAAGTATTTATGAGTAAATCGTTTAGTACTATTACGCTTGAAACCGACGACAAGGGAATAACTACTGTTACTATTAATCGCCCTAAAAAACTGAATGCCTTAAATGACGAAGTGTTAAATGAGCTTGCCGATGTTTTTAAGGATATTCAAATAGATGAAGCAATAAATGCCATTATTGTGAAGGGAGCCGGAGACAAGGCTTTTGTAGCTGGAGCTGATATTAAAGAGCTTCGCGAGTTGGATAATCGATCTGGAAGAATGGCCTCTCAAAAGGGACAACAGATTTTTCAACTTATCGAGGATACCCGCAAACCGGTTATTGCGGCCGTAAATGGATATGCATTAGGCGGTGGGGCAGAGTTGGCTATGGCGTGCCACTTGCGCATAGCTGGTGAGAATGCGGTATTTGGGTTGCCTGAAGTTGGATTAGGACTGATTCCGGGCTACGGCGGTACGCAACGCTTGCCCGGGTTAATAGGGAAGGCTCGTGCCTTGGAAATGATTTTAACCGGAAAACAGATAAAAGCCGAAGAGGCCCACCAGCTGGGTTTGGTTAACGAAGTAAGTTCAGATCCCGTAAAAGCTTCAAAAGAGCTGTTACATAATATTCTGAAAAACGGTCCCCTTGCTGTCAGAAATGCTATTAAAGCTGTTTATCATTCTGACCACCGTTCCGGCTATCAGGTAGAAGCGGATGTGTTTGGTGAACTTTGCGAAACCGAAGATTCTATGGAAGGAACGTCAGCATTTCTCGAAAAACGAAAACCTGAGTTTAAGGGGAAATAATTACGTAGAATACTGTATCTCTTTCGAGATTTCCTGTAATTTATTTCAGTAAATTAATCTGTATAATACCTGGCAGTAAGCTAAGGTACACAAGAAACTATAGTGATCGAATTACTCCTTATAATATTTACCATTATTCTCAGTGGATTTTTTTCGGGATCCGAAATAGCTTTTGTCAGCTCCAATAGACTAAAGCTGGAGATAGAGTCCCGAAAAGGCTCATGGACGGGGCGAATTGTAAATGATTTTATCCATAATCCGGAAACCTTTTTAACCACTACATTAGTAGGTAATAATGTAGTTAATGTAGTGTATGCTACGTTGATGACGATTTTCTTGGTGGGCCCCATCACCGAAATTTATCAAAGCTGGGTGGGAGCAATGCCATCCGAAGCGCTTGTTTTAGTGATTCAGACGGTGATTGCCTCCGTAGTGATTATGCTTTTTGGTGAAATAATTCCCAAGGCCCTGTTTCGCATAAATGCTGATTGGTGGATGAAAATAATTGCCATTCCCCAAAAAGTGTGTAACCATCTGTTTAAACCACTTATCTTTGTAGCTGATAAATCCTCGGATTTAATTATTAAGCTTATCAATCCCGAAGTTGATCGCTCGGGCAAAGTTTTTCGACGTGAAGATGTAGAGCTGATATTTCAAGAGCTGCGTGATAGCGGGGGACATGATCTGGATAAAGATGATTCTGAAATCCTTCACAATGTGCTTGAGCTTTCGAATAAGCGGGTGAAGGAATCGATGATACCGCGTACTGATATAGTGGCCGTTGAAAAAAATACCAGCATCGACGAAACCTTAAAGCTTTTTATCTCTTCAGGATTTTCAAAGCTTCCCGTTTACCAGGAATCTATTGACGATATCATTGGAGTTATCTTTGCTTACGATCTGTTTAGCAATCCCGATAGCTTGTCAGAAATAATACGTCCCATTAAGTTGGTGCCCGCATCACAAAAGTCGAAAGATCTGCTTTCAGAATTTCGCAGCTCAAATATTTCGGTGGCTATCGTTATCGATGAATATGGAGGTACGGCCGGAATGATTACCATTGAAGATCTTTTAGAGGAGGTTGTCGGTGATATTCAGGATGAATACGATACTGAGGATCGAATCCTGAAAAAGATATCCGGCAATAGTTATATTTTGAGTGGCGGGGTCGAGATTGAGGATCTGCTTCAGAAATTTCCTGAGATTGATCTTCCGGAGGAATCCACTGAATATGAAACGATAGCCGGGTATATTATTAATGAATTGGGGCGTATTCCCAAAGTGAATGAAGAGCTTTTGATTGACGGTAAGAAGATTATTATTAGTAAAGCAACACCAAGCCGTATTGAGACCGTTAAAGTAATTGTGATGGATCAACTCTGATCATTTCTATCAAATACATACAACATTTATGTTTGATCATTATCCCAGTTGGGCTCAGGAGTTTGCCCAGAAATATTTAAGTCGTACGATTAATCAGTTTATCCTGCATGGAAATGTACACGATTTGGTTCCACTCCAGCGCAAAGAGCAAACAGATTTTGTTCGCCTAAAATCGTTTTTGTCAGAAGAGTTTTTCGGCGCGCGTGACTATGTTATTTTCTATGATCGCTCATCGGGTATTTACTTTCGGGATGGGGAGTCGAAAAAAGATTTCAACCGTGCGTTGTCGGGCCGCGATTCATTGATGGGAACGGATTACGCCAATAAGATGCCCAAGGATCCCGTGCGGGTGTTTTCGTTGTTGGAGCAGTATTTTCGAGTTCGTATTGACGATAAAAAGAGTATTGCCCTGATCATTGATTATGCAGATACCATCGTGCCTATGAACGAAGCTGGCACCAGTGGATCTGAAGATCGTACGTCAATGGTTTATTTGTCACGATGGGCGCATGATCCCATGTTTTTAGCGGCTGATTTTACCACAGTATTACTGACCGAAAATCTCGCAGATCTAAATAAAACGCTGGTACAAAATCCATACACGACGGATATTAAAATCAATATTCCTGATGAGCAGCAGCGCCGGCAGTTTATCGATTTTGAATCTTCAGATGAAGAATTCCAGGCATTTTCAAATGTAAACGAGAAAGTAGTTGCTCAGCAAACGGCCGGACTCAATTTCATTAATCTTCGTAGTATTCTTTCCAATGCCCGGGAGAATAATGAGAAAATTACCCATAATCGACTAAGCGAAGCAAAGAAAGAGCTAATCGAGGCCGAGGCGTATGGACTTTTGGAATTTGTGGAAACGGAATATACGCTCGAAAACGTGGCGGGACATATCAAGGTCAAAGAGCATCTTCGGCACGCTGTTAAAGCCTTAAAATCTGGGCGACAGGATGTGCTTCCTATGGGTTACCTTGTTTGCGGACCCGTTGGTACGGGCAAAACTTTTTTGGTGACCTGTTTTGCAAGCGAGGTCGGTATCCCGATGGTGAAGCTTAAAAACTTTCGGAGCCAGTGGCAGGGTGTGACTGAAGGAAATCTGGAGAAAATTCTCGGGCTGCTCAAAGCGATGGCCCCGGTTGCAGTGATGATTGATGAAGCCGATGCCTACCTTGGTGATCGCGATGCAAGCGGTGACAGTGGTGTTTCTAGTCGCGTATTTTCGCAGATCGCTACCTTTATGAGTGATACCCGGAATCGAGGTGAAATTATATGGTTTTTAATGACTGCGCGGCCTGATCTTATGCCAGTAGATCTTAAACGCCAGGGACGAGCCGAAGAACACCTGGCATTGTTTCCACCGCACACCAAAGAAGAAAGAGTGGACTTATTCAATGCTATGAAAAAGAAAACAGGCCTGCAGCTTACCGAAGAATACATGCCGCAGGTTATAGAGCAGGGACTCAAATCATTTTCTGGGGCCGATATGGAAGCTGCCCTTACGCGTGCAAAGTTCCGTGCAGCTGCGCAGGATATGGATAAGGTTACCCCCGAAATTTTAGATTTAGCCCTTAACGATTTTCTACCGCCAACCTATCCCGAGGAGATTGAGTTGCAAACGCTCAGTGCCGTTATCGAATGCACTTCCAAAGAATTATTGCCGGAGCGATACCAGGAAATGGACCGAGGCGAAATTCTTAGTAAAATCGAAGAATTGAAATATCGTATCGGCTAATTAGAGCTAAAAAAGATTATTATTATCCTGATAAGATTTGGCGAGCAATTTTTGGGATGCTGTTATATATGGAAAACTGATCACAGCGAAAATTCGTCCAATTCACTGAATTTTTCTTCTAATTCTTCTTTCATTAAAGTACCGAATCTGAAATTCTAAGAGTTCTCTTATTCAACCGAAATATAATCCGATGTCCGACAAACTCAATTCCATACGTATATTACTCGATAAAACTGATAAGAAGATCGTCGAGGCTTTGGCCAAGCGGCAGGAATTAGTTCGTGAAATTTCGGAACTAAAAATCAATGATGAGTCCGATATAAGAGATATTGAAAGGGAAGAAGAACTGCTGTCAAAAATAACAACATTAGCTCGCGAAGCCGGCCTTGATCGTTACTTTGCCGAGCAGTTGTTTAAGGATATTATCCATCATTCTGTACGTTTTCAGACTCATTCACTGGTTGATCATCAGAATGTTGAAAAAGAGGCCGATGTTGTTCAAATAGCGTACCAGGGAACCGACGGGGCCTTCAGTCACCAAGCTGCATTCCGTCATTTTGAAGAGCGCTATGATAAGGTTGAATGTTTCGGCTATGATACATTTCGTCAGGCTGCCGAAGCTGTAAAGGAGGAAAAGGTGGATTACGCTATTTTGCCCATCGAAAATACGACAGCCGGTTCCATCAATGAAACCTATGATCTTCTAGCGGATGATGATCTGCATATTGTCGGTGAAGAAGCGATTCGCATTATTCATTGTTTGTTAGCTTTGGAGGATATTCCCGTTGATCGCATCCGACGAATTATGTCTCATCCGCAGGCTATAGCGCAGTGCAGTAACTTTCTGGCGAAGCTTCACGACTGCCGGGTTGAATCCTATATCGATACGGCGATGGCGGCAAAGAAAGTGCTTGAGGACGGTGATTTATCTCAGGCTGCTATTGCCGGAAGTTACGCGGCAGATATTTACGGACTTAAAATATTAAAGCGCGATTTAGCCAATCAATCCGAAAACTTTACCCGTTTTGTGGTGGTTGCACGTCAGCCGGTGGACGTTGATCCACAAATTCCATGCAAGACATCGTTATTGATGGTGACAACGCATGAACAGGGAGCACTAGTCGGGTGTTTGAATATTATAGCAGATCATGATATTGACATGACTAAGCTCGAATCGCGTCCCAAGCCCAACGAACCGTGGAAATACCAGTTTTATCTGGATATCAAAGGAAATATTGCCAACGCGGAGGTCCAAGTGGCACTTCAGGAATTAGAACAAGAAGCTAGTTCGCTGAAGGTGCTCGGATGCTATCCCGCCCAAGTGGGAACCCCGAATGAATGATGAACTGTTATTGAGGCTGGCCTTCTTCTTTGAATACTTCGATTAAGAATGCAATATGATCGTTGAGATCAGTATCAATTAATTGGGCTGCTTTTTTGATATCATCACGCGGTACATCCGCCGCAAAACTACTGTCTTTAAGTTTTTTGGTAACAGATTTTACCCGCATATCTGCGAATCCATTGGGACGAACCAGAGAAACCGCGTTCATAAATCCGGAAAGTTCGTCGCAGGCAAACAGATACCGCTCTATTTCAGTTTCCGGTTCTCGTCCGGTACGTTCAGGTGCATGAGCTTCAATCGCGTTAATGATTGCTTCGGGATAACCTTCTTCAGGAAGGATCTCTTCTACGGCTTTTTTGGGGTGCTCTTCAGGATACTTTTCCCAGTCCAGATCGTGTAGCAGACCGGCTGTCCACCACGCTTCAATCTCTTCGTGAAATTTATCCAGTTTACGGGCATAAGCCTCCATAGCCCTGGCCACCATATGGCAGTGATGCCTGAGGTTTTCGTTTTCAATATACTGTTGCAGTAACTCTACAGATTCATCTCGTTTTTTCATGGTATCACTCTTTTAGGTTCACGGTTTTGATCACATTACCACAGATTAATTAATTGGGGTAGAAGTTCAGAATCAAATAGAGGGTTTCGTTAACTGGAGAAATTTACTGTATACTGCGATCTTTCCAATCTTGATAAAATCGAATAAGATTTGATACAGAATAGATCAGTAGAAAGGTGGCAATTAGGTAGGCCACCGAATCGGGATTTGCAACGATCAGTAAAGCTATAATTAGCGTAAGAGCACCCACGATGGAAAATTGAAATCCAAATAGCAGGATAAAGCCAAAAAGCCCTAAAAAGGCTGCAAACGTCACGGGAATAAGTTCAGGAAAAATAAAGATAAGTATTCCTGTGACTATTGGAATTGCCGATACTGTGGACGAAACTCGGAAGGCTATAAATAACAATCCTAATGCAACGAGGTAACCGCCCGCAATCAGGTAAAGAAAATTCGGATAAATGAGCGTGAGACATCCGGTAGCTAGTGCCAGCAGGGCGTTTAGAATTTGTCGCTCCCGTGTTCTGTAATCAATTTGAATACGATATTGCTCAAGCATAATGACTGAAAAAGTTAAATAGATTTATCTAATTGGAGTACAAAAGGATTGATTCAAATTAGGTTTAAAATGCTAGAAAAATTAAATGTAAAGAAGGGAATTATTACGATATTCCCATAATTAATCATTCATCAAATCAAGCGGATCTTCGGCACTGCCTACAATTGTTTCAATGGCATCAGTTAGAGTGACAAGACCAATTACACTACCATTTTCTTGTACAAGCGCCAGCTCATGATTTTTTTGCTGAAAATGGTCAATTAGCTTACTAACCGAAAGATCTGGCTGAACAGTCATTTTAGGCCAGTCAAAATCGTCAAGTTCCTTTTCTCCGCTCATTAGGCTTTCTGTGTTAGCCGTTATTTGTGGGGTATATAGTATGCCCTTGAAGTCATCAAGTGTATTGCCCACCAGAGGGTATCGTGCATGCATATGGTTGTGAATGGTATTCAGGTTTTCGCGGAATGATTTTTCAGTACTAAGGCTGATAATATCTTTTCGTGGAACCATAATTTCTTTTACAGTAATATCATCAATATCGAGTGCATTGATAACCTCTTCAAGACGATCATCTGATACTCCTTCTTTTTTCTTTAAGAGGTTAACCATCTCGGAACGGATATCACCGGAAGAAGCGTCTTCTTTAAGCCAGGCACGACCTATTTCAATGCCAAAAAGTTTTAACGTTGCTTTTGTTACCCGATCCCCAAATAATAGAACCGGATAAATGATGTAGGTCCACCAGTAGAGTGGTAAAGAAGAATAACGTGCTACCGTTTTGGCTCGCTCTACACCCAGGTAGGTGGGGGCTTGTTCGCCCCAGATTGTATGAACGAGATTAATAATTGTAACTGATATTACGATCGAAATAGTATGGGAAGAGAAGGAGCCGATTGTTCCTGCGGGCATAAGTAATTCAATTATTTCAGTTACGGCCGGCTCAGCGATAACTCCCAGTAGAATACTAGTGGTAGTAATACCTATTTGGCACGAGGTGAGATAAATTTCAAGTGTTTCGGTCATTTTCCAGGCACGGTTGAGACCGGCACTGTCTTCCAGTTCTTCACGATCGTATTGACGAAGACGTGTCAGTGCAAATTCAGCAGCTACGTAAAATGCATTAAGAAGAAGGAGAATTACACCACCGAGTAATCGTAAATACAGCTCCATAAAATCAGATTATTGTTGTTAAATAGTAACGATTGGCTACGAATATATTATGAGATACATATTCTTATTTTAAATATCCTTGCGGTAATTAACAGCCATAATATGAAACTCTGTTTTAATTAATCGTCGTATCTCCATCTTTCCACTC
Source organism: Fodinibius sp. (assembly GCF_034521915.1). GTDB lineage: Bacteria > Bacteroidota > Rhodothermia > Balneolales > Balneolaceae > Fodinibius. Next base: position 348,116 of record NZ_JAXHLU010000004.1, read on the forward strand.
GATGGTTGTTTCTTTATCATCGTCAAATTTATCAACAGAACGAATCCATTCTTCGTTTTGCCAGATACGTGTGTATCCCTGTTCAAGAGCAAAATTGGGATTTTTGAGCTCCAATCGGTGACGCAAGCCCTTCAGTTTATCGCGCTTTTTCATGAAATGTACTTCACGCCGATGACGGATACGATCTATCAAACTATTTACTTTTTCGTGACTGCTTTCAACTTTTTGCTGAACCACTTGCAGGGCGTGTGATTGTACCAACTGCTGAATACGTTCTTTTTGTTCAGTAGTTCGCTCTTGGATGATATCGTGCAGTCGCGTAGTCAGATCATCGGCAAACATACGTACTTCGTTGATATCCGGGGTAGCCAGAATTGCAGCCTGTGTAGGCGTGGCAGCCCGGGCATCGGCCACAAAATCGGAGATACTGAAATCCACTTCGTGCCCCACAGCGCTAACGGTTGGAATGCTGCAATTAAATAGGGCACGGGCTACCGCTTCCTCATTGAACGGCCAAAGATCTTCCAGCGACCCACCGCCCCGACCAACGATGAGCAAATCCACATTTTGCTCTTGAGAAAACCAGTTGATGGCTTTTACCAGTTGCGGGGCCGCATTTACGCCCTGCACGCTTGCGTGATGGAGCAACACTTCGGCCACCGGCCAGCGGCGTTGCAGCGTATCGCGGATGTCATGAAAAGCTGCTCCCGTAGCAGAGGTAATAACGCCGATTTTAAAAGGGAATTTTGGTAACGCTATTTTGTGCTTGTCATCAAAAAGTCCTTCTTCTTTAAGTTCCTTTTTGAGCTTTTCGAAGGCTTCCTGCAGCGCACCTTTGCCTGCTTGCTCCACTGATCGGACGATAAGCTGGTATTTTCCGTGTGGCGGATAGACCTGAATATCACCGCCGGCAATAATTTGTTGTCCGTCTTCGAGCTCAATGCCCAGCCGTTGATTAACGCCCCGCCAGATCACAGCCGAAAGCTGAGCATCTTCATCTTTGATTGTAAAATAGGTGTGTCCTGCCCGGCTGGTAGAGGCATTGCTAACTTCACCCTCTACTTTGATATCGAGGAAGTTACCTTCGAGCAGAGTTTTTATTTCATCGGTTAATTCTGAAACCGAAAGTATTTGGGGAGTAAAAAGATCCGATTGACCCATTTTTTAATATAATTTTCAGAGGTCAGCATTCAGTAGTATCTTTGTTTTTCTGATTACTGATAGCTGACAGTAATTTGCAGGTTATTGAATTCTGTTGAAAACATGTATATTTGCTCACAAAAATAACGGAAAGTTTTTATGAGTTACACGCCTAATTTATTGCTACAAAACGTCAGGCCGGTCGGCAAAGATTTTGACGGTTCGCAAACGGTTGATATCCGTATAACGGATGGGAGTATTTCTGAGATTGGCACTGAATTGCATTCCCAAAAAGAAAATGAGACGATCTATGATGCCGACGGTTCTTTTGTTTCGGGTGGATGGATGGATATGCACGTGCATCTGCGTGAACCCGGTTATGAGCATAAAGAGACAATAGAAACCGGTTGTGCGGCGGCGGCTTTCGGGGGATTTACCGAAGTGGCTTGTATGCCTAATACGAATCCGCCAATTCATACCCGGGATGTTGTGGAGTTCATTAAGAAAAAATGTGAGCAATTACCGGTAGAAGTACATCCCATCGGCTGTGTTTCCAAAGAGCGGGAAGGCAAGTCGATTGCTGAGATGGGCGACATGAAAGCGGGCGGTGCGGTAGCGTTTAGTGATGATGGTGATCCGGTTTATAATTCACAGTTGATGCGCGTAGCGCTGGAATATTCCTCGATGCTGGAAATGCCAATTATCAATCACGAGGAGGATTTGAAGCTTTCGCGACCGGGGCACATGCACGAGGGAAAAGTTTCGGCGCGGCTCGGAATTGAAAGTACTCCCGGCATTGCTGAAGAAACAATGATTGCCCGAGATATTCTGCTGGCCGAATTTACCGGCGGACATATTCACGTTGCGCATATCAGTACGGCCAAAGCAGTGGACTTGGTGCGACAGGCCAAGGCCGATGGCATCAATGTAACGACCGAAGTGTGTCCTCACCATTTTGATTTGACGGATGAGGAAATTGAGCGACGCGATTTCGATACCAACGTAAAAATGCATCCCCCGTTGCGAACGCAGGAAGATGTGGATGCCATGATCGAGGGACTGGCCGACGGTACTATCGATGCAATTTGTACCGATCATGCGCCCCATGCTATTGAGGAAAAAGAAGTGGAATTTATCTATGCTCCCAACGGAATTATCGGCTTGGAAACGGCCTGGGCAGTGAGTGTAAAACGCCTGTTGGATTCGGATATCTTAGATTTGCAAACGTTACTGACAAAATTTGTGGAAAAGCCGCGTGAGATTTTGAATCTCGATATCCCAAAAATAAAAGAGGGTGCAAAAGCTAACTTGACCTTTTTTAATGTGGATGAGGAGTGGACGTTTAATGAATCAACCGTACGATCGAAATCCAAGAACTCTCCCTATTTAGGGGAAAAATTAAAGGGACGAGCTGAAGCAATTTATAATAACGGCCGATTGGTGATCAATGAAATTTAATTACAGAATGAAACGGCTGCTTATACGTTATTGAGTTCTAAATTCGAATTGATGGCATTTCTTTTGGATCGATTTTTTCTGATAACTGTATTTATTGTACTGCTTGGCATTAGTGGGGTTTCAGCGCAACATGTGCCGGATGCAGAATTTGGCAGTATACCTGACTCGTTGTTTCAGATGCAGCAACCGGGTAATGATACGCCCTATAGGATTACTAATAAAGAGCTGGATGTATCATTTCAAGAGGCAAATGAGTCAATAGTAGCAGTGCTGGAACATCATATTCGGATTAAGGTTTTCGATGATTCGGTTCGCGAAGCCTCGGTTGTTGCGATACCCTATTATTTTGATAATGATATGGAGCGCGTTACTTCACTTGAGGCCTATACCTATCTGCCTTCCGGCGAACGAGCGGCTTTGTCAGAGCAGGATATTCGTACTATCAATATCAATTCACGTTATAGCGTTAAGGAGTTTGCTATGCCTGCTGTTGTAGAGGGGGCAGTGATTGAATATCGTTATACGATTGAACGTCGGTATATTGAGGAGTTGCCCGATTTTTATCTCTCCCACGAAGTACCTACAGATAACGCCAAGCTCACGATTACTTATCCCAAATACCTGCGATATCAATCGTTTATCGAAAATTTTGAAGGCAAGATAAAACACGATGTGGTGTATACCGATACCAGCTCGGTCCCGAAAGTGTTTACGATTCCTCAACCACAGCCAATTGTCACTGAACGCTGGATGGCCCGGGATATTCCGCCTGTTAAAGAAGAGGCTTATATATCTACGTTGGATGATTACAGGGGTAAGATTAAATTTTTGCTCAGTGAATTTGGTATACCACGTCAGCAGCTCGAAAATAACTGGGAAGTTGTAGTGGCTCGTATCCGGGATAAAACGGATCCCTGGGAATCGATCAACAAGAATAGTGCAGCGAAAGTGAAGTCTGATTCTATTGAACAAGCGTTGGATATTGCACCCAAAAGACAGATTCAGGATAGTATTTATCACTATCTGAATAAGCGGGTTAATTTTTCAGGCCAGCATACGGCCTTTAGTCAAGCTTCGGGGAAGGAGGTGTTGGCCGGCGAATCTTCCAGTCAGGCGGCTATCAATCAGACCCTTGTTGCTATGCTTCGGGCTGCCGATATTGATGCTCATCCTGTGTTAATTTCTACCCGGAAGTCGGGAAAAATTAATATGGATTTTCCTTCTTTTTATCAGTTTAACGGGTTGATGGTTCGGTCAGAAATTAATGGAGAATCGTACCTGATGGATGCAGGATTTCCTTATAGTCAGCCGGGATTAATTCCTGTGGATACCTATGGCAGTCGTGGGTTGGTGCTCAGAAAAGATGGATACGAATGGATCGATATAAATCCTGATAAAAGTCTTTTTGATATACAGGTTCAAATTGATGGTCAGCTCGAAAGAAATGGTACTATTAAAGGAACTGTAGATGCGGTGCAACAGGGCTATCCTGCCCAAATAATACGCCAAAAAAAGGCGGATGGAAACAGTGAAAGCGAGATTTTGCGTCAAACGCTTTTTGACGGATATCCTCAAATGAGAATCTCTGATATAAAAGTTAATAATGCAGAAAAATATGGACAGCCGATAGCAATTACGGCTGATTTTGAGATCGAAAACTATGCTACGAGTTTTACTGATGGACTTAAATTTCGTCCTTTGATTGTGGGGTATAGGAATGAAAATCCATTTTCGGGCCCCGATCGTAATCTGCCCATCACACTTGATGCCCCTGAAAAGCTTGACTTGTCATATTCAATTGAACTGCCGGCGGGCTACACCATAGCTGTTAATGATGACCGAACGATTAGGTTTTCAGGGGCGGAATTTATAGAACGTTATGATAATACATCGGGACAGCTCAATTATCGATATCAGATAAATATTGATCAGCGGAATTTTTCTGCCGATTATTTTCCATCACTATACAAGTTATACAACCGTTGGGTTGAACTCAGTAACAGCTCATGGCTTATCGAAGAATAACTGTTATCATAAAACTGATATCCTTGTAACAGAAATCTTTTAATGAAGAGAATATAATAATGCTGCTTGCTTTGGAAACAGCAACAAAAGTATGCTCTGTTGCTTATTGTGATGAAAATAGAAACGTTTATGAACAAAGGACCAACAAACGGGGTACGCATTCCGAACAACTTTTTCTTTTTATTGAACAATTGCAGAATGAGCACGATTTCGAAATAAAAGATCTTGATGCTGTTTTGGTAAGTGAAGGTCCGGGTTCTTATACGGGATTACGCATTAGTGCCAGCGCAGTTAAGGGGCTTCTTTTTCAAACTGAGGTGCCTCTGATGGGTATAAATACGCTGGCATCGTTTGCGATGCAGGCAACTCGGGAAAATCCCAAGGTTAATCGTATTCATAGTATTATAGATGCTCGGCGCGTGCATGTATATCACCAGCAATTTGTTTTTGCTGATGGAAATTTATCAACGGAGGATGAAGTGGAAGTGATTCCTATCAAGGCATTTGAAAAAATGTTAAGGAAGGATGATGTTGTCATAGGTACGGGATTAGATAGAATCGATCAGCAGGTATTGAGTAAGACCGGTACATTTGGTATTGATTTAATAACTGCAAGATCACTTATTTCGCTATATCAAGCAGGCTTTTCTGATTTTTATAAGCAAGATAATCCGGAATTATTTGAACCAAAGTATTACGCGTCAAATCAGGTAAATTAATATAGAATTTTTGCAATTTAGGTTCTGTAGATTCCTAAATTGCTTAAAAAAGTTTTGAGCAATTAAACAGAAGTCAGAAAAAAAATAATTATGAAAAAGTTATTAAAGCTAATTGCGATAGTTGGAATTACGGCTGTGATATTGTTCCCGGGTAATGCCAATGCCCAAAACGATTATTATTTCCCGGAAATAAATGAGAAGGAATTTAATGAACAGATTCCGTCGCCTGCACAGTTTTTGGGTTACGATATTGGAACCCATTATACGAGGCATGATCGCATTGTGGCTTATTTAAAGGAATTGGCTCGTATTTCGGATAAGGCAAGCTTTCAGGTTATTGGGGAGACCTATGAAAAGCGACCGCAAGTAATACTGACGATTACATCTTCAGATAACCACTCAAACATTGAGAAAATTCGAGAAGAACATCTTACCCTTCTTAATCCTGAAGTGCCCGCGTTGGAACCACAAGAAGGAAAGTCTATAGTGGCCCTGAATTACAGTGTGCATGGCGATGAGACATCTAGTGGCGAGGCAGCAATGCTGACGGCTTATTATTTAATTGCTAACCAAAGTGAGGAAACTCAGAAGTTTTTGGAAGAGTCGGTAATCCATATCGATCCTGCTCAAAATCCTGATGGCCGTGACCGTGCGGCTCACTGGCATAACAGTTATAAATCTTTTCCACCGGTCGCTGACCCCGCTGATGCTGAACATAATCAAGCCTGGCCCGGAGGACGAACAAACCATTTCCTGCATGACTTAAACCGCGATTGGTTTGCAGTTACGCAACAGGAGAGTGAAAATCGTATCGACTTTTATCATAAGTGGTACCCCAACGTGCAGATCGATTTTCATGAAATGGGAACCAACAGCACATATTACCTTGAGCCGACGAAGCCGGTTCGGACCTGGAATCCCATTATTCCGGACTATCACTATGAGGTCATGAATCCACTGCTGGCAGAGTACCAAACTGATGCCCTTGATGAACTTGGGGCATTATACTGGACGAAGGAGATTTTTGACAATATTTCGCCTATTTATGGTTCCACCTATCCTGATATTCAAGGTGGAGTTGGAGTCACTTTTGAAGTCGGCAGCTCTCGGGGACTGGTACAGGAAAGTGATGCGGGGAAAGTCACTTTTCGATCGACGATTCGCAAACATCTGCATACGGGTATTGCTACAGTTCGTGCCGCCGTTAATGAAAAACAAAAACTATTTAACTATCAGAAGGATTTCTTTCAGTCAGCCCTTGAAAAAGCATCCTCACAGCCTACAAAAGCGTATATTTTCGGAGATGCTGATGATCCTTCGCTAACGCACAAATTTTTGGATCTGCTGCTGAAACATCGTCTTGATGTTTATGAGGTAGATAGAGATATAGAACAAAGTGGTAAGGAATTTAAGGCCGGGAGCAGTTATATGGTGCCAACCGACCAGATCCATTACCGGGTAATCCATGATATTTTTGAGGCTAATACCTCATTTCCTGACAGTGTGTTTTATGACATTACCGGGTGGTCGCTGGTACATGGCTATGGCATAAAGTATGAGGAGTTGGAGTCGGATAACTTTCAGAATTTTCAAGGGAATAAAGTCTCGGAACTCCCCGAACGTAAGGGAATGGTTAAAGGTGGATCTACTGAATACGCTTACCTGCTGAAATGGTCGGATTATAATGCATCGCCGGCACTTTATGATCTTGCTTGATTCAGATCTTACGGTGCGTGTAGCACACAAACCGTTTACAGCAAATATAGGATCAAATAATAAAGAAGAATTTGGATATGGCAGCATCGTAATATCAGTGCGTGAACAAAGTATGAGCTCCACTGAACTATATCAGAAATTGCGTTCTGTAGCTAGTACTCATAATGTCACATTTTATTCTGTGGGTACCGGAATGACGCCGTCGGGTATTGATCTGGGAAGTACAAATATTAATCCAATAGACAAACCTGAAGTAGCTATGGTAGTGGGAGAAGGAACCAGCAGCTATGAAGTTGGTGAAGCATGGTTTTTACTTAACAAGCATGTTGGAATGGAGGTTACAAAACTTCGCAGTCAGCAGTTTGGCCGGACTGATCTGCAGCGATATAATACCATTGTGCTCGTTGATGGTAATTACAGTGACTGGGATGAGAATGCGGTGGAAAAGCTGAATCGTTGGGTAAATTCCGGAGGTGTGCTTATTACAAATGAAGATGCCTCGAAATGGGCAATTGAAAAGGAATTGGTCAGCGAAGATTTGATCAAGAGTTTCGAAGAAGACACCACCTCTAAAAAGCGTTATGATTACGAAGAACAGTCCGACCGATGGAGAGCAAAAACAATTCCGGGCACTATCCTGGAGGCTGATATCGACCCATCAAATCCCATTGCCTTCGGTGTGCCAGATCGCCGGCAGCTATTTATAAAGAGTAGCGATTTGTTTTTGAAGCAAAGTGAAAATCCCTATGGTACAGTTGCCCAGTATTTAGATGAACCTTTTGTAGGGGGGTATATTAATGATGAAAATCTGGAAAAAGTCAGCGGTACTTCTGCTATTGTAGTTCGAAGTGAGGGAAAGGGTAATGTGGTGTTATTTGCCGATGATCCCAATTTCAGAAGCTATTGGCACACAACCAGTCGCTTATTTCTAAATGCTATTTTCTTTGGTCAGAACCTTAATTTATAATGGGTAAAATGGTTTCTGGCAAATAGGCTGAAGAAATAAAAGATTTTAGCTTCGACCGATAATCATTATTTTTGAGAATCATTTAAAATGAAATAGGACATACATGGCTTGGTTTAAACGTAAGGACAAGAATATACAAACCGATCAGCGTAAAGAAATGCCGGAGGGTGTTTGGATAAAAGTACCCAAAACCGGTGAAACAGTGCACCGCCGAGAACTCGAGGATAATCTCTGGGTAGATCCGTTGAGTGGGTATCACTTCCGTATCGGGAGTGATGAATATTTCTCTTTCCTTTTTGATAAAGGAGAATTTAAGGAGATCGGCCAGGATATTGTTCCCACCGATCCGCTGGAATTTGAAGATCGCAAGAAGTACAGCGATCGTCTCGATGAATACCAGGAAAAAACCGGTAAGACTGATGCCGTGCGCGTAGGCATTGGCAAGATGAACGATCTGGATGTCGTGATTACGTGTATGGACTTTAATTTTATCGGTGGCAGCATGGGCTCGGTCGTAGGTGAGCGTATTGGTATGGCGATTGATCATGCCCGTAAAAATGAAAAACCTCTTATTATCATCTCACAATCGGGCGGCGCGCGTATGATGGAGAGTGTTTTGAGCCTTATGCAGATGGCCAAGACGTCAGCAAAGCTGGCGCAGCTCGAAGAATCGGGCGTTCCCTATATTTCACTGATGACGAATCCAACGACGGGTGGCGTAACGGCCAGCTTTGCAATGCTTGGTGATTTCAATATTGCTGAGCCGGAAGCCCTTATCGGCTTTGCCGGCCCACGAGTAATTCGTCAGACCATTGGTCGCGATTTGCCGGAAGGATTTCAACGCTCGGAATATTTACTTGAACATGGTTTTCTGGATTTTATAACACCTCGTCCCCAAATAAAAGGAAAGCTCACCAAATTGATTAAGATTCTACTCCATAAATACGAGGAGTAACATATTAAAACGCCATAATTTTATAGCTCTTCGCAAAATTGTTTAATAAAATGACTCTCCATGGTTTCGGAGCACCATTCTTAGTATAAAAATTATTTATTATGAAAAAACTGCTTCTAATTATTGTTGCAATAGGTTGGCTGATTCAGCCCGCCTTGGCTCAGGACAAGAAACAAATTACATTTGAACATGTCGTTGACCAAACGTTTTCTCCGGAAGAAATACGCAATGTAAACTGGATGCAAGACGGTCAGTTTTATACCGCTTTGGAGCGAACAGAAAACGATATCGAACTCCGTAAATACAACATTCTCAAAGGGGATTACGAAGTTCTCGTGTCAGCTTCTGATCTACAAGTTGAGGGTCGAGAGAAGCCAATTCCTATTCAGGGATACCAGTTTTCATCTGATGAAACGAAGATTCTGATTAAATCAGATGTTGAACAGATCTGGCGGAGAAGTACAAGGGAAAACTATTTTGTATATGATCTTGAAACCGGAGAAACACAAAAGCTGACGCAGTCTGATCAAAAGCAGCAGTACGCACAGCTCTCTCCTTCAGGAAACAAAGCCGCCTTTGTGCAGGATAATGATCTCTATTTGGTGGATTTAGAAAGCGGCGAAGAGAAGGCAATTACTGAGGATGGTAAATTCAATCATATTATAAATGGAGCTACCGACTGGGTGTATGAAGAAGAGTTCGGTATCGCCAAGGCGTGGTACTGGTCACCCGATGGAAACAAGATTGCCTTCTATCGTTTTGATGAATCGCATGTAAAAGAGTTTTTTATGACGGATTGGGGGGAGTTGTATCCCGGGTTGACGCGCTTCAAATATCCAAAAGCCGGTGAAGAAAATGCGATTGTTAAAATTGGCGTTTACGATCTGGAATCCGAGGAAACAACCTGGATGGATGTTGGGTCAGAGAACGATCAGTACATTCCCCGTATCAATTGGACGAAAAATCCGGAGATGTTGGCGATCCGCCGAATGAATCGCCTGCAAAATAAACAGGATCTGATGTTGGCTGATGTGAAAACCGGTGATACGGAGATCATCAAAACAGAAACATCGGATGCCTGGATAGATGTAAATGACGATCTAAAATTCCTGGAGAACGGGGAGCAGTTTATCTATGTAAGCGAGGAATCGGGTTATAACCATATTTATCTGTATGACATGTCCGGTGAGCAGATTCGCCAGATTACGAAAGGAAACTGGGAGGTAACCAATTATTTGGGGTATGATGAAAATTCGAATAAAATCTACTATGTAAGTACAGAAGAATCACCGCTGCAGCGCCATTTGTACAGCATCAATATTGATGGCAGCGGAAAGAAAAAGCTGAGTGATGGTGAGGGCTGGAACAGCGTCAATATGAGTCGTGATTATGAGTACTATATACAGACAACTTCGTCGCCCGGAAATCCACCAACCTATACCTTGCATGAAGGCGATGGTATGCAAGTTCGTGTTCTTGAGGAAAATGAGGTACTGGAGCAAAGGCTTTCGGAATATGCAATGCCATCAAAAGAATTTATTGAAATACCATTAGAGCAGGCTTCGCTCAATGGATACATCATGAAGCCTTCCGATTTTAATCCTGATAAGAAATATCCTACGCTGTTTTATGTGTATGGTGGGCCGGGAAGTCAGACGGTAACAAAGAGTTTTAGCTCAGGACAACGTGCTATGTGGCACAAATATATTGCCGAGCAGGGTTATATTGTGGTAAGTGTCGATAATCGCGGTACGGGTGCTCGTGGACGTGATTTTGAGAAGCAGCTCTATAAAAAATTAGGGCAGTACGAAGTAGTGGACCAAATTGATGCTGCCAATTATCTAACGGATACCTATGACTTTATTGATGAAGATCGATTAGGTATCTGGGGATGGAGTTATGGCGGGTATATGTCGAGCCTGGTGCTGGCACAGGCCAATGATCTTTTTGACACTGCTATTGCTGTAGCACCGGTTACAAACTGGCGCTTTTATGATACTATCTATACCGAACGATTTATGCAGACCCCACAAATGAATCCGGAAGGATATAAAAAAGGGTCTCCTCTTACCTATGCCGATCAGATTGAAGGCAATTACTTGCTGGTGCACGGCACCGGTGATGACAATGTTCATTTCCAAAATTCTGTCGAACTGGTAAATAAATTGGTGGCTGAAGGAGTTCAGTTTGAATCGATGTATTATCCAAATAGAAGTCATGGCATTTATGGAGGCAATGCGCGCAAGCACCTCTACAAAATGATGAGTAATTTTATTTTAGAGAATTTATAGTATGGGCCGAGTTCAATTTGCCGATTACGCAAAAATTTATGTTACCGGCGGTGACGGCGGACCGGGATCGGTTCATTTTCGCCGGGAGAAATACGTACCAAAAGGCGGACCCGACGGTGGTGACGGTGGCGATGGCGGTGACGTGATTTTGAAAGGGAATGAGCAATTGAATACGCTGCTTGACCTCCGCTATAGAAAATACGTCAATGCTAAAGACGGAGATCGCGGCGGCCCCAGTAAAAAGAAAGGTAAAGACGGAAAAGATGAGATCCTGGAAGCTCCGCTTGGCTGCGTAGTGTATGATGCGGATACCAAAGAACGTCTCGGTGAGATCACCGAACATGAGCAGGAAATTGTAGTGGCACAGGGCGGTAAAGGCGGATTGGGGAACTGGCATTTCCGAAGTGCAACCAATCAGACCCCACAGCATGCCCAGGATGGTGAAAAAGGAGATGAGCGCGCGATCGAAATCGAGCTTAAGCTCATTGCCGATGTAGGTCTCGTTGGATTTCCCAATGCGGGCAAAAGCACACTTCTTTCAACAATGTCTGGCGCCAAGCCAAAAATTGATTCCTATCCCTTTACGACACTTCAACCCAATCTCGGGGTAGTGACTATGCCCGATTATCGTACGTTTGTGATGGCGGATATTCCCGGTATTATCGAAGAGGCGCACGACGGGCGTGGACTCGGGATCCAATTTTTACGACATATCGAGCGCAATAACGTGCTACTTTTTATGGTAAGCTCGCAGCAGGATATTGAGTATGAATATAATGCGTTGCTCGAGGAATTGGAGCAATATCGGGCTGATTTGCTGGATAAACCACGCGTTTTGGCCATTACAAAGATGGATCTTCAGGAGAATTACGAGCTCGACGAAGAAAAAAAAGTTGATTTAGATATCCCAGTAGTTGAAATTTCGTCTGCAACCAACTACCATATAGATGAACTTAAAGAAATCATCTGGGAGAAATTACAAGAAATTGAATCAACAAGAGAAGACGTATAATCCGCCGATAAGAGAATTTGTCGCCTTACATTTAATGGATAATCTGGGTGCGCAGCGTATTCGTTTGCTGTTGCAAGCCGTAGAACATCCACAGCTTATTTTTCGCCTTGAGCGCCACGAGCTGCAATCTATTCATGGAATTGGCCCCAAGACAGCCGATGAAGTACTGGGTTTCAACGAGTGGAATGAGGTCGATCGCGTCCTTGAAAAGACCGAACGCACCGGCGCACAAATTATGACGTACTGGGATGATGATTATCCCCATTTGCTGCGCGAAATTTACGATCCACCGCTCATGCTCTGGATCAAAGGGGATCGCTCGGTACTCGATACCGATGCCATTTCTATTGTTGGTACTCGTCGCGTCGGGAACTATGGAAAGAAAATGGCCCAAAAATTCGCTAAGGAATTGGTTGACCATGGCTTAACAATTATTAGTGGATTGGCATATGGTACGGATGGAGCAGCCCATCAGGCCACAGTAGATGCCGGCGGAAAAACGGTGGCCGTTCTGGGATCGGGCATTGACTGGATTTATCCGAGTGATCACAAAGGATTGGCAAAAGCCATCGTAGAAACGGGTGGCGCAGTTATTTCTGAGTTTCCGCTGGGCACAGCTCCGGAAATGGGTAATTTCCCAGTTAGAAATCGGATCGTCAGTGGAATGAGCTTAGGAACCTTGGTAGTGGCATCGGGTTTGGAGGGAGGCAGTATGATTACCGCCAAATCGGCCCTGGATCAAAACCGGGAAGTGTTCGTTATTCCGCATCCGGTAGGTCATCCCAATGCTATTGGTTGTAATAGTCTTATTAAAAGAGGTATGGGAAAGCTCATCCAGAATGTTGAGGATATTCTAACCGAAATTCAGGTTCATATCCAGGAAAAGGAAACTGAATCAAATTCTGTAGATAGGCCCAGATCTTCTCAGAATAAATGGGAATCTATGGAGTTGGATAATCTATCAACAAGTATTTGTGAAGTGCTTACGGAACAACCGTTGCATATCGATCACCTGGCAGAGCGGTTAGAAATAGATACGCATAAACTTATGCCAAAGCTCTTGGAGCTCGAAATGCAGGGTGCGATCCGTCAGACGGCAGGTAAAAATTTTGAATTATTATAATCTGTTATTGTTTCTATTCGGTTTTTAAATTAGCCGTCAGAAAAGGTATTTTAATTCTAATGTTTCGAGTTCAAGATACCATATTGTCCGATGATATTGCCACGGCGCGCTTTGCATGCGATTTGCCGAAGTGCAAAGGGGCGTGTTGCGTGGTTGGTGATGCAGGTGCTCCTGTCGACAGTAATGAGCTCCCTCATTTAGAACAGGCTTTTGAACTCTTGAAGGATGAACTGCATCCTGAAGCCCGTAAAACGGTTGAAAAACAGGGCATTGTAGAGCAATCGAAACAGGGATTAGAATTATCGTGCCGTGATAATGAAGAATGCATTTTTGTTACCTATGAAGATGATATAGCCTATTGTGCTATTCAAAAGGCTTTTTTGGAAGGTCGCATCGAATGGGAAAAACCGATAAGTTGTCATTTATATCCCATCCGGTTGAAAAAAGTAGGCGAAAAGGAATATGCTAATTTTGAATACATCAATAAATTGTGCTCGGCGGCTTGTATAAAAGGAGAAAAAGAGAATATTTATTTATCTGAATTTTTAAAAGAACCGCTTGTCCGCCGTTATGGAAAAGATTGGTATAACGAGTTTGAAGAAAAGTGTAAGGAGATGAGAATTAAAAATAATAAGGCCGCCGTACTATGATTAAAACCGGCCAACAAATGAATCAGAAGCAGTCGCAACAGCAGCGGCTGTCTCCTCAACAGATACAGTATATTAAATTGCTGCAGCTGCCGACGGTGGCGTTGGAGCAGCGTATCAAAGAGGAGCTGGAAGAGAATCCGGTCTTAGAAGAGGGAGAACGGGAAGATTCTTTTGATGAGTTGGAGCAGCCGGAATTGGAAGAACAGCAAAAAGAGGAGGAGCTGGATCCCGTTGATCAAAATGAAGAGATTGATTGGGATGAGTTTATGCAAAATACTGATTATGACGGTGAAAATTATAGTCGAAGCTCGAGTTACTCAGGTGGTGGAGATGAAAGCTGGCGCGATTTGCCGAATCCTTACCACGAATCGTTATTGGAAGAGCTCGAACAACAGGTTAGTCTCCTCGATTTTAATGAAGAGCAAAAACTGATTGCGGATCAGATTTTAGGTTCGCTGGATCAGGATGGCTATTTTCGGCGCGAAATTGAGGCCGTGGTTGATAACATAGCCTTTAATCACGGGACGCTGACCAACGAGGAGGAAGTCGAGAAGGTACGTAAGGAAATCCAGCGATTGGATCCCCCGGGTATTGCTTCAAGGGATCTCCGCGATTGCCTGCTTGTGCAACTTGAATTGATGGATGATGAGGAAGGGCGCGATAATGCTATTAAAATGCTGCGCGATCACTGGGAGCTTTTTGAAAAAAAACACTTTAAGAAGCTAAAAAAGAAGCTCGATATCGATAATGAGGAGCTCCAAACAGCTTTTGACTGCGTTACGGGATTGGATCCCAAGCCGGGGGCCGTAGGAACTGCGGTTGATGACACTTCTAATTATATTGAGCCTGATTTTGAGGTTTATTATCAGCCGGCAGAAAAGGGAGATGTTGAGGGGGAAGAAGAGGGTGATTTTGTGATCACGCTCAATAATGGGAATGTGCCTCCGTTACGTATTTCTCCCCGTTATAAAGAGATGTGGGAAGATCTTAAAAAGAAGAAAAAATCCAACAAGCAGACCAAGGAGACGAAGAATTTTATAAAGAATAAGATAGAGTCTGCGCAGTGGTTTATTGATTCTATACGTCAGCGGCAAAATACGTTGATGAATACCATGAAAACCATAGTGGCTCTGCAGGAAGATTTCTTTAAACACGGAGAGGGATTAAAGCCAATGATCCTGAAAGATATAGCGGAGCGAGTAAATCTGGATATTTCAACTATCTCAAGAGTAGTAAATGGAAAATATGTACAGACTCATTTTGGCGTTTTTGAGCTGAAGTATTTCTTCAGTGAAGGTATCGAAACCGAAGATGGGGAAGAGGTTTCAAGTACGGAGGTCAAAAATGCTGTGCAGGATATTGTTGATAATGAAAATAAACAAAAGCCCCTCAGCGATCAGGCGATCGTTAAAAAACTCAAAGAGCGGGGATATAAAGTGGCACGTCGTACGGTTAGTAAATACCGAAAGAAGCTAAATATTCCTGTTGCTCGCCTCCGAAAACAGATTATGTGAGATTTAGAGCCAGAGTTAAGGCTTCCATCCACTGATCATATGTGAAAAACCACACGATAAGCCCGGCAATTATAATTGTGTAAGGAATAATTGTCTTAAACAGGTATTTGGTTTTAGATCTAACAAATCGACTGATATCAAGTGCTGAAAAGATGTAACTAAACAAGAATAAAAGTAGGCCAAGGGTTGTGAAAAGTGTTGCGCTTATAGATTGTGATGCTGAAAAGAATGTTATTGCCGCCGTACAAAAGATGAAGTTAAGTTGCAGTGGCCATGCTAAAACGGTTGCTATCTGTGTGAATGATTTTATCTTGTTATGGCTAAAATAGAGCCAGATTATATTTAGGAGTGACCACAGTACAATGATCAAAAACGTCCATACAAAAATTGACATTGGACTATTGCCAGCTATTGAAAGTTTGGGGAAATGATGGAAAAAAGCCTGTTGTCCCATTGGGGTTAGTAATGTAGAGAATACTGCATATGTGGATATCGATAAGAGTAGTACATTTTGCAAAATGATAATGATAGCGGGCACCGGAGAGCGAATGAGGCGCTTAAAAATATCATCAATAAAAAACTTGTGAGCGGTAAAGTATCGGAATAATGATTTGCGATATAACGGGCTGGTATTATAGTGCAGCGCCACGGTTCCCCAGGCCAACAAGAGCAAGATCATAGGCAACGTAGTGTTGCCTGGAGATGGAATATTTTCGTTGGGAAGAGGAAAAACCTGTTCCGATGTTGAGGAGATACTCTGTAAGGTTTCTTTAAATTGAGGATGCTCTTCGATCATTGTAAGCAGCCATCCCGAGTCAACAAAAATCGTGTTGTTTTTAGATTGAGTAACTGCTGTAACGAAATTTTTGAAGGGTCTTAAAAATGGTTTCATTTCAACCGAAGGGGCGTAATAGAAATAACTGCCGGTGTTTGTTGAGAAAATAGGTGGAGAATCAAAGTTTTTAGGTGTTATGGGTATCTCAACAATTGAAAATGAAACGACAGAGCTATCTGTTTGCGAAGTGGTCCTGCTTATGTGGTATAAGTCTATTTTTCTTGCCTGCTTTATTTTTTCGGCAAACGATGCAGCCGCTTTCCAGAAGTTGGGATTGTATACGCTACCGTAGTTAAATAAGCCTATTGCCTCTACCGAGGGTTGTGAAAGGTAATTGGTGGCATTGTTTTCGATGTGGGTAATGAGACTTGAGTCAGGTTGGGCGAACGTGTTGGTAACGGGAAAATTAATATTCAGGTTACCATATACCGTAAATTCCAAACTGTCTATCTGATTCCATACTTCTGATGACGGGGGGCTATGTATTTCAAGAATAGAGATACCAAGCTCGTGAAATTGCTTCAGATCTGTGTTGGCAGAGTCGGTCTCACTTGGAATATCCCACGCCACACCTAGCGTTGACTGTCCATATAGCTCTGTTTGTGAGCCCCCAAGGAGTAAAAGCGCGACGAAAAAATAACGTAAAAGAGAGTTTGTCAATGTACGGCAGAAAGAGATTTATTTGGGATCAATCGTCTTTTCGATAGGCAGCTCAGTGGTTTCCTTAAAACTACTGAGAACAACATTTGATCGGCTTTTGCTAACCCCATCCCAAGATTGGATTTTTGAAAGCAGCTGTTCGAACGAGGATGTATTTTCGGTTCGAATTTTTAGAATATGTGATCCGTCCCCGGTTATAGAATGACACTCCAGAATTTCCGGTTCCGCCACTGCATTTTCAATAAAGATAGGGTAATTATCCGACCCATCTACTTCTACAAATACGAATGCTGTTATATCAAATTTAAACTTTTTGGAATCAAGAAGGGCAGTATATCCCTTTATTAATTCTTTTTCTTCAAGTTTGCGCATCCTTTCTGACACAGAAGGGACGGACAGGTGAACAATTTCAGCCAGTGTATTACGCTGTGACCGTCCATCTTTTTGTAGATGTTTTAATATCTTGATATCAATTTCGTCTAATCCTTGAGCCATGATCTGTAATATATCCTTAATTTTCTATTAATTTTTAAAAATAACCTTAAATAATTAGGAGTTCAAGCTTTTAGAATGAGTTTGATGAAGATTTTTTTGATAATTTTAGAAAGAAGTTTTTACTGATATTTTGAGTTCAAACCTTTCATCAAACTCTCTTATCTTTAGCCAAACTGTCAACGAAATTTCAAATAAATTATCCGATGTTAGACGTCACTTTTATCAGAAATAATCCCGACTTAGTTAAGCAGGCGATGAAAAATAAGGGAGAGGAAAATCCCCAGATTGTTGATGAGGTTATCAGTGTTGATGAGCAGTGGCGTTCGCTGGTGGAGGAGACGGATAACCTGCGTAATGAGAGCAATACAAAAGCTAAGAAAATTGGTGAGCTAATGGGGCAGGGTAAAAAAGAGGAAGCCCAGGAAATTATTTCTTATACCACCAAGCTAAAGGAGCAAATCCAAGAAAAAGAAAACAAGCTGCGTTCACTGAAAACCGCTCGTGAAGATCTGTTACTTAAAATACCTAATGTCCCGCATGAATCGGTTCCGGTAGGAAAAACTGAGGAGGATAATGAGGTTTTTAAAACGTGGGGAGACCCCGACAAAGAAGACTGGCGTAAGCCGCACTGGGAACTTGTTGAGGAGCAAGGGTGGATTGATTTTGATCGTGGTGCCAAAGTTACGGGTGCGGGCTTCCCTTTTTATGTAGGTCCGCTGGCCAGGTTACAGCGTGCGCTGATTAACTACTTTTTGAATAGCGCTGCCGAGGCTGGTTATACGGAGTTACAGGTGCCTTATTTTGTAAATGAAGATTCGGCGCGTGGTACGGGACAAATCCCCGACAAAGAAGATATGATGTATGAAATTCCACGTGATGAGTTTTTTGCAATTCCAACGGCCGAGGTACCAGTAACCAATTTCCATCGCGACGAAATTTTAGAGGATGACGATCTACCGATCTATTATACCTCCTATACGCCTTGTTGGCGACGCGAGGCCGGTTCTTACGGCAAAGATGTGCGGGGACTCAATCGCCTGCACCAGTTTGACAAAGTTGAGCTGGTAAAAATTGTGCATCCCGAAAAGGCTTATGATGAGCTGGAAAGCCTGCGCCTACACGCTGAATCACTACTGGAAGAGCTGAAAATTCCGTATCGTACCCTTTTAATGTGTACCGGGGATATGGGCTTTACCCAATCTAAAAAGTATGATCTTGAGGTTTGGAGTCCTGGCCAGAAGCAATGGCTGGAGGTAAGTTCCTGTTCCAATTTTGGGAGCTTTCAGGCACGACGTATGATGATCCGTCGCCGGAAAGAAAATGGGGACACCGAAATTGTACATACGCTTAATGGATCCGGGTTGGCATTACCTCGCGTCGTGGCAGCAATTTTGGAAATCTACCAGCAAAAAGATGGCAGCATCGAAATTCCAGAAGTGTTGCAACCGTTTATGGGTACTGATGTTATAACACCAGAAAATTAATTATCCATTAAAAGAGAGAACTATGGAGCACGATATTTGGGGCAGTCGATCGCTTGCAGAAAATCAGGTAGAATATATTACCATTGGGGATCTGCACCTGTGGATAAAATACAGGAATGAAGAGGTATGGATTGCTGATGTATATAGTGATGAACTTAAACGAAAAGCCAATCCCGAACAGCCTCCAAAAAATGTGGAATGGTCGCGTTGGGCGCATAAAAATAGTTCTCCTGAAATTACTGTTTTCCCGGCTTATCCTGATAAACCGTTAGTGGTTCATTCGGAGTTTAGCCTGAAAGTAAGTCCTGAAACCCGGATACAAATATTTACGCGTATTCCTATCTGGGTTCGTATATCTCTGGCTAAAAATAATTATCAACTTATTGAATTACCTGCGGTAAAGCTTTCGCGAACTTGGTTTGGTACTTTTACTGAGGGAGAACTTTGTTATCATGCAATCACAAAGGCACGCAGAGATTTATCTCACGTTGACAAAAAGCCTTATTTAGTGAGTTGTCCAATAAAAATTGTTAATAAATCTGATGAAGAGCTTACCTTTACAAATTTTTGCCTTCGGGTAGAACGGTTAAGCATGTATCTTCATGATAACGAGCTGTGGGCCGATGAAACGGAGATTATCTATCAGGGCGAAGATCTGCACAGTGAAGTTATTATGACGGGTAAACTTCCCGAGGGAATCACTAAAAAACAGTTACTCACCAAGCCACGTAAGCAGGTACATAAGAGTTTGGCTACCCGGACATTTAAACGCTTTTTTAAAGATACAGGTCTTATTGATCGTTAAATCATTTTATACCAATGGATTTATTTAATATTTACAATTATTTGTCGGAAGAAGCAGTACACCAGATTATAAAAGTGCTGCTTATAATTGTTATAAGTATTCCGATTTTGTTGTTGTTTCGGGGATGGGCTCGCCGCTTTTTTACCAAAAAATATGCTCCTCATTATGGTATGCTGGCCGGTAAAGTCGTCTTCTACACCGGTATTATTTTGATTATTATTACCGTAATGGGACAGCTGGGCATAAGCTTGGCTCCACTGCTTGCCGGTGCAGGTATTGTAGGTGTAGCGCTTGGCTTTGCCTCACAGACTAGCGTGTCTAATATTATTAGCGGTTTGTTTTTAATTGCTGAACAACCCTTCAAAGTAGATGATATTATTGATGTTGGGGGAACTATAGGAATTGTAATGTCGATCGATGTTTTATCGGTGAAGCTTCGCACTTTCGATAATAAGTTTGTACGTATTCCCAATGAGACGATCATTAAAACCCAGGTTATTAATTT
Source organism: Fodinibius sp. (assembly GCF_034521915.1). Taxonomy (GTDB): domain Bacteria; phylum Bacteroidota; class Rhodothermia; order Balneolales; family Balneolaceae; genus Fodinibius. The sequence goes on from NZ_JAXHLU010000004.1 coordinate 368,470, forward strand.
AACACGATTTCCGATCCGTCGTTTCAATGCAAAAGTATCAGTAGCTTATAAAGAAGATATCGAGAAAGTGCGGGAAATATTGATGGAGGTAGCCGAAAAAAATCAGTATTCGTTAAGTGAGCCTGAGCCCCAAATTATTTTTGAGGCATTTGGCACCTCATCTATTGATCTTGATTTTAGAATTTGGGCTCCTGTCGATGAGTGGATTTTCCTGAAGAATACTATACAAGAAGAGATTAAAAAACGGTTTGATAAAGAGGGAATTGAAATTCCATTTCCGCATGTCTCTTTTTATACCGGGGAAGCATCTAAGCCTTTACCGATTGAGTTGATTCAAAAAAAGGAATCATTATCGGTGACTAATGATCAGTAGTAAGAAGATCTGTTTTCAATAGAAGTTCGAATAGCTTTGTAAATGAAATACAGACCTGCTATTGCCAATGCTAAAATTACAGCAACTCCCCAGAAGATATAAGCAAGATAAGGGATTAAAAGTATACAGAGCATACTGATAAAAAATCGCAATGGGTTGGAATAAAAGCTGTAGGCATTGATGCCGGTAGCAAACAGTCGAAGGATTCTGTTAAACATTTTGTTTTCAATTTTTTAGGATTCTTACATCTTCCTGTACGATTCTTAAGGAATATTGATTCAATAGAAATTCAAGATAGTTTAAATAATGCCCGATTTATTGATTGGCACAAGCGGTTGGTCCTATCAAAACTGGAGCGACTTTTATCCAAAGGATGTTTCCCAAAAAGATTACCTTGAATATTACACCAAACAGTTTAACTCTGTAGAGGTCAATGCTACTTATTACAATCTTCCATCAGAAAATACGGTGAAAAAATGGAGGGAAACGGCTGACGACGATTTTTGCTTTTCAGTAAAAGGTCATCGTCGGATTACCCACTATAATAAGATGAAAGATATTGATGAGCCGCTAAATCTATTTTTAAATCGAGTTCGGTTGTTGGATGATACACTAAAAACTATTTTTTGGCAGTTTCCTCCGAATTTTAAAAAGAATGCACAACGGCTCAAAAGCTTTTTGAAAAAGCTTCCCGATGATCAGCAGTTTGCTTTTGAATTCAGGCATATTTCGTGGTTAGACGAAGAGGTGTATGATATGCTGTCAGATAAAAATGCAGCCATTGTCTGGCAGAGTTCAGGAGAATTTCCCAATGACTGTACGCCCACTACAGATTTTATCTATATCCGATTTCACGGACTCACGGGATACCGGTATTCTTACAAAAAATCGGACTTGGAGCCATGGGCAAAAATTATACAAGACAACCTGAATGAGGATCGTGATGCACAGATCTACTTTAACAATCCGGGAGGTAATGCTGCGGAGAGCGCCCAAATGATGCGAAAATTACTCAGCTGATCTTATTACTTAGTTCTTTGTTGGGATAATAAGTTATAATGCTACTGCAAACATCTCCTGCTCTTTGAATTTCATAAGCAGATTGATAATCGGGTCCATCTCAGACTCTTTCATGATTTCGGCGCGGATTTGTCGACTATTGTGAATGCCTTTTAAATACTGACCGTAATGTTTTTTCATGATGATAACTCCGTACCGCTCTCCGTGATGATCAACCGATCGTCGCAATTGTTCGGCACATAGGTCAATGCGATCTTCGATCGTGGGTTCCGGTAGTAATTCGCCGGTATCGATAAAGTGGCGCGTACGTTCAAAAATCCATGGATTACCGATGGCACCGCGTCCGATCATTATGCCGTCAACGCCGGTTTCGTCGAACATACGTTTTGCATCTTCGGGGGATGTAACATCACCATTGCCGATAATAGGAATCTCCAAACCTGGTGTTTCCTTAACGTATTTTAGATAATCCCAGCGTGCATCACCCTTATATTTTTGGGCACGTGTACGGGCATGTATGGCCAGAGCTTTAATACCAACAGATTGCAGACGAAGTGCAACTTCACGAATTTTAATTGATTGATCATCCCAGCCGAGACGCGTTTTGGCGGTAACCGGAATATTGTCAACAGCATCAACAACGCTGGCGGCCATGCGTTCCATCATATCAAGATCGCGCAGGCATCCGGCACCGGCACCTTTTTTAGCAATTTTATAAACCGGGCATCCAAAATTGATATCTATAATATCGGGGTTATTACTCTCAGCTGTTTTGGCAGCATCTTCCATTGCTTCCTCGCGTCCGCCAAAAATCTGCACGCCAAAGGGACGCTGTTCCTCGGTAAAATCCATTTTGTGCAGGGCTTGGTCGTTATCACGAACAATGGCCTCTGAACTTATAAATTCGGTATATACGACAGCGGCTCCTTTGCGACGGCAGATAGTACGAAATGGAGAGTCCGTCACATCTTCCATAGGTGCCAGAAGAACAGGTTTATGGCCGAGATCAAGGTCGTCTATTTTCATAAAAAATTGCTATTTTAATTCCTTTAAAATGACTATTAAAGATATTGATTTTTTATCAAACATCGATAGGTCACATTTTCGAGGTTTTGAAACATATTGCTTACTATGTTGACTAGTCATTTCAAATTGAATCACTTATATTAATTATCCTATAAATCGAAATAATTTTAGTTTAAACCCGGGAGCTACGCTATGGCTTTAGCAAAAAAAAGTATTGAAGAGTTACTTGGAGATGAAGCAGAAGATCTGCTGACACACAAGTGTGAAACCATTTCAAAAGATAAATTGCATTTACCCAGCCCAACATATGTTGATGATATGCTGGGTGGATCTGATCGAAATCCGCGTGTATTGCGAAGTTTGCAAACGTTATTAGATAATGGTCGATTAGGGGGGACAGGATATCTTTCTATTTTACCTGTTGATCAGGGTGTTGAGCATTCGGGCGGAGCTTCGTTTGCACCTAATCCTGATTATTTTGATCCGGAAAAAATTGTTCAACTTGCTATTGAAGGCGGATGCAATGGCGTAGCATCTACATTTGGAGTGTTGGGATCTGTAGCGCGCAAATATGCTCACAAGATTCCTTTTATCGTTAAGATTAATCATAACGAACTGATGACCTATCCCAATGAATATAACCAGATTATGTTTGGGTCGGTAGAGCGTGCTTTTGATATGGGTGCTGTTGCTGTTGGAGCAACTATCTATTTCGGATCTCAAGAATCGAGCCGCCAAATTCAAGAAGTGTCCAAGGCTTTTGAACGGGCGCACGAGCTGGGAATGGCTACTATTCTGTGGTGTTACACCCGAAACTCGGCATTTAAGGTAGATGGTGAAGATTATCATGCTGCCGCTGATCTTACCGGTCAGGCTAACCACTTGGGTGTGACAATTCAGGCGGATATCATCAAACAGAAACAGCCAACCACTAACGGAGGATACAAGGCGCTTAATATGGGCGATTCTTCGTACGGTAAGTTGGATGAAGATATTTATGATAAACTCTCCAGTGATCATCCTATCGATTTAACGCGCTATCAGGTAGCTAATGACTATATGGGGCGTGCGGGATTGATTAACTCTGGTGGTTCTTCCGGGGAGAATGATTTTGCACAGGCAGTCCGTACTGCTGTAATTAATAAACGTGCCGGTGGCATGGGATTAATCAGTGGGCGCAAGGCATTTCAGCGTCCTATGGATGAAGGCATCCAATTACTGAACTTTATCCAGGATGTTTACCTCGATGACGATATTACGGTAGCATAAAGAATCCCCCTACTTTTCAGGCCTTATGGAGTTTTCCATAAGGCCTTTTTTATGAAGTAAAAACAGTTTAACTACGTTTTATGGTATAGCTCCCTTATTTTTGTTTGATTTATATTACATCCCAGAAGTAAAAATAATAGATACTTAATTCTACTGTAGAACTACTTTCTTTGTCTAATAAAGAAGAGCAAATACAAGAGGACCCCAAGCGGTATTTTCCCAAAAAATATCTCTTTATTTCTATTGGGCTTAGTGTAGCGACAATGGCATTTGTCATTTGGCTTACCTATACACCCGGGGTTTTGACTCATCTTAAGGCGAAGCGGCTTCCCGGTATTATTATTGCAATCGTGGTTTCTTTTATGCGGTTGGGATTTTCAGCTGCAAAGATTAGATATTTGTCTGAAAAGGCACTCGATTGGATGGCATCATTCAGGGTAATGCTGAGCTGGGATTTTATCTCCTCAATTACGCCATCGGTTGTGGGCGGAGCTCCCATGGCTACTTACGCATTGACTAAGGAGGGATTTAATTTCGGACAATCTTCGGCCATCATGCTTTATAGCCTGCTTCTTGATCAGCTTTGGTTTGCAATGGCTGTACCTATTTTGCTGGTGTCGGGTATTTTCTTTGAGGTCGTGCCGAACAATACGGGATTTATTGGCCATGCTTCCATGATGTTACTCTATATTGGCTTGTTAAGTTATGCCGGTTTGATGGCTTATGGAGTGCTCAAAAATCCCAATGCGATTCGAAAAGTCGTAAACTGGTTATTTAAACTTCCATTTTTACGCAAGTGGAAAGATACCATTGCAGGCGAAGTTGATAACTTGGTTGAATATGCCCATGAACTCCGCAAAAAACCGAATAGTTTTCTGTTTAAAGCATTTTTTCTGTCCACAATGTCGTGGCTGTGTAGAATTGCACTGCCGACTATTGTAGTGCTGAGTTTGCTGCCTGCTGATGTTATTTTATCGGTGTTACGAAGCCTGGCAATGAATCTGGCATTTCTGATTATGCCGACTCCCGGTGGCAGTGGGGGCGTTGAGGGGTTGTTTGCGATTTTCCAGGGTCCGCTTATGGATCGAAAAGCTTTTATAGGCTTAGCCGTTTTTGCCTGGCGGGTTATCAGTTATTACATAAGTATCGGATTGGGAATGATGGCAACGACTTGGTATATCAACCGTTCTATGGTAGATACGCTAAGTGATGAGGCGGCGAAAGAAAAGATTGAGAGTGATTTACCATCATAAAACAAATTAACACATATGCCTAAAGATCGATTACAGTATGTTTGTGGAGATTGTGGACACACTTCTACCAAATGGTTGGGGAACTGTCCCAATTGTGGTGCTTGGCATACGTTTAAGGAGTTTAAAGTAGAGCGCAAAACGAAATCCGAGAAAGAACATAAGGGCAAGGTGGAAGGACTTGAAGATTCGCAACCTCCGCAAAAGCTCGACGATATTGATATGGATTCCCAGGAGCGGTTTCTGAGTAATATTCAGGAATTTGATCGCGTACTGGGCGGGGGCTTTGTTACCGGTTCTTTTGTATTGATTGGTGGTGATCCCGGGATTGGCAAAAGCACGCTTACACTACAGATTGGTAAAGCACGTCCCGATTTAGAAATACTCTACTGTGCAGGAGAAGAATCTGCGGGACAAATCAAACAGCGCGCAAAGCGGTTGGGTGTAGAGTCGGATAATTTCTATATCTATACCGAGACCGATATTAATAAGGTACTCAAAGAAGCACAAAAATTAGATCCGGATTTGTTGATCGTGGATTCAATTCAGACGGTATACCGTACCGAGCTGACGAGCATGGCCGGAAGTATACAACAGGTTAAGGAGTGTGCAGCGTTATTGCAGCAGCTGGCTAAAAAGCAGGATATTACTACATTGGTGATTGGTCACGTAACGAAAGAGGGAACTATTGCCGGTCCGCGCGTGCTGGAACATATGGTGGATACCGTGTTGCAATTCGAAGGCGACAGCAATTACAACTATCGGATGTTGCGTAGTATAAAAAACCGATTTGGACCGGCGCAGGAAGTGGGCGTTTTTGAGATGAAGGAATCGGGTCTGGAAGATGTGCTAAATCCATCTCAGCTGTTTCTTTCGGAGTATAACAGCAAGGTGAGTGGCAATGCCGTAATTTGCTCTATTGAGGGTTCTCGTCCGCTTTTGGTTGAAGTGCAGGCATTGGTAACACCCAGCAACTATGGAACGCCACAACGTACGGCTACAGGCTTTGATCATCGCCGCTTATCCTTATTGCTTGCCGTTTTGGAAAAACGTGGAGGATATCAGTTCTCAGGGCAGGATGTTTATCTGAATATAGCGGGTGGATTAAAGATAAATGACCCGGCTGCTGATCTAGGTGTAACTATGGCTCTGGTATCCAGTTTTCTGGATAAACCGATTTCCAATAAAGTGGCGTTTTTGGGAGAGGTTGGGTTAGGAGGAGAAGTGCGTACAGTCAATAAAATTGATCACCGGTTAACGGAAATCAATAAGCTCGGCTTTAAAAAAGCTATAATACCTCAATCAAATACCATTGAGCAAGATATAGATCTGAAAATAAACGGGGTAGGCAATATTTCTCAAGCGATAAAAAAAGCCCTTCAGTCATAACTAAAGAGCTTTTAAAAATCGCATAAAAAGTTCTTAATACTTGTTACGCTCTCGTCTGCGTTGTTCACGGATGCTCTTCTTCAGTGCCTCGCGACGTTCTTTCGAAGGCTTGGTATACTGTTGATTATCTTTGTATTCGTTGAGAATTCGTGAACGTGCAACTAGTTTTTTGAACCGGTTAACCGCTCGATCAATGCTTTCGTTATCTTTTACTTTAACTCCAACCATATATTGTATATTGTTTTACTTTCAATTCTCGGACGCGAAATATAAGGATTCTTTTATAAAGGTACATATTTATAACAAAGAAAAAGTGCTTGCCATTTCTAATAAATCTTAAACTGGATGCCGAATCCAAATTCAAAACCTGAGCCGTACCATTTTTGATTATCTGTGGCATGAACTCTATAAGGACTTCCATCAGGATACCGCTCTAAAATTTCTTCTATTGTGGTGATATCACTTCGCACTAATCGATATCCCCCTTGCAGGGTAAGTGAGATAGATTTTGCTAAAGGCCATTCTATTTCAAGATAAGGTTTAAATGTATCCGGAAATTGATCTTCAATCTTTCCGCCCACAACATCGCTTTCTCTTCTGTAGTCATTAACCGCAAACCGACTTATGTTAATACCACTTTTAAGCCTAAATATATCATTGTTAATAACGGCATAAAAGATTCCGGCACCATATAAAAAATCTACGGCAGAATGGAATCCCCGGAAAAGTTGAAAGTTCACGCCAAAGCGAGATTGTTCAAAATCTGAAATAGAAATAATGATGCCTTGTGATTGTGTACCTGTATGTTCGATGCTGTTGACCTGAAAAGCAGGTATAACATTTGCCTGAATCCCCGCCCAAAGGTTTGGTACTTTGTTCCCCTGAGCCAAAGCTGATGTTGTCGAAACTGAAAGTATGAATAAAATTACAATGCAGAACTGTTTCATCCCTAAAAGTTTAATAGTACATTAAAAGTTAACGTGCCTCCTGAGTGTTCCTGTGTGAAGTTATATCGAAGCCGATATTGTGGTTTGACAGTAATAGAAAACGATTTACTCACGCTAAATTTAGTATCCAATCCCAGTTGCGGACCGGCTACAAAGCCGTCAAATCCCTGCCGTAGATTCCCAGACGAAATTGGTGGTTGGTAATCGCCGATTCCTGCTAATGCCCCGATATTTGGCATAAATGTAATATTATCAGAAATAGATAGCGATTTATAAATTGATGATACACCAAGTATGGAGGTTAGAGAGGGATTAGTTAAACCCTGATAATTTTCAAGGTTTACATTAAAGCTATGATAAATAGATAGCTCATTTCGGAGTAACAAGTTATTATCCCAGTGATTGATTTGCCCGGCTGTTATACCAAGGTTCAGAATTGATAACCTTGAATTATTTGAACTACTATATTTTAATTCGGAAAATAAGAATTCACTGTGCAGGCTTACATCATATCGGTTGTTGAATCGATACCCAACAGCCGGACCGATAAGTTGGGTATCTTCAAAAATCCCACCTTGCAGATAAAATGATTCTATGACTGGAGTAAAAAAGCCAGGCTCATCGTCATAGACGGTTTGAGCGTGAGTAGGAGTAATTAAAGTCGTGAAAATTATAAAAACTAATGCTAATATAAGCGGGACTGTTTTGTAAGGTTGCATAATGTGGTGTTAGGGAGTTAGTAGCGTCTGATGATCAATAGATTAATTAATCAATATTATAATAAAATTAAGGGGGGCGAAAATCTAATCCAATACTATTGGATTCTTAATAAACTCCTCTGGAATTTCATCCTGATTGACTCCCAGCCCAAATAGTGCATAATCGTATTTAGCGGGATCTTGGGGGTCCAGCAGCCGAAGTGCTTTGGTGAGTTCCTGCACCGCCCACCAGTCGTTATACGTTCGGGAAAGAAGACCTAGTGCTCGCGCCTGCCGTGCGACATGTACATCGAGGGGAATCATTAATTCTGATTGCGGTAAAAAGTCCATTAATCCCAGGTCGACAGGACTATCATCTCGCACAGCCCACCGTAAAAAAAGATAGAGTCGCTTGCAGGAACTTTTTTTATCGGCATTGGATACGTGTTTGCGCGTACGCTGCGGAGCTTCTGGATGTTGGGCAAAAAACTGCTCGTGAAATACCGACATCAGCGGACGGTTACTTTTATCAGCTTTTTGATAACAGTACGTCCAGAAATCCTCAAAAGAATTATAATCCTGTAGAATATTCTGCAAAATTTTTACCAGCCACTTCATATCCATAGGTTTAAAAGTGCGGTGTTTGAATCCCTCGAAACGTTTGGCATCGCGATCAGAAAAATTGGCAATAAAATCGGCGGGACGATTATCCATACGGTCCAGAAAATCGCGCACTTTTCTAATGACCACATCACGGCGTCCCCACGCCATCGTGGCTGCAAAAAATCCGGCTAAAAGCTGGTCCTCTTTTTGATTGAAGGCGTGCATAAATAAAATAGGGTCATCATCGATATAGTCGGGCTGTTCAATCTTTTTTACCCATTGATCCAAGAAGGGTTTTAGCTCTTTGATCTCGTCGGGTGATCGCTTTTGAAGTTTCGGTGGCATAAAATTTATCGTTGAAGTTAGTGTCATACTGAACCCCAATGTGTCGGAACAGGTTTGGTTTAAGCATCTGAAACAATAAATAACAGATCCTGAAATGAATTCAGGATGACATCCTGCTTATATCTTCAGTTCCTGCTGACCTTTATCTAAATTCATCAGCTTTTCGGTAAGCTTTCGATTGGCTTTTGGAAATGGATAGTCTTCAAGCTCATTAATAGCAATCCAGCGGATTTCCTGGCTTGATTTTGGTTTGGGTATTCCATCCACCAACGTACATAAATATGCGTGCAGAGTAATTTTAAAATGAGAATACGCATGATTGAGCTTCATAAACGGTTTCGAAATTGAAATGTCAATATCCAGCTCCTCTTTAAGCTCCCGACTCACGGTATCTTCCATATCCTCGCCTTCTTCCTGTTTGCCGCCTGGAAATTCCCACATGCCGCCCAACATGGCGTCATCAGGGCGCAGGGCTATGAGAACTTCTCCATCCTTATTCGTGACGATACCTACGCCAATGTGATGGTGTGGTCGTTTTTTTGCGGATGACTTATAAGGAATTTCTTCAGTTTTGGCTGTTTTATAGGCTACGCAATTTGCTTGTATGGGACACTCCTCACAATCGGGATTAGAGGGCGTGCAAATCGTAGCGCCGAGCTCCATAAGGGCCTGGTTATAATCGCCGGGGCGTTCATCAGAAATCAATTCATCAGCGGCATCCTGTATAGCATTTTTTGTGGATGAACTGCGCACATCATCTTCAATTCCAAGATAGCGGCTGAGCACGCGAATCACATTCCCATCTACTACAGCATGCTTTTTTTGAAAAGCAATGCTCAGCACAGCTGCCGCGGTATAAGGTCCCACCCCTTTAAGTTTGGTTATCTCATCCCAGGTTTCGGGAACATTACCATCGAACTCGTCTACAACAAGCTTTGCCGCAGCATGAAGGTGTCGAGCACGGCTGTAATAACCGAGTCCCTCCCACACTTTAAGGACTTCTTGTTGGTCAGCTTTGGCCAGATCGTAAACTGTGGGGAAATGCTCCATAAACCGATTGAAATAGGGAGTGGCCTGATCCACACGGGTCTGCTGCAGCATAATCTCTGAGACCCATATTTTATAGGGATTATCACAGTCGCGCCAAGGCATCTCACGTTTATTTAGATCGTACCAATCCAATATCCGACTTTGAAATGTACCCGTATCCAATGGTTGCTACTTTCTAAAAGTTAAAATGATCTGCGTTAATTGTCGGCTTATTCGTTGCGGGGATTCTCAATAACATTAATGGTGATGTCAATCGATTTTGCAGCCCCATATTGATCAGTTGCAATTACCCTGAATTCATTCTTACCTATTTGGCGCGGAGTAGGGGTCCACGTGAATTCTCCTGTTTTTTCGTCAATAGAAGCACCTTCGGGCAAGTCTACGCCCAGATATCGAATCAGCTCTTTGTCGCTCCCGTCAGGATCGGTTGCTTTAATGGGTAACGAAAACTCCTCGTTGATGGGGATACTTATCGTTCGTATAGGTGCAAACCGGGGTGGCGAATTAAAGGATGTGACTTCAATATTAATGCTGCTACTATCCGTTTTACCGCTGTTGGTTGACGCGATTATTTTAATGCGATGATTTCCAACATCATCGGCCGTAGGTTGCCAGAAAAAACTCTGTCCCCGTATTTCGGCATGTGTTATGTTATCAGACTGATAAGAAATCTGCACTGCATTTGCAGGAATATTTTGCTCAAATCTAATGGGAAATAACAACGATTTTGTATGTGGAACTACCTGATCGGAAATATCTTTCAAAGCAATTTCACCGGAGTACGTTTTACTTAACTCTGTACTTACATCATCGTCAGAACCACCGGGAACGGATGTTATTGTTCGGCTAAGCTTATCATATTCAGAAACCCATAGGTCACCGTTTGTCACTGTAAAGTTATTCCCGGCGTCTTTGTCTTCTTTCCATAAGTCAGGGCTTCTATTTTGATAGGAGGTCCAAACTCTGTTTGAGCTGCCCTGAATAATGAGCCAGTTTTTCCAGGATTCTATCTTAACCACAGGTTCGTCGATACTGCCAAGTTGTGATGTGTTGCCGGAGCTGTCGAGTTCGTATATAGTACCATTAGGACCTGAACCGTAAACAGTGTTATCGATCAAAAATATTTTACTGATATCTTCGGATAACTCCAGCTCTTTTGCCAGCGTTAGTTGCTCATCTTCATAATCAAAATGATAGAGTTTTTGGCTGGATGAAAGCGCAAAAAGCTGATCGTTCGAGGCTTCGAGATCAACAATATTTTCTCGACTCAAGCGGGAACGTTCTACATAATCCATGGTGGAATCAACTGCAGCAGGCGTACGTAGCGAAAGTTTTCCGAGTCCTTTATCACCGAGCGCCACATATAGATTATTGCCGATCCTTTTAGCGTCTCGGGGATTGGCAGGCAATAGAGTGGAGGAATAGACTCCCAATACCGAAGTGGGTTCCAGAACAGTTAGCCGCCGGCTGTCGCCCCAAAGGTAAGCAAATCGAATATCAGCCGTCATCGTATTTCCCCGCTGCTCCATGCCGGTTGATGAATAGAGCCACTGCAGGGTATCTTGCTGAGTGCGAAATACAGCCATCCCTTCACTGTCAGACAAAACATAAACATGGGCAGCTGAACTGCCTACTGTTATGGTTGATGGAATTTCTAATACATAAGAGAAATCTTTTTGCAGGGTAGGTTGGGCCTGAACATTGATTGCAATACAGAAGAGTAAGCCGACAAAAAAAGTGAATAGTTTGTTATTCATAAATTTATAGCCAGTGATGTTTTTGATACCAGTGGATGGTACGCGAAATCCCTTCACCCAACGAGTATTGCGGGGTATAGCCAAGTTCACGGTGTGCTTTTTCATGGGAGCACGTCCATTCCAAAATTAATTCTTTTGCTTTTTCCCTGTTAAGAACGGGATAAACTCCAAAAAATGATGCAGCTTTTTCTACCGTGCCCGCGATGGTTTTTACAAGCTTGGGCTTAACGTAAATGGGTAACGTTTTTTTACCTAACACTTTAGAAGTAGTTCCGCGAATTTGATTCCAGGTGTAGATTTCCGGCCCGGATATAAAATAGGTATGAACTCCTTTGTCGGTTTGACCCACTGCTTTTAAAATCCCATTAATTACATCACCCACATAAATCATCGAAATTTTGGGATGCTCACCATCGCCAATAATGGGACAGATCCGTTTATTGACCATCTTAAAGAAGCTGTAGATTTGATCTTCGCGCGGACCATAAACAGCGGGCGGACGCAAAACAGTAATAGAGGTATTTCCATTTGATACCTCGTGTATAACTTTCTCCATTTCTTTTTTAGATTTCCCATAATTACTAATGGGATTCATCGGCTGGTCTTCGGTAACAGGACCGTCTTCGCTGGGGCCGGCTGCAGCCAACGATGATAGTACTACCATTTTGGGAACGCCTTCTTTTTGTGCAATACGGAGAAGGTTTTCAGTGGCATCCACATTAGCATGCCTCAGCTCCTCATAAGTGGGGGCTTTCACACGTCCGGCAATATGAAAAATCACATCTACATCTTTGAGGGCTTTTTTAAGCACAGGCAGGTCATCAAGATCACCGTGGACACGAGTAAAATCCTTGTTCTTAAGCCATTTTTCATTGTTGCGAATGAGACAACGTACCTCAGAATAGTCGTCAGAATCTATTAACGTATCGGCCAGATGACTTCCAATAAAACCTGTGCCGCCGGTTACGAAGGCTTTCATCAAATTTTGTATATTTGGGGCCTAAATTAAACTGTGATTGTTAAAAACATCTCAAGTTTAAAACAGTTATTAAGATACAAATATCAAAGATGTATTGGAAAATTTATGCAAGAACTTAGAGTTGCCATCTTTACCGGAAATTACAACCATATTCAGGATGGTGTTTCGTTGACTCTGAATAGGTTAGTTGGGTTTTTAGAGGAAAAAGGCGTTCCGGTAATTGTCTTTGGACCCACTGTTGATGAGCCGGCTATTGATCATGAAGGAGAATTTGTGCCCGTTCCCTCGGTTCCGGTCCCGGGACGATCAGAATATCGTATTACCGTTGGATTTCCCGAAAAAGCTCAGCGACGACTTCGAGAATTTGATCCTACGCTTATTCATTTAGCTACCCCCGATGTGTTGGGATTTCGTGCTATGCGGTGGGCTCAGGCCAATAATATCCAGCTTGTAGCCTCGTATCATACTCATTTTACCAGTTATTTAAAGTATTATAATTTGGATATGCTAGAAGTGCTGGGTTGGAAATATATTGGCTGGTTTTATAGTCAGTGCAAACATATCTACGTACCCTCGCCTTCGATGGCTGATGAACTTAATGAGGAAGGGATTGATGAAGGTATCCGGATTTGGGCTCGCGGCGTAAATACGGATCAGTTTAATCCCGATTTTCGGGATATGGAATGGCGCCGATCGATTGGGTTTGAGGATGACGATAAAGTTGTAACTTTCGTTTCTCGACTTGTTTGGGAAAAAAATCTCCAGACTTTTGTCGATACCGTGAAGCGTCTGCAGCAAAATCACTCCAATATCAGAGCGATGATTGTGGGTGACGGTCCGGCTAAGAAAGAACTCGAACACATGTTGGCCGAAGCTCATTTTACGGGATTTATTACCGGTGATGAGTTGAGCCGTGCTTATGCCAGCAGTGATGTATTTCTGTTTCCATCCGAAACTGAAACTTTTGGAAACGTAACGCTCGAAGCGATGTCCAGCGGTTTGCCTTGCGTTGTTGCTGATGCTACGGGAAGTCGTTCACTGGTCGAATCAGGGGTAAATGGATTTTTAGCTGCCCCTCGCGACACTCAGGGATTTGCGGAACGGGTGGCTGATATTGCATACGATGAAGAGCTTTGGGATCAGATGAGTAAAGCAGCGCGACAAAAAGCGTTGGCTTATTCCTGGGAAAATGTAAACAATAAGTTATTGGAAAATTACCGGGAAGCGCTCAACGAACCTCAACCTACCCTTAAATTTTAGTTTAATTTTTAATCGTGCGAATTTTATACGTTTCTCATACACATCCGCCAGAAGGAGAAATCCTTGAAAATGTAGGTGGAATGCAGCGAGTAAGTCAGCAGTTGATAAATGAACTCAGGCGCAAAAATGAGGTAGAAGTTTTTACAGAGACGATTAACGTATCTGAAGATGGTAAAATAGCTTTGCAAACTGCTGCCTTTCTTTTTAGAAACTTGTTTGAACTACCTCATAAAGTTCGCGAATGCGATGCCGATGTAGTGGTATTTTCGTCAATGGTTACGGCAAGTCTGGCCTATTTTATTCGGGATAAAGTTTCGGTACCGATGATTACTATAAATCACGGTCGTGATGTTACTCTGCCGGTTAAAATTTATCAGTGGTTTGTACCAAAGATTTTTGAAAATCTTGATGGTGTTATTTCCGTATCTCGTGCAACGCGGCAAGAATGCATAAAGAGGGGAATGGATCCCGAAAAAGGAGTGGCATTGCCGAACGGATTTGATTTTAAAAAGCTGAACAATTTTCCGGATAAAAAAGAATCCCGAAATCGATTGCAGCAGAACTTTCGGATTCCACTCGAAAATAAGTTTATGCTTCTTACTGTTGGGCGAAAAGTTAAACGCAAGGGACATGAATGGTTTATACGCGAAGTTATGCCCAGGTTGGGTGATAATATTGTTTATGTAACGGTGGGAGATGGCCCGGAGTTTGATAATATTGTTGAGGCAGTTAATCAATCAGAATGCGAAGATCGTATCTTTCTTTTGGGACGACAACCTGATGAAGTATTGAACCAGGCTTATGCAGCTGCTGATCTCTTTGTGATGCCTAATATTCCGGTAGAAGGGGATATGGAAGGATTCGGTATTGTACTACTCGAAGCTAACATGGCACGAACACCTGCTGTAGCTGCTGATCTCGAAGGTATAAAGGATGTAGTTACCCAGGGTGAGAACGGATATCGTGTGCCGACTCGTGATGCCGACCAATTTGCAGAAACAGTAAATAATATTCTTTCCAATAATTTGGAACAATTTTCGAAGCAAACGCGTAGTTATGTGCAAGAGCAATTTAGTTGGAAGCATGTAGCAGACCAGTATATTGATTTTTTTCAAACTATAAACAACAGATATACTCCTGAGAACTCTAATTAATATTATCTTATTGATAATTTGATTGACGGTTAATATGGAAGTATATTTGCAACGATAAGCACTTATTTAAAAGCCGAAAAATGGAACGAATGGCTGATTCTAAATCAGATGTAAAATCAAACGATATTTTTGCCAAGGCCTACGATTTTACCAAAGCTGAGGAAATAAAATCCAAGGGACTTTATCCCTACTTCAAGCCCCTTCAAGCTACCGACGGGACAACGGTTCAGATCGACGGTCGCGAAGTAATTATGGCCGGCTCCAATAACTACCTGGGATTGACAAATGATCCGCGTGTTATTGAGGCTGCTACCGAAGTTTTAAAAGTTTATGGAACAGGTTGTACAGGGTCTCGGTATTTGAACGGTACGCTTGATTTGCATATCGAGCTTGAAGAGAAATTAGCAGAGTTTATGCGCAAAGATTCCTGTGTGTTGTTTAGCACGGGATACCAAACTAATGAAGGTGCGATTCAGACTATTGCAGGTCGTAAAGATGTGATCTTTTCCGATAAAGATAATCACGCCTGTATTGTAACGGGAACACTTGTTTCGAATGCCAAGACGATGCGTTTTCAGCATAATGACATGGAACAGCTGGAGATGTTGATGAACCGTGCCGAAGAGGATGCCGGCAAAATTATTGTTAGCGACGGTGTCTTTTCGATGTCGGGAACTATTGCAAATGTCCCGGAGCTTGTACAACTGAAGAACAAATATGATGCTCGTCTTTATCTCGATGATGCTCATGCAATTGGTGTGATTGGTGAGGGCGGCCGTGGTTCAGCTTCAACATTTGATTTGCTGGATGAGGTCGATTTGATTAGTGGAACATTTTCAAAATCATTTGCTTCGCTTGGTGGATTTTTGGTTGGCGATCATGAAGTAATTGAATATATCCGACACAATTCGCCCGCACATATTTTTAGTGCGTCTATGCCTCCCGCCAACGTAGCAACAGTTCTTAAAGCACTTGAAATCTTACAGGATGAAACCTGGCGTCTGGAGCGATTGGATGAGATTTCCAATTATATGCGGGAATCGCTACGCGATATGGGCTTTAACGTCTGGAGCAGTCAAACGCCAATTATTCCGGTGGTAATCGGCGAAATGATGGATTGCTTTAAGTTTTGGAAAGGTCTTTTTGAAGCTGGTGTTTATGTGAATGCAGTGGTTCCTCCCGGAGTACCACGCGGTCAATCACTGGTCCGCACCAGTTATATGGCAACGCATACTGATGACCATTTGGATCGCATTCTCGATGCCTTCCGTAAAGTGGGTATCGAGCAAGGTATTATTGATCAGAATGGCCATTCACTTCTCGAAATGGATTAAGTTGTGAAAACTACTCAGCGAATAAATGGTATTACGCTTGCCACCACTAAAAAAGAGCGTAAGCAATTTATAAATTTTCCATATCAGCATTATTCTGAAGATGAGAATTGGATTCCTCCATTAAAAATGGAGCAGAAAAAACTCATCGATACAGAGAATAATCCATTCTATAATAATGGTGATATTGCCTTGTTTTTAGCCGAGCAGGATGGTGAACTCTGTGGAAGAATAGCCGCTATACAGGATCGTCGCTATAATGAACATCACAACAACAAGACTGGTTTTTTTGGGTTCTTTGAGTGTATTAATGATCAGTCGGTGGCTAACCTTTTATTTAAAGTGGCAGGCGACTGGCTAAAACAGCGTGGACATACCGATGTCTTGGGTCCGGCAAATCCGAGCATGATGGATGAGATCGGTATTTTGGTTGATGGTTTTGAATATGAACCCAGCTTCATGATGCCATATCACAAGCCTTACTATGATGATTTGATCACCAATGCCGGACTTGAAAAGGAGATGGATTTGTATGCTTTTCGGGTGACGCAGGCTAATGTAACACTAGATCGAATTTATCGAGCTGAAGAGATTGTCCGCCGCCGATTACCTAAACTCAAGATCCGCGAGATTGATACCAAAAATATTGATCAAGAAGTGGAAATTGTACGAAATATATTTAACCAGGCATGGTCGCAGAATTGGGGGTTTATTCCGCTTTCAAAAGAAGAGTTGGAAGAGTTGGCCAGTGATCTGAAGCTTATACTGGATCCGAAAGTTGCCCATGTGGCAGAAGTTGACGGTGAGCCGGTAGCCTTTTCGATTGCTCTTCCGGATTTAAATCAAGCCTTGAAACATACCGACGGAACATTGTTTCCAACAGGTATTTTTAAGTTGCTTTGGCACCGTCGAAATATTAATCAAATTCGTACAGCCTTGATGGGAGTTATTCCAGAATATCAGGGCAGAGGCATTGATGCTCTGCTCCATAAAGAGGCAATAATTAACGGTAGGGAAGTCGGGTATAATTCGTCTGAGTTGAGTTGGGTTTTGGAATCTAACAAAAATATGATTCGTGTGGCTGAGAAGCTTGGTGCCAATATTGAAAAGACCTATCGCATGTACCAAAAGGATTTGTAGCATCAAATTTTAGCTCTTGTGGGGTTCTTTGATGATCTGATTTGGAGCAAATTTTACTGCCCTCCCAGACTCCGAAATCTCCGAAAAATTTCCTACCTTTGTATGCCTAAGCAGAATATACTTTCTGCAGTATTGAAAAGAATTTCTGACTAAAAAAATTGAGTATTATGAGTGATTACCGGATTGAAACTGATTCAATGGGAGAAGTTAAAGTGCCGAAAGATGCTTATTACGGTGCGCAAACTCAGCGCGCGGTCGATAATTTTCCGGTAAGTGGAATAAGATTTAGCCGGGGATTTATTGAGGCGCTTGGATTGGTTAAGAAAAATGCTGCAAAAGTAAATGCGGAATTGGGCGAACTTGATGAAGGTGTTGCAGAGGCAATTCAAAGAGCGGCATCGGAAGTAGCAGAAGGTAAGTTTGACGAGGATTTCCCCATTGATATTTTCCAGACGGGATCGGGGACATCAACTAATATGAATGCCAATGAAATTATTGCAAAACGGGCGAATGAGCTTAAGGGAGATGATGTTGATACCGAAATTCATCCCAACGATCACGTGAATTATGGACAGAGTTCCAATGACGTTATACCGACTTCAATTCGTATCGCGGCAATCTTAGCTATAAAGAACAATTTAATTCCCGCTCTGGAGCATTTGCAGCAAGTATTTAAGGAGAAAGGAGAAGAGTTTGCTAATGTTGTTAAAACAGGTCGCACTCATCTTATGGATGCCATGCCGGTCACGATCAAACAAGAATTTGACGGCTATGCACGTCAGCTTGAGCTTGGTGTTGAACGCTTGGATTCTGCATTAGAGCGAGTGACCGAACTCCCGCAGGGAGGAACAGCAGTGGGAACGGGATTAAATACCAATCCCAAGTTTGGTTCAGAAATGGCTAAAGCGCTATCCGAGGAAGTTGATGCTGATTTAAGCGAGGCCCAAAACCATTTTGAAGCACAGGCAACGGTTGATGCCCCTGTGGAATTGAGCAGTCAGCTAAAAACGATTGCTACTGGACTGATGAAGATTGGGAATGATCTTCGGTGGATGAACTCCGGCCCCAACAGTGGAATTGGAGAAATTCATATTGAAGCACTGCAGCCGGGCTCCTCAATCATGCCTGGTAAAATTAATCCAGTCATTGAAGAATCAATTACACAAGTATGTGCGCAGGTAATTGGTAACGATTCTGCAGTAACCGTAGCGGGTCAGTCTGGAAACTTTGAATTAAACGTTATGCTGCCGGTTGTTGCTCGTAATTTGTTAGAATCAATCAATATTTTAGGAAACGCCGTGCGTAACCTGGCCGATAAATCCGTTTCTCGATTGAGCGTAAATAAGGAACGTGTTGCCGATATGGTGGGTCGAAATCCCGTGCTGGTTACTGCGTTGAATCCACTGATCGGATACGACAAAGCGGCAAAAATTGCGAAAAAAGCGTTTTCTGAAAGTCGTCCGGTCAAAGAGGTAGCACGTGAGATGACAGACTTGAGTGATGAAGAATTGGATCAGGCATTAGATCCTATTAAAATGACAAAAGGCGGTTTTATGGAGTAGGTTTTAAAATAACTATCTGAAAATAATTTATACTGCTGCAAAAGTTTTAACTGAAAACGGATATTATGGCACCTACAAAGACAAAAAAGGAGAAGAAATCGTCAGATGTTTCTTACTCCCAAGAGCAGAAGCAAGAGATCTTAAGCGATTATAAATTAGCTTTTAAAAGTCGAGAAGCTTCTTACTTGGGACGAAAAGAAACCCTTACCGGAAAGGCGAAGTTTGGAATTTTTGGTGACGGTAAGGAGATGCCGCAGATTGCGATGGCAAAATTTTTTAAGGAGGGAGATTTCCGTGCCGGCTACTATCGTGATCAAACTTTTATGATGGCGATTGATCAGATTACGGTGCAGCAGTTTTTTGCCCAACTCTATGCCCATGCGAATGTTGAGGAAGAGCCTCATTCCGGCGGACGTCAGATGAACGCGCATTTTAGTACGCGCAGTCTCAATGAGGATGGCAGCTGGAAAGACCTGACGTCAATGAAAAATACGTCACCGGATATTTCTCCTACTGCAGGACAGATGTCTCGTTTACTGGGCTTAGCTGAAGCTTCAAAAGTATATCGCAATCATGATTCGCTTTTGGAGCAGGAAGAATTCCAAAAGTTTTCGGATGGAGGAAATGAAGTTGCATGGGGAACTATTGGGGATGCCAGTACCTCAGAAGGTGTTTTCTGGGAGACTATCAATGCTGCAGGTGTTCTGCAGGTCCCTATGGTGATGTCGGTTTGGGATGATGGGTATGGTATTTCGGTACCCCGTAAATATCAGACGACAAAAGAAAGCATTTCTGAAGTACTAAAGGGGTTTCAGCGAACGGAGGAGCAGGAGGGAATTGAAATCCTGAAAGTTAAGGCCTGGGACTATCGAGCGCTTATGGAAACTTACGAAAAGGCTGCACAGATTGCTCGCGAAGAGCATGTGCCTGTGTTGGTTCATGTTACCGAGGTTACCCAGCCGCAGGGGCACTCTACATCAGGATCGCATGAGCGTTATAAGTCTGATGAGCGCTTGGAATGGGAAGAAGAGTATTGCTGTCTCAACAAAACACGAAGCTGGATGATCGAAGAGGATATCGCTTCGGAAGAGGAGATCGAAGCAGTCGAAAAGGAAGCTGAGGAAGAAGTTAAGGAAGCTCAAAAAGCGGCCTGGAAGTCATTTAAATCAGAATTAAAGGAAGAGCTTGAAACGGCAACAGCGCTGATTGAAGATCTGGCTTCTGAAAGTAGTAAGCCGGAGAAGATGGAGAAAGTAATAAAGGATATGAAGGCTCCCCTTGTACCGCTTAGGAAATATATCCTTTCCGGTGTTCGTAAGGCATTGCGATTGACGCGGAATGAAAACACTACTTCGCGCGAAAGGCTAATGCAGTGGCTGGAAGAAAGTAAAGAGGCTAACAGTTATCGCTATGATAGTTATTTGTACAGCGAGGGCGAACAGTCACCGTTAAATGTGGAGGAAAACCCACCTGTGTACAGCGATGATCCCAAAAGTGTGGATGGACGTGTTGTACTGCGGGATAATTTTGATAAGCTTTTTGAAAAGTATCCTGAAACGCTGGTTTTCGGTGAGGATACCGGAAAGCTGGGCGATGTAAACAAGGGACTTGAAAATATGCAGGATAAATACGGAGAGCTGCGTGTCAGCGATACCGGCATTCGTGAGGCTACTATTCTCGGACAGGGTATTGGTATGGCGCTTCGCGGATTGCGACCTATTGCTGAAATCCAGTATTTGGATTATCTGCTCTACTGTTTTCAGGTGTTGAGTGATGATCTTGCCACTGTTCGTTATCGAAGTATGGGTGGTCAAAAGGCTCCACTAATAGTGCGAACGCGTGGTCATCGTCTGGAGGGTATCTGGCACACCGGATCGCCCATGGGAATGATTATCAACGGTATAAGAGGCGTACATGTTTGTGTGCCGAGAAATCTTACCGATGCTGCTGGAATGTACAACACGCTGCTTAAGGGTGATGATCCGGCGTTAATAATTGAGCCACTAAATGCGTATCGATTAAAGGAAGATCTACCCGAAAATCTTGGAGAATTTACGGTACCGCTTGGTATTCCCAAGGTGGTTTCTGAAGGCACGGATATCACCATCGTTTCTTACGGATCTACCTGTAACATTTGTGAAGATGTGTTGCCGGAATTAGAAGAGGTTGGCATATCGGCTGAGCTTATTGATGTGCGAACATTATTACCATTTGATCGCAATCATGATATTGTGGAATCCCTCAAGAAAACCAATCGTATTCTGTTTGTGGATGAGGATGTTCCCGGCGGTGCTTCAGCCTTTATGATGAATAAGGTAATTCAAGATCAAAAAGGTTATTACTACCTGGATTCCGAGCCGCAGTGCCTGACGGCTAAAGAGCACCGTGCTGCATACGGCTCAGACGGAGACTACTTCTCAAAACCCAACGAAGAAGATATCTTTGAGGCGGTATATGCCCTGATGAGTGAGGCTAATCCGGCAAAATATCCCCCGATTTACGAATAGAAAAATAGAAAGGGACTATTTTAAATAAAAATATCAGTTTCTATCTTTCTGCAACAGGAGTTGGTCTTGTCCATTACGGGCTGCAACATAGATATCGAGTAGATTATCCCCATTGAAGTCCGCTACTTCTATATCCATAACGGGAGGAGTAAAATTTTCGGGCAGCCAATTGGTCGATTGATCTGAAAAATATCCACTACCATTATTGATAAGTATACGCAAGCCTCCATTATAATTTCCAATGATCAGATCGAGATCACCGTTATTATCAAAATCAGCAAATTCAGCATCAAAAGTATTGGTCGAAATTGTAGGCAATCGATCGGATGTTTGATCGGAGAAAAACCCCTGACCGTCATTGATTAGCAGGCGATCTTGAGGATTTGCATTTTCCTGAAACCCGGTATTACCGTAATAGATATCCAGGTCGCCATCCCTGTCGATATCAGCAAGTGTAATATCTTGGCTTTCCTCAATAGCATTAATATATGGAATGCGGTTTGCAGATTGGTTTGAGAAAAAACCCGACCCGGTGTTAATAAGTACGATGTTAGGCCCCTCATTGGTAGCTAAAAGATCAGGCAGATTATTACCGGTGATATCACCAACCGCAATATCAAATGTGGCATCCAGGATTTGAGGAAGCCGCTGAGAAGTTTGATTATTGAAAAATGCATTCCCGCTGTTTTCGAGCAGTATGTTTTGTCCGCGATTTCCAATAAATAAATCCATCGATCCATCATTGTTGAAATCGAGTGATGTTGCAGAGGTAAAATTGCCGGCTACAGGGATTCGATTCGATAAATCCGAAAAAGTGCCCGAGCCGTTATTAATTGCAAGCTCACTGGATTGATTTTGTTCACTTGGAAAAAAAAGATCGAGATTTCCATCAATATTGAAATCAGCGATGGCAATATCTTGTGAGTTTAAATTTTGTGTCGTCAACCGATCGGAGGTTTGATCGCCAAATAGACCGTCCCCATCGTTTATTAGAATTTTGTTGCTTTGTAGCCCAATGGCTAAGACAAGATCGAGGTTGCCATCATTATTAATATCAACGGCTTTAGCGGTATTTGTCTGGAAGTTGCGATTACCGGGAAGGTTGGTAGAACTTACGTTATTAAAATAGGGTGTTCCATCACCTGGATCAGATCCGCCATTATCATCATCCGGGGCATTCAAGTTCCATCCGCATGCGCTTACCAATAATCCCGTAACAAAAAGAAGTATGATTGGATATCTCATGAGAATAAAGGTAATTACTTCTCCGGATTTTCGCTAAATACTTCTTTTCGCGATTAGAATAGAACTGAAAATAATTACAGGATCAGAATATCGATAATAACAAATGCCCAGATGGCAGGCAGGTACCCGAATGAGGCAAACATTAATTTTTTGGCGGAAGGTTTGTCGCGATCTTTGGCGAAGATAAGTCCATAGTACAAGAATACTATACTACTTAAAAGTCCGCCGATCAGATAGATCCAACTGTTCATTCCAATATAAAACAGTCCATAAGAAACCGGGAGTAAAGCAATCAAACACCCAACGATTAAAATTGTTGCCTTAATTCCTTTGGGGTCATTTTTGGGAAGCATCTGGAAGCCTGCATTGCTGTAGTCATCTTTGCAGACCCAGGCAATGGCCATTACGTGGGGAATTTGCCATAGAAATACGATACCAAATAGTAGCCACATGCCCGTACTTCCCAGATGGCCTGTTGCAGCGGCCCAACCACCTACCGGAGGTAGTGCGCCCGGTATTGCGCCAATGAACACGTTAGCGACCGAAATACGCTTCATAGGCGTGTAAATTCCCAAGTAGATCAGGGTTGTCAGTAGTGACACTAATCCCGCCACGGCATTAACGGCAAGTATTAAATAAAATAGTCCACCGGTAATTAATGTGAGGGAAAATAATACGCTTTTCTTAGGCGATATTTTACTTGCTGGAACAGGACGTTTTTGGGTCCGCTTCATTTTGCCGTCGTACCGCCATTCCAGAAATTGATTATGTGCTGCTGTGCCGGACGCGATCAGCCAGGTCCCAAGTGTGGCATGAATGAGAGTGATGTAATTGATTTGACCAGCTGATCCCAAGACAAATCCGATCAGCATGCTTGCTAATACCGTGAGGGTAATACCCGGTTTGGTAAGCTCATAGTAAGCCGCTATTCGCTGGGTATCTAAAAGCTTTGAAAGGGAATATTCTGTAGTTAGCTTCATTACTGAATCCGTAGTTTTGTCAGGTGCAAATGTACTAATTTAAATTGAAAATTGTTACCCCCTCTGAGGTTGTAAATATTATATTGGTTGTATGAAGAGATTGGATGTATGGAGAATAATATCTAGTAGAACTACTATTTTTTATTCTACAGATCAATCAATAGTTATCAAGCAGATAATTCTATTTATATCTAAAATGGGAATATGGGGCAATAGAAAAGCCGATCGAGGATACGATCGGCTTATAGTATTTACAAAGGTATTAATCGTTTTTCTCAGAAAGCTGGTATTACTTCAGCACGGAATAGGGTATCTAAAAGTGTAAGACTCACTAACAGTCCAAAAAAGGCTAATCCTGCCACTAACAGTATGGAATTAAATCGTTCATCCCAATAAAGATTCATGAAGAACAGGGCAACGAGGCCTGCTTTTACAACAGCGATTCCCATTGCTGTGATTATATTCCAAGGCGTGGGCATGTGGATATAATTTACTCCAACGGTAAGAATTGTTAATACCAGCAATGCGGCTGCAACGCCAAGTAAGGTTTTATCTGTGGATATATGATGTCCGCTCATGAGCTGTAAAATATTTTAAGTTATCATTCAATGAGATAGAAAAGGGGAAAAAGGAAAATCCAGATGATATCAACGAGGTGCCAATATAGACCCGTAATTTCAATGGGGGTATAATACTCGCTGTCAAAATGGTTCTTTAAGGATCTCCAGAGCAACCAGCTCATTAATCCCATTCCAATTAACACGTGAATGCCGTGCAGGCCAGTCATCAGGTAGTACAGGCTAAAGAATACATTTGCCTTTTCATGTGCAATGCCCCCAAAATCATAGAATTGGCCGGGAAAAATACCGAGCTCAAACTTATGGGTCCACTCAAAGTATTTAATAATCATAAACACGGCGGCAAGAGCCAGCGTTATGCCCAAGTTAATGGCAATATTCTTCTTTTGATTAAGCTGAGCTGACTTGATAGCCATTGCCACTGTTAAACTACTACCGATAAGTACTATGGTATTAACACCGCCCCATAAAGTATTGAGCTCTGTAGAAGCTTGGGTAAACAGATCGGGATACCATAATCGGAATACAATGTAGGCGGCAAAGAGTCCGCCGAACATCAGAATTTCTGTTACCAAAAATATCCACATTCCCATTTTTGCAGTCTGGAACTGCTGTTCGGCATCCACAAAATGATGCTGAAAAAATCGTGAATGTGTTGTGGAAGATGAATGATCTGCCATAATCAGGTTTTAATGATTTTCAGGTTTATACGTTGTTACTCAGCGTTAATTTCTTTCCCATCAGTTGTTACTTCGAGATCACTCTCTTGGCCGTGTCCATTAGTTGTAGATTCCGCCAGACCTAACTGAAATTCTTCCATCGGCTTGTGATAATCATATGGACCGTTAATAATTACAGGTATATGATGGAAGTTATGCAGTGGCGGACGTGTATTTATTTGCCATTCGAGTGCACGACTTCCCCAAGGATTTGCTGTAGCTTTTTGGCCGCCAAAGAGTGACTTAACCAAATAGTAGAACACCATCAGAAAGCCAAGCCCCAGAATATACGATCCTATAGTTGAAACCTGATGGAACGGTTGAAACTGTTCGATATAGTTGAAATATCTTCTAGGCATTCCCTGAGATCCCATTACAAACTGGGGAAGGAATGTGACATTAAATCCTACAAAGATAATGGCACAGGCAATTTTTGCCATTGTTTCGTTGTACATTCGCCCGGTGATTTTAGGCCACCAGTAGTGCAAGCCGGCTAAGAACGCCATCACCATACCGCCGACCATTACAAAGTGGAAGTGTGCTACCACGTAATAGGTGTCGTGCAGGTGAACATCCAAGGCAATTGATCCAAGTACAATACCCGTAAGTCCGCCTACTAAGAAGAGGAAGAAAAATCCAAATATATATAGTAGCGGTGATTTTAGATCAATCGAACCTTTATACAGGGTTGCGGTCCAGTTAAACATTTTAATGCCTGTTGGAATGCCAACCAAGAAGGTCAAAAATGAAAAGACCATTGAAGCCAATGACGCCTGCCCGGATACGAACATGTGGTGTCCCCAGACGAGGAATCCGATAAAGGCAATGGCTAGTGATGATAGTGCAATAGCCCAGTATCCAAAGATATGTTTGCGAGAGAATGTAGTTATAATTTCTGAGACGACACCAAAGCCGGGCACAATCATAATGTATACCGCGGGATGGCTGTAGAACCAGAAAAAGTGTTGAAATAATACCGGATCGCCGCCCATTGCCGGATCAAAAATCCCGATTCCCAAAATGCGTTCCATGCCAACAAGTGCAAGGGTTATTGCAAGTACGGGTGTTGCCAAAATTTGAATAATACTTGTTGCATATAATCCCCAGCAGAAAAGCGGTAGTTTATCCCAAGTTAGACCCGGGGCGCGCATTTTATGGATGGTGGTAATAAAGTTTACTCCGGTAAGAATAGAGGAAAATCCGATTACAAATACCCCGAAAACCATCGTTGTTACGGCACCACCGGTGGTAGAGGAGTAGGGAGTATAAAAAGTCCATCCTGTATCAATCCCACCATTGAGAATGGAAAAGATAGCGATACCGGCTCCAGTTAAATAGAGATAGAAACTTAATAAGTTAAGCCTGGGAAAGGCTACGTCTTTGGCTCCAAGCTGCAGTGGCAAAATGAAGTTTCCAAGCGCTGCAGGAACTGAGGGTACAAGAAACAGAAATATCATTATTGCACCATGCAGCGTAAACAGCTGATTGTAGGTATTAGCTTCAATAAAGGTCTTGGCTGGGGTCCATAGTTCGGTACGTACTAAAAGGGCCATTATACCACCAACGAAAAAGAAGAAGGTAATGGCTCCCAAGAACATGATGCCGATCTTCTTGTGATCGACCGTTGTCAACCAAGACCAGAGACCCGTTTCCTCATTTAAATAGTGCTTGTCAGGGTTATCATCGGGTTTATACCGCTGGACCTGTATCTTTTTAGATGTAGAACTTGCGTCTGCTGTATCCATATTACTTCAATGTTTTGATGTATTCGATAATCGCATTAATCTGCTCATCGTTAAGTTGTCCCTGGTAAGTATTCATAACTGCAGGGTATCCTTCAACGATTTTTGCATTAGGCTCCAGAATAGATTCGCGAATGTAGTTTTCATCTACGGTCAACGTTGAGCCGTCTTCAAAAGTTTGTTCACTGCCAAATTTTCCTTGCCAAGTGGGGCCGGTCATTTGGCTGCCATCCACAGAGTGACAGGTTGTACAAGCCCATTCCTGAGCCAATTGCTCGCCCCATTCTTCCGGAGCAAGATCTTCAGGTTTAGAACCACCGCCGGCATTTTCAGCAAGCCAGTTTTCAAATTCTTTCTCTTCATGTACAATAACTTCTCCTAACATATCGGAGTGGCCATCACCGCAATATTCCGTACAAAATATGGTCGATTTCCCGGGCTCAGGAGCATTAAACCACATTTCGGTATATCGCCCCGGCACAACATCTTGTTTCAGGCGATAGTCCGGAACAAAAAAGGAGTGAATCACATCTTTTGAGCTCATGATAAG
This sequence comes from Fodinibius sp., assembly GCF_034521915.1. GTDB lineage: Bacteria > Bacteroidota > Rhodothermia > Balneolales > Balneolaceae > Fodinibius. The sequence continues at coordinate 395,944 of NZ_JAXHLU010000004.1, forward strand.
TTTCACGGGACGATCGGCCGGTACGTGTAGTTTGCCGGTTGATTGAGCACCATTTTCGTACTGAAACTGCCAGATCCATTTTTGGGCCGTAACGTTCACTTCATAGGCATCGTCAGGTACGACCGTTTGATTCATAAATACTTGGTATCCCCATCCAAATACGATAAGAACCATTATCAGGGGAATAACTGACCACGTAACTTCCAAGGCATTGTTATGGGTTATTAGTGGTGTTACTTCATCTTCAGACTTGCGACGATATTTATAGACGAAATAAACAATGACTGCAATGAGTCCAATCGTCAAAATAAGACTGCTGCCATGTACAAACCAGAAAAGAGCATCGGTTTGTTCGGCCAGCGTAGATTTTGCCGGGGGTAAAAAGAAGTCTTTAATCGCGTCCATTCGTTTCTTTTATTTGCTTTTCATTATTAGAATATCTGTGCCGCAACCACATAAAACCGAGGAATATACCCAGAATTAACATGGTAGCAAAGCCGCCAACCTGCATGATTTTCCAGGCTACCGGTACATATGTATTGGAATCCGCATCGTATTGATAACAATAGAGTAATACTTGTTCTGCAGCACTTCCGATGTTACCATCAGCTGCGTCATATAGCGCATTCCGCAAATTAAATTCATCAAACTTGAGCCCGTATAGGTAGCGTGTTATTATGCCATCGGGACTGAGAAACATGATAGCAGCGCCATGTGCATATTGTCCATCTTCAAGACGCCTCATGTTAAATCCAACGGCCTCAGTAAGTTTGTTAATATTTTCTTGACTTCCGGTTAGAAAGTGCCATCCGTCACCGGCACCTTCTCTGTCTAGTTTATTTAAAAAACGTTCCTTGTTTTCAGCAGCCAAAGCTGTCTTTTCACTGGGATCAAAACTGAATGTAACAATATTGTATTCCGTGCCCGGCGACCACTTTAAATCTTTAACTCCTTTAAAAATGGCCTCTTTTATCATCGAGCAAAGTTGCGGACACTCATAATAAACCGGATTCAACAGTACCGGCTTGCCGTCAGTGAATAATTCTTCAAGTTTTATAGAATCGCCTTTTGCATTGGCGAATGTTAAATCGAGCGGTATCTGTTCACCTAATCGCTCTTCAACTCCTACATCTTCCAGTTGGCTCGGCTTTTTTTGATTCAGTTGCGCATTGGAAGAGTAGGGTAGTAAAAACAGGCTTATTACTGCTATTGAAAGCCCAAAATGTTTCATAAATTTTTATCTATTCTTCATCGGCAGCCATCTTATTGATGGCACTGTCGATAGGAATTCTGTAAGTACCGTTTTCAAGATCTACAACACCAAAACTATCGAGTTGTTGTCTTGCTTGTCTTTTCATCTGGTTAACCTGATAGTATTCACTTTCAGATGATACACGTTCTTGAGTAGCTTCTGTGTTGTACTCATACATCTCATAAAGACCGCGTACAAATATAACAACCAAAATTGTACCAAAAAGACTCCAAAAAATAAGGCGTTTGTAATTTAGCTTATCTTGCATCACTCCGTGTTCAACAGAGTTGGCTAACTCTTCGTCAGTTACTTCAACATCAATGGTTTCAACTGGTTCTTCAGGAGAAGATGTATCTTTATCTTCTTCAGTCTTAAAAACATCTTCTCCACCTTTTTCAAGCTCAGTTGCCCACATTAGAATAACCGAAACGGGTACATCATATTTCTTTGATAGTTTGTCCAGATTTTGCTTGGACTGGTCTAATGCTTTTTGCGCAACTTCTTTTTTAAAATCGGCAGAATAATTTTGCTTCTCGTTAGCCATGAAAATAAAAGCTTTATTAGCAGTGACAGCTTTACTGCGTTAGTAACAGATTTAATGTTTGTTAAGTGAATCTCCCAATTTCGGATCGTTAATAGGCACCATTTTATTTTGTTTAAACTTATAGAAGAATAATCCTAAAAAGATGCCTCCAAGTCCAATGAAGCTGGTAATAGTCATCCAGTTAAGATGAAATCCATGGTGATTGAGTACCGGCATAACAAGCCAGTAAAGTTCAACCAGATGTGATACTAAAATCAAGGTGGCAATACTGCCTACAACTTTTGGTTTGGATTTTGGTCCTTTTGGAAGTAAAACTATAAATGGAATTACAAAACGTCCCAATAGGTAAAACCATGCTAAATATTCATATCCACCGCTAAGCCGTTCTAAATACCAGACGGTTTCTTCGGGGATATTGGCATAGTAAATCAGTAAAAATTGACTAAAGGCGATATAGGCGTAGAATACGGTAAAGCCAAACATCTGCACACCCAGATCATAAATATGTCCTTTCTGGATGGTATTTGTAAGTAAATCATTTTTCCAGAGGAAAAATATGATTAGAATCAATGCTGCGAATAATCCCTGGAAACTCATTGCGAAGTAATAAACGCCAAAAATAGTAGAATACCAGTGGGGATCAAGCGACATGATCCAATCAAAAGAGGCAAAGGCAAGGGTAATGGCAAAGAAAAATAGTCCCGGACCACTGGTTCTGCGCAGTAGAGTTTGCAATCCCCAGTCGCCGGTTTTATCCATTTCAACCGATTTTGAATAAAGCCGATAACCAAGGAAGCTCCAGAGGGCGAAGTAGATAAACTGACGAATGATGAAGAATGTCGTATTCAAATAAGGTTCTTTCCCCTGTAAAACCGGATCGGCGGCAATGGCATCAGCGTGGGTCCAGTGATAAAGAGAGTGCATTCCAAAAAAGATGGGAATAATAAACAATCCCCAGATCCAGAAATATGAAGAAAACGTCTCTGGAATTCTTCGCAGCACGGCACTCCATTCTGATCGTGTTAAATGCTGAACCATAACAAAGAACAAACTTCCGAGTGCTATGCTTGAGAAAAAGGAAAAACTTACCAGATAAGAAAAGAAAAACTGATCATGATCAAGGAAGTATCCAACACCGGTAGCCAAAAGGCCTACAATTCCCACTCCAAATAATGATTTGGTTACATTCAGATCAGAAGGAAACTCCAGTGTATCAGTTATTTTGGGCTTGCTCATAGATTAAACCAATCGTTTATATACGTTAAATACGTTTTTAAAATATTATTCAGCGTTTTCACTCAATGATTTTATATACTCAACGAGTGAGTTTATTTTGCTATCACTTAGAAAATCGTATGAAACCATAGAAGGAGGATATCCTTCTACTACTTTAGCTGATGGATTTACGATAGATTCTGTCAAATATTCTTCATCAGCGGTGGCTGTGGATCCGTCGTCAAACGTTCGTTCAGACCCATATAAATTTTGCCAGGTTGGCCCAACCATTTTAGAGCCATCGATAGAGTGACAGGTAGTGCAGCCGTTATTTTGTGCAATCGTTTTACCACGTTCTACGGAAACTTCTCCGCCATCGCCGCTCGCCTGGGCTTCTTTTTTGGCCTGTTCGGCAGCTAATTGTTCCTGATAATCTTCTTCTAGAGCAGCCAGATCTACATCGTACTCTTGAATTTCATCTTCAGAAACATTTTGACTTTTCTGCAGTGCACGCACATAAGCTACAATAGCCCATCGATCTTTGACAGAAATTTGCGTAGCATATGATGGCATGTTTCGAATTCCATTTGCAATAACAGAGTAAAGGTATCCATCGCTTTGATTTCTCAAACGTTCAATATGGAAACTCGGAGCGGGAACATATCCGTAATTGTTTGCCATAATAATGCCGTTTCCGTCACCTGCTATTCCATGACAGGGCGTACAAAATACTTCGTATTGATCTTTACCTCGGTAAATAAATGATTTTGTAACATCAACGGGGATATCTTCCACAAAGCTGCTGTCCTCATTAATGCCTTGGTATAAAGCTTTGTCTTCTTTAAGGTTTCCACGTGCTATTGTTCCATCAACCGGCTTTCGCATAGCTCGATTGTCCGCAAAGAACTCATTCTTTTCCTGTGCTTCAAAACGTTTTTGTTGATCCATATTCATATTAGGGTGAACAGGCTGAGATTGAAACTTTTCACCCCTGCACCCAGCTAAAGCCAATGGGAAGACAATAACAGCTAATAATAAGTACTTGGAAACTTTCATCGGATCGTTATGCGAACTAAAGATTTTTGTGGTCAATTATTCCGAATCGTATACGGTTTCAATGTGTGTTGCTCCATTATCCTGGAACAGCTTTTTTACTTTCTCTTCAGAAAAGAGATCATCAGAAGCTTCAATATGAACAAAGAAGCCATCATCCGACGCCTTTGAAAAGCGCTCTACATTAAATAATGGATTATACAGGCGTGGCAATTTATTGAGAGCAAGCATACCAAAAGTAGCGGCAAAGGCTGCAAGCAGAACGGTTATCTCAAATGTTATGGGTACATAAATTGGAAAGTTGATAAATGGCTTACCGCTAATGTTCATCGGATACTCGTAGCCCATTACCCATATCATTAATGCCAGTGCACCTATCATACCGGTAAGAGCTCCACCCAGTACAATCCAGCCAAGGGGAGATTTTTTTAATCCCATGGCTTTTTCCATCCCGTGGATGGGAAAGGGAGCATAGGTATCGAAATCCTGGTATCCGGATTTTTTAACCGAAGAAGCGGCATCAACGAGCTCTTTTGGATTTCTGAACTCGGCCAATACACCGTAAATTTGTTTGTTTTCTGCGTCCATAAATATCAGTTACTAAACAGTTTGCTCTTGTTGAACAACAACAGGTTTGGTTTTCTCTATATCAAATTCGTTGGTTTCTTCATCGTAGTTGTGCGGATCTGCCTGCGGCATAACTCCTTTAACTTCTGCAATGGCAACCATTGGCAAGAAGCGCAGAAATAGCAGGAAGAAGGTGAAGAAAAGTCCAAATGTTCCAACGTACGTTATAATATCCCAGAAAGTGGGTGAATAATAGTCCCACGCAGAGGGCATAAAGTCTGTTGAGAGTGAAGCAACGGAAATCATAAAGCGTTCAAACCACATTCCAATGTTCACAATAATGGAAATAACAAATGTGATAGCGACGTTGCGTCGTATCTTCTTGAACCAGAGGAATTGCGGGGTTACCACATTACAGAACATCAGGATCCAGAAGCCCCAGGCATAGGGACCAACGACGTAAAGCCAGAAAATTCCTTGTTCGTAAATATAGCCGCTATACCAAGCTATAAAACCTTCCATCAGGTACGCAAAAGCAACCAGGTTACCTGTTATCATCATCACAAGATTCATCTTTTCCATGATATCAATGTTCATGATGTCTTCAAGACCGTAGATTTTTCGAGCGATCAACATCAGCGTTAATACCATGGCAAAGCCGGAATAAATAGCACCGGCTACAAAGTAGGGCGGAAAAATGGTACTATGCCAGCCCGGTATAACTGAAACGGCAAAGTCAAAAGATACAATGGTGTGAACCGAAAGTACCAGCGGAGTGGCAAGGCCGGCCAAAATCATGTAGGCTTTTTCGTAGTTCCACCAGTTTCGAAAACTGCCCGTCCATCCGAGGGAGGCAATTCCATATGAAATTTTAGCAATTTTATTCTTGGCTTTATCGCGGAGCGTGGCAAAGTCGGGAATCAATCCAACATACCAGAAGAGTAATGAAACGGTGAAATACGTGCTTACCGCAAAAACATCCCAAAGTAGCGGACTCGAGAAGTTCGGCCAGGCTGCCATCGAGTTGGGAATGGGGAATACCCAATAGATAACCCAGATACGTCCCACGTGGATAGCAGGGAAGATACCGGCACACATTACAGCAAAAATTGTCATGGCCTCGGCAAAACGGTTAATCGCCGTTCGCCAACCTTGTCTAAAGAGGAAAAGAATAGCAGAAATAAGTGTTCCGGCGTGACCAATACCAACCCACCAAACGAAGTTGATAATAGCCCAACCCCATCCGGCCGGGTTATTAAGTCCCCAAATTCCGGTACCATCCCAGACCAGATAACCGATTGCCCCTAAAAGGGTAATCAATAAAATATTGGCAAGGCCAAAAGCTAAGTACCATAATTTTGGAGTGGGAGATAATGGAGTCTTGGCAATAAGATCAGTTATACTCCCAAAGGAATGATCTCCTTTTACGAGTGCTGGCTCTGGTACGTATTTATAATCTGTGCTCATCGTAAAGTATGTTGAAAATTAAGCCAATTTGGGATTGGGATTACGAACTTTAGCAAGATACGACGTTCTTGGTCGCGTATTAAGCTCTTCGAGAAGCAAGTAGTTACGGTTGTTCTTCTTCGTTTTTACTACTTCGCTTTCGGGATCGGTGAGATCACCAAAGTAGATAGCATCTGCGGGACAAGCTTGCTGACAAGCCGTCTCTACAGCACCATCTTCAGGTTTCATGGTTTCGCCGTTTGTTTCAATATCGCGATTGATCTTGGCGCGGTTTACACGTTGTACACAATACGTACATTTTTCCATCACGCCGCGGAATCGCACGGTTACTTCCGGATTCATCGCCATCTGGATGATTTCCGGATCGTCTCCACCTGTTAAAAATTCCTTAGTATAGTTGAAGAAGTTGAAGCGACGAACCTTATATGGACAGTTATTTGCGCAATAACGGGTTCCGATACAGCGGTTATAGGTCATCTGATTCATGCCATCATCGCTGTGGGTGGTTGCCGCTACAGGACAAACCTGCTCGCAAGGAGCCAGCTCACAGTGCATACAAGGCACAGGCTGGTGTAGGGCATTCGGATCGTTGACATCACCGTCAAAATAGCGGTCATTTCTGATCCAGTGCATCTCGCGTCCACGACTTACCTCGCGCTTACCTACCACCGGAATGTTATTTTCGGCCGTACAGGCAATCGTACAAACGCCGCAACCGGTACAGGTATTTAGGTCGATAGACATACCCCATTGCGGTTCTTCTTCGGGATACTCCTGTTCGTCAATAGAATTAAATATCGAAAGGGGCCGATCTTTTCCGTGTTCATCAGCATAAGCAAGACCGGGCATCTCGGCATCGTAGGAAGATTCGTAAGTCGAGAAATTTGGATTCTCTTTATATTCTTGAAGGGTGGCATGTCGCAATAGCGATCGCCCTTCCATCGTGTTATGGTCTTGCGTACAGGCTATCTCATACGTTTTGCCAGTTTTTTCTACTGATACATTGCTGGCAAAATGCATATTAGTTGTTGTGCGCAACGGATAGGTATCAACACCTGTTTTATTAGCTACGCGCCCAACACCTTCGCGACCATATCCCACGGTAATGGTGATGCTGTCGTCGGCATGGCCGGGTTGAACCCAAGCCGGAATCTCAATAGTAGTACCGTCAACAGTAATAGAAATAACTTCGACTTCTGATTTTCCAAGGCCTGCTTCTTTTACACCCAGGTCGTCTGCTGTTTTCTTACTCATCAGCGCAACATTATCCCAGGTGATCTTTGTCATCGGCTTGGGAAGCTCTTGCAGCCATCCGTTATTGGCGAAGCGACCGTCGAACACCGTAGAGTCAGGTCGAATGACCAGCTCCATGCCATCAGCGGGTGTTGCATTGCTGATGAAGTTACGAGCCTGTGAATTAAATCCATTTGAAATATTTACCGAGGCTGTAGAAAATGTTTCTTTACCTGCTACTCCATCGTGTAGCGCTTTATTCCACTGGCTCGTAAAGTTGTTTGAATAATAATTTTTCCACGTATTCTGAACCAGGTCATAACCTTTTGCTTGTTCTCCGTTCAGAATAATATTCAGAAATTCAATTTCGCTTATTCCGGAATACAGAGGTTCAATTTGCGGTTGGATGATAGAGCGTGTTCCTGAATAGGAATATCCATCGCCCCAAGCCTCAAGAAAGTGAGCCCTGTTTATATGCCAGTTGGCCAGCTTTGAAGTTTCATCATAATAATTAGAGAGATGGATAACCTGTCCGGCATTTTCAAGAGCATCTTCAAAGTTTAGGTCAGCCGGTGCCGTGAATGCAGGATTCGTTCCCACAAGCACAACTGTATCTACATTTCCATTGTTCAAATCTTCAACTAAACCGGCAAAAACTTCACGATTGTTTTGGTTATCAACATGTGGAACTTCAAGATAATTAATGGTTTCGCCATTGTTGCCAAGCGCAACATTCATCGCTGCTACGGTGGCATGAAGTTCTGAACTGTGATCGCGTCCGACTGTTAATATAGAATTGCCTCGGTTGTCAAGCAGTTCTTCAGCCAGAATAGCGGTCCATTCGTGATCAGAAAATTTGTTGCTATAACCACTAAAAGCGGACAATCCATTCACAGAATTGGAAAGCTTAGCCGCCAGTGCATATATAAAGAGTTCAATTTCGCCAGATTTAATGCGCAGGCGATTGTCAGCGTTGGAACCGGTAATGCTGAACGTGCTTTCAACAGCATAAAACCGAGACATGTCGTCATCTTCAGACATCACACGACGCCGATCAGTAAAACGCTTAGTGTTTTCAACACTGTTCTTGTCAGCGGCCGGATTCAGAAAGTCATCATCAAAACTTACGATGACATCAGCTTCATCATACTTATTATATGTTCGTAATCGCTCACCGAATGCTATGTTAGTACCTTCAAGGGCATTGTCTTCTCCAAATGGCTCATATGTAATCCATTGCGCATTGGGGAATTGATCCAGCGCCTGATCCTTCATCCTGTTATAAGTAGGAGAAGAGTTCGTTTCAGAAATAAAAGCTATGTTTTGGTCAGTATCAGAAAAATGATCGTTACAAAATTCTGCGAAAGCACTAACCGAAGATCGCTCTCCGTCTTTACGGACGTAACGTGAACGGTCAGGATCAAACATATTTAGGATCTCGGCCTGACCAAAGATGCTGGTATTCCCGCTACTGGCCGGGTGCATCTCATTCCCTTCAATTTTTGTGGGCCGCCCTTCGTTGTTTTCAACAACAATACCATTTAGCGCATCCTGAAATGGCGAAGCGGAAGCGTAATATTGTGGTACGCCTTCTACTAAATCTTCCGGTTGCTTACTAAAGGGTACAATTTTTTGTACCGGTCGCCGGCAGGCAGCAAATCCGGCAAGCGCAATGGAAGCTCCCATCACACGCAGAAAGCTGCGTCGTGATACTTTATCGTTAAGTTCGGTGGCATTTTCAGGAAATTCGCGCTCAACGAACTTTTCATACTCATCATTACGAGCAAGTTCGCCAAGGCTTTTCCAGTAATTGGGATTTTTTACTTCTTCGCTCATTCCGTTACGATTGCGTTAATTCAGATTCGTTCGGTTAAATATTTCTTCTTATTAATAATGGCAACTTTGACAATAGGTAGGGGGAGCAATATTGTGTTTTGCTACAAGCTCACGTCCCATTTCAATCTGATCTTTTTCCGGTTCATATCCCATTGTAGTGACTTCTTCAACCGGACGAACATTTTGCTCCGGATTACGGTGACAGTCAAGGCACCAACTCATACTTAAAGGCTCTTTTTGGTAGACTACTTCCATTCGATCAACACGTCCGTGACATGTTTCACAACCTACCCCAACATTGACATGTGCTGCGTGATTGAAATAAGCGTAGTCCGGAAGATTGTGCACGCGAACCCATTCAATAGACTCTCCCGACTCCCAGCTGTCACGAATTTTTTGTATTTCTTCGGGCTTATTTTGTCCATCAATCTGATTGTGACAGTTCATGCATGTTTGCGTAGCCGGCACATTCGCGAACTTAGAATCAAAAACGTTGGTGTGGCAATATTGACAATCAATATCAAGTTTGCCGGCATGCAGTTTATGGCTGTATTCGATGGGCTGCTCGGGAGCATAGCCTACATCGGTATATTCGGGAGAAAAGTAATACCAAACTCCTGCTACTGTTGCTGTCGCGAAAATAATGAGCCCGAGCAAAATACGTTGAGGTACTTCATTTGCCCATCGGGGAAAAATCTGAGCCATGGGTTAAGTGATATTTGTCGTTACTTTTAAGCAGTTGTCCTCTAAAAGTTTTCGGCATGAAAGTATGGAAAATCCAACTCTTTTAGAACCCATAAAAATGAGCTCCCTAATATTTAAATCGAATCTAAATAGGATAGAGATTGTTCATTCATGCCCAAGAAATTAGTGAGCTAAAATATAATCTATTTAGCAGAAATGCCTAATTGAATTATAGAATTCCGGGGAATTATACCTGTAAACTTGACAGACATTTAAACTAAAATGATCCTGTAGAAAAATTTAATATTATGTATCTTCAGTCTACCAAAAAATGTGTGCGATAATACCAGTTTATGGATTCCAAGAAACCGGTTACGATTGATCTGTTAAAAAATCTTAGTCTCTCCAAAGCCATTGGTGTAATACTATTAATTAGTAGTGTGGCATTCGGCTTTTTAATCTGGCTTATTTATTACAAAGGAGGGAGCGACTACAGTTCGAATCTGATTACGAGTCTGCCTGCACTCAATGCACTATTGAATAGTACGAGTGCAGTACTGCTGATATTTGGATATCGGGCAATACGTCAGCGAGATTTTAGCAAGCATATGAAATTTAACCTCACTGCTTTTGTAACCTCAACTTTTTTTCTGATCAGTTATGTGATCTATCATAACTTTCATGGCAGTACCCCATTTACGGGGGAAGGATTTATTCGACCGATATACTTCTTTATTCTCATTTCTCATATTATTTTATCAGCAGTTGTAATGCCGATGATATTAACCAGTTTTTATCTGGCCTTTTCTGGAAAGCTGAAATTGCATCGCAAGGTGTCTAAAGTTACACTGCCAGTATGGTTGTATGTATCTGTAACAGGAGTGGTGATTTTCTTTATGCTGCGAGCGTATTCCTAAAATTGTAAACTTGTGATTTTAACATGATCTAAGGGGTAGACCAGGAGACTTCCATCCCATCAGAAGTCATAGTAGCTGTTGCGGTAATCTCGACATTTTCATTAGTACCGTTTCCAGTGACGGTTAAGGTATTTCCCGATCCGGAAATTTCGTAACTGCCGTTTTCGTTTTCAGGGTCAATAGATAAAATATGCTCCTCGGAAATTCCATCAAACGAATTCCCGCCACCTCCCAACGCGTCTGGCTTCTTGTAATAGATCTGGGCATCATTGATAACCATCAGTATGTCTTGACGAACTGCCGATTCGTTGGAGTTGTCCCGTGCGTCTTGCATCGTATCAATAGCAACGACGGTTGCTACGCCCACGAGAATACTTACCAGTATGACTAAAAGTAATTGTTGCTGTCCCATAACTCATCTGTTTGAAATATTTCTTTCAAATAAGGAAGAATTTCTCTTTAGATAAACTTGGTTAGCATATCTTAATACATCCTAAAAAGGTCTTTACAGCATCCTAAGCATGGATAAGTACCACTTTTTAAAAAATTAAAGAACTTTAAAGCTATAGGAATTACTTTTTGCGCAATTAGAATAGCTCTCTTAAATAAATTCATGTTGTTCTGCAGATAATTGCGTATCTTCTCCGCAGCTGGTGTTACTTAATATCCCACCTACTCGTTAAACAGGTTCTTACAATCCTTTCTTTGGTCTGTCGGCGCCTCTGATATATACGGTTTTTGGATAGCGGTTTAGAAGACCGGTACTATAAGTATGTTTTTGTGGCGTCAGGTATTCATTAATACTCAATTATATTTTATTTATGACAGATTTAGATTTTAACGAACTTAATATTTCCGATCCTATTCTCAAGGGAATTGAACAGATGGGATTCGAAAAGCCAACGCCCGTACAGGTACAATGTATTCCATCGCTTTTGGATGAGAAGGATGTTGTTGGTCAGGCCCAAACAGGAACTGGAAAAACGGCCGCATTCGGAATTCCGGTGGTACAGAAAACTGATCTTGATATTGCAAATGTACAGACCATCATTATGTGTCCCACTCGTGAGCTGGCGATCCAGGTTACGGGAGAACTTATCAAGATTGGAAAGCACCTTAATGGATTGAATGTTGTTCCTATTTATGGTGGGCAATCCATATCGCGACAGATAAAAGCTCTCAAACGAGGTGCCCATATTGTTGTCGGAACTCCGGGGCGAACTATTGATCACCTTCGCCGTGGGACGATGAAGCTGAATAATTTGAAGCGCGTCGTTTTTGACGAGGCAGATGAAATGTTGAATATGGGATTTCGGGATGATATGGAACAGATTTTATCTTATGCCGATCATCCGGTACAAACAATCATGTTTTCGGCGACGATGTCGAAAGGGATTCGCAAAATTATGAATCGCTACATGAACAATCCGCAGACGATTACAATAGAACGTAAGAAAGTAACAGCTCCCAATATTGAACAGTATGTGGTAGAGGTTCGCGACTCTGTTCGCACCGAAGCTATTTGCCGGTTTATGGATATTAATGATTTTAAGTTGGCGCTTGTCTTCTGTAATACCAAACGTAAAACTGAGCAGGTAACGAGAGAGCTTAAGTCACGAGGATATTCCTCAGATTTTATCAACGGTGATTTAAATCAAAATCAGCGCGATCGTGTGATGGCAAAATTCCGATCCGGAGCAATCGATATTTTAGTGGGAACGGATGTTGCTGCTCGAGGGCTGGACATCGATGATATCGAAGTGGTATTCAATTATGACATCCCGCAAGATCCCGAGTATTATGTGCACCGTATTGGACGAACCGGGCGTGCAGGGCGATCGGGTATGGCGATTACGTTTACCACCCGTCGCAAAAGAAAGGAGCTGCATACCATTGAAAAGCAGATCAAGAATCAGTTGAATCCGCTTGAGATGCCTTCAACGGCTGATGTTAGAATATCACAAATGGCCGGACGCATGGAAGAAGTCGTAGAAGTGCTTGAAAAGGGAGATTTGCGTCCTTATATCGAGCAGCTTGAAGGATTTACCGATGATCGATTTACGACTATCGAAATTGCGGCTGCACTGCTTAAGATGAATACTTCAGTGGAAGATTCTTCTGATGATACTGCTCAAGTCGGGCAGTATGATGATTCTGCAATGATTAAAGTTCATTTTAATGTGGGTAAAAAGAATAATGTATATCCCGGTGATTTAGTCGGAGCAATTGCAGGCGAATCCGGGATTCCGGGGAAAGTGATCGGTAATATCGATATTTTTCCCAAGCACTCTTTTGTTGATGTACCCGGTCAATATGTAAATCAGGTACTCAATGGAATGAATAGAAACAGAGTGAAAGGCAAAAAGGTGCACGTTAAAGTAGCATAGCACATTTTTCCGAAAAATATTAAAGCAGGTGTCTTCCAGGGCATCTGCTTTTTTTATTCAACTTGGGTTCTCCAATACAAACCAGCATTTCTATATAATTACCGAATTTATAGAAATGAATAAATAATTAACTGGGTGAGGACTGTTTGCTTGACATTTTCCTTTTTAAAGGGGTTAGGGGTACCTTCATAATTTGGTATAGGAATAAAAATAACCTTTGTAATGATTTCTTTTTCCTCTAGCTACTCTACTAATTCCACTTCCATTTTTATAACCCATTTGACGGGCAGCTTCAGCAGCAGATTCATACTTTTTTATAAACTTGGTTTTGTCTTTTGAATACTGATATACAGTTTTTCCAGGACTGCTATCTTTTTTAGACTTTGACCTCTTTTTGACTTTACTACTGATTTTTTCATCAATTTCATTTTTCGTCAACTCTTGATAAGACCAAACATAGCCTAGATAAGTTTTCTGATATTTCCCAATTACTGCACCTGAAATTTGTTTGTAATTCCAATCAGGATTTTGACGACAAGCCTCTCTAGCTGAAATCCAAGTATTTACAAGCTCATAACTTTCAGGATTATATTGATATACTTTTTTAGTATTTGGTTTTTCATATGAGTCGATTTGTTGGGGAATATTTTCTCCTTTTTTGTATCGCCACTGGTATTCTCCCGCACGATAATAATCACCTTCTGCTACTCTTTTTATGATATTTCTAAACACACCTGTTTGTTCAGCTGCTTCATCAGTGGTTCGAAATGTGTTGATATAATTTCCTTCTAAGTCATATTGAATAACTGGCTTAGCTTTTTCTTCATAATGTTTTAATAAATCATTCTGTTCTTCCGCAGTTTTAATCTTTTTTGGGAAATCGTCTGTTTCTTGATAACGCCATTGAAAGCCATAAGCGGTTATGTAATTATCATTTTTGGCACATTCTGCAATTTTATTTCCTCCATTTTCAATATCCAGCTTTTCGGCAGCAATAGACGGTGTTCTAAACTTCTGTATAAAGTTACCCTCCTTATCATATTGTAATACCCAATAATCACTTGGCACAGGGCCAATATGTTGGGGAAAATCTTCAGACTTCTTATATCTCCATTGATAACCAAAAGCAACATTTGAAATACCTAGACAAACTCTTGGAATTCCTGAAACAGAATTATCACTTACATTTAAATGTAGATTTGCCTCTTTAATAGAATCCCACTCTCTGATAAATTTACCTTCTAAATCATATTGCAAAACTTTGGTATAAACATCATAGGTTGCTTCACCTCCTGTTGTTTGATTGTAGCCATCCTTGTACGCACCTAATTTTTTAATCCATCGAATTTCCTTTTCATTTAATTTTTCTTCGTATATGTCTCTATGTGAAAATTTGAAGTCTGGATTTATTTTTAAGCAATCTATAATTTCATACTCGAAACAATTCATTCCTTCAGTTCTCATTGCATGGACAATTCCATTTTTTGAGACATTTCTTTCAGAATGTACTGCATTTCTTCTGCTCTCAATCCTTTTCTTTAAATCTGTAGTTCTACCAACATAGATTTTTCCAGTCTTTATATTCTCTACCTTATAAATTACCCCGTAGATATTCTTATCTCGAAGTTCAGATTCAGAATAGATTTTATCTTTATCTATCTGCATATAGATCTTGAAATTTGATTGGTACCCCTAACCTATACTTATCACAACAAGCACAGGTCGTAATAATATTATGACAACCTGTTTTCAGTTTGTTAAATAATTCATCTAAGTACAAATTAATATTAGTGCCCGATATTATGTGAACTCTTGTTGCTATAACAGGTACGGATAATATTCTTGCTGAAAGGAGAGATATATCGTGCTATTTTACTTCCTGCGGACGAGCGGCTCCCAAGCCAAAAATAAGTTTAGCTCCTACAATAATTAACAGAAAAAGAAGAGGGATAAACCATGCGCCGGTGAAGTCGTACATAGCTCCGAACAGGGTAGGTCCGATGGCAGCAAGTAAGTAACCGATGGATTGTGACATTCCCGACAATTCGGTAGCTGTTTCACTGTTGGATGATCGGAGTACAATAAACAAGAGTGCCAGGCCAAAACTGCCACCAAGTGCCAGGCCAATCAATGATGCCCAGAGAGCAACCAAGAATGGATCGGGAAACATCAATCCTATTAAACTTATAGCTTCGGCAATTATAAGTGTCCAGACGATCTTTCTCTGATCGTTAATTTTTTCTGCCAAGACTGGGATAAAGATCGTACCGACGACACCCATAGCCTGTGATAGAGAAAGCATCCACCCGGCGTTACTGGGAGAAAGCCCGCGATCTTGAAGAATTTCCGGCAGCCAGGCTAAGACCACATAAAATGCAAGAGATTGGAGTCCCATAAATAATGCTACTTGCCAGGCCACAAGTGAACCTCCCAGTTCTTTCATGGATGTTAAAAAGTTGCGCTCCTGTTTTGGAACTGTCAGATCTTTTAGCTGGGGAAGCCAAACGATAAAAGCAAGGATAGAAAGGGCTGCCCAGGATCCAAGCGACCAACGCCATCCCCAGCCTAAGTCATGGGCTAGGGGTACGCTAACCCCGGCTGCTACAGTTGCTCCAAGTCCCAGCATGCTGGAATACACGCTTGTCATAATTCCGGTATGATTGGGAAAATCGCGCTTAACCAGGCTGGGCAGCAGTACATTGCCAAAAGCGATTGCAATGCCCAATAATAACGTTCCCGCAAAAAGAGCCCAGTTTGCAGGAACAACCCGAAGTAGAATACCTCCGGAAAGCAAGGCCATAGCCAAAGCCAAGGTCCCTTCAATTCCCATGCGTTTAGTGAACAGCGGCGTTAATGTTGAAAGTACACCGAACGCCAGCAGGGGTAGTGTGGTGAGTAATCCCAGCATGGCATTAGAGAGCCCGGTAGCTTCTCGGATGGTACTTATCAGTGGGCCAACCCCCGCCAGTGCAGGACGCAGGTTCAGGGCAATAAGCACGATGCCCGAAATAAGTAAAATGTTTTTGAGACGAGAATTTTGTTCAAATGGGGAAGATGCAGCCATCCGTAAAGTTGAGAATTCTAAAATTTATATCGTTATAATAAGGCGAGCCAAAGATACAAAACTGAAATGAGTATTCATGAGCATTATCGTTTCTGATAGCTGCTAATAAATTTGTGGTAATGTAGAGTGTACACCTCAAATGAACAGCCTTTAAAGACTAAATTTTATGAGACAAATTGTAAACACATCAAATGGGGGATACGAGGTGCTGGACGTTCAGGAAGTTGCAGACCTCCAGCCCAAATCAAATGAAGTTATTATTAAGGTAAAAGCTTCAGGATTAAACTTTGCAGATATTTTAGCGCGAAAAGGGCAGTATCCGGATGGGCCTGATAAGCCTTGCGTAATGGGATATGAGGTTTCGGGAGTAGTAGCATCCATTGGCAATCAGGTTGATGAGGAATGGCTGGGGAAAGAGGTCATTACCTTTACACGTTTTAAGGGTCAGGCCGAGCAAGTAGCAGTACGTGAATCGCAACTGTTCGAAAAGCCTGATCGATTATCATTTGAAGAAGCGGCAGCCCTGCCGGTTAATTATTTGACAGCCCATATCTTAATTACTGTGATGGGATCGTTGCAATCGTATGAATCTATTTTGATTCACAACGTGGGCGGGGGCGTAGGAATTGCCGCTTTAGATATTGCTCAGCATATAGGCGCCACGACCTATGGCACGTCCAGCAAACGAAAGCACGAATTTTTAGCCGAACGCGGACTCGATTATGCCATCGATTATCGCAATAAGGATTGGTTTGAAGAGTTAATGGAATTGACCGATGGAAAAGGAGTTGAATTAATCACCGATCCTTTGGGAGGTAAAGAATGGAAGCGAAGTTACAAAGCACTGCGTGCAACGGGACGTTTGGGGATGTTTGGTATTTCTTCTGCGAGTGAGGGGACAAGCGGAGGAATAGGAGCAATGTGGAGCATGTTAAAAACAGTTGTACAGATGCCGTTTTATCATCCTCTTCCATTGATTGGCAAGAATCGAGGCGTATTTGGCGTTAATTTGGGACACTTGTGGCACGAGCCGGAAAAAGCTAAAGTTTGGATGCAGGAAATACTAAAAGGAGTAGAAGAGGGGTGGATTAATCCGCATGTGGATGCGATATTTCAGTTTGAGGAAGTGGCTGAAGCGCATCGTTATATCGAAGAGCGAAAAAATATCGGAAAGGTTATTTTAAGACCTTAGCAATAAAAATTATCAGATATGGAAATTGTGTACTTAGATATGGATAACGTACTGGTCGATTTTGAGCATGGCATCGATCAGCTTTCTGAGGAAACCTATAACGAATATGAAGATGATCTCGATGAGGTGCCCGGATTCTTTAGGGATTTACCACCTGTCGATGGTGCCATCGATGCCTTCCACAAATTAAACGAGCAGTATGATGTCTATATCCTTTCAACAGCCCCGTGGCGAAATCCATCAGCATGGATTGACAAATTGCTGTGGGTAAAGAAACATCTGCCCCAAGCAGCACATAAGCGCCTTATTTTGAGCCATAACAAGCACCTTAACAGGGGCCATTATCTTATTGATGATCGTACGGCTAACGGTGCTGGGGATTTTCAGGGCGAACATATCCATTTTGGTCAAAAGCCGTTTCACGATTGGGATGCTGTATTAAATTATCTGCTTGAACGTGTTTAGCGGTTAGATTAGATGGCAAGAACCAAGAAATACCTGCCGTGTCATCCCGGACTCCGATCCGGGATCTCGTAAGGACTATATCGTTGATCTGGCAAGAGTTTTAATCAACGTTTCTTGTCCCTGCGAGATCCTGAAACCCCGAAAAGTCGGGGCAGGCCAAGTTCAGGTGACACATTCACTACTTTTTAACCGCTAAATCCAACTGCTCAAACAGTTCTTCTTTGATCGGATTATATTCCATCACAGTTAGGAAGTGCTGGTCCTAAGTTTTTTGGACTTGAGAAAATTGATTGTGATTCGGTTAAAAACCTCGGGCTTTTCCACATTTACTACGTGACCGCATTTTTCCACTACCTCTAAAATAGATTTTGTGTGCTCCTTAACTACATTTTTGACCGGAGGAAGAAACAGATAATCCTCACTGCCCATAATATATAAGGTGCGGATTTTTAGTTCTTTTTCCCGAAAATATTTGAGTAGCGGATTCACCTCGTGTGTCATATTAAACCACTTGAGAAACTCTTTTTTATAAAGTTTTTTTGCTTCTCGAATAAAAAGATGTCTGGATTCGGAGTGTCGTTGACGAGGCATAATAATCCAGGCAAAAAGCTTATACAGCCACATAAATGGCACTACTTTTTTGAACATATGACCCAGCCAAACTAAAAATCGCGATCTGATATTAAGCCGCATAATGGCTCCGCACATTATCAGCGATTGTACTCGCTCGGGCTGCATTTCACCAATCGTTCGGATGATGATGGTGCCCAGTGAAACTCCGACAAAATGTGCTTCTTTGATGCCGATTTCGTCCAGCACATTTATAATATCTTGGCTGGCCATTTCAAAAGAATATTCTTCCTCATAATATTTTTGAAGCATGCCCTTTGATTTCCCATGTCCCCGGAGATCCACCATGAGCACGTTAAACTCTTTTTTATAGGCACGCAGCTGTTTAAACCAGATCGAAGAGCTTCCGCCTGCTCCGTGGACAAACACGACCCAATCGGTATCTTCATTTTTGAAAAAAGTCTTGTAATAAAGCATAAGTTGCTACTTAAATAAACTAAAAACTACAAAGAGCTGATTAGGTTTCAAATGGGAAGTATGAAAATTGGATAACGAAGTTATGAATATTTGTTTTTTTCTGCTTGTTGAGACAGTTTTTCAATCATACGAGAAAAAATAAGCGAATGAAATGGATATATGCCATACCAATAGAGCAAACCTAGTAATCCTTTTGGAGCGAAATAAGCTGATTGTACTAATTTTGTTGTTTGCGAATCTTGTTCGATAGCCTGAAATTCAAGCCATGCTTTTCCGGGCAACTTCATTTCGGCACGTAGCCGTAGCAATTCGCCGGGTTTAATAGCCTCTACGCGCCAAAAGTCGAGTGCATCACCTACGCGCAATTCTTTGGGATGGCGGCGGCCACGTCTAAATCCCACTCCTCCGACCAATCGATCCAAAATACCGCGTAATTTCCAAGCCCATTGGAATACCGGCCAACCTTTTACTCCACCCAAACTTGAAAAAGTATCAAAAACCTGTTGTGAAGATGCATTCACAGTTTGTATTCGTCGTTCGATATTAAGTCCTTCTTTAGTTTTTAGTATGACCGGTTCTTCATCACCTTTACTACTGATAAGTGCGTCATTCCAAGTTGTTTCCACATCATCGGTATCAATACGTGCCATAGCAAGTTCTACGGCCCGCTTGTAGGAGAGGGGCGTTATTTCGGGGAACAGTTTTTGAGCTTTATCGTTTTTAACAATTACGTCGTTTTTAAGTCCTTCGATTAACGGCCGAGCCAATGAGGCAGGAACGGGTGTCATCCAGTGTACCCAGTATGATGACAGGGTAGGTGATAAGACGGGTACCGGGATTAAAATGCGCTTTAACCCATTAACTTCTGCATAAATTTTCATCATATCAGCATAAGTAATAACACTGCTGCCGCCGATTTCTATGATTTTATCACGTGTTTCAGGCTTTTTGATTGTTGACACTAAATATTGCAGTACATTGCGAATGGCAATAGGTTGGACTTTACTGTATACCCATGACGGACAAATCATCATAGGGACACGCTCTGTAAGATAGCGGACCATCTCGAATGATTTACTACCCGATCCGACTACAATTGCAGCACGAAATTCGGTTACCGAAACCTCTGATTCTCTTAAAATAGCTCCCGTTTTTTGTCTCGAAGCCAGATGTTCAGATAATTGGTCATCAGGGTCACCGAGGCCACCTAAATATATTATTCGATCCACATTTTGTTCGCTGGCAGTCTTGCCAAAATTTCGGGCAGCTTGAATATCTCGGTTATAGAATTCTGAGCTGCCTTCACCACTCATGCTGTGAATCAGGTAATAAGCAACATCAATATCTTGTAAGGCAGCTGGTAATGTTTCGGGTTGTAGTACGTCTGCTTCTACTACTTCGACCTCGTCAATCCAGGGGCGCCCCTGTAGGCGATCGGTATCTCGAGAAAGTACACGGACGCGATATCCTTTTTTGAGTAATTCCGGTACAAGACGTCCACCGATATAGCCTGTAACACCTGTAACGAGGCAGCGTAAATTTTCTTTCAAAGGAATATGTGATTTAGTTAAAGTTTAAAAATATAACAGCAGTAAGGATAAAAAAGGTCCAAAGAAGTAAAAATATTACTGTTCAATTTTTAATAGATGATTAACTTTTGTAGAATGCAATTTATTTTCAGTTTCAGTATTTGCTTTAGGAATTTTTTATCTACATTCGGCTATGAAAAAACCACGTTCACAAAAACAATGGCCGGGCATAGGACTATGCGCGCTGATATTTTTATTACCATTCTTATCTCCCATTGAAGATAGTTTTGGACAAGCGACAGATGATGCTTTTTGGTCTTTTTCGAAAATTAGATCTGATACGAATGCCGATAATGAGCTCGATTATCTAGGTGAAGAGGTAACAATAACAGGCATCGCTAATATTAGCACCAGCTTGCTCCATGAACATTACCTTCAAGCTTTTGTTCAAAATGATAGTGCTGGAATGTCAATTTTCTCAAACGAAATTGATACTCCTTTTGCACCAGGTGACAGTTTGGTAGTAAGCGGGAAAGTTCAGCGCTATAACGGTCTGGCAGAGGTTAATGCAGATTCTTATCGTGTATTTAGCAAAACTTCCCAAGTACCGGCTCCGAAACCTTTGAAAAAGGCCATAGCCAATCCATCTGAATATTTAGGTATGTTAGTGGAAGGGGAGGGAAGCATCATTGAAAAGGGAAGTACCTTCAACGGAAAATATCTGAGAATATCATCAGGAGAGTTGGGAAGTGGCACTATCATGGTATATGTATCCAACTTTCATCGCTTATTCAATCAGTTTAATTTTGATGTATTGAGTGCCGGAGACAAAATATTAGTCAAAGGAATTATTTCTGAGAATAATCCCGATTTTCCGGATAAAAAAACTTATAAACTGTTCTTGCGAACACCTGGAGATCTGGAATATGTGGAGTTTCCCAAATATTATATGTTGCTGATTATTGGCGGCTTGGTACTCCTGACAGCACTTATCATAGGCTGGGTAGTGGTCTTGCGGAAGCAGGTGGATAGCAAGACCAGTAAAATTCAGCAGTCGCTTGAAGAAAAAGAGATCTTGCTTCAGGAGATTCATCACCGAGTAAAAAACAGCCTGGCTATTGTTTCAGGACTCATTGAGCTGCAGTTGGATAGCACTGATAGTGATGAGGCAAAAAGTGTACTTCAGGATAGCCAAACGCGAATCCGATCGATGGCCTTGATTCATGAAAAATTATACCAGACAAAATCGCTTTCTGATATTACCTTGAATACGTATGTCAAAGAGCTGGTTGAAGCCATTCACAGTACTTTTACAGAGTATAATGAAGCGGTTGATTTAAAATTTGAGCTGGATGAGATTGAACTGGATATTGACCGGGTAATACCCTGTGGACTCTTAATTAATGAGTTAGTGGTAAATGCATTTAAACATGCATTTAAAAAGGATAAGAAAGGAATATTAGAAGTCGGCCTTTTCAGGGAGAATGGGAATATTAAACTAAGTGTCGCAGATAATGGCCCGGGGCTGCCCGATGATTTTGCCATTAAAGATAAAGGTAATTTGGGCTCGATGCTCATTTACACATTTGCTGAACAATTGGACGCAGATATTGAAGCCGGTAATACTACTAAGGGATCAAAATTTGTGTTTACCTTTCCAACGAATTGAAAGGAAAAAAATAAATTGAATGATGGAAAAGGGGAGCGGTAGCTACTGAATATTACTCTTTGAATTCATGGGAAAAACATTCCCGGGATTTGGGCCGAGGACTTCACAGTACTTAATGGCCTCATTCTTTTTAGGAAGGGTAACATTTTTAAACTCTGATGTTCGGAACGAGTCTTTTATGAGATCGTGAGTACGCTCACTTATAATAATAGAATTTGGCTTATCCTTGCTGATCTTTTCCAACCTGGATGCAATGTTAACCGTATTGCCAATTACTGTATATTCCATAAAGTCATCGGTTCCAACATTTCCTACAATAACCTCTCCACTATTAATGCCGATACCGATGCTAATTTCGGTACCCATTTTCTCACTGTATTTTATGTTGATACGATCCAGCAGACCAATCATGTCAAGGGCAGCAGAAACGGCATTTTTATGGTTATTCAGGTGAGATACCGGAGCGCCAAAAACGGCTAACAATCCATCACCGATATATTTGTTTATAGATCCCTTATTTTCTTTAATGGCAATTGAAAGCACATCCCAGTAATCATTTAAAAATTGAACGACCTCTGATGGGGGAAGTTTACTGGTCATTTTAGTAAAGTCTCTCATATCTGCAAATAAGACCGAAACCACCCGAGATTCTCCGGGTTTTATCATGTCCTCTTTTTTAGTATTTAATGCCTGAGAGACCACTTCACCGGGGACGTATTTCTTAAATAGATCCAGAATATCTTCCTGCTTCTCTTCATAGGAGGATATTTTTTCCGAGAGTTTTTTATTCTCAAAATGAGCCTTATGAATTTGCAAGGCATTGTCAATAGCCATTTGGAGATCCACGTTTGTAAACGGCTCAGAAATAAACCTGAAAATAAGACCTGTTTTGTAGGCACTTTCCAGAGAATTAGTATCCTGGGATCTGCTTATAATAATATTGGTCAACTCCGAAAATTTATGAGAAATGCTTTCGCAGAATTGTAAACCACTCATTTCCGGCATCATCTGTTCCACAATTACGACGTGGATATCATAGTCGGTTAGAGTACGATGGGCTTCCTTAATGGAAGATGCTGTAAACACATTATAGGACTCAACATAGGCCTGCCGAAACCGGCTTAAAACCTGCTGGTCATCAGAAATAAATAATATGTTTCCGTTATTTTGATACATATAGTTTATGAATGTCAATATATATGCGTATCAGCTAATATAGGTAAAGGGGTTTATTTTCCCAATTTTGGAAAATATGGCCGATAAAAGCTTTTGAAAGGCTTTTCGGGAGATAAGTAGCTATTCATTCATCAGATCAAGCAAGTAATCGGTTTGTTGTTGCTCTACTTTTTGAATAGTAGATTTTGTTGCTTCTGCTTTCACTTCTTTCAGGGCCACATCGTTAAGGTCATTCTCCTCGTCATTCATCTCGGCCCAAAGCCGGTGAAAACGGGCTGCTTGTATAGCTCCTTCTAATGGATTGGGGTTGATGCATTCGCGAGCGGCAAGATAGGCGGGTGCATTTTTGTTTCCCTGCATCATTCCGGTAGTATCAGTGGCAATAGCAGTGCCTTCGGTTTCATCGTATAGCTCTTGCAGCTCTTTTTTGTCAGCTTCTTCCTGTATAGCCTTCTCAGCAAGATCAAGTATTTTTTTCTGTATTGGTTTTAGGTCATCATTAATTTGCCGGGCACACCATACAGCAAATCTTCGAAGCAAGATGGGGTTTTCCTCTTCGTTTAGATATTTTAGCAGTGATGTAACTTGATCATCCTCTTCGTTAACTCGATTACCTGTCTCACCATCAATGACGATGATTTTGTGGTGCTCAGTATCGTAAATATAAATTAGATCTTGCCTTTTGTGCTTCATAAATAAATTGTTTCTTCGTTTTGTCTTTGAGTTTACAATAACAAATTGCATTTCCCAACTATTCCATCCATAATATGGCAGAATTTGAAATATAGTTATTTTGATGTCTCACGATAAAAAAGATCAGATACGCTCGCTGTTTTCATGGGCCCTTTTTGATTGGGCAAACAGTGCTTTCTTTACGGTTATACAAACCTTTGTTTTTGCCACTTACTTTATGCAATCGGTGGTTCAAGACGAAACACTGGGTAGCACATTATGGGGAAATACGATTGGAGCAGCGGGTATTTTAATTGCAGTTTCTGCTCCTTTTGTAGGAGCTATTGCAGATCAGATGGGACGCCGAAAACCGTGGATAGCCTGGTTCTCGCTGCTTTGTATTTTGGCTTCTGCTGGTCTTTGGTTCGTGGAGCCCTCGCAGGATTTTGTGATATTGGCACTGGTGCTGGTATTTATTGGAACGGTTGGTTCTGAGTTCGCTATTATTTTTTATAACGCCATGCTACCCGATTTGGCCTCAAAAGAGCGGATGGGGCGCTGGTCGGGCTGGGCGTGGGGACTCGGATATGCCGGTGGACTTGCCTGCCTGGTAGTGGCGCTTTTTGTGTTTGTGGATGTAGAAAATCCTCCCTTTGGATTAGATAAATCCATGGCAGAACATGTGCGCGCCACTTTTGTAATGGTCGCGGTTTGGTATGCCCTATTTTCGCTTCCTTTGTTTGGATTTTCCAGGGATCGACCTCGGACGGGAATAGCATTAAAAAAGGCCGCTAAATCCGGGTGGAAGCAGCTTAAAACATCTATAGCAAATGTACGCAAATACAAATATATCGTCCGATTCCTCATTGCTCGGATGATTTTTATTGATGCATTGGCAACGGTTTTTGCTTTTGGAGGTATCTACGCTGCAGGGACTTTTGATTTTAGCGAACGCGAAGTATTGATATTTGGTATCGGTTTAAATGTAACTGCCGGACTGGGAGCGGTCTTGTTTGCCTGGCTGGACGATAAACTGGGTAGCCGCACAACAATGTTATTTTCACTAATTGGACTTATTGTTACAACCACTGGTGTTTTGATCGTTACAGAGCTTATATGGTTTTGGGTATTTGGGCTGGTGTTGGGGATATTTGTCGGGCCTGTACAGGCGGCCAGTCGAACATATATGGCACGTGTATCGCCGCCCGATTTGGAGAACCAAATGTTTGGATTAATGGCGCTTTCAGGCAAGGTAACCTCTTTTGCAGGTCCATTATTAGTGGGTTGGCTCACATATATTTCCGATAGTCAGCGTATAGGGATGAGCGTAATAGTAGTATTATTTGTGATCGGTTTTATAACCCTGTACTTCGTGCCCGATGCCGAAGAAGCACGTCCAAAAGAGTAAATCATTTAATTTTGAAATTAAACCATGTTTTTAATCGGGAAAATGCTAAATTAAGCTCATATTTAAAAGGATAAGTTACATCCGGGATGGGGATAAGCTTCATCCAATTACTAACAAACTAACAGAGAATAAAATGAGTCGATTAGACGAAATTAAAGGTATTATCACAGGTATTGAAGATGATATGGTAAAATTTTATGAGAAAGGAAACAAAGCAGCCGGCACCCGTGCTCGTAAAGGGTTGCAAGGACTAAAAAAGCTTGCCCAAGAAGTCCGTCTTGAAATTCAGGATATTAAAAACAACGGATAATTTTTTCCTATCTTACTTTGAAAAGCCACGTAATAGTGGCTTTTTTTATATACGCTTTTTCTTTGCTGTAATCTTTTGAAGGTTTAAACCTCATGCGTTCATCACCGAAAAATAAATTATCACACGATGCCATTAAGGCATGGCGGGTTTCATTATCGATATTCATTTTATTTTTAGTTCTTGGCCTATTTTTTCTTTGGGGATATAAACTACTATCACCCGAAGATGGATTTTTCTCAATGTGGACTCTCATAGCTATAACAGTAATACTTATCGTTATTACGGGGCTGTGCATATTTTTCATTCCTGAGATTCGCTGGCGGCGTTGGTCTTATCAGGTTGATGAGCATGAGGTTGATTTACAAAGCGGCATTTTTATTATTACCCGCACCTTAGTGCCTATTAAAAGAGTGCAGCATGTGGATACCCGACAGGGTCCCATTCTCCGATCCTATAATTTGGCAGATGTCACGATTTCTACGGCAGCAACAACACATCGTATTCCGGCGCTGAATGAAGAGGTCGCAGACCAGGTGCGTGATCAAATTTCTAAATTTGCCCGATTGGCCGAAGAAGATGTTTGAACTACAGCGACAACATCCTGCTGCCGCTCTGGCTAACGCCTTTGATATTATCCGGGCGAACTTTATTACCATCGTGATCCTTATTTTCGTGGGGAGTGGGGGAAGGGAGGCTAACTTTACGCTTTATTGGATCATCGGAACTTTTTTATTTCTGCTGGTTTGGGGAGCCATTTCATGGTATCGATTTCAATTCAGCGTTGAGGATGGGGAGCTTCGAATCGAGCAGGGAGTGATGGTGCGCAAAAAGCTCTATCTTACCTCTGATCGCATTCAGGTAATTGATATTTCTGCGGGAGTTGTTCAGCGATTATTTGGACTAGTGGCCGTAGAGGTAAAAACAGCGGGCAGTAGTTCAAAAGAAGCAAAAATTAGCGCCATTACCCGGGAAAAGGCGGAAAAGTTAAAAGCACTACTCCGTAAGAAAACCGAGAAGTCTGATGATTCACAGGAAGCTGAGCCTGTTTTACAACGTAAAGTATACGCACTGGATACGAGGGATCTGCTAATTGCAGCTTCAACGTCAGGTCGATTTGGGGTAGCGCTTTCAGTAGTCGGTGTAGCTTTTTCTCAGGTTGAGCAGCTTATTTCTGAGGAACAGATGATTCATTTTGTAGAAACGATTATTCCCCGCAGTACTAACGCTTCAATGATTGCCATGTCAATTTTTGCAGTTATTGCAATAGCATGGCTGTTTTCGTTTGCAAGCACTATTTTCAAATACTACGATTTTGTGGTAGAGGTTCGTGAGAACGAATTACTGATAAGTCGCGGTCTGTTTGAGCGCACACAGCTTACAATTCCTTTTAATCGTATCCAAGCTGTGCAAATTAAAGAGGAGTTGTTACGTCAGCCATTGGGATATGCTTCTTTAGTTATTGAAAGTGCTGGTTATGGAGAAAGTGAAGGAAATTCTACTACGTTATTTCCATTGTTGGCTAAGCCCCAAATTTATAATTTTATCAACGAAGTAATTCCCGATTACCAAACTGAGATATCAGAGAATAGTAACGTACCATCGGTGGGATTGCGTCGATATCTTTTCCGAATGCTTTGGATATCACTGCCTGTTATTCTGATTGTCTGGAGTAGTATTCCTTATGGTGTTTACAGTTGGTTCCTGTTGATCCCCGCCTTGCTGTTAGGATATCAGCAGTACAGAGATGCAGAAATAGCAAGGGGAAAAGATATTCTTATTCTCACCTTTCGATTACTCAGCAAAACAACTGCTATGGTTAAAAAATACCGAATGCAGTCATGTCAGGTCCAACAGAATCCCTTTCAAAAAAGATTGAATTTGAGCAATCTAACGATACATGTTGCCAGCGGTAATCAAGGTCGTGCCTTTACAGTCAGAGATGTTGAAATCACTGAGGCCATGGATTATCGGATGTGGTTATCAAATGGTCAAGATGGTAGTGTTATATCTGATGATGAGGATGGTGAAGCGCTAAATGAGGATGTTGATAATCCTGATGTTACCCGGTAAGCCACCAGTGGTAAATGGAGAGGGTACACACTCCAAAAATGATATGGAGACCTAAAATCCAGTAGGGCATAAGTGTTCCCCATTCTCGACCTAAAATACCCGGATTTTTAATAGGTTTGTCTTCTCCGATATATGGATGTGTGTCGGCGATTATTCCGATCATAGCGCCTACAAAGATGCCGTGCCCAAATCCCCACAGAATTCCAGCCGGCCAATTGGGCGTTACTACCATGGCGGTAAGTAGGATAACGTATAAAATGCCCCATCCCGCCCCAATGAGCAGATGTAACAATATACCGACAACGTATACCTGTGATTTATTTTGTATATCTACGAATTGTGTTCCGATGAGGTAGGGAATGTCGAGATCTTGGCCAAATAATTTTAACAGGTATATAAGGAAGGTTAAGATTAGAGCGCCAATAAAACCTGAGATTGCAGCGATTAATAGATTAGGTTCCATAACTCCTCCTGGTTTTAAGAAGTACAGCTGCGAAAAATTAATATAATATGGTTTTCTTACCTACAACAAAGTTATTACTCTTTTATTAAATAGCAATAAAGGGTAGTAGTGAAAAGGAGGGCATAGTTTTAATTAACTCAAGACATTTTTCCAGCAAAAGCTTTGTTGATAGATTTCTTTAAATGACTCATTTGTATTGGCTTTACCAAGTAATCCACATAGTCAGTTTTTTTAGCTCGCTCAAGATTATACTGGTCTGAATTTCCGGTAATATAAATCACATGGACATCCGATTCCTCACGAATCTTCTGCATTGCTGTAATGCCGTCAATATTGTCCTTGAGCTGTATATCCATCAAAATAAGATCAGGCTGCAATTCAAAAAATGAGTCTATAGCGTCTTGGCCGGCGATAACCTTTTTAACAACTTGATGTCCCAGCTTATTGATCATTCGTTCTAACACCATTGAGATGATCATATCATCTTCAACAATGAGAACTTTTTTGTCTGTTAATGATTCACTCATTTTATTACCTAATCCCGTCTGAATTAATTATGCAGTAATAAAATAAATTTTTTGCATTTAACCTAAGGCGACGTCCAAAATCATCATAACGCTGAAACCGATCATGGTGCCAAGGGTGGCTAAGTCGGTATTGCCGTGGAGTTGAGATTCGGGAATAAGTTCTTCAATAACAACATAAATCATAGCACCGGCGGCAAAAGCAAGGGCGTAGGGTAAAAGTGGTTGAACCATGAGCACCGCCGCGGCGCCAATTACTGCTGATATGGGTTCTACTATACCCGATAGTTGCCCGTACCAGAAGCTTTTGCCAGCTGATAGACCCTCGCGCCGCAAAGGCATAGAAACGGCTGTTCCCTCCGGGAAGTTTTGAATGCCAATACCAATTGCCAGGGTAATTGCACCAACTACTGTAGCGCCTCCCGCCGCTTCAATACCGGATGCAGCTGCTCCGAAAAGAACACCTATAGCAAGTCCCTCGGGAATGTTGTGAAGTGTAATAGCAAGAACCAAAAGTGTTGCTCTTCGCCAAGAAGTTTTTACTCCTTCTGCCTCTTCCATTGGTAACCCGATGTGTAGGTGAGGAAGATAGGCATCACAAATCCGCAGAAAAATACCTCCAGTTAAAAATCCAATAACGGCAGGGACCCACTCAATCATACCTTGTGCACCAGCCATATCAATAGAAGGGACGAGCAAAGACCAAAAACTGGCAGCAATCATCACACCGGCAGCAAATCCCATCATGGTATCCAGAAGTTTATGGCCAACAGTCTTGGTGAAAAATACGAGGGCTGCTCCCAAGGCTGTTAAGCCCCAAGTGAATAATCCGCCAAATAAACTTTGTATAATGGGATTCAGTCCATAAAAAGTCTCTTTAATAGCAACTGGGTCAAACATGTAATGAGCTTTTCTGTTTTTGAATTAAATATTTAAACATGAAAATATAGAAATAATAAGTGATATTAAAATAAAATTTAGCCAAGACTAATAATTTTAATATGGAACTTTCCTATACTGATAATCCTTTTTTAAAAGTCATTATCCCAACTAAAATCATGATTTATCAGCTATTAATTTTTCTTAGTTTTGCTTAGTTTCCTGCACTTCTCTTTGCATCTACTCGATCATTGGTAAATGTATTTGGAAGCATCCTGTAAACTTGATTATAGTCGTATTCCCATTCCGAAGAAAATTCAATTTTAAAATTGCGCGAAATGAGTATCAATTTTGATAAAGAACGTTTTATGCACCGCCATAATGGCCCTGACGAAAAGCAGGAAAGTGAAATGCTTTCAGCCATTGGTGCTTCTTCTATTGATGAACTTATTGGACAAACCATCCCCAAAGGTATTCGTCTCCAAGATCAGATTGATCTCGATGAGCCGATGAGTGAATATCGGTTTTTGGAAGAGTTTCGAGATTTGGCAAATAAGAATAAAATTTATGAGTCATACATTGGTATGGGGTATCACGATACGTTGACCCCCAATGTAATTTTACGCAATGTACTCGAAAATCCCGGGTGGTATACGGCTTATACGCCTTACCAGGCTGAGATTGCCCAGGGACGGCTCGAAGCCCTGATCAATTTTCAGACGATGGTTTCAGATCTGACCGGAAGGGAACTGGCCAATGCTTCTTTGTTGGATGAAGGAACTTCAGCGGCCGAGGCCATGTCGATGCTCTATTCTATGCGGCGCGGTGCCAAGCGCAAGAAGGCACACACGTTTTTTGTTTCTGAGCTGTGTCATCCACAAACGATAGATGTAGTACAAGGACGTGCCGAGCCGCTTGATATTGAAGTAGTGGTCGGTGATCACAAAGAGTTGGATGTAACTGACGAAGAGCTATTTGGAATTTTGCTTCAGTATCCCACTACCGATGGCACTGTGGAAGATTATTCGGATTTAATTGCTGCCTGTGAAGAGAATAATGTGCAATCGGTGGTAGCGGCTGACTTGCTGAGCCTTACCTTGTTGACTCCGCCCGGTGAAATGGGAGCCGATGTTGTCGTTGGATCAACGCAGCGTTTTGGGGTGCCCATGGGATACGGTGGGCCTCATGCCGCATATTTTGCGACCCGAGAAAAATACAAGCGCAAGATCCCGGGACGAATTATTGGAGTTACGCAGGATACGGAAGAGAATCCCGTGTACCGGATGGCGCTCCAAACGCGCGAGCAGCATATCCGACGTGAAAAGGCAACATCCAACATCTGCACGGCGCAGGTGTTGCTTGCAGTGATTGCCGGCTTTTATGCTGTTTATCACGGTCCAAAAGGCCTGCGACGCATCGCAGAGCGAATCCATGGACTGGCGAAGATAATGGATAAAGGTCTTGAGAGGCTCGGCTACGAAGTAGCAAACGATCTCTATTTTGATACGCTAAAAGTAAAACTTGAGAATGATAATCAGAAAGAGAAACTTCGTCAGAAAGCGCTTGATCACAAATTAAATCTACGCTATTTCGATGAGTCGGCTGTGGGTATTGCTTTTGATGAGGTAAAAGATTTGGATCATGTCAGGGAACTGCTATCAATTTTTGCATCACTGAACGAGAATGGAGAGGAGGTTGACGTATCCAAGTTATCGGAATCAGTTGAGGTTGATTATCCGGAAAAGCTGACTCGTACATCTGACTATTTACAGCATCCGGTATTTAACCTGTATCATTCTGAGCACGAGATGCTACGCTATTTGAAGAAGCTGGAAAATAAAGATCTCTCGTTGGTCCACTCCATGATTTCGCTGGGCTCGTGCACAATGAAGCTCAATGCCACTTCGGAAATGATTCCGCTAACCTGGCCAGAGTTTGGGAAATTGCATCCGTTTGCTCCCGAAGAACAAGCTGAAGGATATCACGAATTGTTTGATAAATTGGAGCATCAGCTTGCCGCTATTACCGGATTCCCGGCGGTATCGCTGCAGCCCAACTCGGGAGCACAGGGCGAATTTTCAGGATTGATGACCATTCGTGCTTATCATAAACACAGACGGGAAGGTCATCGCAATGTGACTATTGTACCTGATTCTGCTCACGGGACCAATCCTGCCAGCGCGGTTATGGCCGGGATGGATGTAGTAGTCACGGAGTGCGATGAACATGGAAATATCGATCTTGATGATCTGCGAGAGAAAGTAGCGGCCAATAAAGAAAAATTAGCAGCGCTGATGGTGACCTATCCGTCAACGCATGGTGTTTTTGAGGAAGATATCAAGGAAATTTGTCAGGTTATTCACGATAATGGCGGGTTGGTATATATGGATGGCGCCAATATGAATGCCCAGGTTGGGCTTACAAGTCCGGCTGAAATTGGTGCCGATGTTTGCCATCTGAATCTGCATAAAACGTTCTGTATCCCTCATGGTGGCGGTGGACCGGGAATGGGACCCATTGCTGCGACAAAGGATCTTGCTCCGTTTCTACCCGGAAATCCCGTTAAGAAAACAGGAGGAGAGCATGCGATTAAAAGTATTTCGGCAGCGCCATGGGGAAGTGCCAGTATTTTGTCTATTTCGTACGCTTATATCAAAATGATGGGGGCTGAAGGGCTAACTAAGGTCTCTGAGATAGCCATTCTTAATGCCAATTATCTCAAAGAGCGGTTGCAAGATCATTATTCCATCCTCTATACTGGGAAAAATGGACGCACGGCGCACGAATTTATTGTAGATCTGCGGCCATTTCGACAGTCAGCGAATATTGAAGCAGTCGATATTGCTAAACGGCTTATGGACTATGGTTTTCATGCACCGACGATGTCATGGCCGGTACCAGGCACCATAATGATAGAACCAACTGAAAGTGAAACAAAAGAAGAGCTCGATCGTTTTTGTGAGGCTATGATTTCTATTCGTGAAGAGATAAAAGAGATCGAAGAAGGCCAAGTTGATCCCGAGAATAATGTACTCAAGCAAGCCCCGCATACCATGCGGGTGGCAATGGGAGACAACTGGGATCGTCCCTATAGTCGTGAAAAGGCGATCTTTCCGCTGGATTATCTACGGTTTAATAAATTTTGGCCGGCCGTCAGCCGTGTTGATGATGCCTATGGTGATCGCAACCTGATGTGCAATTGCGTACCGATTGATGCTTATAGCGAGGGACAGGAGCCGGCGGCGGTTGATTAATTTTAAGATAATCTTTTTATAGATAGCCTATGGATAAATCCATAGGCTATTTGTTATTGGGAAGCTCACTTAAAGTGAGCTTGTAATTTTAGCCTTATGATTTATCATCAGGTGATCGTTTTATTTTTATATTCGAGATTGTGTATATCCAAAAATCGTACAAACTCATCTGTAAACGATTGGGTGGCATGATGCTTTTTTTGTCTTTCAATATATTTGATTGTTTTAGGTACCAGTGATTGGTTAATTGAAAAAGCGCCATATCCTCTTTGCCAGCGAAACTTATAATCAGTGAAATAGTTTTTGTTTAACCAACGAGATGAACTGCCTTTGATGATTTGTGCTGCTTTGCTCACAGAATATTTGGCAGGTAGATTTACAAGAACATGAAGGTGATTAGTGGTTCCTCCCACAGATAGTATTTGCAATTCGTGATTTGCTGATGATTTTTTGATATAGGAATAAAGGGCATCTTCAAATTTAGATCCTATTTCTGGAGTTCTTTCCTTTGTGCTAAATATTAAGTGTATGAATAGTTTTGAATATGTGTTTCCCATAATGATCTTTTTCTTGATGATTTTATGAGTAAGATCACTTTTGGGAACAGATCCTTACAAATAGTATCCTAATTTTAAGGCCTATGGATGAATCCAAGATTAAAATACCGAAACATTTTAGCTAAAAGGATTCTCTAAATATCTACGGATGAATCCGTGGCCTATACATTTTTAAAGCTCACTTGAAGTAAGCTTATGATTTAGCCTGATGATTCATCATCAGGTCGTAAAGGAAACAATCTTTATTTATGAGTAATAGAACTTTCTAGTCGGATATCACTCATTAAGGTGCGGTGAACAGGACATTTTTGAGAGATATCCAGTATTTTATTGAGCTGTTCCTCCGTAACCTCTCCTTCCACAATTACTTCTTTTTCTATGACATCAATTCTGCTTTTAGGATCCTCACAGTTTTTGCAATCCTCATCATGCTGTTTGTTATGGCGAAGCTCCATGTAAATATCCTCTACATTATCCCATCCCTTGTGCTGAACATACATTTTGATGGTCATGACGGTACAAGAGCCCAGTGACATCAACAGGTAATCATAGGGATCGGGACCTTTATCCTTACCGCCATCAACGGATTTAGGTTCGTCCCCCACAAATTCATGTTTGCCGGCCGTAAGTGTGGTGGTATATGTTTCTTCTTTGGGGAGGTGCGCGTGTACAATCTTTTTCTTATCAGAATCTTTAGCCATGATGTGAAAATATAATTTTTAATTAAGATCAATTGATGTGTTGATTTGAATCTAACTTACAAAATCAGTTGTTGTAATTTTTGTTGATAGGTATTCCATATTTCTCTTCCAAGATATTCAGATGATGTTTTTCATGTCCGGCGATAATAAAAGCCAACGCCCGGACCGAAACAGTAACATCATTCGCCGTACCTTTGCGTGACATTTGTTCTTTAGAGAAACTGCTAAACATGCTGATATTGGCGTTACGCTGAGCATCGTATTCGGTGGATAAACTCTGTAGACTTCGGTTCTCAAAATGAGCGTGCTCTACATAAGCATCATGATCGTAACCGGGTAACGAAGTCTGTTCCCCGCGGCTGATACATAGCGTCCTATAAGCCATAATGCGTTCAGTATCTATCAGGTGGCCAAAAATTTCCTTAACGCTCCATTTGTTATCGGCATAGCGGTGATTGGCCTCTTCTTTGGTCAATTGCCGGATGATAGTATAAATTTGTTGGCCTTGTTGGATGAGTAACTGAATTACATTTGGCTCATCAACAAGATTGATATAGCCTTCATAAAAATCGCTGTATTCATCTGGTTGAGGTCTGTTGTCTTCCCAATCTAAAAGTGCCATTTTGTTCTTTTGATTTTATACTTTTGTCACTTTTTGAAAGTACTCCTGAATTATCATTAATGTAAAATAAAAAAGGCCGGATTACTCCGGCCTTTTGGATCATTAAGTAAGACTTCGTGCTATTTATTTATTTCGTGTTTTTTGTATACAGCCTCACCAGATTTATTTCCATTAATCATGGTTTCTTGCAGATAGGGGTATGCAACACCGTCGACCACATGCCAGTTCGAATTGTGGTTTTCTACAGTGACTTGCTCACCCATTTGAGGATTAAATTGTTTGTAACGGATGATATCCGGATAATGAGTTTCTGTATCCAATAGAAGTTCAACGTTCGAACCATCTACCGTTACGTTAACCTTTTCGTAGCTCGTTCCATCGACTTCCTCAGTGCCCAGGTATTGCGGATTTACGCTCTCTGCATTTAGGGCAATTGAAAGAAAACTTCTGTTCAGGGTGCTTTTTAAGTTTTTAGCCATTTGAGGAGGTAGGGGGCGTTCCTGTCCGCCGACAATCATTTTGCCCGATCCACCTTCATAGTTTAACTTAATTTCACCCATAGGGCCTTTGATAGTTTGTTCAATAGCATCGGGATAGTTTATGGTTGTGGACATTGGCATTTTTTGACCTTGCATATTTATTTCGCCGGTCAGTGAAATACTGTTGAGGTCCATATCACCATCAATGACAGCTTCAGTCATTTTTGATAGCCATTCCTGGCCCTTTTCAGCATTGCCTTCAACCATTTGCTTCTCGCCGCTTCCCGGTTCAGGAATACTAATATCGATTTTATTGACGTCCCCGTATTTTTCGAGCTGATCGCCGATTTCCTCCTTATTTCCAACAACAAGAATTTGAAGATTCTCGGGATTGAGGTACTCTTGTGCTACCGCTTGAACATCTTCAATGGTTGTGGCTTTAACACCTTCAATATACTGTTCAAAGGCATCAGCTGGCAGACCACGATATTCATTTGATAAACGTTCGCTGAGTACTTCTTCGTAGCTGTCGTATTCAAAGACCGCGGAATTAAGAATCTGATCTTTTACATCCTGCAGTTCTTGTTTAGTGATAGGTTCGTCTTGCAGGCGTTCAATTTGTTCGATGATGGCATCAATAGCTTCGGCAGTAGTAGAGCTTTTCGTCATTACGCCGGCGTAAAACAGACCGGGATAAAAGCTATTCATCCCGTACTGACCAAATACCGAATAAGCCAGTCCCATTTCAGTTCTGACTATCTGCATCAGTCGTCCCGAAAATCCACCGCTTAAAACGCGATTCATGACCTGAACCTTGGCATAGTCAGGATTATCACGCATACCTCCTAAGTGTCCCATCATCACAAAGCTCTGATTTACGTCTGACTTTTCAATAAAGTTGATAGAGCTTTGAGGTTCGTAATCTATTTCTGGAAACTTAAGTTGGCTTTCATCTCCGGCCGGAAGTTCTCCGAAAGTTTTACGGAGCTTCTGTTTCATTTCTTCCGTTTCGAAATCTCCGACAATACCAACCATCATATTACTTGCCGAGAAATGCTTGTCATGGAAATTGACTAAATCTTCCCGACTAATGTTATTAATAGTAGCATATTCTGTTGTTCGGCCGTAGGGTGAATCCTCTCCATAAATGAGAGCTTGGAACTCTCGAATACCGATTTGTTGGGGATTATCATTCCGGCGCGAAATTGAAGATTTTTGCTGTGTTTTAGCCAGCTCAATTTTATCTTCCGGGAATGCGGGATTTGTCAAAACATCGATAAATACAGGAAGCAGATCATCGAAATCCTCTTTTAAAACATCCATGCTGGCATTACCGCTGGTAAATCCAATGCCGGTTTCGATACTGGCCGCCCGGTTTTCGAGCAGTGTATTAAGCGAGTCGGCAGGGTAGGTTTCTGTTCCACCGGAGCGCATAACCGTACCCGTAATTGAAGCAAGGCCTGTTTTTTCGTTGGAATTTAACACTCCGCCCGTTCGAACTCGTGCATTAACATTTATAAGGGGAAGTTCATTGTCTTCCACCAAGTAAAAAGTTATGCCATTTTCGGTAGTGAATGTTTCTACCTCAGGCTTCTGAAAATCATTCAGTTCCGGAAAATCCATATTTTCATATGGATTGGTATCGTTTTCCTGGTGACTGTTGCGAACCAGTCATCTGTTCGGTTTGCGAACAGGCAAAAGCAAAAACAGCCAAGAATAAGAATAAGCTTAACCTCTTCATAATAGTAGAATTATGGTTGTTCAAAATTTTTGAAAATGATGAGTTAGTTGTTAGCATCGGCAACCTCCTGATCGGATGAATTGTCTTCTTTATTTACAATAGCACCCACTGTTCGATTGTCTTTGGTCAGGTATTTATTAGCTACGCGCTGGATGTCATCAACCGTTACTTCGTTGAGCTCTTCGATATCAGTAAACACTTTTTTCCAGTCGCCGCGCAGGTTTTCGGCGGATGCAAGAGCCGAAGCCAGCCCCGAGTTAGAGTCCAGACTTCGAATAAGGTTAGCGCGAGCATTGGTTCGAGCGCGGTCTAATGCCTCTTGTGAAATTTCTCCATTTTTAATTTTTTCGATTTCTTCCAAAATCGAGGTTTCCATTGTATCAACACCTACTCCTTGATTTGGGATGGCAAGTGTTGCAAAGAGAGTTTCATATTTTTGGCCGGGATATCCATTAAAAGCGCTAACCTGTAGTGCGGTTTGTTCTTCTTCAACCATTCGCTTATACAGGATAGAAGTACGTCCACCGGAAAGGATGCTCCCTAGCAGTTGCAGGGCTTTGGAATCGGGATGATCCTGTGCAACGGTATGATAACCCATTATAAAAAATGGTTGCGATTGTCCCTGAATGGTAAATCGGCGTTCTCCGCGCTGCTCTGGTTCTTTGGTGTAAACGGGAGGCGGTTCAGGTCCTTCTTTCATGTCTCCAAAATATTCTTCAGCCAACTGTCTGGCTTCCTTCGGATCGACGTCACCCGCAATGGCAAACGTAATATTATTGGGTACATAGTAGGTGTTGTAGAATTCACGGGCGTCTTCCATAGTGGTGGCTGTAATATCAGAATGCCATCCTACTGTTGGACGTCCATAGGGATGGGCCGTATAAGCAACAGCTGCAAACTCTTCAATCAGACGTCCGATCGGTTGGGATTCGGAACGCATTCGCCGCTCTTCGCGGACCACTTCTTTTTCTTTATAAAACTCACGAAAGACCGGGTTTTTAAATCGATCCGATTCCAGGCTAAACCACAGCTCTAACCTGTTTTCAGGCAGGCTATAAAAATAATTTGTACGGTCTTGACTAGTACTGGCATTCATGCCTGTTCCACCATTCCGATCAATAATTTCTGAGAATTCATTGTTCACAACATATTCTCCTGCTTCTTTCTGGAGCTCTTCAAATTGACTCCATAGTGTATCCATTTTGGCAGAATCGGGTTGCGTGCTGTATTTTTCAGCCAGCCATTTTTGGTATGTATTATCGAGCTCTTGAAGTACTTTCTTTTCTTCCTGCCAATTGGTGGTACCCACGGTGTGAGTTCCTTTAAAGGCCATGTGCTCAAAAATATGAGCCATGCCGGTATGTCCCACAGGTTCGTTTGCTCCGCCCACATTTACATAGGTGGCAAAACTGACAACCGGTGCAACCGGACGCTCAATAATAATGAAAGTTAAACCGTTATCGAGTGTGAATTCGGTAACTTTTTCTTCAAATTCGTCTAAGGATTGTGCATTTACGGGCGGTGTGGCGAGATAAAATCCCAACAGCACTACCGTAAGCGACATGAGAACGCGTCGTAGCATCTTTTCTCCTGTTTTAATTATAGTTGAATGAATGGTTTATGATAGATCTAATAGTTTCGAACAATATTGATTTTTTAAGTGAACGACAAGAGTTTAAGTTAGTTTTAACGTTTTGTTTATATATCCGATGTCAGTGTGTTTAGTTCACATTGGAATGTTATATTTGCAACGAAAATTTGAAATCACTTGTAATAATTACCTATGTACTTTAAGCAGATCTTTGAGGAGAAATTAGCTCAATATTCCTACCTAATTGGATGTCAAGCTACCGGCGAAGCTATTATTATTGATCCCATGCGGGACATCGACCGGTATAAAACGATAGCAGAAGATGAAGAATTGGATATTATAGCAGCTGCAGAGACGCATATCCATGCGGATTATTTAACAGGCCTTCGAGAATTTGCCGAGGAAGGTGTTATGATATATGCCTCGGATGAGGGCGATAAGCACTGGAAATATGAGTGGATAAAGGGCAGTAATTATAATTACGAGCTGGTTAAAGATGGAGATCGATTTAGTATAGGTAACATTCATTTTGAGGTTAAGCATACACCCGGTCATACTCCTGAGCATGTAAGTTATATGGTAACGGATGGCGCGGCAGCAAGCGATCCTATGGGTATGCTTACGGGCGACTTTGTTTTTGTAGGTGATGTCGGTCGGCCTGATCTGCTTGAAACAGCGGCGGGGCAAAAAGGAGTAATGAAGTCATCTGCAAGGAGTTTGTATAAATCAGTAGAAAAATTTAAGTCTATGCCTGAATATTTGCAGGTATGGCCGGGACACGGTTCGGGAAGTGCATGCGGAAAAGCTCTGGGTGCTGTTCCTGAATCCACCATAGGATATGAACTGAGGTATAATCCATCTATACAAGCATCAGAAAGTGAACAAGAGTTTGTTAATTTTATTTTGGAGGGGCAGCCCGAACCACCTCTCTATTTTGCTCGCATGAAACGTGATAACAGGGGCGGTCCTAACGTACTTGGCAAGCTTCCTAATCCCCAAAAAATAACCGTAGAAGGATTAGCGAACCGGTCAATGCAGGAGGGAAGTGCAGTCGTGGATACCCGGGAACGTACCGATTTTATGGATGGCCATTTGAAAGGTTCGTTACTTTCTACCTACAATAAGGCTTTTAATACGGTGGTGGGATCGTATGTAAAAGAAGACGAGGATATTTATTTGATTATTGACGAAGATAATCTCGAAGAAGCGGTCCGGGATTTGATCAGGATTGGATTGGATGATATAAGAGGATATGTAACGCCGGATGAGTTAGAGCAGTATTTGGAGAACAGCAAGTCTTCGGAACGAGTTGAAACCATTACTTTTGATGATGCTGCCAAACTTATTGAAGACAGCAACTACCAGGCGCTCGATGTTAGAAAATTAACGGAGTTTAAGGAGGGACATGTCGAAGGAGCATTTAATATTGCACATACTCGTTTGTTAGAACGGAAACAAGAGTTGGATAAAGATAAAACATGGCTGGTTTACTGCCGGACGGGGGCTCGTGCTTCAGTAGCTACATCTTTGTTACACCGAGATGGGTTTAAGGTAAAATATGTAAATGATAACGTAGAACCGTGGTTGGCAAAACAGAAGTTAGCAAAAGTGGAAGAATAGAGGGGGCACTGAACGATTACAATACAGCAAAATAAAAATAATTAGTCTGCTTTATTCGGTATCCTGTTTCTCCAAATATTCGTTGGTTATTTTACGTGTCTGTTCGGCACCCATATATTTTTCCAGATCATAGAGCGTAATCATTTTCTCCCCATCGTGAAACGAGTACGTTAAATGACCACTTTCAATTTCTTTTTCTACATCACTGGTTTTCATATCTAACATTTCTCCAACTTCTTCCAGTGAAAACATTGAACGCATAACAAGTTGTTTCTCTTTAAAATTAGTTGATTAATTTATTTTGCCTCAAATATAGAAAAATTCAGCTTTTTTAATAGCTATAAAAACATCTTTCTAAGCATTAAAATAATGATGATTATAAATTTTGTGCACATTTTGGCCTAATGGTTTTGCATTATTTGTTCATGCCGAAAACATGATGTCAAATGGTCGTTAACTAAACCGGTGGCTTGCATATGGGCATATATAGTGGTACTGCCGATGAACTTGAATCCACGGTTTTTGAGGTCCTTGCTTAGCTCGTCAGAGATTTCGGTAGTTGCCGGAACCTGATCCATTGTTTCCCAGTGATTGTGGATCGGCTTGCCATCCACAAAATCCCAAATATAATTACAGAAGCTGCCATGCTCTTGTTGGATCTCAATAAACCGTTGGGCATTATTTATGGTAGAACGAATCTTGTTTTCGTTACGGATGATATCGGGGTTTGATAGCAATTGCTGGACCTTAGCATCCTCGAAAGCAGCTATTTTTCCGACATCAAAATTGGCAAAAGCTTTACGATAGCCCTCCCGTTTTTTTAAGATGGTGCTCCAGCTTAATCCTGCTTGTGAGCTTTCCAGTACTAAAAATTCAAACTGCGTTTTTTCATCATAAACAGGAACGCCCCATTCCTCATCGTGATAGCGGATGTATTGATAAAAGGTGTTTTCGCACCAATCGCATCGTTTCGGCATAATTGTGTTTTTAAAAATTAAAATCCCATTTTAGAAATACATTTTTAATTTACGAAAAAGGAAAACTATGAAGTGGGATAAACTTATTAAAGAACGAAGTAATCAGAGTGGCATTAGTGAAAAGCTTACAGCGCGTTTGGAGCTTCTGGCAGATTTTCTGGAGAAAATTATTGAAGATAAAGAAGATCAAGAGTTTCTAGAGTTGCTGGTTACATTTTCAGAAGTTGCTCATCAGGCTTTTGATAAACAGGATGAGGAAGCGTTGGCGAAGCTAAAGTCGAGCATAGGAGATCTCTCGACCGATCAAATTGCTCAGTTTCTGCGGTACTTTACGGTTTTCTTCCACTTGATGAATTCGCAGGAACAGCGCGAAATTACGCGCATCAATCACGAACGGGCAATGAATACGGGGCCGGATTCGCCGCGCAGCGAAAGTATTGCAGAGGCTGTTTATCATCTTAAGGAGGAGGGATTTTCGGCTGATGAGGCTGCTGGCGTAATAGCAAAACTCGATATTCAGCCGACTATAACAGCTCATCCCACCGAGGCCCGCCGACACAGCGTGCTAACGAAGCAGCAGCATATCACTGAGATGATTGAGCAATTTAAGGCCGATGATTTGACACCGGATGAGCGCAAAGCACTAACGCTGGATATTTTCAACGAAATATACTTGCTGCTTGCTACTGATGAAGTACGAACGGAGCGCGTAACGGTTGAGGACGAAGTTGAAAACGGCATATTCTATTTTCGGAATGCTATCTGGCAAACGATTCCGATTTTGTATGATGATCTGCGTAACGCCTTTGAGATGTACTATGAGGAGGTGCCGGACTTTGACCCAATTTTGCGTTATCGGTCGTGGATTGGCAGCGATCGGGATGGAAATCCCAACGTAACGCCGGAGGTTACCTGGCAGACCATCTTGGAACAGCGCAAGAATGTGATGGAGCTGTACCTGGATGAGCTCGATGATTTACGCCGATACTTGAGTATTTCCCAGAATAAATATGAGATATCAGATGAGCTGGCGGCTTCGTTGGAGCAGGACCAGCAGGAAGATCCGCTTTCGGATCGCTATGAGCGACTATACAATCAAGAGCCGTATCGTCGAAAGGTCACGCATATGATGCACAAGCTACAGCATCAGCTTGATATGATAAAATCGGGTCGCCCCAATGAAGTTTTAGAGGAAGCTCAAAAATATCGGTTATCCGACTTTATTAATGATTTGGAGCTGATATCCAAAAGTTTGGAAAAATCTGGCTTGCAAAGTGTAGCATCACAGGGAACATTGAGACATTTGCGAGTTCGAGCCCAAACGTTCGGCTTTCATCTGGCAGGTTTGGATATTCGTCAACATTCCGAAAAACATGAGGCTGCTGTTGCTGAACTGCTGGAAGTAGGGCAGGTTACGGATGAATATCGATCTATATCTGAAGAGGAAAAAGTGCAGCTGTTGACCAAAGAGCTTAAAAATCCGCGGCCACTTTCTCCGGTCCAGGCACATCTGGATGAAAATACTTCGCAGATGCTGGAAGTGTTTCAGATTATCGATTGGATGCTGAGATTGGATAAAAATAGCTTTGGTAATTACATCATCAGCATGACCCACGGAGTGAGCGATATGCTGGAGGTACTTATCCTGGCAAAAGAAACGGGACTCTGGAGTTTTGAAGACGACAAAGTTGACAGTAAGATTGATGTGGTTCCGCTCTTTGAAACGATTGAGGATTTAGAGGAATGCGGACGGCTTATGACAGAAATTTATGAAAGCCCGGTCTACCAAAATCAGCTAAATGCGCGGAATAACTTGCAGGAAATTATGCTTGGCTATTCCGACAGCAATAAGGACGGGGGATACTGGATGGCCAATTGGGCACTTGAAAAGGCCCAGCGTGATCTCGGGAAAGTATGTCGAGAGTATGAAGTCGATTTTAGATTATTTCATGGTCGGGGCGGCACTGTTGGTCGCGGTGGCGGGCGATCGAATCAGGCCATTTTGGCGCTTCCTCCTGTCAGTAATAATGGACGTATTCGTTTTACTGAGCAAGGGGAGGTGATTTCGTTTCGGTATTCATTGGCACCTATTACCCGGCGTCATCTGGAGCAAATTGTAAATGCCATGATTCGAGTTACGATCTCAGAGCAGTCTGAAATGCAGCAGCAGTCGCAGTTTGATGAGACTATGGAACAGCTGGCAACAGTATCTATGAAGGGGTATCGCGACCTTATTGATGATGAAGACTTCTGGAGTTGGTACACGGCAAAGACTCCCATCGAGCATATCAGCCGGTTACCCATCGCATCACGGCCGGTTTCTCGTGGAAGTGCCAAAGCTGCTGATTTTGAAAACCTGCGAGCTATTCCCTGGGTATTTGCATGGACGCAGGTGCGATACAACGTACCGGGCTGGTATGGCATAGGAAAGGCCATACAGCAGTTGCTGCAAAAAGAGGGTATGCTTTCTCAGCTTCAGGAGTGGTATGAAGAGGTTATCTTTTTTAAAACGGTACTTGATAATGCCCAGCGAGAAATGGCTCGGACGCATATTCCTACTGCCAATACGTATCATGATATCGATGATGGAACGTTCCACAACCGTATTACAGAGGATTTCGATAAAGCAGAGGATGCCATTAAGCAGATTACGGGACAAGATGAGCTTCTTGATATCAATCCTGTAATAAAGAAATCAATTCGGTTTCGGAATCCATTTACCTATCCGTTAAATATTATGCAAACCGAGCTGCTGGATCGGTGGAGAAGAAAAGGAGAAATGGAAGATGCTAACGAAGAAAAGTTACGTGATGCCCTGTTTTTGAGTATCAATGGCGTGGCGGCTGCCATGCAAAGCACGGGATAAATAGAACACGGTTCGTACGGATTGAACAGATAATCACTGATTTGTCTAATAATGAAAGATTAAATCCGTGAAAATCTACCTAATCTGTGTTATCTGCGTTCTATTAATTGTGTCATCTGTCGACGAAATTTTGGCGCTCCACCGTTGGCGGGATGACGGACAGGCGTATAATTGGAAATCCCGAAGGCGTCCAAACTTTGTTCGCATTTTCGTCCTACGGCAATAATTTGTCCATCAGAAAAGAGCTCTAAGAAAGCTTTTAGTGATGGATATCCCTGTTCCAGTTCA
This sequence comes from Fodinibius sp., assembly GCF_034521915.1. GTDB lineage: Bacteria > Bacteroidota > Rhodothermia > Balneolales > Balneolaceae > Fodinibius. The sequence continues at coordinate 440,263 of NZ_JAXHLU010000004.1, forward strand.
TGGTCGGTAGGAGTACGATTGCTAAGTAGTCCGTCATTGGGATCATACGGGTGCCAGGGCAGGGCGTTCCAAAGCACAGTTTCGTAGGGATCAATTCCCAGCTGATAAATTGCTTTCCACATGATGGTAGCAGTAGGTTCTGACATTCCTTTTGCATTTACTTCCGGCTTGCTGGTGCGCTCTGCTTCGATGAATTGAAAAGCTCCATCCGCCGGGATGCCGTGCACCGGCTCGTGGTGACCAAGTAAAATCCGCTCGGAGGTCATGGCAATACCGGTAAAATGTCCGCCCTGGTAGCCCAAAGCTTCGGCAATAAACAGATATTTGGCAGTATCGAGTCGTTCTTTAAGATAGTGTGTTAGCTGTTTTTTACGGATATGGGGACTATTCTCACTTATGTCATGCTCGGGGTCCTTTTGATACCAGGGATTAAAAAAAGCACCATTCGGAGTATTTTTCAGAAGATTTAGCAAGGAGTTTATGCTGCTCATCAAAAATAGATAAACCAGTTAGAATTATTGTTGTCGAGGAATCAGCCAAAGCTTTGTCTGGCGGCCGTCAATATATCGAACAGAATCGCCATCAAAAAAGGCATCTTCTTCGAGCATTATGCGAATATCTTTTTCCCATTCAGGAATGTGTACTGTTGCATTTAATTCGATGGAGTGAGCGGTGTTTGCATAGAGGGGATAATCGCCTTTGCCCGGCACACCCTCCTGTTGATCCCAGAGCCCGATGGTTGGGCCGGCACCGTGTCCGTGATATCCAATAGGATGGGTATAAATACTTGGTTTAATATTCTGGGCAATAGCTTCTTTACGACTTTTTGATAGAATCTCATTACCGGTTAATCCTTCTTTAAAATTATTGGTCAAAATATCCTGTAGGTTATTGCCGGTTTCTAACGCCTTTTGCAAACCTTTTGGAGCTTTGGTTTCTCCGGCTTTCAGCACGTATGCATGCTGCTGGGTATCGGTATTTAGTCCAAGGTAGGTAATTCCCAAGTCTACATGCAGAAGATCGCCGGGGCGTATAATATTTTCAGCGGGACGTTTGGAGAAGTTAGCTAAGAATGAGGTGTCAGGTTCGGCGGCTCGTTGTACCGATACGCTTGGATGGAACCACGCTGTTAGATTGAGATCTCGAATGCGCTCGCGATACCACCACTCTACATCTTTTGTGGTTGTTATACCCGGTTGGATAACTTTCTCTGAGAATCCTTCAGCAATAATATCGTGCGCAATATGACAGATCATCGGATAAACTTGCATCTCGGGATCGGTGCGTGTTTCGAGCCATCCGATCGCTAGCTTTTCTCCCGATACAATACGGTTTCGATAACGCTGTGGAAGGGCGGAAGTAAAAGCTTTGTATTCGGAGTGACTGATACCGTCAGCCAATGCAAAATTCGAGGAATAATTTAGGGCAATGTTATCCGGATCACGCTCCTTAATAATATCAACTAATCGTTTCCACTGGTTTGGTTCTTTGTCTTTATTCCAAGCCGTTTTAAAAAATTTGCCGATATCATAGCGTGCAACGGCCAGCCGCTCTACCTCTTTGCCGTTGTCCGAAAAAACAAGTATTGTTCGGCGGCGCGCGGATTGCCAGGTGGCGGGAAGCATCGTTTTGATAACGGGATCTTCATTATATTCTCGCGCTATAATAACCCACATATCGATATTTTCTCGCTGCATGAGGGTTGGAACAATATTGTCGAGCCGGTATTCCAGCCAGCTGTTCATTACATTGGCTCGTTCCTGCATTGATAGTATTTTGGGCGGTGTAGTTTGTTGGGCCGGTAAAACATCTACGGTTACCAGTAAAAGAATTGAAATAAGGATAGAGGACTTTGATAATGCTTTCATTGGCGATAGATTTTTTTTAATGAGATCAAGCAATTCTAAAAAGCAGAAACCGCTTAAGTTTGTCAACTGATAAAAGGTTTAAATACAGATAGTCTGAGATAGGTTGCCAGAAGTTGTTATTGATTTTAAAAAAAAGCTAATGCTACTTTCGAAGTAATTTCTGAAGAAATTCATCCGTAAAAATTGTATGTTAGCATTCTTGAACTGAAAGATTTTATTATGACTACTGATACTAATTTTAAAATAACAGAAGCATCATCGAGTAGAATAGATAATGTAGATCTGAATAAGCCAGGATTTGGCCTTGAATTTGCAGATCATATGCTCGAGATGGAATATCGGGATGAGAAGTGGCAGCAACCGGAAATAAAACCATATGGTTCTATTGAAGTGACACCGGCCCTAAATGTGCTGCATTATGCCCAGTCGGTATTTGAGGGTACCAAGGCTTATCATGTTGATGAGAATACAATAAATCTTTTTCGGGTGGAAAAGAACTACGAGCGTATGGTCCGTTCTTGTGAACGTATGTGTATCCCAAAAGTTGACCGTGAAGTATTCTTGGAAGGAATTAAAGAGCTTATAAAGCTGGATCATAAATGGGTACCCCAAAATAATAGGAACTCTCTTTATATTCGTCCCTTTGCGTGTGCTTTTGATCCTATTATTTCGGCGCGTGTAGCAGAGAAGTATCGTTTTTACATTATTACATCTCCCGTGGGTTCTTACTACGATCGACCGGTGAAGCTGACAACTACTCAGCAGTATGTTCGAGCTGTAAAAGGTGGCGTAGGTGCTGCCAAGACAGCAGGCAATTATGCGTCCAGCTTTTATCCAGCGCAGCAGGCTAAAAAACAGGGGTTTGATCAGGTGCTTTGGCTGGATGCCGAAGAGCATAAATATGTTGAGGAGGTGGGTACGATGAACATCTTTTTTGTGATTGATGGCGTGTTAGTGACCCCTGATTTGCGGGGTACTATTTTACCGGGCGTTACGCGCGACTCCGTGATCCAATTAGCTAAACATTGGGATATGCCCGTGGAGGAACGTCGTATCAGTATTGATGAAGTAATGCAGGCTGGTAAAGATGGAAGGTTGGACGAAGTTTTCGGTGCCGGTACTGCTGCCGTAGTGGCTCCGGTAGAGGAGGTCCATCATGATGGACAATCTGTGACATTTGATATTGATGGAAGAGGTCCGGTGGGTGAGAAATTCTACGATGCCATCACTGATATTCAGTATGGACAAGCCGAAGATCCGTTTGGATGGATTACCCCGGTGGATGTTAGTTAATATATGCTAGTAATGAGTAACTATGTTCTTTGCTTCTTACTCGCTACCTATCACTAAATCAGTTTAGTATCCGAGCTCACGGTCTACTTTATGATTTAGTTCCATTCCTGAAAGTGCCCGCTTGTAATTTTCTACAATCTGATTAGCCACTTCATTAGGTTTGGTGATGCTGGCAATGTGGGGAGTAATAATAATATTTTCGCGATTCCAGAACGCGTGTTTGTCGGGCAGTGGTTCCTCAGAAAAAACATCCAGCCAAGCCCCTTGCAGGATATTACTGTCTAATGCATAAATCAAATCTTCGTCCACCAAGTGTTCGCCGCGTGCCACATTAATAATCCAACCACGGTCATCCATCTGTTTAAAGATTTCGAGATTAAGAATGCCTCTGGTTTTATCAGTAAGAGGGAGCAGGCAAATAAGGATATGAGTGTTGTTGATAAATTTGTGAAGTTCATCTTTACCGGCAAACGTATTTACGCTCTCGATTTTTTTTGCCGATCGAGACCACCCCGAAACCTGGTATCCCAACTCGGCCAACTGTTTGGCAGCTGGCTTGCCGAGTTCTCCCAATCCCATAATACCCACATGTAGGTTTTTTGGTGACGGATGATTATGAGGTTGCCATCTTTTTTGATCGTTTTGCCGAATGTAATGCACAAAATTCCGTTGAATATTCAGAACGGCCGCCAAAATATATTCCTTCATTTGTTGGACCAGCGATGGAGAAACAACGCGACAGATATCAACCGATTCTGGAAGTGACTTATCTGAAAGCAGGTGATCAGCTCCAGCTCCCAGCGATGAAACAGCTTTAAGATTGGGGAAGCCGTCAAGAAGATGCTGGGGATGATTCCAGCATACAGTAAACTGTACTCGGTTTTTGTCTTTAATAGCCGGCCAAATATCAATTTCGATATTGGGATCAATACTGTGAATTGCATCTTCCCAGGAAGAAAGATCCCGATCGGGAGCAATAAATAGTAGCGACATATTTTATAATGGATATCTGAATTTATAATTACGGAACAAGGTATAAAAAATAGCGATTGTTTTTAGGTTGCCTGGGGAATGAAATAGTGTTGAATCGTTTGTTATTTATATGGAGGTTAGGTTGAACAAAAAAAGTATTGATAGAAAATGGGCACCCAACTTATTATTACTTGTGAGCATGCCGGCAACGAAGTTCCGGAGGAGTTCCATCACCTCTTTGAGGATAATCCTGAAATACTGGAGACCCATCGGGGTATTGATATTGGAGCTTTGGAGTTAACGAATGCCATTTCTGATAGACTAAATAAAGAGCCTTACTTAAATACTGTTACCCGGTTGCTTGTGGATTTGAATCGTTCAACACAAAGCCCAACTCTTTTTTCTGAATTTACCAGGGAGCAGCCGTTGCATGTGCGAGAGCAAATATTCGAGAAATATTATCAACCTCATCGTGAAAAAATAAAAGAAAAAGTTAGTGAGATTATATCAAATGGAGAGCAGGCTATTCATGTTGGTATCCATACCTTTACTCCTATTTGGAAAGATGAGGAGCGGGAGGTTGATGTAGGATTTTTATTTGATCC
>NZ_JAXHLU010000004.1:450000-574857 GCF_034521915.1 Fodinibius sp.
TATAGCATCTGGCGCCAAGCGGCCCGGAGGTAGAGCACTGATTAGACTAGGGGGCTTCACCGCCTACCAAATCTAGACAAACTCCGAATGCCGGCCCGTGTTGCCAGGTAGTCAGCGTGGGGGCGATAACGTCCTCCCGCAAGAGGGAAACAACCCAGACCACCAGCTAAGGCCCCTAAATCCAAACTAAGTTGAACAAAGAAAGTTGGGTTGCCCAGACAACTAGGAGGTTGGCTTAGAAGCAGCCATTCCTTGAAAGAGTGCGTAATAGCTCACTAGTCGAGCGGCCCGGCGTCGATAATTCGCGGGCATAAGTTTGGTGCCGAAGCTGTGGATTGTACCGATTCGTCGGTACAGTGGTAGAGGAGCATTCCAGCGCCATCGAAGTTGGTCTGTAAGGACCAGTGGAGGCTCTGGAAGCGAAACTGTAGGCATGAGTAACGATAAGAGGGGTGCGAACCCCCTCCACCGAAAATCTAAGGGTTCCTGATCAACGCAAATCGGATCAGGGTTAGTCGAGACCTAAGGCGTAGCCGACAGGCGAAGCCGATGGAAAACCGGTTAAATATTCCGGTACCGCTATCCAGCTATAGATGAAGGCGTCACGCAGAAGTGACACTACCGCCTGCTGATGGAATAGCAGGTTAAAGGCAGTAGGCCGGTGGGTAGGCAAATCCGCCCACCACCAAGGCCGAACGCCGACAGTACGGGGAGCCTACGGGCAAACCGATAGCGTAGGTAATCTTGCTGCCAAGAAACCCGTCGTCATCTGCTGGCATAGCGCTCGTACCAAAACCGACACAGGTAGATGAGGAGAGGATCCTCAGGTGCTCGAGCGAATCGTGGCTAAGGAACTCGGCAAATTAGATCCGTAACTTCGGGAGAAGGATCCCCCCGGCCGGCTTCGGCCCGTCGGGGGCGCAGTGACCAGGTCCAATCGACTGTTTACCAAAAACACATGCCTCTGCTAAGTCGTAAGACGATGTATAGGGGCTGACACCTGCCCGGTGCTGGAAGGTTAAGGAAGGCTGTTAATCGCTTCGGCGATGAAGCGGCCAACTGAAGCCCCAGTAAACGGCGGCCGTAACTATAACGGTCCTAAGGTAGCGAAATTCCTTGTCGGGTAAGTTCCGACCTGCACGAATGGTGCAACGAATTGGACACTGTCTCAGCCACGAGCTCGGTGAAATTGTGGTATCGGTGATGACGCCGATTACCCGCAGCGGGACGGAAAGACCCCGTGAACCTTTACTACAACTTTACATTGGCTTTAGCTGCCCGATGTGCAGGATAGGTGGGAGACCCGGAAGCGCCAGCGCCAGCTGGCGTGGAGTCGTCCGTGAAATACCACCCTTTGGGCCGCTGAATTCTAATCCCGAGGATTCGGGAGACAGTGTATGGTGGGTAGTTTGACTGGGGCGGTCGCCTCCTAAACAGTAACGGAGGCTCCCAAAGGTACCCTCAGCACGGTCGGCAATCGTGCGCAGAGTGTAAAAGCATAAGGGTGCTTGACTGCAAGACATACAGGTCGAGCAGCTGCGAAAGCAGGGTTTAGTGATCCGGCGGTTTTCCGAATGGAAGGGCCGTCGCTCAAAGGATAAAAGGTACTCCGGGGATAACAGGCTTATCTCCCCCAAGAGTTCACATCGACGGGGAGGTTTGGCACCTCGATGTCGGCTCATCGCATCCTGGGGCTGGAGAAGGTCCCAAGGGTATGGCTGTTCGCCATTTAAAGCGGTACGCGAGCTGGGTTCAGAACGTCGTGAGACAGTTCGGTCCCTATCTGCTGTGGGCGTTGGAATGTTGCGGAGAGCTGCTCCTAGTACGAGAGGACCGGAGTGGACGCACCGCTGGTGGACCTGTTGTCCGGCCACGGGCATCGCAGGGTAGCTATGTGCGGAAGTGATAAGCCGCTGAAAGCATCTAAGCGCGAAGCACGCTCCAAGATAAACATTCCCTTTACAGCCTTCTGGAAGACGACCAGATCGATAGGCGGCAGGTGTAAGCGCGGTAACGCGTGCAGCCGAGCCGTACTAATAAGGCTACCGGCTTCCGCTTATATGGCTTGCACGACCCGTTGGGTCGGGCAGCCAAGCCGAAGCAACGAGCAAGCAGCAACCTCCGATCCACCCCTTACCCCAGCTATCACTACGTCGAAGACCACCCTTTGACATACTGTTTTTACACATTTTTGAGCAGGCGGGCCAAGCGCCGGGGCTCCACCCGTTCCCATCCCGAACACGGCCGTGACACCCGGCAGCGCCGATGGTACTTCCCGACCGGGAGGAAGCGTAGGTCCCCGCCCGCTCTCTTTTTTTATTTTTTAGCCCTTTTACGCTATGCGTGAAGGGCTTTTTTTATTGTAAAATATTCAAGATTAAATCTTTGTAGCTAAGATTTCTGCCTTTTCTTTATACCAGTTATGGAATGTATCATTGGCAATTCGCTCTTTTACTTCATTCATCAGCCATAAATAAAATGTGAGATTATGGAGGGAGGCTAATTGTAATCCGAGTAATTCATCATTACGAAACAGATGATGGATGTACGACATTTTATATTTTTGGCACAAATCGGTAGGAAATTCCGGATCTAATGGTTTCTGATGATTTTTCCATTTGGCATTTCGAATATTTATGTATCCATTGCGGGTAAATATTTGACCATTACGGGCATTTCTTGTTGGCAATACGCAATCGAACATATCAATGCCTCGAGCAATGGCATGCAAAAGATTTTCGGGCTTTCCTACGCCCATCAGGTAACGGGGTTTATTTTCAGGAAGGTAGTCAGTATTGAGGTCAGTCATTTCATACATTAATTCGGTAGGTTCACCTACACTGAGCCCGCCGATGGCAATACCTTCGAAATCAAGATCGGTTATGAATTTAGAAGATTCTATGCGTAGATCTTCATAGGTGCCACCCTGAACGATCCCAAACTGTGCTTGTTGGTGGCCATATTTTGGGTTCGTCTCCAAAAATGCTTCTCTTCCTCTTTTTTCCCAGCGATGGGTAAGTTCCATAGATTCCTTGGCATATTCATAGCTGCTAGGATAGGGTGGGCACTCGTCTAAAACCATCATGATATCAGAACCAAGGGTGCGTTGAATTCCTACAATATTTTCGGGAGTGAACATATGTTTTGATCCATCCAGGTGGCTTTTAAACTTTGCTCCTTCTTCAGTTAGTTCTCGATTATCGGACAGAGAAAAAATTTGATATCCTCCGGAGTCTGTCAAAATGGGACGATCCCAATTGATAAAAGAATGAAGTCCACCCGCGTTTTCAATAATATCACATCCGGGACGGAGATAAAGGTGATAGGTGTTGCCTAATATTATTTGAGCTTTTACTTTATCGATCAGCTCGTCCTGCTTTACGGCTTTTACTGTGCCTAACGTACCCACCGGCATAAAGATTGGGGTATCAATTTTCCCATGAGCAGTAGTAAGTGTACCGAGACGTGCTTTTGTAGATGAGGCAGTCTTCTCTAAATTAAACAATGGTAATAAATATTAATAAGTTAGCAATTCTTTTATATTCTTAAGCGCTGAAGATAGGAAAATTATTTATGCAACATTAATAAGCTATTTCGTATCCTTAGTACATTTTAGGAGAATAGAGAAGTATCCGTTAAGCAGAAATAATCATTTTAACAAGATTTATGTCTAAAGAGACATTAGTAATAATTCCTACATATAACGAAGCTAATAATATTTCGGAGCTTATCGATCAGGTATTAAATCAAGATGAGGATATTGATTTATTAATTGTTGATGATGGTTCACCCGACGGAACAGCTGATTTAGTCAATGAAGCTCAAAATAAATTTGGGAATCGACTGCATTTAATTGAGCGATCCGGCAAACTGGGATTGGGAACAGCTTATGTAGAAGGATTTAAATACGCACTCGATCGAGATTATTTGTATATCTGTGAGATGGATGCCGATTTTTCTCACAATCCGGAAGATCTTCCAAAATTAATAGCAGAAGTAAAAGCGGGAGAGGCAGATGTGGCCATTGGATCGCGATATGCTAAAGGAATAAGTATTATTAATTGGCCATTGAGTCGGCTTATTTTGTCTTACAGTGCTAATCTTTATGCCCGATTTATTACGGGATTGCCAATTTTTGATACGACAGCTGGATTTAAATGTATCCATCGAAAAGTGCTTGAGGATATTTCAGTGGAAAAAATTCGGTCGAACGGTTACGCCTTTCAAATAGAACTTCATTTTAGGGCATGGCAAGCAGGATTTTCACTTAAGGAAGTAGCTATTATATTTCGTGAACGCGAAGAAGGAGTTTCTAAGATGTCGAAATCTATTGTTTGGGAGGCTATTTGGCGGGTATGGACATTAAAAATTCAAAGTATATTTGGGACACTTTAGACAGTAAGATATCTTCTTAATATCTTCGGATTAGTTCTTATATTTGAAGTCATTTTTAAGTGATAAAATTCGTTTATGCAGTATTTAGATTTTGAGCAACCTATTGCCGATCTGGAAAAAAAGATCAAAGAGCTGAGTGAATTGTCTGTTGCGGATGATGATGTTCTTTCGCCAGAGATAAAACGGCTTGAAAAACGTGTCGATGAACTTCGAGAATCGATATTTACAAATTTAACACGCTGGCAGCGTGTGCAGTTGGCACGTCATCCCGATCGTCCCTATACGTTGGATTATATTTATAAAATCACCGAAAACTTTGTTGAAATACATGGCGACCGCTACCACAGTGATGACAAAGCCATTGTAGGTGGTTTTGCGACTATTGATGGTCAGTCTGTCGTTATTATGGGACATCAAAAAGGCCGTGATACGAAAAGTAGAAAGTATCGCAATTTTGGGATGGCGAATCCCGAGGGATATCGTAAGGCTCATCGCTTGATGAAGCTGGGTGAAAAATTTGATATTCCGGTTATTACATTGCTTGATACGCCCGGTGCTTATCCCGGACTGGAGGCCGAAGAGCGTGGACAGGCTGAAGCTATTGCAAAGAATCTAAAGATGATGGCTACACTGAAGGTACCCATTATCACGATTGTGATTGGAGAAGGAGCCAGTGGCGGTGCCATAGGTATAGGTATGGGCAATGAAGTTTATATGATGGAGAATACTTGGTATTCGGTGATTTCTCCGGAATCATGTTCCTCTATTTTGTGGAAGACATGGGATTATAAAGAGCAGGCAGCAGCGGTATTAAAACTTACGGCCGAAGATCTCGAAGAGATGGATATTATTGATGGTATTATCAAGGAGCCGCTTGGCGGGGCTCACCGGAATTATGATCAGGCCGCTAAGGCGGTAAAAGAACAAATACTGGAATCGTTAAAACGGTTAAAGAAAAAATCATCCGAGAAATTAGTTGAATCCCGTATTGACAAATATGCCAACATGGGTGAATTCAAAAAAGTATCTAACAAGAAGTAGACCGGATTTCATTGTTTCCAGATAAAGATCCTATTTTTAGTTACAACCATCAGTTGCGCAGTCGATATGGTGAAACTGATAAAATGGGATATGTCTATTACGGCCGATACCTGGAATATTTTGAGGAAGCGCGTACCGAGATGATACGGTCGCTGGGACTACCTTATGCTAAATTAGAGCAAAATGGCATCATGCTACCTGTAATCCATACACAGGTGGATTATAAATCACCGGTTTTTTATGATGAGCTGATGGATGTAGAGGTATTGCTGTTTGATATTCCCACGGTGCGACTCGAAACGTATTATTATGTTAAAACTGAGCGAAGGGAAGCCCCACACATCCAAGGGAAAGTTGAACTCTGTTTTATGAAAGAGGATACTCGTAAACCGTGCCGGGCTCCTTCTGATTTTATAAATGGATTAAAAAAAGTAGTTAACGGTTAATGCTGTCATGCAAATACGCCAGCCAATATTATATGGATCAATATTATTTTTGGCTTTTGTAGTAGTATTTGTTGCTCTTGGAGGTGGATTGTTTAACCAGTCTACTCCATGGCCAGGGCAATGGCAACATCAGAGTTTTTATAGTTTATGCCATCAAATTGCCGATCGCTCGTTTTGGATTAACGGGCAACCCATGGCTGTTTGCAGCAGATGTATAGGGATTTATTCCGGATTTGCTTTAGGATGGGGGCTATTGCCAATTGTAACATTATTAAACATAAAGAGGGTAACATATATAAAGAAAATCGTAGTATTTATGCTATTATTTAATCTTCTTGACGCTGCCGGAAATTTCTTTGGACTCTGGCAGAATACGTTAGTTTCACGTACACTGTTGGGTGGGATGCTGGGAAGTTCAGCAGCATTAATTTTTATCGGAGATTTTTTTCATCATAACTAAAACGAAACGGGATCATTATGGATGAAGTAGCAGAACAACAAGCAGAGCAAAATAATCAACCACCGTATTGGACATCGGTAGGGATAGCAGGATTAATATTTGGGGTTATCGTTTTTGCACTGTCTTTAGTAACGAGCTATGCAGTTATTAATTCGGAACCTACGGGATCGTTATTTTCACCGGTGCAGCTGTTGGGAGTATTCGTTTGTTTGGTTGGTGCCTTTGGTGGTATGCTGGCTATATGGCACTATGCTAATGAATATGAGATAAGTATAAAACTGGGAAAAGGAGCACTTATCGGGTTGTTTACCGGTATTTGTATTGCATTGGTAACTGTTGTGTTTAATCAGATCTGGCTGCTTATTGATCCCGATATGACGCAAAAACTAATTGACAGTACGATTGCTAATTTTGAGGCCTCAGAATTGCCCGATGCTCAGAAGCAGCAGATGATTGATTCAACGGTGCAAAGTATGCGCAGCCAAAATAGTATAGGCACACAGCTTTTATATAATCTCCCCATGTATGGCATCCTAAATGTTTTAACCGGCATGATAGGAGCCAAGCTTTTTGGAAAGCAGGAAGGATAATTGTAGATACCAAAATAAGTTAGTGAATAACGAATCTTCTGGGACAGATACATTTAATTCAAATTATCATTCTTGGGCTGAACGCAACGGCTTTTCCGATTGGGCGCTGGCCCTGCTTTGGATTATAGCGGCGTTCATCCTTTTTCAGGTTACAGCCTCGGTTGTGGCTATTGTATTGATGTTAATGGAGGGCGGTATAAGTGCAGACGCCAACGAGATGATGTCGCAACTTACCGAAAACCTGGATCTGCTTTTTATAGGTAATTCGGCAGGACAGATATTATTTCTGGGATTGGCGACTTGGTTTTTTGCACGCTTGCACAGCTCTAAAGAGGGACGAAAAAAGTTTCTCCGGTTTTCTATTCGGCCCGATACTCTTCAATTATCGGTTATAACTGTTGTGCTAATTGTTGCGATACAACCCACTATTTGGTTTCTATCGTGGCTTAATGCTCTTGTCCCCGTACCCGAAATGTTTAGCAACATGCAAAATACTCAAATGCAGATGATCGAAAACTATCTGCGCGGTGATCACTTGTTGCTACTTACCTTATTTCATGTAGCACTGGTACCGGCCATTTGTGAGGAAACCCTTTATCGCGGATACGTAATGAGTGCTTTTCAAAAAAGCTGGGGTATCTGGCCGGCTATTATCGTATCGGGATTACTTTTCGGTTTATATCATATTCAGCTTAGTAATTTAATACCACTTGCAACGCTGGGCATGTTATTCGCATACATCACATGGGTATCAGAAAGTATTATACCGGCCATTGTCGCGCATTTGATTAATAATGGTGGTAGCGTGCTTGGTGGGGACGTATTATCCCGAATCAGCTTTTGCAGAAATTACCCCCGAATCAATGCCACCATTGTGGGCCGTAATTATTAGTCTGTTAATTACTGCTTATATTGTATATTGGATGTATGGTCAAAATAAGAAATTAATAGCCTAAGGAGGTTTATTATGTTCGAAGGTTCTGAACCAAACGACATTGAAAACTGGACGTGCGTAATGGAGGGTGGTACCGAGTACGAAGTTGAAAGCGCTAAAAATTACCTTGCCAGCCTTGAAATCCCCTCTAATATTTTGTCTAAACGTGATTCCTCATTCAGTGTAAATTATGGTGAGATGGGAATGGTTTACCTGTATGTGCCAGATGAATACGAAGAGGAAGCGCGAAATGCGTTGACTGAATTTGAGGTGCCGGAAGAAGGAAACAACGAAGAAGAATAATTGATCTGTGACTGAGCTTACGAAACGTATTCTATTTGCTGTCCCGGCTGCGGCTTTCTTTATATTTATCACATGGCTCGGCGACTTTTATTTTGTTGGATTAATTATTCTGGTTGCCCTTTTTATTCAGCGAGAGTTATCTATGCTGGCTGCAGGAGCTGGATTTGAGCCTGATAATCTCTTTCCATATACCATTGGCATGTGGATATTATTGAGTCCTTACCTGCCCCACGCACTTACCATAGGAATGGTTATATTTTTACTGTTTATAGCCATTCAAATTTTCAAGTCAAGTGACTACGCCTTAAAGCAGATAATTGGCACGTTCTTTTGTGGTATTTATGCTCCACTGGGATTATTGGCAATTATTTTGATTAGAAGTACGGGAGCTGCCGAAATTGGATTTGCGTTGACGATGGGGTTGCTGTTGATGGTCTGGGGGAATGATATATTTGCCTATTTTGGAGGTAAATATCTCGGAAAAAATAAATTGGCACCTGCAATCAGCCCTAATAAAACGTGGGAGGGATTTTTCTTTGGAATTCTTGGAGCTCTGGTTGGATTGACTATTGCTTTCTATGCTGTGCCTGTTGACCTTTCGGTATCACTATTTGTGTTAGCTCCTGTTTCATTGCTGATCAGCATTTTTGGTCCCATCGGTGACTTAACAGCCAGCAGAATAAAGCGGGCAGCCAATGCTAAAGATGCTTCTGATATTTTGCCCGGACACGGTGGATTTTTTGACCGCTTTGATGCTCTGATTTTAGCAAGTCCCGCATTTTATATTTACATATACGCGCTAAAAATTTCAGGATATGCCTCATTTTAAACTTGAATTTGAGAAATTAGAACTTTTACCCTCCCATCCATTTACAATAGCACGAGGAACCAAAAAAACAGTTTCTAATGTGTTAGTTACCTTATCGGCAGACGGGGTAACTGGTTTTGGAGAAGCGGGCCCGAATAGTCGATACGATGAAAATGCTGATGTAGTTTGTGAAGCTATAGAACAACTTCCTGAAATTTTTTTTGATGATATTGAGTCTGCCGATGAATTGTCTGAAGGATTAGAACAAACATCAATAAAATCAGTACAGTCAGCTAAATCTGCGCTCGAAATGGCTTGGCTGGATTGGTGGGGCAAAAACCAGGGGCAACCCTTATGGAAATTGTGGGATGCGCCTTCACAAACAACACCTCCGACCTCTTTTACTATTGGCCTTGATGACATAGATGTAATGCAGCAAAAGGTAGAAGGAGCAAAAGATTATCCCATATTAAAAGTAAAGCTCGGCACTGATCAGGATGAAGAAATTATTAAAGGTATTCGAGAGGTATCACATCAGATTATTCGGGTAGATGCCAATGAAGGATGGGAGGATTTGGCTACAGCTAAAGAAGCTATTCGGTTTTTAGCGGATAAAAATGTGGAATTTATTGAACAGCCCATGCCTGCATCATGTAAAAAGGAGTTGGCTCAGTTAAAAGAGTGGTCTCCGTTGCCTATTATTGCTGATGAAAGCTTTGTGGGCAGAGAGTATATGGATGAAATTGCTGATCAATTTGACGGCATTAATATTAAGCTTCAGAAAGTGGGCAGTTTGGTTGAAGCTTCTACGCTAATTGAGAAAGCCCGTGAGCGAAATCTTGAGGTGATGATTGGCTGCATGATCGAAAGTTCACTGGGTATATCTGCAGGAGCATTATTGGGCACATGGGCCGATTATGTAGATCTTGATGGTCATTTGCTGATCAGTAATGATCCCTTTTCGGGATTGACACTCACAGATGAAAAACGAATAAGAATGTCAGATTCTGCAGGATTAGGGGTCTCTCGAAATTAAAGAGTATCGTCTATTTGTTTAGATTTTGTTTTTGCGATTAGTACAAATGCAATAATAGTAAGCAGGATAAGCACCGCATTTCGGATTAGGGTAAATTCCAGCCCGGATGCAAAACCAAACGCACCAAAGCAACCGCAATTTTCTACCGACATCCCCTGAAAGTAAAAGTATGAAAGCACCGAAGAGAAACCAATGAGCATAGCCAAGGTTCCTGCTAAAGCCCATTTTAAAAGTTTGTTCCATATCAATAGGACAGCCAGTACGAGTTCTATGATGGATGTTGTAATTACAATAAAATTGGCATATTCAATAAGCCAGTAGTATTCAGTAGCCAACAACTCAACGAGGTATCGAGCGTCGGAACCGCTAATGAGTTTTCCTATTCCCGAAACCAAGAATAGAATGCCTAAGACGAAACGAATGACCGTTAATGCTTTATTAAGATATGATGGATTCATTACAGAACTGATTCTTAATGGAATGCTACTGAGATTCTTAATGTAATAGCTTCATATGAATATAAAAGAAAAATATTTATGAATATTTTAATTACTGGTGGTACCGGATTTATAGGATCTAATTTGCGAACGTTGCTGCTTCAAGAGGGACACTTTTTAACCATTGTTAGTAGATCACCGGAAGAATATGAGGATGAAACGGCAAAAAATCAGCAATTTGTTTCTTGGGATGATAACCTTGTGCCTGAAATGGAGCAGGCAGATGCTGTTATCAATTTAGCAGGATCCTCGATTTTTGGAACGCGATGGACTGATGAAGTGAAAGAGAAGATCTATTCCAGTCGCATCGAGTGTACAGAACAACTCGTTGAATGCTATTAAAGATGCGGACAATCCGCCTGAGGTGATGATTTCTGCTTCTGGAGCTGATTATTACGAGCCGGCTGGTGATACGGTATTGGATGAGTCGGCACCAGCTGGAAATAGTTTCTTATCAAAGGTATGTGTGGATTGGGAAGAAGCTGCCCAGCCAGTGACTGAATACGGGGTTCGCCTGGTGAATCCGCGTATTGGGGTTGTCCTTGAAAAAGACGGGGGAGCCTTGGAACAGATGCTACTGCCCTTCAAGCTTTTTGTTGGTGGACCGATTGGCAGTGGCGAACAGTATTTCCCCTGGATTCATATGCTCGATTTATGTCGCGGATTAATATATCCGTTACAAAATAAAGAGTTGGAAGGGCCATATAATTTGAATGCTCCCAATCCGGTGACGATGAATGAATTTGCCAGCGAACTGGCTTCCCAATTACATCGGCCGTCGTTGTTTAGAGTGCCGGAATTTGTATTGGATATGGTATTGGGAGAAGCTGCGAATCCCGTAATAACGAGCAAACGTATGCAGCCTAAAAAGCTGCAGCAACACGGATTTGAGTTCAAATTTGGTTACCTGCGACAGGCCTTGGGGGATATCCTGTAATTGTGGCTATTACTCTTGGGATTCTTCGCTATCCTCTTCAGCCTTATCTTCATTCGTACCAAAGATCGTCCAAGTGCGCAGACCTTCCCGCGTTTGGGCAATAAGTTCATTGTATCCATCGGCATCGATATCGGTAACAATAGGATATTGCATGCCGCTGGTTGGGACCGCATAAATACGTTCGCCATCTACTATCTCCCAAGCATATAGGCGGCCGAAGTTTGCCAATGCGACAATGTCTTTATGCCCATTCTTGTCAATATCTGAGACAAAAGGTGAAAACATCGGTGCAGCAGGTTGACCCATACTCTGTGTAAATCGTAATTGTCCTTCCTGATTAATCAAAAATACCGAACCATTTGAGCTCATTGTCAAAATCATCGGTTCCTGATGGGTTTGGTCTCCATCCTGAACTGTCAAATCGTGTACAGAAGGAGTTCCCACCAATGCGCTATTTGAAGCGTAAACAGCTTCGATATCAGAAGATTCGGTACTTGTCTCAAAGACGTTAAGTGAATCAGAAAATAGCTGGTTGGGTCCTATGGAATATAAATAACCGTCGGCTGCGTTTCCCAAAATATTACCTTCGTACAATACAGGAGAACCATTTAATGAGGCATTGATAAATTTCGGAAAACCGTTTCTTTCATTGCCATTTGCACGCCAACCATGCAGGGTGTTTTCAGCAAATGCGAAAATAGTTGTTGCCCCTTGATAATTTGTAACTGTTGGAATTGTTCTAATTTCAGCATTTGTAGTAACAGGCCAGCCGTTAATATTCTCACCGCGACCATTCATTAGGTGGAGTTTTCTATCCGCTGTAGCGATCATGGCATTTGGTAACCCGTCTCGGTCGATATCTTCTACAACTAATGGTGAAGTAATTTTTTCGTTGAGTTCAAAAGGAAACTTGGGAAGTAATTCCCCGTTGTCATTCCACCCATAGACTTTATTGCCGGCCGCAAGAAGAATTACATTTTGATTGGTTCCATACCAGTCGTAAACAACGGGAGGTCCAATCGGAGTATCAGATCCGGTATTAGCTCGCATAACAACTGTTCCATCAGCTGCCAGAGCATATAGATCGCCGGATTTTGTAGCAAAAATAACCTCATTTCTGTCACTGCCTCCAATATTAGCTAAAATTGGTTTGCCCGTTAAATCGGAACCCGTAGGGAATAGCCATTTTTCTTGATAAGGTGCTGAACGGTCTTCTGTTTGATACGCTTTTAAACTGAAAGAAAAATTATTTTCACTGTTTGCAGTCGTCGATGCTGTAATAATATCAAACTTCGAAGTGAGTGCATTAAGATAATTATTGGGGGACAGGAAAGGTTCTACAAATGAATAAAAATCACTGTTACCAATAAAAAATCCACTAATTTCTTCGGGGAGATCCTCTTTTATATCCCGAAATGTTTGCTCATAATACATGGTACGACGTCGGCTGCGGTCAGAGGAAACACCCTCGACAAGTCCTTTACGTTTTGAGATTGCTACTACATCTCCGATGATATCCAGATAAAAGTTCTGGAACGTGCAAAATGAACTCCCTATTAGCTGGGCAATTGCATTGCTGTGAATGACATATGTACCATCGCTGCGTTGAATGTGATCGTTGCGAGTCAATGAATTCAATGCTCGTCGCAAAGCTGGAACATCCGAAACCTTTCGCAAAAAGAGGTGTTCTCCGGTAGAAAGGAATCCGGACTGTGCATACATTACCAGTGAAAACTCCGGATCAAGCGTTTTTGCAATATCTGAGTATGCAATTTGGTCATCTATAAGAACCGAATCGAGACGTGTAGTGTCGGGCAGAGAAGTTGGGGGAACTCTTCGTGGCTCAAGACGAAATAACCCTGCCGCCGCTGCATTAGACGAAATATATTGATCTAAAACAATAGGTGCATTAGTAGATGAAACAGAAGCTACCAGATCGGATGGGATTTTTTCATTAAGCGGAACCGTGCCGGCAAGTTCAAGCATGCTTCCTTGTCCTTCGCCTTTTTGCGTAACGGATAATAATGTTGGTTCCGTACCTTCAAGTGCATTCTTAATAATCGGACGATACGTAACCATCGACAACTGTTCCGCCCATTTATCAAGAGAGGGTGTGTTCATGATGATGTTCCCCGCCTGGGGCGTAATATCGGACAGATTTGCCCGGGGATGAGTACCCGTGTATGCTCGGATAGTTTCTTCAAGGGCCAGGCTGGATTCGGATATAAATAGATCATCATGAAGTTGAGTTGCAAAAAGTCTCCGATCACCAAGATGTAAAATATGTATTTTGATGTCGTTAAAAGAGTACTGGTTTTGCGCAAAATCGAGATAAAAGTTGTTTTGCATCCGTTCAATAAATCCGCGGGACGCCTGGGCCATCCAAACAATGGCAAGCTGATTATCAGCGTCTGGATAAAGTGTGATAGCATTTAATGGAATTGGAGACTGGGCTGTAGAGTCGATTCGTGATAATAATTGAACGGCTGAAGAAGTGATGTCATCTAATAAAGGAGTGTGAGATGCATCAAGCACCGTATTGAGCGAAGCTGCTTCATCGGGAATAATTACAAAAGGTGCTTCTTCTGGTACGGCATCCGACCAACTGCGATCGGGAATATCTGAGCATGACGCTAATAGTAAAACAGTACATAAAAAAATACCTGCAGCTTTAAACGTATTCATGAATGGGGATAAATTTTTCTCAGTAATAATTGTTAAAATATCGCTGTTTATTTAATAGCTTATGAGTGGGCAATTTTATTTGAAGCCTTCAAAAGTAACAATTTTGATATAAATGAACTTTCTTAATCCTTTATTTTTGTTGGGGCTTTTGGCCGTAGCGTTACCTGTTATCATTCATTTGATTAATCTGCAACGGCCACAAAAGGTTGCCTTTTCAACCCTGTCTTTTTTTAATGAGCTTCGTAAAAGTACAATACGTCGCATACGAATCAAACAATATTTGTTGCTGGCGTTGCGAACATTGGCAGTATTATTTTTAGCTCTTGCGCTGGCCCGTCCTTTTTTACCTCCAACTATAACGGGCTCAGCAAGTTCCGGTGAATCCCGATCTGTGGCTATTTTGATCGATAACAGTGCCAGTATGAGCCGGGTTGGAACGGATGGCCCACTAATCGAGCAGGCCAAGGATGTTGTTGACCGGATAATAACAAACGGGAATTCCGATGATAAATTTCTTATAAAAACGACTAATGCTACTGATGCTACAACTAACGGGTTTGTCAATAGTAACAGGGCGATCAGCCAGTTGGATAATATAACATCCGTTAATCGTGGACATTATACTGCAGATCAGTTTAAAGAGGTGTATCAGCAACTTAAAGAAGC
The DNA here is from genome assembly GCF_034521915.1 of Fodinibius sp. Lineage (GTDB taxonomy): Bacteria > Bacteroidota > Rhodothermia > Balneolales > Balneolaceae > Fodinibius. The sequence goes on from NZ_JAXHLU010000004.1 coordinate 464,799, forward strand.
ACCGAGTGGCCGATCTGTGTTGTATATTGTTTCTGATGGGCAGGTTAGTCAGCTATCGACTTTAGAAGAGATTGAACTTGACGATGAGTCGGAAGCAAAGTCGGTTTCTGTACAGCTCATTCAGCTGGAAGAGGCCAAACAACAAAATGTGGCTGTTAAATCAATTTCACTCGAGAGCCAGCTTCTGAGTCCGGGTTCTCCGATAACGCTTTCGGTAGAAGTAGAAAATACGGGTGATGCAGCTGTTGCCAATCAGTTTGTATCGTTGCAGGTAAAAGGGGAGATGACGGGCCAGTATGAAACTGCGTTAGAGCCGGGTGAAACCAAAGACTTTTTATTTGAACTCATTCCGGAAGAGGTGGGGTATCTGTCGGGTCAAATTCTGTTGGAGGGAGACGAAGTAGATTTTGATAATACAAGACATTTTGTAGTACATATTCCCCGGCAGCGGTCAATTTTATTGGTTAACAATAGCCAAGAGTCCCCTTCTTTCACATCTTATATTGCTCCGGCATTAGAAGCAGCCCGGAAAACCAATGCACGTATCCTATTTGAAGAAAAACAGGTGAATGACATTGAACAGGGGACCTGGACAGACTACGATGGATTGATATTAAATGGACTAACCAGTATTCCTGCATATTGGCATCAGGGACTGAGCCAGTATGTGCAAGATGGAGGGGGCATCCTGTTTTTACCCTCTGAACAGGGTGAAATCGAAAACTATAATCAATTTTTCTCTCTTTTTAATGCCGGCCAATTTGATAATGTGATGGGAGAGTACGGCTCTTTTGAAACTATTACTAAAATGGGAGGACTTGAAGAGGGACATCCAATTTTAGACGGAATCTTCAATAAAGAAAAAGATGAGGAAATTCGGGTCGACTTACCCTCGCTGTTCTACTACTACCATTATGAGCCTGCTTCAAATTCCAATAGTTTAACCTTGCTGGAAGCTGCAAATAATGATGTTTTGCTTGCCGAACATAGGTTTGGGGAAGGAATGCTGCTCATTTCTACATTGGGAGCTGATCCGGGCTGGTCAAATTTTCCTGTAAATCCCCTTTTTGCTCCCATGTATTATCGAACTATATTATATGCATCTTCCCCCGAAAGAGGCGGTCTTCAGCAGCATCAGCTTGGTAAAACCTTTGAATGGGAAGAAGCCATTTCAGAAACAGATATTACACTTTCGATAAATGGAACGGATTACAAGCCGGAGGTTCAGCGACAGTCCAATGGGATGAAAATAGTGTATGAGGGAAGAGAGTGGGAGCCCGGCATATTAGAAATATCTGCTGGCGATCAGGTAATTCAGGTGGCTGTAAATCAAAATATAATGGAATCGCACTTTGATACGTTAGAAGAAGAGGAATGGCGGCATATGCTGGATGATGAGGTTTATACTCCTGATATTATTGCTGCAGATGACCTCTCAAATGATAAATTGGATGAACAATTGCGTTCTTCTGTGTTCGGAAAAGAAATTTGGAATTGGTTTATTTGGATAGCATTGCTTTTTTTAGTTACAGAAACACTGGTTACGCGATTATACAAGGCCGAATCAACATCTTGATGATATGATAAGTACGAATGCTGATATTATTCTCTGGTTTGTGCTGGGCATTTTTACGTTGGGTGCGGCTGTACTGGCTACTTTCTCTGTAATAAATGTTATTCGGTTGCGTAATGTACGATTGAGCTGGAAAACCGGGAAATTGGGAGGATATCCGTTGTTCTCGACGTTGTTTATGCTTACCGTTTTTATAGCAGGCGGTGTTGCTATATACCGTGGTGCAACAAGTGAAATAGCACTTGCCGGCATGTATAGCTGGCTCGGGTTTTGCTGGTTTACCGCCAGTCATTTGGCAACAAAGCGATTTATTACTGACAACGGAATCGTAAAAAACGTGAATGAACCGTCACAAACCGTAGCTTGGCACCAGATTCGTGATTTTGTGGAAACAGAACATGAAACATATACGCATTATATTTTTATCTACAGTGTTGATAAAAGTAACAATACCGATAAATTTATTCGTTTGGAACTGGATGTGCCTCATCACAGGAAAGCCTCTTTTAAAAAAATAATTTCACACAAACTCGGACGACGTATTCGTTGTTATGTTAAGGATGATATAAACATCCAGCAGTTTAAACAGCTGTAGCAATCTTAATTAAAACTTTTAGACCTTACTCATTTGTTTGAAGAGATTCGAAATTCTGACATTGTTCAAGAACGGGCCGTTCTCGTAGGTGTTTATGGCCCCGAGACTCCGCGCATACAAGCCGAGGAATATTTGGATGAGCTTGAGCTGCTCACCTATACTGCTGGTGGTAAGACGATAGACAAAGTCTTGCAAAATCGAATGCACCCCGATCCCTCTTCGTATGTAGGGTCTGGTAAGCTTCGTCAGCTGAAATCGATGAAAGGAGAAAGAAATGTCGATACCTTTATTTTTGATGATGACCTTTCACCGACCCAGATCCGAAATATTGAAAAGGAGACAAAGGCCAAAGTATTGGATCGCAGTGGATTGATCCTGGATATTTTTGCATCACGAGCTAAAACGGCTGCTGCCAAAACGCAGGTAGAGCTGGCACAGCTACAATATTTGTTGCCGCGACTAACGCGATTTTGGACACACTTGTCACGTCAGCAGGGTGGTATCGGTACTCGTGGACCCGGTGAGTCTCAGATCGAGATGGACCGTCGCATGATTGACAAGCGTATTGCTACGCTCAAAGAAAAGCTAGATAAAATTGATCAGCAGCGGCAGACCCAGCGCAAGGGACGATCCGAAAAAGTGCGAATTTCGCTCGTTGGTTATACCAATGCCGGCAAGTCTACCTTGATGAATGCGTTGACAGATACGGAAGTGTTGGCTGAAAATCGCCTTTTCGCAACGCTTGACTCCACTGTGCGACAGTATGAAATTGGTAACCACGAAGCGCTTTTGTCAGATACTGTAGGATTTATCCGAAAATTGCCGCACGATCTAATTGCCAGTTTTAAGTCTACACTCGATGAAGTGCGTGAATGTGATATTTTATTACATGTAGTAGATGCTTCATCACGAGTAGTCCAGGATTATATCGATGTGGTAGATGATACTCTTGAGGATATGGAGGTAACTGATAAAAAGAATCTACTCGTGTTTAATAAGATGGATGCTATCGATTCGCATCGCATAAATGAGCTGAAACGGGCCTACCCGGATGCTGTATTTATTTCTGCCGAACGGAGTATTGGTCTTGATAAGCTGGAAAATAGAATTAAGGAACTTATTGAGGAAGATTTCGTTACAAAAACGATGACCATTCCCGCAGCGAAGTATGAAGGGGTCGCATTTTTACATCGCGAAGCAAATATTTTAGAAAAAAAATACGAAGGTTCAGATATAAAGCTTACGTTTAGTATAGATAAAGCAGATTTAATGCGGCTTAACGCAATACTCGACAATATTGATACGGCTGAATCAGTTATGTAACAAATTGTATTATATTATCTACCAATGCTTGTAAATAAATCTATAACAAAGTCAGAATTTGAACCTCTCCGAGGTACCGATACCGTTGAAGCGGTAAGGGAACGTATAAAAGAGGAGAAGGTAAATGCTTTGCCGGTAGTGGATCCTACTACCCAAAAGCTTATTGGTCAGATTGATCGTGATCAACTTTCCCGAGCCGAGGATAACCAGCGGATTTCAGATCTGCAGATGGATAAAGTTGTCAAAATTTTTGAAGGCCAGCACATTTTTGAAGGCGTTCGATTGATGTTGCAATATGAGTTAAACTTGCTTCCGCTGGCAAATAAAGAAGGTACCTATTTGGGAGTTATTACCAAGCAGCAAATACTGGAGGCCATCTCCAAGATGTTGAATCTCGAGCAAAAGGGCTCTGTACTGACAATAGAAATTGAGCCAATAGATTTTACACTCTCCGAGATTGTGCAAGTTATTGAGGCCGAGGGTGCAAAAATACTGGGTTTGGCAGTAGAGAATCCAGATAATAATCACGAGACATTTGAAATATCCGTAAAGCTTAATTTGGAAGATATTTCTCGTGTAACGGCCGCTCTTAAACGATACGGGTATTCTGTCCTTGTTGAATCGGAGAACACCGTCCTCGAAAATGATCTTGAATATCGAGCTGATGAATTGATAAAATACATGGATATGTAAAGTCTATGTATAAATGGAATTCCTTTCTGTTATTTGCGGAACAAAAACTCAATTCTTGGTATATTCAGTAATAACTGAAACCTGAATTTTATTTGATCAATGGTAACCGTGCGCCGAATTATTACATTACTATTCATCGGTATACTCACTGTATTTACACACCTTCAAGCACAAGGTATTCAGGAGGCGACTTCTCAAGATTTCGATAATGCTGTCACCCTTTTTAATAAAGGACTTTTCGAAGAATCTATTGATGAATTCAGGCATTTTATTCAGAATCATAAAAATCATCAGCTTGTTACTTCCGCAAACTATTATTTGGCAAGAGCTAAGGCTAAAACGGATTCTGTAAATAAATCAGCTCATTTTGAAGAATATATTGATGAGTTTCCGTTTTCCAGCTATTCCTCGAAATTGCTTTTTGATCTGGGTCATCAGGCTGATAGCGCAGGTCATTACAAACAGGCTGAAACCTACTACAACCGTGCCCTAAAATTGGGTTTGGATAAAAAGAAGTCTGCCAAGGCCTATTACTGGATGGGCGAATCGGCTGCAGCCGACAGTAATTTTGTACAGGCGCGACAGTATTTTATGACGTTGGCTGATAAATATCCCAAAAGCGAGTGGGCAGCCAAGGCACTATATGCTCGGGGAAGGTTATATCTGAGTGAAAATAAGTACGATTCTTCAAGCGTTGCCTTTGAAATCTTAAAAGACCGCTATCCCAATAACGAAATGACCCGTCGCGTGGGCACGGCATTAGGAGAATCCTATTATCAGCAGGGACGCTATGAAGAGGCTATAGAAGCTCTTAAAAATGCGATGCCTCATCTTGATGATGAACTGCGTTCTAAAGCGGTTTATTTGATTGCGGAAAGCAGTAATTATCTGGGTAATTATGATGAAGCCTCAAGATATTACAAGCAATATATAAATCTCAACGAGGGGACCGATGAAGTAAGAGTAGCTCATTATGGGTTGGGATGGCTCTATCATAAACAGGAGATTTACCATTGGGCTGCTGATGAGTTTGGAAAAGCCGCCGAGGGTAATGATGAAACAGCCCGAAAGGCTCTATACTATAAGGCAGTGAATGAAAAACTCGGTTCGCGATATGCTAATGCATTAAAAACCTTCCGCACATTTGGAGAACGCTTTCAAAAAGGACTCTGGGTAGAGCGAGCCTATTATGAATGGGCCATTACGGCTTATGAAGTTGGGCGATATACTGAGGCTATTGAGGCATTACTGCCGTTGGTACGGAGTGATCGTGAGCTCGACTGGAAAGGGAAAGTCTATACTCTACTTGGCGAAGCTTATTTTGCTAATAAAGAATATACGCGTGCCTTACAGGCTTTTGAGGCGGCAGAGAAAGTTACAGATGTTGATTCTGCCATAAAGCGTCAGGCCAAGTTTCAAAAAGCATGGGTTCAGTATAGTAATCATGCATATGAACAAGCTCAGCCAATTTTTAGATCTGTATATACTGAAGCGCCCGATACCAAATTGGGACAGGAAGCCCTTTTCTGGAGCGCCGATGCGCTTTATCACTTAAAACAATATGGACAGGCTGCCAAACAGTTTGGTGAATTTATAAATCGCTACCCCGATCATGAGATGATTGGTCCGGCTAATTATGCACTGGGCTGGAGCTATTTCAAAAACGGTGATTACAAGCAGGCTATTGATCCATTTAAAACCTTTTATGAGGATTATGAAGCTCCGGATGTGGCGTTATATCCCTATGATACTGACACGCAACTGCGAATTGGAGATGCCTATTATGCGATTAGTGACTACGAAAATGCTATCTCCTATTATCAGGAAGCGATAGGAGCCGAACCGGGCGGCGATTATGCGATGTATCAGATGGCGAACAGCTATTACCGGGATGAACAGACCTATGAGGCGGTGAAAACCTTCCGGCGATTTTTGAGAATTTATCCTTACAGCCAGTTTGTAGAGCAGGCACAGTATAATATCGCCTATATCTATTTAAATACCGGAAATTATACCCAGGCGGTTGAAGAATTCCAGCAGGTGATTAATAAGTATCCTAATACAGAATGGGCAGCACGTGCTCAGTACAATATCGGTGATGCCTATTATAATGCCGGTGATTACGAAAAAGCTATTGCCTCTTATAAAGGCGTGATGGAAGAATATCCACAGAGCGAGTATATCATTGAAGCGGTGAATGGTATTCAATATTCGCAGATGTCGATAGGGCAGCCCGATTCAAGTTCAGCTATTTTGGAAGATTTTATTGCAGATCATCCTCAGACTTCGATGGCCGACAGGCTTCGGTTTCGTCAGGCTGATAACCGCATGCAGTCGGGAAATTACCAGGCAGCTATTGATGAATTTCAGCAATATATCAGAATCACTAATAACCAAGAACTACTGCCGGATGCCCATTTTAACCTGGCCAATGCTTACGAGCAAACCGATCAAATTGCCAAGGCGATGGATGAATATGAGATGATTGTTAACGAGTTCCCTAATTCAGAGCGAGTTGGCCCTTCGCTGGCATCATTGGGACGTATTGCCTATTCACGGGTTGATTATCAACAGTCATTCGAATATTTCAGCCGTCTTGCTGAACAGGAGCAGAAATACCGACAGGAAGCATACATCGGTATGGGGAATGCTCAACTGGCGATGAATAATCTTGACGAGGCTGAGAAATATTATCAGTCGGCACTGGATAGTAATGCTGATTATGAGCCAGCAGAGGTTGGTTTAGCAAAAATTGCTATTGAAAAGGAAAATTACCAACGAGCACAGGAGTTATTGTCACCCATTGCCGAATCGAACACGACTGAAGTGGGAGCCGAGGCTCAATACTATTTGGGAGAAATTTATCAACAGCAGGGTAATTATCAGCAAGCGGTCAAGGCCTATGCCAACGTAAATATTTTATATGAGGCATTTAGTGATTGGGTTGCCCGAGCTTTGCTAAGGCAAGCTGAAAGTTATATTCAGATGGGGCAAACCGGTGAAGCACGATCTACGCTCAATACACTTATTGAAGATTATGCCGGTACACCACAGGCAAAAGATGCACAGAAATTATTGGATTCACAGTAGGCTATGAATAAAGAAGTTAGTCCCACTCGCGCCCTAAATGGAACAATAAAACTACCGCCAGATAAATCAATTTCGCACAGATCGGTGATGTTTGCTTCGCTGCACGAAGGCAGATCTGTCATACGCAACTTTTCTTCTGCCGCCGATCCTCACAGTACTATCGAGTGTATGCGTGGGCTGGGAGTAACGGTGAGTAAGAATGAGAGTACTGTGGCAGTCGAAGGTGTGGGTAGAGATAGGTTGCAGTCACCAGAAGGAGATTTAGACTGCGGAAACTCTGGCACGACTATGCGCTTGCTGAGCGGTATCATTGCGGGTTCGGGTGTTTCGGCGCGTCTTATCGGGGATGAATCCCTGTCAGCCCGTACGATGAAACGCATTATTGATCCGCTTACCGAAATGGGAGCGGAAATCACTGCTCGGGAGGATGATTTTGCTCCGTTGGAAATCAGTCGTCCTGGATCATTAAAACCACTGCACTTTCCATTGCCGATTCCCAGTGCCCAGCTAAAATCTTGTGTGTTGCTGGCCGGTTTGTTCGGAGATAAGCAGACCGAAGTAATAGAAACGCTTCCCAGCCGTGATCACACCGAGCGATTGTTGAATCTTACCATTAAGAAAATAGGGGACGAGAAGCATATCTATTCATCACGGACAGATAAAGTTCCTGAGCAGTCGTATCGTATTCCCAATGATTTTTCGGCTGCGGCCTTTTGGTTGGTAGCAGGAGCTATTCATCCCAATGCAGAAATTAGTTTGCCCAACGTAGGGATGAATCCTACTCGTTTTGCGGCTTTGGATATTCTAAAACAAATGGGAGCTAATATTACGGTGAGTGATGAGCACAATGAAGGGGCTGAACCGGTAGCTGATTTGAGCGTGGTAAGTTCAAAATTGCACCCGATTGAGATCACTGAGGAGTTCGTGCCCAACTGTATTGATGAAATTCCAATTCTTATGATTGCCATGCTTTTTGCCGACGGTGTATCTCGCATATCCGGTGCCGAAGAGCTGCGTCATAAAGAAACAGATCGGTTAGCAGCGATGGCTAAGATGCTTGAAAAAGCTGGTGCGGATTTTACTGAATACGAAGATGGATTTGAAATAAGAGGTAATCCCGACTTCGTGCCGGAATCGACATCCTTTAACAGTTATCACGATCATCGTATTGCTATGTCGGCCGCTGTATTGAGTATGATGGGAGATCATCCATCCCAAATACAGCACGCCGAATGTACTGCCATTTCTTACCCTTCGTTCTGGAATGATCTGTCACTCCTGACGAATTGATTGCCCAATCCGCAAATCTGACAATTCACTCTTGCTGATGACGTAATAATGCCAATACGTCATAAAAGTATCCCACCTTTACAGCTTGGCATTGTGATTGCTCATATAAAAGTGAATTCGAAACAAATGGGTAAATCCATGAATGATTTTGCAGTTGATATCGAACGACAGTTGAACAAGCTGGGAAAGGATATACAAAATTTTGTAGAGCGTATTGTACCCCTTGAAGATAGAGGGCATGATTTTGCACCGGCTTGCGATATTGTAGAGAGTGATGAAACGTATGTGATCAAACTGGATTTGCCCGGGTTGTCAAAGAAAGAAATTAATATTGCTCTTAAAGAGCATGTTTTAACGGTGAAAGGCGAACGGGCCGAAGAGTTAAATAATTCTGAGGTCTATCGTCGTCAGGAGCGTTCAGCGGGTGTGTTTTCGCGGTCGTTTGCGCTGCCTGAAAATGTGAATACTGCTGAAATTGATGCGGTATTCCGCAATGGGGTATTAACTATTACAATGCCCAAATCGGATGTTCTCAATGATGCAGAATCGATTCCGATTAAATAAATGATATAGAAAGAGTGTCATCCCGAACTTGTTTCGGGATCTTCCAAAAATTGAACTGGAGATGCTGAAACAAGTTCAGCATGACACAGAATAAAAAGAGTTTAAACAAAGAATTAAACAAACAACAAAAAATCATAAACTACTATTATGGGAAAAATTATAGGAATTGACTTAGGTACAACCAACTCCTGCGTTGCCGTAATGGAGGGTAATGAGCCTACTGTTATTCAAAACTCAGAAGGCGGCCGAACAACCCCATCGGTTGTGGCTTTCTCCAAAGACGGTGAGCGTTTAGTTGGTGCACCTGCGAAACGACAGGCGATCACAAATCCGGAAAAAACGATCTCTTCAATTAAGCGCTTTATGGGCCGCTTCTACGACGAAGTGGAAGAAGAATCCAAGCAAGCCTCTTATAAGATTGTAAAAGGCGATAACAATACGGCTCGCGTTCAGGTTGAGGATCGTACATACACTCCTCAGGAAATTTCAGCTATGGTGCTTCAAAAAATGAAGCAGACCGCTGAAGAGTACCTCGGAGATGATGTAACAGATGCGGTTATTACGGTACCTGCATATTTTAACGATGCACAGCGTAAAGCTACGCAGGAAGCCGGAGAAATTGCCGGTCTTAATGTGAAACGAATTATCAACGAGCCCACCGCTGCTTCACTGGCCTATGGTCTGGATAAGAAAGATCAGGATATGACCATTGCCGTTTACGACCTCGGTGGCGGTACATTTGATATTTCTATTCTTGAGCTCGGTGACGGCGTATTTGAAGTGAAATCTACCTTCGGAGATACTCATCTTGGCGGTGATGATTTCGACTCTCGTCTGATTGATCATTTGGCTAAAGAATTTAAGAAAGATGAGGGTATTGACCTTCGCAATGATCCGATGGCAATGCAGCGACTCAAAGATGCTGCTGAGAAAGCCAAAATAGAGCTTTCAAGCTCACAAAAAACGAATGTGAATCTACCGTTTATAACGGCTACGGATTCCGGACCCAAGCACTTGAATATTGATATTAGTCGGTCCCAGTTCGAGAAAATGATCGATGATCTGGTTCAGAAGACGCTTAATCCGTGCAAAAAAGTGTTGGATGATGCTGACCTATCACAAAGTGATATCGACCAGGTTATTTTGGTCGGTGGATCTACTCGGATTCCAAAAATTCAAGAAATTGTCAAAGATTTCTTCGGCAAAGATCCAAGCAAGGGCGTAAACCCCGATGAAGTTGTAGCGGTAGGTGCTGCAATTCAAGGAGGCGTAATGTCCGGAGATGTTGACGATGTTGTTCTGTTGGATGTTACTCCGCTCTCGCTCGGTATCGAGACGCTCGGTGGTGTTACTACAGAGCTGATAGAGGCAAATACGACCATCCCGACCAGCAAAACAGAAACATTTTCTACTGCAGCTGACAATCAGACCAGCGTAGAAATCCACGTAGTGCAAGGTGAGCGTGCCAAGGCTCAGGACAACAGAACGCTTGGACGCTTCCACTTGGATGGTATTCCACCGGCACCCCGAGGCGTACCTCAAATTGAGGTTACCTTCGACATCGATGCCGACGGCGTACTTAATGTAAGTGCCAAAGATAAAGGTACCGGCAACGAACAAAGCATTCGTATCGAGGCCTCTTCCGGTCTTTCTGAAGAAGAGATCGAGAAAATGAAAGATGAAGCCGAAAAGCACGAAGAGGAAGACGAGCGAATTCGCAAGCGTGCCGAGAAGTTGAACAAGGCCGACAGTCTTGTATTCTCAACACGTAAGCAGCTTGATGAGCATGAAGATAAAATCTCTGATGAAAACAAAGAGAAAATCGAAGCTGCACTTGATAAAGTGAAAGAGCTCCACGATCAAGAAAAAGTGGATGAGCTCGATGATGCCATGGAAGAGTTGAATAACGCATGGTCAGAAGCTTCGCAAGAAATCTATCAGGGTGCTGCGCAAGGTCAACCCGGAGCCGGTGCAGCCGGACCGGGAGGCGCTGCAGGAGCAGCTGCCGGAGCTGGAGCTCCCAATGGAGCCGCAGGCGCTGAAGCTGATCAAGACAGCGAAGATGATGAAGACGCTGTTGATGCTGACTTTGAAGTCGTCGATGACGAGGACAAAGAATAACAGCAATTAGATAAAGTACAGTTAAAAAGCCCTTCGCCAGCCGGCGAAGGGCTTTTTTATTTGAGCAAAGTTTGGTTGAAAGAAATCTCAGCTATTGATGTAAAATAGGTGTTTAAGCAATTTCGGTAGAGGGCCTGAGTTGGTTACAGTAGAAGGAACCTTTATATTTGGTTATTTCATTGGAATAGATAATACAGAAATAATATGGAGATATTGGGCATAGAATCATCGTGTGATGAGACGGCCGCTGCTATCTACACAGATGATGGACTCCAATCGAATATAATAGCTTCTCAGGCGGTCCATGAACAGTATGGCGGGGTTGTCCCCGAACTGGCATCGCGGGCGCATCACAAGACTATCTGGCATACGGTACAGCAGGCTCTTGATGAAGGTAGTACTTCTCTCGAGGAGATAGACGCCGTAGCAGTTACGCAGGGTCCCGGCCTGATGGGATCATTGCTGGTTGGTCTCTGTTTCGCCAAAGGATTATGCCTATCCCGTAATATTCCACTGGTGGGCGTCAATCATATGGATGCGCATATCTATGCCAATTTTATTGATGAGCAGCCCGAATATCCGTTTGTATCACTAACGGTGTCAGGTGGACATACTCAACTGGTTTATGTGTCTGCTCCCTTTGAGCATGAACTGCTGGGACAAACCCGTGACGATGCTGCGGGAGAAGCGTATGACAAGATTGGAAAGATTCTGGGCTTGCCCTATCCGGCCGGACCGGTTATTGATGAGCGATCAGAACATGGAGATCCCAATTTTCATGATTTTCCACAGGCGATGTTGGATAACGATTTTGAGTTTAGTTTTTCGGGACTCAAGACATCAGTCAAATATTTTTTGGAGGATCAGGACGACCAAGAGCAATTTTTAGAAGATCACTTGGATGATATTTGTGCAAGCGTCTCGCATGCGATTACTGAGGTATTGGTGAAGAAACTCCGTAATGCCATTGAGCATACCGGAGTAAAGACGATCGCCTTAGCGGGTGGAGTATCAGCGAATTCCATGCTACGAAAAAAAGCTAACGAATTAGCTTCAGATACCGGCTGTGAACTGCATATCCCCCAATTAGCTTATTGCACCGATAATGCGGCCATGATTGCGATTACCGGTTATATGATGGCTGAGCGGGAAATGTATGCGGATATGAATTTAAGACCGTTTGCGAATCTGAAACAAGTATTAAGTCAAAAGTAGAAAGTTTAAGCAACCCTCTTGTGAATATGAACTTTCTACTTAATACTATAGACTTTTTACTAAAATTATTGAAAACGTTTAGAGGCTTCTACCGCTAACGCATCCACGCGGTTATTTCGCTCATTATCGGAGTGTCCTTTAACTTTTATCCACTCCACATCATGGGGTTGCATTGCTGTAAGCATTTCCTCCCATAAGTCTCGATTTTCAACCGGTTTCTTGTTGGCTTTTTTCCATCCTCGTTTAAGCCAGCCGTCTATCCAACCCTGTTTAAAGGCATTGACAATCAGGGCACTGTCACTGTGAATTTTTACATGACATGGCTGGTTGAGTGCATTCAGAGCTTCAATTACAGCGCGCATCTCCATACGGTTGTTGGTAGTATGTTTAGCACCGCCCGTTAATTCTTTTTCCTCGCCGTTCCACTGCAAAAGTACGCCCCATCCTCCGGGTCCCGGATTTCCGCTACAAGCACCGTCGGTAAATACAATAACTGTTTTTTTCTTTTCTTTAGACATAGCGTTCTGTTATTGGAGCCAATTTCGTTTTTAAATTCTTTGCAGTTTCAGCTACCTGTCGGTCCCAATTGACTTCATTTTTTCCTGCGTAAATAATACTCCGGCTGGAGTTGATAAGGGGAGTGCCTGCGTGTTGTTCCAGTGATTTATTTAAGGCTGAAATCGATCCGCCTTGTTTGCCAACTCCGGGAATAAGTAGCGGAGATGTGGAAAATTTATTGATCACTGATTCTAATTCATCGGCCTTGGTTGCCCCAACGACCATTCCGATGGAGGTTTTGCTTGCCCGCTGTTTTATGTTTAGCTCTTTGGCGATAAAGCTGGAAATAGTTCCTCCATCCGCTAATTGTTTAAGCAAAATATCACGAGCTCCGGGATTCGAAGTCAGCGTTAGCACATAAATGCCTTTGGAGTCATCATTTAGAAATGGATCCAGGGTTTCAAAGCCCATAAGGGGATTCAGGGTTACCGCATCTACATTAAATTGTTCAAAAAAGGCTTTGGCATAATGCTCTGCGGTAGAGCTGATGTCGCCCCGCTTGGCATCAGCAATGATGATCTTGTCATTCGGGATATAATCTAATATAGCTTCAAGCGTATCCAACCCATCAGCACCCAGCGCCTCGAAAAATCCAAGATTTGGTTTATAGGCCGCGCAGTGATCAGCCGTTACATCAATTACTTTTTTTAGAAATTGTTCTACTTTTTGGGGATTGGATTGCTCTGTTGATGTAATTGGATCCGGCATTAAATTCAGGTTGGGATCGAGTCCCACACAAAGGGTAGATTCTGTAGCCTGTACGGCCGATTTGAGTTTTTCGTTGAAAGTCATGAAAAGGTGATTTTAAGTTCAGCGGAAGATACAAAGGGCAGGGAGGAATCGAAATCAACCAAATAAAAAAAGTGGAGGGAAATCCCTCCACTTGAATCATAGAAATAGAATAGTACCAGTTAATTGGCAACAGGAATCCCTTCAGGGATTTTAGCTACATTTATACGTTGGATATTGGCATTGTAGGCTTCGTTAATAGCTTTAATTGTTTCGTTAGCAATGACAGCAGATCCCCTGTTTGTGGGATGCACGCCATCAAAGCTGAACAAGCTTCCAATGGTTGGTTGTAGGGTTACACTGGAGTTTGGATCGGTATACTGTCCATCCTGAATGATCTGATCAAAAGCCATTTACATCAACATCAGTAACTTTGAAATGAGTTAAAAGTTTCAGCAAAGATTTGATTGATGTCAACAACAGTAAATCCAGCCGAAGCAGCTGAATTTTCAATCGTAGCATTATATTGTTGAATAGCACCAGCTGCTTGTTCAATTTCAGAGCTGCCTTGAGGGCCCCCTGCAGGGCCATCGAGTACTAAATTATCTGGAACGGCTGTTTGTGGCTGTACGGGAGGTTGAGTTTCACCATCTCTCACTTGAGCAAAATAGGATTGGGCGGAAAGCAGCGGGAAATCGGCTTGACGCATCACACGTGTTCCGTCATCAGTTTCAATATAAATATCGAGATTACCTTGCTCTGTAACGAGTTGATATCTTTGAGTCTCATCGTTGAATACTATAGCCCCTTGTTGTTCTAACTGTGTTCTTAGATAGAATACATAGGGAATTGTAGTTACATCAGGTATGGTATAAACAACAACATTGGCACTGGTTGAAGCCATCGCTTGAACTGATCCCTGATAAAGTTGAGAAAAGTTGTTAGGATTGGTAATACTTTGTCCTTCTCCCCCGGATGTAACAAATCCAAGCACATCATTATTACCTAACCAGAAAGTAATAAAAGTTGGTTGTTGTTTGGCAACTTGATTGTGCAAGTTCGGAGCATTTTTAGCCAATTCTGACTGTTCCATTACTAATCCGTAGAATGGATTATATGCAGGGTTATCTGGATTTGTAGCTCTTCCTTTAAGGTCACCACTATTATTTGGATTAAGATAATCCACAAGTACAGCACCAGGAACTCCAAGGTTTGTAAATGGTTTAGCATTTTGATTGATAGGGGAACCCATTGAACTGTTTGCTGTAGTTTGAATCGGATCTAAGTTTGCAAGTTCTATGCGGCCGTCGCCACTGCTTATTCCTGGATCACTAACCAAAGGTTGATCAAAGTTTTCAGACTGATTTACTTGTCGAGCAAGTAATTTAGGGAATGAGTACTTCTGTCCAGATTGATATAGAGCATTGTTTTGAAAGCCGGCTGTTAAGCTATTGCCAACGGCTACATAGGATGAAAAATCAGCATCGCCGGTATCGACCGGATCAACATCAAGATCCTGATAGTCCTTACAGCTTGTTATAAGCGCCAGTACAAGAACCAGCGACAGTAGTTTTTTGGAATGTTTTATCAAATAATTCATAGCGTAATATCCTTAATTCAATTATAAATTCAGTGTGAAGCCGAGACCGGGAAGATTGGCATAGGTAGTATAAACACCGTCAATGCCACCTTCGTGTGTATTAGTTACTTTTCGCTGTTTCGCTCGGATAAAGATATAAGAGGCATCAACAGCAAAGTAATCAGTAACCTGGTAGCTTAGTCCGCCAGAAAACAACCAGCGATCAGAGTCGGGAAGAGTGGGGTCTACATAACGGTCGCGAATGGGGTTTTCATCATAAGCAATACCGCCGCGAACTGTTAAGCCTTTAACAGGAAGTTCGGTGTATTCAGCACCAAAACGAAGCTGCCAAGAATCTTTATAATTTCGTTCACTTACAATCGTACTGCCGCCGAGCGCCGGAATAGGTTGATCAAATTCAATAGCTAATTCATCATAACTTGACCAGCCCCACCACACGTAGTCGAGCTCGGTGCGCAGGCCTTCAATAGGCTCAACATTTACCGCAACTACATAGCTTGCGGGTAGGGTGATTTCGGCCCCGCCTTGGGCAGAGGAGGGAAAACCTACACTGAGATTTTCAAAAGTAGCATCACCTTCAAACTCGGTTGTTACTTCACTACGATAGGTGAAACCAAAGGTAACTTTATCGGTGGGTTCGTATTGAACGCCTGCATTGAATCCAAAGGCTGGTTCTTTAAGGTCTCCGTCCAGAGCAAAAGTACCTTCAGGCGAAAAGCTTGTTACAGCGCGGCTTAATTTAACTTTTCCGTGAGCAGCAACCCGCAGGCCGGCCCCAACGCGAATATCACCAATACCGGTATCCGAAAACTCATATCCTACCGAGGGGGTAACAAAAAGAGTTTCAATACTGGTTTCTATTGAAGATCCCCTGCCAACCCAGTCTTCCGGCCATTTTGTGCCTAACCCAAAGGGGGCATAAACTCCAATTCCGGCTGTCAGGTTATCGGTTATCTGATAAGAACCATAGAAGTTGGGTACCAGAAATTCCTGCTTCTCCATCTTTGTTTCCTGACCGATGGGAGCTAGTGGAGAGAGGTTTCGGAAGGATGAGCGCGGGGCAATAACAGTAGCACCACCGGTAATATTTATTCCTTCCAATCCACCTAATCCGGCCGGATTGTAAAAGATAGAAGATGCGTCTTCAGCATAAGCTGAGAATGCACCAAGCATTCCATTTGCTCGTACGCTGGCTTCGTAGATTGAAAATCCGCTTGAATAAGCCGATCCCGAGCACATCAATAGTAAAAATACCGTAGCTATTAGTCTTCGCATAGATTCAAAAGGTTTTGTTAGGTTTTAATGATCATCATGTAAATGATTTGTTATAAACACTATTAAAATTGTAACCGGTTTCAGTATCAACACATAATTAAAAAGTTAACAGTGTTAATCTTAAAAAATTAAAAGATTAGCAAACATAAAAGGATGGGTTTGCAATAGGGGTACTTTTTTGCTTCATTCGAGCATTAAATAATGTAAATGGTAACTAAAATAGTTTTATGGATTGGTTTGAAGAGTGGTTTGACAGTCCACTTTACGAAAAACTGTATGCCGATCGGGATGAGGCAGAGGCAGAACAGCTGGTTGAATTTTTAGAAGAAACCTTACTATCAGAACAATATCACTCAATTCTTGATTTGGGCTGTGGTCGAGGGCGCCATTCTCTTAATTTAGCTAAGCGGGGTTATGACGTAACAGGTATTGATCTATCACCAGAAGCGATTAAGACGGCCCAAGAGAAAGCAGAAAAACTGAATTTATCAAACACGCAGTTTAAAGTTGGTGATATGCGAGATCCGTTGCCCCGGAAGTTTGATGCTATTGTAAATTTATTTACGACCTTTGGATATTTTAAAAGTGATGAAGAAAATGCTTCCGTTCTTGATGGTGTAATACAGATGCTCAAGAACGAAGGGCTTTTTGTACTCGATTATTTGAATGCCGAAAAGGTAAAACAAGATTTTGTACCTGAGGAGGAGGGAGAGTTCCAGAAAATGAGATACGAGATTAAGCGCTACATTAAGAATGGAGCTATCCACAAAGATATTGCATTTGCGGGTGAAAAATTGGATAAACCGCGTGTTTATTGGGAGCGTGTGAAGTTGTATGGGTTGGATTGGTTTGAAAAGGAGATGGAAAAGCGAGACCTGGAAATAATTGACGTAAATGGAGATTATGAGGGCAGTGATTTTGATCCCGAGACAAGTCCCCGATTGCTGATAATCAGCAGATTATCAAAATAAGGAGATAAAAAAAGAGGTTATCCCATCTTAGAGATAACCTCTTTTATGAGTAGAATTTGGGTGAACTTATTTAGCAGAAATTCCGAAGCTGATATTTTCTGAAATCGCTTTTTGCTGCTGTTGGCTTACACAATCTCCGGCGCAAAGTTGAACGCTTGGCAAGTTAAGAACATCTACTTCGGGGATACTGGCTCCGAATGCCTCCTCAATAACGTGGATAAACTCATTGGCTAAGATAGCGTTTCCGCGTGCATTGGGATGGATGCCATCGGTTGAAAATACGCCATTGGGAGAAAAATCTGGCTGTAATAACGTACCCTCTACTCTGATTCCCAACTCCCCATCGATACCGAAAAGATCTGCAAAAGCCCCTAATTCGGTATTGGGATTCCCGGGGAAACCGGCGTTGATATCGAAGAGTGCCAGTCGGTCAGCATTTTGCGCAACAGTGGTTGCAATAATGGTGTTAAAAGCTGTTGTTCTGTTTTGGATTTGTTGTTGTTCAGGAATCGTCAAATAACACTCGTCACCTTGTACTTGTGTACATCCTAATGCAGGATTTTGAGGATTGGGAAATCCCAATGGAATTACTACGCCAATAGTAGTTGGTGCTTCACTTTGGGGATTATATTCTGTACCTAAAACAGAACCTGCCGACAATGTTACCAATTCATTGGCCGTAAGGGGACGTGATTGCTCATAGGGAACTAAGGCCTGCCGCTGTTCAGCAGGATAGCACCTAGTCGCTGATCAAATTCATCTTCAAGTTCAGCAAATTCAGGGTCATTGACTAAAATAGGATTCGTTCCTTCCTGGTAATTCACCTTTCGAGCATCCATATCTTCCTGCGAACGATTGGGGAAGTTAGCAGCAACAGCATCAAAAGCGTTATTAACACCGGCTAAGCTTGATTAAGTTGCGTTGCTTCTTCGCTCGATAATTCTACGGCATTAAAAGAAATAGCCCGGAAAAAGGGCACGGTAGAGACCGGGGGGATGGTTGCGACAACGCCATTTGCAGAAGTATTATTTAAAAGTTGGTTAATTACCCCACTCTGACCATCTGAATTATTAAAATAATCTTGAAAATCCTGTTCCGATGTTAACAGATTTGGATTTGCTCCACCCGATACGGCATAACCCAGTACATCATTGTTCCCAATCCAGAGGGTAAAAAATGTGGGTTGGGTTGCAATGGCATCACCTAATATGGTGGAACCGTTAATACCATCTTGGCTGGGATTACTGGCAAACCTCTGATAAAAAGGGTTGAAAGCTGGATTGCTCTGTGTATTCGGCCCCCCGGTAGCAGGAGTTAACAGCTGACCAACGAGAATACCCGGAACGCCGAAATTATTGAGTTCGCCGGTATTTCCCTGATAGGGAGCAATGGGATCTCCGCCAATGGTAGGAGATGGGCCGGGAATGTTGGTATCGAGTTTAAAACGCCCAAATACGGTGCCTGTTTGAGGATTTGGATTCGGTTTTACTGAGGTGTTAAATCCCAGTTCAGAATTTATATCCGGTTGATTGAAATTCCCTGGTGCTCCAGCAAATTGCATCTGTTTATGCAGCAGGGCGGCAAGGGAAAATTCTTGTCCTAAATTATAAAGAGCACCGTCCATATATCCCGCTGTAAGCGAGTTTCCGATGGCAACGTAGTTACTGAAGTCGGCCGATCCAGGATCACCTGAAATAGGTTCTGGAACAGGGTTTTCTTCAAGCTGATCTTCAACAAGGGAATCATAGCTACCTTCACATGCAAATAAAAAGGCAGCAACAAATAGCAGTAAAAATGATGTTTTTAAATAAGATATCATGGTGTAGGTAGTTTAATTCATGAATTGATCAAAAGTGAAGGAGACCAGATAGATAGCTCCCAACCGGGGGTTGCCAAATGAGGTGACATGTTGGCTGTTGAGGATATTGCTCCCACTCAATTTTATAGAAGTGTTGAGTTCGGGCAGGCGATAACTAACCTGTGCATCGAGTGTGCCGTAGGCATCGATTACACCTTTCCCGAATGAGGATTCCCAAAGGAAGGCATCCTGCCAGCGATATACCACATTAAACCCGATTTTTGGAGTAAGCTTCCGGTTTTCAAATTTGAGATTGTATCGCCACTCCGGGGTATTGTATTCGGCGCGGAAGCCCTGATCAAGGAGATCTTGCTGTGAAATCAGCTTATTGAACGCTACGTTTCCTCCCAGAGAATATCCATTGCCCAGTACATACTTGGCTTCAAAAGCAAAACCATGGGCTTCAACCGTACCGTCAGCGTTAACATCAAAACCGTACGACTGCAGGCGTCCATCATCGTTGGGTACGTTATTATTGATGATGGCTTCTTTACCATTGTCGGAATCGGGATCGAAACCCGGAGCACCGGATCAAATCCATCGCGAGCATCTTCATTACCTCGTTCAGCAATATCAACGGCCTGTGTAAATTGAATTTCAGCTATAAAGTCTTCATAGGCACTGTAGTAGTAATAAGCGTCTAAGAATAACTTATTGTTGATAAGGGTTTTGTATCCAATTTCGAATGAGTTTACCTTTTCGGTTTCAAACTCATCAAATGTTACCGGTTCCAACAGGGCACGAGCTTGGGCTATAGATTGCCCTGAATTAAGAGCCTCTCGGGCTTCTTGGATACTGTCTTCGTAGTAAACAGTATTGCTTTCAAAGTTGTAGCGATCGACAAGCACTGGGTTACTACCGATTAGCCGGCGTGTTACAACATCGAGATCAATAAGCTGTGTTTGTGTACTTGGGATCCGGAATCCTCGCTGGAATGATGCTCTGATGTTATGATTGTCAGCGACCGTAAAAACTGCAGAAAATCGAGGGCTGAACTGTCCGTCAAAATATTCGTTTTTATCATACCGGAGCGATCCCTGAAGATCTAACTTGTCATCAGCTAATGTTTTTGATGCTTGAACATAGGCTCCGAACTCGTCGATATCGAATTCTTCTCCGTTATCCTGCAGGGCAAAAAGGGTACCCTCTGAGTTTAAGTCGTATCTGCGGACGTTACCTCCTACGATAAGCTCTACAGTGGAGGGATCAATGATATCAGCAAAGTTGTATTTGGTTTCGGCATGCCATAAACCTGTTTTCTCGATAAACAGTGCACCGCCTTCAGAAATAGGAGTGTTTCTTATTTGATTTGAGAGATTTTGGAACTGTTGACTGCCCGGTTGCGGTTGTGCCTGATTTCCAGCGATACGTGCCTGGGCATGGGCTTCTTCAACGGTAGCTCCCTGTGTTCGGGCATTAGCAAAAGTTTGAAAATATGCCGGAACAAATGTTTCTATATTAATAAGTGTTGCCAGAGTATTGGCGGCGTAAGTATCACCGGCATCTTCCTGAGTAGTATAGGCGCGAACAAAGAAGTTGGGATTTTTAACCTCAACTTTTGCGGTCCAGATATTAAAATCATCAAGCACAAAACGGTCGTTGGCCGTATATACCGAACTGCCGGCCCCCCAGTTAAACTGTCCCAACATCTCATAGTCATCAGTTAAACGATAATGAAGGGCAGTGCCGAGTTTTAAGCTCTCGGAAGTGTTATCCACGAAAGATGACTCTGGGAACCCGGTGGGCGTAAAAGCTCCGGCCTCACCGTCAGGCAATAGATTTCTAATGCCAGCTATATCTTGGTTGCCTGAAGCAATCAGCTGGTCGGCAATTTGCCCGATAGTAAGCAGCTGGTTCCCATAAACATTGACGCCGTTATATACACGATTTCCGTTACGTGAAGTGGCCCCGCGTTCGACTACTCCATATGTAGCCGGACCTCTGTCACGCGTATCTTGAGCTACAAAGTCTTGAGCACGCAGATAGGAGAAGTTGAATTTATATGCGAATTTATTGTTTATGGCGTTGGCATATCGCAAGCCGTAATCTTGATAGATCTGAGGATTGTCTTCCACATTTGAGTCAAAATGATTGGCTCCCACTTTAACCTGTGCCGAAAGTCCTTGATATTTAAACGGGCTTTTGCTGTTAAGCAGAAGAATACCGTTAATAGCATTTGGTCCATAAAGTGCTGAGGCTACGCCCGGAATCAGTTCAGCGCTTTCCAGATCAAGCTCAGGGATACCCACTACGTTTCCAACAGGGAAGTTTAAGCCCGGAGCCTGATTATCGATTCCATCAATAAGCTGAACAAAACGAGTATTACCGTTAGCATTAAAACCGCGAGTATTGATAGATTTAAAAGTAATACTTTGCGTACTAAAATCGACTCCTTTTAAATTGGCAAGGGATTCATAAAAGCTGGGCGACGCCGATTGTTGTATACTTATCGCATCCAGCTTTTCAATAGACACAGGTGATTCAAGTATGTTCTCTTCCACCCGGGACGCTGATACAACGACTTCATCTCCCACAATAGCAGCCTCGGAGAGTTCGACTGTTAAATCGGTTACCGAGCTTTCGGTGATTTCTACTTCTTCGGTTCTAAAACCGACCATTGTAAAAATAAGTGTTAGAGGTGGAGCCTGTTGCACAGATAATGAAAACTGTCCGTTGGTTCCCGTTGAGGTGCCTACTACTTTGCCTTTAACACTTACATTTACGCCGCCGAGTACGGAACCATCTTCGGCATCCACAACGGTACCCGAAATCTGTGTTTGAGCGTAAGCTTGGGTGTTAATTACCAAAGTAAATGTAAAGGCCACCACCAATGCCAATAAAAACTTTTTAAAAATTATTCTATTCATATACATGTAGTTTTAGTGAAGGTTTGAAACAGTAGGGAGAAATTGTATAGCAACTGTAGATGTCTGATATTCATGGATGATCTGTTCTGAGTAAGCCATACAAATTCCGATCCCGGATACTAATTGTTGTGATCAGCATATGTTTTTTAAAATCTGATCCCTTTGCTTTTAAATAAATATAATGTATCCCTGTAATACTTAAGAATATTAAGTACTAAATAACAAAAAGCGGAGGTATTTTAAAAATTTATGGAATAACAAAAAATAGGTTCAAAAAAATCGGTAAAATATTTCAGGTGAGCATTTATAGAACGGTTTCGGGAAAAACCTCTTCAGCACCATGTGGAGGATTATCTAGTGTCCATGTTTCGAAATAGAAATGCCGCTCTGAACGCATACGCTTATTATTGATACTGAAAAAGCGAAACTCATTATCAACTAATGATTTGAAAGTTTCGAAAAGATGTGGATAAATATTTTGTTCAGAAAACAGATGGAGATCAAATCCGTGATGTGCCGGTTCTTTATATAAGAGGTAGGCCCCCGATTCAATAACCGATCTTATCTCATCTTTTTTATGTCCCACTTTTGTTTCCTCATCGATAGTCAAGGTTGCTAAATCTATATCAGGCAACTTATTGTTATTCGATATTACCAGGGCCTCTCCAATATGAAGGGTTTGCAAACCTGCTTTAATAGAATCGAATGATTTATTTGTAGTAGATATTAACTGATGATTTTTGAAAGTAGAATTGAGGTTATCAATTATTTCGTTGCTCTTGGAAAGTACGTTGATCCCAAATCTCTCCTCATTGAGGTCTGTACCGGTGATGTAGAATTTAGAATAGGTTGGATCGGGCTTCATAAAATCCTCAATGGTAGAGTCGTCCCCTTTTTTGGTTTTGTTGGCATTACGTTTGGCTAGTTTATCAAGACGAAGATCGTGATCAAAGAAGAGTTTAAAGATATCCATAAAGCGGGATTACGTGTTTCCTATTGCGTGGTATATATAAGCACCTTCAAAGATACGCAATACGCGACACGCAATAAACATAAAACAAAAAAGCCCCATCCCGTGGAATTGGGACAGGGCTTAATCTTGATAATTGTTTTCTAAGGAAGCTTAGATCATTGTTGCAATTACGAGCGCAACCACCGACATAAGCTTAATAAGAATGTTAAGTGAGGGACCTGAAGTATCCTTAAATGGATCACCTACGGTATCACCAACAACAGAGGCTTTGTGGGCTTCAGAACCTTTTTCGAGAAGTTCTCCGTTGTATTCAAAGCCTTTTTCGATCATTTTCTTGGCATTATCCCAAGCACCGCCGGCATTGGATTGGAAAAGTGCCATAAGTACTCCAGAGGCAGTAACGCCTGCCAGCAAACCGCCAAGCATTGCGGGTCCGCCAATGAATCCAAAAGCAACAGGAACAACTACGGCTAACACGCCGGGAGCAATCATCTCTCGGAGCGAAGCCGTGGTAGAAATTTCAACACATTTTTCATATTCGGCTTTTCCAATGGCCGTTTCAAAGGTATCCTGATCTTCTTGAGACCAGTCTTCGAGCTTGGTGCCTTCGTTGCGACTCATCACATCAAGTCCGGCGCGCAGTTCTGGAATATCATTGAACTGTCGTCGAACTTCTTCAATCATTGACATGGCAGCACGTCCTACCGCTTTCATGGAAAGCGCGGAAAATAGGAAGGGCAACATAGCTCCTATGAAAAGAGCTCCCATTACCTTGGGTTGAGTAATATTAATACCAGTTAATGCTACTTCATGTGTTGCATTATAAGAGGTGATAAATGCAGCGAAAAGTGCAAGCGCCGTCAATGCAGCAGAGCCAATGGCAAACCCTTTACCGATAGCTGCAGTGGTGTTACCAACTGCATCCAGTTTGTCAGTACGTTCGCGTACTTCACTGGGCAATTCAGACATTTCAGCAATACCGCCTGCGTTGTCTGAAATAGGTCCGTAAGCATCTACAGCTAACTGAATTCCGGTGTTGGAGAGCATTCCTACTGCAGCAATAGCTATACCATATAGTCCGGCAAATTCGTATGAAGCAATCATTGCAGTAGCAATAATTATGATGGGAATCGCAGTAGAGATCATGCCAACGCCTACACCGGCGATAATATTCGTAGCAGCACCGGTCGAAGATTGTTCTACAATGCCTGTAACAGGTCCTGTACCGGTTCCAGTATAGTGTTCGGTAATTAGACCAATAAGTAATCCCGCTGCCAATCCAAATATTGTTGACCAGAACACCCCCATACTTGTAATGGCAATTTCGTCTCCAAAAATAGTTGTGTGGTTCCAGCTTGCAGGTAGCATCCACTGGATTAACAGATAAGAGGCTACAAGCATTACAGCAGCAGAAACAAATTCGCCAATATTCAATGCGGTTTGTGGGTTGCCACCTTCCTTAACACGGACGAAAAATGTTCCGAGGATGGAAGTCAAAATTCCAGTACCTGCCAAAACAAGTGGAAGCAGTACAGCAGAAAGACCATTGAAGTTATCTGCCCATTCCGGATTAGCCATAAAAGCAGCACCCAATACCATCGTACCAATAATAGATCCTACATACGATTCAAAGAGATCGGCTCCCATTCCGGCAACATCACCAACGTTGTCACCAACATTATCTGCAATAGTTGCAGGGTTTAATGGATGATCTTCGGGAATACCTGCTTCAACTTTACCAACTAAGTCAGCTCCAACATCGGCTGCTTTGGTATAAATTCCACCACCTACACGAGCAAAAAGGGCGATGGATGAAGCTCCAAAAGAAAATCCGGTTACAACAGCCAATACTTTGTTGACATCGCCCGCAGTACCAGTACCAAACATATCTCCAAAGATTAGGAAAAGAACACTAAGGCCAAGAACGCCTAAGCCAACAACGCCAAGTCCCATCACGGAACCGCCGGCGAAAGCAATATTTAATCCTTTGCCAAGGCTTTCGCGAGCTGCGTTGGTTGTTCGAACATTTGCTTTGGTGGCAACACGCATGCCAATAAAACCGGCTAATCCTGAACAAAATGCTCCTACAATAAATGAAGCGGATACAAGCCAGTGGGATGTTTCAGCATTGGCGGTAACACCCAGTAGAATTGCTACGGATATTACAAATATGGACAATACTTTATATTCGGCTTTAAGAAATGCCATTGCTCCACGTTGTATGTGTGAGCTAATAGTTGCCATTTTTTTCGTGCCGGTGTCTTGTTTATTAACCCAAGACGATTTTAAGAAGGTATACAGTAGCGCAAGTACACCACTAACCGGTATTAAGTAGGTTATTAAGGTATTCATGTCAGCTTTAGTTTATTAGTATAAGTTAGTAGTCGATTAGTTAAACTTGTTCATTGCCTGATCGATACCCTCTCTGACAAAACAGAGAGCGGCATCCACCGCATTGTCCAAGGTTGTTTCAATAGTCGAACGCTCATCATCAGAAAAGGAGGAAAGTACATGCTGTACTTGTTGTCCTCTTGGAAAGTCATTTCCAATCCCAATACGCAATCGGGGAAAAGAATTTGTCCCTAATTTATTGATAATATCTTTTATTCCGTTATGGCCGCCTGCACTTCCTCCCGGACGCAAACGAATAGTTCCTACATCCAGATCCAGATCATCATAGCAAACCAGGCAGTTCCCAACATCTTCTTTATACCAATTTGCGGCCTGGCGCACGGCATCACCGCTGTTATTCATATAAGTAGTGGGTTTGATCAGGTAAATCGAATGTCCTGCATGATTTCCTTTTCCCACATGAAAAGGGCCTTTTCCAGGCCCCATTCGTACTGACAATGATGTTGCCAGTGTATTGATAAGTTCAAAACCTATATTATGACGAGTGCCAGCGTACTTACTCCCGGGATTTCCCAGACCTATAATTAGCGGCATAAAGCAGTTACGCTGGTTTGGTCAATACTATTATTCAGTTGTTTCTTCGTCGTCTTCGGTTTCTTCGCCCTCTTCGGCTTCTTCACCTTCTGCAAGTTCTTCGCCTTCTTCGAGTGCCTCTTCGCCTTCTTCGAGCTCTTCTTCGTCTGCCTCTTCGGTAATAAGTGAAGATGTAAGCAGTGCTTCGGATTTTGGAGGACGAATCGTTACCAGCGTTCTTCCAAGATCGTCGAGAGGAATAATTCCTTCAAGCTCGAGATCGCGTACGTGCAAAGAATCACCAATTTCTAAGTCACTAATATCAACGGTATAAGCTCCGGGAATAAGATCGGGCTTCACGCGGATGCGCAAGATATGCATTGGTTGGAAAACACGACCGCCGCCTTCTGTAACACCAACAGGAGTACCTTCCAGCCTGATGGGCACACTCAATGTAACTTTATGATCTTCGGCCATTACATAAAAATCGGCATGGACGGGACGATCGGTTAGTGGATGAAATTCCACATCTTTCAGAAGGGTTTCGTACTCTTCGCCATCGACCGTAATATTGAGTATCTGACGCTTACTTTCGCTTAGTACTTTTTCGAATTCCAGTTCATCAATCGAAAAATGTACGTTTTCTTCAACTTCAGGTCCATACATAACACAAGGCACGCGCATGGCATCCCGAAGGGCATCTGCGGCTTTGCGGCCTGTTTCTCTAATTTTTCCTTCTAAATCTACTACTTCTGGAGTAATCATAATCCTAAAACGTTAATTTAATCGTCAAAAAGTGCACTTATTGTATCGTTGGTGTGGATACGCTGTATTGCTTCAGCAAAAATACCCGCTACGCTCAAAACCTTAATCTTGCTCGAGGGTTTACGTAGCGGCACCGTATCGGTAACCAACAGCTGATCAATAGGTGAATCTTCAATTCGTTGGTACGCAGGCCCTGATAAAATAGGATGCGTACATGTTGCTATAATATTTAATGCTCCGCGGTCTTTCAGTGCGGAGGCTGCATTTGTTAGTGTGCCTGCTGTGTCAATAAGATCATCAACGATCAGCACATTCTTGTTTTCAACTTCACCGACAATATTCATTACCTCGGCTACATTCTGTTTGGGCCTCCTTTTATCAATAAAAGCAAGCCGTGCTCCCAGACGTTTGGCATATGCTCGAGCCATTTTCAGGCTGCCTACATCGGGAGCAACAACGACCAAATTCTCAATCGGATGGTCGCTGAAATAATCAATAAATAACCGGCTGGCATATAGATGGTCAACCGGAATATCAAAAAATCCCTGAATTTGTGCTGCGTGCAGATCCATTGTTAAAATACGATCTGCCCCGGCCTCAGTAAGTAAGTTTGCCATCAGCTTAGAGGCAATAGAAACACGCGGCTGATCTTTACGATCTTGACGGGCATACCCAAAATAGGGGATTACAGCTGTTACTCGCTTTGCCGATGCCCGTTTTGCAGCATCAAGGAGTAATAAAAGCTCCATGATATTGTTGCCCGGCGGCGGTGTAGATTGTACTACGAAAATATCTTCGCCGCGAATGCTCTGTTCGTACTTAACATAGAGCTCGCCATCCGAAAACGGCTTGATAGTAACTTCACCTAAATCTGTACCGTATTTTTCAGCAATAGCTCTTGTAAGAGCAAGATTGCTGCGTCCGGCAAATATGGCTAAGGGCGTATCCAACGAAGCGAGTTTTCAGGAAGTTATAAAAAATAGAAAAGGATGGCTATGAAGTCATCCTTTAGAATTTGTTGCCCGGGGAGGACTCGAACCCCCACTGACGGTACCAAAAACCGCTGTCCTGCCATTAGACGACCGGGCAATTTTATGCCTTTTTCAACAGATGCAGATGATATGAATTTACACGTTCTGAATCAAGAAGAAATTATACTTTTAAAAACTTTACAATCCTGACAATTGCGGGGACGGCAATAGGATCGCAGCTGATAAATAGATCCGAGTTTTTGTTTGTATAGGGAGGGAGAAACATCGGTATTATCAAAAAGTTTAAGCAGGGAGGAAGGAATATAAGCCTCATGTTTTTGCCAAAGTAACCAGCAATTATTTTTAAGCTCTTCTTTGAAAAATAGATTTCCTAAAAAATACATTGAAGGCAGAAATACGGTTCCGAAAAGAATAGAGGCCCGCTCTTGGCCAATACCTGGTGTTGTTTGGATATCATCAATTAATTTTTGCCACAAGTCTTTGGGACTATTTTGCAACCATTGTTCGAAACGAAG
This sequence comes from Fodinibius sp., assembly GCF_034521915.1. Lineage (GTDB taxonomy): Bacteria > Bacteroidota > Rhodothermia > Balneolales > Balneolaceae > Fodinibius. The sequence continues at coordinate 493,291 of NZ_JAXHLU010000004.1, forward strand.
GTGGTGGATCTGCCAAAAGAGTTCTGCTCCTTGTTGAATGCGGAGCCGTGGGTGGTTACCGGGGCGGCATCCTTTATGATTCCAGTTAATGGATTCCCGGATGGTATGGTTACAATCAGTATCGATGCCTGAAAGTTTTAGAGCCCGAATGCGAAACGCATTTTTTGAGGAAGTATCATTATATTCTTTAAATAGAAGGTTGGCCAGCTTGCGCATTTGATGTCGATTGTGAGATATCCCAAGCCCGTCAAAAAGACCGGTAATGAGCATTTTTATCCATGCCTGCGACGGAGGCAGTGAAGCATCATAAAAAGCCAGAAGATCATCGACCTTTTGTTCGAAATATTCTTTGTGAGCTTTTTGCAGCTGTTGAGCAAAAGCCTCTTCTGATATGAAAGAAAGTTGACCTGCACAGGGCAGTTCAGGTTTGCTTTGATATTGTTCGAGGAAAGACTGCAGTGGTTGGGAGAGGTATGGGGCTAAACAAAGAGTGGGAATTTGTGTTTCATCACTCCTGCAGCTACGGGTTTCAGTAGCATTAAAAACAACGTGCAGAATGACGTTGTCAAAATTGGGATCAGTATGGTGATTATGTGCTTTCCAATCGGATAGTGACCAGTGCAACTCAACATTTCCAAACCAGCGCAGGTTCTCGATGGTAATCTCCGCGGATAAAAAATCGGGCCCGTCCGATTTATTAAGTTGCCCCGTATCATGTATCCGGACTTTTTTACCACCAATTGTTTTGAGGTTACGAAAGTTGAAATGGCGGGTTTCCCAGATCCAGTGAAGCAATTTCTCGTGATATGGAGAGGCTGACTTACTCATTTAGAATATTGTCACCGCTTAATGGAATAGTATCGGTAGCTTCATATAGATTGGGTATGTTTTGTTGGATTTCCTGGTGGATATTCTTACGGAGCTTCTGGAGTTCTTGAGAGCTTTTCCGTTTGGCCATGCGGCGTTGAATTTTTGCCCACCGGTTCAATTCCAAGGCGTTTTCTGATAACCATGCTCTATTTTGCTTACCCTTTGTGGGCGATAAAAGAAGGCCGGCTGCCAATCCTCCTAAAAAGGAGGTGGTAAATAACAGGAAGTTTGATTTGCGACTCATAATGAACCTCTCTTTTTATTTTTATTTGTTTTAACTATTAATAATGTACAAAGCTGTTTGTTTATTATAAATTATTTGCAACAGTTTATTTCTAATAAATAAAGCATTAAAGTCAATGAATTCCGGATCAGAATTAGTATTAATGAGCAGGGAACGCATTTCGCGATCCCTGAAACGAATGGCACACGAAATAGCAGAACACAATGTGGATGATGCTCCCATTGATCTTTTTGGAATCGATGAACGAGGATATGCTGTGGCCCAAGCTCTGGAGGATATTTTAAATCCTATATTTAATGATGAAGTGCGATTGATCCAACTTACACTAGAAGAGAAAAACTCACAGTCCACTTTGGAAGATATTGAATTACAGAAGAATCATTATCCGGTTATTGTGGATGATGTTATTTTTTCGGGTAAAACAATGTTTAAAGCCCTGAAAATCATTTCAAATCATATTAAACCTTCAGAAATTCATACTGCCGTATTGGTTGATCGCGGCCATCGTAAATTTCCTATAAAAGCAGAATTTTATGGTATGGAGCTGCCTACAAAATTGGATGAGCATGTCTCAGTAGTCGTGGAAAATAAACAGTTGCAAAATGTTAAGCTGATAAAATCTTGAATAACGAAACTTTTTTAGGCTCAAAAATGTCAATATATTCGAGCTGAAAATAATTAACCAATGCGATTTTTATTCCAGATAGTTTTATGAAAAAATATTTTTCATTTGTTCTCTTCCTTAGTATTACTGTTTTAATAAGCCCGCCGGTTTTAAGTCAAGAGGCTACTGAAATAAGTCGACTACTCGAAAATGATAGTGATATTTCTGTACGGGATATGTCGAATATAAACAGCAAGGTTGTTGTTGCAGACACCTTGAAGGGATGGCAAGTTGACTGGATTAGTGATTTGAGTGGTTCTCAGGCATCCTACGACAACTGGAGTCAAGGAGGGGTAAATACGATAAGTGTTACTGCTTCCACGGTGTTTAATGCTAAATATCGAAAAGGGCAGTTTGCCTATGCACTCGGAACGAATTTTAAATATGGCAAGGCACGTATAGAAGACGAGGGAACTCGCAAGACCAATGACCGTATTGCTATCAATAACAAGTTTAGCTATTTGTTTGAAGATGAACGATGGAGTGCTTTTGGGAATATCAATTTTAGCACGCAGTTTGACCAAGGATTTGATTACTCTACTGATCCTCCTGTGATGATTTCTCGCTTTTTTGCACCAGCTTATTTTACACAGATAGCGGGTATTTCATTTCAACCGGAAGATTATTTTACGGCTGAAGCGGGTATGGCAATGAAACAAACCATAGTTTCTGATACAGATTTGTCTACGCGCTATGGACTTGAGCCGGGTGAAAGCTTCCGATTTGAGCCGGGTTATTCCTTAGCAATGAACTTTGAAAAGAAAATTGTTTCGAATGTTCGTTTAATCAGTTCAGTGGAAACATTTACGAACCTGCAGCGCCACGTGGATAATACCGATGTTAACTTTTCAAATGAGTTGATCGGGAAAATTAACGATTATTTAAACATGTCATTCCAGTTTGTGATGGTGTATGACAGTGATTTCTCACGTGAGCTACAAATTAAGCAGGTGCTTTCAGCGGGATTTTCGTACAGTATTCTCTAAGGCAATACAGATAAATAATATTCCATTAAAAAAGCCCCGGTACCGGGGCTCTTTTATTTTGGTATAAGTTTTTGAAGGAAGAATTTATTCTACATCAAACTCAATGCCTTGTGCTAATGGCATTTCATCACTCCAGTTGATGGTGTTTGTTTGTCGGCGCATATAGGCTTTCCACGCATCAGAGCCGGATTCACGTCCGCCCCCCGTTTCTTTTTCGCCTCCAAAAGCACCGCCGATTTCAGCACCGCTGGTTCCTACATTGATATTGGCAATACCGCAATCTGAACCACGGGCACTTAAGAAGGTTTCGGCTTCACGCATATTAAGGGTAAACATGGATGAGCTGAGTCCCTGACGAACCCCATTGTGTTTAGCGATGGCTTCGTCCAGATCACTATATTTAATCAAGTAAAGGATAGGAGCGAATGTTTCTTCCTGCACGATGTCGTATTCGTTTTCGGCAATCACGATAGCGGGATTTACATAATGTCCTCCGTTGAGCTTCTTCTTTTCCAGTATTTCTCCGCCGTAAACAAGTTCACCGCCGGCCTGTTGAACTTCCTTAAGGGCCTGCTGCATGCTCTCGGCTGCTTGCTTATCAATAAGTGGGCCTACCAGAGTATCTTCATCCAGCGGATTGCCAATATTCACATCTTTGTAAATTTCAACCAGACGATTTTTCAGTTCATCAAAAACGTCTTCATGGACAATAAGGCGACGCGTAGAAGTACAGCGCTGACCACAGGTTCCTACAGATCCAAAGACGGTTGCCCGGGCTGCCATTTCGAGATCGGCATTTTCGGAGACGATGATTGCGTTGTTGCCACCAAGTTCAAGAATAGTTTTGCCGAGTCGGGCACCGACGGTTTGAGCTACTTCTTTGCCCATGCGGATAGAACCGGTTGCCGAAATGAGAGGAATGCGCTCATCTTCTGTCATCCACTCACCCACTTCACGACCACCGGTAACGAGGTTAAAAATGCCTTCGGGCAGATCATTTCGCTTTAATACTTTGGCAATAATATTTTGGACAGCAATGCCGCACAGAGGTGTTTTTTCGGATCCTTTCCAGATCATCACATTTCCACAGACGGCGGCAATCATGGCATTCCAACTGTAGACAGCAACCGGAAAATTAAAGGCCGAAATAATACCGGTAATACCCAACGGATGCCATTGTTCATACATACGGTGCTTGGGCCGTTCCGACTGCATCGTTTTGCCATACAGCATGCGGGATTGTCCTACAGCAAAGTCACAGATATCAATCATCTCCTGTACTTCGCCAAGCCCCTCTTGGTAGATTTTGCCCATCTCATAGGTAACAAGGCGTCCGAGATCTTCTTTATGTTTGCGCAGCTCAAGTCCTATCTGGCGAACAATTTCACCGCGTTTGGGAGCGGGAACCATGCGCCATTCTTTAAATGCCTCCTGTGCTTTTGCTACCACTTTATCGTAATCTTCGCGAGAAGTTACAGTAGTATCGGCTATTTGGGAGCCGTCAATTGGTGTGTGACTTGATATCGTTTCTTCGCTTTCTGATCCGAAAAACTTTTGTCCGGTACTTGTGCCCAGATTCGTGCCTTCGATACCTAATTTCTTGAGAAAATCCATAGCTTTGGCTTTGTGATTTATTAAATTTTGATATTAAAATAAGGATCATTTTCATGATATGAAGCTCAGTTCACAAATAATTTATTCTGGTATTTTGCAGGTGCGCATATATCAAACGTTTAATATTAATTTGTTTAGCGGTTAGATGGCAAGAATCAAGAAATACCTGCCGTGTCATCCCGGACTCCGATCCGGGATCTCGTAAGGACTATATCTTTGATCTGGCAATAGTTTTAATCAACGTTTCTTGTCCCTACCAGAACCTGAAACAAGTTCAGGATGACACATAGGCTACTTTTTAACCGCTAAACCCGTTAATACTAATAAAAATCAAATAGCTTACCATTGAATTTATCAACCGCCTCTAATCGTCAACAGACCCTTCTTCGTAAATTAAATCGCAAAAAGTATCGCTATAAAGAGCGCCTTTTTCTTTTAGAAGGGGCTCGTGCGGTACAGCAGGTGGTAGCTAATCAAGAGATAGAGATACAGGCCCTGTTTTTTGATGAGAGTCAGCGGTATTGGGAGCAAGCTGATTGGAAAAGGATAATCGATGAATTGGAGGTAGCTACCTTATCCCGGGAGCTGTTTATGGAAGTTTCGGATACCGATACCCCGCAGGGAGTTCTTGCGTTATGCGAGATGCCTACAGAGATGACGCCTGAAGAATTAGCTGACAAGTCGGGATTAATTGTTGCACTGGATGGATTGCAGGATCCGGGGAATTTGGGCACCATCATTCGTACGGCCGGTTGGTTTGGGATTTCGGGTATTATATCGGGTAAGGGAACGGTAGATATGTTTCATCCCAAAGTTGTGCGCGGAACGGCCGGGGCAACGGGTACGATTCCATTTATGAATGGGGAATTGTCCGAGGTTTTTGATACTCTTGAACGCGAAAACTGGGAAGTTTTTCTATTGGATGCCGGCGCTGAGTCAAAGGCATTGCATGAAATATCATCCCTAAAAAAGGGAGTAATTGTGGTGGGAAATGAAGGGCATGGCATTCGTGATGAGTTGATGACAGCGAACCGGAGTAGCGTTCGGATTCCGTCGCCGGTAGGTTCGAAAAATGTGGAGAGTTTGAATGCGGCTATTGCTGCGTCGATAGCGCTTTATGATTTGTCCGGGAAAATGTGAAATTTTAATTAATGAACCAGGTAAGTATTGATTCTGACTGGCTTATTCAATAACGTGTTAGAAACATTTGCGATATGGCTGTTTACTCCAATCTAAATCATTTTTGGTATGGCTAAATCCAAGAAAAAGAAAATTTACGTTCTGGATACTTCGGTTCTGTTGTATGATTCGGATGCGGTAAAAAATTTCCAGAAAAATGATATTGCTATTCCCATTACGGTGCTCGAGGAGATTGATACCTTTAAAAAGGGCAATGATGTTATAAATCTGCATGCGCGGGAATTCAGCCGCTATCTCGATAAGATATCTGATAAAAATTTGCTACAGAAATGGATTCCCCTGAATGGTAAAACGCACGGAAAGCTGCGGGTGATCAGCAATGAAAATAGTGAGCTGGATGCATCAAAGGTGTTCGGAAACGAAAAGAATGATCACCGGATTTTGAATTCGGTGCTGAAATTGATGGAGGAAGAGCCCAATAAGAAAGTAATCCTGGTTTCGAAGGATATTAATCTGCGGATCAAAGCGCGGTCGTTGAATATTGATGCTGAGGATTACGAGACGATCCAGATAAAGGATATTGATCACTTGTATCAGGGTAAGAAAGAAGTTACCTGTGATGATGCCATTATTGATAAGATATATGAGGAGGGGAAGTTGCCCTATACCGATTTACAGGAGGAGAAACCCAATAACAATCAGTTTTTTATTTTAAAGGGACAATCCGGTTCGGCCTTGGGATACTTTAATAATGAAAGTGATTCTGTGGAACTTGTAAAAAAGAGAACAGCCTATGGCGTAACGCCGCGTAATGCCGAACAGACGTTTGCCCTGAATGCTATTTTGAATCCCGATAATTTACTGGTGACGATTACCGGTGCGGCGGGTACGGGAAAAACGCTGCTGGCACTGGCCGGCGCGCTGGAACAGCGACGCAATTTTCACCAGATATTTTTGGCCCGTCCTATTGTTCCATTGAGCAATAACGATATCGGTTATCTGCCGGGCGATATCAGTTCCAAGATCGACCCCTATATGCAGCCGCTCTGGGATAATTTATCGTTTATCAAGAATCAGTTTCCGGAGAGCAGCAAAAAGTTCCAAAAGGTGGATGACATGCTTGAAAATGATAAGCTGCGCATTATTCCGCTGGCTTATATTCGGGGACGCAGTTTGTCGAACGTGATTTTTATCGTAGATGAGGCGCAAAACCTGACGCCGCATGAAGTGAAAACGATTATTACCCGTGCGGGCGAAAATACGAAGATCATTTTTACAGGAGATATCTTCCAGATCGACACCCCTTACCTGGATACCCAAAGCAATGGGCTGTCATTTTTGGTGGATCGCATGCATGACAGTGAGCTCTACGCGCATGTTAATCTGGAGAAAGGAGAACGATCCGAGCTGGCAAATCTGGCCAGTAAATTATTATAAAATAGCCAACAGATTTATAGAAGTCTTTGCAAAACTATACTGTCATCGCGAATATAATGCAGCGATCTACTTTTAGAAGCTTTGATCGGGAGATTGCTTCTCAGGCTCGCAATGACAAGCTTAATTTTCGGGTTTTGCAAAGGCCTCGTACAAAAATTATTGCTTGCGACTATCTGTTTACCTCCGTGATAATCTGAGGCTGTTGCTATTCTCCCCCAATATGTTGAGCCGCAATCCAGCCGGTGGTCCAGGCTGATTGGAAGTTGTATCCGCCGGTGATGCCGTCAATATTCAGCACTTCCCCGGCAAAATAGAGGTTAGATATCTTTTTGCTCTCCATGGTTCCCATATTCACCTCATCCAGTGGAATACCGCCGCTGGTGACAAACTCTTCTTTGTAGGTGGTTTTTCCCTCAATGTCATAGCTTGCATTTGTAAGTTGTTCGGTAAGGTGATGGATATTTTCGTTGGAGAGTTCAGCCCATCTTATTTTGGGATCAATATCAGCCAGTTCCAGGAATCGATTCCACAAACGATTGGGGATAGGGAAGGTGTCCTGTTTTTGAGCAGTTTTCCGGGCATTGGTATCCCGAAGCTTTTTAAGCTTTTGTTGCACTTCCTGTGAATTAAGAGGATGCAACCAGTTTACCTGAATAGTAAAATCGTAGTTCTGGTCATAGAGATATCGCGCCGCCCAGGCTGACGTTTTTAGCACGGCCGGGCCGCTGAGTCCCCAGTGGGTAATTAAAATAGGACCTTCATGTTGATAGGAGGTACCCGCAATACTTACAGATCCGTTTTCTATTGATATGCCGGACAGATCTTTGAAAATGTTCTCTTTAAAATTGAATGTAAACAGTGATGGGACGGGCTCTACGATGGAATGTCCCAGATCCTCCAACCACTTATAAGTACTGCGGCGATTGGAGCCGCCCGTGGCAATAACTACGGCATCAAAAATCTGGGACTTTTTATTTTTGATTGACAGCTCAAACTTTTTATCACTTCTGCGGGTAATCGTTTCCACTCGATGGCGGGTATGAACATCAACATCGTGATGGTTGGCTTCTTCCTTCAGGCAATTGATAATCGTTGCCGAGTCATCGGTGGTGGGAAACATGCGTCCGTCGCTTTCTGTTTTAAGCTCAACGCCCCGATCTTCGAACCAGGATACCGTATCGGTCGGCTGAAATTGTTCAAAAGCCCAGCGGAGTTCACGGGAACCTCGGGGATACGCTTTGGACATTATTTCCGGGTCGAAGCAGTGGTGGGTTACGTTGCAGCGTCCGCCGCCTGAAATGCGAACCTTGGAAAGGACTTCCCTACTTTTTTCAAAAATAGTGACGTTGAGATTGGGATTAAGGCGTGCCGCGTTTATGGCAGCAAAAAATCCGGCAGCTCCACCGCCAATAACGGCAAGTTTATTGGATGTTGGCATATTTCCTAAAGGTGGATGAACTCAGAATTTATTGTATCGCCCCAGAAAACATTCGCATGAGCGTCAAAATCGTCGGTAGAGTCGGTGGTAAGAAATCTGCGTGTTCCGTTTTGGGTGCATTTTCCTTCAATTTCCGGATGTCGGTTTAAATAATCAGCCAGGCTTTTGGCCACAATTTCACCTTGACTCAAAATGGTAATGTCTTCATCAACAAACTTTTTGATTTTATTAATTAGTAATGGGTAATGAGTACAGGCCAAAAGCAGGGTATCAATTTTGGGATCCTTAGATAGAATATTATCAATATGTTGTTGTACGAAATAATCGGTCCCGTCACTGTCGAATTCTTGGTTTTCAACAAGCGGAACCCACATTGGGCAGGCCTCTTGAAGAACAGTTAGTTCTGGAAACTGATTATTGATTTCTATTTTATACGAATTTGAGGTAACCGTTCCGCTGGTTCCAAGTACGCCCACATGCCCGGTTTTAGAGTAGTTGCCGATAACTTCGGCAGTTGGACGAATAACACCCAGTACTCTTCTGTTGGGATCAATATTTGGCAAATCCTTTTGTTGGATTGTTCGAAGGGCTTTGGCTGAGGCCGTATTACATGCTAAAATGATTAGGTGACAATTTTGGTCAAAAAGATATTTAACACACTCCAGCGTGTAGTGATAAATGGTTTCAAACGAGCGGGTTCCATAGGGAGATCGCGCGTTATCGCCGAGGTATAGATAGTCATATTGCGGAAGCTCGCTGACGATGTCTTTCATGACCGTCAGACCACCGAAGCCGGAGTCAAAAATGCCAATCGGAGCAGAACTCATTAGAAGTAAAATTGGAAGTGAATATTTTTCAAAAAGGATCTAAAACTAATAAAAATATTCTAATTCCTAATTCTTAATTCCTCATTTACCATTCTTAATTTAGCTGTCGGGCTAAGACAACGGTTTTCTTGAATGTTTCATCGCTTCCTGAAGCGCTGTCGTACGCTTCGAAAATGACAATATAAATACCGATGCGGTTGCGGCTGTTATCATCTTTTCGCCCATCCCAGATAAGCTGTCCTTCAAAACCGGCTTGTTCTCCGTCGGCCAACGTGCGCACCAAGCGTCCGTAGCGGTCATAAATACGTACTTTTATCAGATAGTCCTGTTGATCGAGTTTATAGTTGATAAACAGGTTATCTTCATAGCCGTCATCATCCGGTGAAAAAGGATTGGGATTGAAACTTATGCCTGTTTCCTGGCTTAATTCGCCATTTTCTTGATAGATAGAGTTCTTTGAATTTGGCGTACCTCCTTTTTCAGTTACACTGGATCCCCAGTTTGTTTCATCACTGCTGGGCCCTTCAGGGGCTATACGTTCGAGGGCAATGCCACGGGTATCGATGATGTTAGGATTGTGCCAGCTTTCATCATAAAAAACGGAATCGATAGTGGTGCCCGTGCTGTCGGCTATGTAAATGGCGTCATCGGAGGAAGCTAAGCTTAAACTGGATCGATTTGCCCGCATTATCGACTGCATATTTGGTGATGTCAGATCGAAAAAGACAGCAGTTTGACTCTCCTCAAAGCTTGTACTCTCATCGGCATGGATGAGTACATGGCCTTGCGGCGAAACCCATTTTGCCGTAGTGGAGACCGGCTGTATATCGCGAATATTGCCGTTTTCGTCAGGTTCGTCATGCAAGAATAAGCCCTTCAGTGAAATAGCATAATCTTGAGTATTGCGCAGCTCGATGTATTCGGTTTGATCGGGCTGGTTGTCATCAGCATTGGCCAGAGGATTAAACATAATTTCATTGATAACTAAATCTCCGTTTTGCAGGGGTTGTGCTACCGGAATTTCAGAACTTGTTGTTGTATTTCCCTTAACATCGCTAAGATTTTCTACTCGGATTGTCGTGTTATTCGCATTCATATTATTACTTTTTGAAGCGGAGGAAGACAGAAAAATTACATCAGCATTGGTTGAGTCAAAATCAAAGATCGAAAGACGTTCTCCTCCGGAATAAAAAGCAATATTATCGGTTAGACGTATAAATTCATTAAACCTAATTTCATATTTCCCGTTACTCAATACCTTGGAAAAAATCATCTGCGGGGAATCGGTATCCTCTTGGAAAGATATATTTTGGTTTCCTGCCGAGATGCCGTTATCAGAGTTGTTGGTCTGCCAGTTTGAGGCATCATTTGAAGCCGCTAATGGGTCTTTTCGCTCGAGGGAAGATCCATCGGCATTACCGCCCCAGCTCTGGTAGTACCGCAATGAATCGATTGTTTCACCATTTTTATTTCTGATATAGATGTCATCAGGTGTATTATTATTTAAAGATGGAAATCCGCTTATGGCTATAGCATTGGGAATTCCTGCTGCAAAATTTTGATTGCCGGTAAGCACGATATATTCCCGGGCTTCGAGTTGCAGGGGATTTTCAATTGTGGTTTCGGTACTGTAATCGCCCACCACCCATTCGGTTAAATCAAAATTTTTATTCGTGGTATTATAGAGCTCAATGAAATCTGCCTTTCCTTCGGATCCCGGGTTATACAAAATTTCATTAATAACGATTTGTCCTGACTGGGCCTCATCAATTTGCAGATATTCAAGGTCCCGGGTAGCGTTTATCAAGGTATTACCAAAAATGTCAGATATATTAGAAACAGTTACTTCATAGATTTGTCCGTCAGTAAGTGCCTGCTCTAAGAATAGGGTTACTGTTTCATCTTGTGCTGATATCAACTGAATTCCGATTGACGGAGAAAGCCGGTAGTTTTGCTCATCCGTAGCTGATGATGGGGCTAGTTTTTCGGAAAATGTAAGTTCAATTTTGTTGTTATCAACGCTAATCAGGTTTTTAAAAGTAGGCGGCGTTTGATCTTGAGGTACATCATTTTGGGAACCCGGAGTGCCAAATTTATTGGGAGCATTACTCCAGTTTTCATGAAATATTCCTGCGACCTCTGTTGTACGCCGTTCAAGCGCTACTTCGTCGCCACCCCAGTCGGAAGTGTATTGCAGGGAATCCAGTAGTATACCATTCTGGTCCCGGATAATGATTCGATCGCCGCCGTTATTGAGGGCCGGGAAATCACCCATGGTCAACAGCACAATATTGGGATATTCGGATTCAATCGTGTTATCGGGAGCAATCACCACAAAACTATCCGGGGGTATGATGAATTGGTTGTTGGATATCGTGCCTTTAAAAGTTTCCCGGTTATCACTGAGTGTCCATCCCTGCAGGTCAAGTGATTTGTCGGAGTGATTGTAGAGCTCGATATATTCGGAGCTGTTTGCCGGTGGTGCGTACATAAATTCATTGATAGCTATATCACCGGAATCCACCGGAGACGGATCATAAAATGTGAAGGATGTATCGGTGGAAGCGATGGTATTGCCAAAAATATCAGAGGTATTTTCGACGGATAAGGTATAATCCTGGGCATTTTGCAGGTCTGATCCCAGAGAGATTTCTACGGTATCAGCTGCGGTTTGATCGACTGATGTAATACTACCGTTGGTGATCTCATAGCTGCCGGGTTTATCCAGTCGTTCATCAAAAACAAGTTGCAGCGTTTCTGGAGATAGAATATTTAGACCTGTGAACTTGGGCGGTGTATTATCTTCGGCTACCTCATTGACCATACCCGGTGTACCGCCATCGGGATTAGGGGAATCGCCCCAATTTTCTTTATAGATACTCGGAGCAGAAGCTGACCGCCGTTCCAGCGCTACATCTGTACCGCCCCAATTGGAGTTGTAACTCAGGGAATCCGCTTTAGCTCCGGTATCAGTAATTAATTGTACTGCATCTGGTGTTGTATTATTAAGAGCCGGGAAGTCGGCTTCGTGATAGGCTCTATTGCCAAAAAGATTATTCAATTCGGTAGTATCTGCTGAAATAACTAAGAAACTGTCAGGCTCTATGGGGATGGGATCGGAGCCTAAACTGGAACTGCTGTTGATATCTGCTATTTGCCAATTGGCAAGATTCAGGTACCTATTACTGGTATTTCGGATCTCGATATATTCTTCATTAATTGTTGTCGGATAATCGTAAGCAAATTCGTTGATGATGATATCGCCCTGGACGTAGGAGTCAAAAAACTGAAATCCAAAATCAGTATTGGGATCGATAGTATTGCCCTCGTTGTCAGCAATGTCGCTAACATTCAAGGTGTATTGTCCGCCAGAGATGGGATTATTATAGGTGAGTTGAACGATATCGCCTGACGTAGCAGTGTTATCGGGATTTCCGATATTGGGAGTAATAGTAAAATCTGATGTTTGAACACTGGCAGGATCGACATCCAGATTGAAAGAAACTTCAATGGTCTGATTATCTACGACGGAAACATTTTGGATATCGAGTGGTGGATTGACTTTAGTTACTTGAATATCGTCGTATTCGAACAGGTTCGATCGGGTGCTGGTATAATCACCAAATAAACCGATAAATTCACTTTGGATATATGTATTATCGGATGCCATTCCCTGGGAGTTATATGAAGTGTCTCCGGCAGGATCAGCGAAAAGCTCCCAATTTCCATCGAGATCTCTGGTAACCCGTATGCGAACAGTTACAGGATCAGTATCGACAAGCCCATCGGCTCCGTCTATAATTTTTGTTGTATTGTTACCATCTTGGCGATAAAGGCTTATTTCATCTTCGGTATCGCCTATTTGAACAAAATATCCATCAATACTGCCCTTCATATTTTGATTGTCAGCTATAATATAAAATCTTGCTAAATTGCTGCTTGATGGATTGAAACCCAGCTTAATATATGCTTCCCATTCGCCATAAGCGGCTGTTGAAGGAGTACTGATTACAGCTTCAGCAGTTTCGCCGGGTGCATCGAGCTGAAGTAGATTTGAGGCATTAATGATATGTTTGGACTCACTGTCTGTCCAGGTGGGATTATTTGTAAAATCACCGTCACTGAAATCATCATTGATGATAACGGTTTGTGCAAGTACTTCTGCCGAAATGAATGTGGTTAGAAAGAAACAAAGGGCTGTAACTTTATATCGCATATTGATTTCTCCTGAAAATAATTTTATAGAAGAATAATATAGAAGGGGGTGAATGGCAAGAAAATCACTATAGACTAATAAAAGGTGGTGAAACTGCTATCAAGAATCTCTCTTTCGAATTCTATAGCTTTTTTGCTTATGTGTTGATCAAATTTTTTAAAAATGATGTGATCAGATTACCAAACTGTAAACTGGAAAAGCTCTCAGAAAGTAACTTTATAGGGTTTTTAGGGATTTAATCAGGCAAGATAAGTTCAAAATCACCAGAATAAATGGCGTAGTCTACATTCTTATTTTGTAGAAACTCTCTCACCAATTCTTCCTTGGTTCTATCAATATCAGCCATAGCTAAAAACAAATTGCCAATGATTTCTTCTCTTTTTTGAAGTCTTTTATGTACTTCCTTTTTATCATTACTTATACAGTTTTTACACAAACTTATTTTTTTGGATTGTTTGTAGTTTAATTTTACTTCCACTTCCAAAAGGTTGGAAGTGGTTTGACATATTCTACATTTTTCCATCCCAAGTTATTTTCCAAATAAAATTTTTACTTGGGTTTAAACACGCACAAAATTTAAAGAGTTACAACTCTCTTTTAAAGGTTTAATGGAATTTAATACTTTTCATAAGAGCTTGCATTAAGTTTTTGAAAGAAGCTGAAGACTATATTTTTTTGCTCATCACTTCGCTTTGGTGGCTAAGAGTTCCAATATTTTGTCTTCGAAATCCACTTTAAAAATGTCAGATTTTGTTATCTCTTTTTTTGCATTATAAAGCCTTTCAAGATAGTACATAAATGCAATGGGAACTTGGGTGCTTTTTCCATACTAATTTTGAAAGGACTACTTAAGTCGCTTGTCAAGTACTTTGTAGTAATTGGTGGAACAGCCTGAATCTCAATCAATAAATCGGATTTTATTTGTCGTAGTTTTACAACCTTTGAATTGACAAGTAGCTATTATTAATGTTTGTTAGATTAATTTTATTGAATGATAAAAACTAAAGTGCCTGATCAATACTCATCCTAATTACCTCATCCGAGATAATTTATAACCAATTAAGTTTTTAGAATTAGCAATAATTTTTTAAAATTGTTTGATATCAAAGCTTTAGGTACAGGGAGAAACTTTTTGGGAAAAGTTGGCGTGGGTATAAAAGAAAAGGTAGGACAGGCAATTCAAGCGTTAGAATCTGGGGTACAGCTCTCTGAAGAAACTACGCGTTCCATTGTCGATACGTTAAAACAGTCCGAGCAAGAAGTAACGAAGATTAGAAGGTGGATGCAATCAGCGGAACTTCTTGCAGATATAGGGATTTGGGAGATAGATCACCAAAAGGATGAGATTTTTTGGTCGGATCAGATGTATCGCATTTTGGGATACGAACCAGAACAGCATGAACCTTCCTACAAATCTTATTTACGTCAGATGTCTCCTCAAGAGCAGGAGCGAGTTCACCTGAATTTTATTGATTCATTGTACAACAAGAATTCGTTTGAGATTACCTATCGTATTAAACTTCCCAATAATCAAATCAAGTATGTCGAAGCCCGTGCTATTCATTTTTATAATGATGTAGGGGAGCCATTTTTTACTATTGGTACAAGTCAAGATGTAACAGATTGGATACTTGATAAACAACGATTAGAAAAATCGTTAGAAGAAAACCAAACATTGTTGGGGGAGATCCATCATCGGGTAAAGAATAATCTGGCGGTCGTGGCAGGTTTGTTACAGCTCCAGTGGTTAAAAGAAGATGATCCAGAGCTTGTCAAAACGCTTAAAGAGGGAGCAAACCGCATGAGAGCAGTAGCTGGTATTCACAAACAGCTATATGAATCTGGTGATTATAGCAGTGTTGCGTTAGGTGAGAATATTACCAAGTTAGTAACAGATATTGTTAGCACAATGATGTCTGAGAAAGAGATTAATATTAAAAGCAATTGTGATAGAGTTTATCTAAATATCAAACAAACAATGCCTTGTACGTTAATTGTTAATGAATTAGTAACTAATAGTATAAAATACGCATTCGAGGGAAAAGCAAAGGGAACAATTACAGTTGATTTAACAATGTCAGACGATCTTGTAAGATTGGAAGTTAGTGATAATGGTGTGGGTTTACCGGATGATTTTGACAGCGAAAGAGAGTCGTTAGGTATGAATCTTATTAAGACATTAACTAATCAATTGAATGCTGAGTATAATTTTAGATCATCAGAGAAAGGGACAACTTTTTCGATGCAATTTCTTAAAGAGGGAAGAGAAGAATAGGAAATAATCAAAGTGAATCCCGTATAGTGGAAAAGCTTACAATGGCAGAAGTGGTATCGTTAAAGCCCCCTATAATAAAAGAGGGTGAAACTGCTACCAACAGCTTCACCCCGGAAGGACATTTGATATTACTCTCTATTTCAACGGCTTATACGCTTTTACACGTTTCTGTTAGTAAGACCATTGGGATGACGAATCCTTACAAAATTTTTTCAGAAATTTTCTATACTTTTTCTATTCAATATTGAACCTAATAAAACACCCATGAATTATACTTCAAATCCATCCGTTCCTTTTGAAATCTCAAATATTAATCATGGATTGCAAGTTGCCAAGGGACTATTAAAGGTAAAAGAGGAGGGATTGGTTTTTGAATTTGAAGTAGAAGATAGTTTTCTGGGAATAATAAAATCAGGAGTTAAAACTGAAACTATTCCCTATCGAAATTTGGAAAATATTCGTTTTGAAAAGGGATGGTGGAGCGGAAAAGTTATATTGGAGGGTACCTCAATGAAAGTGTTTGAATCATTTCCGGGTAGTGAACAGGGGAGGCTAAAACTTAAAGTCAAGCGTTCAAATAAGGATGATGCTCAGAATACGGTTTCTTCGGCCCGGGTTCATCTCTCTGAGTACAAGCTTAAAGAATTAGATGACGAGAATACAGAAGGGGAGATTTGAGTTAATAATCACTGCCGGAGATCAGATTTCCGACAGTGATGTAATTTGAGGAATAAATATTAGCTTATATATCCTTTCGCAGCTAAAAGTTCAGCATTTAAAATAGCGCCGCCGGCTGCGCCGCGAATGGTATTGTGTGCCATGGTTACATATCCCAGATCCATGACGGTACCTTTGCGTAGACGTCCCACCGCTGTTTGCATTCCACCTTCGCGATCGGCATGGAGTCGCGGCTGCGGATAGCGATCTTCTTTATACAGTCGTACGGGATTTGCCGGCGATGATGGCAGATCCAGATCCGCAATAGGATTCTTCCAATCAGTAAAAGCTTGTTCGGCTTCTTCGATGGAGGATGGAGCATTTTTCAGTTTTACCGATACCGAAAGGAGATGTCCCTCGATCGTAGGGACGCGCACAGCTGTAGCCTGAATAGTGAAGTTGTTAAATGTAATGGAATCATCCGACAGCGTACCTAACACTTTTGTAGCCTCGGTTTGTACTTTGGATTCTTCGCCACCAATATAGGGTACTACGTTTGCTATGATATCCATGCTGGAAACGCCGGGATAGCCAGCACCAGAAACCGATTGCATGGATGTAACTACCAGGGAGTCGATCCCAAAAGCATCGTGTAGCGGACGCAGGGACATCGAAAGTGGTACGGAAACACAATTCGGATTGGTGACAATCCAGCCGCTACCTTCGGAGTCGAAACTCTGTCTTTTAATGAGTTCTGCGTGATCGGGATTTACTTCGGGAACCAACAGTGGTACTTGGTCATGCATACGGTAATTTTTGGCGTTGGAGATTACGGGAATACCTGCTTTGGCAAAAGCTTGCTCAATATCTCCGGCCACGGCTGAATCTAATCCCGAGAATACGAAATCTACTCCTCTGAATTTAGCAGGATTACATGCCAGAACGGTGAGTTCAGCTGCATTCGAGGGAAGTTCGGTTTTCTCTATCCAGTGGGCAGCCTGTTTATATTTTTTCCCGGCTGATCGTTCTGAGGCTCCTAATACTTTTACAGTGAACCATGGATGATGGTCGAGCAAGCGAATAAACTTTTGTCCGACGGCCCCGGTAGCACCGAGCACGCCAACTTGATACGAGTGCATAAATAGATCTTGTTTTTAAACTGTTGTTTGGTTTTTTAATGGAATTGATGGGATTAGCATTCCCAACTAAATCTTACAAAAGCCTCTAAAATACGGATAAAAGGATAATTAATTAAAGCAGTAATTTTTTCTATCTTTGGGCATCTTAAAAATCATTATTGAATCTAAATTCTTAGCACGTACATGTCAGTTACCGAACTCGATAGCTTAGATACGCTTGTGTCGTTGGCGAAGTCCCGCGCCTTTATTTATCAATCCTCAGAAATTTATGGCGGACTCGGAGCCGTTTACGATTATGGTCCGTTGGGTACAGAACTCAAACGAAACATTCGCGATTTCTGGTGGAAAGAAATGACCCAGCGTCACGATAATATTGTTGGGCTCGATTCAGCCATTTTTATGCATCCCAAAGTGTGGGAGGCCAGCGGTCACCTGGAGGGTTTTAACGACCCCATGATTGATGACAAGCAGTCGAATAAACGCTATCGGGCAGATATGCTGATCGAAAATCATATTGCGAAATTGCGCAGTGACGGCAAGGCCGATAAGGCGGATGAACTGCAGGAACTTTTGGATACCGCCGGTTCGCGAAAAGGCGTGTGTGAGGATCTATATGAAATTATTATGGATGAGGAGATCCGGGCTCCTGAATCCGGCGCGTTTGAGTGGACTGAAGTGCGCCAGTTTAATCTGATGTTCAAAACACAGTTTGGTGCTACTTCTTCTGGTAAGGATGATGATGCAGTCTATCTTCGTCCGGAAACAGCGCAGGGCATTTTTGTGAATTTTAAGAACGTAATGGATACCGCTCGTCAGCAGGTACCGTTTGGTATTGCCCAGATTGGAAAGGCCTTTCGTAATGAGGTGGTTGCCCGGCAGTTTGTGTTCCGCATGCGGGAGTTTGAACAGATGGAGATGCAGTATTTTGTTGAGCCGGGAACTGATGAGGAGAGTTATGATCACTGGCTCAACAAACGGCTGGACTGGCACAGGAAATTGGGTATTCGTGAAAGCAAGCTACGTACTCATCCGCATCCCGAGGATAAGCTGGCACACTATGCTGAACAAGCCGCTGATATTCAGTACGAATATCCTATCGGCTGGCAAGAGGTTGAGGGTGTACATAACCGCACTGATTTTGATTTGAGTCAGCATATGGAACATTCCGGCAAAAAGCTGGAGTATTACGACCAGCAGAAGCAGGAAAAATATGTCCCCTATGTAATTGAGACTTCTATTGGATTGGATCGCACGGTGATGATGGTATTGTGCGATGCGTATCGAGAGGAGGAAGTAGATGGTGATACTCGAACGGTGCTAAAGATGAATCCACAGCTGGCACCAACAAAAGTGGGCATCTTTCCGCTGATCAAAAAAGATAAACTGCAGGATCTGGCGCATAAAATTACCGATGATCTGCGCGAAGATTATAACGTGTTGTATGATGAGTCCGGATCTATTGGTAAGCGTTATCGTCGGCAGGATGAAGCGGGTACGCCGTTTTGTGTGACGGTTGATTTTGACGGCGTGGAATCAGAAGGCGAAGATACGGTTACAATACGCTATCGTGATGATATGACGCAGGATCGCGTGCCGGTAAGTCGACTGAAAGAAGTGATTGATGAAAAGATGAAAAGCTGGAAGTCGGAGTAGGTTCTGGAAACTAGAAGTTTGAACTTGGATTTCAGAAGCCTGTTAGGCTTAGGAAGTTTTACAGGCTTTTATTTATAGATCTTATTTTTTGATCCATTTTGAGATTGACTGAATTAATCCGTCCACAAATTCAGGTTCTAAAGTAGCATATTCATTGACTGATCCCGTTTTTGCGTTTTGGAAAAGATGATTGGCTTCAGGAAAGACTTTCATATCATACGTGGTTTCGGCTGAGTCTAAAGCTGATGTTATGGGTGGTCGATTCATCTGCTCAGTAACTTGCATATCTTTACCACCAAATAGCACTAACACGGGTATATTGAGCTTTATTAAGTCGGTAGTAGGGTTATAGCGGAGGAAGGATTTCAATTGTGGAGACTGGTAAGCATTTAATAGCCGATGAGCCTGTCGATTAGCTAAGGTTTCAGCCTGGGAGGAATCCAAGCCAATCGATAACTGTAATTTCTTAAATTTGTTGGTGTAGTTCTTTCTGGCTTCTTCCATATTTTGATCCTTTAAGACGGCTTCCATGAGTTTTTCGCGTGCGTCAATTTCTTCTGTGATTAGGCTGCTATCGATATTGGCCCGAGAAAATGCCTGCCTTGCCTGAAATCGAAGTATTTCTTGCATCGTACGACCTGTTGAAGCTAACAGGATAAGTTTGTCGACACTGCTATTTTCTGCTGCCACTTTACCGGCAACAATTCCGCCCTGGCTGTGTCCAAGTAAAATAATTTCAGAGAAAGATTTGGTATTATCTCGTCTAAAATAATTGATGATTGTTTTTACATCTGTCGCATGCATATTGAGCGAAGTTTCGGAAAAATTACCACCCGACTGACCAATACCGCGATCATCATACCGAAAAGTAGCTATTCCATTTGTAGTCAGAGAATCAGCCAATGACTGATAAGGTTTAAAATCAGTTATAGATAATTCTCCATCCCGATTTTGTGCACCACTGCCGGAAATTATGATAACCAGCTTATTGGTCTGTAGATCCATAGGCCAAGTAAGTGTTCCACCTATTTCAACAGAATCATTTTTGATGATAATATCTTCTTGATTATATGAGGGAGACGAAGTGCTTTTGCGAGTGGTAGTATTTGCAGAAAGTTTCTTGAAGAGTTCAAACGGAAACTGTTGTCCACTTTGATGGAAGGTGCCGGTAATGGTAGTGTCATTTTTTAAATGGCCGCGGAATTCAACGGTACTCATGCCGGCAAAAAAGGAAAAGTTTACTGAGTCACTTCGGGTTATGGTGATATCCTCGAGGCGAATATCCTGGGCTCCTTGCTGAGGGATATCAATAGTGCCGCTTAGAGAATTATTTGCGCAGGAAAAGTCTGTAATTATCACCAATTTGGTTCCCTGCACATTAATGGATCCCTTCCAATGGCCTTGCAGCTCGTGTTGTGCTGTTGCAACTAAGGGAAGGGCAATAATAATATTAAGAATGGCGATAAGTGTTTTCATGACTGTGAAGCTATGTAAGTAATAATAAATGTCTTATATAAAAATGGAGTCCAACCTGTGAGGTGGACTCCATTTTAATTTAAGTTTTTTTTCTTATCAGGCATCGGCATTCGCTACCCCGATAACACCGCATCCCATTCGAGGACCGGCAGCTCCTGAAGGTTGTGATTCAAAATCATCTTCGCCACCGTGAATTACAATTCCTCGTCCGATAATGCTGTTAGGACCGTTTAATTTAATTTTTGGATCAACATAGTTGATGCTGGCCGAGTCACCCTCTGCGACTAAAAGGTTACCCATATCTCCCATGTGACGGTTGTCTTGTGTAGGCGATCCATGATCATTTTCCGTAGGATTGTAGTGGCCACCCGCAGAAGTACCATCGCCGGCTGAACAATCTCCGTATTCATGAATATGAAACCCGTGCTTGCCTTCGCTCAACCCTTCAAACTCACCTTGGACACGTACGCTATCTCCTTCTTGTTGGAAAGTTACGGTTCCTGTGACGTTTCCATTATCGGTGGGATGAACAACTGCCACGGCTTTGGTGAAGTCAGTTGCCGGCTCTGTAGTTTTTTCTTCTTGCTCCATCTTCTGTTGGGCACATCCCACAGCGAAAAAGAGTAGTACAAATGACAGAAAATACTTTTTAAATAATTGCATGAGTGAATATAATTTTTGGTTTTTATTAATGTTTCAATCCTAATTCTTTAACAAGAGCTAATGTATTGTCATTCAATGTAAGTTAAAAATCGGCATCGGGTTCTATGGATAATTATTATCATCTAAGAGATTTACCATGAATGCATGAGTGCATATTGATTTATATCTTATCATCTATAATTAAGAATTAAGAAATTAAAAACCTTCAAATTGTTAGTAATTATGGCAGAAAAAACAACACCGCTTTTTCACTTGGCATTTCCGGTTTCAGATCTCGAAGAAACCCTTACGTTTTATCGGGATGTCCTCGGCTGTGATACCGGCCGCAGTTCAGATCACTGGATCGATTTTGATTTCTGGGGGCACCAGGTTGTTGCGCATTTAAGTCCTGAAGAGGCAGGTAAATCAAGTATGAACGATGTGGACGGCCACGCCGTACCGGCCAAGCACTTTGGGTTGATATTGGAATGGGAACAGTGGGAAGAGCTTGCCGAAAGATTGGAAAATGAGGGGGTAGATTTCATTATCGAGCCATATGTTCGTTTTGAAGGGAAACCAGGCGAACAGGCTACGATGTTTTTTAAGGATCCCAGTGGCAATGCCCTTGAATTCAAGGCCTTTCGAAATAAAGAACAGATTTTCGCTACGTAAGAATAGTCTTGAGTAGTGAGATGGGAGTATTGAGATGGAATTATTATTTATATCGCCTGAAGATAAATCATCAGGCTAAATGCATCTGAGCTTGTTTAAGTTAGTTTTTTCAGTCCAGATAGGTATTATCGCGACAAATTCTAATCTTAATCTATAACCCATGATAAGGTTAAGGTAAAATCTCACTACTTACTACTCAATATTCATAACTAACTACCAAATTCTTCCTCAATTTCGCTCATTTTCATAGCCAGCTCTTCCCATTCGGCATAGATTTCGACTAGTTTACCCTTGAGCTTTTCGTACTCCATGGATATTTCCTTGACCTGATCTTCATCTTCGTAAAAGTCGGGTTCAGCCATCAGATCCTCAATTTCTTCCTTGCGTTCTTCGAGCTCTTCAATCTCTTCTTCCAGCGGATCAATCTTTCTTTTCAGTGGCTTAAGCTTGTCATGCTTTTTCTGTCGCTTTTGGGCGGCCAGTCGCCTTTCTTCTTTTCTGGATAATCCGTTATTGGAAGTGTCTGATCTGCTATCCTGTTGATTTACAGCTTTATTTGTCTCTTCCCGTTCTTCCACTTTATCAAGATAGTAAGAGACATTGCCGTGAAAAGTATTAGTTTTATTGGGACGCACTTCCAGCACTTTGTCAACAATAGGATCAAGGAAGTCGCGGTCGTGACTGACAATCATGTACGTACCTTCGTACTGATCGAGGGCCTGCTGCAGAATATCTTTGGATTGCATATCCAGGTGATTGGTGGGCTCATCAAAAATCAGGAAATTGGCCGGTTGTACCAGCATACGTGCCAGGGCAAGACGACTTTTTTCTCCGCCCGATAGTACCGATACTTTTTTAAATACATCATCGCCCTGGAAAAGGAAACATCCTAAAATAGTACGCAGCCGCGTTTCATCGGTTTTGGGTGCGGCTTCCCGCATGATTTCAAATACCGTTTTGTTGCGATCCAGTTCATCAGCTTGGTGTTGGGCAAAATAGGAGGTCGTCACGTTATGGCCCGGCTCGCGTTCACCCTCATCAAAATCTTCAAGTCCGGCAAGCATACGAATCATCGTCGATTTCCCCGCACCATTGGGACCCACAACCGCAATTTTATCACCGCGATCGATAGAGTAAGAGAGGTCTTCAAAAACGACGTTGTCATCATATTGCTTGCGGATATTTTTGAGCTTCATCACCACCGCACCGCTGCGTTCAGGGGGAGGGAATTCAAAGTATATTTCCTCTTCGCGCTCGTCGAGCTCAATTTTATCCATTTTCTCCAGCTGTTTGATACGGCTCTGCACCTGGGCGGCCTTGCTGGCGTTATAGCGAAACTTGTCGATAAATTCCTGGATCTCCTTGATTTCCTGCTGCTGATTCTCATAGGCTTTGCGCAGGTGTTCTTTTCGCTCGGCATGCTTTTCCTCGTAATAATCGTAATTGCCGGCATAGTCGTGTAGGTCACCCCGTTCCAGGGCCAGTGTGCGTGTGGTAATTTTATTCAGGAACGCCTTGTCGTGCGAGACAATAATGACTGCGCCCTCGTATCCATTCAAAAACTGTTCGATCCAGCGCAGCGATTCAATATCCAAGTGGTTTGTAGGCTCATCCAATAACAGGTACATGGGACGCTGAAGCAGGAGTTTACCGAGCGCAATACGCATCAGCCAGCCCCCACTGAATTCAGTTGTTGAGCGCTGAAAATCATCCGGCGTAAATCCAAGCCCCATCAGAACTTTTTCAATATTTGATTCTAGCGCGTAAGCACCGGATTGTTCAATACGATTTTGAAGCCGTCCCACTTCTTCCATCGTAGAACGGTATTCTGGAGTTCCTTCTTCAAGAGCTGCTAATTCTTCACGCGCTTTCTGTACTTTGTGCTCTAATTTTTGAATATCGGCAAAAGCACTTTCCATCTCTTCATAGACGGTGAGATCCGGATCCGGATCTACGCCATCCTGCGGCAGATAGCCAACGGTAGCTGCTTTAGACATCGCTATATTCCCACCATTGGGTTCAATTTCTCCGGCAATAATTTTGAGTAGCGTGGATTTGCCGGCACCATTCGGACCTACGAGTCCGACCCGTTCACCCGGATTAATGATGGTGCTGATACCGTCGAGTAGCGTTTCGTCGCCGAATGATAGCGATATGTTTTCGAGTTGAAGCAAGAATATAAGTTCTTTAAAATTGGCACTTAATATAACCAACACAGTGCTTTGGCTAAACGTTAATTTCAGATAAATTGGAGAGGCACTTCAAAGGCAAAATTAGCTAATCAGGTTTTTTAATCAGGTGTAATACTACTATTTTTGACCTATGTATTTACTGATATTTTATTTGGCACTTGCTATTGGAGTATCGTTTATGTGTTCTATTCTGGAGGCGGTGCTGCTTTCAGTGAGCCATTCCTATATTGCTATCATGGAACGAAAAGGGGCAAAGACAGGTAAGTTGCTCCATAAATATAAGGAGGATGTAGACCGACCTCTTTCAGCGATTTTGAGCTTAAATACTATCGCCCATACCGTTGGTGCTGCCGGAGTGGGTGCCCAGGCGCAAATTGTTTTTGGGGATGCGTATGTAGCGATTACATCGGCTGTGCTTACCTTTCTGATCCTGGTAATTTCCGAAATTATCCCTAAAACTATTGGAGCAACTTATTGGAGGAAACTGGCTCCTATATCTGCTAAGACCCTTCGCGTGCTAATGTTTCTGATGTATCCACTGGTAGTAATGTCGCAGGCTATTACAAGATGGCTTGCACAGGATGAAAAAATTCCCAGCTTTAGTCGTGAGGAATTTGGAGCGCTGGCCGATCGTGGGGTGGAAGAAGGTATTTTTGAAGAGGAAGAATCACGCATATTTAAGAATTTGATTCGCTTTAATTCACTTCGGGTCAAGGATATTATGACCCCCCGTACAGTGGTAGTTGGTTTTGATGAAACGTTGAAAGTGAGTGAAGTCAGTGAAAATGTTGAACGGCTTCATTTTTCGCGGCTTCCTGTTTATGGCGACGGTCGTGATGAGGTAACCGGCTATGTGCTTAAAAATGATTTATTGCTGATGTTGGCTCGCGGTGAAACGGATAAGGAGTTGAAGGAATTTAAGCGCGATATTCTTATCGTACCTGAGATGATGCCGCTGCAGGATTTCTTTGAACAGCTGATGAAAAAGCAGGAACATATCGCCATCGTAGTTGATGAGTACGGTGGTTTTGCCGGTGTTGTAACAATGGAAGACCTTGTGGAAACACTTCTGGGGATGGAGATTATAGACGAAGTGGATACTATTGAAGATATGCAGAAGATGGCACGTAAAAAATGGATGGAGCGTGCTAAAAGACTGGGTATCGTTCCTGAAGATACCGAAGAGGCCTCCTCTTTGGATTCAACCTCGTAACAGATCTTAAGCCTAGCTCTTCGCTTATTGGTTTGAATTGTTAATAATCATAGTACTGGATAGGAAATATCGTCAGCAGGGATCGTTCTATTCTATTTTCAATTCGACTTACATTTTTTTACTGTTTTAGGTTCGCCATTTGTACATTTATTTATGAGGTTTGAATGAAGGAAATATTTATAATTATAAACTACCGGCCTGCTCGTAACTTTATTTACAACTCATAATTTGTTTTTTTAGGGGAATATTAATTTAGGTCTACTTATTACCGTATTGGCATTTGCTAACATATGAATATTGCAAAAGAAATAAGAGATAAGTCTGGCAATAATTTGGTGGAAAGGATTCGCCAGGGCGATGAGCAGGCTTTCGAAAAGCTCTTTTGCGAATACTATTATGATTTGTGTTCCTTTGCTTACCAGTTTACAAGCTGTGAGGAGCGAGCTAAAGATCTTGTGCAAGATGTGTTTGTAAAAATCTGGAATCGCCGCGAAAAGTGGAAGGTTCACCGCTCTGTTAAAGCCTATCTTTTAAAAGCGGTTCGTAATACTGCAATTAATCATATTAATGAAAGAGGGCATCGCAGCGAAGTGCGCGAGAACTTTTCAAGAGAGATGCTGCAAGATATAAAGCCATCGGTTGATCTGGGACTTGATAAAAAGGATGAATTGGTTGATCAAATATGGGAAGCTGTTGTGGCAATGCCCAAACGCCGCCGCAGGGTATTTATCCTTTATCACCGGCATGGTCTTAGTTATGACGAAATTTCTGGAGTTTTGGATATTAGCCGCAAGACTGTTGAAAATCACATGGGGTTGGCTCTTAAAGATATTCGCGCACAAATTGGGTGAGTTAGTACCTTCAACAGGTTGATTTTTTGCAGTACGAATCCTTCTAAAAACCCTTTCATATTCTTTAAACGAAGTTTTTGGCCATCTTATATTAAAATTGGGGGGAATGCTTGTTACAACTGTCTTATAAGTGAAGAAAAGATCGATTATTTAAAGGCATTGTGATGGAGCTAAATGGAAAAGAATATCAATTGATTGCCAGCTACTTGGCGGGCGAATGCACCGATCAGGAAAGAAGGAAGGTTGAGCAATGGATTGACCAGAGTCATGAAAATAAGAAACGGTTTCAGGAATTACGTCGCATCTGGCAGCTTTCCGGTGAGGCTGTTTCATCTCAGGATATGGAGTGGAATCTGGATCAAGAATGGAATCGGCTGGGCAAGCAAATAAATAATCAGAAGGCTCCGTCAAGCAGTAAGAACTCCGAAGAAAAGCGCTATTGGTCTTTTCGTAGTTCATCCATTCATTCCGGAACTCAGAAATTTATTCGAATAGCCGCAGTTTTTTTAGTTGCAGGACTTTTCGGAATGCTATCGTATCAGAGCTGGGAACAACCCCAACAAAAAGAACCGGTACTGCGACAAATTAGTACTGATAATGGACAAAGAGCGAATCTTACGTTGGCCGATGGTACTGAAGTTATGCTCAATGCTGATAGTGAACTTAAGCTTCCCCAAAAATTCGCCTCTGATGTTCGGGAAGTCCATCTGGATGGTGAGGCCTATTTTAAAGTGTCAGAGAATGAGCAAAAACCGTTTGTAGTTCACTCTAACGGATCAATAGTTCGGGTTCTGGGTACGGCTTTCTCTGTACGAGCATATCCCGAGGAACAACAGGTGCAAGTTGTTGTTGAAGAAGGACGGGTTTCGTTTGGACAGGAAAAAGAGGCAGAGGATCAAAGAGCGATTTTAAACCGTAACGAGTTGGGAACTTTTGACATTTCAACAAGTACCGTAGCCACTCAAAAAGTGGAAGATATTGAATTATATATGAGCTGGCGGGAAGGGTATTTAAAATTTGAGGAAACGAAAATGAGTGATGTGGCTAAAGCTTTGGAGCGACGATATGATGTAAAAATCTTTTTCGAAAATTCGGCTTTAAAAGAGCTAGAGCTTACGTCCTATTTAAAGAGTCGATCGCTTCGCAATGTGCTGGATGTAATTACGACATCTTTGGAGATTGAATATCAATTAGATGAGAATAAAGTCACTTTTATGAAATAATTGAGTGAGATATAAAAATGATGTTTTGTAATCGGTTTCACTAAAACAGAAAACTTGATAACTCAAACGCGATAGTTTTTTAATAAAAAAATCAATCCAAACGGAGGTTCTATGAAAGAATCGTTATTGCATATTTTGTCAAAGTCGGTGCTCTGGTGCCTGGCGGTATTATTGGTTTCGCCAGTAAGTCAGGCATATACGACCGATGCTCAGGGACAGTATCTTACGTCTGCTGCAAATGAGTCCATTACCAAGTCCTTTTACTCGGTTAGCAAGTATTCCGACAGCATTCCGGAATTACAGAGTATCATTTCAGTTGATGTAGAGAACGCACCGATGCGAGAAGTGTTGGAAAATATCGTATCCCGTGCGGATTTGGGAATAGCTTATAATGCCGAAATGCTTTCGTTAGGACAGCCGATAACCGTTAGCATGAAAAACGGCTCATCTTCATAGCCAGCTCTTCCCATTCGGCATACACCTCAACGAGTTTGCCTTTGAGCTTTTCGTACTCCATGGATATTTCCTTGACCTGCTCTTCATCTTCGTAAAAGTCGGGTTCAGCCATCAGATCCTCAATTTCTTCCTTGCGTTCTTCGAGCTCTTCAATCTCTTCTTCCAGCGGATCGATTTTCCTTTTAAGTGGCTTCAGCTTGTCATGCTTTTGCTGCCGCTTTTGGGCGGCCAGTCGCCTTTCTTCTTTTCTGGATAATCCGTTATTGGAAGTGTCTGATCTGCTATCCTGTTGATTTACAGCTTTATTTGTCTCTTCCCGTTCTTCCACTTTATCCAGATAGTAAGAGACATTGCCGTGAAAAGTATTAGTTTTATTGGGACGCACTTCCAGCACTTTGTCAACAATAGGATCAAGGAAGTCGCGGTCGTGACTGACAATCATGTAAGTGCCTTCGTACTGGTCGAGCGCCTGCTGAAGAATATCTTTGGATTGCATATCCAGGTGATTGGTGGGCTCATCAAAAATCAGGAAATTGGCCGGTTGTACCAGCATACGTGCCAGGGCAAGACGACTTTTTTCTCCGCCCGATAGTACCGATACTTTTTTAAATACATCATCGCCCTGGAAAAGGAAACATCCCAAAATAGTACGCAGCCGCGTTTCATCGGTTTTGGGGGCCGCTTCCCGCATGATTTCAAATACCGTTTTGTTGCGATCCAGTTCATCAGCTTGGTGCTGGGCAAAATAAGAGGTCGTCACATTATGGCCGGGCTCGCGTTCACCCTCATCAAAATCTTCAAGTCCGGCAAGCATACGAATCATCGTCGATTTCCCCGCACCATTGGGACCCACAACCGCAATTTTATCACCGCGATCGATAGAGTAAGAGAGGTCTTCAAAAACGACATTGTCATCATATTGCTTGCGGATATTTTTGAGCTTCATCACCACCGCACCGCTGCGTTCAGGGGGAGGGAATTCAAAGTATATTTCCTCTTCGCGCTCGTCGAGCTCAATTTTATCCATTTTCTCCAGCTGCTTGATACGGCTCTGCACCTGGGCGGCCTTGCTGGCGTTATAGCGAAACTTATCGATAAATTCCTGGATCTCCTTGATTTCCTGCTGCTGATTCTCATAGGCTTTGCGCAGGTGTTCTTTTCGCTCGGCATGCTTTTCCTCGTAATAATCGTAATTACCGGCATAATCGTGCAGGTCACCCCGTTCCAGGGCTAGTGTGCGTGTGGTAATTTTATTCAGGAACGCCTTGTCGTGCGAGACAATAATGACTGCGCCCTCGTAGCCATTCAAAAACTGTTCGATCCAGCGCAGCGATTCAATATCCAAGTGGTTTGTAGGCTCATCCAATAACAGGTACATGGGACGCTGAAGCAGGAGTTTGCCGAGCGCAATACGCATCAGCCAGCCGCCACTGAATTCAGTTGTTGGGCGCTGAAAATCATCCGGCGTAAACCCAAGCCCCATCAGAACTTTCTCAATATTTGATTCCAGCGCATAAGCTCCGGATTGTTCAATACGATTTTGGAGCCGTCCAACTTCTTCCATCGTAGAACGATATTCGGGAGTTCCTTCTTCAAAAGCGGCTAATTCTTCACGCGCTTTCTGTACTTTGTGCTCTAATTTTTGAATATCGGCAAAAGCACTTTCCATCTCTTCATAGACGGTCAGATCCGGATCTGGATCTACGCCATCTTGCGGCAGATAGCCAACGGTAGCTGCTTTAGACATCGTTATATTCCCACCATTGGGTTCAATTTCTCCGGCAATAATTTTGAGTAGCGTGGATTTGCCGGCACCATTCGGACCTACGAGTCCGACCCGTTCACCCGGATTAATGATGGTGCTAATACCGTCGAGTAGCGTTTCGTCGCCAAATGATAGCGATATGTTTTCGAGTTGTAGCAAGAATATAAGTTCTTTAAAATTGGCACTTAATATAACCAACACAGTGCTTTGGCTAAACGTTAATTTCAGATAAATTGAAGAGGCACTTCAAAGGCAAAATTAGCTAATCAGGTTTTTTAATCAGGTGTAATACTACTATTTTTGACCTATGTATTTACTGATATTTTATTTGGCGCTTGCTATTGGAGTATCGTTTATGTGTTCTATTCTGGAGGCGGTGCTGCTTTCAGTGAGCCATTCCTATATTGCTATCATGGAACGAAAAGGGGCAAAGACAGGTAAGTTGCTGCATAAATATAAGGAGGATGTAGACCGACCTCTTTCAGCGATTTTGAGCTTAAATACTATCGCTCATACCGTTGGTGCTGCCGGAGTGGGTGCCCAGGCGCAAATTGTTTTTGGGGATGCGTATGTAGCGATTACATCGGCTGTGCTTACCTTTCTGATCCTGGTACTTTCCGAAATTATCCCTAAAACTATTGGAGCAACTTATTGGAGGAAACTGGCTCCTATATCTGCTAAGACCCTTCGCGTGCTAATGTTTCTGATGTATCCACTGGTAGTAATGTCGCAGGCTATTACAAGATGGCTTGCACAGGATGAAAAAATTCCCAGCTTTAGTCGTGAGGAATTCGGAGCGCTGGCCGATCGTGGGGTGGAAGAAGGTATTTTTGAAGAGGAAGAATCACGCATATTTAAGAATTTGATTCGCTTTAATTCACTTCGGGTCAAGGATATTATGACCCCCCGTACAGTGGTAGTTGGTTTTGATGAAACGTTGAAAGTGAGTGAAGTCAGTGAAAATGTAGAACGACTTCATTTCTCCCGGCTTCCTGTTTATGGCGACGGTCGTGATGAGGTAACCGGCTACGTGCTTAAAAATGATTTATTGCTGATGTTGGCTCGCGGTGAAACGGATAAGGAGTTGAAGGAATTTAAGCGTGATATTCTTATTGTACCTGAGATGATGCCGCTGCAGGATTTCTTTGAACAGCTGATGAAAAAGCAGGAACATATCGCCATCGTTGTTGATGAGTACGGGGGTTTTGCCGGTGTTGTAACAATGGAAGATCTTGTGGAAACCCTTCTGGGGATGGAGATTATAGACGAAGTGGATACTATTGAAGATATGCAGAAGATGGCACGTAAAAAATGGATGGAGCGTGCTAAAAGACTGGGTATCGTTCCTGAAGATACCGAAGAGGCCTCCTCTTTGGATTCAACCTCGTAACAGATCTTAAGCCTAGCTCTTCGCTTATTGGTTTGAATTGTTAATAATCATCGCACTGGATAGGAAATAGCGCCAGCATGGATCGTTCTATTCTATTTTTAATACGACTTACATTTTTTTACTGTTTTAGGTTCGCCATTTGTACATTTATTTATGAGGTTTGAATGAATGAAATATTTAATCGGGATTTCAAGAAAAGAGTTTTTCATAGATTGTATCCTTAGAAGGATAGCCAAAATATTAATCCTCAGGTGTAATAAGGCAAGGGAAGGAAAAAATGCTGTATGCCAACTAATCTCTTCAGGATTTAAGTATAAAATGGGATGAATGTAAATGAGGTATTTAATAGGATCTTTTTGATTCAATATTTATAATTATAAACTACCGGCCTGTTTGTAATTTTATTCCCCACTCATAATTCGTTTTTTAGGGGAATATTAGTTCAGGCATTCTGTTTACTATATCGGCATTCGCTAGCATATGAATATCGCAGAAGAAATAAGGGATAAATCTGGCAATAATCTGGTGGAAAGGATTCGCCAGGGCGACGAGCAGGCTTTCGAAAAGCTCTTTTGCGAATACTATTATGATTTGTGTTCCTTTGCTTACCAGTTTACAAGCTGTGAGGAGCGAGCTAAAGATCTTGTGCAAGATGTGTTTGTAAAAATCTGGAATCGCCGCGAAAAGTGGAAGGTTCACCGCTCTGTTAAAGCCTATCTTTTAAAAGCGGTTCGTAATACTGCAATTAATCATATTAATGAAAGAGGGCATCGCAGCGAAGTGCGCGAGAACTTTTCAAGAGAGATGCTGCAAGATATAAAGCCATCGGTTGATCTGGGAGTTGATAAAAAGGATGAATTGGTTGATCAAATATGGGAAGCTGTTGTGGCAATGCCCAAACGCCGCCGCAGGGTATTTATCCTTTATCACCGGCATGGTCTTAGTTATGACGAAATTTCTGGAGTTTTGGATATTAGCCGCAAGACTGTTGAAAATCACATGGGGTTGGCTCTTAAAGATATTCGCGCACAAATTGGGTGAGTTAGTACCTTCAACAGGTTTATTTTTTGCAGTACGAATCCTTCTAAAAACCCTTTCATATTCTTTAAACGAAGTTTTTGGCCATCTTATATTAAAATTGGGGGGAATGCTTGTTACAACTGTCTTATAGATGAAGAAAAGATCGATTATTTAAAGTCAGTTTGATGGAGTTAAATAGAAAAGAATACAAATTGATTGCCAGCTACTTGGCAGGGGAATGTACCGATCAGGAACGAATAAAGGTTGAGCAATGGATTGACCAGAGTCATGAAAATAAGAAACGGTTTCAGGAATTACGTCGCATCTGGCAGCTTTCCGGTGAGGCCGTTTCATCTCAGGATATGGAGTGGAATCTGGATCAAGAATGGAATCGGCTGGACAAGCAAATAAATAATCAGAAGGCTCCGTCAAGCAATAAGAACTCCGAAGAAAAGCGCTATTGGTCTTTTCGTAGTTCATCCATTCATTCTGGAACTCAGAAATTTATTCGAATAGCCGCAGTTTTTTTAGTTGCAGGGCTTTTCGGAGTGCTATCGTACCAGAGCTGGGAACAACCCAAACAAAAAGAACCGGTACTGCGACAAATTAGCACTGATAATGGACAAAGAGCGAATCTTACGCTGGCCGATGGTACTGAAGTTAAGCTCAATGCTGATAGTAAACTTAAGATTCCCCAAAAATTTGCCTCTGATGTTCGTGAAGTCCATCTGGATGGTGAGGCCTATTTTAAAGTGTCAGAGGATGAGCAAAAACCGTTTTTAGTTCACTCAAACGGGTCAGTGGTTCGGGTTCTGGGAACGGCTTTCTCAGTACGAGCATATCCCGAGGACCAACAGGTGCAAGTTGTAGTTGAAGAAGGACGGGTTTCGTTTGGACAGGAAAAAGAGGCTGAGGATCAAAGGGCGATTTTAAACCGTAATGAACTGGGAATCTTTGATCTTTCAACAAGTACCGTAGCCACTCAAAAGGTGGAAGATATTGAATTGTATATGAGCTGGAGAAATGGCTATTTAAAATTCGATAAGAACCGATTGAATGATGTAGCGAAGGCCTTGGAACGACGATATGATGTAGAAATCTTTTTCGAGGATCCGGCTTTAAAGGAGCTTCTGCTTACGGCCTATTTAAAGAGTCGATCGCTCCGCAATGTGCTGGATGTAATTACGGCATCTTTGGAGATTGAATATCAGTTAGATGAGAATAAAGTCACTTTTATGAAATAATTGAGTGGGATATAAAAATGATGTTTTGTAACCGGTTTCACTAAAACAGAAAACTTGATAACTCAAAAGCGATAGTTTTTTAATAAATAATCAATCCAAACGGAGGTTCTATGAAAGAATCGTTATTGCATATTATATCAAAGTCGGTGCTCTGGTGTCTGGCGGTATTATTGGTTTCGCCAGTAAGTCAGGCATATACGACCGATGCTCAGGGACAGTATCTTACGTCTGCTGCAAATGAGTCTAATACCAAGTCTTTTTACTCGGTTAATAAGTATTCCGACAGTATTCCGGAATTACAGAGTATAATTTCAGTTGACGTAGAGAACGCACCGATACGAGAAGTGCTGGAAAACATCGTATCACGAGCGAATTTGGGCATAGCTTATAATGCCGAAATGCTTTCGTTAGGGCAGCCAATAACCGTTAGCATGAAAAACGTGACTGTAGCTAACGCTTTACAAAAAGTACTTAACAATACTCCTTATGAGGCTGTTATCTCTAAAACGAGAGAAATTATATTACGGGAGCGTCCGGATCCTCCACCACTGGTAATACAGTTTGAGCAAGAAATTTCAGGTACGGTGACCGATGCTGAAACTGATGAACCTATGCCCGGAGTGAATGTGTATGTAAAGGGTACAACTATTGGTACATCTACTAACAAAAATGGAAGATATTCCCTGAATGTCCCCTCCGAATCAGATACGCTTGTCTTCTCTTTTGTAGGTTATGCCAATCAGGAAGTGCCGATCCGAGGGCGGACTACAGTTGATGTCGCTTTATCACCTGAGGCTCAAAAATTTGACGAAGTGGTTGTTACTTCCTTTGGTATTGAGCAAGAAAGAAAGTCACTGGGTTATTCTGTACAAGAGATTTCTGGTGATGAAATAGCGGAAAGCGGTGAATCAAACCTCATCGGTGCTTTACAGGGTAAACTTGCAGGTGTCAATATTCAAAATACGAGTGGTGCTGCAGGTGCAGGAATGGATATCACCATTCGAGGGATTTCATCACTAAGTCCCAGTGGGGACAATCAACCGCTGTTTGTGATAGATGGTGTACCGGTGAGTAATGAAACAACATATGGTAATGTATTACCCAGTGAAGGAACAAACTCTCCGGGTAGTGCAGAACAGTTTTCTTTTTCCAATCGTGGTGCAGATATCAATCCCGATGACATCAAAAATATATCAATCCTTAAGGGTCCATCGGCTACGGCACTTTATGGACAGAGGGCCGCAAATGGTGTTGTCGAAATAACTACCAAGAAAGGGCAATCGGGTCGCACACAAGTAAATTATAATGCCTCTATTGGAGTCAGTGAGGTAAATAAAGTGCCAGAAATCCAAGATGATTTTCAGCACGGCTATTATGGAGCTTTGCCGTATAGAGAGTTTTCATTCGAATTTTGGCAATATGGACCGCCTACAAATGAATCTTCTAAAATTTGGAATAACTATCGGCGATTCTTTCGAAGAGCAACGAATTACAGCAATTCCTTGAGCATTTCCGGCGGTAATGAAAATACTACTTACTTCAGCTCGGTTTCTAATGTTAATGAAGAGGGAATTGTTCCGAATACAACTTGGGATCGAACGACCTTCAAATTGACGGGGTCTCACAAAGTTTCAGATCGTTTTGATATTTCCGGATCAGTGAATTATTCAAACTCCGGAGGTGTGAGGCCAACCGGAGGCGATAAGTCCATCATGAGTTCACTGAGTTATTGGACTTCTTCAAACGATATAACCGATTATAAATTTCCGGATGGAGATCAGAAAAACTATTCTGGTTTTAGAAGTAATCCTAACTCAGGCTTCATTGATAATCCTACCTACTTCGCCCATAACAGTACACTTGAAGATGATGTGAATCGTGTACTGGGTAATTTAGGAGTTAGTTTTGATATCACGGATTGGTTAACGCTCGATTATAAATTTGGAGCCGATTACTACAATGATTCCCGTGAGCGCTTTGTTCCACCAAATTTGGATGTCGGTACTCAGGTTGATGGTTTTCTTGTTAAAGAACAAATAAACTATCGACAATTGAACTCCAACCTTTACTTGAGAGCTAACAGGAGTTTTACAGACAAGTTGAAAGGATCGTTGGTATTGGGTAATCAGGTAACGGATATTAATTCTGATCGCTTAAACACCCGCGGTGAAGGTTTGAATATCCCTGGTTTCCGTTCATTGGCGAACACTACTAACATTTTTACTAGTGAAAGTGGGTTCCAGAGACGGTTAGTAGGTGTCTTTGCTGATGCCAAGTTAGAATACGATGGCACGTACTTCCTAACCGTCACCGGAAGAAATGACTGGTCCTCAACATTGCCTGCTGATAATCGATCCTTTTTCTACCCCTCAGCAAGTCTTGGATATGTCTTTACGGAGGATTTGGGACTTTCTGATAGTGATATACTCCCTTTTGGGAAGCTGCGATTATCTTGGGCCAAGGTCGGGAAAGATGCCCCCGCTTACAGTGTAGGACAGTATTTCGAAGGAGCTTCGAACTTTCCATTTAGTGGAACCGGTGGATTTAGTAAAGATACCCAGGCCGGTGATCCGGATCTGAAACCTGAAATTACCACTTCAATTGAAGTAGGAACTGATCTTCGATTCTTCAACAATCGACTTCGATTAGATCTTACATACTTCAACCAGACAAGTAAAAATCAGATTGTGGCCTTCCCGGTTAGTAATCCCTCTGGTTTGTCAAGATTCACCACCAATGCGGGTGAAATTGAGAGTCGAGGAGTAGAGGTTCTATTAAATGGTACTCCTGTTGAACGAAGAGACTTCAGCTGGGATGTCTCAGTAAATTGGTCATCGGTTACCAGTGAAGTGACAGAAATGCCGGAAGGACTCGATGTTATTGAATTTGCTAACAGCGGTTTTGCCGGTGTTGTCAACCGTATCCAAGAGGGGGGAGAAATGGGAGATCTCTATGGATATAAGTTTGAATACAACGATAATGGTGAGTTGCTTATTGCAGACGACGGATTGCCGACAATTAACACGGATACTTTGGTTAAAGTCGGCAATGCATTGCCGGACTGGCAAGGTGGTATTACCAATACATTTAATTACAAGAATTTTACTGCATCGTTCCTTTTAGAGGTTCGATGGGGGGCTGATGCCTATGATTCCGGCCAGCGAAACAGTATCAGAAATGGTATTATTGAACTCACGAAATGGCGTAATGATGAAGTCATTTTCCAAGGCGTGAAGGACGATGGTTCAGTGAATCAAACACCTGTGAGACTGGGACAAGGATTTTACCGAAGTTCTACGCGCTTCAACAGGGCTTCAGAAGTACTTGTTCAGGATGCTTCTTGGATTCGGCTGCGAAGGGCTCGTATTTCCTATAACTTGCCATCCGAGATACTGGAAACCTTGCCGATTACATCTGCATCATTTAGTGTGACGGGGAGGAACCTATTTTTGAATACGCCATTCAGAGGTTTCGATCCTGAAGGACAACAATACGCTGCTGGTTCAAACACTTATGGATTTACGGGTTTGAATATACCACCTACACGCAGTCTTTCCTTCAGCATGAATCTTAAGTTTTAAATTAAGTGAGAATATCCATGATACGATCAAAAAAATATATTTCGATCTTAGCAAGTATCCTGATTGTTTTCGCCTTTGCAGCATGCGAAAATTATTTGGGTGGTGACACTAATCAAGACCCAAACAGGGTTTTTAAAGATGATATCGGGTTAGAGGCTTTACTGCCTCCGGTATTAGTATCAACAAGTGAAGCTCATTACAATATTGCTTTTACTTTTTCCAGATATGCTCAACATATTTCTTTCACGTCCGATATTGCTCAGCAAGAGACCTCGTTGAATGGAGCTTGGACAGAAATTTATCTGGCAACGCTTAATAACTTGGATGTAATGGAGCAAAAAGCGACTGATGCCGGTGCTTCACACTACTTAGGTATTGTGAAAGTAATGCAGGCATATAACTTAAGTTTGGCCACACATGCCTGGGAAAATATTCCGTGGTCAGAAGCCTTCCAAGAGGGTGAATTTTCTCCGAGTTACGATTCACAAGAGCAAATTTATTCAGATATTCAAACACTCTTGGATGAAGGTATTGCAGAACTTCAAAAATCATCACCATCTGGATTAGATGGCCCGGGTAGTGATGACTTAATTTACGGAGGCGATATCTCTAAGTGGATTAAAACTGCTTATGCTTTAAAGGCTCGAAATGCGATTCATCTGACCGAGAAAGGTGCGGTTTCAGCAGCAAATGAGGCACTTTCGGCTTTGTCAAATGCATATACCAGTAATGCTGATGATTTTCAAGTAGCATATAATACCGATAAAAATCTTAATCCCTGGCACACTAGTGCCTATCTGGCAGCGCAAACTGGTAACCCCGCACCTGATCATGCAGATCAGCTCATCGATATGATGAATGGTGAGACATACCCTGAAGAAGATCCCCGCCTTCCGATCATTGCAAGCAACGGTGGTAATGCCGAATATTATGGAAGTGAGAGTGGTAACTTTGGGGTAAACAATGATGCTCCTGATAATAGTTCTAACACCGTTTTTACTGACGAAACTTTCCATTCAAGGGCAGATGCCCCCATCATTATGATGACCTATGCTGAGATGAAGTTCATCGAAGCAGAAGCTGCATTTCTAGCATTTAATAGCGGAAACGCTTCGGCTACCGGAGCTTCACAACAAGCTTATAATGCCTACATGGATGGCATACAGGCCAACATGGATAAACTTGGAGTTCCAGAACCTGAAAGAGATGATTACATGAATGCACCCAGTGTAGATGTTGGACCGGCGAATTTAACGATGGAGCTTATCATGAAAGAAAAGTTTAAAGCTCTGTTTTTAAATCCTGAAGTGTATAATGATTATCGTCGCTACGATTTTGATAATGCGATTTTCAAAGACTTAGAACTTCCTGCTAATCATAATCCCAAATTAAACGGTGAGTGGATTCAAAGAGCTGTTTATCCGAGTTCTGAGTTAAGTCGTAATTCAGAAGAAGTCGGAAAGGCACAAAAAGATATTGGAACCCCAATGTGGTTTTATAACTAATTAAAAAGAATATCAGATTATGAAAACACTAGCGATTATAAAGAAATTAGTTCTGTTTGTAGCTGTTGGTCTCTTGCTAATGTCTTGTCTTAAGGAAGATAATTGGTTAAAAGATAATATTGAGGAGACGGGCAGGCATTATCCGAATATTTCTGACTTCGAAATTGAAAATTTAAAGGATGAATATAATGAAGGGGAAGTTGTACAATTGGATCTTCTGTTTTGGTCAGAAGACCCAATAGAGGAGATTGTACTGCGCGATTCTGTTGTTAACGAGAGTGCTCAACAGGTATACAGTCGGTTTTCTCCCGATGAGGCAACGTTCTCTGAAGCAAGTCAGACTGACTCGCTGAGAATTGAATATCAGATTCCAACGGTACCGAATGATCCGTCACAGATTAATTTGGAAGTCGAAATTGTCAACCAGAATGGATTGTCAATGACCAATGTTGAGGCGGATAATTTCGCGGCTGGACCTATAAATATCACTGTTATTAAGTGATCTCAAAAAGATAAGTATTCATCACTATGGTAAAGCTCTTCCTCGAATAAGAGCTTTACCATTTCTATTCCAGATTAAGAGAAAAATATTTTTTTGTAGTATGGATGTAGATAAAGTACGTTATTTTTTTATAGCCTTTCTTTGTTTTGGGATGATTATTGGTTGTAAGCAGCAGGAGGTTCCTAAAAACAGTTCTGAATTAAAATCTGATATCCAGGAAAGACTGCAAGAATTAGAAGGGGATTTTGCGGTAGCGTTTAAAAACATAGATGATTCCAGCCAGAGTGTTCTGATTAATGAGCGGGAGATGTTTCATGCGGCAAGCACAATGAAAACGCCAGTAATGATTGAGCTCTTCAAACAGGCTGAGGCCGGACAGTTTTCATTAGATGATTCCATTGAAGTAAAAAATGAGTTCCGAAGTATTGTCGACAGCAGCCGTTATCAGATGGATATCAGTGAGGATAGCGAAGGTGAATTGTACAAGAAGGTCGGTAAAAAGCGTACTATTCGCCGGCTTATCGATGATATGATTACGATGAGTAGCAATCTGGCAACGAATATTCTCATAGAAAAAGTGGGCGCCCAAAACGTAACACAAACGATGCGCAGTTATGGGGCTGACAGCATTAAGGTGTTGCGGGGGGTCGAGGATATTAAAGCATATGAACGGGGTTTAAGTAATCGTACAACAGTTTTGGATGAATCGATAATTTACGTGCGGTTGGGCCGTGGACAGGCGGTAAGCGAAGAGGCTTCAAAGGAAATGATCGAGATTCTGAAACAACAGAAATTTAATGAGATGATTCCTGCCAAGCTTCCAAATAATGTAGAAGTTGCACACAAAACGGGTTGGATAACAGGAGTACAGCACGATTCGGGGCTCGTTATACTGCCCGATGGGCGAAAATATGTGCTGGTATTACTTTCTAAAAATGCTCCCAACAGAGAGAATGTGATATCTGCATTCGCAGATATTTCAAATTTAATTTATAAATTCGTTACTCAATGAGCAGCCGAAAAGATTTCTTAAAAGTGTTAGGGCTATCGGCTTTTGCCCCTTTTTTTAATAATGCCGTTACGGGGCTATTCCGTCCACAAAATATTGTAAAACCTAAACGGCTTAGTAAGGGAGATACTGTTGGGATTGTGAGTCCGGCTGCCCCTGTTTACGGGGAAGAAAAAATCGAAATCATGAAAGAGTCGATGCAAGCCTTGGGCTTTAATGTGGTAATCAGCGATCATGTGACTGATCAGTGGGGATATTTTGCCGGGCAGGATAAATTACGGGCTCAAGAAGTCAATAAAATGTTTTCCGATCCTAAAATTGATGGCATTGTCTGTGCCCGAGGCGGGTGGGGATGCAGCCGAATCTTGCCTTACTTGGACTATGAGATGATTTCTGAAAATCCTAAAGTTATCATTGGCTATAGTGATGTAACCTCTCTGCTTTTGGCTCTTCATGCAAAGACAGGTCTGGTAACATTTCATGGTCCCGTAGGAACATCGGAGTGGAAGGATTTTTCCGTCAATTACTTTAAATCTATTTTGATGGAAGGCAAGACAGTAGAGATGATTAATCCCCAAAAAGTTGAAGATACACTGACCCAAATTGATGACAGGGTATCAACAATTCGCAAGGGCAAAGCTAAAGGCCCGTTAATGGGAGGAAATCTTACGGTGTTAACAACAATTATTGGCTCAGATTTTCTGCCGGATTGGGATAATGCAATTTTGTTTTTAGAAGATGTGAATGAGGGTATTTACCGGGTAGATCGAATGCTTACGCAGATGAAGTTAGCGGGTATTCTGGATCAAATTAATGGATTTGTATTTGGTAAATGTACAGAATGTAATCCCGGAAGTGGGTATGGGAGTTTTACCCTTGACCAAGTTTTTGACCATCATATTGAGCCGCTGAACATTCCAGCATGGTCGGGGGCCATGATTGGACATATCAGTAAGAAATTTACCGTTCCTATTGGCGTAGAGGCTCAAATCGATGCTACGAAAGGAATCATCAAAACGCTTGAACCAGCTGTTCGATAAAATTATTTAGCACCTTTTTATGCTCAATATCATTCAATTAGGACTTGGCCCCATCGGCCAACAACTAACACGCTATCTTGTTGAACGAAAAGGAATTTCAATTGTGGGAGCAGTGGATCCCGATCCTCAAAAAGTCGGCAATGATGTTGGATTATTTGCCGGTATTGAGGAGTTGGGGATCAGAATTTCGCCGAATCTGGAATCCTGCGAAGCAACTGATAGTGCTGATTTAGCGGTGATCTCGACGGTTTCATCTCTGCAAAAGATGGAGTCTCAAATCAAAGAGGCTGCTGATTATGATTTGGATGTCGTATCAACGTGCGAGGAGCTTTCACATCCCTGGCAAACGCAGCCCGAGCTTGCTCAAAGCATTGATAATTATTGCAAACAAAAAGAGATTGCTTGTGTTGGAACGGGTGTAAACCCGGGCTTTTTGATGGATTATCTGCCATCGGTTCTGACATCGGTTTGTCGAAATGTTGAGCATATCAAAGTAGAGCGTATTCAGAACGCAGAGCCGCGCAGGAAGCCGTTTCGAGATAAAATTGGAGTGGGCCTTACCGAATCAGAGTTCAAGGAAAAAGAACACTCTATTCGTCATGTCGGGCTAAAAGAGTCGGTGTATATGATTGCGGATGGTATGAACTGGACGTTGGATAACGTTGAGGAAACACTTGTGCCTGTAAAGGCTGATAAGGCAATTCAAAATGGCAAAATTAATGTAAGTGAAGAGCAGATTGCCGGTGTAGAGCAAGTAGCTCGTGGATACATCGACGGGAACGAAGTAATTGTACTTGTTTTTAAGGCTGCCGTCGGAATTCAAGAACCGCACGATACGGTGACTATTTCCGGAGTGCCGGATTTTAAATCAACAATTCCGGGAGGAATCAACGGAGACATTGCAACTTCTGCTATTATTGTGAATGCAATACGCACCATATGCCACGCTTCACCAGGACTTAAAACGATGCTTGATATACAAGTGCCGGCTTATTTTTCTAACATCTAATTTCAAATCAAATGATAAAATATTTCTCAATATCCCTTTTATTAATATCGGTTATATTCGCGGGATGTGGGAATCAGCCCTCATTTAAAATTCACCAGAAACCTATTCAATTCGATTCTACTCGTGCACAGCTTTCACTACAGTATCTGTCTAATCGATATGGGATGGAGCAAGAGAAGCCAACCATCACTCCGAAAATGATTGTTCTGCACTGGACGGCTATTCCTACTTTTGAAAAGTCATACGATTTCTTTTACGATTCGCGTCTTAATCCCAAAAGGAAAGATATTGAAGATGAAAGTGCATTGAATGTATCGGCCCATTATATGGTGAAACGGAATGGCGAAATCTATCAGTTATTGCCGGATACTCTTTTTGCCCGGCACGTAATTGGGCTAAATCATGCCGCTATCGGAATCGAAAATGTGGGAACGAAAAATAATCGGCTCACGGATGCTCAGTTGCAAGCGAATGTCCATTTGATTCAAGAGTTAACCGAGAGGCATAACATCGAGTATTTGATTGGGCATTATGAATATACTTTGTTTGAGGAGCATCCTCTTTGGAAGGAAAAGGATGACGGATATAGGACGAAGAAAATAGATCCGGGTAAAGAGTTTATGGAAAAAGTTCGAAATCAAGTTGCCGATCTTAATTTAAAAGGACCTCCCGAACGTATCAGATAATTGGAATCGGGGTTATTTTGTTTTCCTCAAAAAAAATATTGGATAGATATTAATAAAATCGAAGTAAGTAACGTGAGTTCGACATAAGAAAATGTTTACAAAGGTCATAGGACGCCATACCCCTTCCTGTCATTTCGACCAACGTGGAGAAATCTCATTAATGGTAGTAAAGGCTCCTGTTTCGTTGCTTCCAACCAACGAATGAGATGTCTCGGCAAGCTCGACATGACTACAGGAAGGGGTAAAGAACTCTATTTGATGGAATTTATCTCGAACTCACATTAAGTGATAAAAAAGATTATCTATGAGTTTGGTTACGTTCAAATATTTCAATGTTTGTGCTTCTAATATTATTGGGCATAAGTGCATGTCAATCTACAGAGGAACTTACCGAAGAGCCCCCGAAAATTGAGCAAAAAGAAGCAACCCCGCTGGCAACAATGATTGACACTTCCCAGGTATTTTCGGCAAATCTTACGGGATTTGCCCTCTATGATCCGGAGACCGATTCAATGATTCACAGCCAGAACGGCAATCGCTATTTTACACCGGCCTCCAATACCAAGCTCTTTACCTTTTACACCGGGTTAAAACTCCTGCCGGATTCGTTAAAAGCGCTTGAATACGAAGTGCGCGGAGACTCACTGATTTTCTGGGGAACGGGTGATCCTTCGTTTTTGCATCCCGATTTTGGTAACAAGAAGGTCTACGAGTTTCTAAAAAACCGGGATGAAGATCTCTATTTTTCCGATTCCAATTTTGACGATGAGCTGCTGGGACCGGGATGGTCTTGGAGCGATTATCAATATTATTATCAGACCGAAAAAGTGCCTTTTCCTATTTTTGGGAATGTAGCAAGGTTTACGATACAGGAGATTGAACTTCGCAAGATTGCTGAAACCGATAGTGGGCTGGCGGTCTCTCCCAAATATTTTCAGTCGTTTGTAAAAGAAAATGGACACCGTGATGATT
The DNA here is from genome assembly GCF_034521915.1 of Fodinibius sp. Lineage (GTDB taxonomy): Bacteria > Bacteroidota > Rhodothermia > Balneolales > Balneolaceae > Fodinibius. Next base: position 536,899 of record NZ_JAXHLU010000004.1, read on the forward strand.
TTCTGCATCGCGGTATGACTGACAACACATTTTCTTATAAAGCTGAGGCCGATACCAATACTTATACGATTGATAAACCGTTTCATTACAGCCCCGAATTAGTTACCGATATGTTGTCGGATACTCTCGGCAAAACAGTTGAATATGTGGAAATCGAGCGTCCGGAATCTCCCCAAAAGATATACAGCATTAAATCGGATACGGCCTATAAGCGTATGCTGCGTCCCAGTGATAATTTTATTGCTGAACAGTTGCTACTGGTAACCGCTTCTGAGCTGGGTAAGCCGCTGAATTCCAGAACGGTGATCGAAAAAATGAAGGAAGAGTATTTGGATTTCTTGCCCAGAGAACCGCAGTGGGTAGATGGATCGGGATTATCGCGCTATAACATGTTTACACCCAAATCCATGATCCGACTCTTGGGGGCTATTGATAATGAGTTTGTCGATGATGAAAAGTTGTTTCATTTACTCCCTGCAGGCGGAGAGCGGGGAACAATCAGGAGTTGGTATGCCCCTCGTGATGACAGAGAAAAACCGTATGTTTTTGCAAAAACGGGCACACTCAGCAATAATCATTCACTGAGTGGTTATTTACTGACTAAAAGTGGCAAGAAGCTGTACTTTAGCTTTATGAATAATCATTATGTGGGTTCTTCATCTGTCGTAAAAGAAGAGATGGAAAAGGTGCTCTGGTATATCCACAGTAACTTCTGAGGCTGTAAAAGTTACAAATACTAAAGAGGTGATCAGCTGAATAGTTTCTGATGGATATCTTTTACAACAGGAAGAACCTGATCTTCATCAACGACAATATTGAGATTCCCTTTAAACTTGCTATAGGAGATTAAATTTTGTGGTACGTTTTTAACCTTGGAAAGAATATCTGTAACCAGGGAATTTTCGTTGCTGCAGCCAACCAGGCTGATAATACCCTGATTGTTTAATATCTCTACCGAGCCATAGCTATTAAGTTGTTCAATGGCATTGTCAAGATTATCACCATTTTCGATACCAATTGAAACGGATGCCTCGGTGGTTGTTACAACATCGACAGCAAGATGGTGCCAGCGCAGAATGTCAAAAACGCCCGCCAAAAACTCGTATCCCATTACCGTTTGTGATGATGTGACCGTAACGATGGTACAATTTTGTTTATAAGTGATCGCCTTAACTGGTCCGTTTTTTGTAGATTCTGAAGAAATACAGGTTCCGGGTTCATCAGGGTCAAAAATATTTTTTACCCATATGGGGATTTGTTTTTTGGAGGCTGGCTTAGTCGTAGCGGGATGCAGAACCTTGGCACCAAAGTATGCCAGTTCGGTGGCTTCTTGAAAACTGAGTTGTGGGATTGGTTGTGCATCGGGTACAAAGCGGGGATCACAGGTATAAATTCCGCTTACATCAGTCCATATTTCAATGGCTTCGGCATCAAGAGCTGCACCGATAAGACTTGCGGAATAATCGGAGCCCTCGAATCCCAGCGTGGTCGTTTGGCCGTTTTTATCCATCCCATAATAACCGCCCATAACGGGAATGTTACCTTTTATAATTAACTTTTTGAGGGATGGGGCTTGATTGGCAATATAATTTTCATCGGGATTGGCTTGTCCGAAATCAGAGTCAGTGCGAATAATGTCGGCGGCGTCGATCCATTGGGTAGCGATTCCTGTAGCTGATGCACACTGGGCAAATAAGTAAGAGGAGAGCTGTTCTCCGATCGAGGCTATGGCATCCTTCTTTTGTTCCGTTATTTCCTGTTCGCTGCTGATGGCCTCAAGCTGGGTTTCCAATTCTTCAGTACGCTGATCTATCCATTTGTTACAATTGTCCAAAACGGACTCCTCACTCTGGTGTTCATCAAAAAAAACCGTAATTATTTCTTTGTGTCGCCTTTTGATGTCTGATGCTATACGATGAGCCTCTTCGACATCAACGAGGGCTGTTCTTGCTGCTTTTATGAGTTCACGGGTTGTTCGAGCCGTAGCAGAAACGACTACAAAAGGAGATTCATAGCGTTTAATAATATCAATTACCTGTTGCCAGGTTTTTGCATCGCTCATTGAAGTTCCGCCGAATTTGAGAATGCGCATCAACTGCTAATTTTTAGTGATAATTTGTTTATGAGCGTAAAAAATGGGGAAGAGATGATTTTACTATCAAAAATTTAACGTTGCAGTGTGGATAGTCGTTTAAATCCCTTGCTTTCAAGAAGGGGTTGTTGGGCACTCAAAAACTCTTTTACCTGGTTGATGGGAATGGCTTGAGTGATCCCATAATTAATACGGGTTTTTTGTTGTACAAAAACCGAATCGGAATAGGGACGTGTTATTCGGCTATAGTTGTCGCTTTCTGGACGTGGTACAAGCACTTGTTCTCTGGTAGCCGTTGACGAACTTGCCATCCCCACCCATTGGAAAGACTTAAAATTATTATTGCTGGCTAATATCAATCCTCCGCTGATACCTGGATTAAAGGAAGCATCAGTAACGAAAAAACGATCATTCCAACTTTCTGAAGAGCTGGCTAGCCCCCGGGTAACCATGGGATAGCTTTTTGGAAAACCAAGTACATAAATCAATGAACCCAATTGTAGAAAATCACTGTTTCCTGCTTTAACTGAAAGGGGATATAAGTCCAAGTTTCCTGTTTGGTCAAATTCAACATTTAAAAGGGCTAGATCGAAACGCTTATTTGTAGCTAAAACTTTGAATGGTTGTAATTCGGTAGAAGTATAAACGAGATTGGTTTGATTTTTTTTGATACTGATAGATTCAATATAGGTCTCATCCGGTATTTCCGGTCCTTCGTAGTAGGTGATCATTGTATCAGGAAAAAAGACCGCATGTTGGCAAGTGATCAGCAGGGAGTTGTTAATATTCTGGTCAAGGATAATAGCGGTACCGCTTGTACTTTCTTCAGCGGATGTTCGAGATGTAGCAATATCTTTTGGCTTGTTGGTTTTAATATCGGCCAGTGTTATAGCTTTTCCGCTAAAACTATAATTGTCATAAAATCCGGTAGATACAATTCGTACAACTGATTGCTGAGCATCTTTTAATTGAGAACTGATATCCCGGTGCGGAAATGCAGAAGTATAATATTCAGAATACTCTGTTTCTGGCTGTTGATCAGAAGATTCTGTGGACAATGATTGCTGAGAGCTACTACAGAAAGTAAGCGTTAAAGCAATTATTAATAACGATGATATTGCTAACCAGTTTTTCATGGTATAGTTATTTAGTTAATCATAAGTAGGTACTACAATAACACGATACAATGAGTTTTACTGAATTGCACTATTTAAGTTTACAAAATCCTCTACCTATTTATAAAACGGATTGGCGAAATGGGTAGTATATGTTTCAGTATTTTATTTTACCTACTCGAGTTCAGAAGCCTCAATAGATGGGTTCTCCTGCTTTATTTGTTGTCGGGTTTTTTCATCCAAATAGATATAAAATGCTTTATCGCCAGCAGTGGGTGAGGGCGGATTATTAACCGTATAGGGATGAATTTGGTTATTTGAGTCGATTAAGAACAGGGGGATATATTGCTCTCCAATTTGCTCTTTAAATTCACCAGCAGGATTTTCCTCATCAAATGTTTTCGATTGGATTTCCGGATGTTCTGTAAAAAAGCGTGATAAATTATCATAATTTAATCGTTCATGAAATAGAATGCGTCCACTCAAATGGCTGGTTATATCCTTATTTTCTATCTCGCCCTGTGTATTGGGGGCAAGCTGAAAAACGTGAGATCGACCAAGAATATCTTCAAACCGAAGAGCTGCCAATGAATTTGTTTCATCATTGGGCGTTAGTGATAGCATTCGTCCTACGCCGTCAAGATCTAATTCTTCCATGGCAAATTCTGATAGGATATTACCGTGGTAGGTTTCAAGTCCCATAGACTTCGCCTGGCTTATATATTTCCAGTTCGTATCTGCAACTAACACTTTAAATCCTTCATCTTTAATTGCTTTGGCAATTTTTAAGGCCCAGTTGTGAGCCCCAAGAATTAGAAGCCCATTGGGTACCGGCTTGGCAACACCTAATTTACGGGCTACCCATGCTGCCGGCAGACCGTAAATAGTGACCGTGCCGATAATCACGAGGAAAACAATAGGTACGAGTTGATCGGCATGTTCAAAACCATTTTGTGTTAAACTTATTGCGAAAATAGAAGAGATTGATGCTGCTACAACACCACGCGGTGCCATCCAGCATAGAAAAAGTTTTTCGCGCCAGTTGATATCAGAAAAATATGTAGAAATGTATACTCCAAGGGGACGAGCAACAAGAATGAGGATAGCAAGAAAGACTGCCAGGTCCCAGCTCAAATTTTGGATTAAGCTACTCAACTCTACCCGGGCTGCCAAAAGTATAAATAGAGCAGAAAGCAAGAGTACTCGCAAGTTTTCCTTGAATTCTATGATGTGACGAATGTGAGCCGTTTTTTGATTTGCTAATGCGATACCCATTAAGGTGGTAGCCCAGAGACCCGATTCATGTTGGATCATATTGGAAATGGTGAATACTGTGACAACTACCATAAGGTTGACTGGATTTTGTAGATAATCGGGTAACAGGTGACGCTTTAGGAGAAAATAGATCAATGCGGCACCGCCCAAACCTACCAGCGTACCCAGAAAGATTGTTTTCATGATGCTTATTACAGCAACACTGGTAGCCGCTGAAAAGCTGGTGCTTAAAATAACTTCAAAGACGAGAACAGCAAGCATTGCTCCAATGGGATCGATTACAATCCCTTCCCATTTTAGGATGGAACCTACCTGTCCTGAGGGGCGAACTTGACGAAGCAAGGGAATGATAACTGTTGGTCCGGTAACTACGAGGATCGCCCCTATTAGTATGGCAAGTTCCCAATCAAATACAAAAAGGTAGTAGGCCGAAACGGCTGTAATACCCCAGGTTAAGATTACACCTATACTTACAAGGTTGCCAACGGTGCTGCCAATATCTTTAAGTTCAGAAAAACGAAGGCTTAAACCTCCTTCGAAAAGAATAATAGCAACAGATACCGAAATGAATGGAGGAAGCAGATCACCCATTAATTGATCGGGATCAAGGAGTCCAAAAACCGGACCTGCAAGGACTCCGCTAATAAGCAAAAGGAGAATAGCGGGTAATTTAAAGCGCCAGGCAGCCCATTGTGCGCCTATTCCAAAAACTAAAATGCTTGTTATTCCTATTAAGAGAGATTCGCCCATGAATTGTGAGGAATAAGGTTTAATTGTTCCAAAAGGTGAAAATCTATAAATGAGGTGTTAGAAACAACATTATTTCGGATTTCTTGTTAAGGGGTATTTGAAGACTAGTTGTTTGTTTAAAATAAGTTGAGAAGGAGCTTTTAAATATCGCTATGGAATTAAAAACATTTAAAAACTGCTCTAATAATTTTAGGAATAACACAATCCTTGTATTTTAGTGGTTACAATCGATTTAACATATCAAGCAAGGACTGATGAACAGCCAAATAAAAAATAAACTCATTACAGAATTTTCCTGGCTGTTGGGAATTATTATTGTATCAGCTGTATTAGAATATGCTGTTATCGTATTTTTTAACCTGCATCCGATATTAAGTGTTAAGATACAGGGATTTATCGGACTAATTGTAATCGCTTATATTATTCGTATGGTTGCAAGAATGGGTAAACAGGGAGTTATTGTTTTTGAGGATGATGAACAGGAAGAATCCGGTGAACGGGAATAATACTATTCAATAATTATTTTTAAACAGGCTGTTTTCTCAATTCTGAACAGTTTTAAAACCATAATTATTTAACTTTGGCAGAACTGAAAGATTCTAAAAAACTGAACAAGACACTCGGAGCATTTGATGTGTTCGCAATTGCAACGGGAGCTATGTTTAGTTCCGGCTTGTTTTTATTACCGGGCTTGGCTGCAAGCGTTACGGGTCCATCGGTATTTCTGGCATACCTGGTTTCGGGCATATTAGTACTACCAACGATGTTGAGCAAAGCAGAACTTGGTACGGCTTTTCCGCGGGCTGGCGGCACTTACTATATTATAGATCGTACTTTGGGCCCATTGATGGGAAGTATCGGTGGATTTGGCTCGTGGTTATCGCTTGTTTTCAAGAGTGCTTTTGCACTCATCGGAATGGGAGCCTATATCTCGATCTTTTTTGATGTACCCATAACACCGATTGCAATTATTCTTACCATTGCTTTTGGAGCATTGAATGTTTTTGGCGCAAAAGAAACTAGTAGGTTGCAGAATATCCTTGTTATCATACTGCTATCGGTTATGGCTTTTTACCTAGTGCAAGGGTTTTCGCACCTTTTTTCTTTGGAGATACTGGATATTCACCGGGAGAAGTTCACTCCATTTTTTAAGGATGGGATGCAGGGATTCTTTGCTACAGTAGGGATGGTGTTTGTTTCATATGCGGGACTTACCAAGGTAGTCAGTGTGGCTGAAGAGATCCAAGATCCTGATAAAAATATACCGCGCGGAATGTTTCTATCAATATTAACCGCCATCGTAGTATACGTTGCCGGAGTTATTTTGATGACTTCTGTCTTGGAGCCCGAAGCATTTTATAAAGATTTAACTCCTGTTGCCACCGCCGGTAATGTATTTTTGACTTGGCTGCCGGGTGATACCGGACTCATTTTAGTGGTTATTGCTGCCATTGCTGCGTTTGCCTCCACCGGTAATGCCGGGATTATGTCGGCCTCTCGATTTCCATTAGCTATGGCCCGCGATAAGCTGGTTCACTCTAAGTTCTCGAAGCTGGGTAAATTTGATACGCCGGTCTATTCCATTGTTGCAACAACCGGGATGATGATATTTCTACTGCTGGTTTTTAATGTAAAAGAAGTGGCCAAGCTGGCCAGTACTTTTAAATTATTGCTATTCGGGCTTCTTAATTTGGCGGTTATTGTGATGCGCGAAAGCCAAATTGAAGAGTATGATCCCGGTTATATATCACCATTTTATCCGTGGGTACAAATGATCGGGATGTTAACTTCGGGACTACTTATTTTTGAGATGGGACTTCTGTCCATCCTGTTTACCGTAGCTATCATTATATTGTCGGTAGCCTGGTATTATTACTATGCTTACGGTGAGATTGATCGCCAGGGAGCTATATTTCATGTACATGAGCGGTTGGGACAATATAAAGATCGCGGCCTTGAACATGAGATGCGCCATATTTTAAAGGAGAAAGGTTTGCGCGATGAAGATCCATATGAGCTGGTGGTCAGTAAAGCTACAATCCTGGATGTGACCGATGATGGGATATCCTACGAAGATATTTTAGATAAAGCCTGCACCACACTGGCAACAAAAGTAAGCATGGATAAGGAAGAGCTGATCAAGGCATTCCACAAAGAAGATGATTTTGGAGCCCTTTCGATTGGGAAGGGGGCGGCGCTTAATCATACAAGAATACCTGTTGAGTCAGAGCCGAAGTTGTTTATCGTGCGAATAAAAGATGGACTGCTTACACGAGATACCTGTTTTGAGGATGAGAGCAAAGATCAGAAGAAGCATACCTTTTATGCTCTGTTCTTCTTGGTCAGCTCTGAAAAGGATGCTACCCAGCACCTGCGATTTTTGGCCCATATGGCTGAAATGATTGATCAGGAGCATTTCTTTGAACGCTGGATTTCGGCAAAAGATGAAGCAGAGCTTCGCGAAATATTACTACGGAACGAACGGTTTATTAATATTTATGTTCGCTCGGATGATAAAACAGCCAAGTTGATTGGAAAGAAAATATATGAGATTGACCTACCCGGAGAAAGCCTTGTGGCGATATTGGAAAGAGGGGATAGTGTTAATATTCCTCATGGCAATACCGAAATCCGAGAGGGAGATAAATTATCAATTATTGGCCAGGTAGAGGATATTGAGGAGATTAAAAAACTAAGAGGTTAAATAGCTGAAGTGTTATTTTGGAGCGATAACTGTAGAAGATATTTTATGACCTTTCTGAATCTTCAATCAACAAGATCGAATAGATAAGAAGTTTTTTAAGAAAATGACTTATTTTCTTAAACTCTGAATTAAAAATTTAATAATCGCTTTAATCTAAAAGAGCATGCAGCACGAAAAACTGGAAAAGCAACTGGGATTGTGGGATGTATATGCAATTGCTACGGGAGCAATGTTTAGTTCCGGTTTTTTCCTATTGCCGGGTATTGCTGCAGCTATAACAGGCCCGTCGGTATTCATTGCTTATTTTGTTTCGGGTCTTCTGGTGTTACCTACAATGTTTAGCGTAGCAGAGCTGGCGACAGCTATGCCCAAAGCAGGAGGGACCTATTATATTATTGATCGCAGCCTTGGTCCGGTGATGGGTACGGTTGGCGGCTATGGTTCTTGGCTGGCCTTGGTGTTAAAAAGTGCCTTTGCGTTGATTGGGATGGGGGCCTATATCTCCATTTTTATTGATCTGCCGATTTTGCCGGTAGCTATAGTGCTGACTCTGGTTTTCGGACTCTTAAACATTGTAGGAGCTAAAGAGACTACCGCTCTGCAGAAGGTATTGGTAGCCGCGCTGATAAGTATTATGATCTTTTATATCGCCCAAGGGTTGTTTTCGGTATTTTCTGCTGATTTCTTTGAAGTTACCCGGAATCAGTTTACGCCACTTTTTATTGGTGGGGCTACCGGATTTTGGGCTACGGTAGGGATGGTGTTTGTCTCTTATGCGGGGCTCACAAAAGTTGCCAGTGTGGCCGAAGAGGTTCGAAATCCCGATAAAAATATTCCCTGGGGCATGTTCTTCTCAATCATGTCGGCGATATTTGTATATGTAGCCGGTGTCTTTATCATGGTTTCAGTGTTAGATCCCGGTGAATTTCGCGAAGATCTAACACCTGTTGCTACTGCCGGAGAAGCTTTTATGAGCTGGTTACCAGGAGAGTTGGGAGTGATACTGGTTGTTATTGCAGCAGTGGCTGCTTTTGCCTCTACAGGTAACGCCGGTATTATGTCAGCCTCCCGTTATCCTTTGGCAATGGCCCGTGACAAGTTGATGGATGAACGGTTTTCACGCATAGGAACGAAGGGTACTCCGGTAATTGCCATCATTGCCACTGTTCTGTTAATGATTTTCTTTCTCATAGCTTTTGATGTCGCTCAGGTAGCAAAGTTGGCCAGTGCATTTCAGTTGCTGTTATTTGGTTTGCTAAACCTCGCAGTAATTGTGATGCGCGAAAGTAAAATTGAGGAGTATGATCCCGGTTTCAACTCACCGTTTTATCCCTGGATACAGATTATCGGTATGATTCTCTCGGCTGTTCTTATTCTGGAGATGGGACTCCTCTCTATTCTCTTTACCGTAGTTGTGAGTATCTTTAGTATAGGATGGTTTTATTACTATGCGTATGGTAAGATCGATCGCGAAGGAGCTATTTTTCATGTAACAGCTCGTCTTGCGAAGCGAAAAGACTATGGATTGGAGCGAGAAATGCGGGATATACTTCGAGAGAAAGGACTTCGTGAAGAAGATCCATATGAACAGGTAGTGGCCAGTGCTGCGGTTATTGACGAGCCAAATAAAGAGCTGAGCTATAAAACGATTATAAAACAGGCTTCAGATATTTTAGCTGATCGATTGGATATGGATCAGGATTTTCTTGTTAATAGTTTTTGCAAGGCTCAAGATATGGGGACAATACCGCTTGGCAATAGTACAGTTATCAATCATATTAGGATTGATGAAGACTGTGATCCGCAGATGGTACTGGTTCGTATTCCAGAAAGCATTGCTGTTTCTACTGAGGGCTTTGATGTGCTTGATGAGGACGCAACCGGAGAAGTTGAAAACTTGTGTGCAATGATCTTTTTGGTTAGTTCATCTGAGAACTCCAGTCAACACTTGCGATTAATTGCACATTTGGCTGAGATGATTGACAGCAGACACTTTATTGAACGATGGAAAAGTGCGGAAAACGAATCAGAGTTACGAGAAATTCTGCTTAGGGATGAACGCTTTATCAATATAAAGATCAGTAGAAATAATAAAACGCAAAAGCTAATTGGTAGAAAGATCATGGATATTGATCTGCCCGGAGAGAGTCTCATTACCATTCTCAAACGGAATGGCAATATCAAGATTCCTCATGGACAGACAGTGTTAGAAGAGGAAGATGAAATATCTATTATTGGAGAGGTAGAAGATATTGATGCCGTTAAAGAGTGGAAAAAATCTGTCGACTAAATATAATTATTGTATAAAGTGGTATTGGCCACACTTTTTAGTGTTGAATGATGTCGCTTTATAGATCGTCCTAGGCCTATTGTGAAAGTAGGGAGATGAGGGACTTCACCTAACGACAGTTCAATATTAGCAGTGGGTGACTACTGCTTAGAATAAAACTACCAGACTGGCCACCAGAAATCCGAAAAGTATAAAGGCCAGTGCTGCACCTATAGATGTAGAGAAGTCATCCGACTTTACAGATTTACCATTTGCCCAAGAGCTAAAGGGAATTCTCTGTAAGGGATTTCGGGCAACTTCCGATAATTTTTGAGCCAATTGCAGTGAGCTTTGCTCAACAAAGCCATAGAAACGATCGGGGAGTTTCACAAAAGCATAACGAACGGTATCGGCCGGACGTCGGTAAAACCAGTCGGTATCGAGGGAAATATGTGAAGTCGCTTGGAGTTTTTTGCGAAGCAACCAAAATCCGACGAATGCCAGTACAAGAATTTGAGTCATTTCGACGAAGTTATAAATAGAATAAGGTTGAAAATCAGTAGCGTATGGAAGTTGGCTGTACAATAGCTGTGGAAATACTCCAAATAGGATGCAGAAAAAAGCTCCGATGCCCATCGCCACTTTCATATTTGAAGGGATAGCTGAAAGATTGAATTCACGCTCTTTCTCGCTAAACCAAGTAAAGTAGGGTAGTTTAAGTCCGGTATGCAGGAATGTACCAATGGTAGCAATTAATAGCAGTAAAATGGGCCACTCAAGATGAGCATCCCCAAGCGCGCCTGAGATCATAGTTTTACTAATGAATCCGTTTAAAAATGGAGCCCCGGAAATTGATAATGCTCCAACTATGTACAGTCCAAGGATTAAAGGTATTTTCTTTGCAAGTCCCCCCAGCTCACTCAGCTTGCTTGTTCCGGTTGCATGTATAACTGCTCCAGCGGCCATGAACAAAAGAGATTTGTAAATAATATGATTGAATGCATGAGCTGCTGCTCCATTTAAAGCTAGCTCGGAGCCCACACCAATTGCTGTGACCATATATCCAATTTGACTGATAATACTATAAGCTAAAATTTCACGGATGTCGTTGGCAAGCAGGGCATAAATGGTTCCGTAAATGGCCATTACTACACCAGTCCAAATCAATATTTCCCAACCAGGGAATAAACGAATTAGCACGTATACTGCTGACTTGGTGGTCAACGCACACATGAAGACAGCACCGGTGATGGTTGCTTTTGGATACGCATCGGCCAGCCAAGCGTGTAATGGAGGAATAGCGGAATTCAGTCCAACTCCTAAAAGTATTAAAATATTTGCAAGGGAATAGGTTTGTTCTAGGTTCTGTATCAGGAATGATCCTCCGCTATTTAGGTGCAGAAGAATTCCTGACATTAGAAGTCCACCTCCAAAAATATGAACCAGCACATAGCGCATACCTGCGTTGTCGGATTCTTTTGTCTGACGGGCCCAGATTAACCAGGTAGAGGCAGCAGCCATAATTTCCCAGAAGAAAAAGAGAGTAAAGAAATCTCCGGCAAAAGTGACACCAAGAGCGCCTCCGGCATAGGCAAGGGCAGAAGTCTGCTGACCAAGATCTTTTATATGAAAAGCATAAATACCGCCAATAATTGTTATTAGAGCAAAAATAATTCCAAAAATACGGCTCAATCCATCAACCGCTAATAACTGAAGTTCATAGCTGGCAAAGGGTAGTTGCAGCAGGCCTCCTTCGGGCAGATTCCATAGTATTCCCAGTGCTATTAGGGGAAAAAGTATAAATGCGGAACTTCGAAGGCGTTCCGGTATAAGTGGGAGCAGGAACGCTCCTAAAATAAGTATAATTGCAGGTATTGAAAGAAGCTCAACGATCATAGTAATCTTCGTCGCTTAAAATGAAAAGTTTGCCTAACCACTTTGAGATATAGATGATACCTACACATCCCACAAATCCCCAGAGGGCGTAAAATGCAGGGATGTGATTCCACCAGTGGGAGTCATAACCAGATAAAAAGGTAAACTCAAGTACTAAACTGATGATAAAAACGATGCCGAGTGATATCCAATGCCACTTCTTCATAGGTACATGTGTTAAAAAATGGTTGAAGCTATTTCGGTTGCTAAATCAAAAAAGTTGAAAAACAGGTTTGGGTATATTCCAAAGAGTATTGAAAGTACAGCGGTTCCCATCAGCGGAACGACCATAAACGGTGATGCTTCGGTGTGTCCTTCAAGTTCCGGTCCACCTTCTTTAAAGTAAGCTCTGTGGATGATTGGGAAGAAGTATCCCACGTTAAGTAATCCACTAATTATCAAAATAATAAGTGGAATTATCATGTTGCCATCAAGCACTCCCGAAGCTAGGTACCATTTACTAACAAATCCATTTATGGGCGGGATGCCGGCTAATCCCATCGATCCAATGGTAAAAGCGGCCATCGTCCACGGCATCACCCTGGCGATACCATTTAAGTTGCTAATATTCTTTTTATGTAGATTTACCATGATAGCTCCCGCACAGAAAAACAGGGTAATCTTCATAGTAGCGTGCGTAGAAATATGCATGATGCTACCGATCAATCCTGTTTCGGTAAGCAGGGCTGCACCGAGCACGATGTAGGAAAGATGGCCCACGGTGGAATAAGCCAGCCGACGCTTTAGGTTGTCCTGGGCAAAGGCAAGTAGCGAAGCTACAATAATAGTGATTCCTGCCAGTACCATCAAAATTTCGTTGAGTCCGAATGTAGCCATTACATCTGGGACCGAAAGATAAATCCAACGACGCGAATAACGCCAAAAACTCCGGATTTTACAACGGCTACGGCATGGAGCAAAGCGCTAACAGGAGTGGGAGCCGCCATAGCCGAAGGCAACCAGCTGTGCAGGGGCATGATGCCGGCTTTTACCCCAACGCCTCCTAAGAAGAGTAAGAAAATAGTTACCGCCATGGAATGTGAAAGTTCTACATCCCCAAAGATACCGCCGGCCTGGAAATCGAGTGTGCCGGTAATAGAATAGGTAATTCCCGCTGCGGCAATGAGCAAGAGTCCGGCTGTAAGGGTATAGGTTAAATATTTTCGTCCTGCTGCAATGGCTTCTTTGTTTTCGCTGTGGATAACCAGCGGATAAGTAGCCAGCGTCAACATCTCGTAAAAGATGATGAACGTAAGCAGATTGCCGGAGAAGGCGATTCCGATGGTAGAAGACAGACAAACGGCGAAGCTGGCAAAATAACGGGTCTGCTTTTTCTCATTGTGACCTCGCATGTAGCCAATAGAATAAAACGACGTAAAAATCCATAATCCCGATGCAATGAGGGCAAAAAACACGCCAAAGGTATCGGCTTTGAGTACCAATGGCAGATCAGGGGCGATTTCGAGGAGCGTGAGTGTTACGGCTTCGCCTTCGAGGGCGGAGGGCACTAAGGTGAGTACCAGTATAAATTTGACGACTCCGGCTAGTATCGTCCAGAATTCGCGGAGATTTGGTTTATTTGAACTTAGCAAGATAAACGGCACCGTTGCCAGCGATACCAACACAGCTAATAAAGGAATATATGTAAGCTCCATGTTTCTAAATCAATACTTTGTTTAAAATCCTGCCGGAAACATTGTTACAATTATTTCGACGATATAGGCATTGAAAATTCCCACGACGAAAAGTCCGATGGCCATAACGCTCATAGGAAACATCATACTGGCTGAAACTTCGTTCTTTTGAACGGGTGTCTGGGCCATCTCGGCGACTTCGCTTGCTTCGGGACTCTTCATATACACTTTTTCGAGGATACGGAAGAAATAGACGGCATTGAGCAGTGAGCTGATCAGAATAACCGCTAAGAGCATCCAGCTGCTGTTTTCGATAGTGCCCAACGCGAGATACCACTTGCTAAAAAATCCAGCCAGCGGAGGTAAACCAACCATCGATACCGCTGCAGTTGTAAATGCGGCCATTGTCCATGGGTATTTTTTGCGGTAGCTGTCGTCAAATTTTGTAATGATTGAATGGCCTTCTTTCAGTCGCATGCTTCCCGAAACCAAAAATAAGAGTGCTTTCATTAAGGCGTGGTTAAGTACGTGTAATATAGCACCAATAAATCCAAAGGGGTTGGCTAGGCTTAGTCCCATAATGATATATCCAATTTGGGAAACACTACTGTATGCCAACATCTTTTTGAGTTCACTTTGAGCAATAGCCATAATCGATCCGTAGAGAATGCCGATACCCGCAAAAATGCCAATGATAGTTGTTACGGGAAGTTGGGAATCAATGAGATCAACGCCGAATAGGAAAAGTACAACTCGAAATAAAATATAGGCGGCTACCTTGGTGCCGATAGGTGCAATGATGGCCGAGGAAGTTGATGAGGCATAGGTGTATGAGTCGGGCAGCCAGCCGTGAAGGGGAAACAGTGCGGCCTTAACGCCAATCCCAATGATCATTAATATGAGTGCTACTATGACCGAGGAGTGGCCGATAAATTGGGGCAGCATCTCATGCATATCAATTATGTTGAGCGTACCCGTAACGGTATATAAAAATCCAACGCCCAGCAGATACAGCGATCCGCCGACGGTACCAATAATCAAGTAGCGGAAAGCAGCGAACGGTGCTCGTTTTTCGCCGATGGCAATGAGGGCATAACTGGATAGTGAGGAGATCTCTAAAAAGACATAGAGATTAAAAAGATCACCGGTAAGCACCATGCCATTAAAGCCGAGCATCATCAGCATCACAACAGAAAAGTATCCCGTCTTTTTATGGGGAAACTCGGCCTCGCTGATCTTTTTAGAGTGAATAAGAACCAAGAAGGCAATGGCATTGATGACCAGCACGATAAATGCGGCCAGTCCGTCATATACAAACTCAATACCAACGGGGGGCATCCATCCCCCAAAAAAGTACCGGATAGTTTCACCCGTTTGGATAAAATGAAGCATGCCATAAGCAGAAAACAGGGTGGCAATACCCGACCCTAGTAGGGCAAGATGCCAAGTAATATGTCGCTTCCACACTCCGATAACAGGAATGAGAATAGCGAAAAATATAAATACAATGGGGATTAAGGCCGGTATCTCGGATCCAATCATTGAATCTTATCTAAAATTTCTTCTTCGTTGAGAGTTTCGTAGCGGTTGTAGATGGTGACGATTAAAGCTAAGGCCACGCCCAGCGTTGCTACCCCCACCACAATGGCAGTGAGCATGAGCGTATGTGGCAGTGCATTCATATAGTTGGCGGCTTCGCTCACGGGTAACCCCTCCATTTTGACGGGCACGGTAGCACCGTCTTTCATTGCTACGGATACAAAAAACAGGATTACGGCTGCCTGAAAAATGGAAAGTCCAATCGTTTTCTTAACAAGATTTTTCTTCAGAAGCATGCCGTACAGCCCGATTGCCAACAAAATAATGGTAAACCAATAGGCGTAATGGCCCATGAAAAAATCAAGCATAGTCTTCACCTTTTACCATGTTATCATAAATAAGTACCAGTACCGTCATTACAGTGATGCCAATACCCAGTTCAATAATTAAAATACCCCAGTACCGTAGGTCTGCGGGTTCGAGTCCGGGAATGGGCAATTGTTCATAATCCAGAAAATATCCGCCGTATATAAGGGCTACCAATCCGGTGCCGAAATAGATGAGCACGCCAAGGGCTGCATAGGGCGTCGCAAGGTAATCCTTGAATTGTATTTTGGCGATTTCGGTCCCACCAGCAATCCGGATTAACAGTAACGAGGCTGCCAGCAGGGTACCGCCCTGAAATCCACCACCGGGCGAATAATGCCCGTGAAAGATTACATAAAAGCCAAATAGCATGATATATGGACTCAAAAATCGAGAGCCCAGCAAAATAATGGGACTGTGTTGTTTATTCGTCATCTTTGCGCCCCCGTTTTCTTAACAGCAAGAAGCAAATAATGCCCGCTGTGAAAATTACAATCTGCTCTCCGAGCGTATCAATGCTACGATAATCCCCTAACACTACTGTTACAATATTGGGTGTGTGGGCATCATTGTAGGCTTCTTGGATGTAGTAATTGCCTGGCACTTCGGTACCTGTAATACTTACCTCCTGATTCATCCGATTATCGGGGTTGCCCCGAAGTGGCAGGTCGGAAGCAGCATAAAGCAGCACCAACGTAAAAATTAGGATTACAAGTAATTTTAAGTACTTCAATCTACTGTGGTAAATTTAGTTTGATAAATTGCTATGACGAGTAAGATACCGGTGACACCGGCGCCCACTACAGCTTCGGTAAAACCTACATCTACAGCACCCATAACGGTAAATAGCAGAGCCATTAAAAAACTAAAAATAGTGAGCATTACCACTGCAATAAGCAGGTCATCGGCCTCTAATGCGATGTAAGCAGTCGTCAGTAAAAATAAAAATAGAATGAGTTCGAGTTCCCAGTACATTAAGATCTACTCTTTTTTGTTATCGAGAAAGCGCGGTTTAAGTCCTGACTCATGTGCTGCTCGGGCCAGGGCATGTGCTCCAATGGGATTGGCCAGCATGATAAAAAGTAAAACCAGGAACAGTTTGCCGCTGTTGATAGTGAGTCCTTCAAAAATAATAAGTCCGATGATAATGAGCATCATCCCCAGCGTATCACTTTTGCTGGTGGCATGGGTACGGGAATAGAAATCAGGCAGCCGAATGGTGCCAATGCTTCCTATCAGCAGGAAGAAAATTCCCAACACCACAAAAATGATCGTTAATATTGAGCTAATGTTAATCATCGAAGCGTACCTTGGTTGTTGTGAAGTATTTTGCAATGGTTAGCGATCCAATAAATCCTAGAATAGCATAGGCCAGCGTAATATCAATAAACATGCCAATGCGTCCATACAAGTAGCCAATAAGGCAAATGAGGACAATTGTTTTAGTAGCGATGGCATTGGTAGCAACGAGACGATCAAATACAGTTGGTCCCTTGATTACGCGGTAAGCGGGCACTGCTATAATGGCCGTTAAAATTACTGCACTGTACAGAAAAAATTCTTCCATTAGAGTTCCTCCTTACTTTCAAGTACTTCGAAATCCGAAACGACAGAATGTTTTTCGTTCGTAAATAACCGTAATACTTGTTGGGGCATTTTGTCGCTGGCTATACCTTCGAATGAGGTAGGGGTGATCGCGTGTACAATAAATTCATCGCCATTAATATCAACGGTTAGTGTTCCGGGTGTTAGGGTAATCGAATTACCTAATATTACCTTACAATGTGGATTTGGGAAATCAACTTTGAATCGTACAACGGATGTTTGGATAGGAAGCGAAGGACTCAATAAAATTTTTGCTACCTCTATTCCAGAGATAATAATCTGTACGAACAGCCAGGAAAAGTAGTAAGGTACGTAAAAGAAACGCATATCCTTAAGGACGTCGGTTTCATTCTCATAAAAAGAGAAAGTTTTCAGTTTATGGTTGATCCCCATAACGATGCCGACGCTTACAACACCCATTATTGTGTGGACAACATCAAAGAAACCACTCATGAGATACCAAAATCCCATTAAGCTCAAAAAGGATACAACTAAACTTTGAATTGATAACTTCAAAATGCAGATCAGTTATATGGCGGTTACAAATATGCGGCTCCTAAAATATCAAAAAAGGGGAATATCCCGAAATGAAATCTATCTCATATAGTGGAGATAAAAAAATTCAGTAATTTTATTAGGGCCAACTCAAATGCTGAGTACAATTTCTGAAAGGAGAATATAAACTGTGATTCAGATTTCCAAAAGGATAAAAGACGAGTAGACTGGATTTTTTTTAAAAGTTGTAAATGGCCAATGAGCAGAACTGCAGAGGCTTAAAACTGTTACTGTGCAATAGAAGGATTTGATATGGTTCCTTTTAATTTGAGGATGATCTGGTCATCTTTTTTAGGGAGTGAAGTATCCAAAAGTTGCTCAATATTGGACAACACATTTTTGAGCCTATCTGAAAAATCAGAGAGTGAAACTTCTACATTGTGTATCGGCGAATCCTTAAGTGGTTGTGCAATTTTTAGTGATCCCGAAGCGGTAAGCAAAGCCAAATCAGATTTGAGATTTGCATTCAGGATTAGGATATCAGCAGAGGTGCCGGGTTGGGTGTTGAGTTGCGCGTAGTCGAAGGGAATGCTATCGCTGTCGTATCCAAATCCTTTAATGAAGAAGTTGTATTTTTGCTGGAATGATTCTGGAGGTGTCCACGTCAGTGAATCCAATTGAATATTGTGTTTTCCTTCTAACCAGAAGTTTGTTTGAGCATCTGAAATAGATCCCGTGTATCGTAGCTGTTGCGTTTTAACTTTGGTAAGAAAAGTGTTTGGTAGCGAAAAGGTAATATTTGGACTTTCTATTTCGAGCGAATGCTTGTTTTGAAAAGGAGTGCCATTTATGGCATTTGCAAGTCCGTCAAGTGCATTACCACGATAGGAAATATTTATGGCGTCGGATTTTATTTCTTGTCGGGCTGATCGGTTGGTATATGAAGGTGATACAGCTGTAATAAAAGCACTGTCTAATTGATTGAGTCCATATTCGGCACCGAAAAAATAGATATTGAGGAAATCCCAATATCCTATATCGAACGTAAGTTGATTGGAACGCTCAATATGATCGCCAAAGATTATTGTCAGATCGCTGATGCTAACATCCGCCGAAAATGGAGTAATATCAATGCTGGAATATTTTATTGATAACGTTTCTTCCTGTTCATCGTATTCCTGCAGGGTTTCATCAATTTGTTGCTCGGCTCGTGAGGCAGCTATATAATGATAGCCGACGATCACAATCAGAAGTGCCAGAAACCCGAAGAGATAGTATTTTTTCTTTTTTGTCATATTATTAATACTACAGAGTATTAGGAATAGGCTTAACGATTTTGTTGTCGGTGATCTAATATAGTATACACTTGGATCGTGTCATTGTTAATTTCATAAATTACGGAATGATGTTTTGTTATGGGAGCTTTTCTTAGCTTGGGATGTTTTTGAGAGGCCGGATATAGTTTTGGAAAATGAAGAACAAGCTCTTCGAACTTATGAAGCTTCTTTAAAAAGTTCTGGACTTCTTTCTTACTCCACTTTTCTAACAAATATTTTTTGATAGATTGGATCTTCTTCGATGATTCCATTGACCAAATCACTTTTCGTGAGTTAGTCATGCTGCTTCCAAAATTCTTTGCTGCTTAAAGTATTTCCTTTGCTAAAATCGCTTTTTCCCTTTGAAATAGATTTTTTTTCACTTTTAGAAAGATTATCGAACCAATCTTCTGAAGAAGCGTCTTTAATAAGTTTCAGTATTTCTAACAGCTCTTCATTTTCAGGCTTAGAGATCCACTCTATTACTTCTTCTTTTACTGCGTTATCCATTACGAGATGGTTTTATTATCAATTATAATCATGATAATAAATTTCACTTTAACAAGCAGAAGACTTAGTTACTACTAAGCTTTGAAAGAATTTCTTCAAAGGTATAGCTTTCTTCTTCGCTGGCTTTCATGTTCCGAAGCGTGAATTTACCCTCGGCCAGTTCGTTGCCGCCCACAATAATAACATGACGCGCATTCTCGCGGTCAGCATCTTTCATCTGTGCTTTGATGGAGCGACCGATATAGTCCATGGAGGCAGAGAGTCCGGCCTTGCGTAGCTTCGGCAGATGTTTAATTCCCCACTTTCGAGCTTCTTCACCTAATGTGACGATGTAAACATCCAGCATTTCTTTTTCAACAAGATCAATACCGAGCTCTTCGCAAGCAATGAACAGGCGCTCCATACCGGCTGCAAATCCCACGGCAGGGGTATGCTGTCCGCCGATTTCTTCAATTAGCAGATCGTAACGTCCGCCGCCGCCGAGCGCATCTTGGGCACCTAAATCGGGACTAATAAGCTCAAAAGCGGTGCGCGTGTAGTAATCGAGACCGCGCACCAAGTGAGGATCTTCTTCGAAGGGGATTTCCAATTCTTGCAGCAGCTCTTTAACGCGGGCGTAGTGAGCTTCTGTTTCTTCCGTAAGGAAGTCCGTAATTACCGGTGCGTCTTCAATAAACGGTTGATCCTCTACTTCTTTGGAATCCAGAATACGCAATGGATTTTTTTCGAAGCGTTCCTTGGAAATCTCGCTTATCTTATCGAGATGGGGACGAAAATAATCTTTAAGTGCATCAGTATAAGCCTTTCGACTATCGGGATCTCCTACAGAGTTAATCTTCAGAGAGGTATTGCTGATGCCGACGCGATCGTAAATTGACATCATAAGCGCAATAATATCCACGTCGGCAGCGGGATCATCGGCCCCAATAATTTCGGCCCCGAACTGGTGGAACTGGCGCTGTCGACCTTTTTGAGGTTTTTCGGCGCGGAACATCGGTCCGATGTAGTATAGATTTTGCGTGCCACCGCGTTGTTCCAGGTGGTGTTCAACAAATGCGCGTGCTACGGGTGCAGTGCACTCTGGACGCAGGACGTACTGGTCATCACCGCGTTCAAAGGCGAACATTTCTTTGGAAACGATATCGGTAAGTTGACCCACGCCACGAGCGATGAGCTCGGTCTGCTCCATGATGGGCGTACGGATCTCCTCAAAGTTAAACTTTTTGGCCTCTTCGTGGATGATGCGTTCCAGTGCTTGCCATTTTTTTACTTCGCCGGGCAGGATATCCACCATCCCCACATGCGTGCTAAAAGTCGGTTGCGCCATGAATATAAATCAGTTCAGTTTTAAAAATAATTCGCTCCAAAGATAACAGAGGATTGGCAGAAATGGAACACGGATAACGCGGATTATAAATCTGTGTTAAATCAGTTAGATCTGTGTCATTTGTGTTCTATTACATCCCAGTTAGCACAATTTTGCCGGTGTTTTTGTTGTTTTGCATGCGCTGGTGAGCCGCCTCGGTTTCTGTCCAGTCGTAAGTAGAATCGATAACTGGTTCAAGGGTTTTATCTTTAAAAAGAGTTAGTGTTTTGGAGGCGAAGGCCTGGGTGAGCCTGATTTTGTAATCTTCGGATCGATTGCGGAGCGTTGATCCCATAACAGTTAAACGCTTTCTGAGGATAGGTACTAAGCTCAGCTCCTCAATTTTGTGTCCTCCCAGAAACGACAGATATACCACGCGCCCATCCATAGCCAGCACGTCCATATTTTTATGCCAATAGGGCTTTCCGATAAAATCTACAATCACATCTACCGAATCTTTACCAATATCATTGATAATCTCCTTGGCATAATTTTGTTCTTTATAATTGTAGGCAAAATCAGCGCCTAGTTCTTTAGCTGTATCCAGTTTGTGCTGCTTGCCGGCTGTAGCAATAATTTGGGCATCAAATAGGTGATGAGCCAGCTGAATAGCAGAAGTACCCACGCCACTGCCTGCTGCATGAATAAGCACCGTTTCTTTTTCTTGAAGTTTGCCCAGCCAATCCAGCGCCTGGAAGGCCGTCAAAAAGGTTTCGGGGATAGCTGCGGCTTTTTCAAATGAAAGGTTCTCCGGAATCTCCATTGCCATATCTTCGTGGATGGTGCAGTACTCAGCGTATCCACCCCCGGCCAGCAAGCCAAAAACGCGATCGCCGGGTTGCCACTTTGTGACTTTATCGCCCACTTGTTCTACCACGCCGGACATCTCCAGTCCCAATATTTCGCTGGCGCCTTCTGGTGGAGGATAGTTGCCAGTGCGCTGAAGCAGATCGGCTCGATTAAGAGCTGTGGCTTTAATTTGCACAAGTATTTCACTGGAACTTGGTTTCGGCGTTTGTACTTCTCCGATTGTCAGTGATGACCTTTTTCCGAGATTTTGAACTTGAATGGCTTTCATAATGATATCGAGAAAAATTATCGCTTAAAGATGTTTGTGACATTGCGAATAGAATCAAAAACAAGCTGGTTGAATTGCTCAGAAATTTCTAGCCCGATAATTGGGACTAAGTATATTCCACAGATAATAATCGATCGTATCAAAATGTCGGCATAGGTGTTATAAAGGGTTGGGATTTGGAATATAATTCCTAAGGTTATTGCGCCTATTAGAATTACTGGAAAAATACGTTTTTCGAATGGCTGCATTGAGAATTTTATCCACACAAAAAACAATTTGAGTATATTATATATTGCAATTGCAGATGCTGTTCCTATTGCTGCTCCGAGGATGCCGTAGATAGGAATCAACCAATAATTTAGAAGTACTGTAATGACAATGAGAATTAATGTAGAGTAAAGATCGAAACGATAGTGTTTGGAATTAAGAATAATAGCCCCATTAACACCGCATGCCATATCAAATACATTTGCTGATGCAATTATAATTATCACCAATATCCCTCCAGTGTATTCGGATGGAAGTAGGTTCATAAGGTTATCTATATTTGCAATCACACCACAAAAAACGAGTCCCCCGGCGATAATAAGATTTAACGCTGACTGACGATAAACTTTATCAATTAAGTCGAAATTTTTGTTTTTAAAAGCGTCTGAAATAACCGGTGATGAAATTTGGAAGATAGATTTTCGGGGAATGGTAATAGCCGATCCTATATAGAAAGCGATGGCGTAAATTCCGGTATCACTTAATCCCGCTAATGAACTGAGCATGATAATATCAATATTGTTAACCAATATTGACGCGACTCCACCAAAGAATGCAAAGAGACTGTAATTGCCCATATTTTTGAGAAGAGATTTTCGAAGAAACTTGAAGTCTGGTTTTAGATTTACTTCGAACTTGCGGAGGGTGTAAACAAACAGCCACAGCATTATGAATCCGTAGGTAGATACAAAAGCAATCATAAACTGGTTGAAAGTAATCCATTCAAACAGGTAAAGGATGAGAATAAAGGCTGCCAGAAAACGTATTACTACGTTTATCAGAAACGAAGACATTACTGTATCATAAAGTGCGCGCACGTAGGATGAAAGGACGTGAAAAAAAAGGATGAAGGCGGCAAGAGGCAGAATTAACCAGTAGTATTCAACTAGCAAGGCTGAACGCTCAATGAAATACTGAGTGATATGTGGACGGAAGGCGTAGAGGATGATTATTAATAGAAGTAATCCTATAAATGGGACGACAAGGGCTAGGAAAAGAGAACCGTGGTGTTTGTTTTCCTTGTCCCGAAAGAAAGGGAAGTATCGTATAATTGTATTTTGGGTGCCCAGATTAGCCAGTTGCGTAGAAACCATAGCCAGTGAAAGCAGTACCCGAGTTAATCCATACTGCTCTGGTGACAGTATGTTAGGATACATCCAGATAGTAATGACAAATCCCAAAGCTACTCCCAAATACGATAAAATCGTATTTCGAATGCTCTGGCTGATAATAATTCCCAAGGCTGCTATGCTTTGTTTAAAAAGAGTGGGAAGTTAATAATATTCTCGATCAAAATAATTTCATTATAACGAAACAAAACATGTAATTTAAGCCCTTCAAATTTCGAATTCTAAATTTTGCAGATGCGATCTATTCATTTTGTACATTCGTTTTCTAAACTTTCTGAGACGTTTATTTATGATTATGTGACGAGTCTCCAGGATCAAGAGGTGGACGTTGAAGTTCTTACTTTTAACCGCCTGAACAGAGAGGAACGTCCCTTTGAGCCGGTAACGAAAATATCACTGTCGTGGTGGAATGTAACCCGAATTTGGAATATTATTCGCGATAATATTTTAGGTAGAGATACTGAAACTTCTGCCTGGCCGGCATATCGCAAACGGATTAAGGAGAAGGTGTTAGATGAAAAGCCGGATGTACTACATGCTCACTTTGGGCCGATGGGCGTGTTGCTGGCACCAGTAGCAAAAGAGTTTGATATACCGTTGATAGTTACGTTTTATGGTTACGACATTTCGGAAATTATTCGACGGGATTTTTGGAAGCAGGCCTACCAAGAGCTCGCTGATATTGCTTCGTATGTCACGGTTTTATCAGAGGAAATGAAAGAACGGGCGCTAGGCGTAGGATTCTCAAAAGATCAGATTAAAGTAGTTCATCTAGGAACTCGGATTGATAACATTCAATACCGACAACCTTCCTATCCTATTTCAAAATTGCTAAGTATTGGTCGTTTGGCAGAAAAGAAAGGTCATCTGGATACGTTGCAAGCTTTTAAATTGGTGTTGGATCGCAGTGACCGAGCGCTGCAGCTTAATATTATTGGGGATGGGGATTTGCGACCAGAGTTAGAGGAGTATATTCAGCGCAATAATTTACAGAATCACGTTCAATTATTGGGACGACTTCCGCATTCCCAAGTTGTAGAACAGTTGAAAAACGCCGATACTTTTGTGTTGAACAGTAAGACGGCATCCAGCGGAGACAAAGAGGGCACACCTACAGTACTTGTAGAAGCCCAGGCGGCTGGACTGCCGTGTATTAGCACTTTTCATTCGGGTATACCCGAGATAATTCCCGAAGAAAACCACCGATTTTTGGCAGAAGAGGCTAATGTACAACAGATTATTTCCAATATGATTGATCTGTTGAATGCTTCGGAAAAGGAAGTTATAGAAGTCAGTAAACGGGGACGCAAGCGAGTTGAGGAAGCGTTCGATGTGGTTGGAGAAGCCTCAAAATTTAAACTTTTATATGAAGAATTGATTTAATGGTATTTATACTCGGTATAGAGCGTTCAGCAACAACTTGGGTCTCAAATCTTTTGGAAGCTCATCCAGATACTCGTGTATATGTTGAACCAATGTCTGAAATTACGGCACGATTTAAAAAATGGCCGGATCGTTTTGAGTATATTGCAGATTTTGAGGAAAAGGCAAGATATTTTCAGCATGAGTTAGAGCATATAAAAAAGCACAAAACTTGGTTTTTAACTAAGTATCTAAATAATGGACTTGCTTGGCAGTTTGATTTATGGTTTTCTAATTTCCTGGTTCGGAAAGAATTAGCAAGTGAGGCGGCAAGGGATTTTTCAGAAATTAATTTTCATCGCAAAGCACAGCCTTATGTGAAAAAGAGCAAGAAGCCAAAAATTGATGTAATTAAAGAGTTACGCCTGAATTTTAATCCGGGAATTATTGCCAATATAGATAATAATGCTCAAGTCTTAGTTGTCATTCGAAATGTTTTTGCAAATATCGAATCAATATTAGAAAATATGGAACGGGGTAATTTGGCTGAATTAAATCGATTGCTCTTAGAGTATTATGGAGCAATTAATGTCGAAGTTATTTATAAATATTGGAGAGATAGTTACAATAGTCTTCTGAAAGGGCTTGAGGGTAGTAAAATCACATATCAAATAGTATATCATACATCTTTAATTCAGAATCCTAAGCGTGAAATTAATAAACTGGGTAATTTCATCGGAGTTGATGATACAGATAGTATTATAAATTATTTATATCAGTCAAATAAGAAGGGTAGTGGAATTCATAATACAAATAGAAGTCACGCTGTACTTCAGAAACGTAACCTAAATGCACGAAAAAAGATTTGGCCAAAAATCAGGGATATTATTGATATTGAAGAATTGCATCCTGAGTTGAAAAATATCGTTGAGCTATCAAACTAGTTTTCAAAATATCCTTCCCAGATCCATTTTCTAAATCGAAACAGCATGATGGCTTTTGATGGCTGCAGTATGGCAAGATATCCCAATGCCAAAGGAAATGAGCCGAGCAGTTTAGCTGTTTCCAAAATCCAGTTTTGAAGTTTTTGTAAGGTTGAAGCCTCTTTGAGCTGTAACTTCATACTTTGTCCCAGCCCGAGGGCTTGTTTGTGGATATATTCTTTTGTCAATCGATCTGCATCCACGCGATGATATAAAAGGGCATTAGGCACGTAATAAATATCGCTGTAATTTTCTCGAATTCGTCGAAATAGTTCCTTTTCTTCCCCGGCATTCAGCGATTTTCCCTTACGTCCCAAGTCCGGATCAAACAACCCAACTTCATCAAAAATAGATTTTTTGAATCCCATATTTCCGCCGAACGGATATTTATTTTTGGGATATTTTTTAAGAGAATTGCCGAGATCGTGATGCCCCAGTAGTGGAAGTAGAAAGTGCGACATCCACGGTGGACGCGGATCATCAAACTGCACGTGTATTTTTCCTCCGGCGGCGATGGCATTGGGATGTTGTTCATAAAACGAAATCCAGGCTGGAATCAGCGATTCGCTGGCTCGGATGTCATCATCCAGAAAAACGATATATGGACTTTTTGCTTCTTTAATTCCCCGATTTCGGGCATGCGAAAGTCCCTGTGAGGTTTCTTTGATATAACGCAGGGGTTTGCCATCTTTATTGGTCGATTTTTGATATTCTTTTACTACCTCAGGCGTTTCGTCATCCGAGTTGTTGTCGATTACCAATAATTCAAAATCGGGACTGTTTTGATTCTTTAACAGTGAATACAAGGTATCATCCAGGTAGTGGGCCCGGTTGTACGAGCAGATGATAAATGTAATGACCGGTTGCATGGCGATTACGGTAAACGTTGTTTGTTAATCGGCTGAAAATATATGTTTTTAGCAGAAGAATGCGAATTATAGATCCTAATTTTTAATGGCTAAAGCGGACTCAAAGCCACTTGTTTCGGCTATTATTACGACCCACAATCGGGCCGACCTGCTTCCCCGTGCATTGGATTCGGTTATTGTACAGTCTTATGACAATGTGGAAATTATTGTTGTTGATGATGGATCAACGGATAATACTCCAGAGATTATGGAGAAATACCGTGAGCAGGTGCCGGTAAAATATATCCGATTGGATAAATCGCTTGGAGCACCCCGGGCACGGAACAGGGGAATTGAGGCCTCAAGCGGAGAATTTGTAGCAGGTTTGGACGACGATGATAAATGGCATAAAAATCGCATTCAAGGATTGATGGCTGTTTATGATGATTGCTTTGCTGCGGTAACGTCGGATACTGTGATGGTGCACAGTGAGGGACAAGCAAGGTGGAGAAAGAAAAAGATTATCGATCTGGATACTCTTCTTTATACCAATCAAGTGGGCAACCAAGTGCTCGTACGGCGCGATCGTGTGCTGGATGTCGGAGGATTTGATCCTGACTTAAAGGCGGCTCAAGACTATGATCTTTGGATTCGACTTTGTGAAAAATATGGCCCAATTCGTAACGTCCAAAAACCGTTACAAACTATTTACATGGATCATGAAGAGGGACGGATTACAAGCTCCTCGTTCCAAGGATACCTTCAGTTTTATAACAAGCACAAGGAGAAATTTGACCGATCACAGCGTAAATACCAGCTATATAAAATCCGAAGGGCACAACAGAAACCTTTAGCTTTTGGTGAATTTGGGTCATGTGTCCCGGCATTTCGGTATTGGAGTGAAATGAAAAATGAAGTCATCAAGAAACTATGGGAATGATTATTAGAAAACGAATATCAGCACTTTTTAACGAAGTCCGACTATTGGTCTGGTTTGGGTTCCGGAAAATTGGTTTCCCGGGGTATCAAATTCATATTATAGAACTACAGGATGAACCGTTGATTTATATTCCCATCCCGAAAAATGCATGTTCAACAATTAAGCACGCCCTGTACGAAATTGAGTACAGGAAAGAGTTTGATTACGATTGGGCTGATGAGTGGGGATATCGGGATATTCATGATTATTACGAAAAGCGTTCCCGTGCTTTTACGGGGATAAATACGTTAATGCAAAAAGATAACGTTTTTACAGTGATTAGAGAGCCATTAAAACGATTAATTTCCTGTTATCGAAACAGAGTCGTGGATCTCGGGGACTTGGAAAAAAGTAAGTCGATCCTGCATCAAAGGGGCTTGCCACTTGAGCCCGACCTGAATACTTTTGTGTTGCGATTGGAGGAATATCGCTCGGCAAATAAGATCATTGAACATCATTCGCGTGCTCAGCACGAGTTTTTGAACGGTAGTTTGGCATATGTAGATGAGATTTATCCAATCGATAAGATGGATGAGCTGAAAAGAATGCTGAAGGGATACAAGGCTGATCTGCAAATGAGAGCAGAAAAGTCAGGAGGCACCTCTTTTAGCTTAGCAGATTTATCAGAAAGCGCATTAGAAAAAGCGATCCGGTTTTACCGGAAAGACTATGATTTATTATCTGACTTTTACAGTCCGGCCCAAATACGTGAGGCTTATTCCCAATCGACTTCGTGATAAGTGTCTGATCGTTATTCTTCTTTGTCAGCTTGTTTAAACCAGCCCACCTGGCGTGCTATGAGTCCCAAGCCTGTAATCCAAAGTATAATATGTCCCGCCCAGGCAATTCGGCTACCCCATATTTCGGATGTTGGTTCAAAAGTTAATCGAACAGTATGGTTACCGGCCGGAACCTGTAAGCCACGCAGTACAAAATTGGTTTTGTAAATCTCTGTAGGTTCACCGTCGATTGTTGCCTGCCATCCGGCGGGATAGTAGATTTCACTAAGTACTAAAAACTGATCTTTTTCGGATGACGTGCTGAGAATAATTTCGTTGGGTTTATAATTTTTTATAGTCACCTGAGCGGTAGTATCTACGGATGAAATAACTGCGTCATCAGTTTCTACAATAGCCGTTGTAGAAGGGTCAAAATTAGCTGAAGGTTTCATTCGGTTAACAGCTTGTTGAGGAGAGTCAACGGTGGAAACAGAATCCACAAAAAAGGCTTTGGGCAGTACGTCATCGTTACGGTAAACCCGTTGGTTGTTTTGGCTGAACACTTCTGTATATCCACTAAAAGGAATTTGCTGCTGAATAGTGAGATACTTTGTATTCAGCATATCCAATACAGCGTGATTAAAACCGGTTTGGCTATCCATCAATAAATGATCAATTAAATCCTGATAATGGGCCAGCTTTGCCCCGGAATATCCGCCAATTGTGGGATAAAAATAGGAGGGAATGGCGTTGTTAAATGGGTTGCGATTCAAGGCAAAAGTGCGATAGGGATAACCATTTCCTGAATCAATATTTTGCATAACAAACTTGTCGGCGGGTGTTTGCTGCCGTTGGATCATCTGCTCGGCTTCAAGGGTATCCGATGCCATTTGATCTTCATTAACGTAGCGGCTGTCAACGCTGAGCATATCGTAAGCAGTAAGAACCAGCAAGCCAATGAGCAGATATCCTTTGCTAACTTTTCGTTTTACGAAGCCAACAATAAGTCCACCGGCAAGTAAGGCTAAAATAAGATAACGGGTAGAATCGCTGCTGGCCATCTCTTTACGATCGGGTTTTAATCGCGTGTTAATAAAGTTTTGCACCCGCTGCTGTACCTGTGGATTATCGGGTGATACGTTGTTTTGCTGTGCTACTTGTTGGGCATATTGCTGGAATTCGCCCGGTTTTTCAAAAGAAAGCAAGGCATTGCTGCCGAAGGCGAAAATCACGCCCAGTCCGATAGCGATACCCAGCGGTGTATATAATTCTTTGATGGATTTCTGTTTATCCTTGGCGATATCAAAAAGAGCTTCAATGCCATAAACGGCTAAAACCGCAAAGCAGAAAACGGTTGCAATGAGCCAGGTTTCGGGGACACGGAATTTATCGAAATAGGGGATATAGTTGAATGCAAATTCATTAAATGCCGGCAGGTTATGGCCCAGCGAAAACAGGAGGGTCAGTGAGCCTACGCCAAAGAAAAGGTATTTTATTTTTTTGCGATAGGTGAATAGCCCAATTAAGGCTAAAATAAAGGCGATAGCTCCAAAATAGTGCGGACCGCTGGTAAATGCTTTAGGTCCCCAGTAGGCTTCGCTGGATGATCCGCCATAGAGTCCCGGGATTATGAGTGTTAACAATTCGCCAACACCCTGCGACCAGCTAAAGGCGTATTCGAGTGTTAGTCCACCACTTCCACCACCTGATTCCAGCGTAGATCCGGCCCGAGTACTATATTGCGAATATTCATAGAGACGCCAGTACAAATCAATGCTACAGAGAATTCCGAGAACACCTGCTCCAAAAGCGATGCCAGTGCGTTGTGCCCAATCCCAAAGTTGATCTTTTTTATATGCCAGCCAGCTGTCGTATATCCACCAAAAGCCCAGCAGGTATAAAAAGTAGTAGGTTATCTGGGGATGGTTGGCCCGTAGCTGTAGCGTAACCGCCAGAGCAAAAGTAAAAAAGGCTAATAATTTTTTCTGAGATCGGGAAATTAGATAATAGCCCACAAACATCCAGGGGACAAACGCAAAGGCCATGAACTTGGCATAATGACCTGCTTCAATTACGATAGGAAGATAAGTTGTAAATCCAATGAGAATAGCCCCCATAGTTGCCGAAAACGGGCGAACTTTCTGGACGACAAAAAAGACATAGGCGCCGCTTAATAATATCCAGAAGAACGCCAGGGGATGGGTTTTGCCTCCCATCCATTTGAAGAAAGAATCAATGCTAGGCGGTGGATGAGGGTTATGAATGACGGTTGACGGCATTCCCGAAAACATATTAGATGCCCAGAGCGGGTGCTCACCGTAGGTGTCGATATGTTCTATTACGGATTCTGCACCGGCCCGCCATTGCAGAACATCATTACCCATAAATTGCTTGCCGCCAAAAAATATAGCTGAGTACAGCAATAGTGGAAGCACAAAAAGCACAGCCAGTGAAATCCAATGTTTCTTGTTGGCTGACAGCTTTGAAATAAAATCTTCCTTTAAAGAATGGGTGTGCTCTTTTTTACTCAAAGTAGAGGAGGTTTATGTAGAATAAAAATGTGTTTCGGAACTGTAAGTAATATCCATCATACGAGAAACCAGCCTGTTGATGGAGTTTCTGAGATGGTGTTCTTATTCAATTACACGCGGTACACGGAAGTAATCGGTGTCGGCATCAGGGGCATTTTTAAGAGCATCTTCGTGAGAAAGTGGTTCTTTTGCTTTGTCATCACGCAGGCGATATTCCAAATCGATGACGTGCTCAAGTGGTTCTATATCAGATGTGTCAAGCTCTTCGAGGGTTGTCATATAGTCGAGGATTTGATTCATATCGTTAACCAGCGACTTCGTTTCCTCTTCACTCAATTGTAATCGAGCCAGATCAGCAACGTAGTTTACGTCTTTTTTTGTTACAGACATGTTGTTTAAAATGTATTGATTTAAAAATTTAAGACTTAAATTAAGAAAAGAATTCTACAGTTAATAGTAGAAGAGTGTAACAGTGAGCTTAATCAGTGTGTCAGTAAACAATCTATTATTTTCAGTAGTAGAAATAAGAAGTAAACATTAAAAGGTTGAAGGGAAAATTAAGTGTAAAGTTTTGAGGTTGAAAATTGGAAAATTTGAAGGTCAAAAAGTTTGAAATGAACCTTCTGAAAATTAATGCTTGACACGAGCAATAGAAATTGGCAGCCTCTGATAACTGATAACTGATAACTGATAACTGATAACTGATAACTGATAACTGATAACTGATAACTGATAACTGTGGATAGTTACTTTAATAATTGTCATTTTAAGATTTAAATGAAATGATAGAGGATGATAAAAAAGAAAGTTACGATTGTTAATGATGCCGGTTTGCATGCTCGACCTGCAGCCGCATTGGTAAAATTAGCATCAAAATTTGAATCAGATTTTTACATTCATTTATATGGATATAAAGTGAATGGAAAGAGTATTCTTGGGGTGATGACGCTTGCAGCTGAAAAAGGAGCCGAGCTTGAGTTAGAACTCGACGGACCCGATGAGGAAGAGGCTACGGAAGCTATTACCGAGCTGATTGATGATGGATTTGGTGAAGTTTATGAGGATGGAGATGAATGATCAGGTGGATAATAAAGAAATTTATATTTCTGGGGCTCCTGCCTGTCCTGGTATTGTGATTGGTAATACCAGTCTTTACCAGCGTGTACGCCCGCATATCTCGGATACCCAGATCGCCGATGATGAAGTTGAAGACCACATCCATAAATTTTATGAGGCTCTTGATATAGCTGAGGAGGAACTCAGGGCATTGTCAGATAATACTGATCTGAAAGCTTCAACTGATCTCATTCAAATGCAGATTGCCATTTTAAAAGATCCGGAGCTGCACGATCGGGTGGAACAAGAAATTTCTGCAAATAATAAGCCTGTTGATTCGGCGGTAGAAAGTATTTTTCGAAATTATCTACAGGTAATTCGCCGAAATCATAGAGATGAATTTCAAAATAAGTCAGTTGATATTTCTGATATTCGCGACCGTTTGTTGCAGATTATACATGACAAGAGGGATGATATTGAAGAGGGTACGATTTTAGTGGCCCGGGAGTTGAGTCCGCGAGAAATAATCTCATTTTCCAATCGCGATATCAAAGGATTAATTACTGATCGGGGCGGAGCCACATCGCATGCAGCAATTATTGCAAGGTCGATGAATATTCCTACCGTGGTGGGGGCTAAAAAAGCGACTGAGGTTATCAACTCCGGTGATGAAGTTGTACTCGATGGACGCAATGGAGAAGTGGTTGTTTATCCCAAAAACGAAACGCGGAAAAAGTATGAAAGCTTGATTGCTCAGCAGAGTAAAAAGAAGGCTGATTTTGAATCATTATGCCAAAAGCCGAATAAAACATCTGATGGAACTCCATTTACTTTACAAGCTAATATTGAGTTTGCTGAGGAGCTGAGTATTGCCAATAAATATCAGGCAGAGGGTGTAGGACTGTTACGGACAGAATCTATATATCTTAGTAGTAAAGATTTTCAGAATATTGACCATCAGGTTGCTTTTTATGCATCCATTCTTGAACTGACTGCTCCACATCAGGTTACTATACGTTTATTTGATGTGGGGGGTGATAAGTTTTTTGGAGACGAGGAAAAAGAACAGAATCCCTTTCTGGGTTGGCGGGGAATCAGAATGTTATTGGAGCAGCCAAAACTGTTAAAAAATCAGCTGCGTGCTATTTATAAAACATCGGGTGACTTTATTGGGCGAATTCGAATATTAGTCCCGATGATTTCAACGATTAATGAAATCCGCAAGCTTAAAAATATTATTGGTGAGGTAAAGAAGGAGTTACTGAGTGAGGGGGTTGATATTGATAAAGAAATCCCGCTGGGATTGATGGTAGAGGTTCCGAGTGTAGCTTTGAAGGCTGATCTTTTTGCCCGTCATGCAGATTTCTTGAGTATTGGTACTAATGATCTTACTCAATACACTTTGGCGGTTGATCGCGGGAACGAACGAATATCAAATTTGTACGATCAGCGACATCCGGCTATCTGGCAGTTAATCAATGGAGTGGCCGAAGCAGGGAAACGGAATGAGGCGCCGGTAAGTGTATGTGGAGAGCTTGCCTCGGATCCTATTTCGGCGTGCTGTTTGATGGGCCTCGGTATTGATACGTTGAGCATGAATGCAGTGGTACTGCCATCAGTAAAACAGCTATTGAGGGAGAATTCATACGCTGATATGCAACAGTTGGCCGGAAAAGTATTGCAAGCAGAAACGTTGGATGATATTAATAATATATTTTCGAATTGGGAGACAAAATAATAAAAACATATGAATCTGGAGGACATTAAATCGATCGACAGTCAAAATATGTGGGATATTTTAACCACCTTCCCCGAGCAGTGGAAAGAAGCTGTGGAGAGTACAAAGAATATTGATTTAAATATTGATAAAGAACGTATATCCAACATATGTTTTGCTGGGATGGGTGGGTCGGCTATTGGACCGGATCTTATAAAAGGTTTTTGCTACCACCAAAGTCCCTATCCCATTAAGGTAGTTCGCCATTATGAAATTCCTGAGTGGGTTAATGAAAATACCCTGTTCATAGCATGCAGTTTTTCTGGTACTACCGAAGAAACCCTTACGGCTTTAGCAACCGCTCGTGAACGCGGAGCTCAAATAATTGCCGTAACGGCCGGGGGTAAACTGATGGTGCAGGCAACGAAAGAAGAGTTTGACTACATAAAAATACCTGGTGGAATGCCGCCACGAGCTGCTTTGGGATATAGCTTTGTCCCCTTGTACCGTATTTTCCAGTATTTGGGCATAGTCGATGAGCGAGATGGAGCGTTAAAAGATACGGCCCGTTTTTTGTTTGAACAGAACGAGGTGCTATCTAATCATGATGACAATGAAGCCCTTAATCTGGCGGAAGAAATTATCGATAGTCTCCCCATCATTTATTCTGATGCAACTATGATGCAACCGGTAAACTTGAGATGGCAAAACCAGTTTGCCGAAAATGCTAAAACGCTTTCTTTTGGTAATAGCCTTCCCGAAATGACTCACAATAAAATTGTGGGATGGGAGCGTATTGCCCATTTAACGGGTCGATTGTCGGTTATCTTATTGATTGATAGAGAAGATAATCCCCGCGTACAGCGACGCATGGAGATTGTAGAGGAGTTGATAGAAGATCAAACTTCCTCGTTGCATATCTTGGAAACAAGAGGGCAAACACGCCTTACTCGTATGTTCTCACTCATCCAACTGGCTGACTGGACAAGCTTTTATCTGGCAATATTGAGTAATGTAGATCCTACTCCCATTGCTAAAATAGATTTGTTAAAAAGTAAGTTGGCCTAAGTGTAATATTTAACCATTAATATTTCAGAACGTTGAGCTCAACATTTGATCAGTCAATTTTTTTACAACAACTGGATACCCAATGGCTGGGGCACAGTATTCGTTATTTTGAGGAGTTAGAGTCAACAAATACCTATCTAAAGAAACTGTCATCCGAGGAGATAGAGCATGGTTTGTTTTGTTTGACAGATCATCAGACGCGTGGGCGGGGGCAGTATGAGCGGAAATGGGAAACTGAAAAGGGACAAAATCTGACGTTCTCGATTGCATTCACTCCTGCTGATAGAGGGCGTTTCCACGTGCTGACGTTAGCATGCGCACTGGCAATCGTTGAAAAGCTGAATGAGTTTGTAGGTTCATCATGTGCGGCTATAAAATGGCCTAATGATATTATCCTGAACGATAAAAAAACAGGCGGTATTCTAACAGAGGCGGTCTTTAGCGGGAATACATTTGATCGGTTAATTATTGGGATTGGCCTGAATATTAATCAGCAAGAGTTTTCTAATGAGTTAGAAGAAATTGCTACCTCCGTTTCGCTGGAAAAGGGAGAAGGAATAAATCGCGAACAATTTTTGGCCGACCTGCTAAACCGCATTGAGTACAAATATATATTGTGGGAGCAGCAACAATCATCGTTAATAAAGACGATAAACCGTAATATTATTGGATACGGACAATGGGTTGGCCTTAAAATTGATGATGAGATGCAAGATGAATTATATAAGTTATTAGGTATTGATGAGAACGGTGCATTACTGATGTTGAACAGAGATGGCGGAATAGATTCATTTTCTTATGAGCAGATCCAACTTGTCACCAATTGAGCAGGCTGTTAAAGATTCGATTAATTCCGAATTTGATGGTTCGGTGCCTTTCTTCATTATTGCCGTAAGTGGCGGTGTGGATTCAATGAGTTTACTCCATAGTTTGTATAAGCTTAATATTTCGGGAATTGCTGCGCATGTGAATTATCAGAAAAGAGGAGAAGCATCCGATAAAGATGCTGAACTTGTAGCTGAGAAAGCAGAGGAATGGGGATTTCAATTCGAGCTAAAAGAAGTTAATCCCGAAGAAGCACGGGTGAAAAACTTTCAGCAGTGGGCTCGTAATGTGCGGTATAGCTTTTTCAGGGATCTTGTTACGAAGCATGAAGCTGATGGAATTGCTTTGGCCCATCACCGAGACGATCAAGTAGAAACGATATTGCAAAAACTTTTCCGGGGTGCAGGTATGGCGAGCTGGAGCAGTATGGATGTGTGGGATGGAGAGCTTTTTCGTCCGTTTTTAACGGTATCCCGCCGACAAATTGAAAACTATGCTGAACAAAAAGGAATCCCATTTCGGACTGACGAGTCTAATTTAGAAAATAACTTTGCCCGGAATTTTTTGCGGAATCAATGGACGGAAAAACTGGCAGAATTTTTCCCGGGATGGAAAGAGAATATCCTCAGGGTAGGAGAAGAGTCTCAAAATTATGAAGACGCACTGGAATGGATTGCTGATCGCATTTCGGATCGTAATGGCATTAAAAAGCAGCTTTTTGATGAATTAGAACCGGGGTTACAGCGGGCGTTGGTATTGCACCTGATCAAGATCAAAGAGCCTGATATTCAAATTTCGCAACAGAATCTGCATCGCGTTAGCGAACTTGAAAAGTTACAGACGGGGAAAAGAATTGGTATTACATCAGAATTTTCGATTGTTCGGGATCGTGAGCATTATAAAATCACTCGTAGTACGAAAAACGCATTTAGCCCTCGAATACTTACACGCAGCAGCTTGGAGAATTCTGAAGTTGAAGTTGGAAATCACGTATTAACAGTAGAACAATTTACCGATCCCAATTTGGGCAACGCTCTTTTTATGGATGCCGATAAAATATCCTGGCCTATCACTCTGCGCCGATGGGAAGAAGGTGACCGGCTGCAGCCATTGGGAATGCAGGGACACCAAACCGTTGCCGAGCACCTGACGAATCGAAAGGTAAGTGCTGTTAATAAGGAAAAAGTGCTTGTTATAGAATCTTTTGAAGAAACGATCTGTGCTCTTATCTTTCCGCCAATTAAAAATCAGTTATCCCGGGGTACTATTTCGGAATTGGTTAAGTGCGATTCCGAGACGAAATGGTACCTGAGAACTAAGTAATTACTCCAATACATGTCATTATACACTCCCGAAACTGTTAGCTGTAACGGCGAAACATTCAGTATATATCTTACTCAAAAAGAGCTTGATGAACGCATAGCCGAATTGGGTGATGAGCTGTCATTAAAGTACGAGGGCAAAGATCCCATTTTTATTGGTGTGCTTAATGGTGCGTATATTTTTCTTTCGGATTTGATGCGCCAGGTCGATATTCCCTGCGAGGTCGACTTTTTGAAGCTAAGCAGCTACGGGGATGAAAAAGTGTCGTCGGGAGAAGTGACTGATCTTAAAGATATTGATGCTGACATCGAAGGCCGACATGTAATTTTGGTGGAAGATATTGTGGATACCGGTCTTTCGATGAATTACTTGGTTGATAAACTGCAGAAGAAAAATCCCGAATCTATTGCTACTGTAACGCTTTTGCACAAGACAGAGGCGACGCACCACGATGTCCAACTCGATTATGTGGGATTTGAAATTCCCACACTTTTTGTGTTGGGATATGGCTTGGATTATGCTCAAGAGGGACGAAATTTAGCACAAATTTACATCCTTGATAGTGATCCGGAAGAATAACCATATTTCACAAAAGAAATATAAGTTAACCATTGATAAAATTTGCTGAGGCGCTTATATTTGCGACTCTTTATTGGAGAGGTGGCTGAGTGGTCGAAAGCGCTCCCCTGCTAAGGGAGTATACCCCTATAAGGGGTATCGAGGGTTCGAATCCCTCCCTCTCCGCTCAACTACGCGCAAGGCTTCGTTGAGCAGGCTCGGAAAAGCTTGCTCGGCGAAGCTTTTTTGTTTTTAAATAAGGGAGATCAGTTATGTGGTATGTATATATATTAAGTAGTAAACAAAAAGATTGGCAATACATTGGCTATTCGGGGAAATTGAAAGAGCGTTTAAAAGATCATAATGAAGGGAATGTACAATCAACGAAACACTATGCTCCGTTTGAATTGGAAGCTTTTGTAGCAGTTAAAACAGAGAAGAAAGCTCAAGAGTTAGAAAGATATTTTAAGACTGGATCTGGCCGTGCCGTATTAAATAAGCGAATTTTATAGTCGACGGAGCCTTGGCGAAGTCGACCTCTCTG
>NZ_JAXHLU010000005.1:0-58302 GCF_034521915.1 Fodinibius sp.
ATATTCGAACGCTGGCCAATTTTGGTACGCGCCACACAATGTCAGATACGACTTCTGATGAGCGCGGCATTGGTGCCGCACGCCGATGGATCAAACAGGAATTTGAAAAAATCAGTGAACAGTGCGGTGGCTGCCTTGAGGTGAAATACCAGCGTACTTTAGTTGAGGGTGATCCTGACAGCCGTATTGATGAGGATACGTGGGTGGTAAATGTGTATGCGGTGCTAAAAGGCAATACGCATCCCAATCGCTATGTGATCATGAGCGGGGATATCGACAGCCGCGCCTCGGATGTGATGAACGATACCATTGATGCACCGGGCGCCAACGATAATGCCACGGGCATGGCGGGTGCAATTGAAGCTGCACGGGTATTGTCGGATTATGAGTTTGAGAGCAGTATTATTTTTGCCGGATTATCGGGCGAAGAACAGGGACTTTATGGCGGACGCCATATGGCAGAGATGGCCAAAGAAGAAGGTTGGGAAATTATTGGTGTGTTGAATAATGATATGATCGGAAATATAAAAGGTGTGGATGGAGTGATTGACAACCGCGAATTCCGCATCTTTTCCGAGCCATATTCTTCGCAGGCTACTGAACGTGAGTTGCAGTTGAAGCGATTTTACGGTGGTGAAAATGACGGAATATCTCGTCAATTAGCTCGCTATATTTACGAGACTACCGAACTTTATATGCCACAGATGGATCCCATGCTGATTTATCGCCTGGACCGTTTTGGCCGTGGCGGGCATCATCGTCCGTTTAACGAAGCCGGTTTTGCCGGGGTTCGTATCATGGAGGCCCATGAAAACTATACGCAGCAGCACCAGGATATCCGTACCGAGGATGGTATTGAATACGGCGATGTGATTGAGCACGTCAATTTCGATTACGCTAAGAAACTAACGGCCGTAAACGCCGTGGCGATGGCTTCATTGGCCAAAGCTCCACCCGCTCCGAAAAATGTAGAGATTGGCGGTGCGGTAGAACCTTCAACCACATTGCGCTGGGAAAAGCCGGACAGTGATCTTGTTAAGGGATACAAAATTTACTGGCGACCGACGTCTAAGCCGCTCTGGGAAAGTCAGCGGTATGTGGGTGATGTAAGCGAGTTTACCCTCGAAAATATTGTGATCGATAATTACTTGTTTGGCGTTTCGGCCGTGGGTAAAGATGGACACGAGAGTGTAGTTTCTTATCCATCCGGACTTATTCGAGATTAAGTGTTTCATTACATCGGATGGCTTGTTCTACGAAGCTTTATGCGTAGTAGAGCTGGCCTGCCATCCGATGGATTATTGAGCGTAATGAATGTTAAATATCCATTCGATCGCAAGTGCAGCGATCGGATAGGATATCTACTAATTTATTTATATCTCGTTGCAATGCTCCGCGTTGCAACGGAAACGGTTGATAGATTTACGAAACCAGTTTGAAATTTCATTTTTGATTTATAATTCACCATCTAAACAAATAACCATGAAAAAACGAACACTTTCTATTTTAGTAGCTGTGCTGGCCTTTTTGTACTGTGATCAGGCCATTGCCCAGCAATCAGAAGTACTGACGCTCGAAAATGTATTTGATCTGGAATACGTATCCGATACACAGATTTCGCCTGATGGCGAGCAGATCGTCTATCAGCGAAACTTTATGGATATTATGGAAGATCAACGACGATCTAATTTGTGGATTGTAAATGCTGATGGCAGTCGCCATCGACCGCTGACATCGGGCAATAATAATAACTTTTCGCCCCGGTGGTCGCCAAGTGGAGATCGGCTGTTGTTTGCATCTACAAAAAGCGGGTCGAGCGAACTGTATATGCGCTGGATGGATACCGGAGAAACGGCAAAGATTACTAATCTGACACAGTCACCAAGTTCAATCAGCTGGTCACCCAATGGTAACTATCTTGCTTTTACAATGTTTGTGCCCGCTCAGGAAAAGCCGATGGTTTCGTTGCCCGGCAAACCCAGCGGAGCGGAATGGGCTGATCCTGCTAACGTCATTGATGATCTGGAGTATCGTCGCGATGGTTCCTCGGGCTTTGTAAAAGATGGATTTACGCATGTATTTGTAATTCCGGCCGAGGGAGGTACGCCACGTCAGATTACGGAAGGTAACTATAATCACAGTTCGCCCGAATGGACGTCCGACGGAGAGCATCTGATTATCTCATCCAACCAAAAAGAAGATTGGCAGTACAACGAACGGGATACGGAGCTCTATAAGGTTTCGGTTGACGACGGAGAGAGGACACAGCTGACCGATCGGCGCGGCCCTGATTATGGGGCTGTCGTATCGCCAAATAGTGAGAAGATTGCCTATTTGGGATATGATGATAACATGGACAGTTATCAGCTAAGTAATGCTTATGTGATGAATGCAGATGGTTCGAACAAGCAAGCCCTGACTGATAATTTTGATCGCAGTGTGAGCAATGTTCAGTGGGCTGATGACGGAAGCGGACTATTTGTGCAATATGATGATGAGGGTAATGGCAAGATCGGTTTTATATCATTAAATGGAAATGGAGGAGTACAAAAAGTAGCTGATGATCGAGGCGGAACCACTATTGGACGTCCCTACGGCAGCGGATCGTACACCTATGCTAATGGTAAAATCGCCTACACTTATGCTACGCCCTATCATCCCGGAGATGTGGCTGTGACTGATCAAAACGGAAATATGAATCGGTTGACTCAAGTCAACGAAGATCTATTTGGTCATAAGACGTTGGGAGAGGTCGAAGAAATTTGGTTCGAATCATCCTACGATGGCAAAGAGATACAGGGCTGGATTATCAAGCCACCCAACTTCGATCCCGATAAGAAGTACCCGCTGATCCTCGAAATTCACGGGGGACCGCATACCAATTATGGTGATCGCTTTACAGCTGAGCTACAGCTGATGGCTGCTAAAGGTTATGTAGTGGTTTATACTAATCCTCGGGGCAGTACAAGCTACGGAAAGGCATTTGGAAACTATATCCATCACAA
The DNA here is from genome assembly GCF_034521915.1 of Fodinibius sp. GTDB lineage: Bacteria > Bacteroidota > Rhodothermia > Balneolales > Balneolaceae > Fodinibius. The sequence goes on from NZ_JAXHLU010000005.1 coordinate 3,006, forward strand.
TTATCCCAGCGAAGATCACGATGATCTGATGTCGGGCGTGGATGCGGTAATCGACAAAGGTTATGTGGATGCTGATAGTCTGTATATCACCGGCGGTAGCGGTGGCGGAGTGCTCTCGGCTTGGGCTATTGGCAAGACCGATCGCTTTAATGCCGCAGTGGTTGCCAAGCCGGTAATCAACTGGTACAGCTTTGTGTTGACTTCAGATGGTTCTTCATATCATAAATACTGGTTCCCCGGTTTCCCGTGGGAAAATCGCGACCACTACATGGATCGTTCTCCTATTTCGCTAGTAGGAAATGTAACAACGCCGACGATGTTGTTAACTGGCGAAGAGGATTACCGTACGCCTATGTCTGAAACAGAGCAGTATTACAGGGCGCTTCAGCTGCAAAAGGTGGAATCAGCTATGGTGCGCATTCCTGGATCGGGACATGGTATTGCCAGTCGTCCCAGTAATTTGATGAGCAAGGTTGCTCATATCCTGGAGTGGTTTGAAAAGTATTAATGTTGGCATAGATTTTAATTTAAGCCTCGTCAGTAAAACTGGCGGGGCTTTTTATTTTGGCTGATCTTCTTGCTGAGATGTTTTGTCTACTTGAGTGACAGGAGTACGCAGCATGCCCTTTACGGTTTGGTCTTTTTCTCGGTCAAATTCGTCGAGTCCTAACTTTATAGATTTTGGATTGGGATTGTGACGAAAAGATTGGGCCAGCCGATCCCAAAAAGAAAATAATGAGCTATAGTTAGAGTCGGTTTCGGGTTGCCAGCGTGAGTGATGTACCCGGTGCATATTTGGCGAAACGAGAATCGCTCGAATAATACGGTCCACTTTTTCGGTGATTCCAATGTTGGAGTGGTGAAACTGAACTACAGCAAACATTAGCGTTTCGTAGAGTACCAGTTCCCAAAGATAAATTCCAAATAGAGCGATGAGTGGAATGCGAAAAAGGGATGAGAAAAATATTTCGCCAATGTGAAATCGATTGGCGGTGGTCACATCCATATTGGGATCGGAGTGATGGACGCGATGAAAACGCCAGAAAAAAGGAATTTCGTGATTTATGCGATGCCAGGTATAACTCCATGCATCAAAAAGGAGTATGGCACCAGCAGCGTGTGCCCAGGTAGGTAGCTCTGCCCAATCCTGCAGCCAATGCATTAGTCCAAAGCGATAATTATCGGCCCATACCGAGGCGGCAAACCATAATCCTACAAAAAGAACAGCAATAAGCGCAGAGTTAAGAGCACCCATCACCAAATTACGCACTGCGTGTTTGCCTCTGTGTTTAAAATTGCCCCGAAAGTGATCATAAAACGGGTGTAAACTCTCCCATAAAAAGAGAAGAAGCAGTCCCACAAGCATGGCAATAACTTGTGTTTGTTGTAGGGAAGTTAAGAGTGATTGCATCGGAAAAATTTTTATACTTAATAGTTTGTTTTAATCAACGCAAAATATATGATCTTAGTTTGATTAGATAATAGAAGTTTATAAATCGACTTTATTTAGGGTTTAATAAATAATAAGTTCCGCCTCTTTAAAAAAAAGGATCTATCAAAAAAAGCTCTCTCACAAATGGATTTATCTAAAAGGATTGCTATATCTACACTAAGTTTATCAATGTTAATTATATTTTTTGTCATGGGAATGCCTGATTCCAGTCATGCCCAGCAAGCCGAAACGCTGGATACGCTTGTGGTTTCTAAAGAGGTGGTAATATCTTCCAGCCGGGTACCCCAAACGGCGGCTGGCTCAGGTCGTAATATTACGACTATTTCTGAACGCATGATTAATAATGCACCGGCACATACTCCTGATGAGCTTCTTCGTTATATTTCTGGCATAGAGGTACAGTCACGCGGCGCATTTGGTACACAATCGGACTTTAGCATGCGGGGAAGCACATTCTCACAGGTGTTGGTGCTGGTTGATGGCATGCGAATTAACGATCCGCTGACGGCTCATTTCAATTCAAATATTCCGGTTGCTCCAGACGAAATTCAGCGTATTGAAGTCCTACACGGTCCGGCGGCCGCACAATATGGAGCTGATGCAATGGGAGGGGTCATCAATATTATAACCCATACGTTTGGCAGCCAGCCGAATGAGAAGAAAACGAATGCCCGCATTAAAGGTGGTTATGGACAGAATGATCTTAAAATGGGACGAGCCGGATTTTATCACAGTACAAAAAAATACCGGATCAGCGGAGGTGGTATGTGGCATCAAAGTCCCGGGCAGGAATTGGCGGACGACTATAAAAACCGGTTTAATATTGCCAATGGTTCAGTTTCAGGAGGAGTAAAGCTAAATAATAATTGGGATTTAGCACTCCGAACGGGCTACGACTACCGTGATTTTAATGCCCGTTACTTTTACACCGCCAGTCCATTAGATGAAGCGACCGAAACAGTTTCAATGTGGTGGAATCAGATGCGTTTACAGCGAAGTACCCAAAATAGTATAACAACTTTAAAAGGGTCATTTAAGCGAACGAATGATGAGTTTATTTTCAATCCGCAGTTCCCGGGTAATAATCATACTACCTCTCGAGGAGCGTTACAGTTATATCAGTATCGACAATTATCGGGTAATTGGGATCTTACTTATGGTGCACAATTGGATAACCGAATGATTAGGAGTAACGATAGGGGTAACCACAGTAACTGGCACTATGCAGGCTTTACCATGCTTCAGTGGCAACCAAACAATCCTACGACCATATCTGGGAGCATACGAATGGATCATGATGATAATTACGGTACCGAGTTGATGCCCCAAATTAGTTTTTCATATCAGCAGGATCAGTGGATTTTACGTGCTTCGGGCGGACGCAGTGTTCGTGCTCCGAGCTATACAGAACGTTTTATTTCTACTAATTTAGCGGGCCCTTTAACTGAGGGACGAAATATTGGTAATCCATGGTTGCAGGCTGAGCGAGCATGGTCAGGCGAAACGGGTGTTGACCTTTTTCCCTGGGAGAATGTACGCTTTTCCGCAACAGGATTTGTGCGCGAATCGACGAATCTGATTGATTATGCTATGACGAATACGACGCAAATTCGCAATGATGGTAATCTGAAGGCCGGTGGGAATTACCTGTATGCCCGGAACATCAATAATGTTACCACTGCAGGGGTAGAAACGGAGCTTTCCATTAGTCAAAAGTTAGGTAATAGCTGGCTGGTAAACAGTACGCTGGGCTATGCTTTTACCGACTTTTTTGGGGACGAGAATGTGGCCTCAAAATATATATCTAATTATGCCCGACACTTGGTAAATGGAATTGTGAGTGTGAGTCGTGGCCCGGTTGAAGGATCGGTAAGTGCAGTTTGGAAAAAGCGAGAACCATCTGCAAATGAAAATATTGGGGCTTTTAAATCATCAATATACAGTTTGTGGAATGTGAAGCTTGATTATGATATTACGAAACAGTTCTCAATTGGCGTTCAGGTTGATAATATATTTGATCAGGATAACCAAGATGTGCTTGGAGCACGCATGCCGGGCCGGTGGGCATTAGGAACGTTGAGCTGGAGATTATAAATTGACAAAGCCGGAAAGTGAAGTCCTATTTTCTTCACTTTCTCCTCCAAACATAAATACCCTCTTTCTTCCGTAATTGAAGATTTTTTTGACTGCTATGCTACATATGCAGGTTTGGCATTTACTACCGACCTGTATGCGGCAGGTGTTTCATTTGTAAGCCCTTTAAATATAATCATGTTGCTTAATTCCATTCAACCTTACCGGAAGTCCAGTCTATATATATTTTCTGCGTGTTAGTGATGTGGATGACCCGGAAGATCTGGAACGGATAAAAAACAATCGCCGCTTTTTTTTAGCAGCTTAAATAAAAACGACATTAAGGGTAGTTTAGGTCGCGAATGATCCTCGGATCAAATAGCAAGAATCAGATCAGACAGTACAAGCGCTTCGCGAGTTAGGCCGAGAAGTAAAGTATATCGTAGACCCCTGATAAAAGACATGATTTTGTCCGTAAAGAAAATAGAATTACGGCATATGCTGCGATGAAAGGGATCATATAGGCAGTCGCTACTAAAGATATGAGGCAGGAAATTGAACAGAGATTAAAAAAACAGTAGATATTAGTACTGTTGATGTAGAAGGGGAAGAGGATTGATATTTTATAAAAAATGATGCATCCGTAAAATAAAAAAGGCGATCTCGAAATGAGATCGCCTTTAATAATTTATATATGCTTTAAGCCTTAGTTACTTGGCTCATATTGATAAGGATTCAACGGATGTGATTCTGCACGTCGGTTTTTACGGCAGCCTAACTCTTCCGTTTGTTCCATACATGGTTGAGGCGCTTTTCCTAATCCGCGAGATTCAATGCGATTTTCGGAAACGCCATTTTCGATATAAAACTGTTTGACGGATTCTGCTCGTCGTTTACTCAAACGCAAGTTATACTGATCGCCACCAACGTGGTCAGTATAAGCATCAATGCGAATTCGGAACTTAGAAGAATCCATCAATTTCTGGATGTTCTCGTTCAGGATACGAGCAGCAGCGTCATCAATGTTTGACTTATCGAAGTCGAAATTAACAGTTCCAAGATCATCCTTCTTTAAGAAAGGAGGATCGTTGCTGTCATTGGGATTCGTTCCCATTTCAACTTCCTGGCTGTCGGTAAAACCGTTACCGTCAGAGTCAGCGTTGTTAGGATCTGTATTGTATTCGTTTACTTCCTCAGCATCCGAAAGACCGTCACCATCACTGTCAGCACTTAATGGATCGGTATTGTATTCGTTAACTTCCTCACCATCAGTTAAGCCGTCACCGTCAGAATCTTCTTCCATCGGGTCGGTTTCGTAGGAGTTAACCTCTTCGCCGTCTTCAAGACCATCTCCATCAGTGTCGGCATTATTTGCATCTGTTTCGTATTCATTGATTTCTTCGGCATCAGTGAGGCCATCACCGTCACTGTCTGCACTTAGTGGATCAGTATTATGTTCATTCATTTCTGCCCAGTCACTGAGACCATCGTCATCAGTATCAAGAGAGCGTAGGGTCTCTTCATCTAATGATTGAAGATATGCTAAATCACGGTCAGAGGGGGCTCTAAGTTCTTCGGTACCGGCACAGCTAGTAAGCAATGCCATCCCAAGAAACACGGAAGAGAGAAGTAGTATTATTTGTTTGTTAATCATCGTGTTACGAGTATAGGTTAAAAGTTGATTTGTGATAAGTTATAAGATAGAGTTTTCCAGAAAAATTATAAATACCTGTTAAAACTATTAGCTACAATATGTTATCTAATATAATCAAAAACAAAATAAAGTTAATCTTATAAATGAGTGTAAATTTCACTAAAAGTTCTTTATATTTATCGACTCCTAAATGGGGCTATAGCTCAGTTGGCTAGAGCGCTTGCATGGCATGCAAGAGGTCCGGGGTTCAAGTCCCCGTAGCTCCACTTTTTTTGTTTTGCACTTCTGATAAGATCTACATTATCCTGATAACACTGCTTCATACTTTGGCTGGGGTAAAATGTTCCAAGCCATTTAATTAATATTTAAACATTTAGAGATATTAATTAAATAACAAGTGTTGGAAAGCTTTGTTCCGAACAATGGTTTCTTAATTTATACCAATACCTCTCTGTATATGCTAATCGTTTTGATTTGGAGACAGAAAATCCGCCTCCTGAGAATAGGATCGCTGATTATGTTATGAGATAAAAATGATATTTAGGCTTAATTTTGTTTGCCAAATACCCCGGGAAAGTCGTATCTTTAGGCTTCGAGGGTAGGCCCTACGCAGCCAGCTCCCTCTGAACTCCGTCAGGACCGGAAGGTAGCAGCGGTAGGAGGTCGTAGCGGCGTGATGTAGGTCGCTTACCCTCTCTTTTTTTTGCCTCATATTTTCCTGATTCAGTAAAATAATTCAAAATTGCTCCCCTTTTTTTGCTGATTAATAAGCCTTATCTCTAATAATTAGCTTAATTTGTGCTTAATATCATTGGCAATGTGTTTGGCATGAATGCGTGTATTCTCAATAAATAATTTACTGGTATCCATTCCACCACAAACTACGCCCGCTACATACATGCCCTTTCGATTTGTCTCGAGGGTGTTCTCATCGAATACAGGCATTTTATCTTTATCATCTGTGAGATCAATCCCAAAACCTGTCATTAATTCAAAGTTTGGTTTATAACCCGTCATAGCCAGCACAAAATCGTTGGCAATAGTTTTTGTACCGTTGGGCGTATCCAAGACTACTTCCTGTTTTCTTATTTCTTTTACCTCGGTATTAAAGTAGCCGGTAATTTCTCCATTTTTAATCCGGTTCTGGATATCCGGTTTTACCCAATATTTTACGGATTCCTTAATTTGCGAGTCACGAACAGCCAACGTCACATTGGCGTTAGTTCGATAGGTTTCCAGGGCGGCATCTACAGCTGAGTTGCCGCCGCCAATGACAAGTACATCCTGCCAGGCGTAAGCGTGGGCTTCATCATAATAATGGCGAACCTTATCGAGCTCTTCACCGGGGATATTCATCATTTTGGGTACATCATAAAAGCCAGTAGCAACAACTACTTTTGAGGCTTCGTAGCTATCCCGATCAGTTTGAACCATAAACGATTGGTCCTGGCCGGAAATATCCTGTACCTCTTCATAGAGATGAATATCCAGATCATAACTTTCGGCAGCTCGTCGATAATATTCAAGCGCTTCGCGTCGCGTTGGTTTCGGATTGTGGGATATGAAAGGGACATCACCAATCTCTAACCGCTCGGAAGTTGAGAAAAAAGTCATGTCTTTGGGATAGTGAAAGATGCTGTTAACCAGACAGCCTCGTTCAATAATTTTTGTGGGAATGTTATTTCGTTTCAATTCGATAGCGGTGGCTAATCCAATAGGGCCTGCACCAACAATGATAACCATATGATTTTAATAAAATGTTCGAGAATTTTGTTTGTTAAAATACAGCTTTTAACAAAAGGGACCCAAGATCAGTTCTATGAAAATATCAATACGGGAGATAGGCAATTCCTATAAATTGCTGCTTAAATAGTTTTCAATCACAAAGTTGAGCCATCCCCGGGACTTGCTCCAAAAACCAACGTGCCCTCCCTCATCGGTAATAATATAATCGGTATATGGATTTTGGTTGATCTTAGCCAGGGGCATTGCTTGAATAGGACAAAGGGGATCTTCTTTGCTGTGAACAAGCAGCGTATCGGTGCTAATATCATTTACAAATCGTCGCCCCGAACATTGTTCATAGTAATTATCGGCGCCCTCAAAACCGTGGATGGGAGCTGTAACCTGATCATCAAATTCATATATAGTAGATCCCGAAAATTCAGGTAGGTTTGGAATACGTTTTCGTTTTTTGTTGAGCTTTTTACGCAATGTTCGAAGAAAACGGTATTCGTAAATACGGTGGAATCCTTTTGACAGTATGATAGAACCGAGGCGCAAATCGTATGGTACTGATACGGCAACGGCTGTATCGACCAAGCTGTTTTCTCCGGCTTCTCCGAGGTATTTTATCAAAGCATTACCGCCCAGCGAAAATCCTACGGCTCCAATTTTTTTATTGGGATATTTTTCCGAAATCCACTTGAAAACAGTTTGATAATCATTTGTTTCTCCGGAATGATAAAACCGTGGCTGTTTATTGAGCTTTGATCCGCAGCCCCTGAAGTTTACTCCCACTACCGAATAGCCCTTATTAATAAGCGTTTTCATGATCTCGATAATATAATATCGGTTGGTTGAGCCTTCGAGTCCGTGAAAGAGGGTAATGATGGCATCAGATTCGGGTTGAATATTACAGTCAAGTTCCAGAAAGTCCTCATCGGGAGTCGGAATTTCGATCCTATTTAAGGAAGGTTTTTGCGTATCGCCGAATAATGATCGGGCAATAGTATGAACATGTCCATTGAAACACCAGTAGGGAGCTCGAAAATGGGGGACATGTCGCAGGTTTGTCTTCATATCGAAATATTAAAGAGGATGACTATCGGATTTACCCAAATACTTTTTTGGTAAGGCTTCGAGATATTGGAGGAGGGTTACATTATGGTAGCATTAAATAAAACGAATAACACGTTAGAGAGCTTTTATTTTTGTTATAGGGATTGTCTGGGAGCCACGCTCGGTTTCAAGCCGGATAAAATAAACGCCACTGCTCAAATTACGTGCATTTAGCGTTCGAAAATGAGCACCTGCGTCAAAGTTGGTATCGGCCAACTGACGGACTTTTCGCCCCAGCACGTCAAAAACGGTTAGTGTTACATGGGAATCTTGGTTAAGGTCAAAATGAATTTCGGTTTCTTCATTAAAGGGATTTGGATAATTTTGGAATAGTTTGGTTTCTGGGGGAATTTTATCGGCTGTAGCTCGACCTGTGGGAGAGACTTCAAATAGATTTCGAGACCGTGCTTCAGCAATTTGATCGCGAAGTTCATTTAGATCGTCCCCAAAAGCATAGACAAAGCCTACCGTGATGTCAGCGCCCGGATTTAACGTATATGGTCCCGAACTGGTAACGGCAGAAACATCCGTATTCTGCACATTGGTGCGAACGGTACCTGCTGTTAGTGACGATTCTTTTTCTCCATCCGAAAAACCGTCATAGATGCCAAAAGTGACCGAATCCTGTCTTCCTTCTACCGCATTATCAATGGCAAGAGCGCCCGAAATGGGCCCCAGATGAGCAACGGCAACGGTGGGCTGGGTGCTTGATGAAGAGGCATCAGAGATATAGAGCAGGCTGTCGTTTTCACTGAATGCGATGTTGTTATTTCCCGGATTATTGCCGATATCCCAATCGTTGAACAGCCCGACATACATGTTTTTCATCGTCATAAACTGGGATGGATTACTGATGGTATATTTAACAAACACTACGTTGCTGATGGCCGGATCATTGTAGGCAAAGGTTTCCAGTTCGATAGAAGCTCGTCTTGCACTGTCGTTTAAGGTCGTAAATTGGGTAGTGCCTCTTAATCCATTTCCATCGTCGGTTGGTAGAATGGCGACGGCATCTTGAGGCAGAAAATCACGAGAAACGTTTCCACCGGATGTACGAACAGCATCAAAAAGCTCCTCATTAAACTTCATAATGAGTCCACCTTCAAAAAGCAGGTTGTCACCTTCTTGATATCCACCTGTGCCGTCAGGATAGCGGGGAATGAAGCCAACGCCGCCGCGGCCGGCCAGGGGATCAGAAAAGCCAAATGTACCCTCAGCACCAAAAGAGGTTTTTACATTATTACCGGCTATGATATCAAAAAACATATCTTCGTAAACGAGGGCATTAAAATCGTCGTAGTCCAGGCTATTGTCACGAAATTCTAATCGGAAGGTCGGTATTTCTGTGAGGTCAAAGTTACTTGCAATGGTGATTGGGAAACTTAAATCAACGGTGTCGCCGGTGGCAAAGCTACCTAACTGCTGTTGTGAGTTATCGAGTTGTACCTCGCTTTCATTCAAGGATAGAAGCTCCAGTTCGAGGTTGGATGTAGCATTGCCCACATTGGTGATCGTGACTTCAATAGTTCCTTCTTCGCCCAGTGATAGTTTGTTACCTTCACTGTTAATAAATTCTTGAGATACCACTTTTAATCCCGGCAGGTTGGTATTGAGTGCTCGAAAGGCATCAATCGACCCGTGGCCAAGCCGATGCTCAAGGTTGGAATTTGAATCATCAATATAATTGGCAGAGGTCCGAATTTGCATGCCGATGCGTTCGGCTCCCCAATTGGGATGTATATCCTTAACCAGTGCCGCAAGCCCACTAACCACAGGTGCAGACATGGAGGTGCCAGTGTTGGAAATGTAAGTGGATTGACCATTATCTCCAATAACTGTACTGAGAATATCAGTTCCTGTAGCCAGTACATCCAGATTATATCCAAAATTCGAATAGGAGGCTCGATTATCATTGGGTTCTACCGAACCCACAGCAAGTGCTTTGTCGTAACGGGCGGGATATCCCGTCCTGCTTACTTCATTACCAGCGGCAGCAATTACGAGAGATCCCATTTGCGTAGCAAGATCTATGATGTCTTCCTCGGCCTGTGATGCTGATCCACCACTCCAGCTGCAATTTATGATATCGGCCCCCTTATTTGCTGCATAAAGAATACCTTCGTAGCCAAACCCGATGACATCAGCAAAACCCGGAGCTCCCCCAGCTTTTACCGGCATATAGGTGACATTATACGCAGCCCCGGCAACCCCCTCTCCATTATTCGTTTTTGCTGCGGCAATGCCGGTTACGTGCGTTCCATGGTCGGTGGCATTGTGGATGGGATTGTTGTCTTGTGTGATGTTTTGTGTGTTACTGCCCGATTCCCAGAAATCCCATCCAAATAGATCATCTGTAAACTCGTTATTGTCATTGTCGATATTATTTGTAAAGTCGGAATCTTCATGCAGCGCATCTTCCAGCGTGATCTCTCCATTCCCATTGTAGTCATCTCCGTTTTGTTGGAGATAAGATCGTATTTCTGAAGCTGTTACCTCCTGGTCTCCATTTCCATCGGCTTGAGTAAAAACAGTGGATGGTATTTCATCTTGGTTTATCCATAAATTCTCATTCAGCTCAGAATGGGTATAGCCAACGCCTCCATCAACAACAGCAATTATTATATCTTTCGAGCCCTTACTTAAATCCCAGGCCTCGGTAAAGTTGTGGGCATCTACGAACTTCTGTATATCCGGATCATTGGGCTCGGCGCTCATGCGGCGAAAATATCTGGGTTCGGCATAGGCTACGCCGGGCATCCTATTTATTTTGGAGGCAAGTTGTGCCGGATCAATACTATGGCCAAATACAACTTCTTCGATACGGAGGACATCATATGCTGCGGGTACGCTTTGTGCTTTAACTAGCTGCTGTGTTTTGGATGAGAGAAGAGGACGACTGACATGCGCGCCGTACTGGTTTAGCAGTTGCTGTACTGCTGCCTTGGGATTATTGCCAATTTTACTTTGAATCTGCTGTAGCTTTTGGTCGGATTCATACTTTATAATAAGCCGATTGGGAAAATAATCGGTTTGCTGCGATTGGGAGATCCCCAACATGGGCAACAGAAAAATAAAAATGAGCAGAACGGTTTGTAGCTTTTTAACCATAGAAATTTAAATAGGAAATAAGTTTATAAACAGATGTGGATTATAAAACTCGCACATAGAAATAGTATATCAGTTTGAGGACGTATATCCAATTTGTTGAAATTTGAAAATAAAATAGAATGAACACATAACCTATAACAAACAACATTAAAGATTTAATTCAGTTATTGTAACTGTACAATTAATTGGGCAATTTTAGACGCCATTGAATATCCGTTTTAATCGTATATCGTAATAAATTAACGCACAATGAATAAGAAGGTATTAGTACGATCTTGCAAGATTCTAACATCTGCATTGGTATTGGTTTTATTTGCAGGTGTTATTTCTAATGTTATTTATGCTCAGTCACAAAATTCATCTGCTGATAATAACGGAATTCGTCCCTTAAACTATGATGTAGGCATCCACGGGTTAACAGCCAATACACACTGGCTCAGCGACCTGCATTACAAGGGTAATACCGATTCATTAAGTTTTGATGGCAGTTCGGAACTTGAATTTGTCTATCGAAATGTGCGTACCATGTTTCCTCGTTTGGGAGTAGGTTATCAGGTTATGGCCAGCTTTTTTACGAATGGTGAAAACGCCGATTTTGGCGTAGGAGGCTGGGGAATTGGACCAATTGTTCGGGCATACCCTTTTAAGACTGATCAAATACAACCTTATGTTCAGCTGAATTCATTATTTGGCAATAATATGGGATTGGGAACATTGGCCAATACGAACAAGGATCTTGGCTTTCGAGTACGATTTGGATTGCGTGCCGGTATGGCTGTTCGCATTTCTAACAATGTTGGGATATTTACTGAGATAGGTTATGACTGGGAAAGTGATCGCCTTTTCAAATCAGACAGTCGAAACCTGCAAGCCAACATTGGAATCGATTACTACCTCTTTAATTAGTTGAGAGTCATAGCTTGAGGGGCAATGTTCAATATTGCTATCCCTCAACTTCCTCCAGCTGATAAATATTGCCGTCAAATCCGCAGATATAAAGTTTATTATCACTATCTACACCGAACGAGGCAATAGGAAAATCTGCCTCTAACAATTCAGTGTTAGAGGGATTTTCCGAGTCAGAATAGTCGAGTGCCCATATTTTGCCGGATCCGTAATCTCCATAGATGTATGACCCGGTCAGAGTTTCCAGTGTTGGTCCGCGATAGGCATATCCGCCTGTTACCGAAATTCCTTCATCGCGGCCGTATTCCCAAACGGGCATGGTCAGTCCCGATTGATCGCATCCGCTGGATGGCTCATAGCAGTGCGTTCCTTCCATGATATTCCATCCATAGTTATTGCCCGACTCAATGATGTTGATTTCCTCGTAACTATTCTGTCCTACATCGCCAGCCCACAGGCGTCCGGTTTCGGTATCAAAGCTGAAGCGCCATGGATTTCTGAGCCCATGGGCAAAAATTTCTTCCCGATAGCCTTCATCATTACCGGCATATGGATTGTCGGTTGGAATTGCATAATTATTGCCATTTTCTTGGCCGTTTACATCAATCCTGAGGATGCTGCCCAACAGGGTACTCCGGTCTTGTCCATTGCCTTGGGGATCACCGCCGGAACCACCATCGCCTACTGCAATGTAGAGGTAGCCATCGGGACCAAACGCCAGCTGTCCGCCGTTGTGATTATCATAAGGCTGAGCAAAAGTTAGTATTTCCTGCTCGCTTGCTTCATTTGCTTCGTCGGGGTTTTGATCCGAAACCTGGAATCGGGCAATGATCGTCCGGGCGGGATCTGAGGCCGTATAGTTGACGTAAAAGTAGCCATTACTTTCATAATTTGGATGAAAGGCGAGCCCCAGTAATCCTTCCTCATTTCCGCGGTCATCCACTTGTTCCCGGATATCTAAGAAGGTTGAAGTGCTTTCGGCAGAAGATTCGTTGTTGAATACCTGAATAAGGCCTGCTTTTTCCACTACAAAAAGGCGTCCGCTATTGTCACCGGCGTGCTGCAGGTCTACAGGCTGGTTAAACGAAAGATTTGGAAATGCATTAACTGTTTGATACGAAATATCTTGATCCTCGGTGGGATCTTGATTTCCGGTGGGATCGGAACTTGAGCATCCAAGGGAAAAAATTAATACAAAGATTATAAGAAAACGCATAATGACTGAAGGTTTTATCGGTGAGATGACGTTCCTTATTTTTACACTTAAATTGGATGGATTAGTTCCTGACTACTCGTATTATTAATTAAAAGAGGGAATACTTACAGTGGGCATTTTGATTGGAGACGGTAACTTAGTTAGGATATTAGTTTGAGAAATGTATCAATGTGCTGTAGTGCTTCTCATATCTAAACTATAACACCTTGGAAAGATACTACAATCCTGCCAGTTAATTTTTGCTCAGATCATCATGCGGACGTTTTAACGATTCAGGTATATCCTGTTTTTCATCCCGAAGCCGTTGTATATATTGCTGCCGCTTAACAGCTCCGCGCCGTATTCCAAAATAGGCACCTAAAAAAGCAGAAAAAATGACGGTAAGTACAAACACCAGCTGTAGTTCTGCCAGTCCCACATCTTTGGTATAGACCCAGAAAATAGTTGGCACGATTGTAAGAAGTGCCATTAAATAGGCTATGCCGCTTGGGTTCAGAGCTTTAATGGCAAACCTCCGACTGATACCAAAATTGAGGTTGAGAAAGATGAGTCCAAAGCCGAATAGAAACAGGTAGCCGGTGGTACCTGGGTTGGCGACATATTGGATGAAGCTATTGGATATAATAATGAATAGTAATCCGAAAACGAGAGCGCCGCTAACAAATGCAAAAGTGCGTTGCCAATTGGTCATGAAATAAGCTTGGTTATAAGTTAACTGGAAAATAAACTGAATTCGGAATTAAATATATACCGTAAAAATATGATGCAGAAAATAGCAACAAAAAGAGGGGAATCTAATTTAATAGTTGCTGGACATGGTTTCTCTTCTGAGCCAATTTTCGGGATTTAGGTTTTCATTGTTTTCGCGTATCAGAAAAAACAGGCTTTCTCCCTTCGGTGAACTGGCATCGCCCGAAAGTCCCAGCATATCACCTTGGTATAACACTTCGTTTTTGCTCACCATAACCTCGCTTAGATTTCCATAAGCCGTAATAAATCGACCGTGTTTAACAAAGATTACATCTCCATAGCCGGGAACCGGACGGACATCAAGAACATATCCATCATGTACAACCTCGACTGATGATTGGGCATCTGTTACAATTTCTACTCCCAGGTTGGGTGTTTTTGTTCCATAAACAGGATGCACTTTATTGCCAAAATGTTCGGCTATTGTTCGGCTATCGACCGGCCAGGGTAATTCACCTTTGTTTGAGGCAAACCGGTTCTCGATCTCTTCCATCTTATTGGAGTCCAGAAAATTATCGAGCTTAATAGGTTCGGAATATTTTTCGATTTCGGCCTCCCGCTTGGCATCATTTTCAATTTTTTTAGCAGCAGCAAGCTTTTCCTGGCGTTCTGCTTCCAATTGACGAAGCTTTTGTTCCTGGGCCTCACGTATTTCTTCTTCACGCCGGATAAGATCCGACAGCGTGCTATTGAGATTGTCTTTTTGCTGCTGAACCTGGTTCAATTTTTTGTTGATCTCTTCCCGGTTCTCTCGTAGCAGTGCTACATTTTTTTCTTGCTGTTCTTTCTTTTGAGCCAGCGTTTGTTTTTCCTCTTTAATTTCTGCCAACACTTCTTCATTCTTTTCTTGGGCTTTAACCAGTTGCTCTTTGGTTTGCTCGAGTTCCTTTTCGGCTTGGCGAATTTCCTGAGCCTGCTGTTCGCGATAGTTGTTGAACTTTTCAAGATAAAAGGAGCGTATCAGCATTTGGTTAACAGAAGAAGCAGAAAAGATTAATGCGAGCTGCGAAGTGCGGCCATGCTTATACAGATAGCTCAGCGTTTGTTTATAGTTCTCAATCAGTCGTTCTAATTCAGCCCGTTTAGCCTTTAGTGATTCTGTGGTAATGGTAATTTCTTCCTGGATCTGAGACTGTTCTTGTCGCAGCTGAGAGAGTTTTTCATCCTGGAGGGCAATGAGCTGCTTTAAGTTTTGATACTTTTGATATAGTGCCTCATACTTTTCTTCGGCTTGCTGAAGACGCTGCTCAAATTGCTGAATTTGTTTATTGAGCCGTTCTATTTCGGCACGGGTATTCTTCTGCTTTTCAACAATATTATTCCGCAGTTCTTTAAACTCCTGCATGACAGCGGTCTGACTGTATAGCAGGTCGGGAGCCAGCAAAAGACACGCAATAATCGCTATGAGGCTATATGTTTTTTTCATTCGTGGTAAATGGGAATATCGTCTGGCAACTCTATTGTTAATGGGTCAAGCTTGGGATTTAATTCTAATGCTGTTAGCTGTAAAGCAATCTTTGATTTACCATCAGGCCCGAATATACTAATTTTGCGCGGAAGGGTGAACCCCTTCATTGAAGTGTATGCCTCATATTCAATTTTTGAGTAGGGCAAGCTGGTAGATGAAGGTTGTATAATTTGGCGTACAATAAGCGAATTTTTATCAATATATACTTTTGTACCGGTTTTTAACTGTAGCTGGTAAAAGGATTCATTTTCAAGGAATTGATCGACGTCCTCTTCTTTTACTGAGTAATTTAGCATATCCAGAATATTGAGCGAGGCCAGCCGGTTTATGCGATTCAGGTTGGCTCCCTGTACGGGGACTTTTCGAGCATATTTATCCACTTTATTGTAGATGAGAAGCGTATCGCCGTCAGTGAGCAATTGTCCTCCTTCAATACCCAAGCCATTGCGAATTGTTACCAGGCTTTTTTGTTGATTACTGGCAAAACGGATGGTGACGCGTTCAGTATTGCCCGGCTCACTGACGATTGCGCGTCCTTTACCTTCGACGGATTGCAAATCATCACTGTAATTGGGCAGTTGGTTAATGGTTTGGGAGAGATTTTCTTTTGATGGGCGAAAATTATTGTCTACAAGTTTTTGGGTGCTCGAACAGGAAAGCATCACCAGGCATAAACATCCCCATAAAAAATAGTGTATTATATGTTGGTGTGAGTTCACGTTTCGTCAGAAATTTTTTCTTTAAGATGAGTTCTTGTCGGATCCTTTTCGAGCGCTTTTTGCCACCACTTTTTAGCTTCGTCCGGCTGTTCAAGTTTAAGTAAAACGTCGCCCATATGTTCCAGTGTCTCGGCGTTGGGATTCCCCGAATTAATAGCCTTTTGGATATATTTTCGGGCTTTTTTCAGTTGCCCCTGTTTGTAATATACCCATCCAACGGTGTCCATAAACGAAGTATTGTCTGGGGAAAGTTCTAAAGCCCGAAGTGCCAGTTTTTCTGCTTTGGAAAGTTCTTTACCTTGCTGGGAGAGGTAATAGGCGTAATTATTGTAAATAACAGGATTTTGGGTATCCAGGTCTGTTGCTTTTTGATAGTATTCAAAAGCAGAATCCCAGTTTTTCAGTCCGGCATGAGTATCAGCCAGAGAGCCCCAAATATTGGCTTTTAGCTGTCGCCGTGCAGGGAGTGTGGATGCTTCTTTGAGATGTTTTTTTGCGCTATCGTACTGTTGAGAAGATAAATAAGCGTTGCCTAGAATATATAGCAAGATAGGATCCTGTGGGATGTTTTGGATCGCCTGTTTACCGGCTTTGATAACTTCCTCAAATTTTCGTTGTTCAAGCAGTAATTGTAGTCGTTGTTGCCAGATAGAATCGTTTGAGGGATTTAGTTCTGTTGCCCGTTCAAGTGCGCGGATAGCGTATTGAGGCTGATCGGTATTTAAAAAGAAATCGGCCGCCAAGGCATAAGCTTTGCCAGACTTTGGGGCGTTTTGGATAAGCTTTTTAAAGATATTGTCCGCAGCTTGCTGAATTGCAGTGTTAGAAGGATTATTGTTGTATTTGCCGTATATAAAATGCGCCACTTCTTCCTTGGTTTGGTGATCAACTGTTGAGTCATCCATAAGAGTTGCAAGCGTGGTTTGAGCGCTATCCCATTTGGTTTGAGTCAGATAAATATCAGCAAGGATTATCCGTGATTTGGGATTGGTGCTGTTAATTTGGAGAGCATTTTCAATGACATCACGAGCTTCGTCTGGTTTGTTCAGTTCCAAATAGTAATTGCTCAACAGGTGGAGCGTAGAGATATTCCCGGGATCCATCGACCGAATTTTTTCCAGTTCAACTATCGCTGAATCTTTCATATTCAGCTTATTGAAGTTTTTAAGCTTCTCAATGCGTATGGAAGTCATTTCTCCCTTAAGCTGAAGCAGCTTGTTGTAAATTGTATTCGATTGCTCAAGTTTTCCCAATTCGGTATAGATTTGCGCAAGATCATATAAAATGTCGATATCTTTGGGATGATGGGTCAGGGCATTTCGGAGTTCTTTGGCGGCAGCCTCATTATTGCCGATAGCCTTGTAAATTTCAACAAGTTGAAGATGATACCATTTGTTAGCGGGATTCAGTGTTCGAGCCTGTTTACTGTAGTATTCCGCATTTTCCAGATCATTTATTTGCAGGTAGGCATCGGCCAATGCAAAGTTAATTCCGGGGTGATTGGGCAGTTTTACATAGGCCTTGTTTAAAAGGCTGATTGCTTCTTCATAATTATTATTCTCAAAAGCGGCTAACCCATCAATATAAGCAGTTTTTGCTGCAATATATTCTTGCTCTTCGACAGTTTTATTTTGGGCAAAAACCGAAGATGTGGCAAAAATGCATAGCATGATGGTAAAAATATATGCTGATGCAATCCGGTTATGTAATAAAATAGTATTCATAAAAACCAACGATTATCTATCCGTTAGTATAACAATTTACAACCGGCAGTAGGGAACTCTTTTAAGCTATGGTTTTGCGCCAGCCATTCAGGCGTTTAAAGGCATGTTCCATGCGCGATCCATACCAGCTAAACCATTCTCCTTCTACTAAGAGTACTCGAGCAGCGGGACACGCTTCCTCAATTTGTGCCATATGTTTTTCCTTAAAGGGATAGGGTTCGCTGCTCAGTAAAATCAGGTCTGGATTTTGTCTCTTAAGATCATCCAGACTTATTTTGGGATATCGTTTCTGATCCGCAAACACGTTGGGCAGTTTCCAGTGATCCATAATATCATGGATGTAGGTATCGCGGCCTACAGTCATCCAGGGGTCTTTCCAGATCAGATAAGCAGTATTTAGTTCGGAAACCTGCGGACGATTTTCGAGCACCTTTTGGATATTTCCGATCAGGTTTTCTGCTTTCTCTGATGCGTTGAATTTCTTACCCAGTTCATGAATAGTAATCAGCGCATCTTCGATGGTTGCAATCTGGGTAACGTTCACTTCAAAGTCGTCTGCCAATGCCTTAATATCTTTGGGACGATTTTCCTCTTTATTGGCAATGATATAGTCGGGTTCAAGATCTCTTATTTTATCCAAACGCGGGTTTTTGGTCCCACCGATGATAGGAATTTCTTCTACTTGTTTTTTGGGATGCACACAGAATCGGGTTCGACCCACAAGTTGTTCTTTCAATCCCATGTCGATAACCAATTCCGTAAGACTTGGAACCAAGCTTATAATACGTTGTGGAGGTGTTGCCATGTTCAAATCGTTATTATTTCGAGAAATTATGTATGGAGAACAAGATATTATTTACTTATGACCTACGAGATGTTAAAAATCATTTTTAAAGTCAGATTTACAAAAACTGTAGGGCCAAGCTGTCCATGAATCAACAAGATTAGCTTTGACAGGATTATTTAAAACATAACGTATTGTAGATTCTAATTCTTCCTCATCACGAATTACTCGATCAAAACTTTCTGCCTGCCAAAAACTGCCCGTTCTGTTTAATATTCTATTGCATTTTAACGCCGTATAAGATTTCAAATTTTGAAGTACTTTTGTCAATGCAGGAGTGGCGTTATTATTATTTTTTTGAAGCATTTTTAAAACGAGATGTACATGATTTGGCATGATGCAATAAGCATAAAGATCATAAACAGAATTATCTCGAAAGTGAATTGCTTTGCAAACTATATCAGCAACTTTTTGTTTATTTAACCAGGTTGGACCGGTTTTAGCTCCATCCAATTGATCCTCATATTTTTTAAAGATTGTTTGATGATAGTTACGTAGCTCGGACAGCTTGTCCGAGCTATCATTGTCAAGGGGTCTGTTTTCTAATTTCTTCTCTAAAATTCTTTTTTGTGTTTTGATATGCTGAATGGTGGAACGTGGTAGAGAATTAGATAATCTGAAAGTAATAAAAAATTCAGCATTTTCAGGTTGCCAGTGCGGTAGATTTCTTTGGTAATACACAGGGGGTTATTCTCTCTTGATGTTAAAAAAATATTCTATAGATTCTCTCCGAGTCAGTTTTACTATTTTGCGATCGGACAAGCTGTCCGATCTACATGGTAGTTAAAATTGACGAACAATGCCCTCTACCTGTCGGCCGTAGCTTCCGCCAAACAAATTGGTATGCACCAGCAGGGGATATAGGTTGTAGATATCTTTTCGCTTAGAAAAACCGGATGACAGTGGATAAGTCTCTTCATATGCACTGTAAAAATTACTGGGAAATCCCCCGAAAAGATGAGTGAAGGCCAGCTCTATTTCACGATGCCCGTAATATACCGCGGGATCATAGATAGTGGCATTTCCATCCTGATTAAAAAAGTAATTGCCGCCCCATAGATCACCATGCAATAGGCTGGGCGGCTCATCGGGAAAAATATCCGGCAGTTTTTCATACATTTTTTTAAAGCTGTTGACAGTATCGGAACCTAATTTTCCACTGTCGGTGGCCATCCGGAGCTGGGGCTCCATGCGCTCCTTGATAAAGAAATCCACCCAGTTTTGGTTAGGAGTGTTGGATTGTGGGAGCCGGCCAATGAAATTATCGTGATCCAACCCAAAGGTGTCATTATGATGCTTGTGTAGCTGGGCCAACGCTCGACCAAAATCGCGGGCCGAATTCGGTTTTGAACGGCCTTCGGTTATAAATTCTTGGAGCAAGAATCCTGTGCCGTCATCTGTTTGTCCGGTTGTAAGAACAGCGGGGATTCGCAGCGATGTATCTGCTGATTTAAGCAGTTCAAGACCTTTCTCCTCAACAATAAACATGCGAGGGTCGGCTGAGGTATTCCATTTCAAAAAACAGGTGGCACCATCATCTAAGGTAACTTTGGCGGCCTGATTGATACTGCCACCAGAAACGCGCTTTGCTGAATTTATCGTTTGATCTACCGCTTGCTGAATTTGTTCTTTTACAGGATTGGGAATCATTTTTGAACATGTGTTTCAAGTTCGTCAAGTAGGTTTTCACAGCTTCGTTTTACAATCTGGAACACATTTTCAAAGCCTTCTGGTCCGCCGTAATAGGGATCCGGAACTTCACCGTCACCCGGTTTGGGATCAAAATCGCGCATGCGACCTATTTTGTTCTCATGATTCCCATTAGCCATTTTACGCACATTTTCCAGGTTTTCATTGTCCATCGCCAAGATAAGATCATAATAGTCCAGGTCTGAGGCCTCAAATTGGCGCGCTTTCGAATGGAGCGTAATGCCGTGCTTTTGTGCCGTACGTTGACTTTTGCTGTTGGCCGATTCTCCCACATGGTAGGCAGAGGTACCTGCTGAATCGACTTCAAAATAGTTTTCAAGTCCGCGCTCATTAATCAGATGTTGGAATATGCCCTGTGCAGTTGGACTGCGGCAAATATTTCCAAGGCATACAAAACATATTTTATAGTGATTTTCTCTTGTGATAGGGTTTTTTACGGGTATATCCATATAGTAAATACAATTAATTTGAGATCGGTTATAAGCTAGCAACCCTAAAATAATGGCTGAAGACAATAAAGTATAGCCTAAACATTAGCTGAAATTCTAATTTGCAAATTGTTATCGCATTGCTTTATATAGGTCGCTTATATCAAAAAATACACCTTAGAATATGAATTGATGAGCTAAGACTTGTATCTTTGGGGTTCATTTATTTTGATAAAGATTTATTCTAAAACTTAAGCTACTGTAAGGTATAGAAACCCCTTATATTAATAGCTTTACAAAAGCCAACAGAGAAGGTATAACGGCCTATATGAGTAAACAATTTGACGAAGTAAAAAGACTAAATTTTTCAAAGCTCGAAGTCGAAACCCTCAAGTGGTGGAAGGAGAACAATATCTTTGAGAAAAGTGTATCTACCCGCGAAGATGGGATTCCCTTTACCTTTTATGAGGGACCCCCGACGGCAAACGGCAAGCCGGGCATTCATCACGTGCTGGCACGTACGGTTAAAGATATGTTCTGCCGCTACAAAACCCTGAAAGGTTTTCGTGTTGATCGTAAAGCCGGTTGGGATACCCACGGCCTCCCGGTTGAAATTGAGGTGGAAAAAGAGCTCGACCTTGAAGGGCGCGAGCAGGTCGAGGAGTACGGCATCGCTAAATATAATGAGAAGTGCCGAAACAGTGTTCTCAAATACAAAGATCTATGGGATAAGCTCACTACCCGCATGGCTTACTGGGTTGATCTGGACGATCCCTATATCACCTTTGACAACGATTATATTGAATCGGTATGGTGGGCTTTTAAGACGCTGCACGAAAAAGGATTGGTGTACAAGGGATATAAGATTCAGTGGTATTCGCCGGGCAGCGGAACGGTACTATCTTCTCACGAAGTTGCTCAGGGCTACGAGGAAGTTCAGGATCCTTCCATTTTTGTAAAGTTCAAAGTTGAGATGTCCGAGGATGTCTACTTTTTGGCCTGGACGACTACTCCCTGGACCATTGTGTCGAACATGGGACTTGCTGTTAATCCCGAGTTGGATTACGCTAAGATCAAGCTTTCTGAGGGCGACCGGACTGAGTTTTATATCATGGCCAAGGATTGTATTGATGAGGTTATCGACCACGACTACGAAATTGTAGAAGAATACAAAGGTGAAGAGCTGGTCGACTGGACTTATGATCCAGTATTTGATTATGCCATGGAAGAGTATGATAAAGACGAAGCTTGGCGCGTTGTTCCCGCTGATTATGTGACAACGGAAGAGGGAACCGGAGTGGTTCACATTGCGCCTGCTTTTGGTGTCGATGATTATGAGACGGGCCAAAAGAACGATATTCCGATGTTTAATCCCATCGATAAAGATGGTCGATTTACGGAACAGGTACCTGATTTTGAAGGCGAATGGTTTAAAGATGCTGATAAAGGAATTTCTCGTGCCATCAAGGATAAGTACCTGATGTACAAGCACGAGACCTATCTGCACAATTACCCCCACGACTGGCGCAAAGGTACGCCGCTGATGTCGTATCCCGTAGAGTCTTGGTTTATCAGCACTACGGATGTGAAGGATAAAATGGTGGACTTCAACAAAAAAATTAACTGGAAGCCGCCAAGTACCGGGAGTGGACGTTTTGGAACCTGGCTTGAAAATAATGTGGATTGGGCGGTTTCGCGTCAGCGCTACTGGGGTACGCCCATTCCGCTTTGGGTAAGCGATAAAAACCCTGAGCATGTAGAAGTGGTAGGAAGTGTAGAAGAGCTTAAGAAGAAAGCTGGGTTGCCCGATGATGAAGAGCTTGACTTGCATCGTCCTCATATTGATGATATTACGTGGGAAGGTCCCGATGGGGGAACAATGCGACGTATCCCCGATCTGATGGATGTCTGGTTTGATTCCGGATCGATGCCGTTTGCGCAATGGCACTACCCGTTTGAAAACAAGGATAAGTTTAAGGAAAACTTTCCTGCTGACTTTATTGCAGAGGGTGTTGATCAGACGCGTGGATGGTTTTATACGCTCCATGCACTGGGAACGATGCTTTTTGATCAGCCTGCCTATAAAAATGTGGTATCCAACGGACTTGTGTTGGATGAGAACGGCAATAAGATGAGTAAGTCCAAAGGTAATACCGTTGAGCCTTTCGAGGTTATTCAGGAGTACGGTGCTGATACGGTACGCTGGTATATGATGAGCAATTCTTCCCCATGGGAGAATCTGCGATTCAGTGAAGAAGGGCTGCAGGAAACACAGCGTAAATTCTTCAACACCATTGTAAATACGTACTCGTTTTTTGCAATGTATGCCAATATTGATGGATTTACGTATTCCGGCTCGCAAATTCCGGTTTCAGATCGCGTGGAGATGGATCGCTGGATCATCTCCCGTATGAACACAACTGTAAAGCTGGTAGATGAGTATCTGGATGATTACGAACCGACCAAAACGGCGCGTACTATTGAAAACTTTGTTGATGAGCTCAGTAACTGGTACGTGCGTCGTAACCGACGCCGATTCTGGAAAGAGGGTAAAAGCCTTGATAAACAGGCGGCTTATCAAACACTGTATGAATGTTTGGTAGATTTAGCTAAATTAATTAGTCCTATTGCTCCGTTTTTAGGTGAATGGCTGTATCAACGGCTGAATGAAGTAACTGAGGCGGATGAAGAGTCGGTACATATTTCATTCTATCCTACGGTAGAAGAAACAGCTATTGATAAGCAGCTTGAACACCGTATGGAATTGGCACGACATATTTCATCTATGGTATTGAGTCTGCGCAATAAGCTGGAACTAAATGTTCGTCAGCCGCTGTCGCGTATCATTCTTCCCATTGATAAAGAAGAAGACCGTCAGGCTATAGAATCAGTAAAAGAGATTATCTTAGATGAGGTAAATGTGAAGGAAGTACAATTTGTGGATGATGATTCCGGGATTGTCCACAAGTCGGCGAAACCAAATTATCCTAAGCTGGGCAGTAAGTTAGGTAGTAAAATGAAGCCGGTGGCATCAAAAGTGGCTGAGTTGACTACCGAAGAGATTACCGAATATGAGGAAACCGGATCTATCGAGCTGGATTTGGGTGAACAAGGTATTGTACAACTTGGTGAAGATAGCCTCGAGATTATCCGTACCGGCCTGGAAGGTTGGTCGGTTGAAACCGAAAAAGGGTTAAGCGTAGCTTTAGATACTGAACTGACTGAAGAGCTGGTTCAGGAAGGATTGGCTCGAGAATTTGTCAATCGTATCCAAAATATGCGTAAGGAAGCGGATTTTGATGTAGAAGATCGTATTATTATAGGCTTTGATGGTTCGGAAGAACTTGAAGAGGCCGTATTAACGATGAAAGATTATATTAAAAGTGAAACCCTGGCAGAAGAGATTGCACCTGAAAAGTTAGAAGTCTCAGATTTTGTGAAGAGTTGGGAGATTGGTGACAGTGAATCAACGATTTCTATTAGAAGAAACCCTAATTAAGAAAGTGAGCTAATTATGGCATCATCAAAAAATGAAAATAAAGATACAGAGCGCGTTTCTCCTTATTCTGATGAGGAGTTGGAATATTTCAAAGATATTATCTTAAAAAAACGCGAAGAGGCTGAGCGAGAGCTTGAATCGCTTCAAAATGCATTGCGCGATAGCATGGAAAATGCCAGCGATGAGTCGGCGTATTCGTTTCACATGGCTGATGCCGGTACAGATGCCCAAGAGCGTGAAAAAACGTATATGCTTTTTAACAGAACAAAAAAGTTTATTCGTTACTTGGATGACGCTCTAAAGCGGATCGAAAATAAAACTTATGGTGTTTGTAAAGTAACGGGTAAGAAAATTTCCAAGGGCAGACTTGAAGCTGTTCCCCATACCCAGCTTAGCATTGATGCAAAACTTAAGCGTAAATAATTTATCAGTTGGATAGAAGCAAAATAACAGCACTGTCAGTCCCGGCACTGATCGTCATTGTGTTGGATCAGTTTAGCAAGCATTGGATTCGCCTTAATCCGCAGTGGCATTATGCTGATCTTATTCCAGGGTGGCTCACGTTTAACTATACCCAGAATCCGGGTATGGCACTGGGGATGCGCTGGGCTTCGACGGAAGTAATCAGCGGCATTGCTATTTTAGCCACTATCGCCATTCTTTCGTATGTGCTTTATAATCGAGAGGACGCTACCGTAGGGTATCTTCTTTGTATGGGATTAATACTTGGTGGTGCCATAGGTAATATTATTGATCGTCTTATTATGGGATATATCGAATCCTACGGCGGTTTACTTGAGGGACATGTAATCGACTTTATTCATTTCAATCTAAGCATCAGCGGATATCCTGTTTTTCCGTACATTTTTAATGTAGCAGATGTTGCTATCAGTACTGCTATTATTGCTATGTTGGTGTTTCATAAGCGGATTGTTCCCCAAAATCTGTCGGGGTCAAAGCAGCAAGAACAGCCAAGAGAAGAAAGAAAAGCTGATACTCAGCCTACTGCAGAGGGATAGTTTTCGAAGGAGAGATGCTAAAGAATTTCGAATAAATCAGCTGATTTTATTCCTCAGTAACAATACTGTCTATAAAGTTGGGGCTGTGGGGATCCAACTCATCGAGTTTTAGATCGTGTCCCATTTTATCGCGCTTGGTTTTTAAGTATTTGGCATTTTCGGGATAGGCACCCACTTCTATAGGTACCCGTTCAACCATCTCAAGTCCAAAGCTTTTGAGACCTACGCGCTTAACGGGATTATTAGTCATCAAACGTAATTTTGAGATGCCCAGTGATCGCAGGATCTGTGCTCCAACGCCGTAGTCTCGGGCATCAGGTTCAAAGCCAAGTGCTTCGTTGGCTTCAACAGTATCTAACCCCTTTTCTTGCAGTTTATATGCCTTGAGTTTGTTTACTAATCCAATGCCGCGACCTTCTTGATTCATATAAAGAACAACACCGCTCCCCTCTTCTTCAACCTGAAGCAGTGCTTGATGTAGTTGTTCTCCGCAATCACAGCGCTTGGATCCAAAAATATCGCCAGTCATACACGAAGAGTGCACGCGAACAAGTACCGGATCATCTTCATCCCATTCCCCTTTAACCAATGCCAAGTGATGGTCGCCCGTGAGTCGCTCTTCAAAAGCGTGGAGCTGAAAATCTCCGTAGATAGTGGGTAGATTTACATCTACTACCTTGCGCACCAGCGATTCATTCTGCATGCGATAGGAAATCAAATCTTTTATGCTGATCAGTTTCATATCGAATTCATCAGCAATTTCGACCAGGTCAGGCAAACGCGCCATAGCGCCATTGTCTTTCATGATCTCACAAATAATGCCCGCAGGTTGGAGATCAGCAAGCCGGGCTAAATCGATAGCTGCTTCGGTATGTCCGGCGCGACGAAGAACGCCTCCTTCGGTACCGATTAACGGAAATATATGTCCGGGACGTCGAAAATCGCCGGGCTCCGCATCCCTTTTAATCATCTCTTTAATAGTGTTGGCGCGGTCACCGGCAGAGATACCTGTAGTGGTAAGCTCTTTGTGATCAACAGAAACCGTAAAAGCGGCCTCATCGGGATCAGCGCCCTCAGTTACCATATAATCAAGATTGAGGGAGTACGCTTTTTCGCGCGTGATCGGTACACAGATAAGCCCACGGCCATATTTAGCCATGAGATTAATAGCTTCAGGGGTTACCTTTTCTGCGGCCATGACAAAATCGCCTTCATTTTCGCGATCTTCGTCGTCGGCTACAATGACCATGCGTCCTTCTTTAATATCCTCGATAGTGTCTTCTATACTATCGAAGTTGATATCTGCGCCCATAATATAACTCTGGTGACTTAGTTAATCTTGGTTGGGGTTCACATCCGAAATGGAGCTTTTTTTAAACCGTGCTTTAACCCCTTTATCGATTTCAGCAAGTACGGTGTCTTCATCAACAGTGGTTACCTTGGCAATCATTCCACCGGAAGTCACAATTTTGTCTCCTTTTTCAATATTGTCAACCATTTCCTGAAGCTCTTTCTGTCGCTTCGTTTGTGGCCGAATGATAAAGAAGTAAAAGATGGCAAAAATAGCTCCCAAAAAGATGAGACTTGACCAGCCTCCTCCACCGTCAGGAGAACCCATTAATAATAGTGCAATATTTAACATGAAATAATTTGTTTAATTACTATCAACGTATTTAAAAGAGTGTACAAAGATAGTATTTTTGGCGGCTTGCTCCAATTTTGGTGAGTAGCTTTGAAAGCCAATATAATGTTTGCCACTAAGGCACTCAGAGAATTTAGCATTGTTATTTTTATAAGCTTGGTGCCTTGTGGTAAAAGTTTATTCCGAATGAAATTTCTTGCCGGATTTAGCATAATCCGTGAGGATATCTGCCGGGGTGAATCGAGGTCCGTGTTCATCCTCAAACTTTTGCAGGCGTTCGACGATAGTTTCCGCACCTTCGCGGTCGATATATCGGAATGGTCCGCCGAGGAAGGGAGGAAACCCGAGACCGAGCACAGCACCCAGGTCACCATCTGTAGGGTCACGCAGAATATCTTCTTGCAGGCACCAGGCTGCCTCGTTCACCATAGTTAATGTCATTCGCTGTTGTACCGTTTCTCTTTCCATGGATTTGCGACCGCTGCCTCTAAAGTACTGGTATATTTCTTTATTGGGATCGGTTTTCTTCGTTTTGCCATTTTTCTGCTCGTACTTATAAAAGCCCTTCTTATTCTTTTTGCCCTTGTAGCCTTCCTCAAAAAGCTCCGTTGGTTTTTTACTGGGATGCACACCGCGCTCGGCAAAAAGGTCACTAAGCACTTCGGTGATATGGGCCGCTACGTCGATCCCTACTTCATCAAAAAGGGCAGCAGGGCCAACAGGGAATCCAAACTGTTTCATGTGTGTATCCAGCTCTTTGATAGAAATTCCCTCCTCCAGAAGCATAAGGGCCTCATTCATAAAAGGAGCCAGAATCCGGGTCGTATAAAAACCGGGTCCGTCGTTCACCACTATCACATGCTTGCCTTGTTGGATTCCTACTTTTCGTGCCGTAGCGGTAACCCAATCAGCGGTTTTATCAGTGGTAATAATTTCTAACAACGGCATTTTTGGGACAGGCGAAAAATAGTGCATGCCCACAACCTGTTCGGGATTGCGCGATGCTTCGGCAATTTTGCTGATGGGCAGTGAAGAAGTGTTAGAGGCAAAGATATAATCGTTGGGTGCTACCTCCTCTACTTCTTTAACAATGGATTGTTTGAGATCAAGATCTTCAAAAACGGCCTCAATTACGAGTCCCACATTTTCAAATCCATCATAGGTAGCGGTAGGTGTAACATGACTGGCAATGCGATCGCGTTCAAATTCAGAGATAATTCGTTTCTTACGCTTCGTGTCGAGGTTATCCCAGATCGATTTTTTGCCATTTGCGGCCTGTTCTATTTCCTGGTCTTTTAATAACACGCGATATTCGTTATTGGCACTAACGTCTGCGATACCGGATCCCATGAGACCAGCTCCCAGCACCCCAATTTTTTGGATTTCCCTGGCTTTCTCTTCATTGGGATTTTTCTTCGCTCCCTGCATGGCGAAAAAGAGATTGACCATTGCTTCCGATTCGGGAGTCGCCGCCAGTTTACCAAAGTTCTCGGATTCCAGTTTTAGCCCTGCCTGCATGCCGTTTTCGTACCCCTCTTGCACACAGTCGATGATCTTATCGGGGGCTGGATAATTACCCTTACTTTCTGATTTTGCTCGTTTGCGCGCTTGCGAGTAAATGATCTTGCGGAGTGGACTCATGCCCTCCATCAGCTGATGGGCAAGGCTACGCTTATCCTCACGTTCAAACTTTCCACTGTTAATTTTGCCTACCGCTTTTTTAGCGGCCGTAAGCACCGCATCACGATGGGTAAGCTCATCTACGAGCCCCAATTTATATGCCTTGCGGGGATAAATATTTTTCCCGGTAAGCATATAAGTAAGTGCATTTTGTATGCCAATCAGGCGGGGTAGACGCTGTGTTCCTCCACCTCCAGGGAGAAGTCCCAATTTAACTTCCGGTTGACCCATTACCGTATCAGAGTGTTTAGAGGCGACCCGATAATTGCAGGCCATGGCCACTTCCAAGCCTCCGCCGAGACACGATCCGTGGATGGCAGCGACCACCGGTTTTGGATAATTCTCAAGCTGAAGCAGTAACCGGTTTCCCCGTTGACTTAAGTCCTCAATTTCCTCGGGGGCCTTCTTGTTTTTGAGCATCTCTACGTCAGCGCCGGCAATGAAATTATTCTTCTTCCCGCTCACCATCACGATGCCGTCAATGTCATCAGGATTGGTATTTTCGAGCAGGTCTTTAACTTCTGAGATCAGCTCTTCGGTAAGCTTATTTACTTTTGAGTCTGGCTGATCTAGAGTTACAACTAAAATATTGTCTTGAATTTCCTTGTTTAGATAACTCATAAAATTATGACTGAGTAGTTATTAAAAGTCTTGATGTTAACCGTCGAAGCGTTCAAGAATGATCGCATGTCCCTGTCCGCCGGCTGCACATGCCGCAACGAGTGCAAGTTCACCATCCTCGTGATGCAGTCGATTGGCTGCCGTTGTTACCAGACGCGTGCCGGTAGCACCAAACGGGTGACCCAGTGAAAGTGAGCCGCCCCAGCAGTTAAATTTTTCCATGGGAATATCACCCACTTTTTTATCGCGCTGCAGGTTTTCTTTGGCAAATGTATCGGAATTTAAAGCCTTAAGTACCGTAAGAATTTGCCCGGCAAAAGCTTCGTGGAATTCAAAAACATCGATATCAGAAAGCTCCAGTCCCATCATATCCAAAACCCTGGGTGTAGCATAAGCAGGGCCAAGCAAGAGTTCGTCTTCCGGGTCTTGGGCTACATAGGTATAAGCCTTAAGAATAGCTTTGGGTTTTAATCCGCGATCTAAAGCCTCCTGTTTTTCCATGATGATAGAAGCTGAAGCCCCGTCGGTTAGTGCCGAAGAATTGCCCGCCGTTATGGTACCATGCGGCTTAATAAATGCGGGAGATAATTTTTTAAGCTTCTCCATCGAAGTATCTTCACGATAGGTGTTGTCATGTTCTATTGAATCGAAATCGGGAGGTACGGTAGCAGGCAACAGTTCTGGATCAAGCCAGCCTTCATTAGTGGCCTTGGCCGCAAGTTGGTGTGATCGAAGCGCGTACTCGTCTTGTTCTTTACGGCCTATTCCAAATCGGGCTGCCATCTTATCACAGCTTTCGCCCATCGTTTCTCCCGTTGTAAACTCAGAAATGGAGGGAATATCGGGCAGCAGGTGTGAGGGACGTAATCCTTTAAAAAACTTCAGAAAATCACTCAATGATTTGTATTTGCGGGCATCGAGCAGCTTTTGCCGGAATTTTTTTCGAAATCGGATCGGGATATCACTCATGGTTTCTGTTCCGCCGGCCAGGATGATTTTAGCCTGACCCGAACGAATAAGTTCAACGGCGCTGGTGACCGCTTGATTGGAAGAAATACAGGCTTGTGTTACGGTGTGTGCCGGAACGGTGTTGGGAATGCCTGCACCCAATGCGGATTCGCGAGCAACGTTGCTGGTGTTTACATCCTGGATAACCGTGCCCATGATAACGCGGTCAAGGTCGTCTCCGTTAATGGGTGCGCGGCCGATAAGACCTTCGATGGCCATGCGACCCAAATCATAAGCCATTAGTTTTTTGTACCCGGTACCTGAACGCTGAAAAGGAATACGTCCACCGTCTAAAATTACTGCTTCAAAAGGTGCGTGTTTTTGTGGTTGATCTGCCATAATAAAATTGTTGAAATGAGAGCCAACGTATATGTAATTATTACTAAGATGGTTGAATCAAAATCGTAAGTCAAGCATTAACTTAACACTGTTAACCTAATTATAATTTAGCGGAAAGTAATCTTCAATAAATTGTTTTGTCAGGTTACAGAATATCCGTATATTTGTGCTCTCTCAAATGGGCGCTTAACTCTCCTTCGCGTAAAGCTACGGAGAGCGAGTTGATCCAAGTTTATTGACTATATTAGGGCGCTTAACTCAGCGGTTTAGAGTGCTTCCCTTACAAGGAAGAAGTCGCAGGTTCGAATCCTGCAGCGCCCACTCAGATATTTTATGAGACAGTTTCGAAAGGAGCTGTCTTTTTTTATTTGGGTATGTATGTGATAAAGCTAGTCCAAATTTAGTTCCATTCTCAGGTTTCTATAAACAGAGAATATCAAAAAGCGATATTGCAATATCCGCGTCAAACTGCTTTATTAGAAATCGAAAGGAAATTTTTTGTCCTTTTTTATCGTTATGTAACAAAAAGAACTAAAGCCTTTTATTTATGCCTGAGAAGATAGAGAAGTTCGAAGAGATGATTGAAGACCCCACGGCGCATCAGCTTAAAGCTTATTATGACGCCAAAGAAAAAGCATGTGTTGATGCTATGAAATCTACAAAATCAAAAAATCCGCATAATAAAGGATCTAATCTGGCAGATTTTTGGGACTATGTTTATAAGCAATTTTATGAAATACAATAATAGATAAGTTGATTTTATCATATATTTTGCAAAAGCTTGCAGAAAATCCTGCAAGCTTTTTTTATATGACATTTCTGTTAAGATATTCCAATGAGTATAGTTGGTATGTACATTATTTTATAAATTAAATTGTATTTTATATGTATGGTAATAGAAATAGTTTAAAAGTACATTTGATATGGAAATTAAGTTTGTAGATCGAGAAAAAATTTATACGTCAAAGAAAAGGTCTTCTAAGTTTAAGCCTCTTTTGGAAGCTCTAGATCAGCTTGAAGTTGGAGGGGATGCCATCGAAATAGATTATGAAGATGATAAGAGCGTAAACTCTATGCGAACGGCGGTTTATCAGTATAATCAGAAAAAGGGAGTTAAAATTAAGAGCGGTAAGGATTCAAAGAATAAAAAAATCTATTTCTACAGAGAACGCTAGCAATACTGTTTTCCGTTATGGCTATGCAATAGTTTTTTAATCTGATATTTCTTTATGGAAGATCTTTCGACCGTCGATGCCAGTCTGATGAAGCAAGAGGTGCTGGAAGGGTTAACAAAGCCTCAAAAGCAGTTGCCCAGCAAGTATTTTTACGATGAACGCGGATCAGATCTGTTTGAGCAAATTACCCGCCTTGATGAATATTACTTGACCGATTGTGAAAAAGAGATCCTGCAAAGCAACATTAGTGAGATATCAGATCGCATTGGCTCGGATGTGATGCTGATAGAACTGGGTAGCGGAAGCAGTTATAAAACCCGTTATTTGCTAGAAGAATTATTAGACCTTTCTACGTATATTCCGGTTGATATTTCAGAAGAGTTTTTGCTAAAGACCGTCAATCAGCTGCGGATGGAATATCCCAAAATATCTATTATTCCTGTTTTTGCAGATTATACTTCCTCATTTGCCCTTCCTGTTAGTGGTAATCAACATCAGAAACAGATCGTCTTTTTCCCGGGATCGACTATTGGAAATTTTAACCCCAGTGAGTCTCGGGCATTTCTACAAAACATAGCGGAAATTACTGCCGATGATTCTGAAATGCTGATAGGCGTAGATTTGAAGAAAGATACAGATGTGTTGGAAGCGGCCTATAATGATCAACAGGGAATTACAGCTCAGTTCAATAAGAATATGTTGCGGCATATTAACCACGTGCTGGATGCAGATTTTGAGGTAGAAAAGTTTGATCATAATGCTTTTTACAATGAGGAAGCCGGCCGTATAGAGATGCATTTGGTATCATCTCAAAAACAAACGGTAAATGTCAGTGATCAAGAAATAGCGTTTGCAGAAGGAGAATCGATTCACACCGAGAACTCTTACAAATACAGCCTTGAGGAATTTGAGGAGTTAGTTGGAGATTGGTATTCGGTTGAGAAGGTTTGGACGGATGAAAAAGACTATTTTTCGCTGCAATATCTCAAAAAGAAATAAAGGGATATGAAAAAGGTTGAACCCGGTCCCGGACAGGAATCCGTGTGGGATTATCCGCGTCCACCGCGGGTAGAGAAATGTGATAAAGAGATTCGCATTATTTTTAATGATGCCGAAATTGCCCATTCCTTAAATACCCAGCGAGTGCTCGAGACGAGTCATCCGCCGGTCTATTATATCCCCCGGCAAGATATTCGTATGGAATGTCTGAAACCTATCAGTGGTACTACCTACTGCGAGTGGAAGGGAAAAGCAAAATATTTTGATGTTGTTTTAAATGATCAGCGTGCGGCCAAGGCGGCCTGGTGCTATCCTGATCCAACCGACAGGTTTAAATCTATCGCCGGACATATCGCTTTTTATGCTCATAAGATGGGTAGTTGTTATGTTGATAATGAAGAGGTAGACGCTCAACAAGGCGGATTTTATGGCGGATGGGTAACAAGCGATGTTGTAGGTCCGTTTAAAGGTAGGCCCGGAAGTGCAGGCTGGTAATAAAAAAAAGAATAGTTATTATGATTCGATTTTTTAGAAATAATACGGACGAAGAGGGGATATCGGCGGGAATGATTATCATGATTATTAGTGTCGTCCTGATTGTCGGATCATTTATGGTACAGGTAGCCATGGGATTATGCCCTGTTCCTTAAAAGATATATAATTAGTGAATATTGAGATGAGGTTTTTGCAAAACCCGGAAAATTGAGTATATCATTTTAGAGGTAATGGCATTATGAAGTGGAGCTATAAAGGCAATGTCATCCCGTTCTGGTATTCTCAGGAAGAAATCTCCCTGAAAAGATTCGTGTTAAAGCTGAAGGATTACTCGCGACACATTAGAAAGTCGCTTCGTGGAGATCGCCGCGCTTCGCTCGCGATGACAGCCGTTGTTATTTTTTTAAAAGCAGTGTCATTACGAGGTCGGCTTGCCCGACCGCGGTAATCTCCTCGATAAAACTTGCGTAGGATCTGAGGGATAATCTTTTATGAGGCAGATAACTATTTCCGGTAGATTGCCTGCTTATGCCGAAGCTTTTTACTCTTTGACTGCTCTTCATAGGGAAGGCTTCGCGCAGGCAGGCCGCGCTTCGCTCCCGGCTACTGCGGGACAAGGCGCGATGACACTATGGTTTTGCAAAGGCTTTAAGGACAGTACTTTTTTGTGGCGTACAATTTTTTAGTATGATGTTGGCAACATCAGCCCGAATCACCACTAATTGCTTATGATTCGTCTCCGGAATATTTCCAAAATTTTCGACGATCAGACCAAGGCGGTCAATGATATTTCTTTTCACGTTAAAAAGGGAGAGACGTTTGGACTCATTGGTACCAGTGGCTGCGGTAAGACGACTACCCTTAAGATGATCAACCGGCTGGTAGAACCCACATCCGGATTGATTAAAATTGATGGGAAAGATGTGACCTCACAAAAGCCCGAAGTACTGCGCCGCCGTATTGGGTATGTGATTCAGGATATTGGATTGTTTCCTCACTATACGATCAAAGAAAATATAGCTACGGTTCCTTCTTTATTAGATTGGGATATTGAACGTATACAGGCTCGTGTAAAAGAACTATTAGAGCTGGTGGGATTGTCCCCAAATACCTATGCCGATCGGTTGCCCCAAACGCTAAGTGGTGGGCAGCAACAACGCGTTGGATTGGCCCGTGCCCTGGCAGCTGATCCACCGATTATTTTAATGGATGAACCTTTTGGAGCCCTTGATCCTATTACCAAAAGAGAAATTCGAGGTGAGGTTCGCAAGTTGTTCGAGCAAATTAACAAAACGATCGTGTTAGTAACGCACGACATCTTTGAAGCCTTTGAGATGTGTGACCGCCTATGCCTGCTCGACGATGGCATACTTCAGCAAGTAGGTACGCCTCGGGAATTGCTTTTCAATCCAGCCAATAACTTTGTGGACTCTTTCTTTGCTTCAAATCGGTTTCAGCTGGAGCTATTAAGCATCCGGCTGAGTGATGTTTTAACGGAAAATAACAGTCTCGGTGAGCGGGAGTTATATTGGAGTCCTCCTTTAAGTGAAGAGCATACATATCACCAAATTGAAGAGGACAAACCGTTGTACAATGTGTTAGAAGAGATGGAGCAGTCTCGGGAAAGCAATATAAAAATTATTCATCGTATAGATGGAAAGGTAATTGATTCCCTTGGCTTTTCGGATATCTTAAATCGCTTCCAAACATATAAGAAGCAGCTGAAAACAGGAGGCGACCATGGCTGATCTCTGGCATTTTATTATGACCAACCAGGCCGAACTTCTGGACCAGGTTATTGAGCATATTGGTCTCACCTTTGTCTCACTGCTTATTGCTGTAGTGATTGGTATACCGCTCGGATTGATGGCTACGCGCTTAAGAAAAATATCAGATGTAATACTTGGGGCTGTAGGTGTTATTCAGACGATCCCAAGT
Organism: Fodinibius sp.; assembly: GCF_034521915.1. Lineage (GTDB taxonomy): Bacteria > Bacteroidota > Rhodothermia > Balneolales > Balneolaceae > Fodinibius. The sequence goes on from NZ_JAXHLU010000005.1 coordinate 38,315, forward strand.
ATTGCATTATTGGGATTTATGCTGCCGCTGCTCGGAATTGGAGCACTGCCCGCAATCGTGGCACTTTTTCTGTATGCGCTGCTGCCGATCGTTCGCAACACCTACTCCGGTATCGATGAGGTTGAAGCATCAGTGACCGAAGCGGCCCGGGGCATGGGTATGACCGATGGACAAATTTTGAGAAAGGTTGAGTTGCCCCTGGCGTTGCCGGTCATTTTTGCGGGCATCAGAACGGCAACGGTTATTAATGTAGGAGTAGCCACGCTCTGTGCGCTGATTGGGGCCGGGGGTTTGGGAGAGTATATTTTCAGGGGTATTGCCCTTAATAATTCGGTGATGATTATGGCCGGAGCGGTACCGGCCGCGCTATTGGCGTTGGGATTTGATTTTGTGCTGGGATTGATCGAAAGAAACATATCAAACCTTATGAAACCACTGAGTTATGGGTTGGCGGTAGTCGTCATTTTTGTGTCGATTTATTCAATTTCTACCGTGTTTAATGAAGATGAATTTCGTATTGGAGTTCCGCCTGAATTTTTAGAGCGTGCCGATGGATTTGAGGGGCTCCAGCAGCATTATGATTTTGATATGCCCGTCGTAGAGATGAATGCCTCGCTGATGTACGAAGCCCTAAAAAATGGCCGTATAGACGTAGCTGTAGGATATTCTACTGATGGACGTATTGAAGCTTTTGATTTGAAAGTGTTGGAGGACGATCAGCACTATTTCCCTCCTTACGAATGTGCTCCTCTGGTAAGAGAAGACTTCGCAGAAAAACACACCGATGTAATTTCGGTTATCAATAAATTGGCGGGAATGATAAACACGAAAACCATGATTCGCTTGAACAGCGCGGTGGATCACGATGGAAAGGATGAGCAGACTGTTGCCAAAGAATTTCTTGATGAACAGGGATTTGAAACACGTATTACTCGAGAAGGTAATCCGGATTTATTGATTGGTGGGAAACTGCAAACCGAGCAGTTTATCCTGGGACACATGTATCGTATTCTCATCGAAAATTATACCAACCTGGATGTCGGATTACGCCTGGGATTGGCCGGCACGCAGATTGTATTTAATGCGCTAATTAATGACGAGATTCAGCTATATCCCGAGTATACGGGAACAGGACTACATGTATTGCTCGAGGCAACTGCATCAACAACCGATAGCCTTGGTAATAATCCCCAAAAGGTTTACAATTATGTGGACAGCCAGTCGCGTCGACAGTTTAGTACCCGCTGGCTTGAGCCCCTGGGCTTTGAAAATACTTATGCTCTGATCATGCGACGCGATCATGCTGAAAAACAAGATATTGAAACCATAACTGATTTGGTTAATTTCTTAAACGAATGAAAGTAATACTTTCTCCGGTTTGAGAGATTACGAGCTCGTTACATGAGAGTTAAATTTGTTGGTAAAGAGAACCAATGGATGTGAATTAAAATCTGTTGTTTATATTGCAAAAACATCAAACCAAATAACGGATTATGGCAGATCATAAGACCGAAGATGCCACTTTGCAAGAGCAGGTAGAGGAGCGAGAATCTACCGTACAGCATAAATACGGCACATTTGGCGGGGTATTTGTTCCAACTCTACTCACTATTCTGGGCGTTATTCTGTTCTTGCGTCAGGGTTGGGTAATCGGTAACGCCGGCTTGCTGGGCGGATGGATGATTATCACACTGGCTTTTGTGATTGTGACCTTTACCGCGCTGTCGATGTCGTGCATTACCACGAATATTCGTATTAAGGCGGGTGGGGCCTATTCCATCATATCGCAATCACTCGGATTGGAAGTAGGGGGCAGCGTAGGAGTGCCACTTTACCTTGCGCAGACGTTTGCCATAACCATGTATATTTTCGGTTTCAGAGAGGGGTGGTTGTATATCTTCCCCGACCATTATGCTATTTTAGTTGATATTTCAGTATTTACCATTCTTTTTATCGTTGCCTTTTTGAGTGCAAAGCTGGCGTTTCGTATTCAATATATTATTCTGGCGGTAATTATAGGTGCGCTTATTTCAATTGGAGCCACAGTATTTACGGGCGCGATGGAGCACAGCATTCAGTGGTGGGGAGATTTTCCGGGTGCTCCTGAGGATAATTTTCAAGGAGTCAGTTTTTGGGTTGTTTTTGCCGTGCTTTTCCCGGCGGCAACGGGCATCATGGCGGGTGCCAATATGTCCGGTGAGCTCAAAAATCCCAAGAAAAGTATACCGGTAGGGACTCTTTCTGCTATTGCCATTAGCTATGTAATTTATATGGCTTCTGGCTATTGGATGGCTAAGGTGGCTCCGGTGGACGAGCTGGTGAGTAACTATAATGTAATGATCGATTATGCGTTCTGGTCGCCGGCGGTGCTGGGCGGTTTGCTGGGGGCTACGTTTTCATCGGCACTGGCATCTATTGTAGGAGCGCCCCGTATCTTGCAGGCACTGGCCGATCATAAGATATTTCCCGGTGGAGATATGTTTTCGGAACTTGCCGAAAATGGGGAACCCCGAAATGCTATTTTGTTAACCGGCGGACTTGTTTTAGCTACCTTGCTGCTTAGGGATTTAAATACCATTGCCCCGCTTATCACCATGTTCTTTTTGATTACTTATATGATGATCAACCTGGTGGTATTTATTGAGCAGCGGATGGATATGATCAGTTTCAGGCCTACCTTTCAGATTCCCAAGTTTGTACCTTTTCTTGGTACGGTAGGATGCCTGTTTACGATGTTTATCATCAACGCTACTTTTGGACTCATTGCCCTTGGTTTTGTTATTATCACCTATCTCTACCTTTCTAACAGGAAGCTCGAGGTACCCTATGGAGATATGCGAAGCGGACTTTTTGTTTCCATTGCAGAGTGGGCGGCTAAAAGTGTGTCATCCCTGCCCGAAAATAATGAGCGGGCCTGGAAGGCCAATTTGTTTGTTCCGGTTAGAAGTGCCCGAGAACTTCGCGGTAATTTTAGTCTTATTAGAAATCTGGCCTATCCCAAGGGATCGGTAAAGCTGGTGGGGATGTCGGATGCATATAATGACAGTGATTTCAGAGACTCACTAATGGACTTTGCCAGGTCATTCAATCGGGAGAATATTTATGCCCGATGGAGTGTTATCGATTCGGATAATTTTGAAGATACGGTTTTGAATTCGCTGCAAACATTGCAAGGGACTTTTTTCAGGCCCAACATTTTGTTTTTACGGTTGCCGGCTCACCAAAGATATGACGATGAAATTTTGTCGATTATCAGTCAGGCCCGTTTCAATGATATGGGCGTGCAGCTCTATGTTGAGGATACCATTGCTCAACTTGGCCGCAGTGCCTCCGTGAATGTATGGATACATGAGCAGGGGCCCGACTGGGATTTAAATATGGATCTCGGGAATATGGATCTGGCACTGTTGACGGCCTATAAGTTAAAAGTGAACTGGAATGCTCAGTTGAGAATTGTAACAGTAGTGGATGAGCCCCAGGTAGAAAAAGCGTACGATTATCTCGAAAACTTGCTGGATATAGCTCGTATTCCAGATGCTGTACCTCACGTGGAAATTGGTTCTTTTAAAGGTGTTATGCGAGAAGCCCCGCAGGCCGATCTGGATCTCTTTGGCCTCCCCGAAGAGCCGGATCTCGAAGAGCTAAGGTCTTATGTGGATGAAACCCAGTCGGCCTGTGTATTTGTAGCCGATTCGGGCAACGAGAATATCTTGGCTTGATCTCCATCCCTTAATTTCTAATTAACGTAAGTTCGAAATAACGTTAATATTATCATTGTTCATAATCTCCTCCTGTTGTCATGTCGAGCTTGCCGAGACATCTCATCCGTTGTGTAGAAGTAACAAAACAGTAGCTTTTACTACCCTTGATGAGATTTCTCCACGCTGGTCGAAATGACAGGAGGAGTAATAGTGCTTCTGATAAGCTTTTTGACTTATTTTTGTATCGAACTCACGTCTACCGTTAGGAGGGAGTTTTACTCCCGTTTTTTAGCATTCTATGGTCGGTGGTACAACCACCTCCCAGCTATATACAATTACCCAGGTTTTTAACTCCTAATTAACTAATCCCGCATTAGCTTCTTATACTGCACGCGTTCGGGATGGTATTTCGAGCCCAGCCGCTTCTCCCGATTTTCTTCGTATTCCGAGTAGTTGCCCTGGAACCAGTACACCTGGCTGTTGCCCTCAAAGGCCAGCATATGCGTGGCAATACGATCCAAAAACCAGCGGTCGTGTGAAATTACCACCGCACAGCCCGCGAAATCGAGCAGGGCCTCTTCCAGCGCGCGAAGGGTATGCACGTCCAGATCATTAGTAGGCTCATCCAAGAGCAGTACGTTTGATTCCTGCTTGAGCATCTTGGCCAGGTGCACGCGGTTGCGCTCTCCGCCCGAAATTTCGCTGCACCGTTTCTGCTGATCGGTCCCACTGAAATTAAACCGGGCCGTATAAGCACGAGAATTTATCTCGCGGTCGCCCAGTTTAACCGTATCTTTCCCGTCGGAAATTTCTTCCCAGATAGTTTTTTCGGGATCGAGCGGACGATCCTGATTTACATATCCAAGCTCTACACTTTCGCCGATTTCGATGCTACCGCTGTCGGGCTCTTCTTCTCCGGTAATCATCTTGAATAGGGTCGATTTTCCGGCACCGTTGGGACCAATAACGCCCACAATGCCGCCCGGTGGCAGGCTAAAGTTCATATCCTCAATAAGCAGTCGATCGTCGTATCCCTTTGACACATCATTAGCCTCAATAACCTTGTCGCCCAGGCGCGGTCCGGTGGGGATAAAGATCTCCATATCCTCGCGCTGCTTTCGGCGTTCTTCGGAGAGCAATTCCTCGTACTGATTTATACGTGCCTTGCTCTTGGTGCGCCGGCCCTTGGGATTTTGCTGTATCCATTCCAGCTCTTTCTGCAGCGTTCTCTGCCGCTTCGATTCCTGTTTTTCTTCCTGCTCCAGGCGCTTCTTCTTTTGATCCAGCCACGAGCTGTAGTTACCCTCAAATGGAATCCCTTCTCCACGATCGAGTTCCAGAATCCATCCCGCGACATTATCCAGGAAATAGCGATCGTGGGTAACCGCAATTACTGTTCCTTCGTAGCGATCGAGATGCTGTTCCAGCCAGGCCACCGATTCTGCATCCAGGTGGTTGGTCGGCTCATCAAGCAAAAGCACATCCGGCTTTTTCAGCAGCAGTCGACAGAGTGCAACTCGTCGGGCCTCACCACCGGAAAGAACTTCTACCGACGTATCGCCGGGCGGGGTGCGCAGGGCATCCATGGCCTGATCGAGCTTGCTGTCCAGATCCCAGGCGCCCAGTTGTTCAATCTTTTCCTGCAGTTTCTCTTGCTTTTCGATCAGCTTTTCGAAGTCCGCATCGGCTTCACCGAATGCAGCATTGATTTCTTCGTATTCGGCTAACAGATCAATCTGTTCCTGTACGCCCTCTTCCACAATTTCTTTCACCGTTTTATCGGGATCGAGCCTGGGCTCCTGCGGCAGCATACCGAAGGTAATGCCTTTGTTGCGTGAGATGGTGCCCTGGTATTCTTCGTCGTTGCCAGCGATAATATTCAGCAGGGTGCTTTTTCCGGATCCGTTGTTGCCTAAGACTCCTATTTTGGCGCCGTGAAAGAAGGAGAGGTAAATATCTTTAAGAACGTAGTTGTTGGGCTTGTAAACTTTGCTTACGCCCTCCATGGAGAAAATAACTTTTTGGTCGCTCACGAGACTTGAATTAAAGAATTAGGAATTATCAATGAGGAATGTGGAAATATTTGAACAAGCGGTTAATATAAGGATTTTAAGAGGGTAGTTAATAGCAAAATTGTATTGAATTGTCTTTTTCTATTATACAAGATTTGGGCGGTTCATTTTTATGAATGAGGAAAATCGTCGATTATGGTCGGGACCAGGAAAACACTGGAATGAATCAAAAAAACTTACCACCTGAGAATTCTTCGCCTGAGCTGCACTCATCGAACCTAAAAAAACGCAAACTCATTCGCTTTGCTCATTCAGACAAACATATTTTCGGACGGTTCTGCTTTGCTTGCTCCGAGACGGCTCATAATTCTTATGGTGGGTTTATTTGGGGAATGGGGTGTTCATGGGCATGCGAATTCTGATTGGAGAACAGTAGGCGATTAGGAGTATTTCGAACCGGTGATTACATCGGAAATCATTGTAATAGTTCAAGGACCATCGAAATACTCCCGCCGGATGTTCGTAATGGGATCAGAAATCGTAGCCTTGATTTTTTACGAGCCTTTTGTATCAAGACAAAAGGCGGAAGAGGAAACTATGGTCTGCCTTTAATCATGTTGTCACCAAATCCCGACAAGATTCGGGACCAGCAATGCTGCTTTTATTATTGACCCACCCCAAAAAAACCGTGAAGTGGCTTCATATTATTCCCCTTGGAGAAGGAGATACAGGGGCCCAAGTGGAATATGTTATTCCACGGGCCAGGGGATTGATAGATCTGTATTTTTTAGCTGTAAGGGAGTTGTACTGCCGTGCTGGTAGGGGGGGAGCGAGCTATTGTTCATTTTTTATGACTAAATCCCGATAGATTTTGGGACCAGCAAGCTGGGACGAAAAAAAAGTGCCCTACTGCGCTAGAGCTTCGAAGGGCAGGCCGGGTGAATCGTAGATTTTGTTCTGGTTAAAGCTGTCAGAAAATCTTTGCTTTGAACCGTCTGTAGCTTTAGCAATAATCCTTCCCGCGATTCGCCCCGGACCCCCAGCAGCAAAAGTCTTAAGTTGTTGAATGCTTTAAAAAATACTTTCTACTCATTACTCAATTTCTAACTCGCTCCGTCAATCCCTTTAAAAAGTAGCGCAGAATCTGGTCGCCGCATTCGCGGTAATTCTCGTGTCCCTTTCGGCGGAACAGGGCACTCATTTCGTGTTTGGATATTGAAAAGCCACCTTGTTCCAAGATATCATGCATATCTTTTTCGCGCAGCTCAAAGGCTACCCGCAACTTTTTAAGGACCATGTTATTGGTAACCGGTGTTTTTATGGGTCGTGGCGGATGCTTTTTGTCCTTGCCGCGCTTGTAGTAGATGAGGCCATCCAAAAAGTGGGCCATCAACACATGGCTGGTATCTTGTCCCTTTTCACCTTCGGGCAAATGCTGGCTTTTGAAGATAGAAGCCACTTCGCCTCGCTCAGGTTTGTATCCCCGAAGTTTCAGGATATGTGCTATTTCATTATCATTAATATCAAGCATGTGGCGGATACTTTGAATGATATCGTCGTTACGCATATGGTGGCGAGTAATAAGATGGAAATTGGCTATGAAATACGCTGCTCAAAGGTACGGTTTTGATCAGGACTTTGTAACTGTTTTGGGAGAGGAGGAGGCGAAGTGTAACAATGAGATGGAATGCTCGTAGTTGCATTGTGATCGACTACTTATGAAACTGCGTTGTAATCCTAATAAGATTTTTTAAGATGGTTTCCAGATTAAAAAACTCTTTAGGGTCTAAGATAAACTTAACATTCCGCAACACTACCGCTTTTGTAGCACTGTTCTTTGTGATGCACGAGCTGCACGAAATTGCGCATACCGCAGTGGGACGGATCATTTGTGGCTGCTGGGGTGAACGGAATTTTAATACGTGGGGACTTTGCTGCGAAGGTGATTTGACAATTATAGCCTCTATTGCAGGTCCTCTTTTCACCTACCTGATAATTTATATCGGATACTACCTGTTGAGCAGTCGCTACGATAATTCGCCCGGCATAAAGTCTGTCGGCTTTGCATTAATTTTTGGCAATATGCCTTTTGCTCGAATTTTTACCGCCCTAATGGGAATGGGAGATGAGCTTATGGAGCTTAAATTCTTTCTTGGGGATTATCTTGGCGATAACGTGCTTTGGGGACTGGCCATTGTGATGGTTACTGCCATACTGCTGCCTGCGCTGATAAGAGCCTGGAAGAGTATACATTCTTCGCAGCGACTTTGGGGCTTCACCGGCTTTTTACTGTTGCCATTTGTCTTTGATGTACTTGTCGTAATAATCGGGATGAACAAGCTGTATGACCTGGGCGTGCTGGATCAGACGGGCATCATTGGGTCGCCGGTAATTGTGAACCTTTGGACCTTGCTCTGGATAGTTGTACTGGCTGTGAGCTGGAAAGAGCTGAAAACATTATTGGTTCCCGGTGGCGAAGCCGAAACGGCTATGAGTCAAAATTGATCATGTTGTGTGAGTAGTAAAACGACCGAGCAACTTATCTCGCCCTCGAATTGCTTGGTTTTTCCATTTCAATTGATCGGGAAATTTGTTAGCTATAAAGTTATTGCTAATTAATAGACAGTTATATGAGAACAATTATATCAGCGGCGTTATTGGTGGGCGGAATTCTGTTACTCTACTTCGGATACCAGGAATACCAGTCTTTTCAATCAGAAGTCGACCAGTTTTTTGGTGGGGCGGGCTCTGATAAAGGGATCTGGATGATGGTGGGCGGTGCAGCTGCTGCTATTGGCGGATTAATGGGATTTTTAAGAGATAAGATCAGCGGATAGAGTGGATAAGATAAGAGGCATCATTTTGGATGTCGTGAACCGGAGACGTTTTAACGGCGAATTGGAAATAGAACATGGCGTAATTACTGCAGTACAGGAAGTCAGTGGTACCGTACCCGAGCAGTATATTATGCCCGGCTTTGTGGATTCTCATATCCATATCGAAAGCTCCATGCTGGTGCCCTCGGCCTTTGCCCGGCTTGCCGTACGACACGGGACCGTAGCCACGGTTTCTGATCCCCACGAAATTGCTAATGTATGTGGCAAGGATGGTGTCGATTTTATGATTGAAAACGGAGAGAAAGTGCCCCTGAAATTTTATTTTGGGGCGCCCTCATGCGTGCCTGCCACCCCTTTTGAGACTGCCGGGGCGGAACTGGATGTGCAGGCCGTAACCGACCTGCTGGATCGTGACGATATTCTGTATCTCTCGGAGATGATGAACTGGCCGGGTGTGTTGAATGGTGATGTGACGGTACAGGCAAAAATTGAGGCCGCACTGGATCGTGGCAAGCCCGTAGATGGTCATGCTCCTGGTCTGAAAGGAGAAAAAGCGGGCCAATACGCCCAGGCCGGTATCTCCACTGATCATGAATGTTTTACCGAAGAGGAAGCTATCGACAAGCTAAAGCATGGCATGAAGATTGCCATCCGCGAGGGCAGTGCTGCTAAAAATTACGAGGCGCTCGTTTCATTATTGGACGACTATGCCGGTGAAATTATGTTTTGCTCCGATGACAAACATCCCGATGATTTGGTAGAGGGACATATTAACGAGCTGGCGGCGCGTACGCTCGACCGCGGTTATGATTTATTCGATATCCTGGAAGCTTGCAGCGTGGTTCCGGTTCGCCACTACGGGCTGGATGTGGGACTGCTGGAAGAGGGCGATCCCGCCGATTTTATCGTGGTAGATAACTTGGAAGCGATGGAGGTGAGACAGACCTGGATTGACGGTCGCTGCGTATTTAACGGGAGTACCGTTCATATTCCTGATATTGACGTGACGCCCATCAATAACTTTGTATCCTATTCCTGTACGCCCGACGACTTTGTTGTGGAGGCAGGTTCGGATGATCAAACACACGTAATTGTAGCTGAGGATGGACAGCTGGTCACCGGCAAAGCTACCGCACGGCTGCCGGAGAAAAATGGGGAATTGCAGCCCGACCTCTCACAGGATATTATTAAAGTGGCGGTCGTCAACCGGTATGAGAAAGCCCCGCCGGCTACCGCATTTATTAAAAATTTTGGCATCCGGGATGGGGCTATTGCCTCTTCGGTAGCTCACGATTCTCACAATGTAATTGTAGTGGGTAGTTCCGATGAATACCTGGCGCAGGCGGTAAATTTGGTGATGGAGCAGGAGGGCGGACTTTCTGCCGTTTCGGGTGGCCAAGAAGAAGTGTTGCCGCTGCCGGTAGCGGGACTAATGAGTGACCGTCCGGGAGAAGAGGTGGCGGTGCACTACCAAAAGTTGAGCCGCATGGCTCGGGAGATGGGTAGTGAACTTAATTCACCCTTCATGCTGATTTCTTTTATGGCTCTGCTGGTAATTCCCAGCCTCAAAATTAGTGACAAGGGACTTTTTGATGGCGAAAATTTTGAATTCGTGGAATAAAAAGATAGAGTTTGCGGGTTTGCAAATAGGAGCTTGATACACTAAAAGGCTTGCGGGAAAGGATATAATTATCCATTATACTTTTTCATATAGATTTTAGCACCTTGTAAATAACAGCGCAGCCATGCGATTCTTCTGGAAAATAGTACTCATTGCCGCCATACCGCTCGGCGGCTATTGGCTCTACAAAAATTGTAGTCGTCCCACCGAAGTAGAAGTGCAATCTGACCCAAAAGAAGAAAGTATGACGACTGCCGAGGAACGAGGCGGGGTGGGTTCCACCGATCAGATCATTGAAAAGCTGAGTAACATTGACGGCGTCACCAGTCGGGTGGCCGAAAACCTTGTGGAGATGGGAATCAAAAGTAAAGAAGCACTGCTGAAACTTTCAGAAGAGGAACTCCGATCAGTGAAAGGGATTGGACCCAAAAGAGCAGAGAAGATTCTTAATTTAGAGTGATGTTGGTTCTGATGGAAATCACTGAGGAGGCAGCCCCAAATCAGTTTTTTTTAGTAAGTCCTGCCCTATAGGTTATCCGTGATCAAACGCCATATACCTTAAATTATCGTCTTTTTAAGGTATGGTAGGATTTGCGGCCTCAAAATTGATTAAACACTAAGGGTATTTAGTAATTTGGTGTTTAACCGAGCGGGCTATCTATGATTTCATATTTAAACAACTAAATAAATCAAATCTTGAGGTATTGGTGTCCCTTTTGTCTTGATACAAAAGGGACTAAAAAATCAAGGCTGAATAATTGAGAATCAGCTTTGGCCTGTAGATACGTGTATTTTAATGGTCCTTCTGTTATTGTCTCATATAAGAAGATATCACCTGTATAAAATACACAACCGCATCTTTCGGCCTCAGCACACAATTATTAGGCCGGAGAAACCATAAATTTGACCATTTTCGTCACCGACGATAACATTTTAGTGCCTTAGTGGTAAAAATAATCCTAATTGCTTTATTCATTAATGGGTCAGAGTGTTGACCCTCTCTCAACTACGCTTTTTACAACAGCTTCGATGAGCAGGTTTGATTTCTCCCTACAGGTAGGGAGAAAGACTCGTTGATTATGATTTAAAATTTATTAAAAGAGTTCCTCTCCCTAATTTTAGGGAGAGGACAGGAGTGGGTCAGCCAATACAAAATGAACATCCAATTGAAGTCAGAGGGTTGTTCAGAAACCAAAGAGAGAAATTATCCTCCCCTTAGAGACTTATTACACTTAGTGGTAATCAGTATGTTCCTGCTGATCAAAGACTCGTTTGCCGAGTTCGCGTTCTTTCTTGGTAAGAAAAGATCCCTGCCCCTTTTGGCGGTAAAAACGACAGGCCCGTCCGGAAATATAAAAGAGTAGAAAAACAATCAGGGTAGCTATGATGGTTGCCACAGGCTGACGGCTAAGATTTTGATAGACGGCCTCACCATAGGCCACCCCTTCGTTCAGTAATTCCATCACTCGATTTAGCGCATCTCCGCCGTAGCGCTCGTTAAAGGTCGCGGCGGTAAGCGTGTTATAATCCTGGATGACGGTGCTGATATAGGTAAGCCGATCGGGCCATTCCGCGATTTGACGCAGAACGTTCCCCATCGAGCCGAAGCCTGTACCGACTTTGCTGAAAAAAGATCCTCCGGCTCCCAGGACAATCAGGGCGATAACACCGGCAGCAAGTTTAAACAGGTATTCCAGCAGGAATAAAATGGGTTTTGATGCAAGTGTTAGTAAACGGGATACATTCATAGGATTATGATTGATGAGGTTCCAATGAGCGCATTACCTATCGTGAAATTACCGGTATCCGGTATGATGGTATATTGCCCATTCAATATAGTGAAAATGTGTATAGGTGCCATTTTGGGGATTTGTAGTGGGCTGATGGTATTGCTCACCTAGAGGTTGGCAGCTTCTAAAGAGGGAATGGAAAATGCACCCAAGCTTGGCTTTCACCTGCTAGTATTACCTGAAGAGCCCGACCTTGATGAGCTGCGCTCATTTGTGGATTGTATCCAGTCGGCCTGCGTGTTTGTAGTTGACTCCGGCAATGAGAATATTTTGCCTTGAGTTTTGGACCACCTAGATGATGGTCGGAGGCGCTGCGGCTTCTATTGGGGACTGGTGGGATCGTTGAAGAATAAATCGGTGTGATATTTATTTCGGCCAGCCCATAAATTCAGTAGAAATTGACTCACAACTCTGATCAAGAGCACCATTTAACTGATAGAAGCGCGGCTTCTTTTGAAAATTAAATACACGATAAAGACTATAACTTCTATTTTTATCTCTTGACAAGCCTAATTCGTTACGTGTGAAATAAAAGGGAGAATTTTTATCTAATTTTGTTGTTTTAACTTCAATAAATTTTTTATTCCCTTTTTCATCAAAAGAAAGAATATCGAAACCCGCTGAATCTCCAATGGTTTGAGATATGTGTTCAATTCTATCGGTTAAATCTTCTTGTCCTCTATTCGATAGCTTTTTCTTTTCATATCTAATAACAAATTCTTCCCCGAATAAACCAAGCTTTTTATTTCGTTGTTCTTCTTAAATAATAATTTGTTTTCTGATTCATTAACTTTTTCAATACGGTCTTCATTGAATCTTTTATCAAAGTCTGGAATTTCGACTTCTGATTGTAAAATATTTTTTACTTCTGGAGTTTTTATGTCACTCAACAAAAACTCAGTTATTAGTGAGTCTAATTTGCAATGTTCTGTAAGTGTTTTCGACTTCTTCTTTTAGAAGACCTTGATAATGATGATATGGTTTATAACCGGGAATGTAGGGCTTACCTTTTTCGACTAGAATAGCACTTATATTCATGTGCTTTCGCTCGATTGCCCCATGTGAACGATCAATAATTTTTTTTTAACTGCCTACGGTGCTCTGCCTTTACATATTTCTGGCCTGATAACTCATTAGTAAGCATATCAAAATAGTCAGGGACTATTGCTGCTACTTCTTCTCGTGTCCAATCGTCGGCCATGAAATTTAATACCTTCTTCTTTTAATCTTAATATATGACTTTAGCTGCTACGTTTGTTCGTTTGGTCAACTTTATGAATTAAATAGGAAGTTAAACTTAATATATCTAAGCAATCTCGATCATTAAATATTTTAGGGAATATATCTTTTTTGAAGTCATGGATGGCGGGATTTCTAAAACCTTGCATAACTCCCTTGGAAAGTGACTCGTGGCCATCTTCCAGATCATTTTCAGATCGTGATTCATTTTTGGTGATTAGTAAAACGGAATTTTGCGATCCAAATACGGTTTCCATCAAATTATATCCCGATTTATTTTTGATTCCACTACTATCTTGTACTATTGTTTCAAATTGTTTAACTGCCTCTATAGCAGCACGTAAATAGTCTTGGCCAATGTAGTCTTCTTTGGCTACTTCATGGATAGAAGAATGCAAATGTCGCCAGTGATAATGTGGATACTCAGGAACTAGATCATGTAAGTTTTCTACTACATCGGATTGCTCATCATCTTGTAGCTCTGAGTCCTCTAGTTTCATGATAACTGGTTCCATTTTAGTTCTTACGTCTGCAGGTAGTTTATCAAACCAATCTTCAATATTAATATTGGATTTCTTCTGGATTTTCTCGCGTCGGACATCTTTGCGTTCTGCTCGCCATTGTCTTTCAATTTCAAACATCGTTTTTTTTAAAAAATTTCTTAATTCTTCTGTCCTAGGTAAATCCCAACTCAATGACTGGCGATCGGTGGATATAACATCAGTTTCCCACTCATCTACATAGTCAACTTCTAACCATCCAGTGAAATATGAATAACCATGGCTTGATTCTGATACACCAAAAAATTCGGGAGTATTAATTAATCTGCCGTTTGAATAAAGTGTAATACCTCTCAGATCAGGTTTCAGTGGCTTCTCTGTTGACATTATCTTTCCCGAAATTTGATCTTCATATTCGTATTCAGCATCAACCTTTTCTAAAAACTCAGGAAAGTCCCATTCAAATTGCGCCTCTATACTTTCGTACTTCAGTTTTTCATCAATTTGTATAGGTTCATCTCCATTTAAGGTAAGGAACACTTGAAAATCTGAATCAAATAGATTGAAGAGCCTAGACAAGCTGACTGCAAGCCCTTCTTTATTCAAATGGGATTTTCGTTTAAGGTCCTTTAGAAGAATCTCAGTTCCTTGTTCATCGGGATGTGTCTCCTCTACTATGAATTCTGGTTTATAGTTTGCATCATCGGTATTTATTAAATCATTCCAGCTGAGAGTGAATTTAACTTTCTGGTCAATACCTTTTTTTGAGGTTTCAATATCGATTGTTTCCGATAATCCAAAAAAGGCTAGTTTCCCTAAGCCTTTACGACCAGTCACTTTTCTATTTCCACTCGGGCTGTATTTATCATCTTCTTCTCGTCGTTTTCTACCTATCCTGAGAAATTTTTCATTTAGCTCTTTAAATGACATGCCGGCGCCATCATCTATAACTTGTATGCGCTTTTCATCGCCATCATTAAACAAATTTATGAAAACTGTATTGGCATCAGCATCATAGGCATTTGCAATTAATTCAGCTAGTGCATTAGGTAGATTTGAGTACATTTTAACCCCAAGGTGTTCTATCGTATGAGGGTCAAAACTCATCAATAGTTCTTTATCCTTTGTCATAAAATCGTCTTTTTATTAGAAAATGCAGGCCACTTTCTTAGCTAATTTGGGAGGTACAGCGTTTCCAATCATTTTTGCTATTTCATTTTGACTCTTTGAATGGAAAACATAGCTAAGGGGAAATGATTGAAGAGTTGCGCCTTCTCTTAATGATATTCCTCTGTTTTGTTCTGGATGAGTATATCGGCCAGTTGAGGTATATCTGAATTTAGTAGTAATAGTTGGTGAAGGTTTATCCCAATACATTCTACCATAAACATCATAATGGCCATCGTGTTTTTTATAACAATCTAATTGTAGTTCCTCATCATCAGCCCAACTTAATCTGGACCCACCATCTTTAGGAGTTCTTTTAACTCTCCTCAAATTTAGTGAGGAAAGATTAGCAACGGAATGTTGGAAATCCGAATCATCTGTATGTCCTGCCTCAACTTTTGGAAAAGTCTTATAATCACCGATAGCTTCTTTAAGAGTCCTTATTTCATCCTTATTTTCTGCCGGTAGACAAATCTCATTTCTCACTCTGGTTGCAACTAATATATACCTTCTTCTATTCTGAGGCACCCCTAAGTATTTAGCATTTATTACATCTTCATCATAAACGTAATTTTCGTCAGATAGAAAACGTTTAAAATATTTAAGTGGACTCTCTTCCTTTTTTTCAATACCTGGTACATTTTCAATAAAAATAAAACCAGGTTTATAGTACTCTAAAAACTCTTGGAAATCCTCTAATAATAATTTTGATTCCTTGGATTTAGTCTTATCAGTTTTCAGGTTGGTGTAGTACTGACAGGGACTGCAACCTATAAATATCAGATTATCATCATTTCTTTCTATACCATAATCTTCGGAGAGGCATTTTTTATCTAGTTTACTAATGTCAGCTTCTAAAAAACCAGCTTCATTATTTTCTTCATAGGTCTTCTTACAGGATCCATCTTTATCAATTCCAAGAATAACATCAATGCCTACTTCTTCGAATCCACAAGTTACACCACCAGCGCCGCAGAAGAAGTCGACTGCCTTGAACTTATTTTTTTTATCCCTTGAATTGATACCCATACAGGATTTAATGCTTTATTTTTACAGCCAAATTATTATTAGGCTAAATATGCAGGAATATCTTGGAAAGCACAATTTTTTAAATTAATGACGTAAATAAATGGAGACCAATGGGTTATAACTTGTCCGCGTGCATCAAAATGAGTAGTGAGGAGAAGTTAGCTGTTTTCGACCTTTTCCAACGTTTTCAATAGGTTTGTGAGTGTAGCCACTCTTTTTCAGGCTTCAATTCACATCCCCAAATGACTATAACATTCCACCCTTCTTCTTTTAATTTTGTAATATTCTTTTCATCACGCTCTTTATTACCGTAAAGCTTTTCCTTCCACCATTCAGTTCTGGTGTCAGGAATTTTGAAATATTTACAGTCTTCATGGGCATGCCAAAAACAACCGTGGACAAATATAACAGAATTATACTTCGGAAAAACTAAATCCGGTTTTCCCGGCAAATCTTTTGCATGTAGCCGATAACGGAATCCATTGGAGTGCAGAAACTTGCGTACCATCATCTCGGGCTTGGTATCCTTACCCGTAATCTGGCTCATATTGTAGCTTCTTACCTCTGGTTCGTGTACATCAGCCATTATTATAATATTATTGTTTTTGGCCTTTTTATGAACTGGCTTTATTTAAACTAACAAATATATTTTCGGGATTTCATCAGAAATAATCTTCCGATATAACTTCAGCATTTGATCTTTGCCACCCGCTTTGTATATATGCATTTGATGTGAAGAAAAAGACAAATTCACAATGACCGAGCAAGAAATCCTTAACAACTTTCAATCCCTTACCGTCTGGAAAAGCGGTGACCGCCGGGCGCCCCACAAGCCCTTGCTGGTATTGCTGGCGATTGGATATATGCAAAATGAGGATAAGCGGCTGTTGCCGTATAAAGAGGTCGATCCCAAACTTGAAGATCTGCTGACTGAATTCGGTACACCGCGAAATGCCGGTAATACCCACTACCCGTTTTGGCGGTTACGGAACGATGGGATGTGGGAGGTTGAAAGAGGCGATGAACTTATTCTCAATAAAAGTGGTGGCGTACGAAAAACAGAATTGCGTGAGAAAAATATCCGGGCCGGGTTTAAGCCGGAGGTCTATAACTTTTTGAAAGAGCATCCGTCTGCAGTCAATAAAATCTGTTCTCAATTGCTGGATGCCCATTTTCCCGATACTATTCACGAAGATATTATCCACGAAACCGGATTAACGCTTGGAGAACAGGTGGTCAGCCGAAAGGAGCGCGATCCTCAGTTCAGGCATAATGTACTGCAAGCCTATCAATATCGCTGTGCGGTTTGTGATTTTGATGTGCGGATGGGAGCAAAGACGCTCTGCATCGAGGCAGCCCATATCAAGTGGCACAGCGCGGGCGGTCCGGATGAAGTAAATAACGGTATCGCGCTTTGCACTCTTCATCACAAGCTATTTGATCTGGGTGCCTTCACCCTTGATGAGAGTCGAAAGTTCCTGGTATCCGAAAAGGTGGTGGGCACCGATGGTTTCGACCTGTGGCTGGGGCGTTTCCACGGCGATGAGATTGCACGTCCCGTTCGGGGCGTCTATGAGCCTTCCGTCGATTATATTGCCTGGAATCATGATCAGGTGTTTAAAAGTCCTGGCCGGGAGTGACCCCATTTTGTTCTTCCCCTCCGGGCCTGCTCCGAGTATTCGGAGGCAGGGGAAGAGACTCGCTGATGACTAAAAAGGTTGTTAAAAAGTTCCTTTCCCTAATTGTTGAAATTAGAAGTGTAAACCATGTTTCCGAACACTGTAAAGGATGTCCCAAGTCTGTACAATGGGGGGACAGGCTTTGTTCTTTGCTATGGGGAGGCCGCGCATCTGCTATCGGCGGATTGGTGGGATTGTCTGGGACAAAGTAGAATAACTGGTAAAAGCAGATTACGTTATGGATGTACGTTCGGCATGGTGCTTTTGTGACCCTTTATTATTCAATAATATTATTTCTTCACATGCGTTATTGTATGCAGCCCATATATTTAACAGTTAAAACCAAGTAGTAATGCTAAGATTGCCGCATAGTGTTAGATTTCTTCCAAACGTTACTTCAGCCCAAACAAGATGGCCTTTTGTCATATTATTGATGGCTCTGCTTGTTCAGGGTGTTGGATGCAGTTCTGTTACTGATTCGGATGACAATACACCTGATTATTCTCACAGCTATTATTTCAATGAAGAACCGAATGGCTGGACGACCCTATTCAGCAATTATGGGGTGGGGCGTGAGGATGATTTTGAGCTGGAGAGTGGATACCGTTCGCTTCCCGAACCTCTCGATACCGATAAGTCAGGCTTTTATCTGTCGGGGATGAATCACAGCGACGACCTGAATATGTTTTTGAAACATCAAGTGGATGGTTTAGAACCGGAAGGTTCTTATCGAATTGCATTTAAAGTGACGTTTGCAACCGATGCTCCTTCGGGATGTTTTGGTGTGGGCGGTCCGCCGGGAGAAGGAGTAACGGTACATGCGGCGGCCTCCAGCACAGAACCAAGTAGTACTATTGTGGATGACCGTTGGGAACAGGGTTATTATCGTTTAAATTTTGCAGAGGATTATGAGGGAGAGGCTCATAGTTGGTACCAAGAGACAAAAATTGGCGATGTGGCTAACTCCCGCGATTGTGAGGAGGGACGGAAATATGAGCTAAAGACCGTTACGGGTGAGCAGGCGTCTGTGACTGCTGACGAAAATGGGAATCTTTGGTTGTTGGTGGGCACGCGATCCGGTTTTGAGGCTACGACGTCGCTTTATTATACCGAGGTGAAGGTCTTAATTGCTGAACGGTAACAGCATTGTAAAATATACTGCGTTGTTTTTCAGAGTTGAATCATCAGCAGATAGTAAAAGTTGAGGATGCCAGCGAATGAGCTGCTGATAGTTACTGATTCTGTCTAAAAAGTTGGACTATTCTCGGGAGAAGGTTTTAAGCCCGCTTTCTTTTTTTAAAAGGAGAAGACGAATGATGGAAGTAAGAGGCAACAAATAACTAATTCCCAATCCCTAAAAGATCCTTCACCCGCTCATCCATCCGCTGGCGGTGCGAGCCCGCCCAGTAAATTTGTCCGCAGTCGGGACACTGTGAAAAATCATCAAAATATTTTTTGGTCAGCGGCTCAAGCTGGTCGATGACTTCTTCTTTGGATACGGATTGCAGCACGCCGTTGCAGTTGGGGCATCGCGTGAAGGGATCGACGTCATCAAATAAATCAAAGCGGCGACATACTTCCTGTAGCTGCTCGGCGGGATCATCCGATCGCGGCAGGTAACCGTGTTCTATTACTTTATGCATCAGCAGTTTTCGGTCTCGGCTGAGCAATGTGCGCTTCTCTTCCAGCATTTGGCTGATGATTTCCTCGTCTGATTGTCCTTGAATATAGGCGGTATCGAAGCCGGCCATCCGCAGGTAGCGGGCCAGCTTTCCTAAGTTTGTATCTGCCAGAAAGCGGTTTTGATGCAGGTTTGGCTTTTGGAGCCGCTCGCTTGCGGGAATATCGATATGATTAAAAAAGGGATAGACGCTGATCTGTTGATCTTCTTCAATAAGGTAGGAGAAATCGACGGGCTTATCGTTAGCTAAGATCAGATCTACTTCGGTGTGGGGAACGCCGCATCCCTCAATGAGGTCTTTGACGGAGGTGGGTGTGGACAGCCTGCGCTGTACGATGGGACCTGAAAATCCGCCAAAAAGGAAATCGTTTAAATCACCGTAAAAACGGAGGGTGGTGCGGAGCATAACTATGGGATCAGTTTTTGAATCACATTTAAGATACTGATATGAATAATTGATATGAAAGGGATGAGGTACATTACTGGCGCCAGAATTTATTCCCGCGCTATAGCTTGTTTAAAGACTATATATTATAGATAGATTTTAATCTTAGAACCGATGAACCCCTCTTACATCTCCCCTTTGCGAAAGGGAGAAATTAATATGCTTGTGCCGTCATTTCATGGTGATGTGCGAGCAGGCAAGTGCTAATAAAGTTTTGATGTTGATTTGACTCATGATCCACGTTTTCATTTTTGGCCCATGTACAGAAAGGGGGCAGATGAATGAAT